>NZ_JAHNZT010000003.1 GCF_019039035.1 Citreicoccus inhibens | reverse complement strand
GTGGGTGGCGCGGTCGCGGTCCCCGGCGCGGGTGCGGCGCAGGCTCCCGCGCCTGCCGCCGCGCGCCGCGACGGCGTGGTGGCCGAGCTGGGCTGGGGCAGCGGGCCCGGACAGCTCGGGCGCAGTCGGCCCCGCGAGGGCAACCCCGAGGCGCCCATGTCGTTGGCGCCCGCGTCCCGTGGGGACGTGGTGGTGTTGGATCAGCTCAACGGCCGGTTGGTGCGGTTGGGCGCGGATGGGGGCGTGGTGGGCTCCACGCGGTTGACGCAGCAGACGCCCCAGGACGTCACGGTGGCCAGGGATGGAACGCTGTTGGTGTTGGACCGGCTGCGCGACAAGACGGTGGCGCTGTTGGACCCGGAGACGGGGGCGCTGAAGGGCGAGCTGCCGCTGGAGGGCGCGGGCATCCGCGACACGGGCGGCATCACCGGCACGTTCGTGGACGGAGACTCGGTCTACGTGGAGAAGGAGCACGGTGCGCTCGTGCGCATCGGGGACGTGACGGGCAAGGCGGACCCCACGCGGCCCGAGATTCCGGGGCGGCCGAGCCGGGATGGGCGCTCGTACCTGTTGGCGCGCATCCTCGATGCGCGCAGCGGTCGCGTCTTCGTCAACGCCGTGGACCGCCAGAGCGGCACGCGGCGCTACACGCGCGAGTATCGGCTGCAGTTCCCGGTGATGAGCGTGTTGCTGTTGGACTCGGATGCGTCCGGCACGGTGTACCTGGCGGTGGCGGGTGAGCTGCCCAAGGCGACGGGCAGCGCGGAGGGCTCGCCCGGCGTGCGGCTGTTCTGCTTGGATCCGCTGGACGGCAAGGTGCTGGGCCAGACGGACCTGCCGCTCACCACGATGCCCGAGGAGACCTTCCGCGACTTCGTCGTGCTGGACGAGGGCGGCGTGCTCTACCAGTACCGCACCGAGGCGGGAGTCTCGCTGCGCCGCGCCAGCTGCCACTGAGCAGGCATCAGCTCCACGTCAGCTCGTAGGCGCTGTCGAGCAGCCCCGTCTGCCGTCCCTTCACCTGCACGTTGCGCGCGCCCACGTGCTGGAGCACGGCCGTGAGCACGCCCACGTGATAGCTGGCCGGCATGAAGTCGCGCTGCATGACGAGGTTGCCGCGGCGCAGGCCGGACCAGACGACGCGCCGCTCGCCGTAGCTGACCACGGTGCGGTAGCCGGCCTGGAGGCACGTGAGGAGGTGGCGCGGATCTCCTCCGACAATCATCAGGAAGCTGCGCCCCACCGCGGAGTCGAGGAAGTCCGCGGTGGCCTGCGCGCCCAGTCGGTGCATGGCCCCGTCGATGCCTTCGTCGGGTGAAGACAGCAGGCGGGCCGCCACGAAGGCCAGCTCCAGGAACCCCCGGATGGGGTACATGAAGAACGGCACGTAGCGCGTCTCGGCGCAGACCCGTCGGCACTGCCGCTCGGCCTCCGCGCCCGCCTGGGCGCGCACCACGCCCAGCACGCCGAGGAAGAACATGCCCCGCGCGGTGTCTCCCGGGCCCGAGGAGGACTTGCGCGCCTCCAGGTCTCCCTCGTCCGCCTGCCAAGGCTCGACCCTGGCCGCCGCGGTCATGAGGCCCCCCGGTGCGGACTGGCGCCGCGCTCGCCTCGCCCTGGAGCCCAGCTCAAGGTGTATTCACAATCCAGCAGGCTGGTGCGGTGTCCCCGCACCTCCACGCCTCGGGCGCCCACGCACTCCAACGCCGTCTGGAGCACGCCCTCGTGGTAGCGCACCGGCATGAAGTCACGCCGCATGAACAGCCTCGCGCTGCGCGCGGTGGTCCAGAGGACGTGCCGCTCGCCATAGCTCACCGAGCGCAGGTAGGCCCCGGGGAGCCCGTCCACCAGCCGCCGCGGGCTGCCCGAGGCCGCGCCCAGGACGTTGTAGGCCATGAGGAAGTTGAAGCCGGACGTCGCTGTCAGACAATCGAGCACCGCCTGCGCACCCATGCGCCGCATGGCTTCCTCATACCCCCCACAGGGCGGCGCCAACACATACGCCGCCGAGTGGGTGAGTTGGAGGAAGCGGGTGACGGGATACTTCCCGAACCGACTGAAGCGGAGCTCCCCACACGCCCCACGACACAACTGGGTCTCGGCTTCGCCCCCGAGCCCCTTCACCATGTCCAGAACGCCGATGAAGTAGATGCCTCGCGTGGTGTCGTCCGATTTGGCCGCATCCAGCCGCAGTCGCAGCTCCTGATCCTGCCAGCGATTCATCTCCTCAATCATCAAATGCATCTTCGCCGCCTCTCGGGGAGTCGGTTTGGACAGACATCAAACACTCGCGGCTCCACCGGGTGCCCGGGCGTGCGCGCCTCCCCTCCGTGCGCCGGTGCGGCCCTACATGTCGGCCTGGTGGTCCGCGACCCTTCCACCCGAGTCCGGTCGGGTGGGCCCGCAACGACGGAAGAGCAGCCCCGCGAGGCGCAGGGGCGTCAGCCGTTCAACCAGCGAGACATGAAAGAGATACACGGACGGGGCGTCCTTCAGCCGGAACAGCAGACGCTTTTCCAGCGGCGGCGCGTCCGGGCCCGTGGACGTCGCGCTCTTCCACTCCAACCGATTCCAGACATGCAGGAGCCAATAGCGCACCAGTCCGGACGCCACCTGCACGTCCGCCGGGACGAACTGCGTGGCGAACAACTCCAGCGGCTCCAGCGCGTTCTTCACCTGCGGGGACACCACTGGCTCTGGCAGCCCGTAGCCGTCCAGCAACGCGGCCGCGCGCGGCGCGGGCTCGGCGAAGCCCAGGAGGATGGGGGAGTTGAGGAACAGCCCCTTGCCCGTGAAGCAGAAGGCCTCGTCCTTCTCCCAGCGCAGCGGAGGCAGGTGGCGGCCCCCGCGCAGGTCCAGCATCCTGTATTCGGCTGTCGCGCTCACTCCCCTGGCTCCTTCTTCGTGGGCTGACGCCCTTCCCGGCAAGACGTTACGCAGTCGCGTTCCGTTCCGGATTCGAGCCCTCGGGGCGTGTCTGTCGTTGGATGGAAGACTCGCGGCAAACCGCGACAAGTTAGACTTGACCGCAATTGCTGTCGCGTTACAACAGGGGCTCCGTCCCGGGGGAAGTGCGCCCGCGTCGAGGCGCCCACGCCAATGGACAGCCCAGAAAGAAACATGGATGCGCCCGTGCTGGAGGGTGGGCCCGGCTCGCGTGAGGCGCGGGCCGCGCTCGGTGTGGGTGGGGCGCTGAGGGCGGGCTACCCGAGCGCCGTGCCCGTTGGCGGGTGTGACGCAACCGAGACACCCCTGCCGGAGCGGAGCGCGCCCTGGAGCGGGGCGGGGCGTGAGGCGCGCGCGGCGCAATTGCTGACAGAGCACCTGGTGGACGTCCGGCGCAGGACAGACCGGGTGTTCGCGTGGCTGCTGTTGAGCCAGTGGGTGTCTGGGATTGGCGTGGCCTGGCTGTTTTCGACACCCGCCTGGGTGGGACGGGCGCGCCCGGTGCATCCGGGCGTCGTGCTCGCGCTGGGGCTGGTGTTGAGCGCGCTGCCCATGGGGCTGTCGCTGGTGCGGCCGGGCACGCCGCTGACCCGACATGTCGTGGCGCTGTCGCAGGTGTCGTGGTCCGCGCTGCTCATCCACCTGACGGGGGGGCGCATCGAGACGCACTTCCACCTCTTCGGCTCGCTGGCCTTCCTGGTCCTCTACCGGGATGTGGGCGTCCTCCTGGGGGCGGGGAGTGGGGTGTTGTTGGAGCAGGGGCTGCTGGAGGTCTGGGGAGGGCAGGCCGCAGGCGCGCAGGGCGGCGTCCTCGAGCACGGCTTCTGGGTGGGCTTCACGGTGGTGGGGCTCACGTGCGTGTGCCGCGCCATGGTGCGCGAGATGCGCCAGCGGGCGGTGGACCGGGCGGACCTGGAGCACATCCACGCGCAGGAGCAGCGCGCCCGCGAGGTGGCGCTGGAGCAGGCCCGAGGCGAGCTGCGGCACGTGCGGGAGCGCGTGGCCCGCATCGAGAAGCTGGCCACGCTGGGGCAGCACACCGCCAGCGTGAGCCACGAGCTGCGCAACCCGCTGGCCGCCGCGCGCACCGCGCACGCCTACGTCACCCGACGGCTGACCCAGGCGCCGGGGAGCCTGGATGACACCCGCGTGCGGCGGTTCCTGGACATCATCGACCGGGAGCTGGCGGTCTGCGCTCGGCTCACCTCGGAGCTGCTCGACTGCGCGCGCGAGCGACCGCTTCAGCTCCAGCCCTGCCAGCTGCGCCTGCTGGTGGACGAGGTGCTGGACGTCATCTCTCCGCGCGAGGGCATCCGCATCCACAACGCGGTGCCGGAGTCCTTGCCCGCGCCGCTGGTGGACCGGGAGTATCTGCGGCAGGTGCTCATCAACCTGGTGCAGAACGCCATCGAGGCCTTCCCGCTCCACCGGCTGGGTGACGTGACGGTGCTCGCGGCGGGCGGGGGCCTTCAGCCCTGGCACATCCGCGTGGTGGACAACGGCCCCGGCATCCCCGCCGAGGTGCTCCCCCGCATCTTTGACCCGCTGTTCACCACCAAGGTCCAGGGCACGGGGCTGGGGTTGAGCATCGTGGCCAACGCGGCGCAGCGGCTGGAGGCCCGCATCTCCGTGCGGAGCGAGGAGGGCCGCGGCACGGAGTTCACCCTGGAGCTGCCTCCGCTGGCCACCGTCCCGGCGCAGTGAGGCGCCCGCCCGAGGGCCGGCTGGGAGGGGGGCGGGACGGAGGGGGAGCGTGGACTTGAGGGGGCGGGCTGGTGTAGCCGTGGGGTCCGAGCCATGGGAAGAATCTTCGAGACCCGGAAGACGACGATGTTCGCCCGCTGGAACCGGATGGCGAAGCTGTTCGCCCGGATCAGCAAGGACATCGCCATCGCGGTGAAGTCGGGCAGCGCCAACCCGGACACCAATCCGGCGCTCCGGCGCGCGCTGCAGAACGCGCGCGCGGGCAACATGCCCAAGGACAAGGTGGAGGCGGCCATCAAGCGCGCCACCGGCCAGGACGAGCACGCGTACGAGGTCGTCCTCTACGAAGGCTACGGCCCTCACGGCATCGCGGTGCTGGTGGAGACGGCGACGGACAACGTGGTGCGCACCGTGGCCAACGTGCGCATGCACTTCAAGGACGGCGGCGGCAACCTGGGCACCACGGGCAGCGTGGGCTTCCTCTTCCAGCGCATGGGCGTCTTCCGCCTGGCCCCGGAGGGCCTGGACCTGGAGGCGCTGGAGCTGGACCTCATCGACCACGGCCTCCAGGAGATGGGCGAGAGCGTGAACGAGAAGGGCGAGAAGCAGATCGTCATCCGCGGTGCCTTCAACGACTTCGGTCAGCTCCAGGCGGCCATCGAGGCGCGCGGGCTGACGCCCCTGTCGGCAGAGTCCGAGTACGTGCCGATGAACCTCGTGGAGCTGCCCGAGGACAAGGCGCACGAAGTGCTGGAGATGGTGGACGCGTTGGAGCAGGACGACGACGTGCAGCGCGTCTTCCACAACCTGGGCTGAGCCCTTCCTTGTTCAGGCGCGAGCGCATCGAGCTGCCCCGCGGCCCCACCCTGGAGGCGGCCCGCCGCGAGGGCCAGGGCCCGGTGTGGGTGTACCTGCACGGCCTGGGTTGCGCCGGCAGTCTGGACTGGCCGCCCGTGGCCAAGGCCCCCGCGTTGGCGGGCCGCGCGAGCCTCTGGGTGGACCTGCCGGGCTTTGGCCTCACCGCGCGGCCTCCTGACTTCGAGTCGGACCTGGACGTGCTTGGGCGCCTGCTCGCGGGAGCGCTGGTGCGCGAGCCGCTGCCCGTGGCGCTGGTGGGGCACAGCATGGGCGGCACGCTGGCCCTGCGGGTCGCGGAGGAACTGGTCGCGCTCGGTCATCCACCGCACGCCTTGTTCCTGGCCGAGCCGAACCTCCGGGCCGAGGACGCGACGGGCAGCGCGATGGCCGCGGCGATGCGGCGGGAGGACTTCGTCGCGGGCTGGGAGGCGTGGTGCTCGGGGTCGTCCTCCGAGGCGTATCGCGCGAGCTTGCGGCAGAGCGACCCGGTGACGTTCCACCAGAGCGCATCCTCGCTGGTGCGCGTGGGGCGGGGGCTGCTGCCGCGCTTCGCCGCGCTCGGGGTCGCGCGCAAGGGCTACGTGCTGGGCGGCCGGTCGGACGCGGCGACGCGCGAGACGGCGCGCCTGGTGGCGGAAGCGGGGATCCGCGTGGTGACCGTGGCGGAGTCCGGCCACGGCTTCTCCGAGGAGGACCCCGAGGGACTGGGCCGCGCGCTCGCGGAGCTGCTGACAGGCGCGTGAGCGGGGCGACTACTGCCCGCGCTCGGCCGCCATCTTCAGGACGTACTGGTGCACGTCGCCCACCGTGCGCATCTCGCGCGCCTCGGTCTCGGGAATCTGCACGCCGAGGGCCTTCTCCAGCGCGACGATGAGGTCCACCGCGTCCAGGCTGTCGAGGTGGAGGTCCTCGCGCATCCGCGCCTCGGGGACGACGGCGGCGGGGTCCAGCTCGAACTCGGAGACGAGGGTCTGGTTGACAATCTGGATGGCCTTCTCGGCCAGGTTCTGTTCAGCCATGGGGAGCGCCTCGGTAGCAGTCTTGGGCGAGCAGGGTCAATCCTGGCGACGTCGCAAGTCGTACCGGCCCAGGAGCAGGCGGCCGTCCGCCTCCCTCGTTGGTGCCGGTCCGCCGGTATGTTAAGTGGGGCACTGCGTCCACAGGTGGACGCTCCCGGACCGAGACACGCCAGTGAAGCAGGCCCTCATCACAGGAGCGAGCAGGGGCATTGGGGCCGCGACGGCGGAGGCCCTCGGGGCCGCGGGATATCGGGTCTGGTTGCACTACCGCAGCCGCGAGGATGCCGCCCAGGAAGTGGCCCGCCGCATCGTGAGCGCGGGTGGGCCGGAGCCGCTGCGGATCTCTTTCGATGTCGCGGATCGCGCCCAGGCGCAGGACGCCGTGCGGCGGCTCCTGGACGAGCAGGGCCCGCTGGACGCGGTGGTGCTCAACGCCGGCATCACCCGCAACGGCCTGTTCGCCCTCACGGATGACGCGAGCTGGGACGAGGTCATTGGCACCAACCTGGGCGGGTTCTTCGCGGTGGCGCGGCCGGTGGTGAAGTCCATGGTGCGCCAGCGTCGTGGTCGCATCGTGCTGATGTCGTCGGTGGCCGCCCAGCGCGGCAATCCCGGGCAGGTGGCGTACGCGGCCACCAAGGGCGCGATGGTGGCGGCGGCGCGCTCGCTGTCGCTGGAGCTGGCGCCCCGAGGCATCACGGTCAACGTCGTGTCGCCCGGCCTCATCGACACCGAGATGCTGGAAGGCGCGCCGGTGAAGGAGCTGCTGTCGCTCGTCCCGGTGGGCCGCGTGGGGCGCCCCGCGGAGGTGGCCCACGTCGTGCGCTATCTGTGCTCGGACGAGGCCGCGTACGTCACGGGCCAGGTGCTGAGCGTCAACGGCGGCATGTGGATGGAGTAGCAGCTCGCGGGGCAGTGCGAGGGGGCTTTGCGTTCATGAAGCGTGTGGTCATCACCGGACTCGGGGTTGTTTCCGCCATCGGGACGAGCCTGCCCGAGGTCACCCAGTCCTTGCGGGAAGGTCGCTCGGGCATTGGCATCGACCCGGAGCGCAAGGCGCGCGGATTCCGCTCGAGTCTCACCGGCGTGGTGCGCGGGTTCGACCCCACCCGCCGGTTCGATCGAAAAGCGCGCCGGACGATGGGCGAGGCCGCCGCGTATGGTTGCGCCGCGGCGCTGGACGCCATCGAGGACGCGGGCCTGGAGCGCGCCTCGCTCGCGTCGCCGGACGTGGGCGCCATCTTCGGCAACGACTCCACCTGCCAGGCCGCCGAGGTGATGTTCTCCGAGCTGTCCGCCACGGGCCGCACCGGCGCGCTGGGCAGCGGGCACATCATCCGGGTGATGAACTCCACGGTCACCATGAACCTGGCCACGCTGCTGGGATTGCAGGGGGCCTGCTGGTCGCTGTCCGCCGCGTGCGCCAGCGGTCTGCACGCGCTGGGACAGGCCGCCATGCTGATCGCCACCGAGCAGCAGCGGGTGGTGCTGTGCGGCGGCGCGCAGGAGACGTCCTGGCAGGGCATGGCCGCGTTCGACGCGCTGGGCGCGCTCTCCGCGAATGACTCGGAGCCCGCGCGCGCCTCACGCCCGTTCGACTCGAAGCGCGATGGCCTGGTGCCCTCGGGCGGTGGCGCGGCGCTGGTGGTGGAGTCGCTGGACTCGGCGCGCGAGCGCGGAGCGCGCATCTACGCCGAGGTGGTGAGCTACGCGTTCGGTTGCGACGGCGAGCACCTCACCAACCCCAGCGGCGGGGGCGCCACGCGGACCATGACGCAGGCGCTCCAGCGCGCGCACGTGCACCCGGCCGAGGTGGACTACATCCACGCGCACGCGACGTCCACGCCCGTGGGGGACGCGGTGGAGGCGGGCGCCATCGCCCGCGTCTTCGGAGCGGCGCGCGTGCCGGTGTCGTCCACCAAGGGCCTCACCGGGCACGAGTGCTGGATGGCGGGCGCCAGCGAGGTGGCGTACTGCCTGCTGATGATGCGCGAGGGCTTCATCGCGGGGAACCCGCACCTGGAGACTCCGGACGCGGCCTCGGCGGTGCTGAACCTGCCGGTGTCCACGCTCGCGGTGCGCCCGCGCACCATCCTGAAGAACTCTTTCGGCTTCGGAGGGACCAACGCGTCGGTGGTCCTCCGGGCGGTGGACTGACACGGTGTCCGAGCAGGCTCCTCCTCCCTCCCCCGGGGTGTATCCCCCGGTCCAGTCCGTGCTGCCCCACCGGGAGCCCTTCCTCCTGGTGGACCGGGTCATCGAGATGGCCGAGCGGCGCATCGTCGCGGTGCGCCTGTTCCGCGCGGAAGAGCACTACTTCGCCGGCCACTTCCCGGAGCAGCCCGTGGTGCCGGGCGTCCTCCTGGTGGAGGGGCTCGCGCAGACGATGGCGTACTTCGCGCTCACGCAGCGGTCCGCGCCGCGCGTGTTCCTGGTGGGCATTGACCGGGCGCGCTTCCGCTCCGTGGTCGAGCCGGGCCAGGAGGTCACCTACGAGGTCGAGGTGGGCGAGGAGCGCTTCGGCATGCTGACGGGCCACGGCAAGGTGCGCGTGGGCACGCGGCGCATCGCGGACGCGAGCCTGAGCGGCTACGCGGGTCAGCCTGGGGGCGTGCTCCGGTGAGGCGCGCGCGCGGAGTCCGCACATGGTGAGTTCCTCCGAGCGGTTCCTTCCGGCGAGGGGCCTGGAGCCGGACGCCTTCGACGTGGTCATCGTCGGCTCTGGAATGGCGGGCCTGTGCTCGGCGCTGGTGTTGGCCAAGGAGGGCTTCAAGGTCTGCGTGCTGGAGCAGCACTACCGGCCCGGAGGCTGCCTGCACCGCTTCTTCCGCAAGGGCGTGCCCTTCGAGACGGGCTTCCACTACCTGGGCGGCGTGGGGCCGGATGGCACGCTCGCGCGCTACCTGCGCTACCTGGGCGTGTACGAGCGCATGAGCTATCAGCCGCTCGACCCGGACGGCTTCGACGAGCTGCGCTTCCCCGAGTACTCCTTCCGCGTTCCCAATGGCTGGCCCCGGCTGGTGGAGCGGCTGGTGGACGCGTTCCCGTCCGAGCGCGCGGCCATCCACCGCTACGCCGAGGTCTGTCAGGAGATCTGCCGCAGCAGCCCGGCGTACTCGTTCCAGGCGCCCACGATGGACCTGGGGGACTACAGCCAGGTGTCGCTCGGCGCGTTCCTGCGCGGGCTCACGTCCAACCGGCGGCTCCTCGCGGTGCTGTGCGGTCAGAGCATGTTGTACGGCACGCCGCCCGAGGTGACGCCGCTGGAGGTCCACGCGCTCGTCATCGACTCCATGCTCCAGGGGGCCTCGGGCATCCGGGGCGGCGGTGACGCGCTGGCCAAGGTGCTGGTGGAGG
Organism: Citreicoccus inhibens; assembly: GCF_019039035.1. Classification (GTDB taxonomy): domain Bacteria; phylum Myxococcota; class Myxococcia; order Myxococcales; family Myxococcaceae; genus Citreicoccus; species Citreicoccus inhibens. The sequence goes on along the minus strand of NZ_JAHNZT010000003.1, from coordinate 446,781 downwards.
CCATCCGCGCGCACGGGGGCGTGGTGCGCATCCGCTCCGGCGTGAAGGCGCTGGAGATGGACGGCGCGAAGGTGACGGGGGCGCGGCTGGAGAAGGGCGAGCTCGTGCGAGGCCGCTTCTTCATCTCCAACGCGCACCCCAAGCTGACGCTGGGCCTGTTGCCCGAGGGCGTGCTGCGGCCCGCGTACGTGCACCGCGTGGAGAGCCTGCGCGAGGGCATCTCGTGCATCGGGGGCTTCTTCACCACGGAGGACCGCTCCGTGCCCCGGCTGCACAACATCTACAGCATGCCCACGGACGACGTGGACGCCGTCTACCGCGACGCGGTGTTCGGCCAGGGGAAGGACGGACAGAAGGCCGTCTTCGTCAGCTTCCCCAGCGACCGCGAGCCCGAGCAGAAGGGCCCGCGCGTGGTGCTCGCCCTGGGCCTCCTGGCGTACGAGGAAGTGGAGCGCTTCGCGGACTCCCGCACCGGCAAGCGCGGCGAGGAGTACGCCGCGTTCAAGGACGCCCAGGGCCAGGCGCTCCAGGCCACCGTCGAGCGCGCGCTGCCGGACCTGGCGGGGAAGCTCAAGCGCGTGGAGGTGTCCACGCCGCTCACCCACCGCGACTACACGGCCGCGCCCCGCGGCTCCATCTACGGCGTCAGTCACGCGTTGGACCAGTGGGGCAAGTACTCGCTCCAGGCCCGCACGCGCATCCCCAACCTGCTGCTCACCGGACAGAACGTGCTGTTGCCGGGCGTCGTCGGAGCCACCGTCAGCGCCTTCGTCACCTGCGGGTTCGTGCTGGGCTTCGACTCTCTCTTCCAGAAAGTGGCTCGCGCATGACTCGGCGCCGCGTCGTCATCACCGGCATGGGCCTGTTGAGCCCCATTGGCAATGGGCTGGAGGCGGTGCTCGCGGCGCTGCGGGCCGGCCGGTCCGGCGTGCGCGCCATGCCCTCGTGGGCGGATTGGAAGGACCTGCACACGCGCGTGGGCGCCACCGTGGAGGGACTGGATGAGAAGGCCATCCCGCGCGAGTCGCGCCGCTCCATGGGGCGCGTGGCGATGCTGGCCGCGAGCGCCGCCGAGCAGGCGCTGGCGCACGCGCGCGTGGACCGGGAGATGCTGCGCTCGGGACGGGCGGGGCTCTCCATCGGGCAGACCGTGGGCAGCCCCGCGGCCACCGAGCTGTTCTTCAACGTGCTGCGCAGCGAGGGCGTGCGCAGCCTCAAGTCCACCACGTTCCTCCAGCTCATGAGCCACTCGGCCGCGGCCAACCTCGCGCTCATGTTCAAGGTGACGGGCCGGGTGTTCGCGCCGTCCGCGGCGTGCGCCTCCAGCAGTCAGGCCATTGGCCAGGGCTTCGAGGCCATCCGCGACGGCTACCAGGACCTGATGCTGTGCGGCGGCGCCGAGGAGCTGCACGTGAGCACCGCGGCCACCTTCGACATCCTCGGCGGCACCTCGCGCGCGTTCAACGAAAGCCCCTCGTGCACCCCGCGGCCGTTCGAGCGGCGGCGCGACGGGCTCGTCGTCGGTGAGGGCGGCGCGGTGCTGGTGCTGGAGGAGCGCGAGGCGGCGCTGCGGCGCAACGCCACCATCCACGCGGAGGTGCTGGGCTACTCCACGCTGTGCGACGCGGAGCACATGTCCGCGCCCGCGCGCGAGGGCATGGCGCGCACCATGGCCACGTGCCTGGAGTCCGCGGGGCTGCGCGCCAGCGACGTGGACTACGTCAACGCGCACGCCACGGGCACGTTGCTGGGGGACTCGGTGGAGGCGCAGGCCACGTTGGACGTGATGGGCGGGGCCATCCCCGTGTCGTCCACCAAGGGCTTCACCGGGCACACCCTGGCGGCGTGCGGCGCCATCGAGGCCATCTTCAGCGTGCTGATGATGCGCGAGGGCTTCATCGCGCCCACGCTCAACCTGGAGGAAGTGGATCCCGCCTGCCAGGGCCTGCGGCATGTGCTAGAGCTGGAGTCGCGTCCGGTGCGCACGGTGCTCTCGAACAACTTCGCATTCGGGGGGGTGAACACGTCGTTGCTCCTCGGCCTGCCAAGCTGAACGGGACACTCGCGCTTCCGGGTCGCGTCCTGACTCGACTGCGGAGGTCCTGATGTCCCGCCGTTTGATTGTCCTGAGCGTCTTGTCCCTTGCCGCCTGCGCGGGTCCGCGCGAGGGCGCCACCACCTTCCCCGCCAACTACAGCCCCTCGGACGAGGTGCCTCCCGCCCTGCGCGAGTGTGCCCCGTCGCTCGTCGTGTCCGTGGCGGATGCGCGCACGGATACGTCCTCCGTGGGCCAGCGCTTCCAGGAGGAGAAGCCCGACCAGAAGTACCCCATCCAGCTCCAGGGTGACGTGACGGCCTACGTGCGCGGCGCCTTCGAGAGCGCGTTCAAGCGCGTGCGGCAGGCGAAGTCCTCGGCCAGCTCGGGCAACCTCGCGCTGCGCGTCACGCAGTTCAACATCGAGGAGCAGGTGTCCCGCAACGCGGTGTACCGGGGCCGCGCCACGATGGACGTGTCCTATGTGCCGGCCGGTGCCTCGGCGCCGTGCTGGACGGGCCAGATTACCGGCAGCGCGAACAACTACGGCCGCGCGGGCAGCCCGGAGAACTACCAGGAGACCATCAGCTGGTCGATGGACCGGGCCGCCGCCGAGCTGTTCGCCAGCAAGGAGTTCAACGACGCGCTCTGCGGCAAGTGCGCGCCGCCCGCGAAGAACTGAGCGGCGAGGCTCGGTGTGACTCGTGGGAGCGGCTCACGGTTGAACGTGCAGCCGCTCCTCGGGCACCGCGAAGCCGGGCTCGTATTGGGACACGCTCAGCTCCAGCTCGAAGCCTCGCTGGTCCTTCAGCTTCACGTGTCGGGCCAGCCAGTGGCCCTGCACGGCTTCGAGCTGGGTGTAGTCGATGTCGAGCACCGGGGCGCCGCGCAGGAAGAAGCGCTTGTGGGTGAGCGCCAGCGTGTGGCCATCGCGGGAGACCTCCACCGCGTCGATGTCATCGTCGCCCTGGAGGTTGGCGCGAGACACCCACTGGCCGTCCTCCAGCGTCAGCGGACCGGACGCGGTGGTGAAGTAGATGCGCTGCACGGCCCGGCCCATGTGGCGCGGGTCGAGGCGCTCGGCGAGCTGGCGCAGGTGCACCTTCGCCTCCCACTGGTTGCCGACCCACGCCACGTCGAAGAGGCGCGGGCCCATGTCCGCGGCGGCGGACACGCGGAAGGCGCCGTCGTCTCGACCGAGCAGGTAGCCCGTCATCACGTAGGACTTGCCGTCGTGTCGCGCCACCACCTGATGGACCATCTTGAAGGTCGCGGGCTCATGGCCGTGCAGGGCGGTGAGCGCCGCGCTCGCCGCGTCCACGGACTCGAGCGGCGGGAGCTTCTCGGGAGGGGGGACGACGACGGCGGCGGGATGCGCGCAGCCGACCCAGGTGGTGAGCACGAGGGCCCAGGTGGCGAGTCGCAGCGTCACGGCCTGGCCACCGGTTGGATGACGTGGCCGGAGAAGGCGATCTCCGTGTGGTCGCCGCCGGGCTCCTCGAGGACGACGCGGGTGAGGCGGAAGTCGGCGTCGAACTCCAGGTGGATGCGCTCCACGACGCTGGCCAGCTCCGGGGCGCGCGGCTTGAGGGCGAGGCTCAGAGGGGCCTTGCGCTCGAGCGCCAGCTCGAACAGGGGGCGCAGGCGCTCCAGGTCCGCCTCCACCACGGCCTTGATGCTCTCGAAGACGCGGCCCATGGCGGGCTCGGCCGAGAAGTCGATGGCTTGGGTGGTCCCCAGGGCGGGGTAGCGCAGGGTGGCGGTGCTGCCTTCGAGGATGAGCTCACTCTCCGAGGGGGCCTCGGTGTGCCACACCAACCGTCCGCCCTTCTGGTATTGGATGGTGCCCTGGGTTACGAGCGCGTCCTGCAGCGCCGCCCAGTGGCGTGTCTGCTTGAAGCGGGCGGAGAGCTTCTGCGTTCGTGCCAGCGAGTCACGCAGCGCGGTCAGTTCGCGCGGGGCGGGCTCCGCGGCTGTGGCGGGCGCAGCCTGGAGCATCCAGGCGGCGAGGAGCGGGAGGAGGACAGGCATGAGGGCCGACAACATATCACGCGAGGATTCCATCCCACCGCCGCGCCCGGGCCCGGACGCGGCCCCGCACATCACCGAGCAGCCGCTCCTGCGCGCGGTGCTGTCGTTCCTGCTCTGGTCGTGGGTGGTGCTCTCGGGGCTGGTGCTGTCGCTGGTGGGGCTGGTGCTCAGCGTGCCCTTCAACCCGTGGGTGGATCCGCAGCGGCGGATGATGGAGCGGCTCAATCAGCTCTGGGGCAAGGGCGTGCTGTGGGTCATGCCCGGCATTGGCATCGAGGTGCGGGGCCTCGAGCACCTGCGCGCGGCGGGCGCGGGCCCGTTCGTCATCTGCCCCAACCATCAATCCGTGGCGGACATCCCGCTGATGCTGGCGGTGGTGTCGCCGGTGAAGACGATCGCCAAGGCGTCCGTGTTCTGGCTGCCTCCGGTGGGGCTCCAGCTCCGCCTGGCTGGCCACGTGCCGTCCGGACGGGGCGAGGCGGGGGGCGCGGAGCGGGTGCTCTCGCGGTGCCAGGCCTGGCTGCGGCGCGGGGTGAGCATCCTCGTCTTCCCCGAGGGGACGCGCTCCTGTGACGGCCAGGTGCTGCGCTTCGGGCAGGGGCCGTTCGTGTTGGCGGCGCGCGCGGGCGTGCCGGTGCTGCCCGTCGCCATTGCTGGCAGTGACGGCGTGGTGGCGAAGGGGCGCTTCCTCTTTGGCTTCAAGGGCCACATCCGGGTGCAGATTCTTCCCCCGGTCCCCGTGGAGGGGGAGCCCAAGGCGGTGGCGAGCCGGGTGCGTTCGCTCATCGTCCAGGCCCTGCAGCCGAACGACGAGCGCATCTGAGGCCGGCGCGGTGATACACCTCGCCCGCGCATGCCCGCTGCAATCACCTCGATTGGCGCCGTCACTGGACATGGCCTGGGTCGCGCGCGGCTTCTGGCCGCGGTGCTTGAAGGCCGCAGTGCCATCCGGCCGTTGACCCGCTTCTCCGCCGAGGGGCTGTGCAGCTCGCTCGCGGCCGAAGCTCCTCCCGACGCGGAGTTGCTCGCGGTGGCGCGAAGCCTGGGGCCCGTGGCGCCCGAGGATCGCGCCTCGCGTCTCGCGCTGGCCGCCGCCGCCGAGGCGCTCGCGGACCGTGACCTGACGCCGAGCGCTCGGCGAGGCGTGGTGGTGGGGACGACCAAGGGCGCGCTGGAGCGAGCGACCCAGGCGTGGGAGCAAGGCGCGCCGTTGCCCGAGGATGTTCTGGGCATGCCGGCGCGGACGCTCGCGGGAGTGACTGGCGCGCGCGGCCCCGTGCTGACGGTGAGCGCCGCGTGTGCCTCCAGCGCGGCGGCCCTGGGAGAAGCGCTGGCGCTCATCGACGAGGGGACCTGTGACGAGGTCATCGTGGGAGGCACCGAGGCGCTCCACGCCTTCGTGTATCGCGGCTTCCACGCGCTGAAGGCGCTGTCCGCCAGTCCCGCGGCGCCGTTCGATGCGGCGCGCTCGGGGTTGTCGCTGGGCGAGGGCGCGGGCGTCCTGGTGGTGGAGTCCGTGGCGCGCGCGCGGGCGGCGGGGCGAGAGGTCATCGCCGTGCTCGAAGGCGTTGGTGGCAGCACGGACGGGTTCGACCAGACAGCGCCGGACCCTTCGGGAGCGGGGCTCGTGGTCGCGTGTCGGCGTGCGCTCGCGCGGGCGGGGTTGGGCGTGGAGTCCGTGGGGCGCTACCACGCGCATGGCACCGCGACGCTGCACAACGATCGGATGGAGGCGGCGGCGCACGCGGTGCTCTTCGGCGGGCGTGAGGTGCCGGTCTGCGGCATCAAGGGCTCCATCGGGCACACGCTTGGCGCGGCGGGCGTTCTGGATGTCGCGGTGGGCGCGCTGACGCTTCAGCGGGGCGTGCTGCCACCCATCGCGAATCTGTCGCGTGTGGACCCCGCGGCGCGCGTGCCCGCGGTCGAGGGCCGCGCGAGGGCGGGCGGCGGCTCGGTGGCGCTCATCGCGAACGCGGGCTTCGGAGGCATCAACGCGGCGGTGGTGCTGCGCAGAGACGCGGTGGCGCCATGAGTCTGGCGGTGGATGGCCGTGGCTGCTCCGTGGGCTGGCGAACGCCATCGGGGAAATGGGCCGCGGGTGCTTGGGTCGAGGGCCTCCCGGCATGGGCGGCACGCAGGCGTCGAGCGGCTTGGGGGAATGGCGCTGTGAGTGTTCTTGGAGCGGGGGAAGGCTTCGTGGCGTGGGCACGGCTGGGCCTGGAGCACCGTGCGGAGGTGTCGCTGTGAGCGTCCCCGTGGCGGTCAGCGCCTTCGCGGTGTGGACTCCGGCGGGCGTGTTCATCGACACGACGCCCGAGGCCGGTGCGCCGGATGCGCCCCTGGCCGCGTGGCCGGATGGGCCGGTGTTGGCGCAGGTGCATCCGCGTGCTCGGCGTCCGCATGCCCATGCGGTGTCCCTCGTTCGGTTGGCGCATCAGCTCCTGAGCGAGCGTGAGCGCGCGGCTCCTCCGGCCTTGCGGCTCATCCCCCGGGACGAGGTGGAGCTGTCGCTGGGCACTGTGGCGGGGAGCGCCTCGGCGGACCTGGAGTTCGTCGAGGGACTCCGTCAGCGCGGCGTCGCGTTTGGCTCGCCATCGACGTTCGTCTACACCCTGCCCACCGCGGCCCCCGCGGAGGTCGCATTGGCGCTGGGACTTCGCGGTGCGCTGACGACCGTGACCGCGGGCGCCGTGAGCGGCTTGTCGGCGGTGGCTCGGGCCGCCGCGCGCATTGCTTCGGGGAGTGCTCGCGCGTGTCTGTGCGGTGGTGTCGAGCTGGCTCGCGTGGGCGAGCGGTGGGCCGGGCCGGGCACGGGGCACGAAGCGGTGGCGCTGTTCCTCCTGGAGGCCGTGGACGCAAGTTCGCCCTGGCCTCGGGTGGAGGCGTGGGGCCTGGGTTTTGGCGAAGCGGCGTCGACCGGGACGGACACCTTGTTGGAGGTGGCTCGGGCCGTGGCGCGGGCTCGCGAGCAGGGAGGGGCCCAGGCGGTGGTCGGCTCCTCCCCCGAGGGTGCCTGGGCCCGACTCCAGGTCGCCCCGTCGCCCAGCAGGGGGCCATGACAAACCTCGAAGCGGGGTGGTAAGGATTCCGTCTCAACCCTCGCCTCGCCCAGCAGACTCATGCCGGTCCCTTCTCGTAACGCGCTCGTCACTGGTGGCACCAAGGGGATTGGCCGCGCCGTGGCGCTGCGGCTCGCGCGCGAGGGATGGCGCGTCACGTGTGTCTACAAAGGCGACGAGGCGGGCCGCGACGCGTGCGCGCAGCGGTTCGCCGAGGCCTCGCTGCCTGTCTCGTTCGAGAAGGTGGATGTGTCCGTGCCCGCCGAGGTGTCCGCCCTCTTCACGCGGCTGGCGGACGGTGAGCGCGAGCCGGATTGTCTGGTCAACGCGGCGGGCATGTCGCGGGACGCGCCGCTGGCGTTCCTGAGCGTGGCGGACTTTGACGCCGTGCTGTCCGCGAACCTGCGGTCGACCTTCCTCATGTGCCAGCAGGCCGTGAAGCCCATGGCGCGGCGGCGCTTCGGGCGCATCGTGAACTTCGCGTCCCCCGCCGCGCTGCTCGGCAACGAGGGGCAGGCCGCCTACGCCGCGGCCAAGGCCGGGGTGCTGGGCCTGACTCGGACGTTGGCGCGCGAAGTGGCGCGCATGGGCATCACCGTCAATGCCGTGTCGCCGGGCCTCGTGAAGACCGAGATGACGGCCCACCTCTCCCCGGAGCAGGTGGAGAAGCTGGTGCGCCGCACGCCGTTGCAGCGGATGGGGACTCCCGAGGAGGTGGCGGGCATGGTCCGCATGCTGTGCGCGGACGACGCCAGCTACATCACCGGGCAGTGCTTCTCCATCGACGGTGGACTGAGCTAGTCGCGCGCGTCCGTCGCCGCGCCCCTTCCAGAGAAAGAGCCGATGCAGGACTCCCAGCCCCAACTCCGACAGCAGCTCAAGGAACTCATCGTCACCACGCTCCGCATCGAGGGCGTGAAGCCCGAGCAGATCGGCGACGAGGAGCACCTCTTCTCGCCCGAGAGCACGTTGGGGCTCGACTCGCTCAGCGCGCTCGAGCTGCTGTCCGCCATTGAGTACACGTTCAAGGTCCGCTTCGAGAACGACGGCTCGGCGCGGCAGCACTTCGAGTCGGTCGCGACGCTCGCCGCGTTCGTGGCGTCCGCGAGACGCTGACGCCATGCGCGGGGTGGCCATCACCGGGGTGGGCATCGTCTCGGCGCTGGGCTCGGGAGCCCGGGTCCACCAGGAGGCGCTGCGCGCGGGTCGCTCGGGTCTGCGGCCCCTCGGGCTGTTCAGTCTCGCGGGCCTGCCGGCGTTGCCAGTCGGTGAGGTGGAGGGCGCCTCGCTGGAGCGGGAGCGAGGGCCGCGCTGCCTCGACCTCGCGATGCTCGCCGCGCGGCAGGCGCTCGCGGGGGCCGATTTCTCGGGCTCGGGGGTCATGGCCCTGGGGACCACCACCGGCGGCATCCTGGAGTCCGAGTGCCACTACCTCACGCATCGTGGGCAGGAGGGCGCGGAGGAGCGCGAGCTGCTGCGGCACCACTCGGCGGGGACGGTGGCGGACATGCTCGCGGCGAAGCTCGATTTGAGCGCGGAGCGGCATACCTTCTCCACCGCCTGCTCCTCGAGCGCGAACGCGGTGGGGTACGGCGCGGCGCGGGTGGAGCAGGGCGCGCCCTGGGCGCTGGTGGGGGGCGTGGACTCGCTGTGTCGGCTGACGTACGCGGGCTTCCACTCGCTCAAGCTATTGGCCAGTGACGCCTGCCGGCCCTTCGGGCGCAATCGCCAAGGGCTCTCGCTGGGCGAGGGCGCTGCCTTCCTCTTCCTGGAGCACGAGTCTCGCGCGCGGGCGCGAGGGGCGCCCATCCTGGGCTACGTGGCGGGGTGGGGGTGTTCCGCGGATGCGTGGCACATCACCGCGCCGCATCCCGAAGGCCGGGGAGCCATCGCCGCCATGCAGGCCGCGCTCGCGGATGCGGGCCTGTCGGCGGAGCAGGTGGACTACGTCAACGCGCACGGGACGGCCACGCCCGCGAATGACAAGGCCGAGGCGCTCGCGATCAACGCGGTGTTCGCAGGCGAGGGCCCGCTGACGAGTTCGACCAAGGGCAGCACGGGGCACACGCTCGGCGCGGCTGGCGCCATCGAGGCGGTGTTCTGCCTGCTGGCGATGGAGTCAGGGCACGCGCCGGAGTCGGTGGGGCTGGTGGAGCCGGATCCAGAGCTGCGCGTGCGCCACGTGCCGCGCGGAGGCGTCCAGGCGCCGCTGCGCGTGGCGCTCTCCAACTCGTTCGGCTTCGGAGGCAACAACGCGGCGCTGGTGCTCACGAGGTCCGAGTCATGAGCGCAGCGATTCTGGGCGTGGGGGTCGTGGCCCCAGGCGCGACGGACGGCGCTTCGTTCTTGCGCGTGCTGTCGTCGCCGCCTGGTGCTCCCGCTCGCGTGGAGTCCATTCCGGACACCGGCGATGCGAAGACCCGGCGGCTGCCTCGGCTGGAGCGGATGGCGCTCGCGGTGGCTCGGCAGGCGCTGCCGCAAGGCGTGGACCGGGACTCGCTCGCGCTCGTCTTCGGCACAGGCTACGGCGGGCTGACGGCGACGGTGGAGTTCCTGGAGGGCATGGCCACTCGCGGCGCCGAGTTTGGCAGCCCCACCGCGTTTCATCAGTCCGTGCACCATTCGCCCGCGGGTCAGTTGTCCATCGCGCTGGGCCTGCGCGGTCCGTCCCTCACGGTGTCCGCGCGAGAGGTATCTGGTGAGACGGCCGTGAAGGTGGCGCTCGACTTGCTCGCGACGAAGCGTGCGCGACATGCGCTCGTGGTCGCCGCGGATGAGCGCATCCCCGCGCTGGACAATGCCTACCGTGCCTTCGGTGTGCATGCCGAGTCTCCTGGCGCGTCGCCGCGAGTCCGACTGGAGCCCGGTGAGGGGGCCGCCGCCCTGCTGCTGGGCGCGGAGTCGGGGCCCCTGCGCATCGAGGAGTGTTTGCTGATCGCGCACCCCACCGCGCCGCTGCACTTCGCGCGCCCCGAGGTCATGGCACCATGGCTTCGCGCGGGCGTGGCGCGCGCATCCGCGGGTGCCTCCGTCTCGCTGTCCGCCCCGAGCGGCGAGGTTCGCGACGCGGAAGACGCGGCGCTGGGTGACGCGGTGCCTGTCGGGTCTCGGTGGGTGGACACGCCGCATCTGGGGTTCCACCCGTCGGCGGGGCTGATTCGCCTGGTGGCCGCGGTGCTGCGGTTGGCGGCCCCGGGTGAGTGCGTGCATCACGGGCTCGCGCTCGGAGGCGGACAGTCGCTGATGCGGGTGCGGCGTGTCGCTGGGTGAGCCAGTGCTTGGCGTGGCCACTGCGCTCGTGGCGGGCGGTGGGGTGCTGGCCGGCATGGCGGCCGGGGTTTTTCATCCGCGCGTGATGCTCTTCGGTCCGGGCATCTGGCGCGGCCCCACCACGCGCCCCGTGGTGGCGCTCACCTTCGATGACGGCCCCCATCCGCACTACACGGCGCGCATCGCGGACATCCTCCATGCGCACGGTGCGCGGGCCACGTTCTTCTGCGTCGGTCGCGAGGTGGAGCGGCACGCGGGGCTCGCGCGAGCGCTGCATGCGGCGGGGCATCAGCTCGCCAATCACACGTGGCGGCACGGGACGGGCGCGGACCTCTTCGTCGCCTCGCGCCTGGAAGCAGACTTGCGGCGCTGTCAGGAGTCTCTCTTCAGCGTCACGGGGGAGCGCCCGCGGTACTACCGGCCCGCCGTGGGCGTCCGGAACCCCGCCGTGCACCAGGCCGCGCGTCAGGCCGGATTGACGGTGGTGACGTGGACGCACGCCGCGCGGGATGGCGCGTGGGCCTTCACGGCGCGCCGAGCCCGAGCGCTCGCCGCGAGAACACGCGCGGGCCACATCCTCACGCTCCACGACGGGAGCCCTCACGCGCGCTCCGCGTTGCGCGAGCAGACGGTGGAGAGCCTCCCGCTGCTGCTCACGGAGCTGCGCGCGCGCGGGCTCGGCACGGTCACCTTGCGCGAGTTGCTGGCCGGCTGAGGACCGAGCGTCCTCGCCGGCTGGCTGCGTTCCTGGCTACGACAGCTTGAGGAGGGCGGAGAGCGTGCCCTCGGGGTTGCGCACGAAGGGGTTCTCCGGATCCAACACGTAGCCGCCGAGAATGGCCGTGATGGCGCGCTTGATGGCCTGCGTCTTGTTGGGATGCAGCAGGACCCGCGGCAGCTCGCCGGTGTACCAGGTGCGCACGAAGACCCGGAAGACGCCCACGGCCTTCTCCACGACGGCGCCGTACTCGGTGTTCCAATCCACCGTCTCGCCCTGGAGCGTGCGATGCACGAGCGCCGCGGCCCGGCTGGCGGACTCCAGCGCCACGGTGACTCCCGAGGAGAACACGGGGTCGAGGAACTCCGCCGCGTTGCCCGTGAGCGCCCAGCCCGGGCCGTGCAGCGACTCGACGGCCGAGGACCACGCCTCCAGCTTCATCGTCTTCAGCACCGGCACCGCGTTCGCCAGGCGCGCGCGCGCGTTGGGGTCCTCGCGCAGCAGGCTCATCAGCCGGTCGCGGTCACAACCCGACACGCTGTCGTACAGCGCGCGCTCCATCACCACGCCCACCGAGGTGCGGCCGTTGGAGAACGGGATGATCCAGATCCACGCGCCCCGTGGATGCAGGCACACCCAGATGTCGCCCTCCTCGGCGCCCTCGGGGCGGCGGTCTCCCTCCACCCACGTGAAGAGCGCGATGCGCGGCGCCAGCGACGACGGCTTCTCCAGATTCAACAGCTTGGGCAGCACGCGGCCGTAGCCGCTGCAGTCGATGACGAAGCGGGCCTGGATTTGCTCGGTCGCGTTGCTCTCCAGGTCCGTGGAGCGGATGACCGCGCCGCCGCCCGGCTGGAACTCGACCGCGTCCACGCGCTGATTGAAGCGCAGGTCCACGCCGTACCCTCGCGCCGCCGTGGCGAGCGTCTGGTCGAAGTCGAAGCGCGGCACCTGGAACGTCTGCGTGCGCTGGCCCGGGAAGACCTCCGCGAAGCAGAAGCGCTCGCGGGCATCTCCCTGGAGGAACAAGGCCGCGTTCTTGGGCTGATAGCCTCGCGCCACCACGGCCTTCAGCAGGCCCGCTTCCTCCAGGAGGTCATTGCAGCGAGGCAGCAGCGACTCGCCAATCTGGAAGCGGGGGAACGTCCCGGCCTCCAGGCAGGTCACGCGATGCCCTTTTTGAGCCAGCAGGGAACCCGCGACACTGCCCGCGGGCCCGGCGCCAATCACCAGGACGTCTGTATTCATGGAATCAGGGTGCGGAGGGCTTGCGTGCGACCACCAAGGAGTTCGCGCGAAACGCGCCCGAGCCCGCCGGATGGATTACGGCGGTGAAGCCCAAGGCTGTCAAGGCATGGGCCATCTCGGAGGGCGCCCAGGCTTGGACGGTCGCGCCCTGGTTCCAGCCCCAGCGCACCGCGAGCTTCTCCAGTCGGGTGGCCCACGTCCTGCGCGAGCGCGCGGGCTCCAACTCGCGGATGAGCAGCAGCCCTCCCGGCGCGAGCGCATTCGCGCACCGCTCCAACCACTGTCGCTGCTCCTCCACGGGGCTGTAGTGCAGCACGTCCACCAGGGTGATGGCCTGCGGTTGGCCCAGCGCGCCTGCGCGGGCATCGCCCTCCACCACGTGCATGCCGGGCAGGTCCGCCAGCAGCTCCCTCGCGACGCGAGCCTTGCGCGCGTCCCACTCCAACGCGCGCACTCGGGCCTGCGGTGAGCGCAGCGCGAGCAGCAGCGGGAGCAGGCCCATGCCGGAGCCCAGGTCCACGAGGTCCACGTCTTCGGGCAGCTCGGTCAGTACCAGTCCGTAGACCGGATCCAGCCGCAGCTTCCAGCGCGCATACGAGCGCCACGCGCGGGGCAGTGCGCCCAGCCGGCGCTGAAGCTCCTTCCACCGCGGCGTCGGCAGGTGGGGCGCCAGCTCATCGGGCGCACGCACGAGCCCCACGAAGTGCGCGGTCGCGCCTCCGAGGATGAGCGCGAGCGCGCCGCCCACGACGAGCCCGCCCACCAGGAGGTCCACGAACAGGTCCGCGGCCAACTGTCTGGCCGGCACGTCGCGCAGCGCCTGCAGCGAGAGGGGCAGCCAGCGTCCCGTGAGGAGAAAGGCGCCCACCTGCGCGTTGGCGAAGAGGACCAGCGGCGTGAGCGGCGGCACCGACACCTGCGAGCCCAGGAGGACGGCGAAGCGATTGAGGCCGAAGAGGGTGGCCAGGGCCACGGCCAGCACGAGCTGAAGCCCGAGGAAGGGACTCGCCCCGATGAGGACGCCCACCGCGACGGCGAGGCCCAGGCGCCCTGGGCTGGCGTGCTCGTCCTTCAGGGCGTGGACGCGCGCGAGCAACTGCCGAGGGACCGCCCGGAGCCGCTCGCGCAGGCCCGGAGTGGCCGGGATGGGGGGCGGAGATGGGTCGGTGGGGCCAGGGGTCTGCATGGAGGGCGCAGCGTCGTTGCTCGGCGGCGGGGAAGGCAAGGTCCACGTCGAGGGGCGAGGCATGCCCGCCCGGGGGGCCCGGCCCGTCCGCCTGAGTGTTGACGGGCGCGGGGCCCGCGGGGCATGAGGCGACGTGTGACCGACCGCCCCACCCGCAGCTGCGACCAGGCCGGCGCCTGTGTCGTCATCCCCGTCTACAACCACGCGCGCACGGTGGGCGCGGTCGTGCGGGGCTCGTTGGAGCACGCCTCCACCGTGCTGGTGTGCGACGACGGTTCGACGGATGGCTCGGGGGACGAGGCGGAGCGCGCGGGCGCCACCGTGCTCCGGCAGCCTCGGAACCGAGGCAAGGGTGTGGCGCTGCGCCGCCTGCTGGACGAGGCGCACCGCCGGGGCTTCCGCACCGCCATCGCCCTGGACGCGGACGGGCAGCACCTGCCGTCGGACCTGCCCACCTTGGCCGCGGCCGTCACGGCGGAGCCGGGGGCGTTGACCATCGGCGCGAGGGATCTCATCGCCGCGGGCGCCCCGGCCTCCAGCGAGTTCGGTCGCAAGTTCTCCAACTTCTGGGTCTGGTTCGAGAGCGGCGCGCGCGTGGAGGACAGCCAGTCTGGCTTTCGCGCGTATCCGCTCGCCGCCTGTGCGCGCTTGCCCACGCGCAACACGCGCTACGACTTCGAGGTGGAGATCCTCCTGCGCGCGGCGTGGGCCGGCGTGCCGCTGCGCTCGGTGCCCATCGGCGTCATCTATCCGAAGGACCGCATCAGCCACTTCCGGCCCTTCGTCGACAACGCGCGCATCTCGCTGCTCAACACGCTCACCTGCATCCGCCTCTTCCTTCCATTCCCCCTGGCGCCGCGCTTGGGGCCGCTGCCGCATCGGCCTGGCCGGTCGCTGTTCGCGCTGAGGCGCTGGGCGTGGCTCGGGGGGGAGGGGCTCCTGTGGCGTGCGCTGTCCGTGGCGGTGGGCATCGCCTTGGCGCTCGGCGCGGTGAGTGGCTGGGGCTGGGCGTTGGCGGCGTTCCTCTGCGCGGTCGCGGGGCTGGGCGCGGTGCCGGCGCTGGCGGCGGGTGCGGCGGTCTCCGCGCTCCAGGGGCGTGGGCTGCCCCCGCTGGGCGCGGCGGGCATCGTCGCGGGCGTGGCGCTGGCGTGGGGCGCTTGGGAGAGCTGGGCGCGCAGGCGCGTGGAAGGGCCTCGGCAGTGGACGGGGCGCAGCCGCGGCGGCGTGCTGGGGCACTGGTTCTTCTTCCAGGTGACGCGCGTGTTCGGCATCGGCGCGGCGTACGCGGCGCTGTACCCGGTGGCGTTCTATTTTCTGCTGACCTCACGCGCGGCCCGCCAGTCCTCGGCGGCGTTCCTCGACCGAGCAGTGGCGCCGGCGCGCGGATGGGCGAAGTGGCGGCGGGGCTATCGGCACATCCTCTCGTTCGCGCGCACGCTGGTGGACCGCGCGCTGCTGTCCACTCGGGGCCGAGGCGTCTTCCACTACGAAGAGGAGGGCATCGAGCACATCCGCACGGCCGCCACGTCCGGGAAGGGCGCCGTGTTGCTCACCGCGCACCTGGGCAATTGGGACGTTGCGGCGGGGCTCTTGGGGCAGGGGAACACCCGCGGCAAGCTGGCGATTGTTGCGTTCCGGGGCGAGCAGGAGCGCCTGTCCCGATTCTTGGAGAAGGCGCACGGCAAGGGCCCGCGCGTCATCGCCGTGGGGGACGAGTTCCTCGGTTCGTTGGAGATGGTGCGCGCCTTGCGCGAGGGGACGCTGCTGGCGGTGCAGGGCGACCGAGCCACGGACCGGCACTTCGTGCGCGTGCCCTTCCTCGGTCGTGAGGCGCCCTTTCCGGTGGGGCCGTTCATGCTCGCGGCGGTCAGTGGCGCGCCGCTCATCACCACGTTCTCGCTGCAGGTGGCGCCGGCCACGTATCGCTTCTTCGCGCGGCCCCCGCGCGCGCTGGCGTTCGCGCGCGGCATCGACCGCGACGCGCAGCTCCGCGCGTGGGTCGAGGACTACGTGCGCGAGCTGGAGTCCGTCGCGCGCGAGTACCCCTATCAGTGGTTCAACTTCTACGACTTCTGGGACGCGGCGCCGCCCGAGCAGCTCACCCAGGGCGTGCGCGCCCCGCAGAAGGGCTGAGCGGTACGCCCCGGAATCTCATCCGGGGCGCACGTCCTCATTCGAATCGCTGAGCGCTCAGCCCCGGAGAGAGAGGGCCGCGGCCATGCGGCGCACGTCCTCGGAGAGTGGACGGTCCGGATCCACGGGCGTGACGGTCTCGCACAGCAGCGCGAGCAGCGCGGCGCCCGCCGTGGACGATGGCGGCCGCGCACCGAGATAGGCCGCCTGCCGCAGCCCGAGCGCGAGCGACGCCTGCACGAGCCGCAGCCGCTCGCTCTGGCGAAGGGCCTCCATGGCGGCCTGTGTCCCGAACGGCACCACGTCCTGATTGTGGCCATTGGTGGGCAGCGTCTGGATGCTCGCGGGCGTGGCGTAGCGGCGCATGGACGCGACGATCGCCGTGGCCGCGAGGTTGACGCCCGCCAGTCCTGACTGCGCTCCCGGTCGCGCGGACAAGAGCAGCGGCAGGCCACCGTTGCGGCCCGGATCCAACAGCATGTCCAGCTGGCGCTCGGCCAGGTTCGCCAGCTGCGTGAGCGCGAGGTTCAGCGCGTCCGCGGCGAACGCCACCTGTTGACCGAAGAAGTTGCCCCCGTGGATGACCTTGCCCTGTTCCGGGAAGAAGAGCGGGTTGTCACTCACGCCGTTGAGGTCGGACTCGACCACCTGCTCCACGTGGCGCAGCGACTCCTCCACGGCGCCCACGAGCTGCGGTACGCAGCGCAGGCTGTACGCCTCCTGAAGCGGGCGCCCGTCCTTCACCGTGGCGCCGCGCATGCGCTCGCGCAGCCGCACCGCCACGTCATGCGCGGAGCGGTGCCCCGACGCCTCCAGCAGCTCCGGCGAGGTGAACGTGTCCGCCGCGCCAAGCGACTCCGCCAACAGGCCCGTGAGGTTCAGCGCGAGCGACACGGCCCGCCGCGCGGAGTGCACCGCGAGCCCCGCCGCGGCCGCCGTCAGCGACGTGCCGTTCACCAACCCCAGCGCGTCCCGACCCTGGAGCACGAGCCGCCGCAGCCCCGCGCGCTCCAGCGCCACGGCGGCCTGGACGCGCTCCTCGCCCCAGAAGGCCTCGCCCTCGCCGCGCAGCGCGCCCGCCGCGTGAGCCAGGGGCGTGAGGTCTCCACTGGCGCCCACCGAGCCCCACTCGGGCACCGCCGGCGCGAAGGGCGTGGCGAGCGCGGCGCACAGGTCGTCGATGACCGGCAGGCTCACGCCCGAGTGTCCCTGCGCCAGTGACCACACGCGGGCCAGCAACATGGCGCGCGCCACGCCCGGGGCCAGGTAGTCGCCTTGTCCCGAGCGCAGATGGTTGAGCAGGCCATAGCCCTGCTCCACGGGACTGGGGGCCGCGCCGAAGGCCACGAGCGGACCGAAGCCCGTGGTCATCCCGTAGATGGGGGTGCCCGCGGCGTTCTGCTCGCGCACGAAGCCCTCGCAGCGCGAGACCCGCGCGCGCGTCTCCTCGGAGAGGGTGAGCTGAACGGGCTCGGTCGCGGCCGCGAGGTCCGCCGGGGTCAGCCGTCGGGTGCGGTCGAAGGTGAGCGAGTGAAGGGGAGGGCGGGCAGTCATGATTCCTCGAAGAGACGTTGGGCGCGCCGCCGGGAGACCTTGCCGGTGGGCGTCGTGCACGCGCTCCAGAACGACTCGGGCATCAGCCGGGGGGGAAGGTGGGGAATGGGCAGCGTGAAGCCCGAGGGGACCTCGCCCCGGGCCAGCGGCTGGATGAGGTCGCGCCCCATGCCCACGAGCAGGATGCGGCCGTCGAAGGGCAGCTCCAACGGGACGGGGTTCACCATCCGGCCGTTGTCGAGCTTGAACAGCTCATCGCGCCGACCCTCGGAGACGAAGCCGCCGTCCACGGCGCTCGCCAGGTCTCCGGTCGCGCGCCAGCCCGTGTCCAATGGGAAGGGTTGAATGCGCGCGCCCTCCACGTAGCCGAGGCCGAGGTTCGCGCCGCGCACGCGCAGCTCTTGGTGTTCACCGTCGCCCGCGGGGCAGAGCTCCAACTCACAGCCCAGCGCGCGGCCGAGGAAGTCGTCGTGGTTCCACTCGCCGGCCTCGCCCAGCGAGGCACCCGGAGCGCACTCCGTCTGGCCGTAGCCCACGCGCAGCCGGCTGCCTTGCAAGTGCTCGCGCAGCGCGCCGCGGACAGGCGCGCCGCCCACGACTCCTCCACGCAGCGCGCGCAGCGTGGCGGCGTCGAGCCGCTCCAGCATGCGAGGCACGGTGAAGAGGAAGCCCGGAGGCTCCGAGGCGAGCACCTCGGGGAACGAGGGCGGCGGCACCGAGCGCACCCGCGCGCCGTGCAGCAGCCCCATCAGGAGTTCGAGGGTGAACCCGAAGGCGTGGCTCCACGGGAGGTAGCCCGTGACGCGCGTGCCCGGCTCATACGCGAGCGCGGGGTGGTGCGTGTCGATGACGTGCAGGAGCGCGGACTCGGGGAGCGCCACGGGGCGCCCATCTCCCTCGCTGCCGCTGGTGAAGAGGATGACCGCGGGCACGGGGACCGCGGGCTCGGGCGGCGGGGCCTCGCGGCGCACCACGCCGTGCGCGTCCACCCGCGCGGCCGCGTGGATCCGCTCCAAGCGTCGGTCGCGGACCTCGGGCGACAGGGCGAGGCTCAGCGGCACGAAGGTGGCGCGGGCCTCCAGGCAGGCCACGAGCGCGATGACGAACTCAGGGCCGTTGGGCAGGGCCACGCCGACGCGGCCACCGGGGGGGACTCCCGCGCCGCGGAGCGCTCGGGCGAGCCGCGCGGCGCGCTCGCGCACGTCCCCCGTGTCTCGGCCCTGCGCGTCGAGCAGGGAGAGGGTGGGCAGCGCGAGGAGGCGGTCGAGGAGCGAGGCGCCGGACGGTCGTGCCTCGCCCGAGGCAGGAGGGCCGGCTGGGGGCAAATCCACTGGAGTCATGAATGCGCCGGGCACCATAGCAGGGACCCGGCCGGTCGCGATGTGCGGCCGAGCAGGCGTGCACGGGTGGGGGCGAGTCAGGCTTTGCCTCCCCTGGCCGAGCCCTCCCGCGCCTGTCTTGCCTCGCGCGCCCGCGGGGGGGACGCTCGGTGCCCACGTCGGTGCCTCACGGCACCGCGCGAGCGCGCCTGGGGCGCGCACGAGGGAGGCGACATGGGCAAGAAGATCCTGATGCTGGTGGGCGACTACGGCGAGGACTACGAAATCATGGTCCCGTTCCAAGCGCTCCAGATGGTGGGCCATACCGTGCACGCGGTCTGCCCGGACAAGAAAGCGGGCGACAAGATTCGCACCGCCATCCACGACTTCGAAGGGGACCAGACGTACAGCGAGAAGCGCGGGCATGACTTCGTGCTCAACGCGGCCTTCGACGCGGTGGAGGCCAGCGGCTACGACGCGCTCGTCATCGCCGGGGGCCGGGCGCCCGAGTACCTGCGCCTCAACCGCCGCGTGCTCGACCTCGTGCGGCACTTCGCTGGCTCCCAGAAGCCCATCGCGGCGGTGTGCCACGGCGCGCAGGTGCTCACGGCGGCGGACGTGGTGAAGGGCCGGAAGATTTCGGCCTACCCGGCCTGCGCTCCGGAGGTCCGCTCCGCGGGCGCCGAGTTCGCGGACATCGCCATCGACAAGGCGGTGGTGGACGGGCCCTTCGTCACCGCGCCCGCGTGGCCCGCGCACCCAGACTGGCTCGCGAAGTTCCTGGAGGTCCTGGGGACCCGCATCCACGCCTGAGCAGGGGCTGTGCTATTTCCGGGGCTGATGAGACCGATTTGGAAGAGCCTCTACGTCCAGGTGCTGGGGGCCATCGGGGCCGGCGTGTTGCTCGGCTACCTGTGGCCCGACCTGGGCGCGAAGATGCGTCCCTTCGGGGACGGGTTCATCAGTCTCATCAAGATGATGATCGCCCCCATCATCTTCCTGACGGTGGTGATTGGCATCGCGCGGATGGGCGACATGAAGCACGTCGGCCGCATCGGCGTGAAGGCCATCCTCTACTTCGAGGTCCTCACCACCTGCGCGCTGGCCCTGGGGCTCGTGGTCGCGCACGTGCTCCAGCCCGGTGCGGGCATGCACATCGACGTGGCGCGCCTGGATGCGAAGTCCATCGATGCGTACCGCACCGCCGCCGCGCACCAGGACTTCACGTCCTTCGTGCTCAACATCATCCCCACCAGCTTCGGTGACGCCTTCGCCAAGGGGGACCTGCTCCAGGTCCTCCTCGTGGCGCTCCTCTTCGGCAGCGCGCTCACCCGGCTGGGCCCCGCGGGGCACGCGCTGCTCGAGTTCCTGGAGCGGCTGTCCCAGGTGTTCTTCGGCATCGTCACCATGCTGATGAAGCTGGCGCCCATCGGTGCGTTCGGCGCCATGGCCTTCACGGTGGGCAAGTTCGGTCTGGGCACGCTGGGCTCGCTCGGCTTCCTGCTGGTGTCCGTCTACGCCACGTGCCTGCTGTTCGTGGTGGGCGTGCTGGGGCTCATCGCGCGGCTGAGCGGCTTCTCGCTGTGGCGCTTCCTGCGCTTCATCCAGGGCGAGCTGCTCTTGGTGCTGGCCACGTCATCGTCCGAGCCCGCGCTGCCCCGGATGATGAAGCGCCTGGAGGAGGCGGGGTGTGACCGGGCCGTGGTCGGTCTCGTGCTCCCCACGGGGTACTCGTTCAACCTGGACGGCACCTGCATCTACCTCACCATGGCCGCGCTCTTCGTGGCGCAGGCGCTCGATGTTCCCCTGACGCTCGGCGAGCAGCTCACCCTCTTGGGCGTGCTCTTGCTCACATCGAAGGGGGCCGCGGGCGTGACGGGCTCGGGCTTCATCACGCTGGCGGCCACGCTGTCCGCCCTGCACGGCAAGGTGCCGGTGGAGGGCGTGGCGCTCATCATCGGCGTGGATCGCTTCATGTCCGAGGTGCGCGCCATCACCAACACCATTGGCAATGGCGTGGCCACGCTCGTCGTGGCCAGGTGGGAGGGGCTGCGTGATGACGCCCGCATGGAGGACGCCTTCCTCCATGGGCCTCCTGTCGAGGAGCAGGCGCCCGCGCTCGAGGCCGCGCGGCCCGGCTGAGTGGAGGTGCTCGCGCAGGGGCGGGGCGAGCGACCGTGCCCTCGTCCTCGCCGCGCGCCGTCCGACGGGCCGCTCCGCGACAGCGCGCCCGAGCGCGCCTTGCGTGGACCTCCAGGCGTGTCCACTCCCAGGAGAAGAGGGAGGAACACCATGACGCGCAAGGTGATGGATTGCCGCGAGGCTCCGAGCGAGTCGCATTGCACGCTGACCATCGCGGGCGAGGAGGGAGAGGTGCTCGACGCCGCGGTGGCGCACGCCATCTCCGTGCATGGCCACTCGGAGAGCCCCGAGCTGCGGGAGATGCTCCGCGGCATGCTGCAGGACGAGTCACCCGACGCGGTGACGGTGGTGGCCCGAGGCATCGCGGTGGAGCCGGCGCAGCCCAGCCGGCACTGAGCGCGGCGGGCCTTGGGGCGGGCGCCAGGAGCACGCTAGGTTAACGGCCCATGGCCCCACCGCCGCGCATCCGCATCCTCGTGTCGGAGACCTTCAACCCCTGGTTCAACCTCGCGACCGAGGATTGGATCTTCCGGGAGATGGACTCGAGCACCCAGACGCTGTTCCTCTGGCGCAACGCCGAGACGGTCGTCATCGGGCGCAACCAGAACCCCTGGTCCGAGTGCAACCTGAAGCGCATGGAGGAGGACAACATCTTCCTCGCGCGGCGCACCAGCGGCGGCGGCGCGGTGTTCCATGACCTGGGCAACACCAACTTCACGTTCCTGTCGCCCAAGCAGGGCTACGACAAGTCCGCCAACGTGACCATCCTGCTGGACGCGCTGCGCCGGCTGGGCGTGTCCGCCGAGGCCTCCGGGCGCAATGACCTGGTGATTCCCACGGCGGATGGCCCGCGGAAGATCAGCGGCAGCGCGTACCGCGAGTCGCGGGACCGGGCCTTCCACCACGGCACGTTCCTCATCTCCACGGACCTCACGCGCCTGTCCAACTACCTCACCCCGCACCCCAAGAAGCTGGAGTCCAAGGGACAGGCCAGCGTGCGCGCGCGGGTGATGAACATCAATCAGCACCAGGTGGACGTCACCCACGAGCGGCTGTGCGACGCGGTCATGGGCGCCTTCTGTGACGCGCACGGCGCGACCGCGAAGCCGGAGGTCCTCAACCACGACTTCCTCCAGCAGCAGCCCTCGCTCCAGGGCACGTTCGATCAGTTCTCCTCGTGGGACTGGCGCTTCGGCAACGCCCCGCGCTTCAACCACCAGATGATCGAGTACCTGTCCTGGGGCTTCTTCGAGGTGCACGTCGACTCGGAGCAGGGCCACATCACCCGGGCGCAGGTGTTCTCCGACGCGCTGTTCCCGGACCTCGTCCAGGATCTCCAGGCCACCCTGGTGGGCAAGCCCTACCGTCGCTCGGGCGTGAAGGCCGCCGTCGACGAGGTGCGGGAGCGCCACCCGGGACAGGCGCGTGAGCTGGAAGAGCTGGCCGTGTGGATGATGGATCAGGTCGAGGTGTAGTCCGCGCTCGGCCGGCTGCTGCCTCTTTCCGAGGTCGCCAGGAATCCCCGGGTGGGAAGCGCGATGGCGCGCGCCGGGTGCTCGTGTTTGGTCGGAAATGACTCTACGCTGGGCATTGCCCCTACGCGGAGGTGGCGTGACACCCCCAACTGCTTCCACCCAATCCTCGCCGTCTGGCTGGCACGACATCCTCGTGCGCCACCTCGAACCACTCCTCGGAGGCTTCACCGCGAAGATGGCCATTCACACGGCCGCGGTTCGCGCGCTCAAGCGTCCCCCCGAGCAGGTCGCGGTCCAGGACCTCCCGCAATTGCTCGAGGGGCTCAAGCCCATGCTCAACACCTTCATCGGCGCCCTGCACACCAAGGTCATCCTCACCGAGTTCACCGCGGCCATGGAGAAGCAGCGATGAGCGCCTCCACGAATGGCCGGTCCGGCGCGCCCATCGGTTTGTGGGTGGGCATCGCGGTGGTGCTGCAGTTGGGCCACCTGATTGCCGTGTCGAGCACGCTGGGTTCGCCTCGGCAGCTCTTGCTCGTGCACGACGCGGCGGGCTGGAGCGCGGGCCTCCTGGCCGTGTTCGGCACCGTGGCGGCGGTGCTGGCCTTCGGGCGGGGCGATTATCTGCGCAAGGTCTGGGCGGGGTTCGCCTCGGGAGCGCTTCTGTCGCTCGTCAGCACCGCGCTGCGCAGCTACTGGCTGCACGCGGTGCCGGACGTGCCCTTCACCGAGTCGCCGCTGTTGCCGCTGCGCGTGGTCGTCGTGGTGCTGGCGAACATCTCCACCACCTACGCGCTCATCCTGCTGGCGATGACCTACCGCCAGTCCGGACTTCAGCCGCCGTCGAGCGCGCGGACCTATCTACTCTGGGGCCTCATGGCGGTGGCGGCGCTCGCGGTGGGCGGCCCGCCGCTCGTCACCGAGGCGCGGCACCTGGGCGCGTCCTCCACGCTGACGTACTCGGCCATCATCATCATCGCGTCGACGCTGGCGGACATGGCGACCATCCTGCTCGTCGTCCCCATCCTGCGTGTCGCGTACATGCTGCGCGGTGGACGGCTGGCGTGGGTGTGGTGGGCCATGGGCATCTCCGGCGCGGTGTGGCTCGCCTACGACGCGCGTGAGTGGCTGCCCGTGGTCCTCCCGGGCGAGCCGACGCACGCCATGGAGCTGCTGCGCACGCTGCGCACGTCCGGGCTCGCGCTGCTCGGGCTCGCCGGGTGGCTCCAGCGCTCGGCGCTCGCGCCTCAGCATGAGGCCCCGGCGGACGCAGCCCTGCAGGCGTCCTCCGGCACGCCGTGAGGTGAGCGCGCGGCGGGGCTACTCCTCCTCGTCCTCTGGAAGGAGGACGAGGAGTCGCTGCTCGGCCGTGCTGCCCGCCGCGCCCTCGGGATCCGCGGCGCGAAACTCCGCCATCCTCGCTCGGGCCTCGCTGAAGCGACGGAGTCCGACGAGCGCGATGATCTCGAGGGAGCGGGTGATGCGGGTCAGTTGCCGATCCTCGTGCGGGGCGGTGTTCCACGTCAGGTAGTAGCGCCGGCAGGGCTCCACGGCGAACTCATACGTCCCGTCGGATGTCGCCAGCATGCAGCGGTCATAGTCCCGGCCTCGCAGCTCCAGGGTGTTGGACCATCCCAGGCGCTGGAGCTGGACGAGCGCCTCCGCGTGGGACCGCTCTGCCTCTTCCATCCGCTGGAGCGTCGCGCGGATGCCCTGCTCGCGCAGATTTCGCGCGATGGCGAGGCTGCGCAGGGTGGCGGTGACGAGCTGCGTGTGGCTCGTGGCGGGCCAGTCTCGGAGAAAGGCCTCGCCGTCTTTCATTGCCGCGGTGGGATCCGTGAGATGCGACAGCGCGAGGACGTGCGCGAACGCGGCCTCCTCGGCGGGGAGCCTCCCTTGGAAGAAGGGCAGGTCGAGCTTTCGAATCTGCTCCGTGTCGCGGACGGCGGCTCGCCAGGAGCCGCGCAGCAGCTGAAAGTGGATGAGGTCGATCGCGGCCTCCGAGCGCTGGAGGGACGTGAGGTTCGTGTCGCTCACTCGGGTCCGAAGTTCCGCGGCCTGCAACTGCAGGCGCGGGCGATTGCCTTGCTCGAACTCCGCGATGCGCCCCGCCACGCGCGCCATCTCCTCACGGGCGTAGGGCAGTTCGGGGGCTTCGCTCTGGGCCTCGCGCAGCAGTCGCAGCCGCTCCTCGTCGGATGTGCTGCCGAGCGCGCGGCCGTAGCGCTCGAAGGCGCGGGCGATACGAGGGCCGGTGGGGCGCTTGCCGCGCGGTGGCGCGGAGGTGCCCATCAGTCGTGCGACGACCTGGTCCTGGAGGGAGAAGATGCGCTCCATCGGCCCGGTCACCTTGGCCGTCTCCAGGACCTCGCCCGTCTCCACGACGATGAAGCGCGCGTTGATGCGCACCTGGGGGCCCGCGCGCTGCACGCTCCCGAGCAGCACCGTGCGCGCGCCCACGAGCTTGCCCACGCGCGCGGCGGTGGAGGGCGCGGGCTCGTCGCGGGTCTGGAGGGCCAGCTCGGTCAGCGCGTGGTCCAACTGCTCGCGCTCCACCACGTCCACGCGCCCGCTCGCCCGTAGGTCGGACACGAGCGTCTCCGTCATGCCGCGGCCGAGCCAGTCCAGGTCCGTGTCGCCGTTGAGGTTCCGGAACGGCATCACCGCCACGGGGCTCAAGGGCGGCGGCGCGGGCTCGGCGGCGACGGTGAGCGACAGCATCAGCAGCGCGCATGCGACAGGCTTCATGGCCGCAACCGAGGGATGAGGGCCGGCAGCAGCGTGCGCACGCGCTCCGCGAGCACGTCTTGAAGGGCGAAGGGCGCCTGCGCTGGCGCCTCCACGCGCACCGAGTCCAGCACCTCGCCGGACTCCACATGGACGAAGCGCGCGGCGGCCCGGAGCACGTCCCCCGAGCGCTGGACGCTCCCGATGATCACCACCTCCGCGCCCGCGATGCGCCCCAGTCGCGCGCGCGTCTCGGGATCCACGCGGGGCCCGTTGGAGAAGTCCTGCTCGCGCAGGTCGAGGTCGAGCTGACCGCGCTCGATGATGCGCAGGCCGGGCTGCTGACCCACGTCCGTCACCACGGCCTCGGCCAGGGCCTCTTCCAAGGGCGGCAGCCTCGCGTCCTCGCCCAGGCTTCGGAAGCGCAGCACGCAGACGCGCACGGGGCCGGTGGGGACGGGGGCGGGCTCGCGGGGGGCGCCAGGGGCCGGCTCCGGGAGCGGAAGCGCGTGCGCGGGGCTGGCCTGCGGCGCCGGTTCGGGCGGAGTGGGGCGCAGGAGAAACGCGGCCACGCTTGGGAGCGCGAGGCCCGCGGCCACGAGCAGCGCGGTGCTTCCCGAGCCTCGGGACGGGCGAGGATTCGCGGGGTCGATGGCCTCGACCTGGAGGGTGCCGTCGTGGACGCCCCGCCCGGGCTCGCGCTCGGACGTGGCGGCGACGCCCTCGGCATGGAGGGGGCCGCCGCGGACGCGGGGCGGACTCGTGGAACTGGAATCGGGCACGAGGCCCCCAGGGCTCCTCTTCACGGCGCCGCGGCAGCATAGCCCAAGCCCCGGGCATGTTTGTCGCGTGCGTCGCGGTAGGCTCCCAGTCCGAGGAATGCCATGAGCCACGCGGAGGACAGGGAGGAAGAGACACCGCTGGAGCTCCTGGCGCGCGTGCCGCCGACGGTGCGTGTCTGGGCGCTGGGCATGGCGGCGGGGGTGCTGGGGGCCGTTCCGCACGCGCTCGGGGCCTATGCGCGGGAGCCTCGGGACTTCGCTTTCAAGCTGGCCCTGGAGCTGGTGCCCTACAGCGCGTGGGCCTTGCTCGGCCCGTGGCTCCTGGCCCTCTTCCGGAGCCTGCCGCTGGCGGGGCCTCGATGGGCGCGGCACGGGCTGGTCCTGCTGGGCGCGGGCGTGGGCTTCGCGCTGGCGCATGTGCTGCTGCTGGCGCCGGTGCTGTCGGTCCTCCAGTCCTGGGAGGCGCGGCGGGTGTCATTCCTCGACGGGCTGACGTCCCTGCTGCTGGAGCGGGGCGCGGCGGGGTTCTTCGAGTACCTGTTGCTCCTGGCGGCCTGGACCGCGCTGGCGGCGGCGCGGCGCGTGCGCGAGCAGGAGGTGGAGGAGCTCCGATGGGCGGCGCGGCTGGCGGAGGCGCGACTCCAGGCGCTCCGCTCGCAGTTGGAGCCGCACTTCCTCTTCAACACGCTCAACGCGGTGACGGGGCTGGTGCGCCAGGAGCGCAACCCCGAGGCGGTGGAGGCCCTGGCGGAGTTGGGACACCTCTTGCGCGCGAGCCTGGAGGGGCGGGGTGACCACGAGGTCCCCCTGGCCGAGGAGCTGGAGATGGTGCGGCGCTACCTGGGCATCGAGCAGCTGCGCTTCGGCCGGAAGCTCGACGTGCTGTTGGAGCCCGACCCCGAGACGCTTGGGGCGCGAGTGCCCTCGCTCATCCTCCAGCCGCTGGTGGAGAACGCCGTGAAGCACGGCACGTCGCGGCGCGCGTCCCGAGGGCGGATTCTCGTGAGAGCCTCTCGGTGGGGCGAGCGGCTGCGGCTGGAGGTTCGTGATGACGGACCGGGCCTGCGGGCCGGGGGCTCGGGCGGGACGGGCATTGGCGTGGCCAACACGCGCGACCGCATCCGCGAGCTGTATGGCGAGGGGTATGGCCTGACATTGGAGGACCTGGCCGAAGGGGGCGTGCGAGCACGCCTGGAGCTGCCCTATCTGGAGGCGCCCGCGCGCGCGCAGGATGGGAAGGAGCGGAGCCGTGGCTGAGCAGGCGTCGAGTGAGCCGGGGATGCGCGTGTTGGTGGTGGATGACGAGCCCCTCGCGCGGGACAACGTGAAGCACCTGCTCGCGCGCGCGCCGGATGTCGTGTCCATCCTGGAGTGCGAGGGCGGACGCGAGGCGGTGGACCTCATCTTGAGCGCCCGCCCGGACGTGGTGTTCCTGGATGTGCAGATGCCGGAGCTGGATGGCCTGGGCGTGCTGCGCGAAGTGGGGCCGGCGCGCATGCCGCCCGTGGTCTTCGTGACGGCGTTCGACGCGTACGCCGTGCGCGCCTTCGAGGCGAGCGCGCTCGACTACCTCCTCAAGCCCTTCACGGATCGCCGCTTTCACGAGTCACTGGAGCGCGTGCGTCGGCAGGTGGCCAGCGGCAAGGACCGTCAACTGTTGGAGCAGTTGTCCTCCTTGCTCGATGCGCGGCGCCTTCCTCCCCCGGGCCCGCCGCCCCTGCCGGCCGCGCCGAGCGAGGGCCTGGTGGAGCGCATCGCGGTGAAGACGGGGGGCAAGGTGTTGCTGTTGCCGGTCGCCGAGCTGGACTGGTGCGAGGCGGAGGGCAATTACGTGGTGCTGCACGCTGGCGGCCGCAGCCCCATGTTGCGAGAGACGCTGGCGCAGGTGGAGGCGTGGTTGGATCCGCGGCGCTTCGTGCGTGTGCACCGCTCGACGATCGTCAACGTGGAGCGCATCCGCGAGCTGGAGCCGGATGTGGACAAGGGCTGGGTGGTGGTGCTGCGCGACGGCACGCGCCTGCGCCTGAGCCCGGGGCGCAAGGCGGCCGTGGAGGCGCTGCTGCGTCAGTCCTTCTGACGCGCACCGGGCCGCGCGCGACACCTGCCGGCGGGCCTGCACGTTCTTGCGAGACACCGCGCCCGACATGACGTTTGACTGAGCCCGTCCCCAAGGTTCGGGCTCGGATGGAGGCGCGGTGACGTGTCGGACTCCCAAGGCGTGAAGGGCGCGGTGTTCGGGCTCTCGGCCGCGGCGCTCTTCGGGTTGAGCGCGCCGGTCGCGAAGCTGCTGTTGCCCGGCAGCACACCGCTCATGCTGGCGGCCCTGCTGTACCTGGGGGGCGGGCTGGGCCTGTCGGGGCTCGGTTGGGTGCTGCGCGCCCGGGCCTCCGCGCCGCGCGCCGTGGGGCGTGAGGCGCGGCTCGGCAGGCAGGACGTTCCCCTGGTGCTGGCCATCATCCTGTGCGGCGGCGTGGTGGGGCCTGTCCTGATGCTGGTGGGGCTCCAGCGCATGTCGGGCGTGGCGGGGGCGCTCTTGTTGAACCTGGAGGGGCCCTTCACCATCGTCCTGGCGCTGCTCGTCTTCGGTGAGCACCTGGGGCGCGCGGGCTTGATGTCCGCGGGGGCCATCTTGCTGGGGGCATCGGTGCTCGGGGTACAGCAGGGCGAGCTGCAGGGCGACGTGTTGGGCGTGCTGGCGCTCGCGGGGGCCTGTCTCTCGTGGGCGGTGGACAACAACCTGACCCAGCGGGTGTCGCTGAAGGACCCCATGGCCATCGCGCGGCTCAAGGCGCTGGGGGCCGGGACGTGCTCCCTGGTCCTCGCGCTGCTCACCGGACAGCGCGTGCCCGCGTTGCCGCTGGTGGGGGCGGCGCTGTTGTTGGGGTTCGTCAGCTATGGCGTGTCCATCGTGCTGGACGCGCAGGCCTTGCGCTTGCTGGGGGCCGCGCGCGAGGCGGCCTACTTCGCGACCGCGCCATTCGTCGGGGCGCTGGCCGCGGTGCCGCTGTTGGGCGAGCACCTGCGTCCCACGGATGCGCTGGCGGGCGGGCTCATGGCCGTGGGCGTGGTGTTGCTGCTCCGCGAGCGCCACAGTCACCTGCATGCCCATGAGGCGCTCGAACACGAGCACCTCCACGTCCACGATGCGCACCACCATCACGCGCATGCTCCCGGCGTGGCGATGTCCGAGCCACACAGCCACGCGCATCGGCATGAGCCGCTGGCGCATGCCCACTCGCACGTCTCGGACCTGCACCATCGGCACGAGCACTGAGGCGAGCGCGCCGTGGGGGGCGTGGCTACGTCCGCTCGTCCCAGGGGAGGGTGCGCTGGAAGTAGCGGATGCAGAAGTCCGTGAAGGCGCGCACCTTGGGTGGGACGAGGCGGCGGTGGGGATAGACGAGGAAGATGGCGCGACCCGCGATCGGCGTGTCGGTGAGCACGGGCACCAGCGTGCCCGCGCGCAGATCCTCCGCGACGAGGTAGCGCGGCAGGTTCGCGATGCCGCGCCCCTTGAGCGCCGCGCATCGGAGGACCACGTTGTTGTTGGACTGGAAGGCGCCCGTCACGCGCACCGCGCGGGGTCCGCCCTTCTCCTGGAATTGCCAGTCCAGGGGGCCCCGGCTCCGCTTGAAGAGCAGGCAGTCATGCGCGACGAGCGCGTCGATGTCGCTGGGGGTGCCTCGGCGCCGGAGATAGTCAGGGCTGGCGCACAACAAGCGCTGCTCGGGCGCGAGGCGACGCACCACCATCGTGCTGTCCTTCAGGTCGTCCGCGATGCGGATGGCGACGTCGAAGCCCTCCTCGACGAGGTCCACCACCCGGTCGCTCGCGTCCACGTCCACATGCACGTCCGGGAAGTCCGCCTGGAACGCCGCCGCCGCGGCTCCGATGTGCAGCTCACCGAGCACCGCGGGCGCGGCGATGCGCAAGAGTCCGCGTGGGCGCTCGTCCAGGGCTGACACGGAGAGGGCCGCGTCCTCCAGCTCCGCGAGGACGCGGCGGCAGTGTTGGTAGAACAGGCTCCCGGCTTCGGTGAGGCTCACGTGGTGCGTGGTGCGGCGCAGCAGCCGGGCGCCGAGCCTGGCCTCCAGGTGCGCCACCTGCTTGCTCACCGCGGAGGGCGTCAGGCCCAGCCTGCGCGCGGCGGCGGAGAACCCGCCGTCCTCCACGGCGCGCACGAACGCGTGCAGGGGCATGACCTCATCGAAGAGCAGGGCGCTGGGTTTTGTCCGGGCGGGCACAGGCGTGATTCCTCGCGCCCACGTTCCCAATCTCGCCCGTGGGGCGCAAGAGAGAGCCTGCCGGGCACCTCGCGCCCGGCCCTTTCTCAGAGGAACCCATGCCCACGTCCCCGAGTGAATCTCCCCCGTCGTCCGAGCGCTGGCTCGGGCTCACCGATGCCGAGGCGGGCCATGCCCTGCTGCGCGTCACGCTGGGCCTCAACATCTTCCTGCACGGCGTGGTGCGCCTGGTGAGCGGCCCCGGGGCCTTCTCCGCCACGCTGGTGAAGGCCTTCGCCGGTTCGCTCATGCCCGAACTGCTGGTGCGCCCCTTCGCGCTCGCGCTGCCGTTCGCCGAGACCGCGGTGGGGCTCCTCGTCACGCTCGGTCTGCGCACGCGCCCGGCGCTCGCGGCCGGCGGACTGCTGATGATGGCCCTCGTCGTCGGCACCGCGCTGCGCAGCGAGTGGGAGACGCTGGGCGTGCAGATGCTCTACGTGGCCCTGTACGCGGCGCTCCTCGGGACGGCGCGCTTCGGACGGTGCTCGGTGGATGGCCTGCTGGCGTCGCGGCCCCCGCGTGCGCGGAGCCGTCGAGGACACGCAGGGGTGGACGGGCCGGGCGAAGCGCATAGCATGCGCGCCTGATGTCGCCCCCCCTCGTCCATATCTACTGCGATGGTGCCTGCTCTCCGAACCCCGGGTTGGGCGGATGGGGCGCGGTCCTCATCGCGCCCGAGCGCGCCGGCTATCGCAAGGAACTCAGCGGCGCGGAGCCGGACTCCACCAACAACCGGATGGAGCTGACGGGGGCGCTCGTCGCCCTCCAGTCGCTGAAGATGGCGTGCCGCGTTCAGGTCTTCACCGACTCGCAATACCTGCGCAACGCCTTCGAGTCGAAGTGGTTGGACAAGTGGCAGCGCAACGGATGGCGCACGTCCGACAAGAAGCCCGTGTCCAACGCGGACCTCTGGCGCGAGCTGCTGGAAGCCACGCGCGCGCACGAGGTGTCGTGGCACTGGGTGCGCGGCCACTCCGACGACGTGGAGAACAACCGCGCGGACGCGCTGGCGGTCGCGGCGCGGCTCGAGCTGGCGGCGCGGCTCGGACGGTAGGCAGGCGGTAGCCGGGGTCGCGCGCGGGGGGTTGTTTCCACCCTCGCCGCTTCCTACCCATTCGCGCAGGCCGGTCGCGGAGGGGAAGGTCGCATGCGTGCTTGGGGCGTTGGGGTGGTGGGGTGTCTGTGGATGTTGGGCTGTGGTGGCACGCTGCCAGAGGCAGGTGTGTCGCCCGATGAACAGACGGAGCCTCGGGCCGCGGAGGACACGTCTGAACGGGTGGCGGATGCGTGGTGCCTTCCGGGCCCGGCGGACACGGCGCGGGTGAAACGGATTCTTCCGCCCTCGCCCTTCCCGGGGCGCCTCTCCGAGGCACCGGAGAGCCTGACTGACTTCAATGGCACGCTCTTCTTCGCCATCAACTTCGAGGACGGTCGCCGCGCCCTCTGGAAGAGCGATGGCTCCGAGGCGGGCACGGCCGAGGTGAAGTCCTTTCCCCTCGTGACACTGGATACGCGAGTGAGGCAGCTCACGGCCGCCACGGAGCAGCTCTTCTTCACGCTGACGGACTCCCTGCGCGGTTCCGAGCTGTGGGTCACCCGTGGCTCGACGGTGACCACGAAGCGCCTCTTCACCTTCGGCCCTGGCATTCAGCATTCATTCGTGACGCACTTGACGACGCTGGGCAACCGGCTCGTGTTCCTGCGCGAGTCCCATCCGCCCGACCCCACGCTTCCGCACGCTGAAATCTGGACGTCGAATGGGAACGACACGGGGACGGTCCAGCTCCGTGACCTGGGCGCAGGCACCTTCCCGACGGGAGAGCAGCTCGCGCTGCCCTCGTCGGTGCTCTTCTTCATCCAGGCGCCGAGCGGCCTCGCGCTGTGGACGAGCAACGGAACGGCCGGGGCCACCACCCGCATGAAGCAGCTCTCGACGAGCCCCAACACCGTGTTCCCCGGCCGCGTGCTCGTGGTGGGCACGGAGGGGTTCTTCACGCTGTCGCGGCTGGACGGGTCCACCGAGGTCTGGGCCACGGATGGCACCAGCGCGGGCACGGTGCGTCTGGACACCTTCGGCCCCGCGCGCCGGGCCTCGCTGCTCGGGGTGATGAACGGCGCGCTCTACCTGACGGTGACGTCGGTGCCCGCGCAGCTGCTCGCGGTGTACCGCATGGACATCGCGACGGGCGCCCAGACCCCCATCGTGACGCTGCCCAATCCGTACATCCGGTTCGGTGAAGCCTACCCGTACCTGGATGCCGCCTCGGTCGGGCGCGGGCGCATCTTCTTCAGCATGGGGATTGGGAGCGCGGGGCCGGCGCCTCGGGATTCGCAGCTCTGGGTGACGGATGGGACGGCGGCTGGCACCAGGCTGCTGCGGCGGCCGCTGAGTCTGTCGGACGAGTACGGCTCCCCGGTGGTGACCGTGCGCGACAACCTCACCTTCTTCGCCGCGCAATCCGGCTCCATCGAGCCCTGGGTGACGGACGGCACGCTGGCCGGGACGAAGCTGCTCAAGGACATCGCGCCCATCACGTCGTCCTATCCGCGCGAGTACACCCGCATCGGGGACCGGGTCTTCTTCTCCGCGCTGGATGACTCGCTCGCCAATCAGCTCTGGTCCACGCGACTGCGTGACACGTGCCGGACGGGCGAGCGCGAAGAAGCAGCGGCGGAGTGAGCGCGACCGGGCCGCGCTAGGTTCCGGAGGCCCCGGGCGGCTGCTCACACGCGGCCGCCCGCGACAGCAGCAGCGCCTGCTCCCGGGCGTTGCGGGTCAGCGAGGCGGCCCGTTCGAACTCCGCCTTCGCCTCCTTCAGCCGCCCGAGCTTCACCAGCAGGTCCCCGCGCACGCTGGGCAGCAGGTGGTAGTTCTTGAGGGTCGGCTCACCGCGGAGCGAGTCCACCAGTTCGAGCCCCACCGCGGGCCCGAAGGCCATGGCGAGCGCGACCGCGCGGTTGAGCTCCACCACGGGGGTGGGCAGCCGCTCGGAGAGGGCCGCGTAGAGCGCCGCGATGCGCGGCCAGTCCGTCTCCCCGGCGGTGCGCGCCCGCGCGTGACAGGCGGCGATGGAGGCCTGGAGCGTGTACGGCCCGCGCACCTGGCTCAGGGACTCGGCGCGCTGGAGCGCGGCGAGCCCGCGGCGGATGAGCAGGTGGTCCCACTTCGCCCGGTTCTGGTCCAACAGCAGGATGGGCTCGCCCGAGGGGCCCACGCGCGCGCGCGAGCGCGAGGCTTGAATCTCCAGCAGCGCGACGAGCCCGTGCACCTCCGGCTCCTTCGGCGCGAGTTCCGCGAGGATGCGCCCCAGGCGCAGGGCGTCCTCGCACAGCGCGGGCCGCATCCAGTCGTCGCCCGCCGTCGCGGAGTAGCCCTCGTTGAAGATGAGGTAGATGACCTCCAGCACGGAGGCCAGCCGCGCCGCCATCTCCGCCCCGCGCGGAACCTCGAACGGCACCTGGGCGTCGGCCAGGGTCCGCTTGGCGCGGACGATGCGCTGGGCGACGGTGGGCTCGGGCACGAGGAACGCGCGGGCAATCTCCTCGGTCGTCAGGCCGCCCAGCAGGCGAAGGGTGAGCGCGACGCGGGCCTCGGTGGACAGCACCGGGTGACAGGAGATGAAGACGAGCCGCAGCAGGTCATCGCCCATGTTCTCGTCGATGGCGGCGTCCAGGTCCGGCGCGTTCAGCTCGCTGCGCAAGTCCAGCTCGTGGCCCAGCTCCTCGTGCTTGCGCTCCAGCAATTTGCCGCGGCGCAGCGAGTCCAGCGCGCGGTGCTTGGCCGTGGCCATGAGCCAGGCGCCGGGGTTGCTGGGGATGCCGGCGGAGGGCCAGCGCTCCAGCGCGGCGACGAGCGCGTCCTGGGCGTACTCCTCGGCGAGACCTACGTCGCGCACGAGCCGCGTGAGTCCGGCGATGAGGCGGGCGGACTCAATCCGCCAGACCGCGTGGATGGCGCGCTGGGTGTCGGTGGCCGTCACGCCCGTCGCCTTACGCAGTTCCTCTGGGCAAGACAAGTCCAGCCTGGGGCCGGGAACGGGAGTGTGTGTGGAGGCGTGCTCCGGGAGGGGGCCTCAGCTCGCGCGCGCGGGCGCCGCGGGGAGCAGGCGCGCCACGGTGGCGAGCAGCTCCGCGCACTGGGCGGGCTTGCGCAAGAAGGCGCTGACGCCCGCGGCCACGGCCTCGGCCTGGACGTGGTGCGGGCGCTCGTCGCTGGTCATCATCAGCACGGGCATCTTTCGCACGCGCGGGTTGTCGCTCAGGCGCAGCAGCCGCACGAAGCTCGCGCCGTTGACGCCGGGCATGTTGAAGTCGGTGATGACGAGGTCCAGGGGCTCGTGCCGCACCACCGCGAGGGCCTCCTCGGCGGAGTTGGCCTCGAGGAACTCGAAGCCGCGCTCCATCAAGTAGAGCTTGAGCAGGGTCCGGATGGAGCGGCTGTCATCCACCAGGAGCACACGCTGGCGCGTCGCCGGGGGCTTGCTGAGGACGGCCGTCGTGGCGTTTCGGGTCGTGGTCATGGGGAGGAGGGGGTGTGCGGTGAGGGGAGCGGGCGTTGGAGCGCGAGGCGGCGCGCGGCGTTCAACAAGGTGGTGCCCATCTGCGAGAGCGGCACCACGTGCTGCGCGGCGCCGCGCAGCACGGCTTCACGGGGCATGCCGTAGACGACGCAGGAGGCCTCGTCCTGCGCCACGGTGACGGCGCCGGCCTGACGCATCTGGAGCAGGCCGTCCGCGCCATCCGCGCCCATGCCGGTGAGCAGGGCGCCCACGGCCCGAGCGCCCGCGGCGCGAGCCACGGACCCGAAGAGCACGTCCACGCTGGGGCGGTGCCGATTGACGGGCGGGCCGTCGTGAATCTCCACGCGGTAGATGCCGCCCTTGCCGCGCACACGCAGGTGCAGGCTGCCCGGTGCCACGAGCGCCAGTCCCCGGCGCGGGATGTCTCCGGCGCGGGCCTCGCGCACCTCGATGCGGCAGGAGCGCGCCAACGCGAGCGCGAAGCCCACCGTGAAGGGCGCGGGCATGTGCTGCACGATGACGATGGGCGGCGCGTCCTCGGGCATCACGGTGAGCACCTCGCGCAGCGCCTCGGCGCCCCCGGTGGAGGCGCCCAGGGCGATGAGCACCTCGCCCTCGGCAGAGGAAGGCTCCGAGGCGCGCGGCGGCGCGAGCGCGGCCACCACGGTCGACGCAGGTGGCGCGGTCGCGATGGGCGGGGGAGGCGCGCTGGGGGCCGGAGGCGCCACGGGCGGAGGCGCGGGGAGGCGGGCCGTCACCTCCCGGGCGCGGGGCCGGGGCCGGGCCTGGGCGGCGGCGCGCACGGCGTCGAGCAGCCCCGCGGCCTGGGTGGCAAAGGTGGCGGGGTCCAAGCGGGGCTTGCCCAACACCTCCACCGCGCCGAGCGCGAGCGCCTGCAACGCGCGCCACGTGCCGCGCGGCGCGGTGCCCGAGCAGACCACCACGGGGAGCGGCGAGTCGCGCATCAGCCGCCGCAGGAAGGTGAGCCCGTCCATGCGCGGCAGCTCCAGGTCCAGGACGATGACGTCTGGCCGGTGACGCTGGAGCTTGTCGAACGCGATGAGCGGGTCGGCCGCCACCGTGACGCCCAGGTCGGGCTCGCGCGAGAGCATCTGGGTCATCAACTCGCGCATCACCGCCGAGTCGTCCACCACCAGGACCTCGATGCGCCTCCGGCCGGCGCCACCTCCGAGCGGCGAGGACCCTGGCCTCACGTGCCCACCCGCTTCGCGCCCGCGAGCGGCGGGGGCGTGCTCGCCTCCGCCACGCGCATGTAGATGGTGGGCCGGAGGCAGCGCAGCCGCGCGCTCATGCCCTGGAGGCTCTCCGCGTGGCCGATGAAGAGATGGCCCCCGGGACGAAGTCGGTCCGTGAGTCCTTCCACCACGCGCAGGCGCGCGGCGGGGCTGAAATACATGAGCACGTTGCGGCAGAGGATGAGGTCGAACGTGCCGTTCACGTCGTGCGGCACGTGGTGCAGGTTCAGCGGACGAAACTGCACCCGGGCGCGGAGCTGCGGGCCGGGCTTCATCCAACCCGCCTGCTTCCCCGTGCCCCGCAGCATGTAGCGGCGCAGGTACGCGTCCGGAATCTCACGGGCCCGCTCGATGGGCCACAGCCCCTCTCGCGCGCGGCGCAGGGCCGAGGTGGACAGGTCCGTGGCCAGCAGGTCCACCGCCCAGCCCTCCTCCGCGGGAAGGCAGATGCCCAGCATCATCGCCACGGAGTAGGGCTCCTCGCCCGTGGCGCACGCGGCGGACCAGATGCGGAGCCTCGCGGTGCGCTGGCCGTGCTCGGCCTCGGCGCGCCACGCGGGCACGAGCGTGTCCTGGAGGAAGGTGAACTGCGAGGGCTCGCGGAAGAACGAGGTCTCGTGGATGCAGAGGGCCTCCAGCATCTGGCGCGCCTCGTCCGCGTCCTCGCCGCTCGTCACGCGCTGGTAGTACGCGCCGAACGAAGGCAGGCCCAGCGCGCGGATGCGGTGTCCGAGCCGCGCGGTGAGGAAGGCCTTCTTCGTCTCCGCCAGCAGGATGCCGCTCTCCTGGTGCACCCACGCGCGGAAGCGCTGGAACTCCTCGTCGTTCAGCGGGCGCGGTTCGGGTGCGCCGGGAAAGACGTGGGGGCGGGAGGACGTGGTCATCAGGCGCCCGAGGGCTCCGCGGGGTGCGGCTCGACCGCGGGCTCCGGCGCAAGCGCGAGGTCATTCGGCACGGCGGGGCTCGGCGGTTCGTCGCGCGCGGCGAGCGCCTCCGGCGACAGCGTCCGCGCGATGTCGAGGATGAGGACGAACTGCTGGTTCAGCCGGCCCAGGCCCGACAGGTAGCGGGCGTCCATGCGAACGCCCAGCGTGGGCACCGGCTCGATGTCCTCGGGGCGCAGGTCGATGACCTGATCCACCGTGTCCGCCAAGAGGCCCATCACCCCGGTGCCCTCCGCTTGGGGCAGCTCCACCAGGACGACGCACGTCTTGGGGGTGAGGGTGCTCTCCTGTCCCTCGAAGGTCATCCGCAGGTCCACCACGGGCACCACGCTGCCGCGCACGTTCATGGCGCCGCGCACCGCGCGCGGGCTGCCTGGGACGCGGGTGACGGTCTCGTAGCGGAGGATCTCCCGCACCTGCAGGATGCCCACCGCGAAGGCCTCACCGGCCATGTGGAACGTGAGGTACTGCTCCAACTCGCTGGTGGGCGCGGTCATCATCGCGTGCCCCCGTCGAAGGGGGTGAAGCCCTCATCGGAGGCGTCCACCACGGTGTTGACCTCGGGGGCCAGGCGCGGCGGCGGGGTGCGAGCGAGGGAGGCGCGCCGCGGCGCTGGGGCGCGGGGGGCGACGGGGGCGGCGCGAGCGTGGCGGGCCGGCAGCCCCAGGGGGCCGTCGTGCGAGACCTGGAAGAAGGCCACCATCTCCGACAGGCCCTGCGCCTGCTGCGCCATCTCCTCGGCGGTGGAGGACAGCTCCTCGGCGGCCGCGGCGCTGCGCTGGGTGACCTGGTCCATGCGGCCCATGGCCTGACTGATTTGCGTGACGCCCACGGCCTGCTCGCGGGACGCGGCGGCGACCTCTTGCACCAGGTTCGCGGTGCTGCGGATGGACGGCACCAGCTCGCCCAGGAGGCCGCCCGAGCGCTCGGCGATCTTCACGCTCGTCGAGGCGCGCTCGCCAATCTCCTTGGCCGCGCTCTGGCTGCGCTCCGCCAGCTTGCGCACCTCGGTGGCCACCACCGCGAAGCCTCGCCCGTGCTCGCGGGCGCGGGCGGCCTCGATGGCCGCGTTGAGGGCCAGGAGGTTCGTCTGGTAGGCGATCTCCTCGATGATGGAGACCTTCTCCGCGATGGCCGTCATCGCGGAGACCGTCTCATGGACCGCGC
The DNA here is from genome assembly GCF_019039035.1 of Citreicoccus inhibens. Classification (GTDB taxonomy): domain Bacteria; phylum Myxococcota; class Myxococcia; order Myxococcales; family Myxococcaceae; genus Citreicoccus; species Citreicoccus inhibens. The sequence continues at coordinate 408,932 of NZ_JAHNZT010000003.1, read as the reverse complement.
GCCCGCTCTCCTCGGCGTCGCGCGCGCCCTTGGAAGACATCTGCTCCACGCGCTTGCTGTTCTCCGCGTTCTGGCTGATGGAGGCGGTCATCTCGTCCAGGCTGGACGTGGTCTGCTCCACGGACGAGGCCTGCTCGCTGGTGCCCTCGGACAGGCTCTGGGAGGTGGCGGAGATCTGCTCGGCCGCGGAGGCGAGGCTGTCCGCGCCGGTGCGAATCTCACCGATGATGCGCGACAGGTTCTCCCGCATCTGCGCGAAGGCCTTGCCCAGCACGTCGCGCTCCGAGCGCGGCACCGTCTCCACGCGCAGGTCGCCTCGGGCGATGGCGGACGCGGCGGTGGCCTTCTCCTGGAGGTAGGCGATCATCGCGCTGCTGGCCGCCAGCAGCTCGCCCACCTCGTCCTGGGACGTCACCTCGATGCGGTGGTCCAGGTTGCCGTGGGAGATCTCGGTGAGCACCGCCGCCGCGCGGACGATGGGGGTGGAGATGGAGCGCACCGTGGCCACGCCAATGAGCGTGGTCATCGCCACCGCCACCAGCAGCGCCACCAGGGCGTAGCCCACGAGGCTGTTGTTCATCTCCTGCGTCTGGCGCATCACCTGGGTGATCTTCTCGCGCTGGGTGGCCTGGAGCGTCTGGAGCGTCTTGTTGGCGCGGCTGAAGGCCTGGTCCATCATCGCCATGCTCTGGGTGGCGCGCTCCTGGGCGGCGTTCGTCTCCGCGGCCTTGCCCTCCTTGTCGAAGGTGACGCGCTGGGTGGCCTCCTCGAACACGCGGTTGGCGTGGGTCACGAGCATGCGGATGTCCGGGCGCAGGCTCTGGAAGGTGTTGGCCTCGCCCGCGTCGTCCGCGAGCAGGGCCTCCACCTGACGCGACTTCTGCTCGAAGGCGTCCTTCTCGTTCTCGAAGTTGGCGCGCTCGCCCACCACGTCCCAGTTGCTGAGCACGTCATTGCCCGGCGTATCCAGGTGCAGCAGCTGGATGCCCAGCTCTCCGAGCTGCTGGGCCTTGGTCTGCTGCTCCGCGATGTGGACGTGGTTCTCCTGCGTGAGGTGGGCCATCAGGTACATCACGCTCCACATGCCCACGAAGAGCGCGATGGAGAGGATGGCAGCGAGGACGAGCTTGCCGCGAACGGACAGTTGGCTCATGTGAGGGGCACCGGGGGGAGGTCAGACGAAAGGGGAGCGGAGACGGACTTGCGCTGGTGGGCGAGCCGCAGCAGGCCGGGGATGTCCAGGATGAGCGCCACGCGCCCATCTCCGAGCACGGACGAGCCCGCGAGCCCGGGCAGCCCTTGGAACACGGTGCCCAGGGGTTTGAGCACCACGGGCTGCGTGCCGAGCAGCGCATCCACCGCGAGGCCGAGCTGTCCGCCCGCGTGCTGGAGCACCACCACGTTCTCGCGCGGCGCGGGGGGCGCGCTCACGCCGAACAAGTCTCGGGCGCGCACATAGGGCAGGGCGCGGTCGCGCAGGTGCAGCATGCCGCGCTCGGTGCCGGTGCTCTGGCCCGTCGGCAACTCCAGACACTCGGTGACGGTGTCGAGCGGCAGCACATAGGTCTCCTCGCCCGCGCGGACGAGGAACCCGTCGATGATGGCCAGCGTGAGGGGAAGGCGAAGCGTGAAGGTGGTGCCCGCGCCGGGCGCTGAGCGCACCGCCACCGAGCCGCGCAGGGCCTCCACCGTCCTGCGTACCACGTCCAGGCCCACGCCGCGGCCCGAGTACTCCGTCACGGCCTGGGTGGTGGTGAAGCCGGGCTCGAAGATGAGCGCGTACAGCGCCGCGTCGTCGAGTAGCTCGGGCCTTGAGGCCAACCGCTGCTCCCGCGCGCGCTGCTCGATGGCCGCGCGGTCCAGGCCGGCGCCATCGTCCGACAGCTCCAGGACGGTGGCGCCCGCGTCATGGAGGGCGCGCAGCACGAGCTGGCCACAGGGCTCCTTGCCTCTCGCCACCCGCTCCTCGGGCAGCTCGATGCCGTGGTCCAGCGCGTTGCGGATGAGGTGCGTGAGGGGGGCGCGGAGCTGCTCCACCAGCCGGGTGTCCAGCTCCACGTCGCCGGCCTGCACATCCAGCCGCGCGCGCTTGCCCAGGCTGGCCGCCACGTCGCGCACCGTGCGCGCGTACGGTCTCAGCGTGGGCGCCAGCGGCACCATCCGCAGCTGCATCACCTGCTCCTGCAGCTCCTGCGAGACGAGGTCCACCTCCCAGCTCGCCTCGCGCAGCGAGGCCGCCTCGGCGCCCTCCAGCTTGTGCAGGAGTCGCCCCAGGCGCTCGCGGGCGATGGTGAGCTCGCCCGCCAGGTCCAACAGGCGATCCAACCGGCGCACGTCCACGCGCAGCGTGTGCGTGGCGGGGTCCCCGGGGGGCGTCTCCCGCGCGGGCTCCGCCGGGGTCGGGTTCTCGTCGTCGGAGAGGTCGTCCGGCCGTGCGGCGTGCTCGGCCGCCGAGGCGATGTCCGTGGCCAGCAGGTCCAGCACCGCGTTCACGGTGGGCGGCACGTCCCCGGACTCCCCGGTGGGCGAGGGCATCAGGGCGCGCAGGGAGTCCACCGCCCGCAGCAGCAGGCTCACTCGGTCCGGCGTGATGACCAGTGTGCGCTGGCGCAGCCGGTCCATGAGGCTTTCCACCACATGGGCGAATTCGCTCAACTGCACGAACCCGAGCGAGTTCGCCGTCCCCTTCAGCGTATGGATGAGCCGGAAGAGACGTTTCAGGGTGCCGGGCGAGTCTGGGTTGGACTCCAGCTCCAGCAATCCCTCTTCAATGCCTCCCAATTGCTCATCCGCTTCGACGACGAAGATGCTCAAGAGCAGGTGGCGATCGACTTCCATGTATGTCTGAACTGCGCCAGCGAGGGGGGAGGGCTGCCGCGGCACGTAGATGTGTCACGGCTGGTTATTGTTATCAAACGGGTCGCGCCTGACTCATAGGTCCCGGAAGGCTCGCTCGAGCGAGGGGTGGAGTGATTGTGTCAGGGATTGGGGACCCGTCGGGTATTCGTGTGCGAGATGTGTGCAATTGAACGCTCGAGAAGGAGGGAGCGTCGCGTCACGCACGTCTGGCCGCAGGAGGGACGAACGGCGCGTGTGTCCGTGCGCCGTCTGACTCGCCACGTCGGCTGGGCCTTCGTCCGACCCACGGAGGGGGGAGCGTGCGCTGGCATCGACGCTGTGCCACAGGGTGTGTAGAAAAAGACCGTGGGGCGCGGCTTCGCGCCCGGAAGAGGGACTTCATGGACGCACTTGAATGCCTGATGACGCGCCGGACGGCGCCCGTGCTGGCGGGCCCCGAGCCGACGCGTGAGCAGCTCGACCAGATTCTCCGCGCGGCGGTCACCGCGCCGGACCACAAGCTCCAGCGCCCGTGGCGCTTCGTCATCGTCCGGGGGGCCGGACGCGAGCGGCTGGGTGAGGCGCTGGTCGCCGCGGCGCGCGCCGCGGACCCGGGGATGCCGCCCGAGGTGCTGGAGCGTCAGCGGATGAAGGCCCTGCGCGCGCCGCTCCAGGTGGCTGTCATCGCCAGCCCCAAGGAGCCGTCGCCCGCGCCGCGCTGGGAGCAGCTCGCCTCGGCGGCGGCCGCGGCGCAGAACGTGTGCCTGGCCGCGACCGCGCTGGGGTTGGGCTCGGGCTGGAAGAGCACGCCCCTGGGCGAGCAGTCGCCGCTGCGCGAGGTGCTGGGCATGCAGTCAGGGGAGGAGCTGCTCGGGCTCGTCGAGCTGGGGCACGTCCCCGCGGACGCCAGGCTGCGCCCGCGGGTGGCGGTGGACGTGGGCTCGGTGACGTCCGAGCTGGGCGGCGAGCGGCTGAGCGCCTACGTCCCGCCCAGCGCGGGCTAGAGGCCGGCGCGGTAGAGGTGCTCGTAGCGCGCGGCCACGCCGTCCGAGGAGAACTCCGTGCGGGCCCGCTGCTGGCCCGCCAATCCCATGCGGGCGGCGGCGGCCGGGTCCGACACGAGCGCGTCGATGGCGCGCGCGAGCCCCGCGGCATCGCGCGGCTCGACGAGGTAGCCCGTGCGCGAGTCGTCGATGATGTCGGGGATGCCGAACCAGCGCGTGCCAATGGCGGGCAGCCCCGTGGCCATGGCCTCCAGCAGCGAGATGGGGAACGTCTCGCCGGGCATGTAGCTGGGCAGCACGATGGCGTCCGCGGTGGCGAGCAGCGCGGGCATGCGCTCGTTGGACAGGTGCCCGGTGAGCTCCACCACCTCGGAGAGGCCCAACGAAATGACCTGGGCCGCGATGTCATCCGAGAGGGGGCCGGAGCCCGCGATGACAAGCTTCAGCCGGGGATGTCTGTCCTTGAGGCTGGCGACCGCGCTCAAGAGTTCCGCGTGGCCCTTGCCCGGCACGAGGCGCGCCGCCATCAACAGCCGGAAGGGCGCATCCGGAAGGACGGCGCGCTCGGGGCGGCCGGGGAACTTCTTCAGGTCCACGCAGAAGGGCACCACGGACACGCGCGCGGCGGGCATGCCATGGGCCTCCAGCTCCCGCGCGGCCGCGGCGTAGGGCATCACCGCGCGGCTGACCCGCTGCTTCTCCAGCCAGAACGTGGCGTCGCTCATCCGCGAGGGGCGCCCGCCCTGCCGGAACCACTCCAGCGTGGCGTGGTGGGTGACGAGCGTGGAGGGCGTGCCGGCCAGCTCGGCGGCGACGAACGCATCCATCCCCGCGATGCCCACCGCGTGCACGTGGAGGGCGTCCATCTCCTCCCGCTTGAGCAGGCGCGACAGGGTGCTCACGCGCTCCGCGCGCAGCCGGGCCGAGCGCAGCTTGCGTCCCAAGCCGCTGCCGCTGCCCGCGGGCGACGGCAAGGGAATGACGCGGATGTCCAGTGCCCGAGCGCTGCGCTGCAACTCCTCGCGGTCCTCCATCACGCAGGCGATGGCGGGCACGACGCGGCCCGAGCGCGCCTGGGACTCGCAGAGCATGAGGAGGAAGGTCTCCACCCCGGTCATGCCGATGTTCTCCAGGTAGTGGAGCACCTTGATGGGGCGGACCCCCGGAATGGGCGGGGCGTCGGAGGCGGGGCGTGGGAGGGATGGGGCGTTCATGGAAGCACGCAGCTCAGCAGGTTCTTGGCGAAGACGGGACCCAGCAAGAGCTGTTTGCCGGACACGGCGGCCGTCGCGGCCGCGGAGATGTGACTGCCGTCATCCAGGTAGACCTCGTCCACCTGGAACGTGTCGCCGGACGGGGTCAGGCGCAGCACCTGGGTGGGCGCGCGCCGCGACTCGGTCACGTCCGCGGCATATGAGGCGAAGTCGAGCAGCTTGGGATGCGCCGCGACCCACAGCGCGCCCGTCGCGTCGCGCTCGATGTTGTCCACGCCCGTGCCCAGAGGAAGCGTGTGGCGCAGGTGGAGCGCTCCGGTGTCCACGTCGCGCGTGTAGACGGACAGCGATTGGGCCACGGACTGGGCCAGGTACACCGTCTTCCCGTCCGCGGAGCAGTTGATGCCGTTGGCGAACGCCGTGCCGGAGAGGGCCTCGTGAAAGCCCTTCCCGTCGAAGTAGACGACGTTGCCCCGCGCAAGCTGGAGGTAGTCCTCGACGACCTGGAGCGTCCCGGGCGGGAAGTGGTGGTCGTTCGTCACGTAGAAGCGCTCCGCGTCCACCGCGACGAGGTCGTTGGGGGACACCAGCGCGGGATCGCGCACCGTTCGCGTGTGGACGAGCATTCCGTCCGCGCCGACCTGGAAGCGCTCGACCTGGGCGCCTCCGGCCGTTGGGTGGTTGATGACGAACACCGTCTGCGTGCCATCCGGCGCGACGTAGAGGCTCAGGCCATGCGGGTGGAAGTCCGCCAGGAACGCGCCCGTCAGCAGCGTGGGCGGCGAGGAGCTCGCGGGGTCGAAGCGGTAGATGCCGCCGGGGACGGGGTGGCCCGCCTGCGTGGCGCGCCGGTCATCCGAGGACACATAGGCTGCGCCCGTCGTGGGGTGAAAGGTGATGTCCTCGCCGCCGGGCATTCCGGCCACGGGGACGCAGTGGCCGGCGAAGTGGGGCGACAGGTGCTTGAACTGGCCCGCGTCCGCGAGCGTCTTGAGCACGAAGCCGCCCACCAGGAGCAGCCCCGCGCCGAGTCCGAGCAGCCTCTTGTTCCGCATGGGGCCTTTCTAGCGTGCGTGCTCCCGCGCTGTCGCGTCCGGGTCAGCGCGGCACGAGCACCAGGTCGTCCACGTACAGCGTGCCCTGGTTCGTCCCCGAGTCGTCCTGGAGGTACAGGTCGCGCAGGGTGCCGGATGACACACCCATGCTGCTGAGGGGAATGGAGACCTTCGCCCAGGTGCCCGGGGCGATGGGGTGTCCCAGGGCGGTGTCCAGGCGGATGTCTCCCAGGTGGGTGGTGCCGTCGAGCAGGGCGAGGCGGACCTGCTGACCGCCCGTGCTCCCGCCATGCACCCACAGGTCGATGGACTGGTAGGCGGACAGGTCCAGCCCGTCGTGATGGAAATACAGGCCGGCCCAGTCATCCGGCTCGAAGCGGATGGCGGCCGAGCCCGAGTGCACGGTGGTGGCCTCGTCGAGGCTGTGCTCCGCCCAGGACCAGTCCTGGAAGCCATTGCCGAGCGCGTCATCGTAGATGACCCTGCCTTGCGAGGGGGGCGGCTCGGTTCGGCCCTCGGTGAGCGCCACGCCCTCGGTCATCGTGACGGTGCGCACGTTGCGCGTGCGGATGTCATCGAGAATGGCGATGAAGTTGGCCGTGCGGTACTGCGTGTCGCGGGTGGGGGTTCCGCTGGTGAACTCATGGAACAGGAGGACGAGCCAGCTCTTCTCCGCGATGGCCCTGTCGATCCACCCGCGCACCGTGGCCACCGTGACGTTGCGGTTCACGTCGTTGCCGCGCAGTTCGTAGATGACGGTGTCTCGGAAGTTGCGGCCTCCGTTCACCGTGCGGCTGCTGGCGTACTCCTGCTTGATGGCCGCGAGCACGCTGGCGTTGTAGGCGCCATAGGGCGGGGCAAAGGCCGGCACGGAGGCCAACCCGAACGTGCTGGCGAGCCAGAGGCGCGAGTCGTGCAACTCCGCGGTCAGGTCGCTGGGGGAGAGCGTGGTGAGGTCCGGATGGGTCAGCGTGTGGCTGGCCAGTTCATTGCCCTCGTTCTGCAGGGTGCGCACCTGCTCCACCGTGAGGTAGCCGTTCCAGCCCTCGGAGAGCGCGTGGGTGATGAGGAAATAGGTGACGTGGATGCCTCGCGCGTTGAGCGCGGGGCGGGCCGCCGTGAACTGGGTGGCCCAGCCGTCATCGAGGGTGATGGTGACCATCCCCTCGTTGAACGGAGTGGCCGCGAGCGCGCTCGCCGTGTTCAGCAAACAGCCCAGCACGGCGATGGGCATGGCCCACCGCCGGATGATTCGCCGCATGTGCATGACATCCCCCCGGAAGGATGGTTGGGAGGATAGTGCCTGGGCGTGGGCGATGGACAGGCTCCTCGCGCGCCAAAGTCTCGTGGGCTCACCCTCCGGCGAGCAGCGCGGCCTTGTGGCGCGTGAGGAAGCCGCGCACGTCTTGCGCGGGCTGGCCGGTGAGTTGGCGCACGACGTCGGTGGCGAGCGCGGTCTTTCCCTGCGCGATGCCCGCGTCGATGGACGCCAGCGCGGCGGCGAACGTGGGCGCGAGCCCTGCCTGCTTCAAGCCCGCTTCCAGCGCCTCGCGGGGCACGGACACCGCGGTGAGGGGGCGCCCCAGGAGTTCGGAGGCGAGGTGGGCCACCTGGGGGTAGGTGAGGACCTCGGGGCCGGTGACATCCAGCACGCGGCGCCCCTCGAAGCCGTCGGTCAGGGCGGCCGCCGCGGCGCGAGCGCAGTCCTCCCGGGTGACGAAGCCCACGCCGCCGTCGCCCGCGGCGGAGACGAGTTGTCCGGAGGCGAGCGCGCGCGGCAGGGAGTAGAGCAGAAGGTCCGCGTACAGGTTGTTGCGCAGCACCGAGTAGCCGAGCGGACTGTTCGCCAGCGCCTCCTCGGTGCCGCGATGGTCGCTCGCGAAGGTGATGGGTGAGGACGCATCCGGGTGGGTCAAGGACGTGTACACCACGTGCTTCACGCCCGCGGTGACCGCGGCGGCCACCGCGTTGCGGTGCTGCTCCAGGCGGCGGCCTGGGTGCGTGAGGTCATCCGTGCTGATGAGGAGCATGCGCTCGGCGCCCGCGAACGCCCGGGGGAGGGACTCGGGCGCATCGAAGTTCGCGGCCCGCACGGTGACGCCGCGCGCTTGGAAGTCGCGGAGCTTCTCGGGGTCGCGCGTGGTGGCGATGACGGGGCCGACGTTGGCGGCGAGCAACAGCTCGAGGACCTGACGGCCCAGGTGGCCGGCGGCACCGGTGACGAGGAGGGGCTTGCTCATGGCGGGGACTCCAGGCTGCGAGGTTCGACGCCTATGTGTCGTTGTTGCACCCAAGGCGCAATGCGCGCTCGCGCGTTACACTGTTGCGCTGGAGGAACAATGGACCTCAACCACCTGACGGTCTTCGTGGCGGTCGCGGAGACGGGAAGTTTCACGGAGGCGGCGAGCCGGCTGGACGTGACGAAGTCCTCGGTGAGCCGGGCCATCACCGCGCTGGAGGGGACGCTGGGCGTGCGGCTGCTCCACCGGACGACGCGCACGGTGGCGCTGAGCACGGCGGGGCGAGCGTTGTACGAGCGGATGGGGCCTCGTCTCCAGTCGCTCCAGGACGCGCTGGCGGACGTGCCGGAGCTGGAGGCGGAGCCCTCGGGCTCGCTGCGGGTCACCGCGACGGCGGACTTCGGCACGGAGGTGCTCGCGGAGATCCTGACGGGCTTTGGCCGGCGCTATCCACGGGTTCGTGTGGAGGTGGTGCTCACCTCGCGCACCGTGGACCTGGTGAAGGAGCGGTTCGACGTCGCGTTCCGCATGGCGGACGGGCTGAAGGACTCCCGGCTGGTGGCTCGGCGCCTGGGTTCGCTGACGCTGCACCTGTACGCCGCGCCGTCGTATCTCGCGGCGCGTGGCACGCCCCGTCGGCCGGGCGACTTCGCCGCGCATGACTGGGTGATGCTGCCCTCCATGCGTGGCATCTCATTGCAGCGCGCGTGGCGGATATCGCTCCCGGAGAACCCGCGGCTCGTCGCGGACGACATGTTCTTCGTGCGCGAGGCCCTCTGTCGCGGCGCGGGGCTCGGCGCGCTGCCCACCTACCTGGTGGACAAGGAGCTGCGCGAGGGGCGGCTCGTGCGCGTGATGCCCCGGTGGACGCTGCTGAACGGGAGCATCTACCTGGTCATGCCGAGCGCGCAGCACCTGCCGCGCAAGACGGTGGTGTTCCGCGACCACGTGGTGGAGGCGCTCCGACAGCGTCTGCCGGCGGGCGAGGGGTAGCGCTCATCGCGGCTGCCACAGCTCCAGCTTGTTGCCGTCGGGATCCAGGAGCCACGCGAAGTGACCGTTGTCGTGGGACTCCGGACCCTTGAGAATCGGGACGCCGTCCTTGCGCAGCTGCGCGAGCAGCGCGTCCAGGTCATCCACGCGGTAGTTGATCATGAAGCCCGACTCGCTCGGGCTGAACCACTCGCTGCGCTTCTCCGCGACGTGCCAGACGGTGAGGCCGCGATCCTCGGCCGTGTCCTCGGGCCACTTCAGGATTGCGCCGCCCCACTCCTCGAGCCGCAAGCCCAAGTGCCGGGCGTACCAGGCCGCGAGCTGCTTGTGATCCGTCTTCGACTTGAAGAAGACGCCCCCGATTCCGGTGACTCTGGCCATGAGCGGCAACATGCCAGAGGCCCGAGTCACCGGGAAGGTGAGGCCCACTCGAACGCGTCAGCGCTCCTCGTGTGGCGCGCCATCCCAGCGACGGCGGCGCTCGTCGAGCAACCACTGCTCCAGCGCGGCGACGCTCTCCGCGGAAGGCTCCTCGGGTAGCACCGACGCGACCTGCGCGTCATCGAGCACCTGGAAGGCCCGCGCGACTTCTCCGCGCCAGTGCTGGCTGAGCGCCTCGGGCAGCTCGCTCTTCTCGCCGCGCAGCTTCTGCTCCACCAGGGCGTGGGCCGGCGCGAAGCCATACGGCTCCAGCAGTTCGGTGACGTCGGTCTGCACCTGCCCGGTGCGCAGCGCGTGCGCGCCCGTGAGCGCGGTGCGCAGCACATAGAGCAGCCGCTTGGCCGAGCGAAACCCGCTCTTCTCCCACTCGCGAAGCTGGCCGGACGCGAAGCCGCGGTAGTGCCGGTACAACCGGCGTGAGAGCACCGCGCGCACGCGAGGCCGCAGCGATTCGAGCGTGGGTGAGGTGCGCAGTGGAATGGCGTCCAACACGCGCTCCAGATAGTTGCCATTGCCCTGGAGGATGCCGAGCAGCGCCGGCTGCAACTCATTGGACGAATAGTCCACCTCCACGCCCTCGATGATCTCCAGGCGCTCGGCCGGCACGATGCGCGGGGTGAGCGCCAGGAGCGTGCTCGTGGACTCCACGTGGATGCACTTCAAGTCCAGGTCGCTGTCGGGGGATGGGAACCCATACGCGTGCGCGCCGGACAGCGAGATGACCAGGTGCTCGCGGCGCGCCGATTCCTCGTCGAGCGCGCGGTCCGCGATGCGTCGCTGATGGTCCGTCAACGTGCCTTTCATTCCATGTCCTTCCATTCCAGCGCCGGAGCTTCTGGCGCGTCTCGACCCAGCGGCCCGGGTACCTGGAGCACCCCGCGCCGGGCCACCTCGTGGCGCACGCGCCGCAAGAGTTCGTCCGCGCGACCATAGTCGGGATGCTCGGGCAGGCGACTCGTCCGGTGGGCCTCTTCCAACTCCGGCGCCATCGCCTCGGCGTCGCGCAGCACGTCCTCCAACGGGACGCGGCCCTGCTTGATGTCCAGCAGCCGCGTGCGCAGGGCTCCGGTCGCCGCGAAGGTGGGCTCTCCCTCGCGCAGCCAGTTCGTGGCCAGCGCCACCAGCCGCAGCAGGTTGTAGGCGTTCTTCGGGCGCAGCTCGCGCGCCGTGGGCGGTCGCTGTCCGCCGCCGCGCGCGTAGGCCGCGAGCGCCACGAAGTCGTTGCTCGCGAGCAGGCCCTGATCCGACAGCGAGCGGTAGAGCTGCTTGATGTACGTGCGGGCCGCGAGCAATCCCTCCTGCTCGGTGGGCGCGGCGCGCGGAGACAGGGCCGCGAGCCGCCGGGCCACCTCGTCCAGGTCTGGGGCGGGTTCCTCGCACAGCCAACCGAGCACGAGGTCCCGGTGCTCGGCGAGCCGCTGGCTCCGGGTGAGCTTGTCGAGCTGGCTCATGGCGTAGCGCCCGAAGCTGCCGAAGATGGCCCGCGACACGAACGCGCCCCGCGTCTCGAGCAGCCACGCGCCCGTTTCGTCCAGGGCCCGGACGCCGGGGACGAACAGCGTCTCCAACGTGTTGGGGTCGGCGCGCAGGGCCTGCTCGACCGTCTTGCGCACCTCCCAGTAGGTGGTGCTGCCGTCAGCGGACACGAGGTCCACCGGCGGCTCTCCCAGCCCGAGCGTCCATGACAAGGGCAAGGCGAACACGCCGCGCAGATCCACGTCCGAGTTCTCATCGGCCAGGCCCCAGGCGTGGCTGCCCACGCGTGTTTCGAGGACGACACACGGCGTGAGCGCGGTCCACGCCGCCTCGCGCCGGTGGGCGAACCGCACCTGTCCCGGGCGCCGAGGGACCAGCTCCTCGCGGGCATACCAGACCTCTCCGACACCGACGATCTGCACGTCGCAGCCGCCGTCCCGCGTGCGCACCACGCGCCCCACCACGCCCTGGGGAATGCGCCGTCCGCCCGAGGCCAGACGCTCCACGCGCGTTGTCACCTCGGTGCCATGTGGGAGGGGTATGGAGAGCCGGTCGACCTGCTCCAGGCCCCGGATGCGTGAGGAAGCGGACAGCTCGTCGGAGGACTCGGCCATGGGCGCTTTATAGCCCGCGCGCGAATCAGGAACCGGCGCGCGGACACGTCAGACCCGGGCTCCATATTTCGGGGGGAGATAGATGATCCAAACCCTTCAATTGTTTGTTCCGGCACTGCTTGTGCTGTGGGTCGCGGTGGTCGCGCGTCCCCGCCGTAAGCAGCGCCGCTGGAAGTCGGGCGGCGCCCGATAGCGACTGCTTCCCGTGCGCGGGAAGCCCAGCCTGACGCGCGGACCCGCGCGTCAGCCAGGCCGCGCGGTATAGGCTGCGCGGCCATGTCAGAGACCCCTCCCACCACCTTTGGTCGATACCAGCTCATTCATCGCCTGGGACAAGGCGGGATGGGCGAAGTCCACCTCGCCAGTCTCGTGGGCGCGGGAGGCTTCGAGAAGCTGTATGTCCTCAAGACCATCCTGCCGCGGATGGGGGCGGACCCTCAGTTCGTCCAACGTTTCCAGCACGAGGCGCGGCTGCTCGTGCACCTCCAGCACTCGAACATCGCGCAGGTGTATGACCTGGGCGAGGTCGCCGGCACGCTCTTCATGGCGATGGAGTACGTGCCCGGCGTGGACTTGTCGCGCGTGCTGGGGCGCGCCTCGCAGGTGAACGCGCCCCTGCCCATTCCCATCGCGCTCCACATCGGTCAGCACGTGGCCGAGGCGCTGGGCTATGCGCACCGCAAGGTGGGCCCGGATGGGCTGTCGTTGGGCATCGTCCATCGCGACGTGTCACCTCACAACGTGATGGTGTCCTACGAAGGCGAGACCAAGGTCATCGACTTCGGACTCGCGAAGAGCGCGGCGGGGAGCGCGCACACGCTGCCGTCCACGGTGATGGGCAAGCTGGGCTACATGTCTCCGGAGCAGGCGCGCGCGGAGCAGCTGGACCACCGCAGCGACATCTACTCGTGTGGCGTGGTGGTCTGGGAGATGTTGGCGGGTCGTCGCCTGTTCGACGCGGAGTCGGTGGGCCAGATGATCGCCGCGATGGCGCGGCCGAACATCCCGTCGGTGCGCTCGGTGCGGCCGGAGATTCCCGCCTCGCTCGACAGGGTGGTGCATCGCGCGCTGGCGCCCGAGGTCAACGACCGTTACGCCCGCGCCGATGACTTCGCGCGGGCGCTGAATGAAGAGGCCATCCGCTGGCACGAGCGAGCGGGGGCGGAGGAGGTGGGCACGTACCTGCGCGACCTCTGCCCGGAGGAGTTCGCCGAGCAGCGCCGGCTCATCTCCACGCTCAGCCGCCGTCTGCCCACCGCGCCCGATGTCCACGCCGCAGAGATGGCGGGGACATACGTGCGAGAGGGCTCGGGAGGCGCGGCCGTGCCTGGGATGTCTTCTTCATCGCAGGGGCGCGGTGGGACCTTCTCTCCAGGCGGAGCGGCATCGTCGGGCGCGCACGGCGGCAACGCGTCCACGCCCGCCGCGGTCGGGATGCAGGGAGGCAGCGGCGCTTCCGGAGCCACGGGGCACGAAGGGGGCTCGCTCACTCCCGCCGCGTCCGCGCAGAGTGGTGGCACCTCGGCCTTTGCCATCTCGGGGACGGGAGGGGGCGTGGCTGCTTCGGGGGCGATGCAGCCTCAGGCGAACGTCTCCGCGACCTCCGGTGCATCAGGGGGGAGCCCTGCTTCGAGTTCACCCGGCCTGCAAACCGCGACCGCCGCCAGTTCACCCGCGATGACGGGGGCGGCGCAGAATCCGCCGGACGCTCGGCGACAGCGCGCGACGATGCTGGCGCTCCTCGGGGTGTGCGGAGTGCTCGCGTTCGCGCTGGTCTCGGTGGTGATGATGCGCAACGGGAGTGGCGCGGCGCCGGTCGCTCGCGTCGAGCCCACACCCCAAGGCGCTCTGCCGGCTCGCTCGAATGAGGTGCCTGGGCGCGGAGCTGATGCCATGGCTCGCGCGAACGCGGCTCCGACGCGTGATGCCGATGCCGCTCCTCGCGGAGCCGAGGACTCCGCTCGGAGCGAATCTGTGCCCGGGTCCGACGAGGCCAGCGCGTTCCATGAGGTCCTCGAGGACGGCGGACAGCTCTACGTTCGCGCGGGTCGTCTGGATGGGCTGCGCAAGGGCACGGAGATCGACCTGGTGGGTCCTCCCGGCGCGGATGGCCGCCGGGCTCGCTTCGGCAAGGCCTTGGTGATGGAGATCAGCGGCGAGCACCTGTCGCGGCTTCACGCGGACGAGGCCCCTCCTGCTGGCGTGAAGCTGTTCGTTCCTCGGGCGCAGCCCGTGGCGGAGGACCGTGGCAATCGCCGTCGCCCTCCTCGCGCGGCTCCGGCTCCCAATGCTCCCGCGGTGGCTCCCGTGGCCGCGACCGCTCCGCCTGCTCCCGTCGCGGTCCCCGCGGTCGCGAAGTCGCTCAAGGGGCGCGTGGTGCTCGGTGGAATCGGGCCGCTCAAGCGGCTCGTGATTCATAACCTGGAGACGCGCCCGTGGACGTCCTGTGACCTGCGCCTGGCCAACAACAAGCAGTACCGGTTGGCTCACCTCGCGGCGGGCGACCAGGAGAGCATCGCCCTGGCTCGCTTCCGTCAGGACGGGGTGGAACTGGACACCGACCTGTCATGGGTGGAGGTGAAGTGCGCCGAGGGCAGCGCGCGAATGAGCTTCTCCGCCAACTGAGCGCGCAGCGGCCCGTCGTGGCCGCGCGCGGGAACGTTGCTCATGACAGCATGTGCCCCCGGACGGGCTCATGCGAACGAGATGGCTCATGTGGCTGCTGGCGGGTGTGCTGGGAGGCTGCGCGGTCGTGGGCGTGAAGGCGTGGCGGACGTATCGCTATGAACGCGCGGCGCTCCATCCCGCGTTCACCTCCGCCTCGCGCGCCGGTCTCCCCTCGGACTTCCAGCCGCGTGACGTCACGCTCACCTTCGACGCGGGCGCCGAGGTTCAGGGCTGGTACGTGGCGCCCCGCGTGGGCTCGGCCATCGTCCTGGTGCATGGCTCGCCCTCCACCCGGCTCGACCTCGTCCACGAGGCGGCGGCGCTGGCCCGTCGAGGGCATGGCGTGCTGCTGCTCGACATGCCGGGGCATGGAGAGAGCCCGGGGCCCGCGACGTGGGGCGCGGAGCATCGGGCCGCGGTGCGCGCGGGCCTCGACTTCCTCGCGCATCAGCCCGAGGTGGATCCGTCGCGCCTGGGCCTCTTCGGCTTCTCCATGGGCAGCGCGGTGGCCGCGCGCGTGGCCTCCGAGGATGCGCGCGTGGCGGCGGTGGCGCTGGCGGGGGCCTTCACCCGCTTGGACGCGCAGCTCACCCACGAGTTCGGAGCGTGGGGGCCCGTGACGTCCGTGCCCGCCGTCCTCGCCGCGCGCCATGCGGGGCTCGCCTTGGACGACCTGCGCCCCGAGGTGGTGGTGGGGAAGCTCGCGCCCCGCCCGTTGCTGCTCATCGCTGGCACGGAGGACCGCGCCGTGCCTCCGGACATGGCGAGGCGCTTGTTCTCGCTCGCGGGAGAGCCTCGGACCCTGCTGCTCGTGCCCGGGGCGGGGCATGGGCACTACGCGCAGACGCCCGACGGCGACGCGTATCTGGCCCGGGTGGGGGACTTCTTCGACAAGTCCCTCGCCCCGCGCGAGCCCCAGCTCAGCCAAACTTCCGAGTGATGAAGCTCAGGATGAGCTGACCCAGATGGGCCTGGGCCCACAGGGGCGTGAAGGTGTGGTCCGCGCCGTCCACCACCTCGAAGCGGAAGTTGGGACGACGCGCCAGCTTGCGCGCGTGAGGGCCCAGGTAGCGCTCGATGACATCGAGTCCACCGTCGTTGGCGCTGTAGACGAGCAGCGACTCCAGGCCCCGGTCCGCCAACGCCACGAAGGCGTGGCGCACGTCCTGGTGCTGGCGTTGCTCGGGGCTCTGGAGCGGCCCCGGCAACGGCAGGGTCTGCGCCTGCTTCATGGCGCGTGACAGCATCTCCCGCGCGATGCGCTTCACCTGGATTTCGCCGCGCATCAACCGTCGCCACGTCTCCTTCTGGAGCGCCGCGCTGCGGTAGAAGCGCGTGGACTTGAACGACGTCTCGTACGCGGGCCGCTGCTCGCGCTGGCGGATGACGAGCGAGTCGCCCGCGCGCCAGACGAAGGTCTGCGGGTTGATGAGGATGTGGCCCGCCACCCGCTCATCCGCCACGCTCGCGTGGAAGGTGAGGAACGCGCCCGAGCACACCGAGGCCACCACGTGGCGGCGCAGGCCGTACGACTCGCCCAGCCAGTCCATGGCCTCCTGGATGTCTCGCACGGAGGCCTTCGAATAGAGCGGATGCTCTGGCTCGCCGGGCGCCGGAGGGCTGTCTCCCACGCCGCCGATGTCCAGGCGCATGGCCACGAAGCCTCGCGAGGCCAGTTCTCGCGACAGCGTCACGTGCATGCGGTTGGGCCCGATGCGGTGGTTGGCGCCCACGGAGACGAACAGCACGCCTGCGCGGGTGCGCTCGGCCCGCCCCGAGAGTGGCTCACTGACGATGCCGAACAGCCGGCCTCCGGTGCCGAAGCGCACCGCGCGCTCTCTCACGCGCGCGCCGCCCGGCGCGGTGCACTCGAAGGGCGCGTTCCCCACCGTGTGCGCCGCCTGGGCTGCGGGCTCGGAGGCCTCCTCGCGTGAGTCGGTGTCGCTCATCCAGCGCACGAACGTGTCGAGCGCATCCTCGGGCAACAGCGTGAACTCCGCGTCGCGCATCGCGGCGGCGTAGCCCGGCACGGAGGGATGGGACACGTCCACGCCGTGACCCTGGAGATGGCGGGCGAGCTGGGCCTCCGCGCCTGGCAGGTCATCGCGACCGAGCAACAGCGCGTGGCGCACCGCGCGCGGCGTCGCCTCCAACGGGCGCAGCGCGGAGAGGTCGTCCGCGGTGCTGGGCTGGAGCAGGTAGCCGGCGATCTCCTCGCCCGCGTCCGATGGCGGGGGGCGCGGGGCCTGGGCGTTCTCCTTCTCCTTGAGCTGGCGGAAGGCGCGCAGCTCGCGCACGTAGGCCCGGCCCGTCGCGGGGGTGGCCCAGAGCATCAGCGCGCGCACGTCGTCGCGCTCGGCCGCGGTCATCAGCGCGATCAGTCCGCCCAGGCGCAGCCCGAACAGGCCCACGTGCCGCACGCCCGCGCGCTGCTTCAGCGCGTCGATGGCGAGGCCCACGCTCTCGCGCCACGCGGCGACGCGACCCGGTTCACCGTCGTGGCCCGCGGAGTCTCCCGTGCCGTCGTAGTCGAAGCGCAGCACCGCGAAGCCGACCTCCGCGAGCCGGGCCGCCAGATGGCGGTACGTGCGGTGCGCGGGCATGGCCTCGTAGCCCAGGGGGTTGCACAGCACCACGCCGAGCCGGCGCGTCGAGGTGCCCTGCGGCGGGTGGTACCAGCCGAAGAGGCGGCGGGACTCGGGGCCCAGGACAAGGGGGAGCGGCAGGGCGTGGACTTCGGGAGGAGGGGCGGGGGCCTGCCCGGGTTCGGGCGTGGACCGCGCGACGTTCGGACTCATGGTCGGATTCCTCCCGAGGCCGCGGGAGCGGACAACTCGATGCGCTGGGGGCTGGCCGCGTTGAGCGCCTGCACGAAGCCCCGGAAGGGCCGCGCCGAAGGCCGAGGCCGCAGCACCACCGCGCGCTCCTCACCGGGAGCCAGATGGAAGTAGTTGTCCTCGGGGACGTGGCCGGGGACATCGAACCAGACGGACTGCGCGAACCGCTTCGCGCGCACGCGCACCAGGTGCCCGCCGTCACCCAGGGGGCTCGCGTGCGCCTCCAGTCCGGGCTCGCGAGGAGGCGAGGCCCGCGTCGCCGCGGGCAGGTGGAACGCGCGTTGGAGCACGCGGCCCGTGGCGCGCTCGCGCATCAGCGCGATGGTGAGCGCATGGCCCGGCGGGCCGAAGCGGTACGCCTCGGTGGAGTCCACGAAGTGGCCCACCATCGCTTCGGTGGAGCGTCGCGTGGCGCCGCGCGCGGGGACGAGGACCGGGGCCTTGCCGCTGGCCACCGGGACCTCTCCGTCGCGGTAGAACGTCACCTCCAGCTCCACGTCGAGTGCTTCGCCGGAGTCATTCGTCACGTTCAGGTCCAGCCCATCGAGCCCCTCGTCCGACAGCGCGAGGAGCACGGGCTGCAGCGTGCGCTTGACGGCGTAGTACGCGGCCTTGGGCAGGCCCGTGGCATCCACCAGCCCCCAGCCGGCGCCGGGCCACAGGTCGCGGAAGAACCAGACGAGCGCGCCTTGGCACGACGCGCCGGGGCGGCGGAACTCGGCCAGCGTGGCGGCCATGACCTCGGCCGTGGCCACGCGTCCCAGCGCGAGGTAGCGCGGCACGTCCGCGTAGCGCAGGCGCGCCGGGTCCACGTCGAACAGGAGGCGCAGGTAGTGGTCGCGCACGTCCTCGAAGTCCCAGCCCGAGCCGGAGTCGCGAGGCACGCGGGCCTTCCACTTCGGGTGGTGTCCGGGCGCCTCGCCATCTCCCAGCACGCGCTCCAGCGTGGCGTCCTCGGGGATGTTGGAGAAGGCCAGGCACTCGGACGCGAAGCGCACGCCCGCGCGCCGCGCGTCCTCCAACGGCCGCAGGTACGCGCCCACGCCGTAGTAGTGCGTGACGCCCTCGCGCGTGTGGAACGGCATGGCGCCGCCGCTCGGGGACGAGCGCCAGTAGGGCGCGTCCGGACGCACGCGCGCGCTGACTTCGGGCAGCAGCGACGTGAAGAGCGGGCCCGTCCACTGCTCGCTCGGCAGGCCCATCATCGCGGCCTGCTGCTCCGCCTCGCTGTTGCCGCAGAGGACGGCCAGCGCGGGGCTGCCCTGCACGCGGGCGAGGAACTGCTCCGCCTCGCGTCGCGCGCTGGCCTGGAACGCGGGGTCCTCGGCCGGGTAGTCCATGTTGGCGAACATGAAGTCCTGCCACACGAGGATGCCGCGCGCGTCGCAGGCGTCGTAGAAGCGGTCGTCCTCGTAGACCATGGTGCCGCCCACGCGCAGCATGTTCATGCCCGCCGCGCGCGCCAGCTCCAGCGCCTCCACGTAGTCCCGCTCCGTCCCGTTCAGGGACACGACGTCGAGCGGCGTCCAGCAGGCGCCTCGACAGAACACCGGCACGCCGTTGACGGACAGCGCGAAGCCCCCGTCTTGTTGGGACAGCTCCACCGTGCGGAAGCCCACGCGGCCCACATCGAGCGTCACGTGCTCGCCGCCCTCCAGTGACACGTCCACGCGCGCCGGATACAGCGTGGGCTCGCCGTGCGTGTGCGGCCACCAGCGCGCCACGGCTTCCAGCTCGGCTTCGCCTCGGATTCTCCAGACGCCCGCGCTGCCGGGTTCACACGTCAGCGCCACGCGCGCAGCGCCCACCTCCATCGCCGCGGAGGCCCCGTGTGCCGGGCCGACCTCTAGCGTCGCGGAGACCACCCGCGCGCGCCCCAGCGCTTTGAGCTGGAGGTCCACCGTGACGTGTCCGCCGTCGCCTCGAGGCATCGCGTGCACGTCCGCGCTCTCGACGGATACGTGCCTGCGCTGCTCCACCCGCACCGCGCGCCAGGGCCCCACGGGGGGAACGGCGGGACACCAGCCCGGGATGTGTCCCAGCAGCGTGGTGCGGAACCAGCGCAGGTGCGTGGCATCCACCAGTCGCGTGCGCCAACGGGGCCGCGCTCGCCGTTCCTGGAGCACGGGCGCGAGCGCTCGGAAGCGGATGGCCAGCCGCCGCGCGGCGCCCGCGTGCGCGGTGACATCCACCGCGTGCGCCTGGAACATGTTGTCCGAGCGCAGCACCACCTCCTCGTCCAGCCACACCTCCGCGAGCGTGGCCAGCCCGTCGAAGCACAGGAAGACGGCGCCGTCCTCGGGCGCGGGCAGCACCACGTCCACGCGGTACCACCAATCGCGCGTGTCGAGCGCGGGAGGCGGGCGGTCCAGGTCCCACGCCTTCGCCTCACGCAGGGCCGAGGCGGCCGTGCCCGGGACACTCGCGGCGATCCACGCGAGCGATGCTCCCGCGAGGCGCGAGGGCGCCTCCACGGCGCCGGGCTCCACGGCCACGGCCTGCCAACCGGTATCGAGCGGCGTCACCCGATGGGTACTGACGGAACGAATGCGGCCCATGGTCCTCGCCTGTCAGCCCGCGTCCGAGACGAGCTGCGCCATGCCTCGCTCCCACCCGGTCACCATCGTCCCGAGCAGCTCACTGAAGTCCGCGGGCTTTCGCGCCGCGACCGAGCGCGCGCCCTTGAGGATGAGCGTCTTGGCGGCGGACGAGATGGACTCCAGCTCCGTGGCCGCGCGCACGAGCCCGCTCGACGCGCCTCCATCCAGCCAGCGCAGATACGCCGCGGCCAGCTCGAAGTTCGCGCCCACCTGCCGCAGCGTGGCGAAGGCATAGGCGTGGTACGTGTCGATGCCGACGGTGCGCAGTCCATCCACGTCCTGGCCGAAGCGCTCCGCGAAGCGCGCGCACGGATTCTGGGTGGGGCGGCGGCGCAGGTGATGGGCGAGCAATCGGCGCGAGCGCGCGCGCAGCTCGTCGGGCGCGTGGCGCTCCAGCCGCTCCAGGTTCACCCACTCGGCGAACAGCGGCAGGACGTTCGCGTCCCAGGTGCCGCCGCGCCGGAAGACGCCGTCGAAGTCCGCGCCCTCCAGCGTGTAGTAGCCGCTGTTGTGGAAGTAGCCCAGGCGGCGGGCCTCCACGTCCAACGTCTCCAACGCGATGGTCGTCTTCGTGTGCTGGCGGCCGTAATCCGTGCCCGCGGTGTCGGGCAGGTAGAACGCGTCCGCCTCGGTGAGCACGAGCCGGCCCGCGCTCAAGTGCAGCGCGGCGTGCTCGGCCAGCGTCCGCCACACGTTCAGCTCCTGCACGTCCAGGCCGTAGAGCGTGTGCAGGTCTTCATGCGGCGGCTTGAAGAAGGTCCACTGGTCGCCCACGAAGTCGAGCGCCAGCGAGAAGGCCAGCAACGGGAGCGGGTCCAGGCGTTGGGCATGGAGCAGCTCGATCCACAGGTCGGCGTAGCAGTTCTTCTCCACCCAGAGGGAGCCCTCGGCGTGGAGCGCGTGCTTGACGTAGGCGCGGGGGTCTACCCCGAGGACCGAGACGATGCTCATGGCCAGAGCACCTTGCGGACCTCGGCGGGCCACTCGGCGGGGACGTAGCCGTGCGTGCGGAACAGGGCCATCGTCACGCGCTCCAGGCCGAAGCCCAGGCACGCGGTGTGGGCCACCTGGCCGTCCTGCGTCTTGATGTCGAACAGGAGCCCGAAGTGGTCCTGGTGGTAGTTGAACGAGCAGATGGCGGTGGGCTTCTCCTTTGACAGCACCGGCACCACCACCTCGAACTTCAGCTTCTGCATGCGCTGGTTCGCCGCGAGCATTCGCCCGCCGCGCCCGAAGAACGGATCCGACGCGGTGACGGGCTCGACGGGCAGGCCCAGCCGCCGCAACAGCGTCAGGCCGCGCTCCAGCCACTGGTCGCGCCAGTCCGCCACCTGCTCCGGCCTTCCGCCGCGCACCATCTCGCGGATGCGGAAGGACTGCATGCGCGTGGGCTCGGGCGAGGGCTCATGCCGGAAGACCCAGTTCTGCACGTCCACCAGCCGGCCCTTCTCCGGCAGCGTCCCGGTGAACTGCGGGTACACCGGGTAGCAGGAGGCGGGCGCGAGCACGACCTCGGTCATGGACTGGAACTGCGACCAGGGCTTGCCCTCGTGCACGCAGTTCATCATCTCGCGGTGCTGCGCGTCGTTGCCCACGAAGCTGAAGATGGTGCCGGCCAGCTGGGGGAAGGACTCGAGGTAGTCGCTCTTCTCGAAGACGCGCCGGTCGATGATGGGCGGAAACAGCATCTGCTCGGCGCCGTCGTCCTTCGCGGCCTCGGTGACCAGGTCACCGAAGCGCCGCAGCACGTCCTCGAACACGGGCCCCCGGCCGAACGCACCGGGCACGCCGACGGGGAGGATGAGCTTGTGCGCGACGAGCGCGTCGTGGAAGTCCTGCGCGGAAATGTCAGACACGGGGGAACTCCAGGGGACTGCGAAGGAGAGGGCCGCGGGTGGGGCGCGCCCCGCAACGAGCGGCGCGCGCGGCGTCAGGGAAGGGGCGTCATTCGTCCTTGAGGACGAGCAGGAGGGAGGCGTTGGTGGCGAGGATGCGGTCGTTGCCAATCATCAGCGCCGCCGAGTGGGCATCGCGCAAGTGACGGCCGAGTGAGAACGGCGAGTCGTTCTTGTAGCCCTGGATGCCGCAGATGAGCAGCGCGCGATGGACGATGTCCACGACGAGCTGCGAGGCGGACACCTTGAGGTTGTTCATCTTCAGCGAGAACCCGATGGAGGACAGCGCCTCCGGGTCTCCGGCCGCCATGCGGCGCCCCGCGTCGCTGGAGACCTCGTGCACGCTGGCGCGCAGGGTCTGCAACTGGTTGTGCACCTCGGCGAGCCGCACCGCGGTGGGCGGCGTGGTGCCGGGCCTGGCGCGGGCCTGCTGCCGGACGAACGCGCGCGCGCGGCCCACGGCGCCGGCCGCGATGCCCAGCCACACGCTGCTCCACAGCACGTGGGATACCGGCACCATGGTCTGACTGGCGATGTCCGCGAACGGCACGGGCAGCACCTGCTCGGCGGGACCGGACGAGCGCACCTTGGCGCCCGGGCTGCACGTGCCGCGCATGCCCAGCGTGTCCCATGCGCTCGTGCGCTCCAGGGTGAAGTCGCCCTTGCGCAGGAGCACCGCGACCTGATCGCTCCGGGGCGCGTCCGGGGCGCGGCGCGCGGTGGCCAGCAGGTCATCCGCGTGCTCGCCGTAGGAGATGGTCGTGGCGTCCTTGTCGAGCGTGAAGCGACCGTCGCGCTGCTCCACGCAGGTGACGCTGGCGCGCATCTCGCCGCCCACGCCCACCTCGGAGGTGACCGAGGCGATGAGCGCCTGACGCTCGTTGAGCTCCGTGAGGTAGGCGCGGAGCAGGGGGGAGCTCTGGCCATGCCGCACCAGGCACGCGACCTGGATGTGGTGCATGGCGAAGATCATCGCGGTGGAGGCGCAGTGGTGGGCCAGCGCCTCGCACATGGCCGCCACTTCGTCCAAGCCCAGCTCGGGCCCGCCGAGCGACGCGGGCACGAGCACCCCGAGCATCCGGGCGCGCTTGAGCGCCTCGATGGCCTCGGCGGGGAAGCGGCCCTCGCGGTCCACGGAATCCGCGTGGACGCGAGCGACCTCCGAGGCGATGCGGGCCACGGTCTCCAGCGGGCGCGGGCCCACCGGTGCGGCACCTTCCTGCGCGGTCACGGTCGTCATGGCGCTACCGGGCCGCCCGAATCTCGTCGACCGCTTCGCTGATCGCCGAGACGCTGGAGAAGACGCTGCGACGCAGGAACTTGTCGGGGAACTCGATCTCGAAGTTGGCCTCCAGCGCGAGCATCACGTTCACGCTGGCGTGGGACGTCATGCCGGCCTGGTACAGGTCTGCCGCGTCGGTGAGGGTGGAGATGTCGACGGACAGACGGCCGTGTTCCTTGAGGATGTTGCGGATGGCTTCAGTCATGGCACTGGGGAGTCGTGGAGGTGGCAGGGGAAGGAGCGACCACGGGGCCCGTGGCGCCCGTGGCTCGCTCGGCGATGACGACGGCGGACGCGTAGTCCGCCTCGTGGGTGAGGCTCACGCAGAAACCCGTCAGGCCGCGCGCGCGCGCCAGGGCCAGCGCCTCGGCGTGCAGGGCCAGATCACAGTAGCCCTCGGGCGAGCGCACCACCTCGATGGTGCGCCAGGGCACGGGCTCCTCATGCACGCGCAGCACTTTGAAGGTGGCTTCCTTCGCGGCGAATCTCGCGGCCAGCCGCTCGGGGGCGGCGCGCGGTTCGCGCAGGCAATAGGCCAGCTCGTCGGGGGTGAACAACCGCTCCAGATAGCGCATCCCGAAGCGCTCCATGGAGGCCGCGACCGCGGAGACCTGCACCAGGTCCGTCCCCACGACGACTGAACTGGAACCCATGCAGACCAACCCCCACCGCCCGCGGACGGTGGCGCCACAGTATCCGCGCGCGCCTGGAAAGGTCCACTCTGATGGAAACCGAGCACCTGGGTCTGGATTCGCCCGGGAGGAGGGTTTTCGCGCACCGCGCCGCTGCTGCTTCAGGGCATCTGGCTCGTGCTGGAGGCCAGGGTGGCGCGTCGGGTTGTCGGCAGAGACGGGGCAGGTCGCGTCGCGAGGCGAACAGCGCGCGAAGGGCGGGACGCGACGTGCGCGGCCCGCCCCCGATGCCCCGATGCGTCGGTGTTCCGGTTACGGCTCCGTCACGCCGACGGTGATGTCGTAGCCCACCCCTCCGACCTCGGGCAGCTCGCCGCGCGCCTCTTCCGTTTCAGAGTACTGGACCACTTGCACGGTGAACTGCTGGGCGGGCGCGTTGCGGGCCTCCTCCGTCGCGGAGAAGGTGACCTGCACCATCGGGCCGGCATGGGACGGCAGGTGGAGGTCCTCGAGCCGCGCGAGGCTCGGGTCCGTTATCCGCACGACGCCGTCACTGATGACCTCGAAGCCCGTGCCCTTCTGGCCCCAGCTCGCCCACAGCTCGGGTTCCAGGGTGAGCGTGATGTCCCCCTGCTCGAGGAAGGACGGCCCTTCGGGCACGCGGACCTCCAGCGCGGCGGAGCTGGTGCCGTCCAGCAGGAGGTTGCGCACGCGGAAGTTGAAGCTCTGCGTGGAGACGAGCGGGCTCAGGTTCACCACGTTCACGTTGCGCCAGGCGATGTTGTTGTTCTGGATGGTGTTGCTGACGGTGTTCGAGGGGATGAGCTCGGGGAACGTCATGGGGTCGGACGCCGACACCCAGCGGGCCAACAGGCAGTAGTGGCCGGGGCCGGGCACGTTGCTCCACGGCACTTCGACCTCGAAGCCCACCGCGCCCGCGGGAACGGTGACGGGCTTGCTGTTGATGAAGGTCCAGTCGGTGTCCCACAGCGCGCCGCCGCCAGAGGCCGTGTAGTAGAGCATCAGCGTGCCCACGCCCGGGTTGCCCACGGGCGCGTTGGGCCCGGTGTTGTTGAGCTTCACGTAGATGGAGTTGGTCTGTCCGAACTCGGGGTTCTCGTTGCCCACGCAGCCGGGCATCTGGCAGACGCGGATGTCCGGGCTGCTCCAGATGCCCCACGAGCCGTAGGTGCCCGGCTCCGCGCCCACGTCAGACGCGTTGTCGCGCATGAAGACGTCGGTGCGGCACGGGGTGAGGGTCAGCGTGACGTAGTCCACCGCGCTGTCGTCATCGACGGTGACGTCGAGGAAGCCCTGCGCGTTGAGCGTGGGCAGGAGGTTGACGCCGCCCGGCAGCGCCGCCAGGTCGAGGTTGATGGTGCCCGTGGTCAGCGAGGGCACGCCCAGGGTGCTGATCCTGCGTCCCCAGGCGGGGACCAGGAGGGCGCCGGTGGTGTCCACGAACTTCAGCCCGAACGAGTCGTTGAGGCCGCCGTTGAAGACCTGGGTGCGCAGCGTGGCGCCGCAGATGCGGCCGTTGCGCGTGAGGTTGGTGAACGTGGTGCCGAAGTAGCGGTCCGCGCCTCCTTCGTCGTAGTCCCGCGTGCCCGGGTACATGTAATTGGCGGCGATCCACGTCAGCAGCCCCGCGCTCGGCGACGCGGGCTCGGTGGGCGCGGCGAAGTTGTCCGCGATGCCGCCTGTATAGGTTTGGGCTTGGGCGGCACCTCCCCAGGTGAGCGCCACCAATGCCAACAGGGTGAGCGCGGTGCCCAGACGCGGGCGGTGAATGGAATGGAGCATGGGTCCCCTTTTGTGAGTGATGCGTGCGGCCGCATCCCCCATGCCGGCGAAGTCCGGCGCGGCGGTCACGACCGTGGACTGCACGCCACCCCTCAGCGGAGCGCAGGGCTCTTGAGGGGCTGTGCGGCGCCCCACGCTGACGCCGCGACATGTCCTGCATTCAATGGGTTGCTTTAATTTCTCCAATTACTCGCATGTCTCGATTGTGGCCGAAAAGGTCACAAGCGTTGGCGCCGCGGGGACCGCGCGCGGAGGGCGGGCCGCGACGTGCGTGGCCCGCCCTCGCTGCGTCGATGCGCGGGTTACTGCTTGGCCACGCCGAGGCTGATGTCGTAGCCCACGCCACCGACCTCGATGACCTGGCCGGGCGTCTCGTCGGTCTCCGCGTACTGGACCACCTGCACGGTGAACGGCTGCGCCGGAGCGGCGCGGACGTCCGCCGCCGCGGAGAAGGTGACGCGCACGAACGGGGCGGCCTGGGGCGCCAGTTGGAGGCCGTCGAGCCGCGCGCCGCTCGGGCTCGTCACGCGCACGATGCCCTCACCGATGACCTGGAAGCCCGTGCCCTTGCGGCTCCAGGTCGACCACAGCTCGGGGGGCAGGGTGAGGGTGATTTGTCCGCGGTCGAGGAAGGACGGACCGGCGGGCACGCGGACCTCCAGGGAGGCGGCGCTGGCGCGCTCACGAAGGACATTGCGCACGCGGAAGTCGAAGTCCTGCGAGGCGATGAGCGGGTTGAGGTTCACCACGTTCACGTTGCGCCACGCGATGTTGTTGTTGCGGATGGTGTTGTTGACGGTGTTGGAGGGGATGAGCTCGGCGAACGTCATCGGGTCGGACACCGACACCCAGCGCGCCAACAGGCAGTAGTGGCCGGGAGCAGGGACGGTGTTCCACGTCACGGGGACCTCGTAGCCCACCGCGCCCGCGGGCACGGTGACGTTGAGGCTGCCAATGAAGTTCCAGTCCGCGTTCCACAGCGCGCCGCCGCCAGAGGCCGTGTAATAGAGCATCAACGTGCCCACGCCGGGGTTGCCCACGGGCGCGTTGGGGCCGGAGTTGTTGAGCTTCACGTAGAGGGTGTTGGGCTGGCCGAACTCGGGGTTCTGGTTGCCCACGCAGCCGGGCATCTGGCAGACGCGGATGTCCGGGCTGCTCCAGATGCCCGAGGCGCCGTACGCGCCCGGTTCGGTGCCCACGTCGGACGCGTTGTCGCGGATGAAGACGTCGGTGCGGCACGGGGTGATGGTCAGCGTGATGAAGTCCACCGCGCTGTCGTCCTGGACGATGACATCGAGGAAGCCCTGGGCGTTGAGCGTGGGCAGGAGGTTGGCGCCGCCCGGCAGCGACGCCAGGTTGAGGGTGATGGTGCCCGTGGCGCCGAAGGGCACGCCCAGGTTGACCAGCGAGTCTCCCCAGCCCGTGGCCAGGGGCGTGCCGGCGGGCCCCATGAAGAGCAGCCCGAGCGAGTCGTTGGTGTCGCCGTTGCGAACCGTGGTGCGCAGCGTGGCGCCGCAGATGCGGCCGTTGCGCGTGAGCCCCGGGAACGTGGTGCCGAAGTACTGGTCGATGACCATCGAGTCGTACGGCCGCGAGCCCGGGTTCGGGTAGTTGGCGGCGATCCACGCCAGCAG
This sequence comes from Citreicoccus inhibens, assembly GCF_019039035.1. Classification (GTDB taxonomy): domain Bacteria; phylum Myxococcota; class Myxococcia; order Myxococcales; family Myxococcaceae; genus Citreicoccus; species Citreicoccus inhibens. The sequence continues at coordinate 381,707 of NZ_JAHNZT010000003.1, read as the reverse complement.
CCCCGCGCTGGGCGACGTGGGCTCGGTGGGCGCGACGAAGTTGTCCGCGATGCCACCCGTATAGGTCTGCGCCTGGGCGGCACCTCCCCAGGCGAACGTCACCACGGCCAGCAAGGTGAGCGCGGTGCCCAGGTGGGGGCGGTGGAGGGAATGAGGCATGAGTCCTCTGTGGCGGGCTGCGAGTGAGGCCGCCCCCCCGGGCGCCGGCGAAGTCCGGCGCGGAGGTCACGGCCGTGGACTGCGCGCCACCCCCAGAGCAACGCATGTGCCTCGCGAGGACCTCGCCCACCCGCGCTAGGACGCCGCGCCGCGATATGTCCAGTATTCAATTGTTTCCAGTTATTTCTTAAGTTACATGTTTGGCTCCCTCGTGACATGAAAGGTCACAGCGAGGGCTCGTCGCCGGGGGAGCAGGGTGGAAAGATGGCGTCACATGGCACCGTCCGCCCCTCGTGCCGCATCCGAGGATGCCGCGCCCCTCTCCCCAGCTCCCACGGTGGCCCTCCCGGACGCGCGGCCGGAGGACTCGGACACGCGCTGGCTGCGCGACGTCTATCGCGGTGAGGGGCTCGCGCAGCTCACCCCTCGCGCGGTGGGGTTGGGGGCACTCATCGGCGTGCTCACCTGCGCCACCAACCTCTATGCGGGCCTGAAGACGGGCCTGGCGTTTGGCGTGGCGGTCACCGCGGCGCTGCTCGCGCATGCGGGGCATGGCGTGTGGCGGAGGCTGTGGCCCCGGGCCGCGGGCGCGCCGCTGTCCGCGCTGGAGACGTGCTCGGCGCAAGCGGTGGCCTCGTCGGCGGGCTACGCGACGGGGGGCGCGCTCGTGTCGGTGCAGGGGGCGTGGCTGCTCACCACGGGGCATCACCCGGCGGGCTGGGCGCTGCTGGCGTGGACGTTCCTGGTGTCCGCGCTGGGGGTGTTCTTCGCCGTGCCGCTCAAGCGCCAGTTGGTGGACCGGGAGCAGCTCCCCTTCGCCACGGGCACCGCCGCCGCCGCCGCCATCCGCGCGCTGCACGCCACGGGGGATGGGGCTCGCTCGCGCCTGCGGGCCCTGGGGCTCGGTGGGGGCGTGGCCGGGCTGCTCACGGTGCTGCGCGATGGCGTGGGGCGCTTGCCGGTCGCGTTCGCGTTCCCCGGTGCGGTGGGGGGCATCCCGTTGGAGCGGTTGGGCTTCGCGCTGGAGACCAGCCTCTTGCCCGTGGGCGCCGGCGCGCTCCTGGGGCTGCGCACCACGGCGTCGTTGCTGTTGGGCGCGCTGCTCGTGCACGGGGTGGTGGCGCCGCGCGCGTTTGCTCTGGGCCTGGTGCCCGCGGACGGGGGCGTGGGCGAGGTGCTGGGGTGGACGCTGTGGCCGGGCGCCGCCGCGCTCACCGCCGCGTCGCTGGCGCACTTCGCGCTCCAGGGAGGCGCGCTGGCGAGGGCGTTGCGGGGGCTGCGTGGGGGCTCGGCGCACCCCGTGGATGCGCTCCAGGTGCCGCGCGCCTGGTGGGTGGGCGGCGTGGCGGTGCTGACGCCCGCGACGGTGGCGGTGGCTCGGGTGGGCTTTGGCGTGCCGGTGCCGCACGCGGTGTTGGCGGTGGCGCTGTCGTTCGGGCTGTGCCTCATCGCGTGCCGCGTCACCGGCGAGACGGACGCGAACCCCGTGGGCGCGCTGGGGCAGGTGACGCAGGTGACGTACGGCGTGCTGCTGCCGCATGACGTCCGAGCCAACCTCGCCACGGCGGGGCTCACCGTCAACGCGGCCTCGTCCGCGGCGGATCTGCTCACCGACTTGAAGACGGGGCACCTGTTGGGCGCGCATCCGCGGCGCTTGTTCCTCGCGCAGCTGTTGGGGACGGGGGTGGGCGCGGCGGCCGTGGTGCCGCTGTTCTTCGTGTTGGTGCCAGACGTCTCGGCGCTCGGCGGCACGCGCTTCCCGGCGCCCGCGGCGACGGTCACCGCCAGCATGGCGCGGGTGCTGGCCCAGGGGCTGGGCACGTTGGCTCCCGAGACGCGGTGGACCATGGCGGTGGCGGCGCTGGGCGCGGTGGCGTTGACGCTCGCGGAGCGGGCGCTGCCGGAGCGCGTGCGGGCCTGGGTTCCCTCTCCGCTGGGGTTGTCGTTGGCGTGCTTGCTGCCGGCTTCGACGTGCCTGGGGTTCTTTCTGGGCGCGCTGGCCACGGAGGGGGTTCGTCGCGCGAGGCCCGATGCGGAAGAGTCACTGGTGACGTTGGCGGCGGGCCTCATCGCGGGCGAGGGGCTCGTGGGCGTCGTCATCGTTCTGACACAGTCGCTCTGGTAGCCTCGGGGATCGCCCATGCGCTGTCCGGTCTGCCACCGCCGCCTTGCCACCGGAGCGGCGTGTCCCGTGCACGGTGAGCGCCCCGCGCCGGTGCTGTCTGCCGCGCCGGTGCCGCTGCCGGATGTGCCCGGCTTCGGCGGCGCGATGCTGCTGGGCGCCGGGGGGTCGTCGCACGTCTTCACCGCGGTGCGAGAGCGGGACGGGCGCGAGGTGGCGCTGAAGGTGGCTCGGGCACCGCGCACCGGCCGCTTCGCGCATGAGGCGGAGGCGCTGCGCCGGGTGGGCGCCCCCATCGCGCCGGAGCTGCTGGACGAGGGAACCCTCGGTGGCCGTCCGTTCCTCGTGCTGGAGCGCCTGCGGGGACAGACGCTGGCCGCGTGGATGGCCGAGCTGCCGGGCACGGGGGCCGCGTCCACGCCTCGGGTGCGCGAGCTGTTGTCGGGCCTGTGCGCCGCGCTGGAGGCGGTGCATGCCGCGGGGGTGGCGCACCACGACCTCAAGCCGGAGAACGTCTTCTTGCGCGAGGGTGGGGCGCTCAGCCTTCTCGACTTCGGGCTGGCGCGCATCGGCGAGGGGCCGGGGGCGCCGTGGCGACAGGGGACGACACACTACATGGCGCCGGAGCAGTGCCTGGAGTCCGGGGAGGCCGGCGCCGCGGCGGACCTCTACGCCTTGGGCGTGCTCCTCTTCGAGCTGCTCACCGGGGCGCCGCCCTTCACGGGGGGACCGGACGCGGTCCGCCATGGTCACGTCAGCTTGCGCGCGCCCGCGGCCTCCGAGCGCGCCGAGGTGCCCCCGGGGCTCGATGTGTTGCTGCGAAGGTGCTTGGCCAAGGCCCCGGCCGAGCGCTTCGCGCGGGCGTCGGAAGTGCTGGCGGCCTTCGATGCGGCGTGCCGGACGGACGCGCCCACGCCGCTCCTGGTGACGCGGGATGAGCTGCCCGCGCCGGTGGAGTCGGTGGGGCTCCGTCCGGTGGCGCTCCTGGGGGTGCGAACGCCCGCGTCGGTGGAGGTGCTCCGGGCCGCCATCGAGCCGCACGGAGGGGCGCTCTCGCGCGTCTGGGGCGGGGGCTATCTGGTCGCGTTCCCGGAGTCCCTGTCCGCGGAGGCGAACCTGCGCGCCGCCGTGCTCGCTGCTCGGCGGTTGCTGGAGGAGGAGCGAGGCGGCGCGGCGATCCTCCACCTCGCGAGTGCGCACGTGAGGCCGGGGGCCGCGACCCCGCGCGTGGCGGGCGCAGCGCTGGCCGTGCCGGGGTCGTGGTGGCCCGAGTCGCTGGTGCCTGGCGCCGTGCTCGTCACCGCCGCCGCCGCCGCGCGACTGGAAGGTGAAGCGCTGGACGAGCTGCCCGAGCGCGAAGCGCCGACCACGTCGCTGGAGGGCGAAGCGCTGGACACGTCGCGCGAGGGTGGAGCGCCCAGCACGTCGCCGCCGGGCGCGGCGTGTCCCTCGTCGCTCACGGGGCTGGCTCGCCTGCGCCCCCGTGATGACCGCACGTCGTCGGAGGCGCCCGCAGCACCGCCGCTGCTGGGGCGCGAGGCGCTGCTCGATGCGCTCGTCGCGGAGGCGCGGGCGTGCCTCTCCGAGGCGGTGCCGGGCCTCTGTGTCCTGACGGGCGAGGTGGGGCACGGCAAGACGCGGTTGGTCGAGGCGCTGGCCTCGCGGCTCGGACAGGAAGGGCTCGCGCGTGGGGTGCGGCTGCGTGCGCCCGCGCCCGATACCTCCGCTCCGGATGCGCTGGTCGAGGCGCTCGTGGCCGCCTCCGCGTCCGCCCCCGAGGCGCTGGCGGCGCACCGTCCCTCCGCGGCCCGCGCGCTCGCGGGGCAACTGCTCCAGCGTTCGCGGGAGGCCCCTCGGGTGTTGCTGTTGGACGATGCCCACCTGGCCGACCCCACCAGCCTGGACACGCTGGAGCTGGCGACGCTGGCAGGTGGCCGCGCGCCGCTGTGGGTGTGCGTGGTGGGGCGCCCCTCGCTGCTCGGGTTGCGTCCGCATCTGGGCGACCGGAGCGCGCGCGCCTCGCGGCACGTGTTGCCACCCCTGTCGCCTGAGTCCACTCGCGCCCTGCTGCTCCACTTGCTGCGCCCCGCGGAGCACGTGCCCGAGCCTGTCCTGGCCCGCCTGGAGCGGCTGGCGCAGGGCGTCCCGTTGTCCCTCGTGGAGGTGGCCGGGGCGCTGCGCGCGGCAGGGGCACTGCGCGCCTCGCCGGGCGGCGGTTGGTACATCGCGCCGGATGCGTTGCTCGACGTGTCGGTGACGCCGCTGTTCGAGCGCCTCGCCGCGCGCGCCCTCGCCGCGCTGCCCGAGGTGCACCAGGGGCTGGCCCGACTGTGCGCGGTGCTCGGCACGGAGGTCGATGTGGAGCGGGTGGACGCGGCGCTGCGCCACCTGGGCCCGGGGGAGGACGCGGTGCGCCTGGGCTCGCTGGACGCGGGCGCCGGGCTGCGGCGGCTGGCGCGCGCGGGGCTGTTGCGCGAGTCCGAGCCGGGGCACTTCGTCTTCCGACACCCGCTGTTGCGCGAAGCCCTGGAGGGGCTGCTCCCACCGGCCGCGCGCCGCTCGCTGCACGCCGCCGCGCTGCATGCCACGGGAACGGATGGCCCGTCCCGCCGACGTCGTCGCGCGCACCACGCCGCTGCATGCGGCGCGCACGAAGAGGCGGTGGAGGCCTTCCTCGCGCTGGCCGAGGAGGCCCGTCGCGCGCACCTGCCGGTGGAAGCCGAACAGCACTACACGCGCGCGCTCTCGCTGTTGCCCGAGGCCGACCCCGAGCGCCGCGCCCTGGCCCTGGCGGGGCGAGGTCGGGTGCGCCATCGCCTCCAGCGCTTCCGAGAGGGCCTGGCGGACCTCGGGGCCGCGCGCGCCCTGGCGGGGGCTCGGGGCGACGAGGCGCTGGTGGTGGACTTGCTGCTGGAGGAGGCCACCGCGCGCGATTGGATGGAGGACGCGGAGGGCTCGGGCGCGTGCACGCGCGAGGCGCTGGAGCGCATCGCCTCGTTGGACTCGCCGCGTTTGTCGCTGCGCTGCTCGCTGGCGCGCGGCCGCATGCACGTGCGGCTGGGCGAATGGGGGCCGGCCGCGCGAGTCCTGGCCTCCGTGGCGGAGGGCGCCGAGGCCGCGCGCGACCACGAGACGCACGTGGTGGCCCTGGCGCTGCTGGGCTCCGCGCTCACCTTCCTGGAGCGCCCCGATGAAGCGGCCGAGCGTTTCGAAGACGCGCTGCGGCGCTGCGAGGCCGCCGGCGATGCCCTGCATCTGGCCGCCACGCGCATCAACCGCGTGCTCCTGTGGCTGTCGCGAGGCGACATGGCCCGCATCGAGGACGACCTCCGCCACGCCATGGCGCTGGGGCGCGAGCTGGGGCATGCCCAAGTGGAACGCTGGTCCACCTTCAACCTGGCGGAGGTCCTCTACATGCAGGGCCGCTTGGATGAGGCGCTCCCGCTGGCCCGTCGCGCGCACGAACTCGGGGTGCGCTTCTTTCGCGAGCACCCCGTCCCCGTGGATGCCCTCCTCCTGGCGCGGCTGGGCGCGGCGCGGGGCGAGCGGGCGGAGGCCCGGGGCCAGCTCGAATGGATCGCCTCGCACTGTCCGCCCGAGTCCCTTCCACCCACCGCTGTGATGCGCCGGTTGGTGGAGCTGCAGGTGGGCGAGCTCCCCGCGGACACCGCGGCCTGGAGCACCCTGGTGGAGGAAGCGGAGCCCTTCGCGTCCCCGGACGAGAAGGTGGAGATCCTCCTCCAGGCGACGTTGGGGGCGCTCCAGGCCGGGCGCACGGCGGAGGCCCGCTCGTGGCTCGCGCGCGCTGGACAGGCCGTGGAGGGAGCCCCGTTGTGGCGTGCCCGTTACGAGTCCCTCCGGGCCCGGGTGGCCGATGCCCTGTAGCGTGGAATGTCACGCGCGCCCGAGGGCTGTGGCGTCTGGCGCCACATGTGCGGGCGGACTCAGCGGGTATCCCCGCGAGAGGGGGGGGCGGGTGCGGGCTGGCCCATCCCGTGCTTGCGCCTCAGCCCATTCCCTTTCCCTTCCACCCTGGAGGAGGGCCCATGCCCGTCCGGTTCCGTGATTCCCTGATGCGCGGCGCGCTGTCGCTGCTGCTGGCCCTGGCCGCCTGTGGACCGACCGCGCCGAGCGAGGCCGAGGCCGAACTGGGCACCCAGCGGGCGGACATCCGCATCGCGAACTCGTTGTCCACGGACGCGCTCGTCCTCAACGCCATCTCCACGAACCCGCAGGCCAACGCGATGTTGTCCACGGACTCGCTGAAGGCCCTGTTCGACCCCCTCACGGGGGCGCAGTACCTGCGCGTGCAGCTGCGCGACCCGGACGCGCAGAAGTTCATGGAGTACCTGGTGAGCTGCGCGCTGCCGCAGGGGCATGACATCCCCTGGTATGACCCGCTGACGTCCACCACGCGCTGGTGGAAGGGCAAGGCGGGCCTGTGTCCGACGTGGGAGACCCAGTCGCCCTCCACGGCGTGTCTGCGGCGCGTGTCCGGCTGTATCCTCGCGCGCAACAACGCGCTGGGCCGGCGCGTGGAGCTGTCCATGCGCGGCGAGGTCGCGTCGCTGACGGGTGGGGGCTTCCCGCTGGAGCCGGTGACCGCGCCGGCCGAGTACGACCCGGACACGGCGCAGAAGCTGTCCAGCTTCTCGGCCTGCGCGACGGCCACCCAGGGGGTGTCGCGCGACTGTGGCTGGAGGGGCGACGCGGTGGGCCGGTGCCAGCCGGGGGCCACGGTGTCGGTGGGCGCGGGTGGCGCGGCGGCGTGCCCAGGCCCGGCGCTGGGGGCGAGCACGGGCACCCGCATGGTGCTGCGCGTCTGTGAAGGCCCGGTGGGGTGCGACGAGAACACGAACCGGTTCATCGACGAGAGCGAGGGGAGCTGCTCGGGGAGTGATCCGGTGGTCACCTTCGAGTGCCCGAGCAACGGCTACTTCAGCGTGATGACGGGGCCTTGGGACAGCGGGGCGGCGGGGCTGACGGCGGTGGTGGCCAGCTCGGCCGCGCCCGTGCAGTACGGCCTCTCTGAAGCCCAGGTCTATTCGGTCCGCGAGGGCGCCTTCTACGGCAACCTGTTCGTCCCCAAGGCGCTGGCCACCAAGGTGGAGGTGGTGGTGCACCGCCAGGGGGACCAGGTCTCCTACGAAGTGGTGGGCGACGACGCCGTCGTCCCAGGCGCCATCTACAAGCAGATGTTCTCCTGTTACGACCCGTCGTGGGTGAACGGGGCGGCGTACTCCACGCATCGGGTGTGCGCGCTGCCGGCGTCTGGCGCCAACTGCGCCACCACGGTGGTGGGGCCGTGCTGGGGCAACTCGGAGACCTCCGCGGGCAAGTGTGCGTCGCAGGATGGCTCGATGGTGGTGGGCGATGGTGACTTCGAGCAATGCCGGGACATCAACAACGCGGTATGGAAGGAGCCGGTGACCACCTTCCTCCACATGCCGTGCGACCCCACCTCGACCAGCCCGGGCGCCGAGCTGTGCAAGCGGGTGGCGAACAAGAGGGGCTCGAAGTAGCGCATGGCCCCTCCCGGGGAAGAGGCGCTGTACGGCGAGGAGCTGCGCCCCGGCGCGCTCGTGGGCCCGTGGGTGGTGGTGGCCGTGCACGCCGCCGGGCCGGTCTCCTCGCTGTACCGTGCGCGGCACGTGCAGGACGGCACGCCCGCCGCGCTGAAGGTGCTGCATTCCCACGCGTCGCTCGCGCCGCTCGCCTTGCGGCGCTTCCGCCGGGAGGCGGCGACGCTCCAGCGACTGCGCCACCCGCACATCGTCGAGGTGCGCGGCCACGGCACCCTGGCGGATGGGCGCCCCTTCATCGCCATGGAGTGGTTGGAGGGACGGGACCTCGCGGCGGAGCTGGCCCAGCGAGGGCCGCTGTCCCCGCGTGAAGCGCTGGAGGTGATGGAGCAGGTGGGCTCGGCGCTGCGCGAGGCGCACGCGGCCGGCGTCGTCCACCGTGACCTCAAGCCGCAGAACGTGGTGCGCCTGGCCGGGAGCGGGGAGTCGCCTCGGGTGAAGCTGGTGGACTTTGGCGTGGCCAAGGGCCTGCGTCCGGGCGCTCCGGGGAACTCCACGCTGACCCACACTGGCACGGCGATGGGCACGCCGCTGTCCATGGCCCCTGAGCAAGTGCGCGGCGAGGTGCCCGACACGCGCACGGACCTCTACGCGCTCGGCGTGCTCCTCTTCCAACTCGTCACGGGGCAGCCACCGTTTCCGGGCCCCACGCGACACGAAGTCGAGGAGCAGCACCTGCACGCGCCGCCGCCTCGCCCCAGCGAGCGCGCGCCCGTGCCCGCCGCGTTGGACGCGGTGGTGCTGCGGTGTCTGCGCAAGCGCCGCGAGGAGCGCTACCCGGACGTGGATGCGTTGATGGAGGACCTGCGCGGCGCGGTGCGAGGCACGTCCGCGCGCGATGCGCCCGAGCACGCGGTGGCGCTGTACGCCGAGGGCTGCGCGCAGGCGCTCGAATCCGCCGAGTCGCTCGACGCGCTCGATGCCGCCCTGGAGCGAGCGCTCCGGTTGGCGCGTGACGCGGGCCTGGACGCGCGGCTGGAAGGCTGCGGCTGTCTGCTCGCGATGGCCGCGCTGCCCGAGGACATGGATGCGGCACGTGAACTCCGCGCCCGGGTGCTGGACGCGGCGCGCACGTTGGCGAACCTGCCCGTCCCGCTGAGCCTCACCGTGCACGTGGCGGGGCGCTCCACCGAGGGCGGGCTGGCGCGCTTGCCGGACTGGGTGGAGCCGTCCGGGTCCGCCGGCGTGGTGGCCAGCGGCGCGGCGCTGCGCGGCCTGGAGGACGGGCTCTTGCTCGAGCCCGTCCGTGGCCGGGAGGACCGGTGGCGCGTGGGCGCCCGCGGCTGACCCTCAGGGCTTGATGCCGTGGCGGCGCAGCAGCCGGTACAGGTGCACCCGGTCCATGCCCGCGGTGACCGCGGCCTGCGCGACCTTGCCCGGGTACTTCTCCAGCAGCGCTTGCAGGTAGCGGCGCTCGAACGCATCCACCATGTGGCGGCGCTGCTCGGCGTAGGGGCGCGAGGGGTCCACCTCCACCGGCCCCGCGTGGTGTGGCTCCTCGTCGGAGAGGGCCACGGTGTCCTCGAAGACGAGGCAGCGCTCCAGGTAGTTGCGCAGCTCGCGCACGTTGCCGGGCCACGCCGCGTGCCGCAGCCGCGCGAGGAACTCCGGGGTGCGCAGGGCCTCGGTGTGCTCCGGCTCCGCGCCCAGGGACTGGAGGAGGCCGTCCACGAGCACCGGCAGGTCCTCGGGGCGCTGGCGCAGCGAGGGCATGGCGATGCGCAGCACCGCCAACCGGAAGAAGAGGTCCGAGCGGAAGCGGCCCGCGTTCACCTCCGCGCGCAGGTCGCGGTGCGTGGCGGCGATGAGCCGCACATCCACGGGCTGATAGGTGTTGCTGCCCACGCGGCGAATCTCGCGGTTCTCCAGCACGCGCAGCAGCTTGGGCTGCAGCTCCGCGGGCAGCTCGCCAATCTCATCCAGGAAGACGGTGCCACCATCCGCCTCCTCGAAGACGCCCTCGCGCCGGTTCACCGCGCCGGTGAAGGCGCCCTTCTCGTGACCGAACAGCTCGCTCTCCAGGATGTGCGAGGGGATGGCGCCACAGTCCACCACCAGGAAGGGGGCGTCGCGCCGGCGGCTGGCCTGATGCAAGGCGAGCGCGGCCTGGCTCTTGCCCGTGCCCGTCTCACCCTCCAAGAGCACGGTGGTGTCGCGCGCGGCGGCACGCTCCAGCAGGGCGAAGCAGCTGCGCATGGCCACCGAGGCGCCCACCAGCGTGCCGAAGCGCCCCTGCTCGGACAGCGGCAGCCGGTTGTTCTCCGCGCTGAAGTCGAAGCGCACCACCACGCGGCCCAGCCGCAGCAGGCTCCCGCTGCGCAGGATGCCCTCCATCACCTGCACGCCGTCCACGATGACGCCGTTGAGGCTGTCCAGGTCCTTCACCTGCGGGCCGCGCGGGCCAATGCGCACCTCGCAGTGGAAGCGCGACACCGTGGGGTCCTCGATGGCGAAGTCGTTGAGCGGGTGCGAGCCCATCGAGCACGTGTCGCCCGTGGACTCCCACGTGGCGCCCACGCCCGGTCCCTCCATCAACGTCAACCGGAAGCGCCGCACCACCGGCACATCTCCCGGACGTCGTCCCTGCTCATACGGCAGCGTGATGTGGAGCGCCGTGTCTCCTGCTGCCTCCGGTGCCCTGGAGTTCCAGGCTGGCTCAGACTTCAGGTCCAGCACGGAAGACGCGACATGAATTCGATCCGGTGCAGGCATGGCTTTCAAACTATCACGGCTCGAGAAGGGCCGAGTCCGAGAGGCCGGGACCCTGGGACACGTCAGTCCCAGGACCCACGCCAGCGCGAATCGAGCACGACCGCGCGAGGCGTCACCCCGTGCGACAGGCGAGCGCCACGCGGCGTGCGGGCATCACCCGCCAGACTGACGGCCTTCGATTGCGCACAGGAGGATGGCCGCGGCGATGCCGAGGCGGCGATCCAACTGCCCCTGGACGTCCACGGAGTAGTCCAGGTCGATCTTCTGGATGAACGGGTTGAAGTGCTGCTTGAAGGTGAGCACGGGCGCGCCGCCCATATTGCCCACGAACGTCTGGGGCACCAGGTTGGTCAGCAGCCGGCGCACGAGCGCCAGCAGCATGCTGTCCTCCTGGATGGTGCCGACTTCCTTGTCATTCACGTCAAGGATGAGCCACTCGTCGCGCAGCATGGACTTGAGGCCCTTGCGGCGCAGGGCGCCCAGGCGGGTGCCGGTGGCGGAGTCCTGCACGTCATAGGTCGCGCCGAAGTCCAGGATGCTCCGGGCCTTGATGACGAGGACCTCCTCCTGCATGTCCTCGCCGGTATAGACGCGCAGGTCCTCCTTCAGCTTGAACGCCTTCATCTTCGAGTAGAAGGCGAGGTTGCCCATCGCGTCGTAGATGTGGAACGCGCCGCCGAAAATCTTGAAGAACTTCCGGCGAATCATGTAGCGGGTCTGGGCGAAGCGGCCGGCGGCCAGGTTGCTGTGGGGGCGCTGCTGGATGGCGGTAGTCATGATGGCAATGGGTCCTCGGAAAAAACCCACCCTACCTCGACTTGGGGCTTGAGCGTGACTCGCGCGCCTGCGCGCCTGCTAGGGATTCCTGGGCTGCCTGTGCTTCCGGTCCCGGGGGCGACGGCGTCACGGGCCTTTCAGAATCCCATGGACTGAGAGCGCAGGGGCGGCGAGGCGGGTTGGGGTGCCGGGCGTGATAGCTAGGGGGGCGGTGCGGGCCGCGCCTTTTCCTGGGACGCCGCGCACCATGGCCCCGCCGTCTCGAGGACGGCCCAACCCCGATGAGTGACATGACTTCTCGAGCCTCCTGTTCATCCCTGATGGTCGTCGCTTCGTTGCTGGCGCTTCCCGCGGCCGCGGAGGACGCGGCCCGAAACTCGGGCCTCGCGATTGGACTGCGGGGCGCGTATGGCCTTCCCACGGGGACGGCCTTTGAGCCCATCGAGCAGTCTGCCTTTGGGGATGCGCTGGCACCGCAGTTGGATGTGGCCTACTTCTTCAACGGGCAGCTGTCTTTGGGCGGGTACTTCCAGTACGGCGTGTCAATGGGCGGGAACTGCCAGTTTGACAAGAGGTGCTCCGGCAGCGTCATGCGCCTCGGCGTGGACCTGAACTATCACTTCGCTCCCGGGGCGTTCCTGCGGCCGTGGGTGGGGGTGGGCGCGGGCTATGAGCGGATCCAACGGACGTTCAAGACGGACGTGACGCGCATCGAGACATCGCTGGGGGGGTATGAACTGGGGCATCTGAACGCGGGCTTGGACATTCAGCTCAGTCCCTCCGTGTCCGTGGGGCCCTACCTCACGACCACGCTGGCCCAGTATTCGACGGCGACCGTGACGACCGAGGCGCTGGGCATCCCGGGTTCTTCCGAGACCGAGACAGGCGACGTTCCGGACAGCGTCAAGGCGTTGCACCTCTGGGTTCAGCCCGGTGTGCGTCTCCTGTTCCGGCTGTAGCCGCGCTGCTTCGTCGCAGCGGTCCCCGGGGGGAAACGGGCGTCCCGGAGTGAAGGGCGCCCAGTCGCTGGGTGTGGTGTTGGCAGTGCCCTTGCAATGAGGCACTTCGCCGTACCACGGACCTGCGGTTTGAAAGACGGTCCTGCCCCGAGAGTGACATGAACAATCGAGTCTTTTTGTCAGCCGTGATGATGTTTGCCTTGTCATTCGCGCTTCCCGCGGTCGCGGAGGAGTCGGCTCCGCGCTCGGGATTCGCGATGGGTTTGAGAGGCGCGTTGGGTCTTCCCGTGGGGAATGTGGTCATCCTCATCCCTCAGTCGTACGTGGGAAAGACGCTGTCGCCGCAGCTGGATGTGTCGTACTTCTTCAACGAGCAGCTCTCGCTGGGAGGGTACTTCCAGTATGGGGCGTCCCTGAAGGGGAACTGCCCGCCGGGCAGCACGTGCGCTCACTCCCTGATGCGCTTCGGGGTGGACCTGAATTATCAGTTCGCGCCCGTCGCGCGGCTGCGTCCCTGGGTGGGGGTGGGCGCGGGATACGAGATTCTCAATCGGAAGGAAGACGAAGCGGCGACGGACACGCGCCTGACGTATCGGCTCCGGGGATTTGAGCTGGGGCACGCGAACGTGGGGCTCGACTTCCAGCTCAGTCCCTCGATGTCCGTGGGCCCCTACGTCACGGCCGCCATGGCGCAGTACTCCAAGGTGAGCTCGACCTATGGGAGCCGCTCCACCCAGAGCTTCTTCCAGATGGATACGCTGAGCATCCCCAAGGACATGCAGAAGCTGCATGCCTGGCTCCAGCCCGGGCTGCGCCTCCAGTTCCGGGGATAGTGGAGGGGTAGTCCTGGCACGCCTCCCCGCGCTGCCAAAGTGACAAGGGCCGAGCGAGCCGGCGCTCGGGAAGTTGTTCGGTCTGCTTGCGCCCGGCCTGGGGGCGCTGGCGCCTGGGCGACGCGGGGCTCACCCTCAGGGGCAGACATGGGCCCCATGGGAGGAGCCGTATGGCCAGCGCATCGACGCCCGGCGTGGAAACCCTGCAGGAGGCATGGCCTGAGCTGCCATTGGACGCCTGGAAGGACACCTTCGCTACCCTGCATCGCTGGACGCAGGTCATCGGCAAGGTTCAGCTCGCACTGACTCCTCCAGCGAATCACTGGTGGAACGTCACCTTCCGCGTGACGGCGCGTGGACTGCGCTCCGCCTTGATGCCCTCGGGCTTCGGGGCCTTCGAGGTGGACTTCGACTTCGTCGACCATGAGCTGTCCTTCCGCGCCATCAATGGCGAGACTCGCACGCTCGCGCTGGAGGCCCGGTCGGTGGCGGAGTTCTACCGGGATGTCATGGCGACGCTGCGGTCCTTGGGGGTCGAGGTGAGCATCTGGGATGTGCCGGTGGAGATTCCAGATGACACCACGCCGTTCAGTCAGGACCGGCATCACGCCAGCTATGACCCGGAATACGTCCACCGCTGGTGGCTCGCCCTGGTGCAAGCCCATCTGGCGATGACTGAGTTTCGGGCGCGCTTCACGGGCAAGTGCAGCCCCGTGCAGTTCTTCTGGGGGAGCTTCGACCTGGCCGTGACGCGCTTCTCGGGGCGACGTGCTCCCGAGCGCCCGGGCGCGGACCTCGTCACCCTGGAGTCCTACTGCGAGGAGGTGTGCAGCGTGGGCTTCTGGCCGGGCTCGGACGCGACGAAGGGCGCCGCCTTCTACTGCTACGGCGCCCCCGCGCCCGAGGGGTTCTCCGCGGCCCGCGTGCGGCCGGACGCGGCGCGCTACGACACCGGCATCCAGGAGTTCTTGTTGTCCTATGACGACGTCCGGCGCGCGAGCGCGCCCCGCGCCTACCTGCTGGACTTCTTCCAGAGCACCTACGAAGCCTGCGCCGACCTGGGGCATTGGGACCGCAAGCGCTTGGAGCGTCCGCTCATCCTCTCGGAGCGCGATGCCCATGCGGCGCGGGAGTCCGCCCCGCCGTGACTCACGGAAACCGCGCGAGGGCCTGGGCTTCGAACGCGGCCACGTCGCGGTAGTAGCGCTCCACTTCGGCGTGAGTGCCGGGGCGGGTGTACGCCTCGGGCCTCGGGTTCGCGATGACGTCGAGGAGGACCGCCGCGGCGTCCTCGACGCTCTGGGCTCCGGGAATCGCGCGGGAGTCCGGGCCGCCACCACGTGCGTTGACGCCGAACTCGGTGGCGACGAGGCCCGGCATCACCACGCTGACCATGAGGCCCGGGTGGGTGCGCGCCAGCTCCAAGCGCAGGCACGCGCTGAGCGCGTTGAGGGCGTGCTTGGCCGCGCTGTACGCCGAGCGGGGCGGAATCAAAGGCAGGCGCCCCAGCTCGCTGGAGACGTTGACAATCTGTCCCGTTCCCCGCGCCTGGAAGTGGGGCAGCACGGCCTGCATGCCATAGAGCGCGCTGTGGACGTTGTCTCGCCACATTGACTCCAGGTCCTCGTCCGTCAGCTCCGCCACCGAGCGCGAGATGCCATGCCCGGCGTTGTTCACCCAGACGTCGATGCGGCCGAAGCGCTCCAGGGCCCGGTCTCGCAGTCGCTCCACGTCGCCCCGACGCGTGACGTCGGTGACGACGGCGAGCGCCTCGGGGCCGGCGCGGGCGGCCACGGCCTCCAGCTCCGTGCGGCGGCGCGCGGCCAGCACGACCTTCGCGCCTTCTTCGCCACAGCGCCGCGCCAGCTCCGCGCCAATGCCGGCGCTCGCACCCGTGATGACGATGACTCGCTGCTCCATGTCCACTCCCACCTCGAAGGTGGCGCGGAGTGTAGCGTCTGGGGCGGAGGGGGGCTTGACCCGCGTTCACGGTCCCGGGCAGGAAGGGGACCATGGCCGAGCGTCTCGTGTTCCCGCCCATCGTTGAGGGCCTCTTCGTCCGGGGGCTGAATGGCAGGGTGCCGTACGCCCTCAAGGAGCAGCTGCGCAAGGAGGGGCTGGACCTGGACCGCCCCTTGTTGCCGGCGTACCCGCTGGAGGCGTGGATCCGCTGCGTGGCATTGACGGCCAAGGCGCTCCATCCGGGCGAGCCGGACGCGGTGGCGTGGCGCCTCTTGGGAGAGCGCATGATTGACGGCTACCGCGACACGATGGTGGGCCGGGCGCTCCTGGGGGTGCTCAAGCTGTTGGGCACGCGCCGGGTGCTGGGCCGCGCGCAGCACAGCTTCCGCACCGGAAACAACTACACCGAGGTCAAGCTCACCGAGCGGGGCTCCAACACGGTGGACCTCTGGCTGAACGAGCCCGGCATGCTGCGCTACTTCAAGCAAGGGGTCATGCTCGCCACGGCGCGCGCCGCCGGAGGGCCGGCCACGCAGGTGGAGGTGCTCGTGTTCGACGAGGAGACGGTCACCTACCGCATCACCTGGGGCGGCGACGACTTCTAGCGGGCCGCGCTCGGACGTCAGGGCCTTGCCTGGAGCGCTCCGCGTCTGCGACGGTGTGAGGGCTGCCGGGCCGGTGGTACGCGCCGTCATCTGGATGGGGGGAGTCGCATGCGGTCGAGTGAGCGCGCCAACCTGCCGCGCTGGAGGGGGCAGGCCGGGTTCTTCGAGATCTGGTTCGTGGTGGTGTTGGACCTTGGGGGCGATCGCGCCTGGTGGCTGCGCTACACCCTCTTCACGCCGGCCCCGGGAGCGCCGGGCGAGCCTCGGGCCACGGTGTGGGCGGCGGCCTTCGATTGCGCCTCGGATGCCCGGCCCGCGGTGGCGCTCAAGTCCATCCACCCCGTCACGGACTTCGAGGCCTCCACGACGGGGCGCTTCGGCATCCGCATTGGCGAGTCGGAGCTGGCGCCTGGGCGTTGCCATGGCCGCGTGGACTCCGGCGGCCATTCCATTGCGTGGGACCTGCGCTCCTCGCCCGAGGACGCCGTGTCGGTGCGGCGCGAGCCTCGGGGCACCGGCCTGTTGCCGCTGCCTACGCACGTGCACCACTCGCAGGACGATGTGTCCTTCACGGGCACCGTCACGGTGGACGGCCAGCGCTACGACGTGCGCGGCGCGCCCGGATTGCAGAAGCACCTGTGGGGGCGGAGGCGCCTGGAGGAGCTGACGTGGCTGTACTGCCCGCGCTTCCAAGAGGACCCCGAGGCGCGGCTGGAGGCGCTCACCGTGCTGCCCCGGCGAAGCGCGCTGTCGCCTCGGCTGACACCCATCTACCTGCGCACGGCCGACGCACGGCACACGTTTCACGAGGTGCCCGGGCTCCTCTTCTCGCGCATGGAGTCACCGCGCCCCGGTGAGGTTCACTTCCGGACGGCCACGGCCACGGCCGCGATGCGAGGGCGCGCATGGTGCGATCCCCGCACGCTGGTGGGGTACGCCTACCGAGACCCGGAGGGCTGGGACGTGCACGTCGCGCAGAGCGATGTAGCGCGCTGTGAGGTGGAGCTTTTCACGCGGCCGCATCCATTCGCGGCGTGGCGACAGACGGGGCGGTTGACCTCGACGGTGGGCGCGTTGGAGTTCCACGCCCCCGAGAAGCTGGAGCACGTGCGCTACCTGGGCTGGGATGACGCCGCGCTTTCCGAGCCTACGCCGCGCGCGATGGGGGACGTCGGATGAGCCGCGCCCGCTCGGCCGCACCCGCGCTCATGCGCGCGCTCGCCGCGGACCACGCGCCGGGACATACCGAGCCGCTGCGCCTGTCACCGGGGCGCGTGCACGCCTTGGGGCTCACCCATGCGGCCCACCTGCGTGAGACCGGGGGCGAGTCGGGTGGCCCCGCCGTCTTCGCCAAGGAGGCCGCGTCCTTGCTGCGAGAAGGCAGTGAGGTCATGGCCCCGCCGCGCGAAGCGTTGGTGGAGGCGGTGTCGCGGTTGGATGCCACGCTCGCGGCTCGACTCGCGGCGCGCTTCCCCGCGCTGCCGCCGCTCCTGGATTACGAAGTGGAGCTGGGCCTCTTGCTGCTCGAAGACGTGCGAGCGGAGGCGCTCGCGCGGGAGGACTTCGCGCCGCCGGTGGGCTACTTCGTCGCCAATGATGTGACTGCGCGCACGGTGCAGGTGCTGGGCGAGGGACGTCCCGACCGCATGGCCTTCTGGGGCGCGGCGAAGAGCTTCCCGGGCTTCTTGGTGCCAGGGCCCACGTTGTGGGTGCCGGACGTGCCCCAGGTCGATGCCTGCCTGGACGTGACGCTCACCCTCCGCGTCAACGGCGAACTCCGGCAGCGCGGTCGCACGATGGACCTCATCGCGACCCCGCGCGAACTGCTCACCCTCGCGGCCCGCGCCG
This sequence comes from Citreicoccus inhibens, assembly GCF_019039035.1. Lineage (GTDB taxonomy): Bacteria > Myxococcota > Myxococcia > Myxococcales > Myxococcaceae > Citreicoccus > Citreicoccus inhibens. Next base: position 364,148 of record NZ_JAHNZT010000003.1, on the reverse strand, counting down.
CACCGGATGGGCTCCTGGCCCGAGGCGACGTGGTGCTCACCGGCACGCCGTCGGGTGTGGCCTTCACGGTGCCCGCCTGGAAGCGCCGGCTCGCGTCACTCTTGCCGGGGCCGCTTGCCCGACTGTCCGCGGCGCTGCGCGCCCACGCGGAGAACCCGCGCATGCTCCGCCCGGGGGATGTGGTGGAGATGGAGGCCGGAGTGTTGGGCCACCACCGCTTCACGGTGACTCAGGCGGGAGCGCTGCGCACCGGCTCGGGCGGTACGTCGCGTGGCGCGGACGCCCTCACCGTCAACGGGGCGCCGGCTGGCCGGTGTTGAACGCCCGCTGCGCTTCGAACGCCCGCTGGTAGGCCGGCCGTGCTTCCCCACGGGCGACATAGGCGACCAGGTTCGGAGCGTCATCCAGGAGGCCCGATGCTCTCAATCGGAGCAGCACCGAGACCATCATCAGGTCTCCTGCGCTGAAGGCCCCGTCGAGCCAGTCGGCATCGCCCAGCCGCGTGGAGAGTTGACTCAGCCGGCCTCGGACGCGCTCCTCCGCCAAAGGCAGACGTGCCTCGTACCAAGGCTTGTCCCGCTCCTGGATTCGCATGTTGGCGAAGTCAAGGATTGGCGGCTCCATCGTGTTGACCGCGGCGAACATCCAGGAGATCGCCCGCGCCCGTGCAGGGGCATCGTCCGGCAGCAGGCCCGCATGGCGCTCCGCGAGGTGGAGCACGATCGACCCCGACTCGAACAGGACGAGGTCGCCTTCCTCATAGGTCGGAATCTGGCCGAAGGGGTGAATCGCCAGATGGGCCGGCTCCTTCATGGCGCGAAACGAAACCGGGCGAACGTCGTAGGGCAGGCCCACTTCCTCGAGCGCCCAGCGGACGCGTGTATCGCGCGCCAGTCCCTTGCCACCATCGGGTGAGCGGTCAAAGGCGGTGAGGGTGATGGTCATCGCGTACCTCCTCCTGGGGGACCATCCTTGGCCGCGGAGTCCCGCCGTCGCAAGAAGACCGAGCGCGGTTGAACGGGGCCGCCAGCGCTTCACCGTGACTCAGGCGGTGGCCTCGAGCGCCTCGCGCATCACGGGGTAGGTGTCCCGCGCCGCGGTGGCCCCCATGAACGTGTCCAGGTGGCCGTAGCCTTCCAGGAGGTGGCGCTGATAGAGGCCCTCGCCGTGCGCCGCGCGCAGCCATGCGCAGGTGCGCTCCGTGGACGTGGGCAGGTACGTCCGGTTGTGCTCCCCGGACACGAAGGTGATGGGCAGGCGCAGGTGCTCGGGATGCAGGTACGTGCGCGGCGTGGTCTGCCCATGGCGGCGCAGGTTCTCCGCGCGCCCGTGGTCGTAGCCCACCGAGTGGCCCGCGCGAGCCATCTGCGCCAGGTGGCGGAACGTCTGGAGATTGCACCGGCCGAACTGTTCATCCAACCGCGCGTGCGTCTCGCGGTTGAGGCGCGCGTGCTGGAACAGGTGCCCGTACATGAACGTGAGGCGATGACACACGGTGCTGTCGCACTCGAGGTGGAGCGCATTGGCCAGCGCCCCGAACGCGGCTTGGAACAAGGGGTGCTGCGCATCCTCGGTGGGAGACAGCGAGTCGAGCCCGATATCCAGCAGCTCGGGCACGCGCATCAGGGACTTGATTTGAGTCACCGGCGGAACGTCCTGGTGCATCGCCACCTGCGAGGCCACCACGGCGCGCACGTCCGGCAACAGGCCCGAGGCCAGCGCCATGAAGAACGTCACCGAGCCCGCGCAGTGCACCACCGCCTGCACGGACGGCGCGCCCGTCATCTGGCGCATCTTCTTCACCGCGGCGGGCATGTCGTTCGCCGCCGCGTCATCGAGCGAGAACTGCGTGAGTGGCATCTCCGTGCTCGCGCGCCAGTCCAAGAGCCACGTGTCGTAGCCATGGCGCACCAGGTGCTGCACGAAGTTCTCCTCGAGGGTGGGCAGCATGAACATGCCGCTCCACACGCCCGCGCCGTGCACCAGCAGCACCGGGCCCTTCGCGCCGCCCCGATAGCGCGTGAGCTGGAGGGGCGAGCCGTCGTCCGCGAAGAAGTCGTGGCGCTCGGGAGAGGGGAGGGAAACCATGGTCTGCTCCATGTCGAAAGAGGTCAGAAGCTCTGCGCCACGGACTCGGCGATCCGCTCCGCCGCCGCGCTGATGGTCATCACCGGATGGAAGCCGATGGCCGTGGGGATGACCGAGCCATCCGCCACGTAGAGGCCCGGGTGATGGAACACCTCGCCCTCGGTGCTCACCACGCCCTGCTCGGGTGACTCGGCCAGGTGCGCTCCGCCCAGCGAGTGCACGGTGATGGGGCGGCGGAAGAGCTGCCACGTGACGAGCGGCACGTACGTGGCGCCGTACTGCGAGGCCAGCTCGTCCATCGCCTCGGAGATGCGCGCGACGAGCGCGGCGTTCTCCCGCGCGAAGTCCCACTCCACGTCCAGGCGGTCCCCCTTGAGGCCCATGCGCCCATTGGCGTTGTCCTGGCCAATGGCGAACAGGTTGCACGCGCCCGCCGCGTTCGCCACGGGGCCCAATGGCTTGCTCAAGAGCCCCTTGGCCAGGGCCTGGTGCAGCAAGGGGCCCAGGCAGGTCCACAGCGGCGCGCCAATGCCTTGGAAGGGGCCGAGCTTCGGCTGCCCCATGCCCGCGAGCACCTCCGTCACGGGCTGGTTGAAGGTGGCCGTCACCAGGGTGAAGCGCGGCTCGGCGTCAAAGAACTTCATCACCGTGGCCACGTCCGGGCCCACCCACGGCTGCAAGTCCTCCCGGGCGTTCTGGAGCGAGCCGAGGAAGTCTCCGTTGCCCGAATACCCATGCCCCAGTCGCGCGCTGACGCGGGGCAGGGTGCGCGCCCGGTCTCGGCTGCGCAGCAGGATCTCCACCGTGCCCAGCGTGCCGGCGGACAGCACCACGCGAGCGCCCTCCACGACGCGCGCCTCGCCCGTGGCCAGGTCGGTGGCGTGCACGCGGTAGCCGCCCGCGACGGGCTCGACGTGGGACACCTGCATGCGCGGCAGGACGGTGGTGCCCAGCGCCTCGGCGCGCGCCAGATAGGTGAGGTCCATCGTGTTCTTCGCGCCGTGCTGACAGCCGAACTCGCATTCGGCGCAGAGCTGACACGGCTTGCGGCCCGGCGCGGAGGCCTCCGTCCAGGACACGGCCTCGGGCGGGTCGAATGTGGGGCGGCCCATGTGGTTCGCGGCGCGCTTGAACGCCTCGCGCTTGGGCAGGTGGAAGGACTCGGGCACGGGCGACAGCCGCAGCTCGCGCGCGACCTTGTCGAAGTAGGGCTCCAGCGCGTCGCGGGTCCAGGTGCGCGGCCAGCGCGGGTCCTGGAACACGACGGCATCCGGGCGCACGTGGATGTTGGCGTAGATGAGCGAGCCTCCGCCCACGCCACTGGCTGTCACCGTGCCAATGCCAGACAGGAAGCGCACGTCGTAGAGGCCCTGGGCGCTCGGCCGGGACGCGTGACGCCACAGCAGGGAGTCCGCCTGCGTGACGTCTCGGGGGAACTGGCCGGGGGGGTAGCGCCGCCCGCGCTCCAGCACCGCCACCGACTTGCCGGCCTGCGCCAGGCGCAGGGCGCTGATGGATCCGCCGAAGCCAGAGCCCACCACCACCACGTCGTACCGCGTTGCCGTCACCACGTCGCGCGTCTCCTATTCCATTCGGGGACGCACGAAGACGTCCCACAGCGAGCCCATGAACATGGCCCCGAAGCGTCGCAGCGCGTCCGCCTGGGTCACGGGGGAGGTGGTGCCGAGCACCTCGAAGGTGGTGACCTGTCGCACGAAGTCCGGCAGATGCAGACGGATGATGCCGCTGGACACCACGGGCCCGCCGCGCAGGTGGCCTCGGCGGATGACGGTGTGGAGCGTGGCGGTGGCCCCCCAGACGTCGAAGGCGCCGTGGTCTCTCACGTCCTTGAAGCCATCCAGCAGATAGGGCTGCCCATCCATCCCGGTGAACGGCAGCAGGTACAACATGCGCCGCTCGTAGAAGCCGGCCGCGTCCACGAAGAGGTTGAAGAGGCCGTGCTCTACCGTCGCGCCCTCGGGCGGGGTGAGGCCGTGCACGTGCACGGTGCCTTGCGCGAGCGCCGCGTGGGTGGGCTCCGCGAGGAATCGGTCCAGGTTGAGCGCGCTGATGGTGACCGTGAAGTCGGCCACGGTGCCCGCGCGTTGGCCCACGCGCTCCGCGCCGGCGTAGTCGTCCACGGGGAGGTGGCCTGGGGCGATGAAGCCCCGCATCCGCTCGGTGAAGCGCAGGCCCACCACCGGGGTGGCAGAGGGCGGGGTGCCCTCCTTGGGAATCACCACGGACGCCATGGGGTCGATGCGGGGCACCACGCGCGGCGGTGTCGCGCGGAGGGCCGAGGTGAACGGCGCGGGGGCGCGCTCGGGCGCGGTCCAGGTCGGAGCCCCGCGCGCCACGCGAATGGCTCGCTCGACGTTGCGCTCGGCCACGGCGGCGATGGTGGAGGATGGATTGACGCCCGTGCTGGCGGGCAGCGCCGCGCCATCGAGCACGTAGAGACCGGGATGGCCGTGAACTTCACCGTCGGGCGTGAGCACGCCGTAGGCGGGCTCCTCGGCCATGGCGCAGCCGCCCAGGTTGTGCACGGACACAGGGATGTGCAGCCGCGACCAGAGCGGGTTGTAGGCCGCGCGTCCGCCCAGGGCCCGGGCCACGTCCTCGCAGAGCTGCTCTTGAGTCCGGTACAGGGGCAGGTTGCCGGGCACGTCCCACTTCACCTTCAGCTCTCGCGTGAGGGGCGCGAGGGACAGCTTGCCGTTGCCCTTGTCGCGGCCCATGGCGAGGAACACGGCCTGGAAGCGGCCCGCCTGGGCGTCGATGGCGGCCAGGTCGCGGGAGCGCAGCCGCAGGGCCTTCACCAACTCGGCCTGAAGCGCGTCCGAGGGCACTGAGGCGTCATGCCCCGGCGCCATGAGGTGCATCAGGCCGGCGATCTGCGACGGGTGGCCGCCCTCCTGGAAGAGGAACCACGTCTTGTCCGCGCCCTGACCCTGGTCCACCACGAGGCTGGTCGTGATGGTGGGGCCCTGAGCGGGGTCCCACATCTCGCGCGTGTCGAAGGCGAACGCGAGGAAGTCTCCATTGGCCGAGTAGCGGCACCCGAGCCGCTCGCTCAGCCGAGGCAGCGTGCCCCAATCATCGCGACAGCGCAGCAGCAACTCGGTGGTGTTGACCGCGCCGGCGCAGAGGAAGACGCGGCGCGCGTCCACGGAGCGCGGCACTCCGCCCGTGGCGTGGTCCGTGTACGTGACGCGATAGCCAAGGGACAGCGGCTCGATGCGGGTGACCTCGGCCTGGGTCGTCACCTCGGCGCCGCGCTGCTCGGCGACGGCGAGGTAGTTGAGGTCCAGCGTGTTCTTCGCGTGGACGTTGCAGCCGATGTCGCACTCGCCGCAGAGGTTGCAGCCCTCTTGCGGGACATTGAACTTGTTGAGGACCGTCTCGCGCGCGGGCGTGAAGTTGACCGCGAGATCGGGGTGGAAGAACTGCGCCTCACGTCCGAGGGAGCGCGCCACCTCGCGCATGCGCCGCGTCTTGATGGGCAGCTCGCCCGCGCGCGCGGTGATGGGCTGGAGGTCCAGCATGTACGCGACCAGGTCGTAGTATGGATCCAACTCGGCGCGGCCGTAGCCCTCGGGCCAGCCCGAGGCGAACGTCTCGGCGGGCGGGCGCAGGTGCACGTTCGCGTAGATGAGCGAGCCGCCGCCGTAACCCGCGGCCTGCACCATGCTCATCCCTGGCATGAGCTTCACGTCGAAGAGGCCCTGCGCGTGTTGCCACAGCCAGCCGTTGAGCGGGTTGGACCAGTCCCGAGGGAAGGAGTTCTTCGGGTAGCGGCGCCCACGCTCCAGCACGCGCACGGACAGGCCCGCCTGGGCCAGCCGGCATGCGGCCACCGCGCCCCCAAAGCCGGTGCCGATGACCAGGCAATCGTACGCGTGCCCCATGTGCCCCCTCGTCCCTTCCCACGTCCGCGTGGCGCGTGTCGTCTCCTACAACGGCCGGCGCCCGAATCCTTGGTCCGGTGCGACGCCAGGGCACATGACGCAGGAGGGCATGCGCCACGTCGCCCGGGATTCCCGGACTTCAGCTGGGCGATGAAGGGAGGTGGCTGGAGGGGCGGAGTGCGCCCGCCGTCCCGTCGGGTCACATCCAAGGCAAGGCCATGACGTCTGGCTGTCAGGCGGGATGACGGCCCGTTCGGGGAGCGGGAGCGAACCCAGCAGCCGCAGGAGAGGAATTCGCCGTTCGGGTATTGGTCGGGCAGCCCTCACTGCCCGACCATGGACAGTGAGGGCGCTGGCCCGCCTGGAGGCGGTGCTCACTCAAGCGTCGGGGGCCTGAATCCCAGTGCATGTCAGGCGCAGCCCGACCTCGGGCGAAGAGTCATTTCTCGTCGTAGAGAGCAATGATGATATGGTTGTACCCGAGAACAGCGACGACCCAGACCTCCTTGAGCTTCTTCCTATTGATGCTCAAGGTGTCAATCCTCGACGAGATCATCGTCCGGGGGAATGGCAGTGGAGTGGGGACCGTCAGAGTGGCGGTTTCGAAGCTGGCGGCGAGCCTCGTGACCTCTAGTCCATCTTGGTCGATGAGGCCGACCGTACCGGAATACGAGCCGACCCGGATGTCGCTCGCATTGGCTCTGGCGTTCAGACGATAGAAGCCAGCCGGAATGCCGGAGTCAGGAGAGTTGAGGTAAACGAAGGCAACATCGACGCCGTCATTGAACCGAGTGGCCGGGATCTGCTCGGAGCCGGCGATGCTGGTGGCGGCGAAGGCGAGGTCCTCCGCCGTCATCGTGACAATCTCCTCCTTGTTGATAGGGATGCCTTTGGCATCGGCTGCCTGGATGAGGTCACTCGACAGATCCATGCAAGCCGACGCAGTCGCCGAACCAGCCGCTCGGGACTGCGGAGCTCCGCCCAAACGGTCTCCGGCCATCGCGGAGCCGGACATGAGAGAAAGAGCCACGCAGAGAGTCGAGAGCTTCAATGAGTCTGTCTTCAAGAGAGGATCCCCGCTCAACAGTTACTGGTTCACTCAAGCGCCGACCACCTCACTCAAGGTGGCGGAGGTTGGCATTGCAATATGCGTGCCAAGTCCGGAAATAAGTGAATAGCCAGTGTGGTCGGGGGGCGGCGAATGGGGCGCCTCGGTCGAACACGTCCCGCTGTGGCACAATCCGCTACTCTTCGGGGCGGGCTGTGACTCTTCCCGTTACGGCGAGAAGGTCCTCCACCGCGCACCCACCCTGAAGGCTGAACCCGCGCACCGCTGCGCCACGGATGTTCTGGGAACGGCCATGGGCGGGTGCACGCTGGCGGTGGGACCGCTCCTCTTACGGCGAGGAGCGGTGTGCGCGGGCTCGGGACTCAGCAGCCGCAGCGGAGCCGCGCGCCCGTCTGGTATTGCCGATCCGTGCAGCTCTGGCCCGTCGGGTTGTAGCAGACGCGGTAGCGGGTCTGCTGCCCGAAGGTGGCGGGCTTGCCCGTGGTCTGCAGGCACTTGCCATCTTCGCAAACGGGGATGAAGCTCGGGTCGGCGTCGTGCTTCTGGCTGTCCTGCGGCTCGCCCGCGACGCAATAGACGCAAAGATAGGCGATGCCACATCCCGTGTCGTTGCCGCAGGAGGTGGAACCGGCGACGTCGACCCAGGGCGAGAACTCGGCACAGGAGTCATAGCCCGGGCAGTTTCCCAGCGCGGCCTTGGATTCCATCACGGAGTCATCGCCCGTCATCGGGGCCTCATCGCTCGCCATCGCGCCGCAGGCGCTCAAGGCCAACACCGCGGTCACCGCCGCCACCGCGCGCAGCAACGTCATTCCTACCTTCATGGGCTGTTCCTTCCTCGTGCCGGCGTGCGCCCCGAGGATGAGGCGTAGCGACACGGGAATTTCAGATTAGGCTCGAATGAGCTTGCCCTATCAAGAGTGCGGTCTGTCGGGCATCCACCACTGTTCGCTCAAGGACAGATGCGGTGGGGCCGTGAGCGGACCGCTCCCCCAGGAGGGGGAGCGGGGACTCGGCGGAGGGCTTCAGCAACCGCAGGCGTGCACTGCGTACTGGTGCTCGTAGTCGGTGCAGCCCTGGCCAGCCTGATTGTAGCAGTAGCGGTAGCGCTCCTGGAGTCCGTACGTGGCGGGCTTGGCCTGGCGGTAGGCGTTGCCGCACGGGCAATCCGGGATGAGGCTCGGGTCGCTGCCAGGCTTCACCTCGGCGGGCGCCTGGCCGCCTCCGATGCAGTAATTGTCACACGCCCACACATAGCCACAGGACCCGGCGACGTCGCAGTAGGCGTTCGCGTTGGTTTCGTACCAGGGGGAGAAGTTGGCGCAGGAGTCATAGCCTGGGCAGCTGCCCAGGCCCGCCTTGGACTCCGTCAAGGACTCGTCCCCGGCCATCGAGGCCTCATCCGACGGCACCGAACCACAGGCGCTCAGGGCCAGCACCGCGGACACCGCCACCACAGCGCGCAGCATCGTGATTCCCAGCTTCATGACCAGCTCCCCCCTTGTGCTCGGCGTCGCTCCGGGAATGGAGCGTCGCCGCACCAGGTGAGACACGCTAAGCAGGATGGGCGCTGGTTCCTCAATCCCTCGGGAGTGTTCAGAATCAATCCCTGTTGGGTAATCAACACAGGCCCTCCCAGAGCGGCAGGTTCGCGCCGCCCCGGGAGAGTAGGCAATGACTGCTCACGCCGAGCGAGCCAGACGGAAGGCGTTCACGTGCTCATGGGCCCACTGCTGGAAGGTGCGCGCCGGCATGCCCGCGATTCGCTCCATGGTGGGGACGTAGGCGGGGCTCTCGAGGCCGCACACGCCCGGGATCATCAACTTCACGGAGTCGTCGTCCGGGGCCTGCTTCGCCAGCTCGGCGAGCGCCTGCGTGTCATTCTGGTCGATGAACGTCAGCTCCCGTCCGAGGGCCACGCTGATGGCGTGAGCCTTCTGCTGCGGCGTGAGCGCCTCGGGTCCGGTGAGCGGGTAGATGGCCCTCGCGTGGCCCGACTCGGTGAGGGCATGGAAGGCCACGTCGGCGATGTCACCGGGGTGGACCGCCACGGAGGGCAGGCCAGAAGTGACGACTCGCACGACGCCCTCGGACTGGATGGTGGGCACCCATGCCATGACATTCGAGGCGAACTCCCAGGGCCGCAGGATCGTCCACTCGAGCCCGCTGTTCCGCACGAACTGCTCGCCCATGAGCGCGCCGCCGCCGGGGAGCGTGTGGGGATGCGTCCCCGCGAGCAGGGACGACACCACCACCACCCGCTTCACCCCCGCGTCGCGCGCCAGGGCGAGCACGGAGGGCAGGTTCACGCGGTTGGCCACGTCACCCGCGGTCATCAACAGGAACAGCGCTTGGGCCCCGTGCAACGCGGGCCGCAGGGACTCCGCCTTCGTCAGGTCGCCGGTCACGACCTCGGTGCCCTCGGGCACCACCGTCCGCTTCGCATCCCTCGTCACGGCCCGCGTGGCGTGGCCCGCTCGCCGCAGATTCCGCACCAGCGCGTTGCCGACACTTCCATTGGCTCCGGTCACGACGAACATGTGCTGCCTCAATGGGAGTCCACGCCCTTCGCCATGAAGGGCCGGTGAGTGACTCCCTTTCGATGGCGTAGAACTAGTCCGGAGGGTCCGGACGAACCATGTGCGAAACTCCGTTTCCTTGGTCCATTCGTCCAGGCCCGGTGGTCATACTTGGAGACTTGGGCGGACACGGGGGCACTTCCCCAGGTCGTCGTGAGGAGGCGGGCGAGGGGCCCTGTCCTGGCGGTCCTCACCGCCGGCAATGTCAGACCTGAAGGGTAGAACTCTCGCATGGCCAGCCGAGAGGGGGCAGCGCCGAAGCGGCGCTCTCGGGCCATCCCATTTCCACGCCATTCCCATACCTGGAGGATTCCATGGCCGCGCGCAATCGTTCTACCGAGGAGACCAAGGCTGCGTTTGATGACATGTCTCGCAAGGTTCGTAACAAGCCTGTCATTCCGGCGAAGGAGCAGGACGCTCGGAATATCCACGCGCGCAGCGTGCTGACGGGCGTGGCGGGGCTCACGGCCGAGTCGGCCGTGAAGAAGGTGACCGAGGCGGGGCTCACCATCAACAAGACGCTCGGCGGCATCAACGAGCAGGTGATTGCGCTCGTGGAGGAGCTGAAGAAGCTGGATGAGGCCATCCGGCTGAAGACCGAGGAGCTGGCGGCCCTGCACGGCCGAGACGTGGCCGCGAGCGCCATCGACGTGCTGGTGGCGGAGTACGATCGCCGCAAGGCGGAGCTGCACGTGGAGTTGGAGCGGATGCAGAAGGAGGCCGCGGAGTCCCGCGCGCGCTTCCAGGCCGAGTTGACGGCGGACCGCGAGGCGGCGGAGGTCGCTCGCAAGCGTTCCGATGAGGCGTATGTCTATGACATCCAGCTCCACCGCAAGAAGGAGCAGGACGCGTTCCAGGAGGTGCTGCGCCAGCAGTCGGCCCAGGAGCGTGACCGCAAGGAGAAGCTGGAGAAGGACTGGGCGACGCGCGAGGAGGCGCTGGCGCTGCGTGAGAAGGAATTGACGGACCTGCGCAAGCAGGTGGCCGACTTCCCGGCGGTGACGAAGCGCGAGGTGGATGCCGCCTCGGCCATTGTCGGCAGCCGGGTGAAGTCGGAGTGGGAGCTGAAGTTCACGCTGGCGCAGAAGGACGCGGAGACGGCGCAGCGCGTGGCGGGGATGGAGGTGTCCTCGCTGAAGGAGACGAACGTACGTCAGGCCGCGGCGCTCCAGGCCCTGCAGGCGGAGTTGGCGGAGGCGAAGCGCCAGGTGCAGACCATCGCTGAGAAGGCGCTGGAGTCCGCCTCGGGAGCCCGCGCGCTGGCGGAGGTCCAGGGCGTCATCGCGAGCCGCGAGTACAGCAAGAACAAGTAGTCGCGCCTCAAGCGTCCTCCTTCGGCGTGGAGGAGGGCGCGGGCCGGGGCCTGCATGGTGGTGGTGCCGCGGATTCCCGTGACCTCCAGGGGATTGGCAACGGGCTCCCTGGTGGAGCCCTCGCTGCTGTGCTGGTCTGGTATTACCTGACGGAACAGCTCCTCGCGGTCTTCTCCGTCCAGGCGCTCGCCGAGAACGCGCTCACGCGGCCCTGAGTCATCACTCCCATCGCGGAGGAGATGAGCGCCAGGTCGTGCTCGCTGAGAGGAATCAAGCCGCCGCGCAGGCGGTAGCCCCAGTTGCGCACGCCCGCTGAGAAATCCAAGACATCCAAGAGCGGGCGGATGTGTGCTCTGGTCGCCTCCACCCAGTTCACGTCTCGGCGGAAGGGGATGAAGCCGCCGCCCATGTCGAAGCGGTAGGGCTCGCCTGTCTTCACGATGCCGAGCGCCGTGAAGGCTTGGAGCGTGTCCTTTCCCTGGAACGTCGCCGTCGGCGAGTAATAGACCACCCGGTCTCCTGGATGGATGCGTCGCAGCGGTGCTCCCTTGCCATGGCAGACCTGCATGAAGCCGCCCTGTCGGCCTCGGAGGACGTGCTCCTCGGAGGCCACCGCCAGCCAGCCCTGACTCACGGCGCCCCCGGCGCGAAGACGCGCAGGCGGTGCCCGTCCGGGTCGAGCGCGACGAAGGTGTGGCCGAAGTCCATCTCGGTGGGCGCCTGGGCGATGGGGAGTCCCCGGCCCTTCCAGTCCGCGTACCACGCACGAACGGTGTCGGCGTCCGGGACGGTGAAGGCCAGCTCGCTGCCGCTCACCGCGCCTTGGGCGGCGGGCGCCACGGTGTGCCTGGCCCAGAGGCCCAGCATGTAGCCGGAGGGCAGGGCGAACATGGCGAAGGTGGGGGAGGCCTCGACGGGCGGCTGGCCCAGGAGGCTCGCGTAGAAGGCGGCGCTGGCGGTGGGGTTGTCGACGTAGAGGAGGATGAAGTTGGGCGTGGCCATGAGCTTGTTTTCCGAAGGGCTCGACGGGAAAGGCCCCGTCGTCCGAGGCGGGTTCGCCGCGTTCGGTGAAACGACTCATAGGGGACGGTGCTGTCAGTTTCTGTCAGCAGCGCGCGTGGCTACCGGGGTGGGATGCGCTCGGACTCGAACCAGGAGCGCAGGAGTTCCCGGCGGGACCGGGGGTAGCGCGTGTCGGTGGTCTCCAGGGCGCTGATGCGGTCGACCCGGAAGTGGCGGAAGCCGTCGCGCAGCTCGCACCACGCAACAATGACTCGCACGCGGTCGAAGAAACCCACGACCCGGCTGAAGCTGTCTTATCCCCAACACACCAGGAGGGCTTTGCTGCCCTTGGCACTTTGAGTTCGGCGGGTGGCTGATGGAGTGACCTATCATTGCAAGCCGAGGCCGAATCTGGGCTTGAGCGCACTATGTGGTGTCTGAAGAATCGCACGGCCTACGCTGCTGAGCGGAACTGGACGCGGGATCGCGATGGCGCTCATTGGTGGGTAGTCGCCGTCAAGGCAACCTTCGATGTACTCCCTACTGGGAAGCTCAAGCTCGCGGATGAGCAGATGTTGCCTGTTCTGGTTCCCGAGTACTACGGCGAGCCGGGGGCCTCGAGTCTGCGGTACGATTCTGATCTTCTCGCAGCCAAGCCGGGCACCGACGTTCTGGTCAATGCCCACGCCCATGCCCCTGGCGGCAAGCCTGCGGCAGCCGTGCCGGTCGCATTGCGGGTGGGCGGATTGGACAAGCGGCTGCTGGTCCATGGGGAGCGTTTCTATCGCCGAGGCGTATTCGGGTTGAACCTGTCTCCGCCTCGTCCATTCTCCTCGCGGCAGATCCGGTATGAGTGGGCATTTGGCGGGCAGGACTTTTCGGACCCGGATTCACGAAAACATCGCATGGATGAGCGCAATCCGATTGGGCGCGGTCTCGCCGTGAAGTCGGCGAGTCTCGTTGACCAGCCGGCTCATTGCCTCGAGTACCTTCAAGGTGATGCTGCGGTGATGGGGCCGGCAGGGTTCGGTGCGATTGATCGCTCCTGGGTTCCACGTCGCAACCTGGCAGGGACATATGACGAACGTTGGGCTCGAACGAAGCGGCCACTGCTTCCGGAGGATTATGACCCTGCCTTCGCGCGCTCCGCTCCCATGGATCAATGTCTTCACCGATATCTTGTCGGCGGAGAGCTGATCGAACTGGTTCACATGACGCCGGAGGGTGTTCTCCGGCTGCGACTGCCGACGATTGTCCTCTCTTTTCGGAGCCGTTTTGGCGCTCGTCGTCGCGAGCATGCTGGCCAGATGGTGACGGTCATTGTCGAACCCGAAGAGCACCGTCTCCTGGTCGTGTGGCAGACCGCGCTTCGTGTCGCCGCCCAGGAAGTCGACTATCTCGACGAGACCGAGATCGTGGAGAGAGAGGGTGCTCTGTGAACACGAAGGTCGACGTCGTCGCGGTGGGGGCACGCACCCCGGTTGGGCTCTCCGCAGAGAGCTCCGCTGCCGCGGTTCGTGCCCAGATCAGCCGAGTCCGTGAGCACCCAATCCTGGTGGACGCGAGTGGCGAACCGCTTGTCTTCGCGTCAGACGGCCTGCTCGATCCGCAACTCGGTGCGCGGGACCGCATGGTGGTCCTGGCGGAGAGCGCTCTCGCGGAGGTTGTCACCAAGCTATCAGCGGCCATGCCTCGTGTCCGGCAGCTCGCCTTGTATCTTGCCCTTCCCGAGTCGCGTCCTGGCTTTTCGGAAAGCGATGCAAATGGGATGCTTGATTCGCTACGTGCGCGCTGGCGTTCGCCGCCATCAATGCGGGTGACGCTCGCGGGCCGCGGACATGCCGGAGCAATTCGCGCGGTCGAGAGTGCAGTGCAGGACATGCGGGGAAATGAAGATACGCTTTTCGTGGTTGCTGGGGTTGATAGTTACCATGAGGCCGAGACGCTCCACTGGCTTGGCAGCACCCGTCGGCTCGTTCGTAACGGCGCTCGCGACGGCTTCACGCCAGGAGAGGCCGCTGGATGTTTGGTTCTTGCAAACGCTGGACTCTGCTCGCGTCTGTGCCTCCACGGCCTCGCTCATATCCGGGGTGTTGGTACCGCGCAGGAACAGCCCGCTGCTCATTCTGATGGCAATCCCCTGGGTGTCGCGTTGAGTGAGTCCATTCAGAGGGCGGTCAGTGCTCTCGAACTTCCGCGAGACGCCATCGATACTGTGTACAGTGACATCAACGGTGAGAGGTTTCGTAGTGAGGAGTGGGGCTTCGCGCTGCTCCGCGCCCCATCCGTCTGGAAGTCCCCGGGGTATCACGCTCCCGCTGGATGTTGGGGTGATGTGGGTGCGGCCTCCGGAGTCCTCGGGAGTGTGCTCGCCGTACAATCTTTCGTTCGCCGCTATGCGCGTGGCCCCCGCGCGGTCGTAGTGGCCAGCAGCGGGGATGGCTTGCGCGGGGCGTTGCTGCTCGAGAGTCCAGTGTGAACGAGGAAATCTGAATGTCGACTGTCGCGATTCATCCGCCCAAGACTCCTGTCACGTTGGGGAGCGATGGCGTTGCTGCGGCCACGCTCCCGAATGTCTGCAAGATGCCGGGGCCTCCCGCGCCGTTCGTGCCGACCCCACTGCCGAATGTAGGGCGAAGCAATGACTCACCGAAGGGCTACTCAAAGAGTGTCACGATTGATGGCCACGCAGTCGCGATCCAGGGCGCCAGCTTCGGTTCTCAGGGAGACATTGCCAGCAAGGGGACCGGCGGTGGGATGGTTTCGGCGAACACCCAGGGGCCGACGAGGTTCGTCGGTCCGGGGTCGATGAGCGTCAAAATCGAGGGAAAGAATGTACAGCTCCTCGGTGACCCGATGCTCAACAACTGCGGCCCGGGTGGTAGCCCGCCGAACGCGGCGACCATGGCGGGTGAGATGCAGGCTGCGAAGATGGTGGCCGGGTCGTGTACCCACCCGCAGATTCGGCGCGAGCCTGCCCTTGGTACGGAGACGCGTTCATCGGAAGAGCTTGCCAAAAGCCTGGATGATGAGGCCAATCGGCTCGACAAGCTCGCGGACGAGAAGATGATTGAGGCGATGCAGGAGGTGGATATGGCCAGAAGCGCCGACCTCAAGCGTAGAGCGGCGCATACTCGAGACGGGGCAAAGGACAAGCGCTTCGAAGCCAGAGTCGCGCGAGATACCAAGGCCAAGGAAGTCTCTGTCAAGGTGTGCTGTTCGGTGTGCGGCAAGATCCTCGCAGAATTCGATGTCGTCACCGCGAATGGAACGTACAAGGAAGTGAAGGAGAGCGGCCAGGCTGTCAAAGTCGGCCAGTTCTACAAAGAAAGAGAACTGGCACGAGACCCCCTGGTGGCACCCTTTGGCACGGTCGTTCACCTCGCAGTCCCAGGTGACGGGAAACAGCGCGGCGAGGCGCTGAAGCGCTTCGTCAGGTCCGGCGGGCGTAAGATGACCAACAAGGGCGCAGGTTACGACCGCGTCATCCAGGAGCACTGAGATGTCAGGCCGCAGCATCAATATAGATTATTCGCCGGTAGATTGCGACATGGTCGACTTGTGGACGCGTGTCGTCGAGTGTCTCTGTGCGAGTTTTGGACTGGATGACCCCCAAAGCTGTTTGGCAGGACTCGAGTACCTTGAACACGACGATGATTGGGCGACCGGAGAGGCATTCGATGAGAGCCAGTTCAGTCTGGAGGATTTTGTCCGCTTGAACCTAGGGTTGGTACTCGATTGCAGCCTTTGGAGCCATTCGCTCGAACTCCACAGTCGGGTCAGCTTGTATCGGTACCCGCCTAGTTTTCGAGGCACTCCATGCCTCTCCGTGAGTTTTGGGACCCTGCTCGATCGGAATCTCTATCCGGATGTCGCGCAAGCGAACGCTGAAGCTGACCCTAAGCAGTCGCTTATCCATCTCTGCTTGTCCCTCGCAAGTGCGACGCGCGCCTCGGCATTCATTGTCTATAATGACAACGAAGGACCGTTGGTGCCGGTTGAGCCCAGAGAATTCGCGCAGCGGCTCTTGAGCTGGCCGGAGCGTAATCGAGCTGCAAGATCGGCAGATGAGATAAAGATGCCGTCCAGGGATGACGTCGGCATGTACAACGGTATCTCCAGGGAGTTGCTCTCGCGGCAGGCTCTGGTGTCCGCTTGGGGCGAGGAGGCCAGGATTCGCGAGACAACGTCGGGGTATGTCACCCTCGACTTGCTCTGAGGCGCGCGCTTGCGGACGTGCTCCTCGGAGGTCACAGCAGTCAGTTTCTGTCAGCAGGGCGCAGGGCTACTGGGGTGGGATGCGCTCGGACTCGAACCAGGTGCGCAGGAGTTCCCGGCGGGACCGGGGGTAGCGCGTGTCGGTGGTCTCCAGGGCGCTGATGCGGTCCACGCGGAAGTGGCGAAAGCCATCGCGCAGCTCGCACCACGCGACAATGACTCGCACGCGGTCGAAGAAGCCCACGGCGAAGGGCCAGAGGGTCCGGGTGCTCGCAGTGTCTGTCTTGTCTCGGTAGGAGATGACGACCTTGCGCTCCTCGCGGATGGCTCGACGCAGGGCGCCCAGGTCGATGTCTCCCGCGATGATGGGGTCGCCCGGGCCCACGAGCAGGGTCGTGGACTCCAGTTCCTCGCGCAGGTCCGTGGGCAGCACGGCGGCAATCTTGGCGAGGGCGTCGCTGGCCGCGCGTCCCAGCCGTCCATCCGCGCGGTGCGCCACCCAGCGCGAGCCGAGCACCAGCGCCTCCAGCTCCTCCTCGGAGAACATCAACGGGGGCAGCGTGAAGCCCGGGCGCAGGACGTAGCCGAAGCCGGGCTCTCCCTCGATGCGCGCGCCCTGGGCCTGGAGGCTGGCGATGTCCCGGTAGAGCGTGCGCAGGCTGATGCCCAACTCCTCCGCCAGAGTGGATCCGCTGACGGGGCCTCGCTGTCGTCGGAGGTGTTGAAGCAGGTCGAGCAGTCGTTCCGCGCGAGACACGGTGGGCACCGTAGCGCCGATTTCGGCTCCTTGGGGTAGTGTCTCGACACGCGGCGCTGTCTGTCCTCTGTCCTCACGAGCGTTCACACCCATGCCCACTGAGCCCGCGACCCCTCCAGGCGCCCCTCTTTTCTCCTCGGACACCTCGACAGGCCATCCGTTGGCGAGCGCCGCGTTCCTCCTCGTCGCGTTCCTCCTCGCCGGTGGCGCGGTCGGGCTCACGCTGGGCGTGGTGATCGACAAGGCCATCGACTCGGATCCCCATGGACTCCCCGGCGTGATGGGATTGGTCCTGGGCACTCCCACCGGCGCGTTCCTGGGCACGGTCGTTGGGCTGTTCTGTCTCTGGGGGCGCACGCCTCACCAGCGCATGCGAATGGGATGGATCGCGCTTGCGGTGGGTGCGCTCGCGGCGCTCGGACTGTGGGGTTCGGTCCTCGTGGGCATCATGAAGTGGTGATCGACTTCGCGCCGCACCCCGCTCACGGGCGCGAGCCGCTCCACTCATTCGAGCCCATGGGTACGCAGCAGCGCGCCGCGACCATGAGGCGCATCGCACCACGCGGGGAAGAGCCGGGTGGCCACGTCCGCGTCGGGCTGCGTCCAGCGCAGGCGCTCGGGGCCTGAGCCGCGCTCCACAGCGCAGTGGATGACGGAGCGGCGCAGCTCCTGGGCCGAGCGGAACGCGACGTGTTCGAGCAGCAGCGGGTTCTGGCTGGTGAGAAAGGCTTGTCGCGCGCCCAGTTCGTCCACGCAGGTCGCGACGTGACGGGGATGCAGTCCGTTGGGCAACTCGTCCGCGATGACGAAGTCCTCGTTCACGTCCAGGTAGTACAGGAAGGACAAGAGCCGCTTCTGTCCATAGCCGAGCTGCTCCTGGCTCAGCGTGACGCCATCCCGTCGCGTGAAGCGGAAGCCGAAGCGACCGAAGGCCAGCCTCCCGCCGTCCTCGTAGTCGCGCCGCTCCAGCACCTCCACCCGCATCGTCCCCGAGGCAAACCCAGCCAGCTCCACGAACCGCGCCAGGAAGTTCCGCTCCAGCTCATGGTGCGCGAACTCCAGGGCCTCGCGTGGGGGCTCGCGCTCCACCTGTCGGCGCAGCCAGCCCGGCAGCCACGTGGGCAGGGCCATCAGCCCCAGGGGGAACACGTCGTCGCCGTGCGACTCCATCGCGTAGCGATGTGTGCCAATGCGCTCGAACGTCCCGAGCGCCTCGTCGAAGCGCGACGGCGACAGGAGGAACGTGCGGCGCAGGAGTTCGCGCAGCCGCTCGCGCAAGCCGCGGTCGATGTATTGCGCGCCCATGAAGAGCAGCGTCCACACCGTGCGATCCAACACGGACCAATGCATGCCGCGAGACCAGACGGACACGCCATCCACCTCGCAGCCCAACCCCGAGGCGTCCGCGCGCACGCGCAGCCGCGTGTCGGGCCCGGAGAGGCGGACGTCGGCCTCCAGGTAGGGGTGCAGCCCGGTGTCGGGCTCGGAGGCCGGCAGCGCGAGCGCGATGCGCGGCGGGACGACGGGCGCGCTCACCGCGTCAGCCGTGGCGGGCAGGTTGCGCACGGCCATGTCCAGCGTCATGCCGGGCAGCTCCACGCGCCACGCGAGCGAGAAGGGCTCATGGCGCAGCGTGGAGAAGTCCGCGCGCAGCACTTGCGAGATGAGCTCCAGCAGCGTGGTGCGGCCCGTGCCGTTGTCGCCCAGCACCAGGTTGTGCGTGGGCCCGAACGTGAGCACCGTTCCGGGTGCGACCTCGCGGTAGCCATGGATCTCCAGCCGCGTGAGCTTCATGTCACGACACGTACCAGAGGCCTCGAGAGACCGCAGGCGGGATGGCGCACACGATTCCGTCCGTGCTGGTTTCGTGCAGTGCGTCCCCCGGAGATTGAACAGTGGCGCGGTCGCTTGCCACCCCAGGGGCCCGAGGGGTGTAGGGAAAGGACACCCGCAGGGTAGGTGGTTTCCCCAGCGGCGCGTGGGGCTTGAGGCTAAGAGGAGGCCCCATGCGATTCCTCCTGCTCACTGCTTGTCTCTCCCTCGCGGGGTGTGCCCACACCGCCTCGCCGGATGCGTCCACCTCTGCCGCCACGGCGTCCTCGGCGCGCGCCATCGTCGACGCGGCGGATCGTCTCGAGGCGGACCGCGCCCTGGATGCGGGCCGCCACCCGGCCGAGATGCTGGAGTTCATCGGCGTGCGGCCCGGCATGAAGGTCGCCGAGGTGATGGCGGGCGGTGGCTACACCACGGAGCTGCTCGCCCGCGCGGTGGGCCCCGAGGGCGTCGTCTACGGCCACAACCCGAAGTGGGTGCTGGAGCTCTTCGCGGAGAAGCCGTGGAGCGAGCGCCTGGCGCGTCCCATCAACCAGCGCGTGGTGCGCGTGGACCGCGAGCTCGACTCGCCGCTGCCGCCCGAGGCGACGGGCCTGGACGCGGTGGTGAGCAACGCCATCTACCATGACACCGTCTGGACGGGGACGGACCGCGCCAAGATGAACGCGGCCATCTTCCAGTCGCTCAAGCCCGGTGGCGTCTACGTCGTCATCGACTCCAGCGCGAAGGCGGGCACGGGCGTCGCGGACGTGAAGACGCTCCACCGCATCGACGAGCAGGCGGTGCGCGCCGAGGTGCTCGCCGCGGGCTTCCAGCTCGCGGGCGAGAGCGCGGCGTGGCGCAACCCCGAGGACACGCGCGACTGGAGCGCGAGCCCGGGCGCGGCCGGCGCGCGTCGTGGCACCGGTGACCGCTTCGCGCTCAAGTTCGTGAAGCCCGCCCCGTAGTCGCGGGCCTCGGTGCTCCGCCGGCGGCGCGAGGTCAGCGCGAGCGCGCCGCCGCTTCCTTCAGGTTGGACTCCAGCCGCCGCGCCTGCTCGGCCATGTCGTTCCCCGCGGGCGCTTCCTGCTGGATGCGGCGGGCCAGCTCCATGGCGCGGTCGCGCTGTCCCAGTTGGGTGTGCGCGAGCGCCAGGTTGTACATCACGGTCCAGTCGCCCGCCGGCGCGAGCTTGAGGGCCTTCTCCAGGAGCGGAACCGCCTCGGCGTTCTTGGCCGGGTTCTTCATCTGGATGAGCAGGCCCGCGAGGTTGGTGAGCGGCTTCCAGTTGTCCGGCGCCAGCTCCACCGCCTTGCGGTACGCGTCCTCGGCTTCCTTCTCCGCGGGCACGGCCTCGAAGAGGTTGCCCAGGTGGAAGTACGCCTCCCAGCTCTTGGGGTTGCGCTTGAGCAGCTCGCGCGCGGCCTGCTCACTGCGCTCGAAGTCCTTCTCCAGCAGCGTGAGGTTGGCGAGGTTGAGCCACGCCTGCTCGTAGTTGGGCGCGACCTTCAGCTCGCGCTCCACGTAGCCCACGCTGGCCTCGGTGTCGGAGAGCATCATCGACGCGGCGAGCGCCTTCTCCAGCAGGGCGGGATGGTCACCGCAGCGCGCGAGCCCGTGGTCCAGCACGTCGCGCGCGGCCTTGTACTCCTTCAGCTCGAAGAGCACGTCCGCGAGCGTGGCCCACATGTCCACGTTGGTGGGCGCCAGGTCGCGGGCCTTCTCGAAGGCGCGCAGCGAGTTCTCGTACTGGCGCGTCTGCTTGTACGCCATGCCCAGCGTGTAGAAGCCATCCGGGTTGTTCGGCTCCAACTCGGTGGCCTGCTTGAGCGGCAGGACGCCCCACGCGCCCCGCCCCGCGGCGGCGAGCACGCGGCCCAGGTTGAACTGGCACAGGAACACCGTGGGGGACAGCTCCGCGCCCTTCTGCAGGTGTTGGAGCGCGGTCTCCACTTCGCCCGCGGCCTCGTGCACCAAGCCCATCAGCGTCCACGACAGGCCCTGGCCGGGGCCCAGTCGCACCGCGGCGGTGGCGTGCACGCGGGCCGAGTCGCCATCGCCCGTGAAGAGGCTGATGCGCGCGAGGCCCTGGTACACCTCGGGGAGGGACGGATTGCGGTCGAGGACCTGCTCGAAGAGGGTGGCGGCCTGCTTCAGGTCGCCCTCGCGCAGCTTCGCGTCGGCTTGCTTCAGGAGGGCCTGCGTCGCGGCGGTGGTGCCGGACGCGGCCTCGTTCTCGCGGAAGAGGCGCTTGGCCTCTTCGTAATTCCCAGCCTTCAGCTGCTCATACCCACGGCGGTACAGGTCACTCTGGGCCATGGGCGGGAGTATTCCTCACCCGCTCGGAGAAGACGAGCGGGTGAGTCGAGTGAAAGGCTTAGAGGCCGATCCAGCCGAGGACCTTCTTCTTCGCGCTGCTCGCGATGGCCTTCGCGTCGTCGAGGCCGAGCTTGCCGTCGTGGTTGGCGTCGGCCACGGAGATGGCCGTGTTCTTCGCCATCTCACCGACCTGCTTCACGTCGATCTCCACCGTGGCAGACGCGCCCGCGCCCAGGCCGAGCGCCGCGCCCGCGCTGCCGCCAATCTTCAGCTTGCCGTCCTCGTAGCCGATGACGCCCGTGGCCTTCGCCTCGGCGCCGGCGCTGCCGTACGCGCTGGCCTTCACCGCGAAGGGGCCGGCCGAGGCCTTGACCTCGCCCTCGACCTTGGCGACCGCGGAGGCGCCCACCGTGCCCTCGGCGATGGCCGTGGGAGGATTGCGCGTGACCTTCACCTTGCCGGTGGCCTCGGCGGAGACCTCGGCGGACGCCTTGGCCTTGCCCTCGACGGAGGCGTTGAGGTCCACGCCCGCGACCTTCACGCTCTTGGTCTGCGCCTTGCCGGTGATGTTCACCTCGACGGAGGCGCCGGCCTTGGCGGACACGCTGGCGTCCAGGCCGTTGGTGTTGAGCTTGCCCTTCGCGTCAACGCTGGCCTTGGCCTCGAGCTTCGCGCCGGCCTTGTACGAGGCCTCGCCGTACTTGCCCGTCGTCTTGCCGGACTTCTCCGCGTACAGGCCGGCCTTGGCCTCGCGGTTGTAGGAGGCGTTCACGCCATCCGCGCCCACGCTGAAGCTCTGCGAGCCGGAGGTGCCCACGCGCGAGCCCACGAAGGTGCCCGGCGCGGTGGAGGTGTTGTGCTCCTTGACGTGGTCGAACTCGGCCTTCCACTCCTTCTTCACGCCCGCGGCGCCCAGGAGGTCACCGGCCGTCTGCGCGCGGCTCAGCTTGTCCTTCTTCGCCTGGGTGAAGCCGCTGTCGGCGGAGCTGGGCTTCAGCTCCTTCTCCTTGTTGGCACCGACCTCCTTGTTGAACTTGTTGTTCTTCCAGTCGGTCTGGTTGCCGAAGACGTACTTGCCGTCCTCGAACTTGGAGACGGCGGTGTTGGTCCGCTCGGTGCCCGTCGTCTCCTTGGAGGTCTTGGTGGAGGTCGTGTTGCCGTTCTTCGTGGCGGTGCTGGTCTCCTTCGTCACCGCCTTGTTGCCGTGCGAGTCCGTGGTGACCGAGCGCGTGTCCGTCTTGGACGTGTTGCCCGTGGTCACCTTGGTGCTCTTGGCGTCCACTTCCTTCTTCGTGCCGCGGTGGTCGGTCGTCTTGGTGTTCGTCTCGGTCTTCGCGGTGTTGCCCTTCTCGCGGGTGACCTCACGCTGGTGCGTGGACGTGGTGCGACCGAAGGTGTCGGACTGGGTGGTGCGGGTGTTCTTCGCCGTCGTCCCGCCCGTCTTGGACGTGGTGGCGTACTTGAACTTGGACTCGCCCAGGGGACCCTTGGAGGTGGTCAGCTCCTTGGACTGAGTGGTCTGCTTCTTCGTCGTGGTCGACGAGCGGCTGACCGAGCCGTCCTTGTTCGCCTTGACGGTGCTGTTGGACGAGTTGGCCAGCTTCTTGATGTCCTTCTGCACCTGGGCAGCGACATCCTGAAGCGCCTTCGGGTTGATGAAGCTCGCCGGCTTCGGGCGCGGCGCGGACCGGCTACCACTGTTGTCGATACGGGCCACGAGATTCTCCTGAAGTGCGTTTCCTCTATCATCGGAGGTGCGCCTTCGAATGTTGTGCCCGGAGGGTGTTTTTTCGCACAGTCCGTCGGAATAACCCGAAAGCACACCTTGTCCGACATGGCGGCTTGCGCCGGTTTCATCTCGTTTTCCTATACTGGAGCGATTCGAGCCTCGCCTGTGGGCGGCTTGCGGCTCGGGGGGACGACATGGCGGAGACGAAGCTCCAGGAGGCGTTGACGAAGTTGGGGGACCTGGCGGCGGATTTCTCGTCGTTGGAGGTGCTGACCTACACGGGGGACATCTCGGCGGTCCTCAAACCGGATGGGCAGGGCATCGACTGGGATGGGCTGTTCACCCGGGCCGCGGGGGCGCAGGCGCAGGGGACGCTGAAGCTGGTGGCGGCCACGCGCGTGCTCTTCGATGGGGACGTGCAGAACTTCCAGACCCAGGAGAAGTTGGAGCGGCTGGATGACTTGCTGCGGCTGCATGACCAATCCGTGCAGAGCGGCCGGAGCGCGCGCACCGCGCTGATCCAATACTTCGCGGACAACCTCAAGGCGCTCGTCCCCAAGTTCCAGAAGTAGCGCGGGGGAGGCCGGGTGAGCACCTCGTGGGAGGACTTCCTCACGGAGCTGGGGGGCGGTGAGTCCGCGGCGCGGCTGAGCCTGGACCCCGTCCCTCGGGAGGGTGGGGGCGGCATGGAGCGGGCGGCGCAGTCCGTGCCGTCCTCGTGGATGGACTCGGCGGCGGAGAGCGAGCCCGAGGCGATGCGCGCGCGCTTCCTGGCGATGCACGGCCTGGAGGCGGGGATGGAGCGCTTCGAGCGGGGCCTGGCGCTGGCGTCACTGCCCGCCGAGGATCCGTTCGAGGATCCGCAACGGATGACGCGCGAATTGGAGCCGCGTGTCCGCGCGGTCCGGGCGCGGCTCGCGCTCCTGGGGTACTCCGTGCGGGACGTGTCGAGCCACCGCCTGGACGCCCCGCTTCGTCGCGAG
This sequence comes from Citreicoccus inhibens, assembly GCF_019039035.1. GTDB lineage: Bacteria > Myxococcota > Myxococcia > Myxococcales > Myxococcaceae > Citreicoccus > Citreicoccus inhibens. The sequence goes on along the minus strand of NZ_JAHNZT010000003.1, from coordinate 340,371 downwards.
GTTCGGCGCTTCCAGGCAGAGGCGGGGATTGTCCAGGACGGCTGGGTCGGGCTGGAGACGTGGATGGCGCTCCAGGCGCTCATCACCCTGGAGCCGCCGCTCGACCTGACGCACTGGTTGCTGCCCGGAGATGAGCCGAGGCCCGCGCTGGTACGAGCGCTGGCGTTGCGCTTGCGCATGCTGGGCTTCGAGGCGCCCGCGACCGCTCGGGCGAAGGAACTGCGTGAGCCGCTGGACCGGTTCAAGGCGGTGGTCCGCGCGCTGGGGCTCGATGGCGGGAGCGCGCTGACGGACCGGGCCGCGTTGGAGTTGGCGTTCGATGACGATGCGTTGCTGTCGCTCGGGCACAGGGTTCGGACGCCGCTGCTCGTGGAGGGTTCGGAGGATGAGTCGGAGGCCGTGCGGTTCATCCGTCGGCTGGTGCGCTCCGAGCTGTGGTTGCTCGGCTACGACGTGGGCGCGCTCGATGCGCGCACGGACACGGACGTGGGGCGGAGGTTGCTGCGCGAGGCGCTCGTCGCCTTCTGGCGCGACCAGGAGCACTCGGAAGAGGCGCTGGCGGAGCGGGGTGAGCGCATCGATGAAGCGTTGGTGGATGCTCTGGCGGCCGAGCACACCCATGCGGAGGTGGCGCCGGAGCTCGTCGCGCGCTTCGTGGCCGAGAACCCGCAGGAGATGAAGGACGTGTGGACGCACACCATTCCGCGCGACCCCATCTTCTTCCTCTGGGATGGACTCTCCCGCGGCGCGCGGTGGCTGGGCCGGCGGCTGACGATGGTGGGCGACTCGCTGACGACGGTCGCATCGGTGCTGGCGCGGGGCATGGCGCACGCGAAGACCTTCTGGTGGAACCTCATCCGCTACGCGTACCAGCACGCCAGCGTGGTGTTCACGACGCTGCGCAAGGCCATGGCGATGTTCGTCGAGGGCATTGAGCCCTTCCTCGCCGGGGAGATGCGAGTGGGCGCGGGGCGCGGTCTCGTGGCGTGCCGGTTGCGGCTGGATGGTGACGTCTGCGTCGTCGTGGGCCCCGCCGCCGAGCCGCCGCGCCTGAGGGACCTGACCGAGCGACTCACGCGCGTGGGCCTGTGCTTGCGCGTCGGGGCTCGCGCGATGGCGCTGCTCACCCGCGAGACGCTGCAACTCTTCTCGGGAGGCGCCGGCTGGATTCCCCTGCTGACCCAACTGGTGGAGGACGCTCGGCGCTGGAACGCGCTCCTGGAAGAGTTGGTGTCCATGCAGGAGCCACCTCCCGTGGAGATCCTCGAAGTGTCACCGTGGCGGAAGGTGGCCATCGTGGGCGCCGTGGCGTTGATGCTGGGCGCGCTGGCGTGGCTGCGCTTCCACCACTAGGTGCGGTCACCTCGCGGGATAGCAGCCCGTGGCGCGCGCGCGTTCTCGCACCAGGGTGAGCACCAGCTCCGCGGTGGGCAATGGCTTCCCCACCAGATGTCCCAGCTCCACCACCGCGCCGAGCAGCGCGTCGATTTCCATCGGGCGCCCGCGCTCCAGGTCCTGGAGCATGGAGGTCTTGTGCGCGCCCACCGCCGCCGCGCCTTGGATGCGTTGATCCACGGGGAGCAGGAAGCGTGCGCCCAGCGCTTCGCCCACCGCTTGGGCCTCGAGCATCATCCGTCGCGCGATGTCTCGGAGGTCCGGCGCCGTCGCGAGCGTGTCCAGCGTGGCGCCCGTGAGCGCGGACAGGGGATTGAAGGCGAGGTTGCCCCAGAGCTTCATCCACAGTTCGTCGCGGATGCGGGGACGGATGGGCGCCTTGAAGCCCGCCTTCGTGAGGAGCGCGGACAAGGCTTCCACGCGCGGAGTGCGCGACCCATCCGGCTCACCGAGGACGATCCGGTCTCCGTACAGGTGCGTGATGACGCCTGGGCCGGTGACCTCCGCCGCGGGGTAGACGACCGCGCCGATGACGCGCGATGGAGGCAGCGTGCGCCAGAGCCCTCCGCCCGGATCCACGCTCTGGAGGACATGGTCTCGGTACGGGCTGTCGAGTGCATGGAAGTACCAATAGGGGACGCCGTTCACCGCGGTGACGAGCGCAGTCTCCGGCCCGAACAGGCGGGCGATGTCGAGCGCCGCACCCGTCAGGGCATGGGCCTTGAGCGTGAGGAAGACCGCGTCTTGTGGGCCTGCCTCGTCGGGCGAGTCCGTGCAGCGTGGATGGACGGTGAGGGTGGCTCCGTCGCTCACCAGCGTGAGGCCGTGCTCGCGCATCGCGGCCAGGTGCGCCCCTCGGGCGATGAGGGTGACGTCCGCGCCCGCTTGGATCAGCTTGACGCCCAGGAGGCCGCCAATCGCTCCGGCGCCGAAGATGGCGACCTTCATGAAGTGAGTCCCAGTCGCTCGGCGAGTCCCAGCCGCTGCACCTTGCCGGTGGGGCCCTTGGGCAACTCGGAGAGGAACACCACTCGGCGCGGCACCTTGAAGTCCGCCAGCCGGCGCGCCACGAAGTCCCGCAGCGCTCGCTCGGAGACTTGTGCTCCTTCTCGCGTGACGACCGCGGCGGCGACCTCTTCGCCGAGCAGTGGATGCGGCAGCGCGAACGCGAGGGCCTGCTGCACGGCGGGATGTTCCAGGAGCACCATGTCCACCTCCAGCGGGCTGACCTTCTCGCCGCCTCGGTTGATGAGTTCCTTCAGTCGCCCGGTGAGGCGCAGATATCCGTCGGTGTCGAGCGTGCCCTGGTCGCCCGTGCGGAACCAGCCTCGCGTGAAGGCCCGGGCGTTGGCCTCGAGGTTGTTCTCATAGCCGTCCATGACTCCGGGGCCACGGATGACCACTTCGCCGAGCGCGCCGGGCGGCAGGAGTTCGCCCGTGTCTCCGAGGATGGCCACTTCGGGACCGGCGGCGATGCCCACCGAGCCCGGGTAGCGGGGGCGCGGTGGCAGCGGGTTGGAGGCCATCTGGTGCGAGGCCTCGGTCATGCCGTAGCTCTCGATGACGGGCACGCCGAAGGTGGACTCCAGGCGCTCCATCACGACTGGCGGGAGCGAGGCAGAGGAGGAGCGCAGGAAGCGCAGTCGACCTGCTTGGAGGAGGGCTGTGTGGCGGGCCGCGCGCTCCAGCAGGGCTTGATGCATCGTGGGCACGGCCGTGTACCAGGTGGGCCGTGCCTCCTCGAACCAGGAGAAGAACTTCAGTGCGTTGAAGCCGGGAGTGCACACCACGCTCGCGCCGGCGCTCAGGCTCGCGAGCACCGCGGCCACGAGGCCGTGGATGTGGAACAGCGGCATGATGTTGAGGCACACGTCCTCGCGGCGGAGCGCCAACGTCTCGGCGATTCGCGTCGCGGACGCCACGAGGTTCCGGTGTTTCAGTGGCACCAGCTTGGGGCGCGCGGTGGTCCCGGATGTGTGGAGCATGAGCGCCACGTCCTCGGCCTGCGCGAAGCCGGGCCTCCGCGCCTCGCTGGTCGTGGCCGTGTCAGGTTGCAGCGTGAAGGTGCCGGCGGGCCCTGCTGGGGCGACGCACAGCTCCAGCACGCGCAGGCCATGCCTCGCCGCCACGGTTCGCGCCGGGCTGGCCATGCCCTGGGGAATGATGAGCGCCAAGGCGCGCAGATCGGTGAGGGAGAACTCGAACTCCTCTTCGCGATAGGCCGGATTGAGCGGGGCCGTGGTCGCGCCGCTCGCCACGGCGACGAACGCGGTGGCTGCCTCGGGGCCATTGGGGAGCACCAGTGCGATGCGGTCGCCGCGCCCCAGTCCGAGGTCATTGAGCGCGCGCACCGTGTGTTGGATGAGTGCTCTCAGGCCGCCATGGGTCAATGCCGGCCTGCCCGGCGCGCTCACCGCGAGGTCCGCGTCCGCGCCGCGCGAGAGGAGTCCCGTCAAGGTGTCTGCGAGCTCCATGTCGCCTCCGTCGTTCCAGTTGCGGTTGCGCCGAGCTTGGACTGCTCCACGTGCGACGGGGCTCGGACCGGGTTGCTCACCTGTGAGCGGTGCGGGGATTGCTCCCGAACAAGCCCGAGCCTACTCGCGCGGTGCCCCGACGCCGATGGTAGCGCGTATGGCAGGGGACCTGAGCGCACTGCTCTTTGGGATGTCCTCTCGGTAAAGTCGAAGGAGCCCGGACGAGTGCGCTCACGACTCCACTTGGCCCTACGAGGTTGTCTGGCGAGCAATAGCGTGCCGAATCTCGTAGTCACGTCCGCTGAAGCTCGGCGAGGCTTTGTTATCCGTCGCAAGAGAATCCCACTCGCCAACTGCTACGTGGGTGTGGCGGTCGCTGGCGCTCGTTTGGGACGGCGGGGCATGGCTGAAGCCCGATGCATCGGACGGTATGTCAGTCCTGCGTGGTGCATTCACTCCTGGCGTCTGGACGCTGGGCGCAGCGGGCCGGCGTACTGAGCGAGTTGTGAGGGGGGACTTGGGCTCCACGACTTGTGTTGATGGTGACTGCGAGTTCCTGGGAGGCGGACAGTGAATCGGGGGCGATTCTGGGCGGAGTGTTGGGGTGGGGTGCGATTCGGCCGACGTGGTGGCGAAGGTGGGACGCACGCCCGTGACACGGGCGGATGTGGCGCTGTGGCTCCAGACGCACGAAGGGGTGGGGTCGGCGGAAGGGGCGCTCAAAGGTGTGGTCGAGCGCACGTTCCTTGTCGAGAAGGCGCGGGAAGACGCGCTCTTGAAGGAGCCCGAGGTTGCGGCGCTTGTCGAGGCCGCACGTCGCGAGGTGCTCGCGAATGCGTACCTTGACCGTCTGGCGCATGAGTCCTCCTCCGATGACGCGTTGAGGGCGCGATATGAGGCACGTCGGGACGGGCTATCGCGCCGGGAAGTGCATGTGGCCCACCTCGTGGTCCGGCTCGCGGCGGGTGCGGATCGTCGAGCGCGGACCGAGGTGCAGGCGAAGAGCAACGCGGCGCATGCCCGCCTTGTGCGCGGGGAGGACTTCGCGACGGTGGCGCTGGGGGGAACTCTGGGGCTCGTGCGCGAGGGGCAGCGCGATGCCAGCTTTTTCGCTGCCGTCGCCGCGCTGAAGCCGGGCGAAGTGTCCCAGCCATTCGAGACGGCGTATGGGCTCCATGTCGCGCGGGCCCTGGATGCGCCGAGGACCATGGTGCCGACGTTCCAGGAAGGACGTGGGCAACTGGCCGCGGAGGCTCGCCATGAGGCTGAGGAGACGCTGATGCGTCGGTTGCGGGAAGACATTCCGGTTCGGCGCTACCCCGAGCGGCTGTTGGGTGGGGGGCAGAAGAAGGCGGACGGGGAGCAGTGATGAAGACCCGAGCCTGGGTGTGGGGTTGGGGAATCCTGTCGCTGGTGTTGCGCGCGGGGAGCCCTCGCAAGTCGGAGCCTGTCGAGTCCGAGTCCCGGGCGGCGAAGGCCTCCACGCGGATGAAGCTCTCTGCGCAGGAGCTCGCGCCTGCGTGCGCGGCGGAGGTTCCCGAGTCGGTGAATCCCTCCTGGCGCAGTGGCGCCCTGGTGGTGCAGGGGGGCAGTCAGGGGACGGCCCACGTTGGCGGCACCGATGGTGAGCAGGCGCTGGTCGTTGTCCAGAACGAGACGCCCGAGGCAGTGGGGAGGTGCAGGCCGCGACGCTGACGCTCAATGGGGGTCTCGGTCGCAGGGATTGCGGCGGGAACGCCGCTGGCGGTGAAGCGGGTCACGTTCGCCGCGACGAATCAGCTCGCGATGAGCGCGACGGGGAGTGGTCGTGTTCGCGTGTTGGTGGCGGCACTCGGCTCGCTGCCATGCATGATGGCGGATTCGGGCCATGTGAGTGCCGGACAGGCGCCTCCCACGCTGAACTTCGCGCCGCACGGCCCAGCCACGCTGGCGTGCTGATGGTCAACATGGAGGGGGTGGACGCTGATGGGAGCGTCGTGCTCAATGGCGTGAATGTGCTCGCCGGGCTGTCCTCGGCCGACAAGAAGTCGTTCACCGCGAACGTGACGCTGCCTGAGTCCAATACCTTGACGGTCTCCGCGCTGAGTGGGCCGGGTTCAAGGGTTCGGGCCGCGGTCTTCGACGCGGATATCTTGCCCCCACCCCTGACGATGTACGAGCCGGAGGAGGGGGCGTTCTTCACCGTTGATGAAGTGCCCGCTGGGAGGTGAAAGTCTATGGCTTGGACGGCGCGAAGTGAGCTGTTTGAATCTGCGGCAAAGCAAGGTCTGACGTTCGAGGAATTGTCGATAGAGGAAGGGGCCCGACTGAGAGCGCAAGTTGTCTCGAGCCTTGCTCCCGATGGTAGCTACGCGAAACTTTGGTCCGATGCCTCTGATGCATCGGGTGTCGAGTCGACAGCACCATGGGTTGACATTGGACGAATGCCGTTCAGGGGGCGCTGTGGATGATTTTTCCGACTGATGAGGAAAGAGGGGCGTTTTCGTTTCGGGACAAGGGGGATGTGGTGGCTGTTTTGTCGGGATGTGCTTTGTTTGAGTTTGGAATTTTCGGGGCGGATTTTGATTGGTTTTTGTGGTTTGAACCCCATGGATATCTGCTTGGACGTGGGGTTGCTGCCGATTGGGTCGATGCGCTTCGGTTGAATCCGCACGCCAGCCCTCCTGAATGATGCGCGCTTGGTGAGAAAACGGCGATTGCCGCACGGAGCATTGGCGTCGCAACAAGGGCGGCGTCGCAAGTGCAGCTTGAGCACGGCCTGGTCGACAGGAACTCGGGCGCGCCGCCGGTCACCCATCGTCGTGCACTCCGGGCGAGGACGGAGGTGTTCGTCTTCCAGCGGCGCAAGTAACCGTCCGGTCAGTGACGTGGAGAGAGAGGTTGAAGACATACGGCTGCGGTGTTCGGCGAACTCCGCGACCGGCGGGGTGTTCGGGAATGAGGCTGGAGGTGCGACTCGGGAGGGGCCGTGGTCTGTTTGGGGTTGAGCGGGTCGCTGGCAACGGCCATGTCCAAGTGGAGGGGCATTGTCCGCGAAATTGTCCCCGACGCCTTCTGGCAGCGCGTGGCTCCCTTGCTGCCTCCGCCTCGCCCCAAGAAGAAGCGCCTGGAAGAATCAACTCCGCCGACTCCGAGTCCGCGATGAACGCAGGGACGATGTCCTCTGGGAACGGCCCAGGCGGAGAGTCGTTGGTGGGGCCTGTTTGGGGGTTGACCCACGACGAACTCTTCATCACGTCAGATGCCTCGACTGGAGACAGCCTTCAAGAATCGCGGTCCTCCAGTCCCGCGCTTCTTGACGGTTGTCTCCAGTCCTAGTTCGAGAGCAGCACCGAGAGCGCCGCGATGCGCTGGGCCTCGGGGGCTCGGTCGAGCGTCTCGGGGATGATGAGCTTCACGGGGGACTCGCGCCGGTCCGCGCACTCGCGCCAACCGATGTACTCGTGCTTGTCGTGGGCGATGAGGTCGTAGCTGCACGCGCCCACGTTGCCGATGAGCTCCTCGGGGCTCAGCGTCAGGTGCGAGGGCTTGCCTCCGAACGTGCCATTCGCCGCCACGGACTCGGGCTCCTTCTGGAGCTTCAGGTCCACTGGGCCCTTGCCCGTGCGCCCCTGGATGCGGCTCCCCGCGGCCTTGAGGTCTACCGGTTGGCCGTAGGCCTGCCCGCGCACGGCGGACGGGGACAGGTCGAGCTGAAGCTCGGGGCTGGAGATATTTCGCGGGGTGACTTCCGCCGTGACGTTGAAGGCGGGCGCGCTCAGCTCCAGGCGCTTCTCGGAGCGGGCGAACGCCAGGGTCCCCACGAGCAGCGAGGCGGCGACAATGCGGACGGTCTTCATGGCCCAAAGCTAGGCCGTGGCCATGGGCGCCACCGGGGACGCCCCACCGGCCGCTCGGAGGGCGACGGGGACGAGCGGGCCCCAGCGCCAGGGGGGGCAAGGCGCCTGGCCCACGGTCCGCGGGGGAGGGGAGAGTCCCCCGGGACCGGGGCGCCCTGGGAGAAGGGCTTGGGAGCGGAGCCTTCGGGGAGGAAGGCCAACTCACTTGAGAAGAGGCCCCGGCCGTTCGCGCATCCCAGAAAAATGATTTCTGCCTGGAAGGGAGCCGCCCTCCAGATACGGAACCCTCCGTAATTTCTAGGTTCTGATACTTTGGGGGGCCGATGGGCTGCCCGGATGAAACGACGCTGAGCGACTTCCTGGTCGGCGCGCTCTCGGAGGAGCGCCGGGCGTCCGTGCTGACGCACGTGGAGGGCTGCCCGTCCTGTCAGCGCGCGCTGGCGGCGGCGGAGGACTCGCCTCGGCTGGAGGTGCCCTGGACGGACCCCCCCGTGATGCTCCAGCGCGGGGCCCTGCTGGCGCGCTACGTGGTGCTGGAGCCCATTGGCGTGGGGGCCATGGGCGTGGTGTACGCGGCCTACGACCCGGAGCTGGACCGCCAGGTGGCGCTCAAGCTGCTGCGCCCCGAGGGCCGGCACATGGAGGAGCTGCGGATGCGGCTCTTGCGCGAGGCGCAGTCGCTCGCGCGCCTCTCGCACCCCAACGTGGTGGCCGTCCACGACGTGGGCGTCTGCGGCGACGGCATCTTCCTGGCGCTGGAGCTGGTGGAGGGCACCACCCTGGCGGATTGGGTGAAGTCCCCGCGCCCCTGGCCGGAGGTGCTGCGCATCTTCCTGGACGCGGGCCGAGGGCTCGCGGCGGCGCACACGGCGGGGCTGGTGCACCGCGACTTCAAGCCGGCCAACGTCCTGGTGGGCAAGGACGGGCGCGTGCGGGTGACGGACTTCGGTCTGGCCCGACCCTCCAACCGGGGAGGTCCTCCTGTCGAGGCTCCGGTGGCGGTGCCTCCTGCCCCGGAAGGCGGCGCCGACGCGCTGCTGACCCGCACGGGCGCGCTGCTGGGGACGCCCGCGTACATGGCCCCGGAGCAGCTCATGGGCGGGAGCGCCGACGCGCTGTCCGACCAGTTCAGCTTCTGCGTGGCGCTGCACGAGGCCCTCTATGGCCTGCGCCCGTTCGAGGGCGTGACGCCTGAGGCCCTGGGGGAGGCCGCGCTCGCCGGTCGGGTGCGACCCCCGCCGCGCGACAGCCGCGTGCCGGCCTGGCTGCGCGCCGTGGTGTTGCGTGGACTGAGCCCCAAGCCCGAGGACCGCTTCCCCTCGATGGAGGTGCTGCTCGCCGCGCTCACCCGCCACCCCGTGCGTCGGGTGGGCCTGTGGGCGACGGCCGTCGCGTTCGCGTGTCTGGTGGGGCTGGTCGTGGGCTACGGCGGCGCGCACCGCCGCGAGGTCCGCTGCGAGCAGGAGGCGGAGAACCTCGCCCGAGTGTGGGGGCCCGCGCAGCGTGAGCGGGTGCATCAGGCCTTCCTCGCCACCGGCAAGGCCTACGCCACCTCCGCGTGGGAGACCCTCTCCGCGGAGCTGGACGCGCACGCGGGCCAGTGGCGCGCGCTGCGCACCGAGGCGTGCCTCGCGGCCGGAGGCTCCGCGCCCGAGGCCGCCTGGCAGACCCAGGCCTGCCTGGACGCGCGGCTGTGGCAGCTCGCCGCCATCACCGAGGTGCTGGAGAACGCGGACGCGCAGACGGTCCAGAACGCGCAGCAGATGATCTCCTCCCTGGAGGGGCTGGAGGGGTGCCGCGACGCGCCGGTGCTCTCCACGCGGCCTCAGCCGTTGGAGGCGCTCCGCCCGAAGGTGGACGCGGCCCGCCGAAAGCTGGCCGAGGCGCGGGCTCGCATGGAGGCCGGTCGCCACGCCGACGGCATCGTGCTGACCACGGCGCTGCTCAAGGACATCGCGAGCATCGACTACCGCCCGCTGGAGGCCGAGGTCCTGCTGCTCCACGGCCACCTGCACGGCATGGCCGGCAAGCTCACCGAGGCCGAGGGCATCCTCTACCGCGCGCTCTGGGCGGCCGAGGCCAGCCGCGACGACGAGACGGTGGCCCGCGCCTGGATTCTCCTCATCTGGGTGGTGGGAGATCAGCTCGCTCGGGTGGGCGAGGCGGACCGGCTGGCCCAGCATGCCCGCGCCGCGGTGGAGCGGCTCGGGCGCGACCGCTTCCCTGGTATCGCCACGGACTTGCATTTGCGACTGGGTGGCGTGTGGTTGGTGGAGGGCCGGCTGGAGCGCGCCGACGAGGAGTTCACCGAGGGCCTGGCCCTGTCTCGCAAGGCCTACGGGCAGGAGAGCCTGCGCACCTCCTACTTCGTCTCCGGCCTGGGCCGGGTCCGCTCGCGCCAGCTGCGGTCCGCGGAGGCGCTGGCGCTGTACCGCAAGGCCCAGGCGCAGCGCGAGGCCATCTGGGGACCGGACCACCCGGGGCTCGCGCTGAACTTGAGCAACATCGCCGCGGAGCTGATGTCCTTGGGGCGGCGCGAAGAGGCCATCTCGGTGTGGCGTCGCTCGCTGGCGCTGCTGGAGGCCTCGCGCGCGGCGGACCACCCCAGCCTTGCGGCGCCGCTCAACAACCTGGGCTCGGTGCTGCGCGTGCTCGGCCGGCTGGACGAGGCGCGCGAGTACCTGACTCGGGCGGTCGCCATCTTCGAGCACAGCAAGGGGACGGACCACCCCAACACGGCCATCGCGCTGTCGGGCGTGGGCATGGTGGCCTACGACTCGCAGCACTTCGAGGAGGCCCTGTCCTATCACCGGCAAGCGGTGGAGCGGCTCCAGCGCGCGCTCGGCGCGGACACGTCGCGAGCCGCGCCCGCGCTCATGTACATGGGGATGGCGCAGCAGCGCCTGGGCCGCAACGCCGAGGCGCGGCGCAACCTCCAGCGCTCCGTCCAGCTCTGGGAGATGGAGAACGGGCCGGAGAGCGCCACGGTGGGCTTCGCGCTCCGCCCCTTGGCGCACCTGGAGCTGGCCACCAACACACCCAAGCAGGCCCAGGCCCATTGCGAGCGGGCCTTGAAGCTCGATGAGAAGGCGCAGGGTTCCGAGTCCCCCGACGTGGCGTTGGATCTCGCGTGCATCGCGGAGGCGCAGCTCGCACTGGGCTCGGTGGACCCCGCGGTGCCGTTGCTGGAGCGGGCGCTGCGGGTGCATGTGGTCGCCTCGCGAGATCCGCTCGACGAGGGATGGGCCACCTTCCTCTTGGGGAAGGCCTTGGCCGTGCGAGGAGGGCCCGGCGACGCGCAGCGCGCCACCGAGCGGGTGGAGGCCGCGCGCGCCTGCATGACGAAGCTGGGGGTGCGCGCCACACAGGAGCTGAAGGAGGTGCAGGGCTGGTTGGCCCGTCAGTCCGAGGCCCCCTCCCTGGCCCGACACGAGGTGACTCCATGAGCCAATCCCGTGACTCCCTCGTGGCGGCGTTTCGGGAGCGGCTGCCCGCCACGCGTCAGGCAGAGCTGGACTCCGTGGAGGGCTTGGAGGCGCGCCTCGCGGAGCTGGTGGAGAAGGCCCACACGGCGTGGCCCGAGCTGGAGATGAGCGGGGCGACCTTCATCCAACACGTGGCGCGCCACCTGCCCTCGGCGCCCGTGCCGGACGCGCTGGGTCAGCTTCATGTGGCGGACCTGTATCTGGCGTGCGCGTGCGCCACGGGCGAGCGCCGGGCGTTGGCCGCCTTCGAGCAGCACGTGTTGGAGAAGGTCCCGCCTCGGCTGGGCGCGCTGCCTTCCGCCACCGTGGACGAGGTGCTCCAGGTGATGCGCCAGCGCCTGCTCTTGGGGCGGACAGACTCGCCCGCGAAGATCTCCGACTACTCGGGGCGGGGGCCGCTGCTGGCGTGGGTGCGCATCATCGCCACGCGCATCGTGGGTGAGCTGGCGAGCCAGGACGGACGCCAGGAACTCTTCGACGAGCCGCCCGAGGCGCTGGCGCGGATGTTCTCGCCGGACGACCCGGAGCGCACGCTCCTGAAGGAAGACACGCGGCAGGCGCTGGCGGAGGCCCTGCGCTCCGGCCTGGCCGCGCTGTCCGAGCGCGAGCGCGCCCTCTTGCGCCTGCACCACGTGCATGGCCTGACCATGGACCGGCTCTCCACGATGTATGGCGAGCCGCGCTCGAGCGTGGCTCGCAAGGTGACGCAGGCGCGCGAGCGGTTGTTGAAGTTGATCCGCGCGGCCCTGGCCTCGCGCGCGCGACTGGAGGGCTCCGAGCTGGAGAGCCTCCTGGGGCTCGTGCGCAGCCGGTTGGATTTCAGCATCCACCGCTGGATGGACTGAGCCTCAGCGCGCGGCGCGGTCTCGACCGGGCAGCGGCCGAGGCACATCCGCCGACTCGTCCGCGAGCGCCTGGGCGATGCGCTCCGGCGACCAGCGCGGATCCAGCACGGGGCAGAAGTAGCCCGGCCCGGCCTGCTCGCGCACGGCCCATGCGAAGAAGTCTCTCGCCACCGAGTGGACCTCTTCCGGCAGGAAGAGCACGGCGACGTCGTACTCGGTGAAGCGCAGCAGGCCCGGGACGCGCCACTCCCGCTCCCAATCGAAGCGATAGCTGTAGGGCGCGTTGTGGGTGTCGCCTTGGATGTCCACGAAGGGCGTCATGGCCCAGAGCGGCTCGCGAGACGCGTCCGGCGCCGCGAGCGCCTGCTGAAGCTGCTGCTTCATCGCGAGGTGCGCGGGCGAGCCGTATTGCACGTACCAGACGGGGCCGCCCCCTTGAGACAGGACGTAGCTCTTCCGGAACGCAATGCCATACAGGCTGCGCCGCTCGACGAGCCGGCCCAGTTGATCGAGCGGAATCTCGCTGAAGCACACGGAGCGTTGCCGCTCGGCCACCGAGGGCTCGCGACGCGCGATGCCAAAGCCCTCCGCGCCGGGGATGAGCGTGCGCATGCCCAGAATGCTCATCATGTTCTGGTAGGCGTCGTCGTACGGCGGCCCGGGCCTCGTGAAGTGCACCACGAAGTCGGACATGTCCCGCCACTGTGAATTCGCTTGATAGCCGAGCATCGCCGTCGACCCCCGGTGTCCACTGTTCCGGAGCCTGTCCCGCGCGGCAAGCCTTCCTTCCCGAGCCCCATCGTGGCCGCTCGATGCACAGGCCAGCGAGCGCGACCGCCGTGAACCCTGGTCGTCACGGCCGCCGCGGCCAGGCGCGCGGTGCGCCTGGCGGGCGGGCGACCCGGCGCGATGCGGCGTCTGTCTTCGCACGCTCGGGCGGCGGACAACGCGCGGCCGTGCGGCCCGGCCCCGATTCGCGCATGCCCGAGGCGGGTCAGCCTTCGCGAGCGCGCGTCAGGCGCATCAGCCCGAGTCCCGCGAGCACGGTGACGCTGGCGACCCCCGCCTCGCGGGCGCTCGCTCCCGAGATGACGAGCGTCGCGCCCAGCACGAGCGTGGGCAGCGCCAGCCACGCATGCGCGGGGCGCAGTCCTCGCGCTCTGCGCCGAGCGAGCACCGCCAGCGCCGTGGCCGTCACGCCGTACTGGAGCAGCACTGCGATGCTGGACAGCGCGAAGAGCTCCGACAAGTCCCCCAGGTTGACGAACAGCACCACCAGCCCCCACGTCACCGCGAGCGCTCGCGCGGGCACTCCCGCCGCCGTCATGTGCTCCAAGCCCAAGAGCGAACGCGAGCCCGAGGCGAGCGCGGACAAGTAGCGCGGCGTCGTCACCAGCATGCCCAGACAGATGCCGAGCGCGGAGACACTCGTGCCCAGGCCCACCCACTGCTCCAGCCTCGCGCCGCCCCACACCCCGGAGGCCGCCGCCAGCGGAGCCGCCGCCTGCCCGAGCCGGGGCAGGGCCGCGACGCACGCCCACACCAATCCCACGTAGAGCCCGACGGCCGCGAGCAGCGAGCCCACGGTCGCCAGCGGCACGGTGCGCTCGGAGGACCTCACCTGTCCCGCGATGACCGGAACAATCTCGAACCCCTGGTACGCGAACATCACCGCCAGCCCCGCGCGCAGCCACGAGGCTCCCGACTCCGCGGGAACGAGCGGCACGTGGGGCCCTCCCGCCACCGCGAAGGCGGCGAGCAAGCCCGCGAGCGGCAACAGCTTGAGCACCGTGAGCGTGGTCCACGCGCGAGCCGAGACGCGGATGCCCGAGGCCACCACCGCCGCGAGCACCGTCGCCAACCCCGTGGCCAACGCGCGCTGCCCCACGGCTTCCGAGAGCCCCAGCGAAGGCGCCAGGGCCCGCGCGAGCCCGGCCACCACGGCGGACGTGCTGAGGAACGCGCTGACATACGCCACCCAGCCCACCAGGAAGGACGCACGCTCCCCAAAGGCCGCGCGCGCGAAGACGACCGGACCTCCATCCGCGTCGAAGCGACGGCCCAACACCGCGAAGGCCAGCGCCACCGGGACGAGCGCCAGGCCCGTGAGCGCGAACGCGAGCACCGCGCCCCGCCCGGGCGCCAGCGCGGCCACCTCGGCGGGCGCGAAGAAGATGCCCACGCCGACGATGCCGTTGACGCCGAGCGCCAACAACTGCCACGGACCGACAGGGCGTGTCTGAGGCGGGGTCGTGGCGGGGGTGAGGGCGGTCACGGCGGAGCAGTTCACTACGGATACACCTGTGTGCGCCACCCTGGCGATGTCTGGGGTTGACGCTCTCCGCGTTTGGCTTCAGGCTCCGCCGCCATCATGGCTCGCGCAGAGGGGCTGGCGCATGGGGAGGGTGGATGGACGTCGTGGAGTCTCTGTGGGTGCCACTTCATGCCTGCGCCGATGAGCCCGAAGCGGCGGTCATCCGCTCGCTGCTCGAGGCCCACGGCGTTGCCTGCCCCGTGCGAGGCGTCCACCACCGCGCGATGCTGGGCGCGCTGGGCAGCTACGACGCTGCGCAAGCTGTTGCAGTCGTGACGGGTGGCGCAGCGCCCGTCGGAGTCATTCAATCTCGGCGTTTCCGAGGTCCTCATGCGAAGCCTCCTCGTGCTGCTCGTCCTGCTGTCCGCCCCGGTCCTGGCGCAAAGCCAGACAGCCTCCGGTCCGCCGTCGTTCCTCCGGCAGCTCGCGGAGACCCGCATGTTCAACAGCGGGCGCCCCGTGGCGGCGGGCATCTCGCCCGATGAAAAGACCGTCTATTTCCTCCGCGCGTCGCCCCGCTCCAACGTCATGACGCTGTTTGCCTTTGACGTGGCGACAGGCCAGACGCGCGAGGTGCTCACCCCGGCGACGGTGCTGCACGGCGCGGCCGAGACGCTGACCCCCGAGGAGCGCGCTCGGCGCGAGCGCATGCGCATGTCCAACGCGGGCTTCAGCACGTATGAGCTCTCCGAGGACGGCACGAAGGTGCGGCTCACGCTGTCGGGCCGGGTGTATGTGGTGGAGACCGCGACCCAGAAGGTGACGGAGCTGCCGCTGGAGCCGGGCGTCCTGGTCCCCTCCTTCTCACGCGACGGGAAGCAGGCCGCGTTCGTCCGCGACAACGACGTGTACCGCGTGGAACTCGCGACGGGCCGCGTGCAGCGCGTCTCCAAGGGCGGCACGGCGGCGAAGAGCCACGGTCTGGCCGAGTTCATCGCCCAGGAGGAGATGGGGCGCTTCGAGGGCTACTGGTGGAGCCCGGACTCCAACGCCATCGCCTTCACCGAGTCGGATACCCGCGGGGTGGAGAAGCGCACCTTCGTGGACCCCATGTACCCCGAGCGCGGCGGCGAGACGCTGTCCTATCCCCGCGCGGGCACACCGAACGCGGTGGTGAAGCTGGGCATCGCGCCCCTCAATGGCGGCGCGACCGTCTGGGTGGAGTGGGACGCGAAGACCTATCCCTATCTCGCCACCGTCACCTGGCCCAAGAAGGGGCCGCTGACCGTCCTGGTGCAGAACCGCGCGCAGACGGAGGAGGTGCTGCTCGCCGTCGACGAGAAGACAGGCAAGACGCGCACCCTGCTCACCGAGCGAGACCCCGCTTGGATCAACCTGGATCAGACCTTCCCCAAGTGGCTGGATGATGGCAGCGGCTTTCTCTGGTCCACTGAGCGCAACGGCGCGCCTGAGCTGGAGCTGCGTGCCCCGGATGGGAGCCGGGTCCGCTCGCTGGTGAAGCCCGACGCGGGGTACCGCCGGCTCGTGAACTACCAGCCGCGGGAGGACATCGTCGACTTCCTCGGTGGCCCCAATCCCACCGAGCGCTACCTGTATCGCGTGACGCGGGGCGGGGCGCCCACGCGGGTGACGTCCGGTGGCCCCGCGCTGGAGTCCGCGAGCACGAGCGCGCGGGCCGGCCTCTTCGTCATCACGTCCGAGAGCCCCACGCAGATGCGGCGCCAGCGCATCGTCCGCGCGGACGGCACCGAGGTGGGTGTGTTGCCTTCGCTCGCGGAGGAGCCGCCCTTCACGCCGACCACGGAGGTGCGTCAGGTGGGCGCGGAGAAGTTCTGGACCGCCATCACCCGGCCGCGCGACTTCCGTCCCGGCGTGAAGCTCCCCGTCATCGTGGAGGTCTACGGCGCCGCCGTTCCGCTCGTGCAGCAGTCCATGGCGCGCAACCTGTTGTCTCAGTGGATGGCGGACCAGGGCTTCATCGTCGTGAAGCTCGACGGGCGCGGCACCTCCTATCGGGGGAGGGATTGGGAGCGCGCGCTCAAGTATGACTTCGGGGGCGTGCCGCTGGATGACCAGGTGACCGCGCTGCGCGCCCTGGCCGCCGAGGTCCCCGAGATGGACCTGCGCCGCGTGGGCATCACCGGCTGGAGCCACGGTGGCTACATGTCCGCCATGGCCGTGCTCAAGCGAGCGGAGGTCTTCAAGGCCGCGGTGGCGGGCGCGCCGGTGGTGGACTGGCGCGACTACGACACGCACTGCACCGAGCGTTTCCTTGGGACGCCGCAGGAACACCCGGAGGCCTATGAGAAGGCCTCGCTGCTCACCTACGCGAAGCAGGACACGCCCATGGGCAAGCTGCTGCTCATCCACGGCACGAACGACGACAACGTCTTCTTCCTCCACTCCCTGAAGCTGTCGGACGCGCTGTTCCAGGCTGGCAAGGCCCACGAACTGCTCCCGCTCGCGGGCTCTTCGCACATGCTGTCCAACCCCGCGGTCAGCGAGCGCCAGTGGCAGCGCGTGATGCGCTTCTTCCAGGACAACCTCTGACGGCGCGCCTCAGACCTCGATGCCCTGGAAGTGGGGCCACAGCTCGGTGGTGATGCCGGTGCGCGCGGTGACGCGGCCGCCCTCCCGGGTGACGCGCTCCAGGTTGTAATACAGCGTCCAGTCTCCGCCCCGGTTGAAGCCAAACACCCGGGCCTGCGAGCTGACATGGAGATACTGGGCCGGGCCGAACTGCGAGGTCGGCTCGGCCTTCTTCCAGCCCGGGAGAAAGGACGACATCACGCCCTCCAGCTTCCCGTAGAACTTCGTGTACACCTTCATCTGGTGCACGGCCGTGGCCGCGAACTGCTCCTCCACCGTCTTGGACGCGTCAAACGCGACGGTGAGCCGAGGCGAATCATAGTTGGCGTGCGCGACCAGCGGCTTGCGCTCCAACCCATTCACATACAAGCAGCAGCCATTGAGGGGCGCGGT
The DNA here is from genome assembly GCF_019039035.1 of Citreicoccus inhibens. Lineage (GTDB taxonomy): Bacteria > Myxococcota > Myxococcia > Myxococcales > Myxococcaceae > Citreicoccus > Citreicoccus inhibens. Next base: position 323,076 of record NZ_JAHNZT010000003.1, on the reverse strand, counting down.
GGCGAAGAACTCAACCCCTGACGTGGCATGCAACGTCAGGTGATAGGCCTTGCCGGTGCTCCAGGGCAGGAAGTACGCGCTCACCTTCTTCGACACCGGCGTGGACTGGAGGAAGCTGAAGAAGCCCGTGGGCGCGGGCGGCGCTTGGAAGGCGACGTCCAGCCCTCCGTCCCCAAGGTCGCGCAGGTAGAGGTCCCTCACGTTGTGGCGCGCCGCGTATTGCAGCGTCGCCATCTCCTCGCTCTCCACCACCAGCTTTCCCGCCGCGCTCTCCTTCTTGTTGCCCACCTTGTCGTCCGGGATGCGCACCGTCCGGGTGCCCAGATACGCCACTGGGTCTTTCTGGAACTCACTCCATTGCGTCGCATTCATGCGCGGCCCCCGGCTCCCATTGCCTGCCATGGGAGTCCCGTCATCTTATCCGGAGGCATTCCTCACCCAAGGAGCTTTGCCCATGTTGCGACGAATTCTTGTATCGACGCTGCTCGCCGCGGGTGTCTCGCTGGGCTGTGGCGGCACCGAGCCCCAGGCGGACGAGGCCGTGACGGGGCAGCAGAAGGCGGGACTGGTGGATGCGTGCTCGCGGCTCCAGGGCCGGGGGTGTGGCCCGTTCTCGGAGCTGCCGTGTGTCTTCAGCGACGGGACGCCCGGCACCTGCTACTGCCAGGACATTCCCTTCAATCAGTGGCAGTGCACGACGCTGGACTGACGCGACAGGGCCGCGGCGGGCGGCGGGACTTCAGCCGCCCTGCCGCATCTTCCGCATGTCGATGAGGATGTCGTAGTTGCGCGGCTCGGGGAGGTTGGGCCCCGCGGCGAAGCGGTACAGGTGGCTCGGGTCCCGCTCCTGGGGGAAGCGCTCCTTCATCACCGCCTTGAGCATCTCCTTGGCCACCCACTCGGCGTCCACGGAGACCGAGCCGAACTCATCCAGGTAGCGGCGCGGGGCGGACGTGTCCGTCTGGCGCGCGGTGAGCACGAAGACGCGCGACTGCTTCGCCGGCTCCACCTGCCGCGCGCCTTGCTCCATGAGCGCCAGCTCGCGGGCCTGGGGCAGCGCGAACAGCTCCAGGGACTGCCGATGCGCCAGCAGCGCGCCGGCCCCGACGAACAGCGCCAACGCGCCCGTCATGGCCCACGGGCCGCGCCGAGGCCAGCAGCTCCCCAGGTTCATGAGCGAGCCGGCGACGAACACGCTCCACACCCCGGTGAGCGCGTAGAGCGTGCGGTAGGTGGGCCAGCGCTCGAAGGCGAGGAAGCTGACCGAGTACGCCGCGGCGGAGAGCGTGAGCAGCACGAGGAGCCACCGCCCGCCGCCGCGCAGGCCCCCGCGGCGAACCTCGACGGCGAGGCCCACGGCGAGCACCCCGAGCGTCGCGGCCACCATGAGCTCGGAGCCGCGCGGCATCCCGGTGGGCGTGTCGTTGAGCGCGATGAGGGCCAGCGCGTTGGGCAGCACGTGGGTGATGGCCCAGAGCGTCTTGTCCACCCAGTGGGTCTCGAACGCGATGCGCGGGGAGGGCGCCACCAGGCCGGTGAGGAAGAGCGTCTTGGTGACGGCGAACGCCATGAGCAGGCCCGCGCCCATGACGATGAGGTGCCTCAGGAGCCAGCGCAGCGTGTCGGGGAACCGGTCGTCGTGGCGCAGCACCAGGACCGCGGCCAGCAGCACGGCGTAGACGAGCCCGCTGGCCTGATAGATGAGCGTGGCCACCGCGATGACGCAGGCCGCGGCGATGCGCCAGCCCACGCCGCCGGTGGCGGGCTCGGAGGGCGGGGGCAGTCCGCGGCGGGCCAGCCCGAAGGCCGCCACGCCCAGCACCAGGGCCACGGCTTGCGGCCAACAGATGCCCCAGCTCGCGATGACCTGCGCCGAGGGCGTGAGGGTCAGCAGCGCGGCGAGCAGGGCCGAGGTGAGCAGGGGCCAGCCCTCGCGGCGCAGCAGCAGGAAGAGCGCGGCGCCGAGCAGCCCGAGCCCCAGGACGCCCAACAGGCGCAGCCCGCTCAGCCCCTCGATGGTGTTCGCGGCGTGCGCGGACCACTCGAGAATCCAGCCGTAGATGGGGCGGCCCTGGGAGGCGAGCACGCGGGTGATCTTGCCCGGGTCCTCGCGAGCTTCGCGCAGGATGGCGTAGTCATCCCGCATCCCATAGCGATGGAAGACCGCGCTTCCATAGACAATCGAAGGAAGCACGAACAGCAGCGTGGCCAATGCCAACACGCCCGAATCCGGGCGCGGGTGATGACGTATCGGGAGAATGGGAGACCTTCTGAAGAGCGGCGCGACACTACCAGGGCGCCGCAGCGGCTGGCGTGCTTGTTGTGGTGCCTCGGGTGTCACGACAAAGCATGCTGAGAGTCGCATGCCCCTCCGACAAGTGGCCCGCCGCACGCCTCGATTGGCGACCGCCTGACCCGTCGCTGATATTTGTTTGGATTCAAATGGATTGCCCGCGTCGCGGTGTCAGTCCTTGGGGGCGAGCGGGGGTGGAGCCGTGGGGCCGCCGGGCCGTGTGCTATGTCCAGGGACCATGCGCGCGCTTCTCCTGGGCCTCATCCTGGCGGCGGTGGCGGGGGCGGCATGGCAGCGCGATGTGGCCGTCCGGCGGCTGCCTCCGGACTACGACGAGCTGACCTATCTGCCCGTGGCGTATCGCTACGAGGCGATGCTGGCGTCCGGCCGCTGGGGCGAGGTGGCGAAGTTCCGCGAGAACTTCGAGCACCCCCCGCTGGTGAAGCTGCTCTTCGCCACGGGGCTGTGGGTGTCGGGCGCGCCCGAGCCCGAGTGGAAGCAGGTGGAGGTGGGACATCCCCTCCCCGCGGCGGCCGTCCCGGTCTTTCACGTGACGCGCGGCCTGTCCGCGGTGATGGGCGTGCTCCAGGTGGCGCTGGTCGCGGTCGTCTCGGCGCCGGGCGCGTTGCTGCTCGCGTTCGACGCGTACCACGCGAAGTACACGTCCCAGGCCTACCTGGAGGCGGTGCCAGGCTTGCTGGCCGTCCTGGCGGTGCTCGCCTTCGAGCGCGCGCGGCGGACGGCCCCGGGCTCACCCCGCGCGTTCCGGCGGGGGCCCCTGGTCCTCTCGGGCGCGCTGCTCGGCGCCGCCGCGGCGTGCAAGTACCCCTACGGACTGGTGGTGGGGCTCGCCCTGGCCCCCTTCCTCGGGCTGCCCACGCGCGCGCGGCTGGGGCCCTGGGGCGTGTTCGGGCTGGCCACGCTCGCGGCGTTCTTCCTGCTGCACCCGGGGCTGTGGTCCTCGCCCGTGGGCAATCTCTGGGAGTCGGTGTCCTTCCATTGGAGCTACTCCCAGAGCGCGCACGTCCAGCGCGCCGGGCTGCCCTGGTATCAGCCGTGGCTCTACCTGACGCACCCGGAGCCCGTGCGCTGGCATGACGGCGTCTTCCTGACGGGCGCGAGCGCGTGGCTGATGGTGCCCCTGGCCGTGCTGGGAGTGCCCCGCGCGGCGCGCACGCGCCCGGTGTGGCTGGCGTGGGCGGGGGTGGGCCTGGTGTTCCTCATGGTGTGGCCCACGCGCTGGCCGCAGTACCTGCTGCTCGTCCTGCCGGCGCTGTCGGTCTGCGCGGGCCTGGGCGTGGAGACGCTCGCGGCGCAGGCGCGGCGTAGCTGGCGGAGGCGCGCGGGGCTCGCGCTGCCTCCCACCGCCTGAGCGACGCGGCCCGCCTCAGGGCGCCGCGTACTGGAAGTCCGCGAACACGGCGCCGTGGTCCGAGCCACCCAGGCCGGTCCGGTCGCGCGCCACGCGGAACGAGCCGGGCACGTACGTGCCGCCGCCGCGCGCCAGGTACAGGTGGTCGATGGCCTGCAATTGCCCGTTGTAGGCGTACGTCCACGTGTCTCCGCTGGGCCTGTCCGCGGCGACGCGTGACAGCGCGCCCCCGGCCTCCAGCGCCACGAGCGGCGGTGAGCCGGGCACGTCGTTGAGGTCCCCGCCGAGCACCACCAGCGCTTGCGGCGCCGCGGTGGCCGCGGCGGAGACGAGGGTGCGCGCGCCATTCGCCTCGGCTTCGCGGCGGCCGGGATCGTCGCTGACCTTCGAGCGGAAGTGCGCCGCGAACACGATGGCCTCGCCGCCCTTCGCGCTCACGTGGACCTCCAGCAGGTCGCGCGAGAAGCGCGTCGACGAGCCATCCGGACGGGTGAGCACCTCCCGGTAGTGACTCTTCACGCCGGTGATGGGGAACGCGGAGAGCACCGCGACGTCCACGGAGGCCGGTGCCCCCGTCTCGCCGAGCACCGCGTGCGGGAAGCGCGGCAGCAGGCCCTGGAGCGCGTCCAGAGAGGCCTGCGTCTCCACCTCCTCCAGCATCACGATGTCCGCGTCGAGCGAGGCGATGGCGGTCGCGAGCTGCTGCACCTGGAGCGCGAAGGCCTCGGGGGAGGGCAGGGCCTCGTAGTTCGAGCCGCCGCACGCGCCGGAGTCACACACCGTGTCGAACAGGCGGTGCACGTTGAAGGCGGCGATGCGGACCACGTCCTCGCGGGCGACGGGCTTCGTCGCTGGAGGGCACGCCTCGACGGCGCACGGGTCCACCACGTCCTCTGGCTCACGGGCGATGGAGCGCCCGTCGCATCCCGCCGCGGCGAGAAGGAGTCCGAACCACGCGCCGACGCGATACAGGAGACGAGCCATGGGGCCGGCAGCGTAGCACCCGCGTCCCGGGCCCCGGCTCGCCGCGGGCGCCCCGCGAGCGGTGGGGCTCGCGAGGCGTCCGGGCCTTTCCGGATCGCGCCTACTGCGTCCAGACAGCGTAGTTGCTGCCCGAGGTGGCCAGCGTCCAGCCCGCGCCGGGCGTCCACGCGCCGGGGCCAATCTTCATCGCCACGCTGCCAGTGTTGCCCGTGATGATGGCGGCGTAGCGGCTGGTGTCCGCGGCCACGATGTTCACGGCCGACGTGGACGTGACGCCCTTCGCGCGCCGCACCTGGATGAGCTTGTTGATCTCCGCGGCCTGGTTCCAGTCGTAGTAGTGCACCCAGTACACGGTGGGCACGCCGGGGTGGGTGAGGATGTAGGCGTAGCCCTGCATGACCTTGTCGCTGGGGAACGGCCAGTGATTCTGTCCGCCGCTCGGATAGCTGGGGCCGGTGTCGTGGTTGTCGATGAACGTCACCGTCTTGGCTGGCCACCAGCCCATCGCGCCCGCGGGCTTGCCCTGGCTGTCCTTGAGGCGCCAGAACTCGTTGTACTGCACGGCCTGCTGGAGCAGCCCCTTGGTGGTGAAGTCGAACGCCGCCGAGCGCCCGCCCGTGGCGTCCAGCCAGTTCATGATGAGCTGACGGTGCGCATCGGGGTTGGCCAGGTTGAGGTCGGTCCACAGCTCGCCCACGGAGAAGTAGGGCGACGTGGCCGCGTTGTACTGGCCCACGTAGCTGCCCGCGTAGCCCTTCACGTAGTCGTAGCGCCAGCCGTCGTACCCGATGGTCGTCTTCATCCAGTTGAGCCACGCGATGAGGTCCGTCTGGACGAAGGTCTTGCTGTGGTCGAGGTCCCGCGCCGCGCTGAAGCCGTCGCCGGAGTCCGCGCCGCCGCACGCGCCGGTCCACTCATCCCCGGCCACCACCGCGCTGCAGCCCCACGTGGGGAAGGTGAAGTCCGCCCACCCGGTGGTGCCCACGCGGTGGTTGATGACGACGTCCGCCAGCACGCGCACGCCCTGGCCATGCAGCGCGGCGATGGCGGCCTTCAACTGGGCCTCGGTGCCGTAGGCACTGTCCTGCACCGAGAGCCGGCGCGGCAGGTAGCCCTCCAGCGAGGCCGCGTCACCCGACGGCGGCAGCCACACCATCGTGAAGCCGCCCGCCGCGATGCTCGCGGCATTGGACTGGATGACGTTCCACCACGGCTTCGTCTCCTGCGAGCGCCAGTGGAAGCCCTGCAGCATCACCGCGCTGCTGTTGCCATCCAACTCGCCCGCGCTGGCGGATACGGCGAACAACCCCGCGAACAACCCGGCGCACAGCGACACCCCCACCGCCCACGCCCGATGCATCACTCGCTTCTTGTCCATGAACGACTCCCACGTTGAGAGGCGCGCGGGACGTATCGCTCGTTTTCAAGAAAATCACGTTGTTCAAGTTGTAAATCGTTGGCGGCTTGCCGGGCGGGGGCCGGCCAGGGGTGGACCGGAGCCGTTCAGGACATCGCCCCGACCGCTCGGCCGCTCGGTTCGAGCCCGGGCCCGCGCACTGGGCATGGTGGCGGTCGTTGCCGCGCCGAGCGCGCGGCCCCGAGGTGCGCCGCCATGTCCGTTTCCGCTTCGTCTTCGCCCGAGCCGTACAAGGTCCTCTCCGCCCACCGCTCCCCGTCGTCGTGGCTGCCCTCGGTGACGAAGCCCCGCCGCATGCTGGTCGCCGCGTTGGCGGTGGGGTACGCGACGCAGGCCCTGCTGTATCAGCCCGGGATGTGGGGCGTGTCCTTCCCGCTGGTGGTGCTCGTCGTGCTGGGGGCCTTGCTGTGGATGGGGGGCCGGGAAGGGTGGGAGCGCGCGCGGCCGAACGCCTGGCTCATCGTGCCGCTGGTGGTGGTGTCGGGGTTCGTCGCGGTGCGGGACAGCGACTGGCTGACGGGGGTGAACGTGTTGACCTCGGCCGTGTTGATGATGTTGCTGACGCACTTCTGGGCGGCGGGGCGCGTGGCGCGGCTGGGATTGATGGGCTACCCGCGCGTGGTGCTGAACGCCTCGGTGCAGCCCCTGCGCTATCCGCAGGTGCTGCTGCGTGACGGCGTGAATCTCCAGGGCGTACGGCAGCACGCCGTTGGCTTGAAGGCGCTCGCGCGGGGCCTGCTGCTCGCGGTCCCGGTGCTCTTCGTGTTCGGCGTCCTGTTGGAGTCCGCGGATGTGGCGTTCAGCACGGCGGTGGAGCGCCTCCTGTCCTCGGAGGTGCTGACGGAGGTCGTGGCCGTGGCGACGGCGCGGGGCATCGCCACGGTGTTCTCGGCGTGCGTGGCGGCGGGCATCCTCGGCCACGCGCTGCGGCGGCGGAGCCTGGATGAGCTGGGGGAGCAGGAGGAGGCGCCTGTCGCGCCGCGCTTGGGGCTCATCGAGGCGCTCACGCTCGTGTTCACCGTGGACGCGCTGTTCCTCGTCTTCGCCGCGTTCCAGGTGATGTACCTGTTCATTGGAGACGCGACGTCGCCGGCGCCCGGGTACACATATGCGCAGTACGCGCGACAGGGCTTCTCCGAGCTGATGCTCGTCTCCACGCTGACGCTGGGGTTGGTGATGGCGCTGGCGCGGTGGACGCGCCGGGAGTCGCGCTCCGCCGAGCTGCTGTTCCGCGGCGCGACGTCCGTGATGGTGGCGCTCACGCTGGTCATCGTCGCCTCGGCGGTGAAGCGGATGGGGCTCTACGAGGATGCGTTCGGCTACACGCAGCTTCGTCTCTACACGCACGTCTTCATGTTCGCGCTGGGCGGTGTGCTGGGCTGGCGCGCGGTGACGCTGTGGTGGCGACCCGAGCGCTTCGCCGTGGGCGCGTTCGTCACGGCGCTGGGTGCGGTGCTGGCGCTCAATGTCATCAACCCCGATGCGTTCATCGTCCGCCACAACCTGGCGCGCGTGTCGGGGGAGGAGCTGCCGGACCTGGACTACCTCATGGGTCTCTCCGCGGACGCGGCGCCCGAAGTGGCGGCGCTGCTGTCCGAGCGAGAGCCGGAGTGGACGGAGCGCTTCTTCCGCCGCTACGTGCTGCACCCCGGCGCGGGGCCCGAGAGCGCGTGGCGGGAGTGGAACCTGGCGCGTCGGCAGGCGACGTTCCTGGCGGACCGCGTCGCGAAGCCCGCCGCGAAGTAGCCGCTGCCCACCGCGCGACGCTCGCCGGCCCGGGAGTGCCGGGCGCTCCCCGCGACGGCGCGGCGTGCTGGAATGGTGCGAGTGCCGCGCGCTCCTGCGGCACCTTCACCTCGGGGGAATCCATGTCGCCACCGTCGCTGTCGCGGGTGTTCGTCTGCGTCGTGTCCCTGGCCGTGGGCGCGGCGTGTCGCACGTCGCACTCACCGCCCCCCACCCCGCCCGAGGAGACCCCGTGTCGCGCCTCGCTGGCCGGCCCCGCCGCGACGCGCGAGAAGTTCATCACCGTCGCGCGGAAGGTCCCCGGTGAGTATGTCGTCGTGCTCGCCGAGCCCGCGCGAGGGCTGTCCGCGCAGGAGGTCTCCGCGAGCGTCGCGCAGCTCTCCGCGCGCCATGGCGGCACTCCGTTCCAGGTCTATGCGAGCGCGCTGCGCGGCTTCGCCAGCCGCATGACCGAGGCGCAGGCTCGGGCCATGGCCGCGGCGCCGGAGGTCGCGCTCGTGCAGGAGAACGGCGTGCTGCGGTTGGAGGAGACGCAGACGGGCGCCACGTGGGGAATCGACCGCATGGATCAGCGCGACCTCCCGTTGGATCAGCACTACCTCTATCGCCGGAGCGGGCGCGGCGTGCACGTGTACCTGCTGGATACGGGCATCCGTCCCACGCATCGGGAGTTCGGTGGACGCGCCGACGCGCCGTTCGATTCCGCGGAGGTGGGCGGCAAGGGCATCGACTGTCACGGCCACGGCACGCATGTCGCCGCCACGGTGGGCGGGCGCGTGTATGGCATGGCGAAGGACGCGCAGCTCCACGCGGTGCGGGTGCTCGGCTGCACGGGCGGCGGCACCACGGCGGGCGTGGTGGCGGGCGTGGATTGGGTCGCGGCGCACCATCAGTCCCCCGCGGTGGCGAACATGAGCCTGGGGGGGCCGGTGGACGCGGTCCTGGACGAGGCGGTGCGCCGCGCCGTCCGCTCGGGTGTCACGTTCGTGGTGGCGGCGGGCAACGAGAGCGAGGACGCCTGTCTGCACTCTCCGGCGCGTGTCGATGAGGTGCTGAGCGTGGGCGCCACCAACGTGGGCGACGCGCGCGCCTCGTTCTCCAACTATGGCCAGTGCGTGGACCTCTTCGCGCCCGGCGAGGGCATCGTGTCCGCGTGGATGACAGACGACTCGGCCACGCAGGTCCTGAGCGGCACGTCCATGGCGAGCCCGCATGTCACGGGCGCCGTGGCGCTCTACCTGGAGGCCAACCCCACGGCCTCGCCCGAGGCGGTGGCGCGCGCGCTGGTGGACAACGCCACGCCGGACAAGGTGAGCCATGCGGGGCGCTGCTCGCCCACGCGGATGGCGTTCTCGGGGTTCATCTCGCCCGTGCAGCCCACGGTCCGTCAGGGCGCTGAGTAGCTCAGTGGGAAGCTCGGGGGGGCATCGGCGTGCCTCCCGAGGGCGGGGCCTCCTGCTCGCCCCACGCGAACACCACCAAGGGAAGCGCGGGGGGCACCCCCTCGTTCGCGCCCCGCGAGGCATGGAGCACGAGGCTGCCGTCCTCTCGCAGCGAGGCGCGCACCGCCACCCGCGCGGCCTGCGCGGCATCCTCCTCCGTGCGCCACGTCTCCACCCGGTACTCGTTCGTCGCGGTGCGCGCGAGGTTCCGCCCCGTGGCCAGCGCGAGGCGGATCGCATCCGCGAGCGTGCGGACCTGGGCCACGCGTTGCGCGTCGTCGAGGCTGACGGGTGCGGTCATGACTCCCTCGATACCGGCGAGGCCTCGCGGCGCCACCGCCAGCCCACAGGATGCCCCGGGCCCCTCGTTCGCGCATCGACGCCGCCGTGGCCCTTCAGGGAGGGGTCGCGTCTACCCAGGACGGTGTCTACACTTGCGCGGCGCCGGGGGTGCCCGGGACGTCTCGAACTCGCGAGGCGGATGAGGAAGGACGTCGCTTGCCCGCCACGCCGCGCTCCGTCGTGCTCGATACCAACGTCGTGTTGGACCTGTTTGTCTTCGATGACGCATGGGCTCGCCCGCTGAGGGCCCCCTTGGAGCAGGGCGCGCTGATCGCGTGGGTGGACGCCGCCACGTTGAGAGAGCTGGAGCTGGTGCTGGCCTATCCTTCCTTCGCGCTGGACGCGGTGGCGCAGCGTGCCGTCTGGGTGCGCTATCAATCGCTCGCACGGGTGGCCTCGCTGGACGGGGGGGGCCGTGAGCTGCCGCGCTGTCGTGACGCGGATGATCAAAAGTTCCTGGAGCTGGCGGATCGCTCGGGCGCGGCCTGGCTGGTGAGCAAGGACAGACGGTTGTTATCCATGGCTGGTGGCCAGCGGCTCCCCTTCGACATTCTCTCTCCCCGGCAGGCCACCCGACGGCTGGCGCACGCGGATCCGGAGGTCACCCCGCGGCAGTAAGTCAGTGTCACGTGCGATGTCTCAGGGGACCCGCAGTGTCATTTGCGCCTCGCGCTCACGGGGGACGAACGCGAGGGGCCTTGCCCGCGACTGGCTCACGTGCGCGAATTCCACGGTGGGCACGTTCGCTGACAGTTCCCCCAACAAAGGAAGTGCTTCTCATGAACAAGAGCCTGCGTGATCGTCTTGGATGGTTGGCCCTCGGTGTATCGCTGCTTGGTGCGTGCGGTGGACCCGGCGAGGAACTCTCCGACGCCACACCGGTGCTGGCCGAGACCGACTCGGCACTGCAGTCCTCGGATGTCTCGGTGGTGTTGACCGCGGTCCAGCCCAGCTTCGACCAGGCCGACGCCGTCAAGGTGTCCGTGAGCTTCACCAACATCTCTCCGCGCCCCGTCAATCTGCTGCGCTGGTTCATGCCCCTGGATGGCATGGAGGAGCCGCTGTTCCAGGTGACGCTCGACGGCAAGCCCGTGCCGTTCCTGGGGCCCCATTACAAGCGCCCCATGCCCGCCGAGGTCGACTACCGCCGGCTGCATCCGGGCGAGACCATCTCGGGGCCGGTGATTCTCTCGGACCTCTATGATCTGTCGCGCACGGGGCGCTACGTGGTGCGCTTCCGCGTGGACCGCTCGAAGCTGCACGGCTCCGGCAAGGCGGGCGCGCTGCTCCAGTCCAACGAGCTGGCTCTGTGGATCTCCGGCCGTGCCAACGCGCGCCAGGAGGCGGACGCGCCGGTGTATGCGCTCACCGCCAACGTGTCCTATACGAAGTGCGACGCCACCCAGCAGGCCACGGTCCTCCAGGCCGTCAACGCCGCGTCGACGTACGCGAACGGCGCGACGAGCTACCTGGGCGGCCCCGCGTCGGCCACGTCGCGCTACACCACGTGGTTCGGGGCGTTCTCCTCGTCCGGTTGGAACACGGCGGCGAGCCACTTCACGTCCATCAAGAACGCGTTCGACACCAAGCCGGTGACGGTCGACTGCGGCTGCAAGAAGTCCTACTACGCCTACGTCTACCCGAATCAGCCGTACAAGATTTACGTGTGCAAGGCGTTCTGGTCCGCGCCGATGACGGGCACGGATTCCAAGGGCGGCACGCTCATCCACGAGATGAGCCACTTCACCGCCACGGCCGGCACGGATGACTGGGTCTACGGCCAGAGCGGTGCGCAGAGCCTCGCCCTGTCGGATCCGAGCCAGGCGCTCGATAACGCCGACAGCCACGAGTACTTCGCGGAGAACAACCCGAGCCTGCCGTAATCCCTGGCTCACGCGGCGGGGACGCTGAATCCCCGCCGTGGGACGCCCGAGCCCTGGCGCGCCGATGCCTGGCGCTCTGGGGACCGGGCAGGCGCAGGGTCCGTACCGCGAGTCAAAAACGCGTTCAAACCTTGGAGGTGAGGGCCAAGTCGGTCCATCCTGCGCCCCGGTGCGTTATCCCTACTGGCTCCTCTTGGTCTGCGCGGGCTGTGCCGCGCGTGTCGTCTCCCCCGTCGCGGCGCCCGCCGCCGTCGCCGTGCGTCCGGAAGCCGCCGCGCCCGCGCCGGAGTCCGTCGCGCCTCCGCCCGAAGCCGCCGCGCCCGTGAGCGGTTCCGCGGCGCCCGCGAGCCCAGCCAGTGGCCCCGTCGCCGCGAGCGCCACGCCCGCCCCGCCCGAGGGCGCCAGCGCCCTGGCTCCGTGCACCGAGTCCGCCGAGGCCCTGGCCGAGGAGGACGATGACGCCGAGAGCCTTCCCGCGGACGCCGAGACCGACGGCGAGGTCGGCGAGATGCAGGACACCGCGACGAGCACCGCGCCCGCGGGGCCGGTGTACACGGCGGAGTTGTCTGACGCGGACCTCACCGACAAGTGGAAGAAGGAGCCCGCGTCGCTGGGCTCCATGTCGGTGGGCTTCGTGGAGAGCGGGCGCATGGTGAACAGCGTCCAGTTCCCTCAGGGCAAGGACTGGATTGTCGTCTCGCCGGAGCTGGCGTGGGCCACCAATGAGACGGTGGATGCGCTGTCCGGGGTCATCCGCGACGTTCGCTCGCGCTTCCCCAACGCGCCGCCCATCCGGGTCAACGCGATGAGCGCGAAGGAGGGTGGCTACATCCGTCCGCACAAGAGCCACCAGAACGGCCGGGACGTGGACCTGGGCTTCTACTACCCGACGGTGGATCCGGTGCGGGCCCGTGAGCGCGAGCGCTACATCGACGTGGGCCTGAACTGGGAGCTGGTGCGCACGTTGGTGACGACCACCGACGTCCAGATGATCCTCGTGGACAAGCGGGTCCAGAAGGTCCTGTACGACTACGCGCTGGCGCACGGTGAGGACAAGGCGTGGTTGAACTCGCTGTTCAACGCCGGGCCGTCCTCCATCCTCAAGCACGCCCGGCACCACCGGGACCACTTCCACGTGCGCTTCTACAACGCGCGCGCGCAGGAGCTGGGGCGCCGGGTGGCGCCGCTCCTGGCGCTCCAGCCCGAGCACAACATGCTGTCGCATCGCGTGCGCTCGGGCGACACGTTGGGGGCGATCGCGCTGCGCTACAACTCGAGCGTGGCGGGCATCAAGAAGGCCAGCCGCATGAAGAACACCTTCCTGCGCATCGGTCAGGTGCTCACCATCCCGCTGCGCGGCCCGTGCACGCACTGCCCCATTCCTCCCGCCATGGTGTTGCCGCCGCGTCGCATGCCTCCCGCGACGCAGGCCCCCGCCGTGGCCGCGGTTTCCTTGGACGGCGCCACGACGCCGTCCGTCGCTGCTCCCTGTACCCCCGTTGCGCCGGCGACCGTGACGGTCCCTGCCGCGGGCACGGCCGGTCTGTCGACCGCGCGCTGAAGAGGTCTCATCCATGGCAACCCCCCACATCTCCGCTGCCCCTGGTGATTTCGCTGAAGTCGTCCTCATGCCGGGGGACCCGCTTCGCGCCCGCTACATCTCCGAGCGCTTCCTCGAGAACGCCCGCAGCGTGACCTCGGTCCGCAACATGCTGGGCTTCACCGGCACGTATCAGGGCCGCAAGCTGTCCGTGCTCGGCCACGGCATGGGCATCCCGTCCATCTCCATCTATGCGACCGAGCTCATCAAGGAGTACGGCTCGCGCGTGCTCATCCGCGTGGGGAGCTGCGGGGCGCTGCGCCAGGACGTGCAGGTGCGCGATGTCATCGTCGCGCTCGGCGCGGGCACCGACTCCAAGGTGAACCGCATGCGCGTGATGGACCACGACTTCCCGGCGGTGGCGGACTTCGAGCTGGCGCGCAAGGCGGTGGAGGCCGCGCGCAAGCGCTCGCGCTCGGTGCGCGTGGGCTCGGTGTTCAGCTCGGATCTCTTCTACCACCCGCAGGCGCCGCTCAATGACGCGCTGGAGCGCATGGGCGTCCTCGCGGTGGAGATGGAGGTCGCGGGCCTGTACGGCGTCGCGGCCGAGTTCGGCGCGCGGGCGCTCGCGTTGCTGACCGTGTCGGATCACCTCCGCACGGGCGCGAAGCTGACCGCCGAGGAGCGTCAGTCGACCTTTGACGAGATGATCGAGCTGGCGCTCGACGTCGCCGTCTCCGAGGCGTGAGCTCGATGGGGCCTCCACCTCGGGCAGGCCGTGGAGGCCCCCCTCGCCACCAGGTGAGTCAGCGCACTCCCGGCCATCACTACAACGGGAGCTTCCTCTCCGCGGTGGATCGCCAGGCCATCCTCGCGTGGCTGGGCGCGCTGCACCCGCTGTGGGAGGAGCGCTACTCCAAGCACTTCCCTCCGCCAGCGGGACAGACGCAGCGGCGCTTGCTGCGACCGGTGTACTGGTTGGGCAACTGGCAGTTCGCGTGTCTGGATTACTACCGCCCGCCGAAGGGCGTGTGGAACCGGTGCGTGAAGGCCGAGCCCTTCCCGGACGTGCTCCAGCGTCAGGTGGAGAAGGTGGAGGCGCACGCGCGACGCATGTTCCGAGGGCCGGACATGCCTCGCGGCTGGCACCTCAACACCTGCCTGGTGAACTTCTACGGCAATCGCCTGGAGGACGGGCGCTGGGTGGACACGGCGCGGGTGGGGGAGCACAAGGACTTCGAGCCGGGCCCCGTGGCGTCGCTGTCCTTTGGCGAGCGGGCGCTCATCCAGTTCGTCACGTCGTCTCGGCCGGGCGAGCGGGACGCGGTGGTGCTGGAGCAGTGGTTGGATGACGGCGCCCTCCAGTTGTTTGGCGGCGCGCAGTGGAAGGACCAGACGTTCCACCGGGTGCAGCGCGTGGATACCCGAGCGGGCCACCTGTTGAAGCCGGAGCTGCCGGACTTCCAGACTCGCCGCATCAACCTCACGTTCCGCTATGTGCCGGACGAGCACGTCACGCCGTTCGCGCGGCTGTCTCCGGAAGCGCGCGAGGACGTGCGGCCGTACATGCAGACGCTCGCCCAGCACAGCGCCTTCTTCCGCGCCGAGTTGGACCGCGAAGAGGCGAAGGCGCCGCTTCCCGGCTGAAGCACCACGGTGTCGCAGCGGCCCCGCGGGTTGCTTGCGCGTCCTGCGTCAGGAGGGTGTGAGACGCGGGCTCAGGCGGCCCGCGAAGCTTCGGGTCATCTCCGCGACCTCGGCGCGGAGCCCGCGGTGTTCATCGACAAGGGCGCGCAGTCATGGATGGGGCGCGTCTATGTCTCGGGCGGGCTCTTCGAGGTCATCAATCTCCACTGCTCCGCCGTGCTGCTCCCCGTGTTCACCCGGCACCGGAACGCGCCGTTCTTCGCGCGGTTCGCGGCGGGCGGCTGCAAGAACGTCCGCGGCCATGGCCTGGGGCCCTGCGGCGTCATCACGCGGACGCGGGTGACCGCGTTCGTCCGAGGACCGCGGTGCGCGAGGGGGCGCGAACGCCTCCTCGCGGCACAGGGCTACGAACTCGTTTCCGATGAGCCCATGTTGGGGGTGGGCTTCGGCCGGCCCACGTAGCTCACCTGCGGGCTGGAGCGCTGCTGGGACCGCGCTCCGCCGTTGCCGTTCGAGCGAGGCGGGCGCGGGTTGCCTGCGGCGCGCGCGTCATCTCGGGGACCGCGGGGATGCCCGTTGGCGCGCGCCTCGGAGGCAGGGGCCTGTGCGTCGCGAGGAGGACGTCCGCCGCTGCCGCGCGGCCGATCGTTGACCGGTCGCGCGTTGGATGTGTCACGCGTCGTGGCCTCGGCGCTTCGGTCATTCGAAGGCGGAAGGGAGGTGTCGCCGCCCCGCGCGGAGCGAGCGCCATTCCCGCCGCGCGATCTGCCGGGCAGGTTCGCGGCGGTGCCCGGTCCTCCCGTCGTATCGCCGGAGAACCCCACGCTGTTGCTCGGTCCACCATTCCCGCGACGCGGCCCATTGTTCCCATTGCGCGGACCGTTGTTCGCGCTGCGCGGGGTGCCGGAGACGTTCTCCCCGGTGGAGGCGTCGCCAGCGAAGCCGGCATTGTCGCGCGGCCCGTTGCTCGCACCGCGAGAGTCGGCCGAGAAGGTCTCTCCGTCGGGCGCGGTGCCAGCGAAGCCCGCCCCACTGCGCGGCCCACCGTTGCCGTTGCGCGGGCCATTGTTCGGGCCGCGCGGCCTGTTGTTCCCGTTGCGCGGCCCGTTGTTCGCACCGCGCGAGTCGGCCGAGAAGTTCTCCCCGTTGGACGCGTTGCCGGCGAAGCCCGCCCCGTTGTTCGAGCCGCGCGGGGCGCTGGAGAAGTTCTCCCCGTTGGGCGCGTTGCCAGCGAAGCCCGCCCCGTTGCGCGGCCCGTTGTTCGAGCCGCGCGGGGCGCCGGAGACGTTCTCTCCGTTGGGCGCGTTGCCAGCGAAGCCCGCCCCGTTGCGCGGTCTGCCGTTGCGCGGCCCGTTGTTCGCACTGCGCGAGTCGGCCGGGAAGCTCTCCCCACTGGGCGCGTTGCCAGCGAGGCCCGCCCCGTTGCGCGGTCCGCCGTTGCCGTTGCGCGTGTCACCGGAGCCGCTGGCGCCGTTGCGCGGTCCGTTGTTTCCGTTGCGCGCGTTGCCGGAGAAGCCAGCGCCGTTGCGCGGTCCGTTGTTTCCGTTGCGCGTGTCCGCGGCGCCGTTGGCCGCAGCGCCATTCGGTGCGCCGCCGTTGGGGCGGGCTCCGTTGGCATTGCTCGCGTTCCCGGGCCGCTGACCTCCGGGCGATGCCGGACGGTTCGGGCCTCCCGCGCGCGGGGGAGGGCGATTGGACGAGAACGGCCTCCGACGGTTGTCTCGCGGACTCGACATCACCGCGGGCTTGCCTCGCTCGCCGCCGCCTTGCTTGAGCACCAGGGCTTCCAGGGCTCGCAGCTCGGCCTCCTCCTGCTCCTCGGCGGTCAGCGCGGGCTGTGGCGCTTCCTCCACGACTGGCTCGAGGACGGGCTCCGGCCGGAACTGAGCGCGGCGCTGCGAGTCTCGGAAGCCGGCTCCCCCCCCGCGACGAGGCGCGTCCCGGAACGCGCCCGAGGGCACGAACTCTGGCGTCAGGTCGCGCCGCACATACGCGTTCCAGATCTCCGCCGTGTCTCCACCCAGCGACCGCAGCCGCGAGGAGAACCCCGCGAGGAAGTTGCGGACGTTGTCCAGGTCGCGCCGGAAGTAGAACTCCGCGCGGTTGTTGCGCGCGGCGGCCACCGTCTGCGGGAAGTCGATGATGGTTGGCCCCACCCCGCTCATCAGGATGTTGTACGGGGACAGGTCGCCGTGGATGAGGTCGCAGCAGAGCGTGCGAATCACCTGGCCGCGCAGGTCCGCGTAGAGCGCTTCGGCCTCCTCGGGCGTCGTCGGCGGGGCTTCCACCAGACGCGGCGCGGGGCTGCCCTGCGCATCCACCACCAGCTCCATCAGCAGCACGCCCTCGTAGAACATCACCGGCGTGGGCACGCGCACGCCCTGGGCGTGCAACTTGTAGAGCGAGTCCGCCTCCGCGCTCTTCCAGGCATCCTCGGCGGCGGCTTGCCCGAAGCGGCTGCCCTTCTCCATCGCGCGGCGGGTGCGCGAGTTGCGAACCTCACGGCCCTCCCGATAGCCGACGTTGTTGCGGAAGTTGCGCTCGTGGCGCTCCTTGTACAGCTTGGCGGCGACCACCTGGCCGGCGTGCTGGACGAGCCAGACCTCCGCCTCCTTGCCCGTCTTCAGCTGTCCGATGACGGCGTCGATGATGCCGTCAGCGAGGAGGGTATCGAGGGAATCAGTCATTCGAACGCGAGAGGCCGGAACGGCACGGGGCGAGGTTGTCGAACATGGGTTCTGCGCACCGGGCGGCCCCAGCTCGCCAGGGTGCGTGACGGGATGAGAACATCCCGCACCTCGGAGTTGCTGTCGCTGTCTCAGCGGCAGCGGCCCGAGGGGCCCGGGGATGCCTTGCTAGCAGCTTGCCGGGCAGGGAGCCAGGGTACCCCACGTCCATCCATTCGAACTGGCAAGGAACTTGCCGGCGGCTTATTCCCATCGGTCGACATCGCCCGGTGTTTGATACAAGCCCTGGGTCCTTCATGCCTCGGGACGGGGGAACGCTTGCCTTGCCGCAGGCGTCCCAAGCAGGCATGAGATTTCGAACCCTCGTCGTGTTGGGGTGGTGCCTGCCCCTCGTGGCGCTCGCGGAGGATCGCGTCGCGAGTGCACGCCAGCGTCAGCTTCCCGCCGTTCGTCAGGCGTTCGCCGAGGCCGGGGTGGCGTGGCCGCCCGGGGAGCTGTACCTGCGCGCGCTCAAAGCGGAGCGGCGGCTGGAGGTCTGGGCGGGCCCACAGGGCAAGCCGCTCCAGCGCGTGAAGACGTTCCCCTTCTGCGCGGCCTCGGGCGAGCTGGGGCCGAAGCGCGAGGAGGGGGACCTCCAGGTCCCCGAGGGCTTCTACACCCTCGACCTGTTCAACCCGCGAAGCCAGTTCCACCTGTCCATGCGGGTCAGCTACCCCAACGCGTTGGATCGGCTCGTGGGACGTCCCAGGCTCGGCGGCAACATCTTCGTGCACGGTGACTGCGTCAGCATCGGGTGCATCGCCATCCAGGACGCGCCCATCGAGGCGCTGTACGTCATGGTCACCGAGGCGCGCGCCCACATGGGCAGGGACGTCCCCATTCACGTCTTCCCGCGCCAGCTCGATGCGGCGGGACTGGAGGCCCTCGCCAGGCTCCCCGGAGTCACACCCGAGCAACAGGCCTTCTGGCGCGACCTGAAGCCCGCGTGGGACCTCTTCGAGAAGTCGCACCGCCCACCCACGACCTCCGTCGATACCCGCGCCCGCAGATACATCGTCCGGCAAGGTTTGTAGGAATTGCTCTGAAGTCAACATAAGCAGATGTGTCGCGCATTGGACCCAGGGGGGCGGGCGCACGGAGCGGGATGTCCCTGGTAGAACCCTGGCTCGGTACCGGCGTTCGGGCCGGTCACGCCGAGGGACATGCGCGCATGGAGACTTCCGCGTCGAGGCTCGTGTTTCAGTCCACCACGGAGCTGGCGGCCGCCGTCCGCGAGCGGCGGGTGACGGCGGTGGAGGTGCTGGAGGCGCATCTGGCGCAGGCGGCGGCGCACAACCCCGCGCTCAACGCGGTCGTCACGCGCGATGAGTCCGCGGCCCGGCAGCGCGCGGTGGAGGCGGACGCGGCGCTCGCGCGCGGTGAATCCTGGGGGCCGCTGCATGGGGTCCCCATCACCGTGAAGGACGCCTTCTCCACGGCGGGGCTGCGCACCACGGCGAGCTTCCCGCCGCTCTCGGGCTATGTGCCCACCGAGGACGCCACGGCGGTGGCGCGGCTCAAGCGCGCGGGCGCCATCATCTGGGGCAAGACGAACCTGCCGCTCCTGGCGGGCGACTACCAGACGCAGAGCCCGCTGTTCGGACGGACCCAGAATCCGCACGACCTCGAGCGCACGCCGGGAGGCTCCAGCGGCGGCGCGGCGGCGGCGGTGGCCTCGGGCTTCACGCCGTTTGAACTGGGCAGCGACCTGGGTGGCTCCATCCGCATCCCGGCGCACTTCTGTGGCCTGTTCGGGTTGAAGCCCACCGAGCACCGCGTCTCCAACGCGGGCCACATCCCGGACCTGCCCGGTGGGCCGCGCACGGTGAGGCACATGGCGTGCTCGGGGCCACTGGCGCGCACCGTGGCGGACCTGCGGCTGGTGCTCTCCGTCATCGAGGGGCCGGATGCGCGCAACCTGGAGGTCCCGCCGCTCACGCCGCTGGCTCCGCCGAGGTCTCGGGCGGTGTCGTCGCTGCGCATCGCGTGGATGGATGACTTCGGGGGCGTGGTGCCCTGCCGCGAGTCACGCGCGGCGCTCGCGCGCCTGGTCGCTGAGCTGTCCGCGCAAGGCGCCACGGTGGAGCGCGTCACGCCCCCCGCGTTCGACTTCCACGAGGCCTGGTCCACCTGGGGCGAACTGGAGGGCGCGGAGGTGGGCGCGCCGCTGCCGCTGTGGCACCGGCTGCGGTTCCAGCTCCAATTCCTCGCCATGGCGGGGAAGGACCCCTTGGCGCGAGCCATCGCGCGGGGCGCGCGCTCGGACGTGGGGCACTACATGGCCATCCTCGAGCGGCGCGAGGCGCTCGTCGCGAGCCTGGAGCGGTTCCTCTCGGGTTGGGACGCGTGGCTCGTCCCCGTGACGACGGGGCCGGCCATTCCGCACACGCGGCCCGGCGAGTGGGTGCGCGTGGACGGTGAGCCCCGCGCGTATCTGTCCGCGCTGGGCGCCTACACCAGCGTGTTCAACCTCACCGGCAACCCCGTCGTCGTCCTCCCGGTGGGGCGCACGCAAGCGGGCCTTCCCCTGGGCGCGCAGCTCGTGGGCCGGCGCTGGGACGACGCCGCGCTGCTCGATGTGGCGGAGGCGGTGGCGCCCTGGGGCGGCGGCTTCGTGCGCCCTGCTCGGTGCGCCTAGCGCGCGCGGCGGCGCATCTCGATGTGGGGGATGCCGTCCTCGTCGTAGACGCCGCCCTCGGCGTGGAAGCCGCGCCGCTCGTAGAAGGCCTGGAGGTAGTGCTGGGCGGAGATGCGGGTGGCCACGCCGGGGTAGCGCGCGTCAAGGAAGTCCAGGGCCTGGGCCGTCAGCGGCGCGGCGAGCCCCTGGCCTCGGGTTTCGGGCGCGACGACGACGCGGCCGAGGCTCGCCTCCGGGAACTTGAGCCCCGGCGGCAGCACCCGCAGATACGCCACGAGCGTGGGGCGGGAGCGGGCGGTGTCCCAGCCGAGCAGGTGATGACTGGGGTGATCCAATCCGTCGGGGTCGAGGTAGATCGATCGCTGCTCCACGACGAACACCCGTGAGCGGAGCGCGAGCACGTCGTACAGCTCCCCGACGGTCAGCTCCGAGAATGTCTTCCATTGCCAGCGCACCATGCGCGCCAGCGTAGCAGGCACCGCGTCACGGCTCTCGGCTCGCGTCGAGCACCTCGCGCAGCCGCTCCTCCAGGAACCTCCGCTCGGGCTGCGTGCGCACGAGCGCCAGCGCCCGCTGATACGCGGTCGCCGCCTCCTTCCAGCGCTCCAATCGGCGCAGCAGGTCCGCGCGCGCCGCGGGCAGGAGGTGATAGCCCTCCAGCCGGCCGCTGGCCTCCAGGTCGTCCACCAGCGCGAGCCCCTGCGCCGGCCCGCGCGCCATGGCCACGGCCGCGGCGCGGTTGAGCTCCACCACCGGGCCGGGGGCAATGACACACAGGCGCCCGTAGAGCGCGACAATCTGTTCCCAGTCCGTCTCCTGCGCGCTCGGGGCCTGCGCGTGCAGCGCGGCGATGGCGGCCTGGAGCGCGTAGGGGCCGCGCGCGCCCAAGGCGAGCGCCACGTCGAGCTGCGCCAGTCCCTCGTTCAGCTCCGCGCGATCCCACCGCGAGCGGTCCTGCCGGTCCAGCAAGACGAGCCCTCCGTCGGGGGCCACCCGCGCATGGCGCCGCGCGTGGTGGAGCAGCATGAGCGCCAGGAGCGAGGCCACCTCCGCGTCGCGCGGCATCAGCTCACGCCCCAGGCGCCCCAGGCGCAGCGCCTCCGCGCACAGGTCCACGCGCAAGAGCTCCGGGCCCTCCGTCGCCGCGTAGCCCTCGGAGAAGACGAGATAGAGCGTGTGCAGGACGCCGAGCGTGCGTTCCGCCAGCATCTCCTCGTCCGGGATGATGTACGGGATGCGCGCGTCGCGAATCTTGCGCTGCGCGCGCACCAGCCGCTGCCCCAGCGTGGCCGAGGGGACGAGGAACGCGCGGGCGATCTCCTCGGTGGTGAGGCCGCACAGCGTGCGCAGCGCGAGCGCCACCTGCGCCTCGCTGGAGAGCGCCGGGTGGCAGCAGGTGAAGAGGAGGCGGAGCGTGTCGTCCGCCGTGTCCGACCAGCCCCGCTCATCGGGAGAAGCGGCGGCGTCCTGCTCCACCTGGGCCGCGACTTCCAGCGCGTCCACGCGCGCGTCGAGCCGCTCGCCGCGGCGCAGGCGATCCACCGCCTTGTTGCGCGCGGCGCGCATCAGCCACGCCTTGGGTTCTCGGGGGGGGCCCTCCCGGGGCCACTGCACCAGCGCGTCGGCGAACGCCTCCTGCACCACCTCTTCCGCCTGCAGGAAGTCTCCGCCCAGCACGCGAATGACCGTGGCCACGATGCGGCCATGGTGCTCGCGATACACGCGGTCAAGGTGAGCGGAGGGGGAGAGGTCCATCACGCGCGGGGCGCTGGCCCCGGGAGCGCGCGCTCCC
Organism: Citreicoccus inhibens; assembly: GCF_019039035.1. Taxonomy (GTDB): domain Bacteria; phylum Myxococcota; class Myxococcia; order Myxococcales; family Myxococcaceae; genus Citreicoccus; species Citreicoccus inhibens. Next base: position 301,254 of record NZ_JAHNZT010000003.1, on the reverse strand, counting down.
GAGGCCCGGAGCACTTCAGTCCGGCGTGTTATCGAACTCCGCCACGGGGCGGACCTCGATGCGGCCTGCCCGAGCGCCGGGGATGCGCGAGGCGATGGCCACGGCCTCGTCGATGTTCTTGGCGTCCACCAGATAGAAGCCGCCGAGCTGCTCGCGCGTCTCCGCGAACGGACCGTCCGTGGTCAGCCGCTTGCCGTCCCGAATGCTCACCGTGGTGGCCGTCGCCGTGGGCTGTAGCCCATGGCCCGCGATGAAGTTGCCGCTCTTCTTGAGCGAGGCCGTGAAGGCGCCGTACTCCGCCAGAAGCTGGCCGGCCTCCGCCGGGGGAAGCTCCATCCAGCCCTTCTCGTTCTCGTAGATCATCAGCAGGTACTTCATGGTCGTGCACTCGTAGGCCAGGTGGGGAGAGAAGTCTCCCCACTCAGAGGTCGAACGGCCAGCCGGATTTTCGACCGGCATTTTCGCGCCGCATGTCGACCCGGCCCGCGAGTGTGACCCGGAAGCGATCTGCTCCGGGTCACCGCCCTGCGCCAGCCCTGCTTGTCAGCCCTGAAAGTGGGCGAGGAAGACGTCGAGCACGCCGACGTTGCCCTGGCTCTGGAAGACGTTGCCGTAGAAGTAGCCGAAGCCCGTGTACTGGCCGGCCACGCTCATGTCACCCGAGGGCCCCACGCCCATGCGGGCCTCGAACCCGGCGTTGTCGCTGACGAAGGGCAGCCCCCACAGCAGGGTGCCGGCGCTGTCGAACTTCGCGACGTAGCGCTTGAAGTCGCCCTCGTTCTCGATGGGGCCCGCGCCCAGGTCGATGGAGCCCGTGTACTCGCCGCTCGTGGCGATGTTTCCCGCCGCGTCCAGCGAGACCTGCACGCCGTGCTGCGCGCCGAACGCGTCCGTGAACTGGCGGCCCCACACGCCGTGGCCCGTGCCGTCCACCTTCACGAGGAAGGCGTCCGATGCCGACTGCGCGCTCAGGCTCACCGTGTCCACCCCGAGCGTCCCCGCGAAGCCACCGGTGAGCACGATGTTGCCCGCCGCGTCCGCGACCACGCCGTGGGCCACCTGATCCGCCGCGTCACCGAAGTGCCGGCCCCACATGAGGCCGCCCGTGGCGTTGTAGCGCGCGACGAACGCATCCTGCCCGCCATGGCTGTTCATCACGTTGGCGCCCAGGTTCGTCGAGCCGCTGAAGCCGCCCGCCAGCACCGTGCGCCCCGCGCCGTCAATGGCCACGCCCACCGCGCTCGCGAAGGCGCCGCCGTTGGTCGTCTCGAAGCGCTTGCTCCACACGTGATTGCCCGAGCCGTCCAGGCGCGCGACGAACACGCCCCACTGGCCCGTGGTCGTCAGCGGGCCGCCGCCGAAGTTCAGCGTGCCCTGGAATCGGCCGGCGAGCGCCAGGCCGGAGCCGTTGCTCGCCACGGCGAGGCGCGGGTTCTCCACGTAGGCGCCCGGGAACGCGCTGCTCCACACGCACTGCCCCGCGGTGTCCAGCTTCGCCACGAACGCGCTGCCGTTGCCTCGCGTGAGCGGCCCGCAGCCGAAGTCCGGCGTGCCGTAGTAGTTGCCCGCGATGAAGAGGTTTCCCGCCGCGTCGAAGGCGATTCGGCGCTCGTAGCCCACGAAGCCGAAGTCATCATCGTCGATGCCAGCAATGGACCGGCTCCACAGGGCCGCGCCCGTGCTGTCGTACTTGGCCAGGTAGAGATTGAAGTAATAGCCCCCGAGCGGCAGCGTGCCGGTGCCCAGGTTGAAGGCCCCGCCCGTGTACTGGCCCACCACGGCGGTGTTCCCCGCACCGTCCACCGCGACGTCCTCGGAGAACTGCTGCGAAGCGTCACCGAAACTCTGGCTCCAGAGATGATCGCCGGGTGTCGCGAATGCCCCGCCCGCCGCAAGACCCACCGAAACCGCCGCCACGACACTCAGCTTCTTTTGCCACTGCATTGTGGGGACTCCTTCTCGAATGGATGACGCTCGGGCGCGCGCGAATCCCTTGCGCGCCACGAGCGCGCGCATCGGTAGCATGACGCCCTGACGGAGAGCACCGCGATTCGTGTCGCGACCGCGTGACGAATCAATAGACACGCAGCAATCGTGGCCTCACGACGAAGTGGGGATTGCGCACGTCGATGACGTCCACCTCGCCCGTCGTCTCCTCGAAGCGGCCCGCGAGCACGCCCGCCAGGGCCGCCGCCGCGACGTACCAGGCATCCTGGCCGCGCATCTTCTTGAGCTTGCGCAGATACGAGACGCGGCCCTCCACTTCCCAGACGCTGCGGATCCCCTCGGGGCGGATGCCCGGCGCGTCCGAGGGCGGGGCTCCCAGCGCCTGAAGCGAGGGGGGCACCGACTTCAAGACATACGCGTCGAAGGACTTGTTGCCGCTGGCGATGAGCACGGTGGCGTCCCGCAGGGTGCCATCGGGCCCTTGGAGGATTTCGAGCGTGACGGTCAAACTCGTCTTGGCGACGCCATCCGCGAAGCGCTGCAACTCCTCTCCGGCCTGGACGTGGCGCCGCAAGCTGTTGAGGTTGGGGTTGTCCCTGCCCCGCGCGGCGAGCAACTCCCCGGGCGAGGGCGGTGTCGCGGCGGACATTCTTCCCGGCGCGCCATTCTCACCGAAGGCCTTGGCTCGCTCCGCCCAGTGCTGGAGCAGCGAGACGGCGATCTTCGGCGTGTCGAACAGCGGCGGCTCCTCCATCTGCTTCTCCATCGAGGCGCGGATCCGCCCGAAGTAGGGATGGATGCGGCCGGTCTCCACGCGGTCCTGGGCGATCCGCTCCGCGACGAAGGTCTTCACGCGCGCGCTGACCCGCTCGTGCTCCTGCGCCGCGAGCACCGCGGGCGCCAGGCTCGGATCATCCGGGTACAGGGTGCGTCCGCGCGGCACGTCGCTGGGGCTCAGGATGAGGCTCCCCAGCGGCGCCTGCGAGGGCGTGAGATGCGGCGGCAGCGCCGCGGGAGCCTGTGCGCGAGGCGTGTCCACGCGGGGGACTTCATGTGGAGACGGTGCGTTGGCGATACGTGGTGGTGAGCTGGGCGAGGCGGACGTCCCAGGCCCGGAGGGCGGGTGGGTCGCGGGGGGACTGGTGATGGGCGCGGGTGAGCGCGGCACGTGTCCCGCGCGGGGAGGGCGGGCGGTGTGGCTGTCGCCGGGCGGTGCTGGCGCGGGCTTCGGGGTTTCCGGGGTGGCGTCTGTCTTCGAGACGACGTCCATCCAGAGCGGCGAGGACTTGGGCGGCGCGGGCGAAGGCGGCTGCGCTGGCGTCACGTTCCAGAGGAGCGCCAGGAGCAGGGCGTGGATGGCGAGCGAGACCAGGATGGCCCGCGCGAGGCGTTGGAGGCGCCGCATGGGGTGACCCTTCCAGAAAGGAGGCCGTCGCTCAACCGGTGTCACGCATTCATCCTTGCGCTCGCGCCACCTGTCCGAGAGATGGCAGGACGCAGCAGGTGGCTCGACGGCAGGCGTGAGTCCTGCTGTGCTGCCTCGCGCTTTCCATGTCTCGTTTCCTCACCATTCGATGGCGCCCCGCGAGGGCACTGACGCCGGGGCTCGTGAGGAATTGCGCCCGGTGGTGGGTGCCCGAGGTCCGCAGGGACGTCGCGGCGCACCCGTATTTCGCGGGGGGGGCTCGAGGCTCGGAGCGGGGGATGCGATGAGGATGTTCTGGGGATCGCGGCGCGGGCGTGTCTGGGGAATCGTGGGGGCCTTGGTGTTGCTCGGGGCGGGGATGGCGCTCGTCATGGGCCTGCGGCGTGTCCGGCTTCCGTCCCGCGTGAGCGATTCGCATGTCTGTGAGGGCGCGGACCATGCGTGGGCTGGAGTGTGGGACGGGCCACGGAAGGCGACCCTGGAGGCGGCGTTCCTCGCGACAGGGCGCCCTTTCGCGCAGGAGTCGTGGCGGCATGTGCGCCGCACGCTGGATGCCTATTCCCACACCTGGGACGTGACGTGGACCGCCGCGTGTGCGGCCGCGCGTGGGAGGGGCGAGGAGGCGCTGCGGGCCCAGCGCGAGGCGTGCTTGGACGGGCGGCTCGCGCAGGTGGATGCGTTGCTGCGGAGGCTCGCGCCCGGGGATGTGGTTCGGGTGGAGCATGCGCCTTTCGCGGTGGAGGCCCTGCCCTCGTTGGCGGCGTGCATGAAGCCGGGGGCACTGGCTGCTCCGGATGCGGTCGTGCTGGACGCCTGGGCGTTGCTGGTGCTCGGGCTTCCGGAGGAAGGACTGCGCCACCTGGCACGGGCCTCCGGGAGTGGGCTCGGCACAGAGGGGGCGGCGAGCCTGCGTGACGAGCCTGCTGCCTCGCCTGTGCGCGCTGAGGGCGCCGCGGCGCGGTCGCGCGATGAGGGCGCATCCGGGGGCGCGAGTGGGGTCGGGGCCACGGTGGACGTGGTGGACCCCGTGGGGCGTGCGTTGATCCGCGCTCGTTTGGAGGCTGCCCGCTCGGGGCCCAGCGCGGAGGCTCTCGCGGTGGAGGCGGGTCGGCTCGCCGAGGCGTCTCGGGATGATGCGTCCGCGGCTCGTGCGTGGACGCTGGCCATGCGCCTGGTGGGGAACCCTCCGGAGCAGGCTTCGCGGGCCCAGCAATGGCGCGAGCGCGCTTCGGCGTCCCTCTCGCGGCTCGGCGGAGAGGATGAGTTGGAGGGCCAGCTCGCCGTGGACGTGGCTCGGCTGTTCGCGCATCAGGACAGACTGGGAGAGGCCGCGCAGCAGATCGCGCTCGCGCTGCCTCGCCTGGAGCGGCGCTTCGGTGCCGAGGGGTTCGAGGTCGCCCACGCGCGGGCGGAGCTGGGCGCTGTCCGGCGCGCCCAGGGGCGCTATGCCGAGGCGCTGGGGTTGTACGAGCGGGCCCTCGGCACCGTGCGCGGCGCGCTGGGCCCGGACCATCCCGAGGTGGCTCGCCTGCGCCTGGAGCAGGCCGAGACCCGTGTTCGCCAGCGAGACCTCGCGCAAGCGGAGCGCCTGTCGCTGGGCGCGTTGGCGGTGTTGGAGCGGGCGCTGGGGCCCGAGCATCCTCGGTTGGAGGAGGCGCTCGCCCGGGTGGCCGCTGTCTTGGAGCAGGAGGGCCGCGCCGAGGAGGCGAAGCCCTACCGTGAGCGCCTCGCGCGGCTGCGCGCCCACCCCTGAGGGCGCTCGCGGCGCGCGGGGCGGGGGAGCGTTATAAGGCCAGTCCCATGGACGCTCCGATTGCAGCCGCCGCTGGCGTAGAGGCACTGGCCTCGCTGTTGCGCGGGCGCCGCATCGTCGCGCTCACCGGCGCGGGGTGCAGCACCGAGTCCGGCATCCCCGACTACCGAGGCCCCGGCACGCGCGCCCGAGCCCGCAACCCCATCCAGCACCGAGAGTTCCTCACCAAGCCCGAGGTCCGCGCGCGCTACTGGGCGCGCAGTCTCCTGGGGTGGCCTCGCTTCTCGTCCGCCCGTCCCAACCCGGCGCATCGCGCGCTGGCGGAGCTGGAGCGTGACGGGCATGTGCTCGGCCTCATCACGCAGAACGTGGACCGGCTGCACCACGACGCGGGCAGCGTGCGCGTCATCGAGTTGCACGGCGCGCTCTCGCGGGTGCGGTGCCTGGACTGTGGCGGCATGGAGACCCGGCCGGACCTCCAGAATCGACTGCTGGCGATCAACCCGGACTTCTCGCACACGCCGACGGAGTGGCGCCCGGACGGTGACGCGGAGTTGCCCACAGAAGCGGTGGAGTCCTTCCGAGTCCCGGCATGCCTTCGCTGTGGCGGCACGCTCAAGCCGGACGTGGTGTTCTTCGGCGACAACGTGGCGCTCCCCATCGTCGAGGAGGCGTTCTCGCTGCTGGAGGAGGGCGACGCCCTGCTCGTGGTGGGCTCATCGCTCGCCGTCTACTCGGGGTTCCGCTTCGTCACCCGCGCCGCCGAGCGACACATGCCCATCGCGCTCCTGAACATCGGCGAGAGCCGCGGCGACAGCCTCGCGGACGTGCGCGTGGAGGCGTCCGCCGGAGAGGTGTTGCCTCGGCTCGCGGAGCGGTTGGCCCGGGGCTGAGCGCGCCCGGGCCCCGCGTGTCCTGCCTCACGCCTTCGCCGCGGGCTCCAGCGTCAGCGTCTGCTTCTGGTGCGCTTCCACCGCGTCGCGCGTGGCGAGCATGGGGTGGAACTTCACGTCGCGGATGAGGTCCAACATGTCATCGCGGTGCGGGTGGTACAGGTGCTCGGACTGCCCGGGCCCATGCACCGACACCGACTTCGACAGGTCGCTCATGTCGACAATCATCCGCAGCGCCGTGCCGTGGACGACCGTGAAGGGCCGGTTCCACAGGAACGACGCGCCATCCACCGAGTAGTTGTCACCGCGCGCCGGCACCGTGCGCGTGTTGAACACGCGCCGCACCGGGCCGGGGATGGCGGGGCCGCCGAGCATGCCGTGCGCGTACGTCAGCGTGTGCACCTTGCCCCACTCCCAACCTGACGGCTGCGCCCCGTACTTCTCGGTGAGCCACTGCGCGGCCTCGCCCAAGGCGCGGCGCAGGATGTCGTCCCGCGTCTCCTTCTCCGGCGTCTTCGGGTCGTCCCACCACGGACTGTCCGGCTGGGACATCAGCCCGATGATGAAGGGCATGTGCAGGCTGCCGTGGCGCTCGTACTCGCTGGCGAGGTAGCGCTCCACCAACTCGGGCCCCAGCTTGTGGCGCAGCACGTTGCGCAGGATGTGGATGTACCAGGCCTGGAACGCGGTCGCGCCCACGCGGTCCGTCTCGAAGCGCAGGTCCCAGGATTTGAGCGCATCCAGCACGCGCGCCTGGGACTCGTCCGCGGGAGACACCGCCAGCAGGAAGGGCCGCAGTGCCTCGGCGGGCAGCGAGTACGTCTCGGACTGGATGCGCTGCATGTCCTCGACGGTGTGCCGAGTGCCCTGCGCCAACAGGTCCGTGATGCGCTTGGCGCGGTAGCCCGGGAACCAGTTGTGCGCGATGAGGTACGGGTAGTCGTCCGAGGTGATCTTGTTGTTCGCCGTGACGGCGAAGCCCGCGGGCGGGTTGAAGGACGCGGGCAGCTCCTCGAAGGGGATGTAGCCCTGCCACTCGTACTCGCCGCCCCAGCCGGGCATGGGCAGCAGGCCCTGGTGGCCCCCCGCGCGAAGGGGAATCTTCCCCGTGGACTGGTACGCGATGTTCCCCGCCGTGTCCGCGTAGACGAAGTTCTGGCCCGGGCTCTCCCACAGCGCCATGGCGCCGCGGAACTCCTCCCAGTTCGTGGCCAGGTTCAGCTTCAGCAGCGAGTTGACGAGGGGCTTGCAGTCGAACAGCGCCCAGCGCAGCGACAGCGGCTCGCTGTCCGCCAGCACGCGGCTCATCACCGTGTTCATGATGGGGCCGTGCACCGTGCCGCGGACCTCCAGCGTCACGGGCGCCGCACCGCGCACGGGAATCTCCTCGCGGCGGATGTCCAGGTCGTGCCACTCGCCCTTGAACAGGTACTGCCGGGGCGTTTTCACGTCGTCCAACTTCTCGATGTAGAAGTCCTGGGTGTCCGGCCCCAGGTTGGACATGCCCCAGGAAATCTTCCCGTTGTGCCCCACGACGATGAGCGGCACGCCGGGCAGCGAGAACCCCACATGGTGGAAGCGCCCGCCGTGCAGGCCGTTCTCGTACCAGGTGGACGGCAGCCCCAGGCCGATGTGGACGTCATTGCACAGGAGCGGCTTGCCGCTCTGCGTGCGCTGGCCGTGCACCACCCAGTTGTTGCTGCCCGAGACGATGTTGGGGTCACCCAGCACGCCGTCGATTCCGTCCAGGCCCTCCATGGCCTTCACGCCCTGGAGTCCCTTCAGCCGGGCCTCGGGCGGGACGATGAGCGGGGTCTCGGGCGCGTTCTGCGGGAGGATGGCGTTGGCGACTTCCTCGCCGGCCTCCGCCACCAGCCGCGCGCGCAGCAGCTCCAGCCGGTGGTTGCCGCCCAGCATGAGGGACAGCAGGTTGCCGCGGATGAGCGTGTCCATCGGCGTCCAGGGCTCGGGCGTGACGCCCAGCACGCTGAACTCGTAGGACAGGGGCTCGTTGGCCACGCGCGCGTTGATGCCGGCGGCGTAGGCCTCCAGCATGGCGCGCGCCTCGGGGTCCACCTGCTCCCAGGTGTGCTCGGCGACGCGGCGCAGGCCCAGGGTGAGCATGAGCTGATCCGCCGCGACGCCCATGGGGCCCACCGCGCTGGCCAACCGCCCGTTGCCGATGCGGCGGCCCATCTCCAACTGCCACATGCGGTCCTGCGCGTGGACGTAGCCCTGGGCGAAGAAGAGGTCGTGCTCATCGTTCGCGAAGAGGTGCGGCACACCCCACGTGTCGCGAATCACCTCCACCTTGCCGTGCAGCCCCTGCAGCGTCCGAGTGCCCTGCGTGCGCGGCCACCGACGGCGGGCCAGCCACGGGCCCAGGCCGGGGCTCGCCACCGCGAAGGCGGACGGCAGCATGCGCAACATGCGCAGGATGTTGTTGAGCGCGCTCATGATGGGGTGGCTCCGGGCGAGGGGGTGAGCGGGGCGACGTCGGAATCCGAGAGGCTGGCGGGCGTGGGGACCTCGGGCAGCGCGTCCGGCAGCTCGGCCTCGACGTTGCGCACGCGCGGGTTGAGCCACGCCATCAGCACGTTGATGAGCACCACGATTCCCAGGAAGAGGAACAGCAGCGCGATGCCGCGCCCCTTGCCCACGCCGAACACCACGCCGAAGCTGCTCGCCAAGAGGCCGCCCGGCGCCATCCACGGCTCGAACATGTGGTCCGCGAGGGGGCCCGCGGCGAGGCTCGCCAGCGGCGGCGCGCACAGCACGAACATGCGCTTGACGGAGCTGGTGCGGCCCTGGAGGTCAGGCGGAATCTTCCGCTGCCAGATGGCCGCGCTGCACGCGGACATGGGCGGGGTGCAGAACAGGTAGAGCGTCGCGGCCGTGGCGACGATGGGCACGCTGGGCAGCGGCGCGGCGAGGAACAGCACCAGGCCCGAGAGGATCTGGAACCCGAACATGCCGAGGATGAGCCGCTTGGGTCCGCCCCACACGCCCATCATCACGCCGCCCGCGAGCGCGCCCGTGCCCGCGATGGAGAGGATGACACCGAGCGTGGGGATGTCCGTGAAGCTCAGCACCAGCGGGGTGATGAGCACCGACACCAGCGCGAGGATGAAGTTGGTGAGCAGCGAGTAGCACAGGAGTCCGAAGAGTCCGGGCCGCGCGCGGATGAAGGCCCAGCCCTGGCGAATCTCCTGGGGCAGCGAGCCCTTGCCCACCTGACCTTCCTTGCTGGCCGTGGGCCGGGGGAAGCGCACGAGCAACAGCGTTCCCACCGCGAACACGAACGAGGACAGGTCCGCGAGGACGACGCCCTGCAGGCCCACGCGCGCCACCAGCGCTCCGGCGATGATGGGCGAGAGAATCTGACCCGCGCCGTGCGCGATGTCGCCCATGGCGTTGGCGCGGCTCAGGTGCTCCTTGGGCACCACCAGCGCCACGGTGGCGTAGAAGGCCGGCCAGCGGAACGCGCCGAAGCACGCGGCCAGACCCACCGGCAGATAGAAGTGCCAGGGGCGCACTTCCATGAGCCCGTGGTTGCCCGCCAACACGAGCGCGAAGATGAACATCGTGCTCACGCCGCTGCCCAGGTCCGCCAGCAGCATGGCGCGCCGACGGTCCCACCGGTCGATGTACGCGCCGGCGATGGGCGCCAGGACGACCATGGGCGCGAAATAGAAGAAGGTGAGCAGCGCGAACTGGGTGGTGGACTGGGTGTCCCGGAAGATCTGCACCCCCACCGCGAAGCTGGTGAGCCCCGAGCCGAGCAGCGAGATGAGCTGTCCCAGCCAGGTCATCCAGAAGACCCGCTGGGGGTTGGTGATGGTCATGCGTTGCAGGAGGCTCATTCTGGCTCTCGCTCGTCGTAGGCGCGTGGGGGAGGGGCCCACCCCCGGTTCGTACACCGTGTGGGCCCCGTCAATCCATGGTGCGACTCAGCCTTGCTCCAACTCCGCGAGCAGGGCCTCCAACTCGGCCGGATCCACCTGCTTCGCGCTGGCCTCGACGATGGCCACGGACATGACCTCCACCGTGGGCGAGTCGAACAGCGCGCGCATGGGCAACTCGACGTGGAACGCCTCGCGGATTCGCGAGAGCACCTGCACGCCCAGCAGCGAGTGGCCGCCGAGCTCGAAGAAGTTGTCGGTGATGCCGACCTCCTCCACGCCGAGCAGGTCCCTCCAGATGCCCGCCACGCGCTCCTCGGTTTCATCCCGGGGCGCGAGGAAGGGATTGGCCAAGGGCGGTCGCGGGTGGCGGTTGGCCGGCGGGGCCGACCCCGCCGTCGCCTGCGCCGGTCCCGCCGTCGCGGCTTGACGCCGCGTGGCGAGCGAACCCCGCGTCACCACCCATCGTCCACCCTGAGGGGAGGTGAGCAGGCCGCGCAGCAGGCGGAAGCCCTCGCCGGGCGGGATGACCGCCTCGGGGCGGAAGCCCTCGCCCACGCCCCACACGTCCCAGTCCACCGCGAACCAGCGCGTGCCCACGCCCCGCGCCTGTCGCGCCACGAGCGCGTCCATGCCCGCGTGCGCCGCGGCGACCGCGCTGCACGCCATGCCGCCCAGTACGGTGGTGAGCGACGAGTGCACCGCGACGAAGTCAGGCCGCCGCGACGCGAGGACGGACACGAGCTGCGTCAGTCCCCCCAGGCGCGCGCGCAAGAGCGGCGCGCTTGCCTCGCGGGTCGACTCGGCCACGGGGATGCGGGCGGACATGCCGCCGTCTCCCGCCGCGTAGAACACGCCGTCCACCGGTCCGAAGCGCGACTCCGCGAGCTGGAACGCGCGCTCCAGCTCGCCGGGCTCGCCCGCGTCCGCGCGCAGCGCCAGCACCTGGGCCCCGGCGCGCTCCAAGCCGCGCACGCGCTCAATGGCTCGCGACGTGACGTCCTTGGCGTCGTGCCCCGCGAGCCACGCGTTCCACTCCTCGGGCGCGGGCAGGCCCTTGCGCGACAGCAGCACGAGCCGGGGCTTGGCCGCCGCCGTCAGCTCCTCCGCCAGCGCGAGCCCCACGCGCCCCAGACCACCCACGATGACGTGGACGCCGCCCTGCTTCAGCGACGCGGATGCGGCGGGCTCGGCCACCGGCTCGAACGCCTCGACGTGCCGGTGCGCCCCGCGCAGCGCGACCCCGTCGGTGCCCTCCCGCGCCAGCTCCGCCACCAGCCGCTCCACCCAGGGCGCGGCCAGCTCGGCCTGCTCTCCAGGCCAGGTCACGTCCACCGCCCGAGCGCGCAGGCCCGGATACTCCTGGGCCATGACTCGGCACGCGCCCACCGCCGCGGCCTGCCATGGATCCAGAGGCTCCTCGCCCGTCACATCACGCGCGCCGCGAGTCACCACGCACAGCGACACCGGCGTGGCCTCCGCGGTCGGCCCCACCGCGCGGCCCAGGGCCATCAGGCCGTGGAACGTCACGTCGAGCGTGGCCTCGGTGGCGGGCGTGCCCACGGCCGTCAGCGGCCACAGGTATGCGATGCGCTCGGGCGTCCAGCCCTCCTCGCGCAGCCGCTCCAGCGTCTCGCCCAGCGTCTCGGGGCTCACCGCGTAGCGGCGCTGCGCGGGAGCGTCACCGCGCTCGGGCGCCACCAGCGTCACCACGTCCGCGCCCGCGCCCCGCAGGCGCTCCGTCACGCGCGCCGCGAGCGCCGTGTCCGACTCCATCACCAGCCAGCGCTGGCCCTGGAGCGACGGCACCGTCACGGAAGCCGGCGTCCGAGGCCAGTGGGGCGTGGACACTTCCATGCCTCGAGCGTCCGGAGCGGCTCGCGTCTCAGAGGTGGCCACGGCCGCGCGCGCGGGAGGCGGCCCTCGGAGCAGATCGAAGCGCTCGCGCTGGAAGGGATAGCCGGGGAGCCCCACGCGGCGGCGGGGCTCTCCCTTGTATCCGCGCGACAGCTCCACGCGGCCGCCCGCGAGCCACAGTCGGCCCGTGGCCTCTGTCAGGTGGTGGAGCGCGTCCTGCTGCGCGTCCCGAGGGCCCGGAAGCGAGGTGAGCACCATGGGGTGCGTGCCCGCCGGAGCGTTGCGTCGCAGCAGGGTGGCCAGCGCGTTGCCCGGGCCGACCTCCAGGAACACGCGCTCCGGGTTCTGGAACAGCAGCGTGGCCGCGTCACCGAAGCGCACGGCCTCGCGCAGGTGTCGCGTCCAGGCGCGTGGATCCGTCGCCACCGCCTCCGTCGCCCACGTGCCGGTGAGGTTGGACACGTAGGGAATCTTGGGCGGAGACAGGCGCACGCGCGCCACTTCGCGCGAGAACGCTTCCAGCACCGGATCCATCATCGCGGAGTGGAACGCGTGTGACGTGTGCAGCCGCCGCGTCTCCACGCCGCGCTGGGTGAGCGCGGCCTCCAGCGCGACGATGTCCGCCTCGGGCCCCGAGGCCACCGTCAACCCCGGCGCGTTCGCCGCGGCGATCGACACACCCGAGGGCAAGAGCGGCGAGAGCTCCGCCTCCGGCAGATGCACGGAGAGCATCGCGCCCGAGGGCAGCGCCTGCATCAGCCGGCCTCGCGTCGCCACGAGCGACAGCGCGTCCTCCAGGGAGAACACGCCCGCGAGGCACGCGGCCACGTACTCCCCCAGGCTGTGACCCACCATCGCCTCGGGCTCCACGCCCAGCGAGCGCCACAGCTGCGCGAGCGCGTACTCCACCGCGAACAGCGCGGGCTGGGCCAGCTCCGTACGCCGCAGCAGGGCCTCGGCCTCCTCTCCGCCCTGGGCGGGGAAGAGCACCGCGCGCAAGTCGCGCCCCAGCCGAGGCGTCAGCGCGTCGCAGCACGCGTCCAGGTGCTTGCGGAAGACGGGCTCGGACTCGTAGAGGCCGCGCGCCATCCCCACGTGCTGCGTGCCCTGCCCGGAGAACACGAACACCACCGGGCGGCGCGTGTTCGTGCCCGTGCCGCCCAGCGCGCGCCGCGCGTCACGCAGCGCCTCGCGGGCATCCGCGGAGTCACGGCAAACGAGCACACGGCGATGCTCATACGCACGACGACCGACTTGCAGCGTGTAGGCCACGTCGGCCAACGGCAGGTGCGGGTTCGCGTCCAGGTGGTCAGCCAGTCGGGTCGTGGCCGCCTCCAGCGCGGCGGGAGTCCGAGCCGACAGCGTGAGCACATGCCACGGCCGGCGCGAGGCCGAGGCGGCAGCCGCCGCGGGGGCCTCCTCCAGCACCACGTGCGCGTTGGTTCCGCCGATGCCGAAGGCGCTCACGCCCGCGCGACGTGGCCCGCCCTGCGACTCCCAAGGCCGCGCCTCGGACGTCACGAAGAAGGGCCCGCCCGCGAAGTCGATGGCCGGGTTGGGACGCTGGAAGTGCGGCGTGGGCGGCAGCTCGCGGTGCTGGAGGGCCAGCACCGTCTTCATCACGCCGGCCACACCCGCCGCGGCGTCCAGGTGGCCAATGCTCGCCTTGAGGGAGCCGAGCACGCAGCGCTGCGCCCCCAGCTCCGTGCCGCCGAACGCCTGGTTCAGCGCGGCGACTTCAATCGGGTCTCCCAGGGGCGTGCCGGTGCCGTGCGCCTCCACGTATTGGATGTCGCCGGGCTCAACGCCCGCGATGCCGAGCGCCTCGGCGACCACGGCCGCTTGTCCCTCCACGCTGGGGGCCGTGTAGCCCACCTTCGCGGAGCCGTCGTTGTTGATGGCCGTGCCCAGGATGACGGCGTGGATGGTGTCTCGGTCCTTCACCGCGTCGGACAGGCGCTTGAGCACCACCACCGCCGCGCCCGCGCCGCGCACCGTGCCCTTGGCGTCCGCGTCGAAGGCCCGGCAGTACCCGTCCGGGGAGAGGATCATCCCCTCCTGGTACAGATAGCCTGCCGTCTGCGGGAACGACACGGAGGTGCCGCCGGTGAGCGCCATGTCGCTCTCTCCCGACAGCAGGCTCTGGCAGGCCAGGTGAATGGCCACGAGCGAGCTGGAGCACGCCGTCTGCACCGCGACGCTGGGGCCACGCAGGCCCAGCCGGTGTGACACGCGCGTGGTGAGATAGTCCTTGTCGTTGGCCAGCATCAGCGCGTACGTGCCGGCGGTGTCCAGCAGGTCCGGCTGGCGGGTGAGCGCGCGCAGCAGGTACGAGCTGGGGCTCGTGGCGCCGAAGACGGCCACGGCGCCGGAGATGCGCTCGGGGTCATAGCCCGCGTGCTCCATCGCCTCGAGCGAGCACTCGAGGAACAACCGCTGCTGCGGATCCATCAGCTCCGCCTCGCGCGGGCTGTAGCCGAACAGCGCCGCGTCGAAGTGGCTCGCGTCCTCCAGCACGTACGACGCGCGCACCCACTGGGGCAGCTCGCGCATGGCGCGCGGCACGCCGGCCTCGTCCAGCTCCGCGTCGGTGGGCACCCGTCGCGCATCCGCGCCGCGCCGCAGGTTGTCCCAGAAACCCTTCAGGTCGCGCGCGCCGGGGAATCGCCCCGACAGGCCGACAATCGCGATCCGCTCCACGCCATCCACTGCGTCACTCATCCATCTCTCCGTCCGTCTCCACGCGTCCCCTCGTGCTGCCCACCCGACGGTTCACCGTGCGGCGCGCTTCGGCGCGCGCCCGCCCGGCCTGCGCCGCATCCACCGCGGGCGCCTCGTCTCGGCGCGACAGGCGCTCCGACAGCGAGCGCACCGTGGGGTACTGAAACAACTCCGTCAACGCCAGCTTCGCTCCCAGCTCCGACGTCAACCGGCGGTGCAGTTGGAGCGCCAGGAGCGAGTTGCCACCCAGCTCGAAGAAGGCGTCATCCAGCCCCACCTGCTCCACATGGAGCAGGTCCTTCCACGCCTGGGCGATCTTCTGCTCCACGTCCGTGCGCGGCGCCTCGAACGGTCGCGACGGATCCGCCTTGCCCATCTCCGGCGCGGGCAGCGCCTTGCGGTCCGCCTTCCCGTTGGGGCTGAGCGGCATGCGCTCCAGCACCACGACGTTGGACGGCACCATGTACTCGGGCAGCCGCTCGCGCAGCCACGCGCGCAGCGCGACCGTGTCCACCTCGGCCTCACGCGCCACCACGTAGGCCACGAGCCGCTTCTGACCCGGCTTGTCCTCGCGCGCGAGCACCACCGCCTGCCGAACGGTGGGGTGCTTCTCCAGCGATGACTCAATCTCGCCCAGCTCGATGCGCAGGCCGCGAATCTTCACCTGGAAGTCCGCGCGACCCAGGTACTCGATTTCGCCGTCCGGCAGCCACCGCGCCACGTCGCCCGTACGGTACATGCGCGCGCCGGCCGTGGCCGCGTGCGGATCCGGAATGAAGCGCTCGGCGGTGAGGTCCGGTCGGGACAGATAGCCCCGACCCACCTGCACGCCGCCGATGAACAGCTCTCCGGCCACGCCCTGCGGCACGGGCTGAAGCTCCGCGTCCAGGATGAGGATGTGCGTGTTCGCCACCGGCTTGCCAATGGGCACCGAGCGGCGGCCATCGTTCGCCACGCACGCGTGATAGGTCACGTCCACGGCCGCCTCGGTGGGGCCGTAGAGGTTGTGCAGCCCCGCGCCCGGCAGCCTCCGCAGGCACGTCTCCTTCAGCTCCAGCGGCAGCGCTTCGCCGCTGCACACCACGCGGCGCAGCGACACGCAGCGCTCCACGCCGGGCTCATCCAGGAAGGCCTGGAGCATGGACGGCACGAAGTGCAGCGTCGTCACGCCCGCCTCGGTGATGAGCCGTGACAGGTACGCCGGCTCCTGGTGCCCACCGGGCCGCGCCATCACGAGCTTCGCGCCCGTCATCAGCGGCCAGAAGAACTCCCAGACGGAGACGTCGAAGCTGAACGGCGTCTTCTGCAGCACCACGTCGTGCGCGCGCAGGCCGTAGGCGGCCTGCATCCACAGCAGCCGGTTGACGACGGGGCCGTGCGCGTTCATCGCGCCCTTGGGACGGCCCGTGCTGCCCGAGGTGAAGATGATGTACGCCAGCGAGTCCGGCGTGGGACGCGAGTCCGGCGCCGTGGTGGGCTCGCGCGCGATGGCGTCCCAGCCCGTGTCCAGCGTGAGCACCTGGGCCCCGTGCGAAGCAGGCAGTCGCGCCAGCAGCCGCTCCTGCACGAGCAGCACCGCGGGGCGCGCGTCCTCCAGCATCCACGTGAGGCGCTCGGGGGGATAGCCCGGGTCCAGCGGCACATAGGCCCCGCCCGCCTTGAGCGTGCCGAGCAGCCCCACCACCATCTCCAGTGAGCGCTCCACGCACAGGCCCACGCGAGACTCGGGCCCCACGCCCCGCGCGCGCAGCGCGTGCGCGAGCTGATTGGCCCGCGCATCCAGCTCCCGGTAGGTGAGCCGCGCGCCGTCGTACTCCAGCGCGACCGCGTCCGGGGTTCGAGCCGCCTGCGCCTCCATCAACGACGTGAGCGTGGCCCCCTCCGGCATGGGCGCCGCGGTGTCGTTCCACGCCACGAGCACGCGGTGGCGCTCGGCCTCCGGCAGCACGCGGAGCTGAGAGATGACGGTGTCTGGCCGGGCGACCACGCCCTCCAACAGCTCGCGGTAGTGCGCGAGCACGCGCGTGGCGGTCTCCGCCTCGAACAGGTCGGTGCTGTACTCGACGGTGACGCGCAGGCCCTGGGGCAGGTCCACCACGAGCAAGGACAGGTCGTACTTGGTCGTGCCCGTGTCCACCGGCTGCGACTCCATCACCAGCCCCGGTGCCTCCAGGGGCGGCATGGGCGCGTTCTGGAGCACGAACATCACCTGGAACAGCGGCGTGTGGCTCAGGTGCCGCTCGGGCTTGAGCCCATCCACCAGTCGCTCGAAGGGGACGTCCTGGTGCGCGTACGCATCCAGCGTCGTCTCGTGCACGCGGCGCATCACCTCGCGGAACGTCGGGCGTCCGGAGAGGTCCGCGCGCAGGGCGAGCATGTTGACGAAAAGGCCGATGAGCCCCTCGACCTCCGTGCGCGAGCGGCCCGCGATGGGCGTGCCCACCACCACGTCATCCTGGCCCGTGTAGCGCGACAGCAGCACCTGGAACGCGGACAGCAGGGTGACGAACAGCGTGCGCCCCTCGCGCTGTGAGAGGGCCTTGAGTCCCTGCGTCAGCTCCGGGGACAGGTGGAGGACCTGCCGCGCGCCGCGCGAACTCAGCAGCGCCGGCCGAGCCTTGTCCGCCGGCAGCTCCAGCAGCGCGTTCGGGTTGAGCCGCTGCTTCCAATACGCGAGCTGACGCTCCAGCTCCGCGCCCTGGAGCCAGTCGCGCTGCCACGCGGCGTACTCGGCGTACTGGAGGGGCAGGGGCTTCAGCGGGGACGGCTGTCCCTCGGCGCACGCGCGATACAGCGCGGCCAGCTCGCTGACGAACACCCCCATGCTCCACCCGTCCGAGACGATGTGGTGCATGTTGACGAGCAGCACGTGCTCCCGCTCCGACAGCCGCAGGAGCGAGGCGCGCCACAGCGGCCCCTTCTCCAAGCCAAAGGGCTGCTGCGACAGGGACACCACGCGCGCGCGGGCCTCTTCCTCGCGCTGGGCCTCGGGCACGGCGGTGAGGTCCACGAGCTCCAGCTCCAGTGCGGCGCTGGTGGTGATGACCTGCTGCGGGCGGCCGTCGCGGTCCTGGAACGTGGTGCGCAGCGTCTCGTGGCGCGCCGCCAGCAGCTTGAGCCCCTGGCGCAGCGCTTCCAGGTGCACCGTGCCGGACATCCGCACCGACACGGGCATGTGGAGCGCGGCGCTGCCCGGACTCCACTTGTCCAGGAACCACATGCGCTCCTGGCCGAAGGACAGCGGCGCCTGCTTCGTCGCCTGCGCCTGCTTGTCCTTCAGCAAGAGCGCCAATCGGGCGCGCTTGTCGTCGGGGTTGGACGCCATGTCAGGCCACCTCCTGGCCGCCAGACGTATCACCACCGTCCGCGCCACCCTCGGCTTCCAGGACCGCGAGCAGCTCCGCCACCTGCTCGTCGGAGAGCTGATCCAGGTTCTCGAGCAGCTTCGCCGCCTCCGCCGCCGTGGTGGCCTTCCCCGCCTGCTTCGCCTTCGCCGGAGCGCTGGGCGCGGGCGCCGCCATCGCGCCTTCCATCGGATAGCCCAAGCGCGCGATGACCTCGTGCGTGGTGGCGTCCAGTCCGCGCGGCCACTTGATGCGCTTCCACGAATCACCGAGGTTCTTCTCGATGCCCTGGTGCTGGAGGATGTTGGGATCCCCCAGGCCGCCCATCATGCGCTCCTTCTTGCCGTCGTACGGCTGGACCATGCGCTCGTCGAAGGGCAGCCCCAGGAAGTTGCAGACCCCCGTCATCACCTTCGTCGGGTCCGCGACCAGGTCCTCGTAGCGCACCCAGTGGCAGCGCTCGCGCTCGATGCGGTCGAAGAACTGGAGCAGGTTGCGGTTGGACAGCGCCCACACCGTCTCGGCGACCACGTAGGGGTCCACGTCCTGCGTGCCGAAGAGGCCCTGCGCGAAGAGCCGGTCGAAGCGCATGCGCAGCACCGACTCCATCACCGGGTACGGGTGCCGGTAGAGGTAGATGTACTTGGGCCGGTCGAACATCTCCTCGGCCCGCCACAGCGTCTCGGCCTCCATGGCGTACGTGGGCGTCTTGTCCACCAGCAGCCGCGAGCCCGCGAGCGCCTGCAGTTTCCCGAAGACCTCCTGCGACGACACGTTGTCCGCCACCAGCTTGTCCACCAGCGCCGCGCCGGCGGTGGAGTCCAGGCCCTGCAGCTCCATGAAGGCCCACTGCAGCCCGCCCGTGGTCCACTCCATCTCGCTGCCGAAGCCGATGTTCTCCTTCCACTGCCGCATGGTCTCGAAGAACAGCAGGTTCACTTCGGGCGGGCAGAACAACTGCGGGTGACCCGCCAGCATGACGCGGAAGAGCGTGGAGCCGGCGCGCGGGCTGGAGTGCACGAACACCATGGGCGGGTTCTTGCGCCCGGCGCCGCTCTGCTCACCCGAGCCGCGCTTGCGGTAGGGCTTGAGCGGGTAGTTGGCCAGCGGCTGGTTCTGCGCGAAGCGGAGCGGATCCGCCTGCCGGTCCATCTCCACCAAGAGGTACTTGGACAGCGCCGGGATGGACGGGTTGGCCTGCACCTCGTGCGGGTAGAGCTGGAACTTGAAGTCCTGGCGCAGGCTGTACTCCAGCTCCGCGCCCAGCCGGTGCAGGTCGTACTGCTTCAGGCCTCCGTCGGCGGGCAGCTGCGCGACGGGGATGCGCAGGCCCTCGGCGATGTGCTGTTGCAGGTACTCCGTCATGAGCGCCGGGCGCTCGGTGGGGAACGCGGTCCGCAGCCGCTCCGCGATGGGCTTCTCCTTCGTGGTGGCGCGCTTGGCCAGCTCCGCCTCCACGCGCTGCGCGATGCCCGCCACGGTGGGCGTCTCGAACAAGCCTCGCAGCGACAGGTCCACCTTCAGGGCCGCGTGGATGTGATTGCGCAGCTGCGTGGCCAACAGCGAGTGGCCACCCAGCTCGAAGAAGTTGTCATTGACGCCGATGCCGTCGATGCCCAGCACCTGCTCCCACACGGCCGCGACCGTCTTCTCCAGGTCGTTGCGCGGGCCCACGTGCGCGGTGACGAGCGCGGGGCGCGGGTGCTTCTTCTGCCCCGAGGCCCGCGCCGTGGCGCCCTGGGCCTGCGCGGGACGCGGACGCTGGATGCGACGCGCGGCGAGGTCCGCGGTGGAGACGGCGACACGCCCGCCATCGACCTGGGCCAGCACGCGCCGTGTGGCCTCCACCCCCTCGGCGGGCTGGATGGCGAACTGCGCGAGCACCGGGCTCAGCTCGGCCATGGCGCGCGCATCCGCGAACTGCCACGCGTCCCAGTCCACGCTCAGCCACGGGTACTCGGACGTCTCCGAGCGCTGCTCGGCGAAGGCGTCCATGAACGAGCTGGCCGCCGCCTGCGCCACCTGCCCCAGTCCACCCAGCACCGAGGACAGCGAGGACACGAGCAGACAGAAGTCCAGGCCGCGCGCGGGCAGCACCTTCTCCAGCACGCGCACCCCGTGGACCTGCGGACGGAAGTGCCACTCGCACTCGGTGGGGCTCGTCTCCGCGATGATTCCCAGCGTGGCGCCCTGCATGCCGCCCGCCGCGTGGATGACGCCATCGAGCCGCCCGAAGCGCGTGCGCACGTCGTCCACCACGGCGCGCATCCGCTCCTCGTTCGCGAGGTCGGCGGAGAACACCGCCAACTCGGCACCGGACTCCTCCAGGCGCTGCGCGTTGCGGATGCGCAGGCTCACCGCGTCCTCGGCGCCGCGCTCCTTCGTCCACGTGACCCACTGCTCCTTCGCGGGGAAGTCCGGGGCCTCCACCAGGGCGAGCTTGGCGTGGTGCGTGCGCGCCAGCTCCGCCGCGAGCGCATGGCCAATGCCGCCCAGGCCATCCGTGATGAGGTACACGCCCGAGTCGCGCAGCACGGGCGCCGAGGCCCCCTCCAGCCGCAGCGGTTCGAACGTCTGCACCCAGCGCTGGCGGCCACGCCACGCGACCACCGCGTCAGAGGACGAAGCCGCCAGCTCGGAGGCGAGCTGCCGCGCCACGGTGCTCGCATCGGACGCCACCACGTCCACGAAGTGGCAGGTGACGTGCGGATACTCCTGCGCGAGCACGCGGCCGGGGCCCATGAGCAGGGCCTTGTCCGCGGACAGCCGGTCCGCGCTCTCCACGCGGGCGGACTCGCTCGCCACCACCCACCACGCGAGCGGCTCGGAGCGGCCTGTCTCGCCCAGGGCGCGCGCGAGGAAGACCTGGCTGTGGAAGCCCACCGCCAGCGTCGTCGCCAGCGCGGGGGCTTCCTTCGTCACACCCCACAAGTGCAGGACGCCATCGAACTCACGGCCCTCATCCTTCAGGGCTCGCAGCAGCGCGGCATGGTCCTCGGGCCGCTCGGGAGCGATGGCATAGAGCCCGTCCGCGCGGCGCGCGAACGCCGGGCCGGGCACCACGCGCGTCACCGCGCCGCCCGACAAGTGCGGGGCCAGGGCCTCGGCCACGCCCGCGCCATCCGCGAAGACGAGCCAGCCGCGTCCCGGGGGGCTCGCCTTCGCACCGCGCGCCAGCGGCGCGCGCTTCCATGACGCCGTGTAGAACCAGTCGGCCAGGTCCGCCTTCTTCGCCAGCGACGGAGCCTCGGCGGGACGCGCCGCGCCCGAGGCGCCCAAAGGACGCGCCTCCACCCAGTAGCGCTGCCGCTCGAAGGGGTAAGCGGGCAGCGGCACGCGACGGCGCTGCTCGTGCGTGCTGAAGCCCTTCCAGTCCAGCGTCACGCCGTGGAGCCACAGCCGCCCCGCGGTGCCCAGGAGCACGGCGAGGTCCTCGGTCTGCTCGCGCGGGTGGCGCATGGCGCTGAGCACCACGCGGCCCTCCGCGTTCGGCTGCTGCCGGGCGAGCGTGGCCAGCACGTTGCTCGGGCCCACCTCCAGCAGCGCGGCCTGAGGCCACTTGCTCGCCAGCTCCTGGAGGCCCGCGGCGAAGCGGACCGCCTGCCGCAGGTGAGTGGCCCAGTAGCCCGGGTCGGTCGCCTGCGCCGCGTCGATCCACGTCCCCGTCACGTTGGAGAGGAAGGGCAGCTTGGGCGCGGACAGCTTCACCTGCCGCACCCGCTCGGTGAACGCCGCGAGGATGGGGTCCATCATCGCGGAGTGGAACGCGTGCGACGTGTGCAGGCGCGAGACGTCCACGCCCTGCGTCTCCAGCATGGCCTGGAGCGAGTCCACCGCGGGCGTGGGGCCCGCCACCACCGTGAAGCCCGGCGCGTTGACGGCGGCCACCGACAGCGTGGGCCCCATCATCGGCTTGAGCGCATCCTCCGTCAGGCGCGCGGACAACATGGCGCCCGAGGGCATGGACTGCATGAGCCGACCGCGCGCGGCCACCAGCGCCAGCGCGTCCTTCAGCTCGAAGACGCCCGCGAGGCAGGCCGCCACGTACTCACCAATGCTGTGGCCGAGCATCGCGACAGGCTTCACGCCCCACGACATCCACAGCTTCGCCAGCGCGTACTCCACCGCGAAGAGGGCGGGCTGCGTGAGCGACGTCTGTCCCAGCTGCGTGCGCGCCTCTTCCTCGCGCGCGGGCTCGGGGAAGAGCACGGTGCGCAGGTCCAGGCCCAGGTGCGGCTGAAGCTCTTTCGCGCACGTGTCCAGGTGCTCGCGGAACACCGGCTCGGACGCATACAGGCCGCGCGCCATGCCGACGTACTGCGACCCCTGGCCCGGGAAGAGGAACGCGACCGGGCGGTCCTGCACCGCGGCGGCCTGCGTCCACAGCCGCTGGCCGTCCGTGGCTTCCAGCGCGGCGAGCGCATCCGCGCGATCGCGGCACAGCAGCACGCGCCGCTGCATCATCGGCTGACGGCCCACCTGGAGCGTCCAGGCCGCGTCGGGCAGCGACAGGCCGGGGTTCGCCTTCAGGTGCGCCGCGATGTTGCGCGTGGCCGCGTCCAGCGCGGAGGGCGTCTTGGCGGAAAGCACGACGAGTTGATGCGCGCGCGAGGGGCTCGAGGCCGGCCGCACGGGCGCCTCCTCCAGCACCACGTGGCCGTTGGTGCCGCCCACGCCGAACGAGCTGACGCCCGCGCGGCGCGGATGCTTCGCCGGAGCGGGCCAGTCCTTCAGCGCCGTGTTGACGTAGAAGGGCCCGCCCGCGAAGTCGATCTCGGGGCTGGGCTGCTCGAAGTGGAGGCTGGGCGGAATCTGCTTCTGCTCCAGCGTCATCACCGCCTTGATGAGGCTGGAGACACCGGCCGCGTTGGCCAGGTGCCCGATGTTGCTCTTGAGCGAGCCCATCGCGATGCGCGGCGGGTTCGCCTTCGCGGCGGCCGAGCGCGGCTTGAAGGCCTTGTTGAGCGCGCGCACCTCGATGGGGTCACCCATCTTCGTGCCCGTGCCGTGCGCCTCCACGTAGCCCACCGTCTCCGGCGCCACGCCCGCGGCACCCAGGGCCTCGCTGATGACGGAGGACTGTCCCTCCACGCTGGGGGCCGTGTAGCCGACCTTCAGCGCGCCATCGTTGTTGATGGCCGTGCCCTTGATGACCGCGTGGATGTGGTCGCCGTCCTCGATGGCGTCCGCCAGCCGCTTGAGCACCACCACGCCCACGCCGCTGCCGAACACCGTGCCGTCCGCCTTCGCGTCGAAGGCGCGGCAGTGGCCGTCCGGGGACACGATGCCGCCGGGGACGAAGTCGTAGCCCTCCGGGTGCTTCACGTGCACGGACACGCCGCCCGCCAGCGCCATGTCGCACTCCTCGTTGAGGAGGCTCTGGACGGCCACGTGGGTGGCCACCAGCGACGTGGAGCACGCGCTCGCGATGGAGTAGCTGGGCCCTCGCAGGTTCAGCTTGTAGGCCACGCGGGTGCCGAGGAAGTCGCCCCCGTTGCCCACGTCAATCTGCACCTGGTCCAACCCGCTGAGCTGGTCCAGGTTCGAGACGAGGTTGTAGACGAGGTACGTGTTGGTGGACGCCCCCGCGAACACGCCAATGGGCCCGTCGAAGCCCTCCGACGTGTGGCCCGCGCGCTCCATCGCCTCCCAGGCGCACTCCAGGAAGACGCGGTGCTGCGGGTCCATCAGCTCCGCCTCGCGCGGCGTGAAGCCGAAGAAGCCGGCGTCGAACAGCTCCATGCCGTCCAGCGCCGCGGAGGCCTTCACGTGCTGTGGGTCCTTCCGCTGCTCCGCGCTGACCCCGAGCTTCTCCAGCTCGGCGTCGCTCACGGGGCGGATGGACTCCACGCCCTGGCAGAGGTTGCGCCAGAACGTGTCCAGGTCGGCGGCGCCGGGGAAGCGGCCCGCCATGCCGATGATGGCGACAGCCTGCGAGTCAATGGAGGAGTCGGATGCCATGAGAGTCTTCGGAAGTCAGAGGTCGGAAAGCGGGGGGACGCGGGCGCTCAGCGCTCTTCGTCCGGGGTCGTGTCGTCCTGGCGCTGGGCGCGGCGTGCGCGTCGGCGCTCGCCCCGGCTGAGGGCCTCGGTGGGCTCCGGGGTGGACTCCTCGTCGGCGGTGCCCTTGGCCTCCTTGAGCAGCTTGGCCAGTGCGCCCACCGTGGGGCCTTCGTAGAGGGTGACGGCGGGCAGTGCGACGCCGAACTCCTCGCGCACGCGGGCGATGAGCTTCACGCCCACCAGCGAGTTGCCCCCCAGCTCGAAGAAGTTGTCGTGGATGCCCACCTGCGCGAGCCCCAGCGTCGTCTCCCAGAGGCGGGCGATGTCCGCCTCCAGCGCGTCGCGCGGCGCCACGTAGGCGTTCTGGAGCGCCGGCCGAGGCGTCTTCTCCTGGCCCAGCGTGGCCTCCTTCTGCACCACCGCCTCCGCCTTCGCGCTGTCCGCGGGCCGGGCCCACTTCTGCGCGCGCGCCTTGAGGCTGCTGGTGGACACGGCGACCTGGGACACCGCGCCCAACTGGAGCAGGTGCTCGAACGCCTCCGCGCCCTCGGCGGGGGTAATCGCCAGCGAGCCGAACGGGTTGGAGGTCGCGCCCTCCGCGCCGGACTCGAAGCGCCACGCGTCCCAGCCCACGCTCATCCACGGCACCGGCGACTCGTGCGCCATGCGCGCCGCGAACGCGTCCATGAAGCGCGTGGCCGCCGCGTACGACGCCAGCCCCAGTCCGCCCAGCACCGCCGCGAGCGACGAGGACAGGAGGACGAAGTCGAGCGGACGGCCACGCAGCACCTCCTCGAGCGCATACACGCCGAGCACGCGGCCCTGGAAGGTCGCGCGCACGTCCTCGGGGCGCGTGTCCGGGATGGCCCGGAACAGCGCCTGCCCCACGTCACCGGCCGCGTGCACCACGCCGTGCAGCGCGCCGAAGCGAGCCACCGCCGCGTCCACCGCTGCCTGGAGCTGTGCCCGGTCGGACGCGTTGGCCGCGACCACCAGGACCTCGGCGCCCAGCGCCTCCAACTCGCGCACCTGCTGGATGCGCCGGCTCACCGCGTCCGTCGCGCCGTGCGAGGCGAGGTGCGCGTCCCACGTGGCGCGCTCGGGCAGCGCCGTGCGGCTGGCGAGCACCAGCTTCGCGCCCACCTTGCGTGCCAGCACCTGCGCGTGCACGAAGCCCAGCGTGCCGAAGCCGCCGAGCAGCAGGTACACGCCGCCCGCGCGCAGCGGGAGCTGCGCGGGACGGGCCTGCTCGGCCGGGACGGGCTCATACGTCTGCGCCCACCGCGCGCCGCCGCGGTACGCGAGCACGTTCTCCTGGCGAGACGGCGCCACGCACTCGGACAGCAGCGCCTCCGCGAGCGCGCCCTCCTGCCAGCTCCCCACGACGGGCACGCTCACGTCCACGGCCTTGGCGGACAGGTGCGTGTACTCCTGGGGAATCACGAGGCAGGGGCCCAGCACCGTCGCCTGCTCGGGGCTGGGGCGCTCATCGCCCAGCGCCTGCATGCGGTGCGTGACCGCCACGAGCGACACGGGCCGCGTGCCCGGCTGACGTCCCAGCGCCTGCGCGAGGAACAGCAGGCCGTGGAAGCCCTTGTCCAGCGCCGGCTCCAGCGCGGCGGCGCCGTGCTCCGCGCCCGGCTGCGTGCTCCACAGATGCAGCACGTGATCCGGCGAGAGCCCCGTCGCCGTGAGGCTGTCGAGCAGCACGCCGTGGCTGGCGGCGTCGGCGGCGTTCACGGTCCAGTGCCGCTCGGACACCTTCGCGGTGAGGATGCCGGGCGTGAGGGTGACGACGTCCTGCCCCGCGTCGCCCAACCGCTTCGCGAACTGCGCGCCCAGGCCCGTGCCCTGCGTGTTCGGGAGGAACAGCCACCAGCACGCCTTCTTCGCGCTCCACGCGCCCGCGGGGGGCGGCAGGGTGCGCTGCCACGAGGGCAGGTAGAACCAGCGGGCCACCGGCTGCTTCTGCTCGGCGGAGGCGCTCTCGGTGCGCGATGCCTCGCCTGCGTCCTTGCGCGGCTCCACCCAGTGCCGCGTCCGCTCGAAGGGCGAAGTGGGCAGCGCCACGCGACGACGGCGCTCGTCGCCGAGGAATGCCTCCCAACTCGGCTCCACGCCCTCCATCCACAGGCGGCCCAGCGTGGCGAGCACGAACTCCACGTCCGCGTGCTGCTCCTTCGGGTGACGCAGCGAGGACAGGATGGCGTGCTGCGCGCCCTTGGCGGGGTGCTGCCGCGCCAGCGTGGCCAGCGTGTTGCCCGGGCCCACCTCCAACAGGATGGCGTCCGACTCCTTCATCAGCTCCGCCACGCCGTCCGCGAAGCGCACCGCGCCGCGCAGGTGTCGCGCCCAGTAGTCGGGGCTCGTGGCCTCCTCGGACGTCACCCACGTGCCGGTGACGTTGGACAGGTAGGGCAGCTTCGGCGCCTGCCGCGACACCTTGCGCACCGCCTCGCGGAACGCGTCGAGGATGGGGTCCATCATCGACGAGTGGAACGCGTGCGACGTGTGCAGCCGCGTGCTGTGCACGCCGCGCGCGGTGAGCTGCTCCACGAGCGCGTCCACCGCCGGCGTGGGGCCCGCCACCACGCAGGTGGAGGGGCTGTTGACCGCGGCCACGGACAGGCCGCCGGACAGGAGCGGCTGGACCTCCGCCTCCGTCATCGGGACGGCGAGCATGGCGCCCGAGGGCATGGACTGCATGAGCCGGCCACGCGCGGCCACCAGCGCCAGCGCGTCATCCAGCGTGAACACGCCCGCGAGGCACGCGGCCACGTACTCGCCGATGCTGTGGCCCACCATCGCGTGCGGCTTCACGCCCCACGACATCCACAGCTTCGCGAGCGCGTACTCCACGACGAAGAGCGCGGGCTGCGTGAGCGACGTCTGCTTGAGCCGCTCCGTGGCCGCCTCGCGCGCCTCCGGGGCGGGGTAGAGCACCGTGCGCAGGTCCAGACCCAGGTGCGGCTTGAGCTTCTGCGCGCACGCGTCCACCTCGTCGCGGAAGGCGGGCTCCTGCTCGTAGAGCTGGCGGCCCATGTCCACGTACTGCGAGCCCTGCCCGCTGAACATGAACATCACGGGGCGGCCCGCGTTCTCCGAGGCGCCCGTGAACACGCGGCCGGGCTCGCGCGAGGCCAGCGCCTCCACCAGCTCCGCGGTGCTGCGCGCCACCACCGCGCGGCGTTTGGAGAACCGCTTGCGTCCCTGCTGGAGCGTGAACGCGACGTCCGCGAGCGGCACGTCCGGGTTCTCGCGCAGGTGCGCCACCAGCCGGTCCGTGGCGGTCTCCAGCGACTGCTCCGTGCGCGCCGACAGGAGCACCAGCTGGCCACCGCGGCGAGGCGCGTCCGTGGGGGCCTGCGGCGGAGCCTCCTCCAGCACGGCGTGCGCGTTGGTGCCGCCCATGCCCAGCGACGTGATGCCCGCGCGGCGCGGCGTCTCTCCCTTGGGGAAGTCGCGCAGCTGCGTGTTCACGAAGAAGGGGCTGTTGGGGAAGTCACACGCCGGATTGGGCGTGTCGTAGTTGAGGCTGGGGGGAATCTGCTTGTGGTGCAGCGTGAGCGCCGCCTTGATGAAGCCCACCGCGCCGGCCGCCGAGTCCAGGTGGCCAATGTTGCTCTTCACCGAGCCGAGCGCGCAGAAGCCCTTCTTGTCCGTGCCCGCGCGGAACGCCTGCGTGAGCGCCGTCACCTCGATGGGGTCGCCCACCACGGTCGCCGTGCCGTGCGCCTCCACATAGCCGATGGACTCGGGCTCCACGCCGGCCACCGCCTGCGCGAGCGCGATGACTTCGGCCTGCCCCTCGACGCTGGGGGCCATGTAGCTGACCTTGTGCGAGCCGTCGTTGTTGACCGCCGAGCCGCGCACCACCGCGTAGATGGTGTCGCCGTCCTTCAGCGCGTCCTCCAGCCGCTTGAGCACGACGACCGCCGCGCCGTGTCCCGCGACGAAGCCCGCCGCCTTCTCATCGAATGTGTGGCAGTGCCCGTCCGGCGCGGTGGTGCCACCCTCGTAGTACAGGTAGCCCGCCTTCTCCGGGAAGTGGATGGACACGCCGCCCGCCAGCGCCATGTCGCACTCGTAGGCGAGCAGGCTCTGGCAGGCGTAGTGGATGCACGTGAGCGACGTGGACGATGACGACTGCACCGTCACGGCGGGGCCCTTCAGGTTCATCCGGTAGGCCACCTCCGTGGTGAGGCTGTCCTTGTCGTTGCCAATGGACGCCTGGAGGCTCTCCACCGACGCGACGTGCGCCAGGTGCGAGTACAGGTTGGAGAGCAGGTACGTGTTCATGCTCATGCCGCCGAACACGCCCACGCGGCCGGGCTGCCGGTCCGGGCTGTAACCCGCGGTCTCCATCGCCTCCCACGCGCACTCCAGGAAGACGCGGTGCTGCGGGTCCATCAGCGCCGCCTCGCGCGGGTTCATCCCGAAGAACGCCGCGTCGAACATGTCCGTGTCGCCGAGCACGCCGCGCGCCTTCACGTAGTTGGGCGCGCGCACCATGGCCGGGTCCACGCCTTCCGCGATGAGCTCTTCGTCCGTGAAGAAGGTGATGGTCTCCACCCCTCCGCACAGGTTCTTCCAGAACTCAGAGAGGGTCTTCGCGCCGGGAAGGCGGCCACCCAGACCTACGACGGCGATGCCGTCCACCTCGGGAAGCGTGTCATTGGTCATGTGCAAAATCCCGTGTCATCAAAACGTATGAACCTGTGCCGCCTTGCGTGTGTAGACCAGGGGTCCCACGCGAGGCCTACTTGCCGCGACCGCGAGCCTGCTGCCGGCGGGCTTGGGCCGCTCGGCGTCGCTCCGCCTCGTCCTTGAGCTTCTGCGCGGCGGCGCCGCTGTCCTCGTCTTTGCGGGACAGGTGCTGGGCGAGCGCGCTGACCGTGGTGAACTTGAACATGTCCACCAGGGCCAGATTGGCGCCCAGTTCCTCGCGCAGGCGCCGGTGCGCCTGAGCGATGAGCATGGAGTTGCCCCCCAGCTCGAAGAAGTTGTCGTGCAGCCCCACGCGCTCGACCTTCAGCACGGACTGCCAGATGGTGGCGACACTGCGCTCCACCGCGCTCTGCGGCGGGGCGTAGGCCGCGGCCGTGGCCAGCTTGGCGCCCTCCGGCGCGGGCAGGGCCTTCGCGTCCACCTTCCCGTGCGGGGTGAGCGGCAGCGACGCGAGCGGCACGTACGCGGACGGCAGCATGTACGGCGGCAGCGCCTCGGAGAGGAAGGCGTGCAGGTCCGTATGCGTGGGCGCGGGCTCTGCCAGCACCACGTAGGCCACGAGCCGCTTGTCACCCGGCGAGTCCTCGCGCGCCATGAGGAACGCCTCGCGCACTGCTGGGTGGCGGCGCACGGCGGCGGCCACTTCGCCCAGCTCGATGCGGAAGCCGCGGATCTTCACCTGGTCATCCGCGCGCGACAGGAATTCCAGCACGCCCTCGGCGCTCCAGCGCGCCATGTCGCCGGTGCGGTAGAGCCTGGACCCGGGGTGGAACGGATCGGCCACGAAGCGCTCGGACGTCAGCTCCGGACGGCGCCAGTAGCCGCGCGCCAACCCCAGGCCGCCGACGTACAGCTCGCCCGGCGCGCCCACCGGCAACAGGTTGCGCTCGCCGTCCAGCACGTAGACGTCCGTGTTGATGATGGGGCGGCCAATCGGCACCCACGTGTGGCCCTGGAGGTCCTCGACCTTCAGGTGGTGGTACGTGGTGCAGACCGTGGTCTCGGTGAGGCCGTAGCCGTTGACCACTGGCGTGGTGCCCAGGAGCTTCTCCACGTCGCCAGCCACCAGGGCCTCGCCACCGCTTAGCACCAGCTTGAGGGGCGGCAGCTCGTCCTTGCGCGCGTTGAGGCCCGCGATGACCGCGGGCACCGTGCTGACGATGCTCACGCCATGGCGCGAGATGAGGCCGAAGAGCTTCTCCTGGTCGAGGATCTCATCCTCGGTGGGCAGCACGAGCGCGCCGCCCACGCACAGCAGCGGGAGGATCTCGCCCACGAAGCTGGCCGAGGACACGGACGTGAGCGGCAGCATCCGGTCGCCCGCGTTCGGGTGATACGACTCGAGGAACGAGCGCACCAGGTTGGCCAGACCGCCGTGCTCCAGCATCACGCCCTTGGGCTGACCCGTGGAGCCGGACGTGTACACGAGGCACGCGAGGTCCCCGGCCTTGGCCACCACCGGCGCGGGCAGCGACGTGCTCGCCGCGGCGCTCCAGTCGATGT
Organism: Citreicoccus inhibens; assembly: GCF_019039035.1. Taxonomy (GTDB): domain Bacteria; phylum Myxococcota; class Myxococcia; order Myxococcales; family Myxococcaceae; genus Citreicoccus; species Citreicoccus inhibens. Next base: position 271,178 of record NZ_JAHNZT010000003.1, on the reverse strand, counting down.
CCTGGTCCACGTTCACCAGCCGCGTCGCCGCGCCCGAGGGCAGCGCTCGCCGCAGCGACGAGTGGGTGAGCAGCAAGGACGCCTGGGCATCATCGAGGATGAAGGCCAGTCGCTCCGCGGGGTAGGCCGGATCGATGGGCACGTACGCCGCGCCCGCGGACAGCACGCCCAGCACCGACACGAGCGTCTCCACCGAGCGCTCCAGGCACAGGCCCACCACGTCGCCCGGCTTGACGCCGTGCTCGCGCAGCCAGACGGCCAGGTGGCCCGCGCGCTGGCTCAGCTCGCGATAGCTCAGGCTCGCGTCCTGGAAGAAGACGGCGGTGTTCTCGGGCGTGCGCGCGACCTGCGCGGCGAACAGCGCGGGAAGCATGTCCGCGTCCGTCAGCGGCACGCGCGGGCCTCGCCACGCCTCCAAGAGCTGGTGCTGCTCGGTCTGCGTCAGCACGGGCAGCGCGGCGAGCGATTGGCCCGGCTGCGCCACGATGCCGGTGAGCAGCGTGCGCAGGTGGCCCGCCATGCGCTCCACGGTGGCCGCGTCGAAGAGGTCGGTGTTGAACTCGAAGGACGCGACCAGTTCGCCGTCCGCCTCTCCCATGGTGAGCGTGAGGTCGAACTGCGCATCCTGGTGGTCCAGCACCAGCGACTCGATGGGCAGCCCCGCCACCTGGGCCCGCGCGCCGGGGATGTCCAGAGAGAAGGGCGTCAGGCCGCGCTCATCCAGCTTGGAGGCGCGCTGGTAGACGAACATCACCTGGAACAGCGGCGAGCGGCTCTGGTCGCGCACCGGCTGGATGCGATCCACCAGCGTGCTGAAGGGGTAGTCCTGGTGCTCCAGCGCTCCGAGCATCGTCGTGCGCGTCTGGGCCAGGTAGTCCGTGAAGGGCAGGGCGGGCGAGGGCCGCGTGCGCACCACGAGCGGGTTGACGAAGTAGCCCGTCACCTGCGCCAGCTCCGCGCGTCCACGGCCCGCGCTCACGACGCCGAGCGTGAAGTCCTGCTGGCCCGTGTAGCGGTGCAGGAGCGCCTGGAAGGACGCCTGGAGCACCATGTTGGGCGTGGCGCCCTGCGCGCGCGCGAGCGCCTTCACGGCCTCGGTGAGCTTCGCGTCCAGGCGCGTGGCGTACACCTGCCCGTGGTACGTCTGCACAGGCGGGCGCGGGCGATCCGTCGGCAGCTCCAGCACCGGCAGCGGGCCGGAGAGCTGCTCTCGCCAGTACTTCTCCAGCGCCGCGCCCCGCGCCCCCGTGAGCATCTCCGCCTGCCAGCGCGCGTAGTCCGCGTAGCTGCGAGCGGGCGCGGTGAGCGCGGGCTGCTTGCCCAGGCGCAGCGCGGGGTAGAGCGCGTCCAACTCCTCGGCCATCACCGCCAGCGACCAGAAGTCCGTGACGATGTGGTGCATGGCGATGAGCAGCGCGTGGTCATCCGTCGCGCGGCTGAAGAGGCGCACGCGCAGGAGCGGGCCCTTCTCCAAATCGAACGGGCGGCGCGCCTCGGCGGACAGGTGCTCCAGCACCTGCGTCTCGTTCCAGCCCGTCGCGTCGGTGGTCGCGAAGTCGAGCGGGAGCTGGGGGTGCACGCGCTGCACGGGGCCCGCGGCGCCCATGGCGAACGTGGTGCGCAGGGCGGGGTGGCGCGCGACGATGGACTCGAACGCGCCGCGCAGGGCCGCGACGTCCAGGGCCCCGCGCACGCGCACCGCGACGGGCACGTGGTAGGCCGCGCTCTCGGGGGCGAGCTGCTGGAGGAACCACAGGGACTGCTGGCCGCCGGACAGCGGCGCGTCACCGCTCTGCTGCGCGGCCGCCACCGGGCCCGAGGCGCGCGCCGCCGCGGGCGCGGACAAGAGCGCCTCCACGACCTCCGCCAGCTTCGCGAGCGGCACGCCCTGGAGGATGTCCGACAACGGCACGTCCACGCCCAGGCTCGCGTCCAGGCCGCTCTTGAAGTCCACCGCCATGAGGGAGTCGACCCCGTAGGCGTGGAGCGGCTTGGACGGGTCCACCTGCGACGTGGGCAGGCGCAGCACCTGCGCGGCCTGCTCCTGGAGGAACACGGTCAGCATCGCGCGGCGCGCGGTGGGGTCCTGCACCGCGGCCAGCATCTTCTGGATGAAGCTGGGCTCGCGCACGGGCTGCGGCGCGGGCTCGTCCTGGGGCGTCTGCGCGCTGGCCGAGGAGGGGGCCGCGGGCGCGGTGCTGGTGAGGATGCTCTGGTGCAGCGCCTCCAGCGTGCCGGCGGCGAACTCGGCGCGCGCGGCGAAGCGCTGGATCTTGCCGCTGGACGTCTTGGGAATCGCCCCCGCGCCCAGGATGACGACGCCGTAGAGCTGCAGCTCGTGTTGATCCGCGACGTTCTGCCGGATGGACTGCGCGAGCGCGTCCAGGTCCAGGCCGCCGGACTCCACGGCGCGGCGGTCCACCTCGGTCACCGCGACGAGGCGCTCCTCGTCTCCCAGCTCCACGGAGAAGGCCGCGGTGCAGCCCGGGCGGATGGCCTGGTGGGTGAGCTCCACCGTCCGCTCGATGTCCTGCGGGTAGTGGTTGCGGCCTCGGATGATGATGAGGTCCTTGAGGCGGCCGGTGACGAACAGCTCGCCGTCCGACAGGAAGCCCAGGTCGCCGGTGCGCAGGAACTCGGTGGCGTCATCCGTGCCCGCGAGCTTCCCGTGGAAGGTGGCCGCGGACTGCTCGGGGCGGTTCCAGTAGCCCTGCGCCACGCTGGGGCCGGACACCCAGATTTCGCCCACCGCGCCCGGAGCGCATGGCGCGCCCGTCTCCGGGCTCGCGATGACGATGCGCTGATCCGGCAGGTTGCGGCCCGAGCCCACCTGCGTCTGCGCGCCCGGCGCGCCCGGTGTCAGGTACTCCACGCGGTTCTGCTTGAGCGCGGCGCCGTTCACGGTGCGCTGGATGGGCAGCTCGTCCTTGTGGCCACCCGAGGCGATGAGCGTGCCCTCGGCGAGGCCGTAGCACGGGTAGATGGCCTCGGACTTGAAGCCCGAGGGGCCGAAGGCCTCCGCGAAGCGCGTGAGCGTGTCCGGGTGGATGGGCTCGGCGCCGTTGAAGGCGAGGTTCCACCGGCTCAGGTCCAGCGCGGCGCGCTCCTCGGGCGTGGACTTGCGCACGCACAGGTCGAACGCGAAGTTGGGGCCGCCGCTCGTGGTGGCGCGGTAGCGCGAGATGGCGTTGAGCCAGCGCATGGGCCGCTTGAGGAAGTCCACCGGAGAGAAGAGCACCACGGGGAAGCCGCCATACAGCGGCTGGAGGATGCCTCCGATGAGCCCCATGTCGTGGTACGGCGGCAGCCAGATGACGCCCTGGCTCTCCTTCGAGTGCCCGAAGCACTGGTAGATGAGCTTCGAGTTGTGCAGCAGGTTGGAGTGCGTGAGCACCACGCCCTTGGGCGAGGACGTGGAGCCGGACGTGTACTGGAGGAACACGCGCGTGCCCGCGTCCACGGTGGGCTCGCGCCAGCCCTCGGCGACCTCCGCGTCCAGCGTGTCCGTGGCCATCCAGTGCAGCGAGCGCAGCTCCGGGGCCTGCTCGAACAGCATCTCCGCCATGCCGTAGATGAAGTCCGTGGTGAGCGCCACGGTGGCCTGCGCGTCCTGGCAGATGGCCAGCAGGCGCGGCATCGTGCGGCCCAGGCGCATGGGGTCCGGCGGATAGATGGGCACCGCGATGACGCCCGCGTAGAGGCAGCCGAAGAAGCCCGCGATGTAGTCGAGCCCCGGCGGATACAAGAGCAGCGCCCGCTGTCCTTGCGCCCCGCGCGCCTGCAGCGCCGCCGCGATGGCGCGCGCCTTGCGATCCAGCTCCGCGTACGTGAGGTGCGCTTCCTCGCTGTCACCATCGACGAGGAAGGTGAAGCCGCGCAGGTCCGGCTGCAGCCGGGCACGCGTGCGCAGCAACTCCACGAGCGTGGAGCACGAGACGTCGGTTGCCGACGTGAAAGCGGAAATCGGGCCAGAGGACATGAGGCCTACTCCTGGGCAGCGGCGGTGGGGCGCCGTTTCACGCTCCGGCGGGAACCGGGGGGCGGGCGGGGCGCGGATTCAACGCAGGGGTGAACGTTCCTGAAAAGGGCGAAATAGCATTCCAGCCCGGTCTGACAGCCCCTCAGTAGGGAGGCCGCGCCATACACCGACTGTGAATCGGCCGTGTATCGCGCATGTCTTGCTCCGGTGAATCTTTGGATCCGCGCCGAGGTGCGCGGTGGAGCAGGGCCTCGGGGGGCTCGCTAGGAGGGCAGGTGATTCCAGGCTGGGATGTCATCGCGGATAGGAGGCCTCACGCAGTGCGGCGCAGCGATCTTCTCCCGCGAAACTGGAAACATGCAAACACCCCAATAGGTCAGAAGCATGAGCGCACCCGCCGAGGAAGCCGTTCCTGACTTTCTAAGAAACGTGGCACAGCTTCTCTCTCCACGGGAACACGCGCGGGGTGCGAGTCCATGGACGGGCCCTACCTGAAAGGGTGGCCACGCCAGGGGTGTTGATTCCGCCAATAAATAATCAGGTAATTCTTGTTTGGAATGAAGTGCTAGTTAATCCAGACGACGCGCCGCGCGTGAGGGTCAGCGAGCGAGCGCGAGGGCTCGCCGCCGCGCGGGTGATCCGCGAGCGAATGAGGCGTGGAAGAGGCGCTCGCGGATCATCCCCGAGGCATCAGGGCAGGAGACAGGTCCGCGTGACTTCGAGGGTGTGCCCCTGCTCGTCACTGCGCATGTAGAAGGCCGCGAGTCTGCGTGCTCCTACGTCCTCGAGCAGGACCCATTGCGCGTAGAGGTGGAGCGCAATGGGCTCGGCCGTGGGCGTCTGTTGAACGGCGGCGTAGCCTTCGCTCTGGGTCCAGAGCCAGCCTTGGAACCTCGGGAAGGAGCCGCTCGAGGGAACCTCTTGCTTGGCGAGCCACGCGAGCTGGAGGCCCTGTGCGCTGACGCTGGCGCCCGGCCAGAGAACAGGTGCGCCCGGCTCATTGCGGAGCGCCTCCCAGACCTCGGGCTGTCCACCTGTGAAGAGGTGGTTCACGACCTCCATCTTGCGATACGCCGCCGAGGTCTCCCTCATGACGAGCGCGACCGAGTCGAGGGGATCTCCTCTGCTGCCCCCCAGGTCCAGGAGCTTCACGAGCGGTTCGTCGCTCGTGACGAGTGTTCTCTCGGGTCCGCTCGGGGCAAGCTGGGCGTCAAAGCGGCGCACGTGCAAGGTGACGGGTTGAGGCAGTGGGCCGGGGGGCGTCTCCGCCGCAACGATCAGGAACTCGCCGTTCCGCAGCCCGAGCACCGCTTCCATTCGCAGGCTGCTCGTCTCGGAGTGGAACAGCACCGTGGGCGCAGCGATCCGCTGGCCATGCAGGTCTCGAACGATGCCGTAGAGGTTGTTGACGCGCGCTGGAGTGATGTCTCTCCAGGTGGCCAGCAGGGTGTTGCCATCCGCCGACAGCGCTGCGCGGCTGGCGCCTCGGGGGGTGGGGGAATCGAAGACGACCTGTTCATCTTCCTGAGGCCGAGGAAGCCCAGCCTCGGTGAGCGGTCTTAGATAGGCCCGTGCGGTCTCTGGACCCATGCCTCCGGAGTCCTTGTACCCGGCGTAATACAGGACGGGGCCCTGGCTCGTGCGCATCAGCGCGCTGGTCACCGAGTCCCCCGTGTTGGGATCATCCGCCGCAAGCGGAATCTCCGCGACGCCCAGCAACTGCCCTTGTCGATCCACATGCAGCACGCGGACGACATGCGGCGTGTCGAACACCGCGATGAGGATGCCGTCAGCCACCGCGAGGCTACTGGCCATGCCACCGTGCAGCTCGCCATTCAGTCGCGTGACGGTGCGGGTGACCGACGGATCCGCGACGCCGTCACAGTCGTTGTCGAGATCGTCGCAGCGGGTCTCGACCTCCTCGTAGCCTGGGCCATACGACAGGGCCGTGCAGACGCTTTCATAGACGCCGTTGACCATGGCCCGCTGCGCCCCACCGCAGACGCCGCGTGTCTTCTCACACGGTGCGGGCCCTGCGTCCGGAACACCCGCGTCTTCAACCCCCGCATCCCAAGCGCCAGCGTCCGGTGTTCCCGCGTCATCGGTGCCGCTGTCGGGTGTGCCCGAGTCTTCAATCTCGGTCCCCGTGCCAGCGTCCACCTCTGAGCCCTTCTTCTCACCCGAGCAGCCAGCCAGGCACAGGAGTGCTCCGACCATCCAGGCGAGACGCCGATTCCCACCCACTCGCGTCGTCATTCCAGCCTCCCTCGGGATCCTGGCCAAGCCGCCTGCTTGGACCCTCACCGAGCGTCTTGCATACGCGATGACGCGCCTCGGCGGGCGGCTGGGCGACCCCCATGACGCTCCTCCGTCGGGGGAGCAGGGGGTAGGCCCCCGTTGCGGGAATACCGGCACGCCGCACCTTTGCGCGAGCACGCAACCGCCACACTGGAGGATGCCATGGCGCACTCGGACGTCGACACGCTCAACTCCTTCCTGCGCGGAGAGCTCTCCGCGGTCGAGACCTACCGGCATGCCCTCGGGCACGTGAAGGCCGACCTGGCTCGCACGGAGCTGGATGGCTGCCTCCACGACCACGAGCACCGCGTGGAGATGTTGCGCGAGCGCATCACCCGTCTGGGCGGCTCTCCGGCAGAGGGCTCCGGCCTCTGGGGCACCTTCGCCGAACTGGTACAGCAGGGCGCGGACATGCTGGGCGAGAAGTCCGCCATCCAGGCCCTGGAGCACGACGAGGACCACGGCCTCGCGGACTACCAGCGCGACGTGGACAAGCTCCACGGCGAGGCGCGTCGCTTCGTGAAGATGGAGCTGTTGCCCGCGCAGAAGCGCACGCACGAGCGCCTGAGCAAGCTCAAGCGCACGTTGCACTGACGCGCGTCGTGTTTCGGACGGGGCTCGGGCGGGGGGCGGCACTCGAGACCGGGGCAATGCGCCGTCGCTGGACGCACGGGGGCGCTTGCCCCCGCGCTCCGTGGCACGTCGCACACCCTACGTCACCGGGCCTGGAGGTTCGGGTCCCGCCTGCGATATGGGCTGGCCCGTCCTATGGGAGGAGAGGCCGGGAACCGAGGCATGCCGTTCGAGAGCGCCGACGCCGCGCGCGAGGAGCCTCCTTCCCGCGAGCCCTCCCCGGACGCTCCGCGGGAGCCCACCGCGGAGGCCGCCTCCCCCGCGCTCGCGGATGGCAGCCACGTGGCCGGCGCGCTCGCGGTGAGCGTCGAGGCCCTCTTCCGCGCCTCCGAGCGGGCCCTGCAATGGGCCTGGCGCGTGCTGCAACTCGCGCGCGCCAACACCGAGCCCCCCGCGCCCGGCGCGCGTGACATCCCCGCCGAGGCGCGCGCCAGCGTGCTCGAGTTCTTGGATCACATCCCGCCCCACGTGCGGCGCGGCGTGGTGGAGCTGCTGGGCTTCTGCAATCTCTGGCAGGCCGTGTGCGCGCGCCTCTCGCGTGTGCCGGTGCGCGGGGGCGACGAGGCCTCCTGGCGTCAGCTCGGCGAGGACGTCCAATTGCTCCAGCGCGCCGCTCAGGCGCGGCTGGGCACCGCGTTCGCGTTGGAGCAGGGCCTGCTGATGCACCTGGGCCGGCTGCGCGAGCTGTGCCGCGCCGAGGGCGCCGCGTCCGCGGAGCTGCGCGCGAGCATCGAGTCCTTCACGCGCGGGGTCTCCGAGGTCATGGCCTCGTCCAGCGCCGTGCGCCGCGCCTGGGAGTCCACCGCGGAGGAGCTGTCCGAGTCCGCGTCGTGGCTGGGCGCGGGCGACCCGGCCTTCATCGCCTGGCTGGCCGAGCACCTCATGACGCTGGAGCCCGCGTGGCGTCAGGCCCACGCCTCCGCGCGCTGGCTCCAGGAAGTGGGCGGGTTGGCCGGCCATCCCTGAAGGCCGGCCCGGCGCGCTATGGCTCCACGAGGATGCGGTGGCGGTACAGCTCCAGCAGCACGTCCTCCAGCAGGTCCGCCTGCTTCTGCGTGCGCAGCCGGTGCCGCACGGCTTCCACGGGCTCGGTCCCGGTGAACTCCACGAGCAGCGCGTAGGCCTCACCCGGCAGCGCCACCGCGTCGAACTCGCTGTACGCGCCCAGCGCCACGCTGCCATCGGGCAGCCACTTCACGGTGGCCTCGGGGCTGAAGCGCAGCACGCGCGGCAAGCGGGGCGCGTTGGCCGCGCCGTGCAGCTTCTCCAGCACGCGCAGCTCGATGGTGCCGTCCAGCCCCAGCATCTGCGTCAGCCCTTCCGGCGGCAGCGCGCGCACCACGTCGTAGCAGGCCCGATAGAAGTCCCGCTCCCGGCCTGCGTGCGCGCGCCACAGCTCCGCGTACGCGCGCTCGGGCGGCGCGGCGTCATCCAGGTCCTCCACGGACAAGGGCAGGGTGGCGTTCTCCGACTTGTCCTTGCCCGTCTCGATGTACTCCGGCATCAGCTGGAGCAGCGCGTAGCGCGCGAGCTGGATCTCCGTCAGCGACAGGTATGTCTTCAATGACATCCAGAAGCGACGCCCGTCCGCGCCCGCCACGTACTTGCAGAAGTACGTGGAGCAGACCGCTTCGCGATAAGCCCAGATGGTGCAGCCGCCGCTGTCCTCGGCGTAGTACGGGCAGCGCAGCGAGCGCGCGCGGCCGAAGAACTGGTTGCCGTTCTTGTAGAGGTAGTTGAACTTGGCCGGCGGCTTCACCCACTGCGGCGTCACGCCAATGCGGCTGTCGATCTTCTCCTCGATGCGCCGGCGTCCCTCGGCCATGGCGGGCGAGTCATCCGCCAGCAGCGCGCCCACCAGGTAGTTGGGCAGTCGCGGGTAGTACGTGCAGCACTTCGTATCCGGCCGGAACAGGCGGTCCACGCCATCCACCGCGCCCACCGTGCCCGTCGCGCCCTGCTTGCTCATGGCGCAGTTGGAGCACGTGGCCTTCTCCTCGATGGGCACCTGCCCCTGGAAGAAGGCCGGGAACAGGTTCTGATAGAGGGCGGGGAGGCTGTCGAGGATTCGAGGCATGGGAGGGGTGTCTCGTGAGCTTCGGGACCGTCAGGACGACGGGTGGGTCCATTGCAGGTGATACGTGCACGCATCGGGACCGTGGCGCGTGCGGGCCAGGGTCAGGCCCTTCACCCCGATGCGCACGAGCCCTTCCTCCAGCACGCCCTCCACGAAGCCCTCGGTGGCCTCGGGTTCGTTGAACCAGAGGTCCGCGGAGGACGCGCCCAGCACGGTCAGGCGCGTCTCCGTGAAGTTGTTGCCGCTGCGGAAGTTGTGCGTCATCCGCTCCAGCGAGCGCATGGGACCCACCACGCGCGCGAGCGTGAGCACCGCCGCGCCCACGAGCGTCTGGGCGTACCCCTCGATCCATCGCCGCGCCAGTTGGCGCCGCGCGACGTCCGTGGGCACGCCGGGGTAGAGCGCCTGGGAGACCTCGTCCAGACACTTCACCCAGACGGGGTGGGGATAGGCCGCGAGCAGCGGCGCCTCCACGTCCATGCCGTACTCGCGCAGCCGCCTGCGCAGGTCCGGCGACAGGTCGCGGGCGAGCGTCTTGCGATACAGGCTGTCCACGGTGTTGCCGAAGATGACGCGCTCGTCGCTGCCCATTCCGTCGTGCCCCCAGGGGTACCGGACGACCCGTGCGCATTCATCGCAGAGCCCACGCGAAGAGGCCAGCCCTTCGCGCTGGCAAGGGTTGTCCATTGCCCGCTGGGACTGGGAATAGGATGGCGCGCCAGGGATTGGAAGAGGACTCCCCCCGAGTGCCCCGTTCCCGCGGAGCTTCACGAACATGACGACGTCTCGCAGGCGGTTCCTGCAGTATTCGCTGGCAGGGTCTTCCTTGCTGGCCCTGGGCCCCGGGCTCGCCCTGGCCGGCCCGAGCCCGACGAACCCGACGAAGAAGCGCCCTGGCAAGCGAATCCTCATCCTCGGCGGGACGGGCTTCCTGGGCCCGGCCATCGTCACGGCGGCGCAGGCGCGCGGTCACACGCTGACCCTGTTCAACCGCGGCAAGACGCGGCCCGAGCTGTTCCCCAACGTGGAGAAGCTGCACGGGGATCGCGATCCGAACAAGGACGAGGGGCTCAAGGCGCTCGCGGGCCGCAGCTGGGACGCGGTGGTGGACACCTCGGGGTACTACCCGCGATTGGTGCGCGCCTCCGCGGAGCTGCTCTCCCCGAACGTGAAGCGGTACATCTTCATCTCCAGCACCTCGGCGTACGCGAACGACAAGACGCCCGGCGAGGACGAGCGCGCGCCCACCGCGACGCTCGCCGACCCCACCGTGGAGACGATGGGCAAGGAGTTCGAGTTCTACGGCGGCCTCAAGCGCGCGTGCGAAGAGGCGGTGGAGAAGGCGTTCGCGGCTCGGGCCACGCTCGTCCGGCCGGGCTACATCGTGGGCCCGGAGGACCGGACGGATCGCTTCACCTACTGGCCGGTGCGCTTCGCGCGGGGGGGCGAGATGCTCGCGCCCGGCGCGCCGTCGGATCCGCTCCAGGTCATCGATGTGCGCGACCTGGCCGAGTGGCTGGTGCACCTCATCGAGACCGACACCTCCGGCACCTTCAACGCCGTGGGCCCGGGGATGGCGTGGACGATGGGCGGGATGATCGACACGTGTCGCGCCGTGACGGGCAAGGACACGAAGGTCACCTGGGTGCCGGCGGATTTCCTGGAGAAGAACGGCGAGAAGGGCGACGGCAGCCTGCCCATCTGGATGACGCCCTCGGGGGCCACGGCGGGCGCGCACCTGCGCAAGTGCGACAAGGCCGTGAAGGCGGGCCTGAAGTTCCGCCCCGTGGCGGACACCCTCCGAGACACGCTGGCGTGGTTCAACGCGCAGCCGCAGGAGCGCCGCGACAAGTTCCGCGCGGGCCTGACCCCCGAGCGCGAGAAGGAGCTGCTCGGACTCTGGGCTCAGGCCACGAAGGGCGGCGACGCGAAGCCTCAGCCCTCCGCGTCTGGCCAGGGCGGGTAGGCCACGTGGCACGGGCTCCGCGGCGGAGGCGAGCGCGCGCCCTCCGCCGCGAGGCTCCCGTCAGTACGAGCCCGTCAGCGACACGCCCGAGTACGCGCTGAAGCCGCTGATCATCACCCAGTACGTCCCCGCGGTGGCGTGCGCCGCGATGGTGCACGACTCGGTGCTCGTGTTGGTGTAGGGCCGGCAGTCGTAGGCCGTCGACGTGGGCGCGGTGCCGAAGCGCACGTAGAGGTCCGGGTCGCCCGTGCCGCCACCCATGGCGAACGAGGCGGGCTTCCCCGCGGGGACATCCAGGCAGTAGTACTTCTGCGTGCCCGCGGCGCCGGAGATGTTGGTAACGGTGATGCCATTGGCCAGCTTCGCGCAGGTGATGGGCGCCGGCACGCCCACGGCTTCCCACGCGTGCGTCACCGAGTCCTGGATGGCGGTGCTGTAGCCCAGGTCCACCGCCGCCTGATGGGTAGCGGCCTTGGCGCTCAGCATGTTGGTGGTGGCCGTGAAGTAGTTCGTCAGCGCGCGGTAGAAGATGCGGCCCGCGGCCTGCGCGCCGATGGCGGCCACGCTCACCGTCGTCTTGCCGTGCGGGTGCGTGCCTCCCGTGGCGAGCAGCTTGAACGCGAGGTTGGGCACGCCCGAGCCCGCGTTGTAGTTGGGCGTGCCGCTCCCGAAGATGTCTGGGTAGTAGTCCTTCGACACCCCATCCAGCGTGGGGTCATCCATGTACCGCAGGGCATCCCCCGCGATGGCCGGCGTCCACACGTCCTCGTCGATCTTCCAGACGTCCGGCGTGAGCGACCAGAGCCCCGTGGCCCAGCTCTCACACACCGCGGCGTAGATGTCCGAGTACGACTCGCTCAGCGACAGGCTCTCGCCGCTGTAGGTCAGGCCACTGGTGATGCCGTGGGTGAACTCGTGCACCACCGTGTCGGGGTCCGAGCACATGGGCCCGCAGGTGACGCCGTCGCCATCGGAGCACGTCATGATGTTGTTGACGTCGTAGTAGGCGGAGCACCCGGTCGTCGTCCCGTGGACGTTGAGGCGCAGCTTCCCGCCCACCCCGTTGACCGAGTCGCGGCCGTAGTTGAAATAGAAGCAGTCATAGAAGAGGCCCAGGTTGTCGAAGGCCTTGTCGATGATGGGGTCGCCGATGGGCGGCACCACGGGCGAGTCCGTGCGACACGTCCCCTTCGTCACGCCGCTCACCGAGCACACGCTCCGGTCCTTGATGCCGTGGATGCCCGAGATGCGCTGCACCTCCGCGCCGTCCTTCGCGCTCACGTAGACGCGGTCCTGCACGGGCATCTCGTCGCCGTCGCCGCGCACCTCCACCTCATAGGCCAACGTCAGCGGGCCGTCCTCGGCGGGCCGCACGTAGACGAGCCGCGGCTCACCCTCCACCCTGGCCTCGCCGACCGTGTTCTTCAGCGCCGCGTCGCGCGCCGTGGCCGCGTCCAGCCGAGGCTCCGCCGAGACGTCCTCGCCGTCATCGCGCGCATCACCATTCACCGCGTACACGCGGCCTTGGGCGTCCAGGTGGACGATCAGCTCCTGGTTCACCACCGGCAGGCCATGCTTCGTCTGCGCATAGCGCACGTGGGTGCGCCCCTCTTCGTCCTGGTTGACCCGCTGAACGAGCAGATCTTTCGGATCCAGGCGGAACACGGGAGCGACCCGTGCCAGGGTCGGGCTCAGCAGTCCGTGCGCCTGCCACGCGGTCGCACCGGGCAGTGGTCGCCCCGCGTCACCCATCAGGCCTCGTAACATGAACGGCACACCGTCCTGGTGTGTGCCCACCACCTCGACACCGGGGAGCGCGGCGAGCGCCACCCCCACGTCTCGGGAGCCCTTCGCGTCGGCGGGTGCTTCAGCGCCACACGCCAGAAGGGAGCACGACAAGGATGCGGCGAGCCACCGGGTGCTGCGCTTCATGGTCTTCCCCCAATAATCGTGAATACGGCGATCACGCAGTAAACCATGACTGGCGTGTGGCGCCCATGAGGCGTGCTTCTCCCACCCGGCTTGTCAGGCAATCGAGCGGGCTCAATCTCCGCGCTTTGGGGGCGGGCGCGCGGTGATAAGGACGCGTCGGCTGTTACCAGAGCCTTTCCCCATCCCCAGGTTCCACATGCTCACCCTGCGTGGGGCTCCCGCCCTCTCTGATTTCCGGCTCGCCAAACTCCTTTCCCACTGCCGTGAGCGCGTTCCCGCGGTGGCTGCCGTCTACGCGGAGTTCGTTCACTTCGCCGACACCTCGGCCCCTCTCTCCGAGACCGAGCAGACGTCGCTTCATCGGTTGCTCGAGTACGGCCCGCGCAGCGTCCCGGGCGAGCGCTCGGGCAGCCTGCTGCTGGTGATTCCCCGTCCCGGCACGGTGTCTCCCTGGTCGTCCAAGGGCACGGACATCGCGCACAACTGCGGGTTGGGCGCGAAGGTGCGGCGCATGGAGCGCGGCACGGCCTTCTACGTCGCGGGCCCGCATGGGCGCGCGCTGGAGGAGGCGGCGCTGGAGGCGCTGACCTCGGTGCTGCATGACCGCATGACGCAGGCGGTGGTGCGGCGCATGGAGGACGCGGCCATCCTCTTCTCCACGCATGCGCCTCGGCCGCTCACGCGAGTGGATGTGCTCGGGGGCGGTCGCGCCGCGCTCGTGGCCGCCAACCGCGAGCTGGGCCTGGCGCTGGCGGACGATGAGATGGAGTACCTGGTGGCGCGCTTCGGCGAGCTGAAGCGCAACCCCACGGACGTCGAGCTGATGATGTTCGCACAGGCGAACAGCGAGCACTGCCGCCACAAGATCTTCAACGCGTCGTGGACCATCGACGGGAAGGCGAAGGAGCGCTCGCTCTTCCAGGCCATCAAGAACACGCACGCGGCCCACCCGGGCGGCGTGCTGTCCGCGTACAAGGACAACGCGGCCGTCATCGAGGGCTTCGAGGCGGAGCGCTTCTTCCCGGACGGGCAGAGCGGCGAGTGGCGCTCGAAGCGCGAGCCGGCTCACATCATGATGAAGGTGGAGACGCACAACCACCCGACGGCCATCTCGCCCTATCCCGGTGCAGCCACCGGCGCGGGCGGCGAGATTCGCGACGAGGGCGCCACGGGGCGCGGCGCGAAGCCCAAGGCGGGCCTCACCGGCTTCTCCGTCAGCCACCTGCGCATCCCGGGACTCCCGCAGCCGTGGGAGCTGCCCTATGGCAAGCCCGAGCGCATCGTGTCCGCGCTGGACATCATGCTGGAGGGGCCCATTGGCGGCGCGGCGTTCAACAACGAGTTTGGCCGTCCCAACCTCGCGGGCTACTTCCGCAGCTTCGAGCAGCAGGTGTCCACGCCGGAGGGCGTGGAGGTGCGCGGCTACCACAAGCCCATCATGCTCGCGGGGGGCCTGGGCAACATCCGCGCGGAGCACGTGAAGAAGGGGACGCTCCAGCCGGGTGACCTGCTCATCGTGCTGGGCGGACCCGCGATGCTCATTGGCCTGGGCGGCGGCGCGGCCTCGTCCATGGCGCAGGGCGCGAGCGCGGCGGACCTCGACTTCGCCTCGGTGCAGCGCGACAACGCGGAGATGCAGCGCCGGTGTCAGGAGGTCATCGACCGGTGCTGGGCGCTCGGTGAAGAGAACCCGCTGCGCTCCATCCACGACGTGGGCGCGGGCGGTCTCTCCAACGCGGTGCCGGAGCTGGCGCACGACAACGCCCTGGGCGGCCGCCTGGAGCTGCGCGCGGTCCCCAACGCCGAGCCGGGCATGTCTCCGGTGGAGATCTGGTGCAACGAGGCGCAGGAGCGCTATGTGCTCGGTGTGGCGCCGGCGGACCTGCCCCGCTTCCGGGCGCTGTGTGAGCGCGAGCGCGCGCCGTTCGCGGTCCTGGGCGAGGCCACCGCCGAGCAGGTGCTCAAGCTGGGGGATCAGCAGCTGGGCGACGCGCCCATCGACCTGCCCATGGACGTGCTGTTCGGCAAGGCGCCGCGCATGCACCGCGACGCGGTGTCGCGTCCCCTGACGCACCCGCCGCTGAAGCTGGAGGCCTCGTTCGCGGACATGGCGGGCCGCGTGCTGGCGCACCCGACGGTGGCGGACAAGGGCTTCCTCATCACCATCGGTGACCGCACGGTGTCGGGCCTCGTCTCGCGCGACCAGATGGTGGGCCCGTGGCAGGTGCCCGTGGCCGACTGCGCGGTGACGCTGTCCACCGTGGTGTCCACCACCGGCGAGGCGATGTCGATGGGCGAGCGCACGCCGCTGGCGCTCGTGGACGCGGCGGCCTCGGCGCGCATGGCGGTGGGTGAGGCGCTCACCAACATCGCCGCCGCTCGCATCGAGGCGCTGTCGGACGTGAAGCTGTCCGCCAACTGGATGGCCGCCGCGGGCAGCCCGGGCGAGGACGCGGGCCTCTACGCGGCCGTGCACGCGGTGGGCATGGAGCTGTGCCCGGCGCTGGGCCTGGCCATCCCCGTGGGCAAGGACTCGATGTCCATGCGCACGCAGTGGGAGGAGAAGGGCGCGCGCAAGTCGGTGACGTCGCCGGTATCGCTCATCATCTCCGCGTTCGCGCCGGTGCTGGACGTGCGCCAGTCGCTCACGCCGCAGCTCGTGGACGTGGACACGGACACGCGCCTGCTCTTCATCGACGTGGCGGGCGGACAGCAGCGCCTGGGCGGCTCGGTCCTGGCGCAGTGCTACGGACAGGTGGGCCCCCAGGGTCCGGACGTGGACGACCCGGCGCGCCTCAAGGGCTTCTTCGAGGCGGTGCAGGACCTCAACACCGAGGGCCGGCTGCTGGCCTATCACGACCGCTCCGACGGCGGCCTCTGGGCCACGCTGTGCGAGATGGCCTTCGCGGGCCACTGCGGCGTGGACGTGGACGTGGCAACGCTGGGCTCGGACGCGGTGGCGGCCCTGTTCAACGAGGAGCTGGGCGCGGTGGTGCAGGTGCGCGCCGCCGACGTGGCGCGTGTGCGTGAGGTGCTGGGCCAGCACGGCCTTGGCGCGCACTGCCACGAGCTGGGCCGCCCCACGGCGGGGCTCCAGGTTCGGGTGCGGCAGGGCGAGCGCAGGGTGTTCTCCGAGGACATCCTGGCGCTGCGGCGCACGTGGTCGCGCGTCAGCTACGAGATGCAGAAGCTGCGCGACAACCCCGTCTGCGCCGAGCAGGAGTACGCGGCGAAGTGCGACGCGAGCGACCCGGGCCTGTCTCCGGTCCTCACGTTCGACCCGAGCGAGAACGTGGCGACGCCCTTCATCGCGAAGGGGGCTCGGCCGCGCGTGGCGGTGCTGCGCGAGCAGGGCGTCAACAGCCAGCAGGAGATGGCGGCGGCCTTCACTCGCGCGGGCTTCCTCGCGGTGGACGTCCACATGAGCGACCTGCTCACCGGGCGCATCTCTCTGAAGGACTTCTCGGGCGTGCTGGCCTGCGGCGGCTTCAGCTACGGCGACGTGCTGGGGGCGGGCGGCGGCTGGGCGAAGTCCATCCTGTTCAACCCGCGCGCGCGCGATGAGTTCGCCGCGTTCTTCGCGCGGCCGGACAGCTTCGGTCTGGGCGCGTGCAACGGCTGCCAGATGATGGCGCAGCTGCGCGACCTCATCCCGGGCGCGGACCACTGGCCGCGCTTCGTGCGCAACGCGTCCGAGCAGTTCGAGGCGCGCCTGGGCACGGTGGAGATTGCCCCGACGCCCTCGCTCTTCTACCGAGGCATGGAGGGCAGCCGCATGCTCATCGTGGTGTCTCACGGCGAGGGGCGCGCGGAGTTCTCCAGCGACGCGGAGGCCTCGCGGGTCAACGGCCTGGGGTTCGTCACCACGCGGTACGTGGACAACCACGGCCGACTGGCGAGCACCTACCCGGCGAACCCCAACGGCTCGCCGCACGGCATCGCCGGACTCACCACGCGGGACGGGCGCTTCAGCATCACCATGCCGCATCCGGAGCGCGTGCACCGCACCGCGCAGCACTCGTGGCATCCGCGCGGCTGGGGCGAGGAAGGCCCGTGGATGCGGATGTTCCGCAACGCGCGGGCGTGGCTGGGCTGAGCACTTCGCATCACGACCGTCGCGGCAACCCGCGACGGTCGTCCGAGGCCCGCGGCTAGGCCTTCACCAACTCCAAGGGCTTGCCCTCGGCCACGTGCTTCATGGCCACCGAGTTCATGCAGTAGCGCAGCCCCGTGGGCGGCGGGCCGTCTGGGAAGACGTGGCCCAGGTGCCCGTCACAGCGGGCGCAGCGGACCTCGGTGCGCACCATGCCGTGGGACACGTCGCGAATCTCGGTGACGGAGTCCGGGCTCAGCGTCTGGGTGAACGACGGCCAGCCCGTGCCGGACTCGAACTTCGTCCCCGCCTTGAACAGCGGGTTGCCGCAGCCGGCGCACACGTAGGTGCCGGGGTCCTTCGTGCCGAGGAAGCAGCCCGTGCCGGGATACTCGGTGCCGTGTCGGCGGAGCACGTCGTACTCCTCGGGGGTGAGGCGCTTGCGCCACTCGGCGTCGGTGAGGATGAGCTTGTCCACCATGGGTCGTGTTCTCCTCGTCGGGTCTCCTGCCCGTGGCAGGTTGGATGCGTGTCACTCTATTCGGTCGCGGCGGGCGCCGGGCGAGCGCGCTTGCGCCCACCTGCGCGGGTGACGTGGGCGCGGGCCGGCGAGGGTGCGCGGCGCGCCGCGAGCCGAGGCTCCAGCGTTTGGGGCGAAGGCCCATCCACCCGTGGACGCGAGGGAGCTTCGCCATGCGCATTCGTGACCTGATGACCAAGAGCCTGGAGACCATCGGACCGGACGAGCCCCTGCGCCAGGCCGCCGAGCGGATGCGCATCCACAGCATCGGCGCGCTGCCCGTCATGGAGGGGGGCCAGTTGGTGGGCATGCTGACGGACCGGGACATCACCGTGCGCTCCACCGCGATGGGCAAGGACCCGAACGTCACGCGCGTGCGCGACGCCATGACGTCCGCTGTCATCACCTGCGGTCCGGATGACCCGTTGAGCGAGGCCGAGCGCCTCATGGAGGACTGGATGGTCCGCCGCCTCATCGTGGTGGACTCGGAGCGCCACCCGCTGGGCCTCATCAGCCTGGATGACCTGGCCACCGTGCCGGGCGAGCGCATGGTCGAGGCGCGGGAAGAGGCGCAGCGCTCTCCGCTGTGACGTGCGCCGCCCCACGGGCGCGGCATCGGGGCACCTCCGGAGTGGAAGGGCGGCGTGGCGCGGGTCCACCCCGGAGGCACCGGGGGCTCAGGACGCTCGGCGCGGCTGGCACTCCGCGGCCAGTCGGGCCACGGCGTCATCCCACGACAGGTCTTGCTGCGAGCCGTCGCGCAGGCGCAGGCGCACGCTGTTTGCCTCCGCCTCTCGCGCGCCTACCACCGCGATGTAGGGCAGGCCGGACTGGTGCGCGTCGAGGATCTTCCGCGACAGGGACTCCCCGCGCACGTCCGCGCTGGCGCGACACCCCGCCTCGCGCAGCCGCTCCGAGAGCTTCTC
Source organism: Citreicoccus inhibens (assembly GCF_019039035.1). Classification (GTDB taxonomy): domain Bacteria; phylum Myxococcota; class Myxococcia; order Myxococcales; family Myxococcaceae; genus Citreicoccus; species Citreicoccus inhibens. Next base: position 252,754 of record NZ_JAHNZT010000003.1, on the reverse strand, counting down.
CGCGTAGTGCAGGGCCTTGTCTCCTACGGAGGCCACCACCACCTGCTCTGGCGAGAGCCAGGCGGGGAGGGCCCCCGCGTGGTGCTCCAGCAAGATGGCGATGAAGCGCTCCAGGCTGCCGAACAGCGCGCGGTGAAGCATCACCGGGTGGCGCTTCGCGCCCGACGCGTCCGTGTAGCGCAGGTCGAAGCGCTCGGGCAGCACGAGGTCCAGTTGGATCGTCCCGCACTGCCAATCCCGGCCCAGCCGGTCCTTCAGGATGAACTCGAGCTTGGGGCCATAGAACGCGCCCTCTCCTGGCTGCATCCGGCACTCCAACCCCGCGGCGCGCGCGGCGGACTGGAGCCAGGCCTCGGCCTGATCCCACACTGCATCACTGCCGGCCCGGGACGGCGGGCGCCCCGAGAAGGCCACCTCCACGTGCTCGAAGCCGAAGCCCGCGTAGAACGCATGCAGCGCGCGCACGAACGCGATGACCTCTCGCTCCACCTGCTCCTCCGCGCAGAAGATGTGGCCATCGTCCTGCGTGAACTGCCGCAGGCGGAACAGGCCATGCAACGCGCCGCTCGGCTCGCTGCGATGCACGAGCCCGAACTCGCCCAGCCGCAGGGGCAGGTCCCGGTAGCTGGGGGACATGCGCTGCACGAGCTCGATGTGGCCGGGGCAGCTCACGGGCTTCACGGCGAGCTGCCGCTCACCATCCCCCAGCACGAACATGTTCTGGCGGAAGTTGTCCCAGTGGCCGCTGCGCTCCCACAGCTCCTGGGACAGGATCTGCGGCGTGCGGACTTCCTGGTAGCCCTCGCGCCGCATGCGCTGGCGGACCTGGTCCTCCAGCAGTTGGTACAGCCTGAAGCCGCGCGGGTGCCAGAACACCATGCCGGGCGCCTCCTCCTGCAGGTGGAAGAGGTCCAGGCGCTGGCCAATCGCGCGGTGATCGTGTTCGTCGAGCATGACTGCGTGTCTCCGTGTCGGAAGGGGAATTGCCGGTCCGGACACGGGGCGCTGAGTCTTCGCACGGTCGCCCCGGCCGGAATCGGCGGGGCAGGAACCGTGCGCTCGTCAGTCCATCGACACGCGCACGCTCACCACACCCGCCGAAGCGGTCGTAGTGCTCGTCGTCGCGGTCGTGGTGCTGACGCAGCTCATGAGGACATAGATGTTCTGGGCATGGTCGAAAGTCAAGGCGACCCGCCAAGCGTGTGAGGTGGGTGACGAACACCTCACGCCGCACGACCGCTGCTTACGTCATCAGCGCGAGCAGGCCGTAGAGCCCCACGAAGAGGAAGTACAGGGACTCGCCCGCGATGAGTCCGCCGCCAACCAGAGAGGTGGTGCTCATGTCCTCGGGCAACGCCTGCTCGCCGGGCTTCGGCGGAGAGGCGAAGCGCTGGGTCGCGGCGTTCCAGAGCGAGGCGAGCGTGCCGCCCGCGGCGAACCAGATGGAGACGGGCAGCGCGACGAAGGCGCCGAACGACGAGGCATACGGGCTGGCCAGCACCACCGAGTCCAGCGTCCATCTCACCGCGGGGCCGGCGGAGTGCTCGTTGAGGAAGCGCTGGATGCCCGCGTGGCGGCGCACCAGCTTGCGCGCCACCTCGAGGCCAAAGCCCAACGCCAGACCGAAGAGCAGGGCCTTGATCTTGTGGTCGGACAGCGAACCCAGGTCGCGGATGGCGCCCACCAGCTTGTACGTCATCGCCGAGCCCCACTGGCCCGTCTTCACGCCCGGGTTGTCGAGCTGGTTGACGGCGAGCACGGGGTAGGCCCCCATGAACACGCGCGCCAGACCCACGCACAGGATGGCGCCCATGGTGATGCCGAGCACCTGATAGCGGAACTGCACGACGCGGTTGGTGCCCAGGCGCCAGCCCGTGGAGCGGTCCTGCTGCATGTCACACCCCACGGCCGTGGAGATGAGCAGGATGGTGGAGGACATCAGGCCCACCAGCGGATCCTTCAGGCCGAGCATGGACATGAGCAGCACCGACATGACGAAGGCGCTGGAGATGGGGTTGTTGTCGCTGATGCCGTAGGCGATGCCGTTGATCAGCACGAAGAGCAGCGCCAGCACGAGGCCGAACACGATGAAGCCCACCGGCTGGTGCAGCACCTGCGTGGCCACCGCCACCACCGCCACGCCCCAGAACAGCACCCACGCGAGCAGGCGCGGGACGTTCACCTTCTTCCACGCGGGCTCGTCGCCCTCGGCCACCGGCGCGGCGCCGCGGATGCGCGCCACGGCCTGCACCGCGAGGAGCGAGAGGTCCACGAGGGCCGCGCCGCAGATCATCGCCAGACCGATGAGGAAGCCAATCTTGCGGAAGGGGTCCTGGGGACCGAGCCACCCAATCTCACGCAGGTAGGGCGTCAAGGCGTAGCCCGCCACGCCCATGATGGCGACCGGGACGGCGACGACGCTGCCCACCACCATGCCAGCGCCCACGGTGGAGGCGCTCAGGCCCAGGCTGCCCAGCGAGACCACCTTCTCCGTCAGGCCGGCCACGAGCGCGCCCATTCCGGCGCCGCCGCCCAGCTTGGCGATGGAGGCCTTGAGCAGGCGCTTGTCCGTCAGCGCGCGCAGGATGTTGGCGACCGCGTAGCCGGACGGATAGTCGAGCTGGAGCCGGTCCACGAGCAGCGGCGTGTAGAGCATGCCCACGCCCACGCCGAACATGCCCACGCATCCGACGAAGAGCATGAGCTGCCACGCGGGCGGCATGGGCATGCCCAGCCACACCATGGCCTGCACGAGCACGGACATGGCGCACAGCGAGGCCACCGAGGCCGCCATCGTCTGCATGTAGTTGGCGCCGTGCTTGCCCTCCGCGCCGTAGCCGTAGGTGACGGCGCTGCCGAGGATGCCGGCCAACACCTGCCCGCCCACGAAGAAGCCCAGGCTGAAGTTCATGTACGAGGCGGCCACGCCGCCCAACGGGCCGAGGATGAAGATGGCCACCGCGCTCAAGAGCAGGTGGTACTTCCAGGTGCCCACCGCGGGCAGGAAGCTGAAGCGAGGGGCTTCGGAGCCTGTCGCTGCGGACGGGGACTCGGCGGAATTCGAGGGGAGGGGCTGGGCGGGTTGTGCCATTCGGGCGCGAAGGGTAGCGGCCTTTCACCCGCGCTCACAACCTGACTGGTGAGGTGAACTTGCCCGTCCCCACGGCGAGGAGGGCCTCCCGTCGTCGCGCGGCGCGGCATGCGTGGAGGGGGCTCACGCCGCGCCCTGTCCCAATCGGGGTGTCAGGTGCGGAAGTCACGCAGCCTCGGGGCCGCGGTCCGGATCTCGTAGAGCCGATAGAGATACAGCGCTCCCAGGAGCACGAGGCACGCGGTCGCCACGCCGACGTGACGGTCGATGAGGGTGCCCACGCTCCATCCGTGTTGATCCACGAGCTTGCTCGGGTCGCTCAGGCCGACGCCCTCGATGTCTCCGAAGGGGATTCGGTCCACGTCCTTGCGTGCGCCCCACCACGTGTGGAGGCTGTCCATGAACGCAATCGCTCCCATCACGAGGAGGCCCCAGCGCAGGCCGCGCTCATGCAGCGCGGTGCCGCGGCGTGCATAGAACAGAGACATCAGCAGGGCGCCCAACACCAGACAGCCCGCGTCCCCTCCGAAGGTGATGAGCGCGCGCGCCTGCTGTGGGGTTGTTCCGAGGGTCGCGACGGCTTGAATCAAGAGCAGCGCCGCCGCCCAGGCCATCCACGACTTGCGGCCTGTCTTCCAGCCGCGCCAGCCGAGGGCCCCGAACATCCCCGCGAACATCAGGCTCAACACCGGCGAGCGTGACTCCGCCGTGTAGGTGACCCACAGCGAGGGCATCGCGCTGAAGCCGCAGAACCAGGCCGTCACCGCATGCCCGAACTCATGCACGTGCATGGACAGGAAGATGCGCGCGAGGCCGCGAAAGCCCGTGCCCATCACGACGTAGGCGAGGCCCATCGTCACGGGGAGGACCCAGAATCGCTGGTGCCACTCCAGGCGAGCCAGGGCGACCTCCGCATCGTCGGGGCCCGGCGCTTCGGTGTTTTCGGGAGGACGCAGCTCCGCGAGCAGCGGCGTGAACGTGGGCGGCGGCGGTAGGGCTTCCCGCACTTCTCGCAGGGCGCGCCGCTGGTCCTCGGCCTCGCGCGCGCTGGCCTCCTGGCGCGCACGCGCGTCCGCCTTCGCGTAGATGACGCCGCAGCGTGGGCACTCGGGGCTCTGCGCTCGGGCGGCGCCACAACGTGGACAGGGGAGGGCTGGCGCGGGAGTCACGCGCGGCAGCCTAGCGCGAGGCGTGGCTTGGGTGCCTCGCGGGCCCGTGACTCCAAGTCGCCTGCGCGGCGCTCCATGCTCCGTTGGCGTGCGTGACCCGGCAGACCTGCGCTCGCGCGGGAGAACGTCCTGGCCGGACGCTCGCCGTGGGCGCGCCGGGTGCCTGCGTGTGAGGGCGCTGCCCGCCAGCGCGCTGCCTCGTTGCGACCTGTACGTCATGGCCCGCCAGCCACGAAGGGCTGACTCATCGCATGGCTGGGGGCGGCGCCGCGCCGCAGCCGCGGGGCGTTCGTCATTCCGTGCGCCTCGTGAGCGCGGCAGGGCATGGGGCGTTTCGTGTCGTCGCGACTTGACGCTCGCACGTGGCTCGCCGATGACCCGGGAGTCATGACGGGCCTCGACACACCCACTCGCGGTCGGACCACGCCGGGGCGGCTTCGCGCGCTCGACGACTACTTGTGTCATGCCGAGTCCACGCTGCTCACACGTCACGAGGGCCCGTGGGCCCGAGCGGCCTTCGTGGATGTGGGCTTCGGCGAGCACCCCTGGACGACGTTGGAGAGCGCCGCCGCGTTCCGTGCCCTGAACCCGGACCTTCTTGTCATTGGCGTGGAGCTGGACGAGGCGCGTGCCCAGGCCGCTGCTTCCGCGCACTCGGACACGCGGACCCACTTTCGTCAGGGTGGCTTCGCGCTGCCGCTGGCACCGGATGAGCCCACCCGTCTGGTCCGCGCCATGAACCTGCTGCGCCAGGGCGCCCCCGAGCGCGTCCCCGAGGCGCATCAGCGGCTCGCCCAGGCCCTGCTCCCCTCGGGGCTCGTCGTGGAGGGCAGCAGTGACACCCCCGGCGCGGTGCTCGTCGCACATCTCTTGCGGCGCGGCGACGGCCGCGCGGACCTCACGCGCGAGGCCCTCCTGTTCCACACCGACTTCTCGCGCGGTTTCGCGCCGTGGTTGTTCCGTGACTGGCTGCCCCGTGACCTGCGCCGCCGCGTCCGTCCTGGCGAGCCCCTGCACGCCTTCTTCAGTGCCTGGGAGGCCGCCTGGACCCAGGCCCGCGCCGAGGGCCACACCGCGCCTCCCGATGCGTTTCGCGAATCCGTCGTAGGGCTGTCCTCACGCATCCCAGGCGTCACGACGGACCCCTGGCTGCTTGCGCGTGGTTACCTGCGGTGGGCGCCCCCCGCGGGCGTCTCATGATTCGAGACATCCCACCCCGCGGGGCAGGCGTCGCATGTGACTGGCTTTTTCCGACCGGCGGCCATTCCTAGAGGGAAGGGCGAAACGCTATCCTTCGAAGACTTCCCCTCACGACGGCCTCCATGAAACGGCACCTGCTGACGCTTCTCACCGCCAGCCTGATGGCGAGCACCGCGGTTGCGAGCGCCCCGGTCGTAGATCCCGGTGCGGTTCGTCACCATCGCCCCCACCGCAGGTCGCCGCTGCGCCCGCGCCGCGAGGAGCGAGACGCGGCCTCGCTCGAACTCTCGCGCGACGACGAGGCGACGACCGAATCCGTGGCGGTGGCGCGCATTCACGGGAAGCCTCCCGTGCTGCTGTTCTCCGCCGGCTTCTACGGCACGCTCGCGGCGGCGCGCTGCTTCGGGCGCCACGGCGTGGACGTGACGGTGGCGGATCCCGGCCGCCTGGGCCCCGCGAGCTGGTCTCGCTTCGTGGGCCGGCGCGTCCAGTGCCCGCGTGAGTCAGACCCCGAGGCCTTCCTCGCGTGGCTCATCGACTTCGGCCGCCGCGAGCCCGTCAAGCACGTGCTCTATCCCACGAGTGACGAGCTGGCCTGGCTCATCTCCGCGCATCGCGAGAAGTTGGAGGGGCTCTTCCACCTCTACGACCCGGGCGTGGATGCGGTGTACGGCCTGCTCAACAAGCGGCGCCTCTACGAAGAGGGGACCGCGGTGGGCCTCCACCTGCCGCGCACCTGGTTCCCCGAGTCCACCGCGGACCTGGAGCACGTGCGCCGCCACGCGCGCTTCCCGGTGCTCCTCAAGCCCACCACGCAGATCCTCCACGCCACGCACCGCAAGGGCCAGCCCGTCGCCACGCCCGAGGCGCTGGAGCGCGAGTACCAGGAGTTCGCGCGCGACACCTACGCGCCCATGCTGGTGAACTTCGATTCTGCCGTGGTGCGGCCCATGGTGCAGGAGTTCCACCCCGAGGCCGCCGAGGGCATCTACAGCCTGTCGGGCTTCGTGGATGAATCCGGCGACCTGTTCGAGCTGCGCGGCGCCATGAAGGTGCTCCAGCGCCCGCGCCGGCTGGGCGTGGGCGTGTGCTTCGAGTCCGCCGAGGTGAAGCCCGAGCTGGCCGAGGGGCTCGCGCGGTTGTGCAAGCGCGTGGGCTATCACGGCGTCTTCGAGGTGGAGTTCATCCAGACGAAGGATGACTTCCTGCTCATCGACTTCAACCCGCGCTACTACGGGCAGATGGGCTTCGACATCGCCCGCGGCCTGCCGCTGCCGATGCTCGCCTACCACTCGGCGCTGGGGGACCGCGTGTCCTTGCGCCGCGCGGTCGAGGCGGCCCGCGCGACGGGGCAGGACGCGAGCGGTGAGGTGTTCTGCAACCGCATTGCATTGGAGATGCTGTTGAGTCTCCAGCGCTTGTCCGGCGCGCTGCCGGCGGACGAGGCCCGGCAGTGGCGGCGCTGGTTCGAGGACCACCGCGCCCAGGCGGTGGATCCGCTCATCGACCCGGATGACCTCATGCCCGCCGCCGTGGAGCTGGCGCAGATTGTCTACGGCTCCGCGCGCCACCCGCGCGCCTTCCTGCGGATGATGGTGCTCAACCGCTGAGCCCTGGGCTCAGTCCTGTCGCAGCGTCAGGTCCAGGTGCTGCGACACGGCTCGGGCCAGCAGCAGGGCCTCGTCGCGGTCGCGGCTGCCCGCGAGCGCGAGGCTTCCTCCGGGGCCGTGCAGGTGGACGGAGTAGGGCTTGAGCGCGAACAGCCCGCCCGCACGTCCGCTTCCTCGCGCGCGCAGCTCCACCTGCTCGTAGCGGTGCAGCGAGAACGCGTGGCGCACGAAGGGCACGCCCAGGCCCACGTCGCGCGTCACCCGCCGCGACCCCCGGTCCAACACCAGGCGCCGCCGAGACAGCACCCGGTGCACGCCTCCCAGGGGCCCGAGCAGCACGAGGAGCCAGAACTCCAGCCCCAGGAGCTCTCGCCACCCGAAGCCATACACGACCACGAGCAGCGCCACGCCGAGCACGAGCAGGCCCAGGCCCTCGGCGAGCTCCCGGGGGCCCTGCTCACGTTGGACGGTCAGCTTCTCCGGCTCCATCCACCATCGATTGCCACCGCATCGCATGTCGCTTCGAACTAAGCGTCAGGAGTGGGCGCGAAAAGCGCCGACTCGGCTTCAGGATGCGGCGCGAAACGCGGTGGGCGGCTGCGTCGCGTCGAAGGCGACCTGGTCCTCGAAGGTCTCCGCGCGGCGCAGCAGTCGCTCCTCGCCGTTGTCCAGCGCGATGATGGCCGGCTGCGGGAAGGAGAAGGACGTGGCGAAGGGCACGCAGTACGCGCCCGCGTCCATGATGGCCAGCGTGTCCCCCCCACGCAGCTCGGGCAGGCGCACGGCGTTGTAGAGCGTGTCGCCCGGGGTGCAGATGGGACCCACCACCGTGTACGGCCGCGCCGCCAGCTGCGCCTCGGGGCGGTCCACGTGGAGCAGCTGGTGGTACTCGTTGCGCACGCACTCGGCATGGTTGATGCCCATGTCCATCACCGCCCAGGTGCGCTCCGGGCCGGCCTTGAGCGTGTGCACGCGGCCCAGCAGCAACTGGGTGTCGCCCGTCATCGCGCGGCCCGGCTCCAGGAAGATGCGCGGACGGGCGCGGCCTCGGCGCTCGAAGTGCGACTCCACCTGCTCCACCACGCGCGCCACATAGCGCTCGATGGAGAGCGCGGCGGCCGCATCCGGCGCGGGCAGGTCGCGCTGGAACGTCTGGTTCAAGCGCCAGGCGCGCGGCTCCACGTGCTCCACCGTGGGCGTGCACAGGCTGCCACCCAGGTCGAGCACCTCCAGGTTCAACCCCAGCTCGCGGTGCAGCGTGTCCGTGAAGTCGAGCACCGCGGCGACGAAGCCCTCCAGCTCGGCCTCGGTGCGAATCGTGGCGCCCCGGTGCGCGTGCAGGCCCACCACGTCCAGCGTGCCCAGCTCGCGCGCCTTGCGGAACGCCGCCAGCGCCGCGCCGCCCGCGATGGGCGTGCCGAACTGCGCCGTCCAACCGTGGCCCGTGGAGACGCGCACCGCCACGCGAGGACGCCGCTTCAGCTCGGCGGCGTGGCGCGCGAAGACGTCCAGCTCCTCCGCGTGGTTGGCGGCGAGCAGGCCAATGCCTCGCTCGATGGCCTCGCGGATGGAGGCGTCCGATTTGACCGGGCCGTTGTAGACGATGCGCTCGGGTGGCACGCCCAACTGGAGCGCGAGCCACATCTCGTAGGCGGAGATGACCTCGGCGCCCACGCCGCGCTCGTGCATGAAGGACAGCACGCCGGGCACGGGGTTGGTCTTGTATGAGTAATAGACCTCGCAGCCCCCGGCGCGACCCGGCGGCACCGCGAGGAAGCGCTCCACGTTGCGGCGCAGCGCGGCCAGATGCACCACGTGCAGCGGGGAGCCCCAGCGCTGGGTCAGCTCCGCGAGCGACACCCCTTCCAGGCACAGGCCCCGACCGGGGACGAACTCCAGCCCCCACAGCGAGGCGGGCAGCGACGAGCGCGAGGGCGCGAGGGCCCGGCGCACCACGGGACGAAGCGTTTCCTTCAGCCGCTGACGGGCGGCCCCGACGAGTCGATGGCGCAGGCTCACGCGGACGTCCTCTTTCTCACGAGGCGCGCGGCAGCCGCAGCGGCAGGCGGCGGGCCACGTCGAAGGGCAGGGCGCGCAGGACGAGCTGCAACGCGCGGTACTCCAGCTCGCCGTGGGCGCGCCGGTACTTGGAGTGGATGATGGCGTTGGACTCCATCACCAGCGTGCCGTCCTTGCCCAGGTTGTGCATGAGCGAGGGCTTGCCCACGCGGTAGTGCAGGATGGGGCGGTTCACGTACACGTGGCCGTGGTGACGGATGCCGCGCAGGTAGAAGTCCACGTCCTCGTAGACGGGGATGTTCGGATCGAACCCGCCCAGCTTCGCGAAGTGCTCGCGGCGCACCATGCACGCCGAGTTCACCATCAGCGTCCCGCGGAACAGGATGTGCGCCACCGTCCACGCGCTGTTGGGCGTGCTGGCCCCGACCTTCGCGGCCCACTCGAAATAGGTGCGCTTGTCCTGGAGCCAGTCGGCGTCCTCGCTGAAGGGCACCACCCACCCCACCGCCACGCCCGCGTCCGGCCGCGCATCCAGCGCGCCCACCATCGCGTGCAGCGCGCCGTCCGCCAGCATGTCGTCGTCATCGAGGAAGTGCAGGTAGCGGCCCTGCGCCAGCGTGGCCCCGTGGTTGCGCACCAGGGCCGGCTTGCCGCGCGAGGGGACCTCTTGCTTGAGGTAGCGCACGCGCGCATCGCCCAGGGCTTCCACGGCCTCGCGCGCCGTGCCCTCGGCGGTGTCGTCCAGAACGATGACCTCGACGCGCACGCCCTCCTGGCGCAGCGCTGACCGGATGGCCTCGACCACTTCCTTCTCGCGGCGGTGCGTGGGCATCACCACCGAGACATCAATCTGGGACATGTCAGCCTTATAGCGGCCGGGCCCCACGACCGAAAGGCGGGTGGCCCTCCGCGTCATGTGTGGCTTTCACCGGGACCGCGACGCCGCTGGCGCACTCCGTTCGCTCGCACGCGAGGGTCGCCGCGGCAGGTGAGTCACTGGCGCGGGCCAGCGCGTGTCGATGACACGCGCGGCCGTCGCGCCACCACGCACCGCCTCATGTCTCAGAAGCTCGCGACCCCGAACTCAAGTGGGTCAAACGCCTCAGCCGGGTTGATATCGACCTCGATTCGCGCCGCGACAGCGAAGAGCGAGCGCGCGTCGAGGGCCGCATCATTGGCCGGGCGCGGGCGCCGGGACGCGCGGAAGGTCTCACGCGCCCGAGTGTTTTCGCGGGGTTCCCAGAGACGGCTGGGGCCGGAGGGTGCCTGCCAGGACTGCATGCTGTCACGGGCCATGTTCGTTCCCTCGCCAGTGCGGCGTGTTGCCGTGAATCTGTGCAGGCTTTGTGCCAGTTGAAGCCAAGGGAGCGGACACGCGCTTCGGGCGAGATGGCGCCCGCGCGTCGCGCCGGGTAGAGGTCTGCGCATGGCCCTCCTGCTGGCACATGACGTCGAGCCTCCCCGCCCCTGCAGCTACCTGGCGGATCAGGAAGCCTCGCTGGAGAACCTGGTGATGCGCGACGTGACGCCCGAGGAGTACGAGCACCTGCTCGTGCGGGGCTGGCGCCGCTTCGGGCCGCTGTACTTCCGGCCCGCGTGCGTCGCGTGTGAGGCGTGTGTGTCGCTGCGCATCCCCGTGGAGTCATTCCGGCCCAATCGCAGCCAGCGCCGCGCCCGGGCCGCGTGCGCCCACCTGCGGGTGGAGGTGGGTCCGCCGCGCGTGGACGCGGAGCGGCTGGCGCTCTACCAGCGCTGGCACGCCGAGCGGGAGGCCTCGCGGGAGTGGGAGCCGTCGGCGCTCACCGCGCGCGACTACTCGTTGCAGTTCGCCTTCCCGCACCCGTCCGCCCGCGAGGTGGCCTGGTACGACGACGGCGGCGCGGAGGGGCCTCGGCTCGTCGGGCTGGGTCTGTGCGACGAGACGCCTCGCGCGTGGAGCGCGGTCTATTTCTTCTTCGACCCCGAGCTGGCGCGCCTGTCATTGGGCAAGGCGAACGTGGTGTTCCAGGTGGAGCTGGCGCGGGCTCGCGGAATCCCTCACGTGTACCTGGGCTACCGCGTGCTGGCGTGCGCGTCGCTGCGCTACAAGGCCACGTTCCGCCCGCACGAACTGCTGGAGAGCCGGCCCGCGTTCAATGCCAGCCCCGCGTGGCGCGTGGCCCGGCCCGAGGAGGGGGCCGCGCCGGAGTCGTGAGCCGTCAGCGCAGCAGCGCGGCGTCGAAGAAGTCGCGCAGGTGCTTCGCGTACTCGGCCGGCGCCTTCACGGCGTACTCGCCGTGCTTCGCGCCGGGGACGACCCAGTAGGACTTGGGCTCGCACGCCGCCTGGAAAATCGTGTCCTGGAGGAACGCGGGCGCGTAGGGGTCCACGTCGCCGTTGATGAGCAGCAGCGGCCGGCCGCCGAGCTGACACAGGTGCGAGACGGCGTCCACCGCGTCCACGTCCACGCCGGCCCAGCGCATGGTCCACAGCACGGGCTGGGTGCTGAGCGGACCCCAGCGCCCGTAGCTGTAGTGCGCGTCCGCGGTGAGGGAAGGGTACGAGCCCGAGGCCGCCACCGCGCGCAGCCGGGGATCCGCCTCGGCCCCGAGCATGGCCACCGTGCCGCCCATGGAGAAGCCCAGCACGCCCAGCCGCGTCGCCTCCACGTCCGGCCGCTTCGCGAGGAAATCCACCGCGGCCCCCAGGTCCAGGCGCTCGCGGTCGCCCCACGTCACCAGCGCGTCCGCGCTCTCGCCATGCCCACGGAAGTCCAGGAGCAGCACGCCATAGCCCGCGCGCGCCAGGGCCCGGGCCTCGAAGAGCATCTGCTCGCGGTTCTCGCCAAAGCCATGCAGCAGCACCACGGCGGCCCGGTTGCGCGCGCTTTGATACCAGCCGCGCAGCGCCACCCCGTCCGAGGTCCGCAGCGTCACGTCCTCCAGCGACGGGAGGTCCGCGTCCGGCGCCGGCCTGCTCACCGCCTTGCGCGCCGGGTGCATCAGCGACCGGGCCAGCCGCACGTTGCGATAGGGAATGGCGACACCCGCGGCCAGCAACAAGAGGGCCAGCGCGGCGAGGACGAGGCGGAAGGGGGTCGAGTTCTTCAAGGTGGGCGTGGCCTGGACGATATACCCACCTCGCGGCTGGACGGGCTTTGAGCGGTCAGCTCGTTCATGGGGGAGGGCGGGGTAATCAAGACCCCGGGTTGTCTTGGCACGCTGGGGGTGATCCGCTAGCTTGCCCGGCGGTCCTGGGGGGGCGTGCATCCCGAAGTGCTCTTGCCGGACGCAACGACGCGACTCGGAGCTGCGGTGGCCCTGATGCAATTGCGTGTGGACAAGGTGGAGACGGTGGAAGGGCTGCATGCGCTGCGCTCGGACTGGCAGCGGCTGGCGCAAGCCCATGGGGGCGGAGTCCCCTTCACCACCTGGGAGTGGAACGCCACCTGGTGGGCCCACTTCCGCGAGCGCCGCGTGAGCGTGCGCGACGGCCTCTTCGTCCTCGCGCTGCGCGACGCCTCGGGCGCGCTGGTGGCGGTGGCGCCGCTCATGCGCACCGAGCGCCCCGGCATGGGCCCCCTGCGTGCCCGGGTGCTCCAGTTCTTCGGCGCGGACCCCAACGTCACCGAGCTGCGGGGAATCGTGCGCGACCCCGCTCACGAGCGCGAGGTCTACGCCGCCCTGGCGGACTATCTGCGCGAGCACGCGGATGAGTGGGATTGGATGATGTGGAGCGGGCTGCGCATGGACGGGGACGCGGCGCGCGAGCTGGCCGCGCTGGCGCCGCTGTCCGCCACGCGCGAGGTCCCCATGTTCACCTTGCCGTTGGAGGGGAACTGGGAGGCCTTCAAGTCCACCCGCTCGCGCAACATCAAGGAGTCCCTGCGCAAGTGCTACAACTCGCTCAAGCGGGACGGGCACGCGTTCACCTTCGACGTGGCGCGCGAGCGCAACGAGGTGGCCCACGCGCTGGACACCTTGCTGCGCCTGCACCGCGCGCGCTCCACCGCCACGGACACGGTGCAGCACCGGGACGTCTTTGACTCGGTGCAGGCCAGCGGGTTCTTGAAGGAGCTGTGCGACCGGCTCTCCACGCAGGACCGGGTGCGCGTGTTCCAGCTGCGCATCGCCGGCGAGGTGGTGGCCGCGCGGGTGGGCTTCGTGCTGGGGTCCACCCTCTATCTCTACTACTCGGGCTATGACCCGCGCTGGGGCGACTACAGCGTGATGACCACCACGGTGGCCGAGTCGCTCAAGTACGCCTTCGCGGAGGGCTTCCAGGTCGCGAATCTGTCCACCGGCCGGGATGTGTCCAAGACGCGGTGGAGCCCGGACGAGACTGTCTACCACGAGGCGCTGCAACTCTCGCCGGCGCGCCGCGGGCAGATGGCCTTCGCGACGTATCGGCGCGTGCGCGAGATGCTGGATGACGAGCGGGTCCAGGGGTGGGCCCGTCGGTTCCTCGCGCGGCGCGCGGGGACTTGAGCCGAGACTCCGGGAGCGCTCAACGGATGGTGCGACAGCCTGCGCTCAGAGCGGCCGGCAAGCGCCGCATCCTCTTTACCCTGGTGTACCTGGGTCCAGGTGGCATCGAGCGCTCGGTGTGCAACGTGCTCGCGGGGCTCGACCGCGCCCAGTTCGACACCGCGCTCTTCTTCCACCATGGCCCGCCGCCCGAGGGCCACCGCGACCGCATCCCCCAGGACACCCAGGTGTCGTGGGCCACCGAGGGCGCCTACCGGCGCCTCAACCTCCCGCGCTACCTGTGGCGGCTGTTGCAGGAAGCGCGCAAGGCGGACGTCATCGTCGCCGCGCAGGAGGGCCGTGCCACGCTGCTGGCGCGGCTGGCCGGGTGGCTCTTGCGCAAGCCCGTGGTGGGGATGATCCACTTCGACTGGGGCGCCTTTCACCGCGAGCAGCGCAAGCGCCAGCTCTGGGGCCTGCGCGTGCTCTACCCCGGCATGTCCCGCATCGTGTCGTGCGGTCATGACTCGGCTCGCTCTTTCTCCACCCTGGTGCACGTGGACCCGCGCCGCCTCCAGGTCATCCCCAACTTCGTCCACGGCGAGCGGATCCGCGCCGCGGGCGAGGCGCCGCTGCCTGATTGGGCCGTCCCCATCTTCCAGAAGCCGGTGGTCATCGCGGTGGGCAGGCTGGAGCACCAGAAGGCCTTCGACGTGCTCGTGCGCAGCCACGCGCTCGTGCGCAAGGCGGGGGTGGACCACCACCTGCTCATCCTGGGGGTGGGGGCGTTGGGGGACGCGCTCAAGGCCCTGGTGAGGGCGTTGGGGGTGGAGGACTCGGTCTTCATGCCGGGTTTTACGCCCAACCCCCACGCGCTCATGCGCCACGCGACCGTCTTCGCCCTGTCCTCGCGCTTCGAGGGCCTGCCCATGGTGCTCCTGGAGGCCCTGGCGCTGGGCTGTCCCATCGTCAGCACGGACTGCCCCTCGGGCCCGGCCGAGGCGCTGGATGGGGGGCGGGCGGGCCTGCTCGTCCCGGTGGACGCGCCTCAGGCCCTGGCGGACGCGCTGGCGAAGGTGGTGTCGGACCCGGCGCTCCAAGCGGAGCTGGCCTCCCGGGCGCGGCAGCGGGCGGAGGAGCTTTCCGCCGAGCGGGCCCTCAAGACCTGGGATTCCCTGCTGGCCTCCGTGTGAATTCCCAGGCACCCGGGGGGAAGGGGGCCCGGGCGCGACGTGGGACGGACGACGCGGAATGTCAGGAATCCCTTGCGGGGTTGAAGAGGGTTCAACAGGATTCGCCCATCATGACGACGAGCAACGAGACGCAGGCCCGCAACTTCCTCCAGGAGATTGTCGCGGAGGACAAGCAGGCCGGGAAGTACGGCGGTCGGGTTCACACCCGCTTCCCGCCCGAGCCCAATGGCTACCTCCATATCGGCCACGCGAAGTCCATCTGCATCAACTTCGGACTGGCGCAGCAGTATGGCGGCAAGTGCAACCTGCGCCTCGATGACACGAACCCGCTCACCGAGGACACCGACTACGTCGAGTCCATCCAGCGGGACGTGCGGTGGCTCGGCTTCGACTGGGACGACCGCAAGTTCTTCGCGTCCGACTACTTCGAGAAGCTCTACGCGTTCGCCGAGCAGCTCATCCGTCAGGGGCAGGCCTATGTGTGCAGCCTGACCGCGGATGAAATCAGCGAGTGGCGCGGTGACTTCACCACGCCGGGGCGTGACAGCCCGTACCGCAACCGCACGGTGGAGGAGAACCTGGACCTCTTCCGGCGCATGCGCGCGGGCGAGTTCCCGGACGGCAAGCACACCCTGCGGGCGAAGATCGACATGGCGTCGCCGAACCCGGTGCTGCGCGACCCGCCCATCTACCGCATCCGTCACGCGCACCACCACCGCACGGGCGACACGTGGTGCATCTACCCGCTCTACGACTTCGCGCACTGCCTCTCGGACTCCATCGAGGGCATCACCCACTCCATCTGCACGCTGGAGTTCGAGAACCGGCGCCCGCTCTACGATTGGATCGTGGACGCGCTGATCAAGGGTGAGCGCCCGCACCAGTACGAGTTCGCGCGCCTGAAGCTCACCTACACGGTGATGAGCAAGCGCAAGCTGCTCCAGATGGTGAGCGACAAGAGCGTGTCTGGCTGGGATGACCCGCGCATGCTGACCATCAGCGGCCTGCGTCGCCGGGGCTTCACGCCCGAGTCGCTGCGCGACTTCGCCACGCGCATCGGCGTGAGCAAGTCGGACAGCTGGATCGACATGGGCGTGCTCGAGTTGAGCATCCGCGAGGACCTCAACGAGCGAGCCCCGCGCGCCATGGCCGTGCTGCGCCCGCTCAAGGTGGTGGTGACGAACTACCCCGAGGGCCAGACGGAGATGCTGGAGGTCGCCAACCACCCGCAGAAGCCGGAGCTGGGCACGCGGCAGGTCCCGTTCTCGCGCGAGCTGTTCATCGAGGCGGACGACTTCCAGGAAGTCCCCCAGAAGGGCTTCTTCCGGCTGGCGCCGGGCAAGGAGGTGCGCTTGCGCTCGGCGTACTTCATCAAGTGCGAGGAGGTCATCAAGGACGCCGCGGGCAACGTGACGGAGCTGCGCTGCACCTATGACCCGGCCACGCGCGGCGGTGATTCGCCGGAGGGTCGCAAGGTGAAGGGCACGCTGCACTGGGTTCCGGGCACCGCGCCCACCGCCGAGGTGCGCCTGTACGACCGGCTCTTCTCCGTGGAGCACCCGGACAAGGACAAGGACCGCGACTTCAAGGAGTTCCTCAACCCGAACAGCCTGGAGGTCATCACCACGGCGCGCGTCGAGCCGATGCTGGCGCAGGCCGCGCCGGAGTCGCGCTTCCAGTTCGAGCGCCTGGGGTACTTCTACGCGGACCCCAAGGACTCCACCGCGGGCCGGCCCGTCTTCAACCGGACCGTCACGCTGAAGGACTCGTGGACGAAGGAGCAGGCGAAGGGCAAGTAGCCCTCGCACAGGCCCGGGGCGCGCGCGTGCCCCGGGCTCACTTGCGCGCAGGCGCGGTCTCGCGCGTCATCTCCACCATGGTGGGGCGCCAGCCGAGCCGCGCGAACACCTTCTGCGCCGTCTCGTTCTTCGCGGCCGTGGACAGCACGATGCGCGGCGCGCCCAGCGCCGTCAGCTGCTTCACCATCTCCTCCACGAGCAGCCGGGCCGTTCCGGTGCCTCGCGCCGGTTCCTCCACCCAGAGGTCGTGCAGGGCGCCGTGGCGGTCCAGCAGCATGTTCCAGTCCACGCCCTCGACGCGGCCGTAGCAGTAGCCCACGACCGCGCCGTCCAGCTCCGCCACGAGCACCACGGCCTCCTGGGGGCGCTGGGCTTCCTTGCCCAACCACCCGCGATAGCCGGACTCGACGTCGTCGGGGAGCATGAAGCGCTGCGAGTCGAAGTCGTGGTGCTGGCGCGCGAGCGACGCGCCCATGCGGCCCAGGGCGGGCGCGTCGGAGGGGGTCGCGGGACGCACGATGACGGGCATGTGGGGTCCTTTCGGGTTCCTCGCGACGCTGCCACGGAACACCGCGCAGACCCCACTGTCTTGTGCCCTCGCCGTCCTCACCGAGACAGTCCTCGTGAGGAGCGCCGGGGCGCGGCTAGCGCGCGGCGCCGGCCCGAGCGGGCTGCTGCGCGCGGGCCTTCTCCTTGCGGCTGGCGCGCGCCATGTCCAACAGGCCCGCCGCGGCCACCACCGCGAGCGCCGCGCCGCCCAGCGTCACCACGTAGTTGGCCACGCCCGCGCTGCCACACTCCACGCAGGACACGGACGGATCCGAGGGCTGGTAGTGCAGGGTGACCTTCGCGCCCGAGGGGTAGTGCCGGGTGTAGTACTGCGCATCCGCCAGCACGCCCGAGTCATTGCCCCCGAAGGACAAGGTGTCCGAGGTGAACACCTCGGAGCCCACCGCGTAGCGGTAGCGCACCTCGGGGTGGAAGCTCACGGAGCGCTTGCTGCGCAGCGTCTCCACGGTGGAGCTCGTCACGGTGCCCTCCACGCTGGGCCAGCCCGGGCTCACCTGAGACCGGTACACCATGCGCCCGCCCGAGAAGGCCAACCCAGCTCCGAACACCAGCAGCATCAGCCCCATCAGCCACTTCATCATCGTCGGCAGTCCTTGTTGCTCCCAGGTTCCCGGACCCGGGAGACGTATCCCGCAGGTTGTGCAGGCGTCGGGCCAGAGGGAATTCCCCTCGGAGGAACGGGCGCGTGGGGCGGAACGGGCCGGGGCAATGTGCCCCGAATGGGGCAATGTGCCCCAGAGTTCGTGCTCGTCCGGGTTTCCCCTGACAGGGGAGCAGGGCAGACTGCCGGGACTCCATGTCCATCCTCGATCGTGAACTCGAAGTCGCCCGGCGCATCGCCCGTCAGGCGGGAGAGATTCTCCAGCAGGTCTACGCCACGGACTTCTCCGTGCAGGCCAAGGAGGGCGGCGCCGGCCCCGTCACCGTGGCCGATGAGCGCGCCAACGCCTTCATCGTGGGCGAGCTGCGCAAGGCCTTTCCGGGCGACGGCGTGGTCGCGGAGGAGTCCGAGGATGCCTCCGACGCGAAGCGCTTTGACCGCTGCTGGTACGTGGATCCGCTCGACGGCACGCAGGAGTTCGTCAAGCGCAACGGCGAGTTCGCCATCCACATCGGGCTGGCGGTGGCGGGCAAGGCCGCGGTGGGCGTGGTGTACCGGCCCGTGGGCGACACGCTGTTCGCGGGCGTGGTGGGGCAGCAGGGCTTCGTGGAGGACGCGGGCGGCCGCCGTGCCCTGCGCGTCTCGGATGTGGCCGAGCCCTCGGAGATGCGGCTCGTGGTGTCGCGCTCGCACCGCTCGGCGCTGACGGATCAGATCGTCCAGCGGCTGGGCATCACGCGCGAGAAGGAGTCCGGCTCGGTGGGGCTCAAGTGCGGCCTGTTGGCCGAGGCGCACGCGGACCTCTACATCCACGTGAGCGGCAAGAGCTACCGCTGGGACAACTGCGCGCCCGAGGCGGTGCTCCGCTCGGCGGGCGGCATCCTCACGGACCTGGGCGGCGTGGCGTATCGCTATGACGGCTCGGAGCTGCAGAACCACCGGGGGCTGTTGGCGTGCAACGCCGCGGCGTTCCCGCGCGTGCAGCCCGTGGTGGAGCAGTTCGCCCGCGAGGCGGGCATCCTGAAGTAGGGCGTCACGGCGACATCGCGGCCTGGTGCAGCTGGGCGTAGAGGCGCGCCAGGTCCGCGAGTTGATAGTTCGCGTTGAGTCCGCTCGGGTTGGGCAGGGCCCACAGCCGCGTGGTGCCCAGCTTCTCCTCCTGGAGCCCGAGCTTCGCCTTGGGCCGTCCGAACGCGGCGCGGTAGGCGCCCAGGCCCAGCACCGCGAGGAACGTGGGCTTCAGGCGGCGCACCTTGCGCTCCAGCGCGCGCCCGCCCTCCACCAGCTCCTCGGGGGCGAGTTGATCCGCGGACGCGGTGGCGCGGTCCACCACGTTGGTGATGCCGCAGCCCCACTCCAAGAGCAGGCCCTGCTCGGATGGCTGGAGGCGGCGCGGCGTGAAGCCCGAGGCGTGCAGCGTGGGCCAGAAGCGATTGCCCGGCCGCGCGAAGTGGAACCCCACCACGACGGAGTAGAGGCTGGGGTTGATGCCGCAGAAGAGCACGCGCAGCCCCGGAGCGACGAGGTCCGGCATGGCGCTGCCGATGGCGGCGTGCAGTTCGTCCTTCGTGGGGCCGATGGGAGGCATGGGGCGCGTGTCGGGGGGGTGACATCCGAAGCCTATCCCTTCGTGCGCGCGACAGCCTTGGCACGTGCGGCTGGTCGCGAGCGCCACGGTGGGGCAGGCTGGGCTGCGCCCGCTCGGGCCCCGGGGCGTGGAGCGCACGTGGGGGCCTTCTTGGAGGACGTGCGAGATGGCGCACATCGTGACGCTGACCCTGAACCCCGCGGTCGACCTGGCGACGGAGGTGCCGGAGGTCACGCCCGAGCACAAGCTGCGCTGTGGTCCGGTGCGGTACGACCCAGGTGGCGGTGGCATCAACGTGGCGCGCGTGGTGCGCGAGCTGGGCGGCGAGGCCATTGCCCTGTACACGCGGGGCGGTCCCACCGGGCAGCTCCTGGAGCACCTGTTGGAGGAGCGGGGCCTCACGCGCCGCTCCATCCCCATCGCGGCGTACACGCGCGAGAGCTTCACCGTGGCGGAGGCGGGTCGCTCGCGTGAGTTCCGGTTCATCCTGCCGGGGCCCACTCTCACCGAGCGCGAGTGGACCGCGTGCCTGGACGCGGTGGCCCAGGTGAGCGTGGGCGCGTCGTTCATCATCGCCAGCGGCAGCTTGATGCCCGGCGTGCCGGTGGACTTCTACGCGCGGGTGGCGCGGCTGGCCAAGAAGCTGGGGGCCAGGTCGGTGGTGGACACCGCCGGCGAGCCGCTGCGCGCGGCGCTGGAGGAGGGCGTCCATCTGGCCAAGCCCAACCGGCGTGAGCTGCGAGATTTGACGGGCGCGACCTCAGAGGACCTCGTCACGCAAGCCGCCGCCGCGCGCGAGCTGGTGGGCAAGGGGCAGGTCGAGGTGCTGGTGGTGTCGCTGGGCGCGGATGGCGCCATGCTCACCACGCGCACCGCGCAGCTCCACGCGCGGCCCCCGCCGGTGGAGCCGCGCAGCTCGGTGGGCGCCGGTGACAGCTTCCTGGCCGGGATGACGCTGGCGCTGTCTCGCGGACATCCGCCCGAGGAGGCGCTGCGCTGGGGCATCGCGTCGGGCACCGCGGCGCTCCTGTCCGCGGGCACCGACCTCTGCCATCGGGCGGACTTCGATCAGCTGTTGCCTCGGGTTCAGCCAGGGCCGGTGTCTCCGAGCGCGGGCGCGCCCACGTAGCGAGCGAGGAGGGGAGCGCGGGCTCCCCCTTTCTCCGCGACAAGCGGGCGGTGGGCCGGGCAGAGTCGCGCGCGTGTCCGTTCCCTCTCCGTCCGCGTCCCGGCTCGGCCCCTGGCATTGGCTCGCGTTCGCCGTGAGCGTGCTGCCCTTGGTGGCCTATGCGTTCTCCACCCGCCCCGGGGACTTCCCGCTGTACTTCCGGACGGCGCACGCGTTCCTGGAGGGCGCGGTGCCCAACCGCGACTTCCGCTTCGAGTACCCGCCCTACGCGCTGCTCTGGTTCGTGCCCGCCGCGTGGCTGGGCGGTGACTTGAGCGGCTTCATCCTCGCGTTCGGTTTGCAGCTCACGCTCTTCGACGCGTTCATCAAGTGGCTGCTCTTGTCCGAGGGCGTGCGGCGCTGGGGTGCTTCCGCGCGGGCGTGGTTGCCGCTGGGCGCGTACACCGTGGTGAGTTGGATTCAGAGCGTCCACTACCTCAAGCGCTATGACCTCATCCCCGCCGCGCTGACGTTGGGCGCGCTGGTGGCGCTGATGCGCAAGCGCGACGCGTGGGCGGGCGTGGCGCTCTCCGTGGGCATCGTGACGAAGCTGTACCCGGTGGTCCTCGTGCCGTTCGCGCTGGTGCTGTGCTGGCGGCGCGGAGCGTTGAAGCCGCTGGTGGGTGGGCTGGTCGCGGGTGCGCTGCCGCTGGTGCCGCTGAGCGCCGTGTGGCCGTGGTGGAACTTCGCGGCGTTCCACGTCGAGCGCGGGTTGCAGGTGGAGGCCCTGAGCGCGGGGCTCCTGTGGGCCGCGCACTTGTGGGGCCGCGCGCAGGTGGAGTGGGTGCATGCGCCCGCCGCGTTCGAGCTGCATGGCGAGGCCGCCGAGGCCGTGAAGGCCGTGACGCGCTACGTGTGGGTGGCGGGCTCGTTGGCCGCCGCGGCGGTGAGCGTGCGCACCGCGTGGCGTGTGACGCCCCGGCGCATGGAGGACCTGGCCCGGTTGGCGCTGGTGCCGCTCTGCGCGTTCGTCATCCTCAACCCGGTGCTGAGCCCGCAGTACCTCATCTGGCTCACGGGGGCCGCCGCGCTCGCGCTGCTCTCGGGCCCGGTGACGGCGCCCGCGGTGCTGCTCGTGGCCGCGGCCATCACGCGGGGCTTGTGGGCCGGCAGTACCTACGGCAGCGGCCTGGAGTGGCCACACACGGTGCTCCTGCTCGTGCGCAACTTCATGCTGTTGGGCACGGCGGTGGCGTGGACGTGGGAGGTGTGGCGCGCGGCGGGGAGCGACACGTCGGAGGCCGTCGGCGTCAGCGGGGAACCCGCGCTCCCCCCTTCATGACGAGGCGCACCCGCCGCAGCGCGGTGATGTCTTGCGTGGGGTCTCCCTCCACCGCGACGAGGTCCGCGAGCAGGCCGGGCTTCACCTGACCCACGCGGTCCTCCCAGTGGAGCATCCGCGCGTTGGTGGAGGTCGCGGCCTGGAGGGCCTGCGCGGGCGTCATGCCGAATTCGACCATCATCTCCAGCTCGCGCGCGTTGGTGCCGTGCGCGAAGACGCCGGAGTCTCCGCCCGCGCACATGGGCACGCCCGCTTCGAGCGCGGCGCGGAAGCTGGCGCGCTTCTTCTGGAGGGCCGCGGGTTCGGGCTCCACGCCGCGCTTCCATCCGCGGTAGAGCTGCATCGCCTCGGTGGCGGCGAGCGTGGGGCACAGGAACACGCCCCGCTGCGCCATCAGCTTCCATACCTCCGGCGTGCCGTCATCGCCGTGCTCGATGCTCTCCGCGCCCGCGAGCACCGCGCGGCGCATGCCCTCGGCCGTGCCGGCGTGCACCGCCACCGGGCGTCCGCTCGAGCGCGCCGTGTCCACGATGAGGCGCATCTCCTCCAGCGAGAAGGTGGGGCGCGCCTCGCCGTTGGGCCCCCAGCGGTAGTCTCCGTAGACCTTGATCCAATCCGCGCCCATCCCCGCTTGCTTGCGCACCACGCGCGTGAGCGCGTCCACGCCGTCGGCCTCGTCGGCGCCCTGGGGCACGTGCCACTCGGGTGAGAAGCCCTTGGGGCCGTAGCTGCCGGTGGCGACGATGGCCCGCGTGGTGACCACCATGCGCGGCCCCGGGATGATGCCTTGCGCGATGGCCTGCTTGAGGCCCACGTCGGATTCCCCAGCACCCTCGGTCCCCAGGTCGCGCGTCGTCGTGAAGCCCGCCTGGAGCGCCGCGCGCGCGTGCTGGGTGGCCCGCGCCACGCGCAGCGCCGGGGACTCCTTGAGCACCTGGTCGTCCCACGAGGCCTCGTTGTACGGATGGAGGAACAGGTGCGAGTGGCCTTCGATGAGCCCCGGGAGCAGCGTGGTGTTCGGCAGGGAGAGCACCTCCGTGCCCGCGGGCACCGTGAGGCTCTCGGCCGGGCCCGCCGCGACGATGCGCTCCCCCGTCACCAGCACGGCCCAGCCCGCGTGGGGCTTCGCGTCGACACCGTCGAACACCCGGGCAGGGCGCAGCAGGTACGAGCGAGCGGCTGGCTGAGCCTCGGCGAGCGGCACCGCGAGCAAGGCCATGAGGGCAAGGAGAAGGGAGGCGCGCATGGGCGGAGTGGGGAGGAGGGAGGTGCGATGATGGCGCGCGACCACACCGACGGACAAGGTCTCCTCGTGGCTCCGTTCAGCGAGGCTCATGCGAGCGCGGCGGAGGGGCCCGCTCGGGGTTAGAGCAGGGCATGCCCCAGCCTCCGAGAATCAGCGCCCTGCTGCCGGTCGAGGTCGAGCTCCAGAAGGAGCGGGCCTCGGGCCTGCGGCGCACGGGCGACAAGGTGGAGAAGGCCCTGGAGTCGCTGGCGCAGGCGGAGCAGGCTTTGCGGGCCTCGACGGGCGCCGCGCGGGAGGCGTGCCTCGTGCGCTACCGCGAGCGGTATCAGGAGGCCGAGCGCCAACGCTGGAACCTCATGGTGCAGCGCGAGGCGGTGGGCATGCGCAACCACCGCGACCTGGACGTCGTCTATCCCATGCCGCCGAAGTGGCGGGGCTGAGCGCTTCGGTTCGCGCCGGAGGGCCGGCCGAACGTTCAGCGCTTCACGGCGCGCTTCGCCAGGCCGCCACGGCGAACAGGGCCCAGCCCGCGAGGAAGCCCAGGCCGCCCAGCGGGGTGATGGCGCCCAGCCCGCGCACGCCGGTGAGCGCGAGCGCGTAGAGGCTGCCGGAGAACAGCACGATGCCCGCGAGCATCGCGCCGCCCGCGGCGGACAGCAGGGGGCTGGGTCTTGCGAGTCCGAGCAGCCCCACCGCGACCAGCGCGAGCGCGTGGTACATGTGGTAGCGGGCCCCTGTCTCGAAGATGACGAGCAGGTCCTGTGAGAGCCGGGCCTTGAGCGCATGCGCGCCGAAGGCGCCCGCCGCCACGGACAGGAATGCGTTCACCGCCCCAAGGGCCAGCCACCACCGCGTCATCGAGTGCCTTCCTTCGCGTGTCCGACTGCGGCACGCTACACCGCCACAGGTGGAGCGTCCTGGCCGATGTGCACTCCTCCCCAGGTTGCTCCCGTCCCCCGATGACATCCCCCACGCCACGAACGACCGCAGACATCCCCTTCGAGCTTCGCCCGTCTCCCATCCAGGGACTCGGGGCCTTCGCCACGCGCCGCATCCGCAAGGGCGCGCGCATCATCGAGTACATCGGTGAGCGCATCACCCAGGACGAGGCGGACCGCCGCTACGACGACGAGTCCATGGAGCGCCACCACACGTTCCTCTTCAACCTCGACGCCAGGACGGTGCTGGACGCGGGGAAGGTCTTCAACGAGTCGCGCTACATCAACCACTCGTGCGAGCCCAACTGCCAGTCGCTCATCGACAAGAAGCGCATCTACGTCTTCGCGCTGCGCACCCTGGAGCCGGGCGAGGAGCTGACGTACGACTACGCCTACGAGCGCAGTGAGGACATGGGCCCCGATGCCGAGGCCCTCTATGTCTGCCGCTGCGGCGCGGCCACGTGCCGAGGCACCATCCTGGCTCCGCCCGCGAAGGCGCCGGCACGCAAGAAGAAGCCCGCGACGCGCGCGAAGTCGAAGGCGCGTGGCAAGGACTCGGGCGTGAAGGCGAAGGCGGGTGGCCAGGACACGCGCGCGAAGAAGACGCAGGCGAAGCGGCCGTCGTCGGCGGGGCGCAAGTCGTCCAAGAAGTCGGCGGGACGCGGGCGTCGCGTCAGCGGCTGAAGTCCGCGTGGTGGGAGGAAGACCCGTGAATGACATCCTGCGCTTCCTGCTCACCCAGCCCTGCGAGCCTCCCGCCCTCGACGGCGTGGAGGCCTGGTGGCAGCGCCATCGCGCGCTGCTGCCGCGCTTCCCCGATGCGGCGGACCTGGCCCTCGCGGGAGGCTTCGGCGCGGATCGCCTCGGCTATGCGTTCGCGTCGGGCTATCACGCCGCGCATCGCCGCTTGTTCCCACAGCTCCCAGCGGAGCGCCCCACCGCGCTCTGCGCCACCGAGCCCGGGGGCGCGCACCCCAGCGCCATCCAGACGCGGCTCGTCGCTGACGGCGAGGGCTGGCGGCTGGACGGCGAGAAGACCTTCGTCACGCTCGGGACGCGCGCGGAGCTGCTGCTCGTGGTGGCCACCGAGGGACAGGACGCGCAAGGCCGCAACCGGCTGCGCCTGGTGGCGGTGGAGGCGCGGGCTCCTGGTGTCCAGGTCGAAGCCCTGCCCGAGCTGCCCTTCGTGCCGGAGATTCCCCACGCGGGGCTGCGGCTGGACCGCGTGCAGGTGTCCGCCGCGGACGTGCTGCCCGGAGATGGGTATGCCCGCTACCTCAAGCCGTTCCGCACCGTGGAGGACTGTCACATCCAGCTCGCGCTCGTGGGCTGGATGCTCCAACTGGGGCGGCGTCACGGGTGGCCGGAGCGTGTGCGC
Organism: Citreicoccus inhibens; assembly: GCF_019039035.1. Lineage (GTDB taxonomy): Bacteria > Myxococcota > Myxococcia > Myxococcales > Myxococcaceae > Citreicoccus > Citreicoccus inhibens. The sequence continues at coordinate 227,457 of NZ_JAHNZT010000003.1, read as the reverse complement.
GAGGAGCTGCTGGCCCTCGCGGTGATGCTGCGAGGTGTTTCCCGCGCGGACCCATCGGCGCCCGAGACCCACGTGGCGCTGGGGGGCGCGCTGGAGCTGGTGCGCCGCGCGCTGACGAGCGCCGAGCCCGAGTGGGCGCGGGTGGATGCCCTCACGCGCGAGCGCTGGGAGCGGGATCGGCGGCTGCTCGACGTGGCCGGGAAGGTGCGCGCCAAGCGCCTCATCGCGGCGCGCCAGCGGCTGACGGGCGCCGGGGCATCGTCGGACGAATGAACGAAGGGCCGCGCCCCCTTCGCGGAGGACGCGGCCCTCGAGGCACGGCGCGCGAGGCGCGGAGCTAGTAGCGACCGCCGCCGAGCGCCGAGACCAGCGCGGACAGGACGCGGTTCTCCACGCCCCAGACGGCCTTGTTGACGCCCTTGACGCCGGCGCCGCGCAGGTAATCGGTGAAGTCGTGCAGCGCGGTGGAGCGCTGCATGCGCTCGGTCTTCGCGGCGTACAGGATGGGCGTGTTGGGCGCGCCCGTCAGGCCCAGGTCGGGACAGGCCTCGGAGAGCTCCTTGGGGTCCACGCCCGTGGCGGCGGACAGCATGGCCACGGTGAACTTGTGCACGGGCAGGTCGCGCGCGTTCGGGACCTTCTCCAGCACCTTGGCGCGGTCCTCGGGAGACGTGGCGAGCTGCTCCAGCTTCACCTGCGTCATCGCGATCAACTGCTCGTTGGTGATGTGCTTGTTGTCGAGGATGGCGCGGCTGAAGAGGCTCGTCGGCGTGTCACCCTTGATGGTGATGTTGGTGCCCTCCATCCGCGTCAGCATCTGCTGGATGGCCTTGCCCACCTCGGTGTCCGGCCCACCGCGCCACGCGCCCGCCGTGGGCTGAGGTGCGGCCGCCGCGCGCGCGGGCGTGGCGGACTCGAAGCTGCTCTCCTTCACGCGCGAGGCAGCGCTCGTCTGGGCGGCCGCTGCCGTCTGCGCGGAGGACTGAGGCGCGGCGGTGCGCGCGGGGGACGGCGGGATGAGGTTGGGGCGGGGGCGAATGGAGGTCATGCGGGGCGGCTCTCCGTACAGGGATTCCGGAATAAGACATTATCGACGGGGAATGCATGGAGTTGCGCCGGATATCAGGCGGCGCGTGCGTTCCACTCCGTGCTGGGTATGGTGCGCGCATGCCCCAGCCCTTTCCCTCCGAGTTCGCTGATCTCCTCACCCCCAAGGGCCGCCGCATCCTGGAGGGGAAGGACCGCGATGTCCGGGGTGTACTGCTCGACCCGGCTCGGCCCTTCGTGTCACTCCAAGGTGTCCTCGACGCGGGGAAGGCCACCCGTTGCCGCGATGCGTTGGACACGGCGATGCGCGACACGTTGGTGCTGATGGAGGACCCCATCCCCGAGGACTCCATCCTGGGGATGGTGGAGAACTACGAGGAGCGGCTGCCCAAGACGGTGCGGGTGCGCACGGCGCTGATGGAGAACCGCCGCTCGCGCTCGTGGCGCGCGGCGGAGGCGGTGGGGCTCACGGCGATGATGCGCTCGGACACCTACGCGGCCTTCGCGGCGGTGGTGAGCGGGCGGGCGCTGAGCCGCCCCTGGGGCATCCAGGTGCTGTGCTACAGCCCTGGGGATTACAGCGGGCCGCACAACGATCATCACCCCGAGGAGCCCGAGGCCCGCGACGGCTATGTGGACATGCACATCAGCCTGACGCTGCCCGGCGTGGATCATCAGTACCTCGTCTACGCCCAGGACGGGCACTTCTCCGAGATGACGCGGGTGAGCACCGTGGGCGGCATCACGGTGTACCGGCTGCCCTTCTGGCACTACACCACGCCGCTGTTGGCGCGCCGGGGGAAGGAGGCGGACGCGCGGCGCTGGGTGCTGCTGGGCACCTTCCTGGACGCGGCGCCCGGTGCGCGTGCCTCCAAGGTGATCCAGCCAGCAGGGGCCGGGACGCCTGCCGGGGGGGCGTCGGTTGGGAGTGGCGCAGGGGCCGGACGGGGTTAGCGTGGGACGCCCATGAGCCCCACCGATACCGACGCCCTGGCCACCGACCTGCTGCAGTACATTGACGCCTCCCCCACGCCGTACCACGCCGTGCGCGAGACGGCGCGCCGCCTCACCGCGGCCGGCTACCGCCCGCTGGACGAGCGAGAGAGCTGGTCGCTCAAGGCCGGCGACCGCTTCTTCGTGGTGCGTGGAGACACCAGCATCGCCGCCTTCCACGTGGGCTCGCGTCCGGTGGATCAGGTCGGCTTCCGGCTGGTGGGCGCGCACACGGACTCACCCAACCTGCGGCTGAAGCCGAACGCGCAGGTGTCGCGCCACGGCTATCAGCAGCTCGGCGTGGAGATCTACGGCGGCGTGCTGTTGCACACGTGGACGGACCGCGACCTGTCGCTGGCCGGGCGCGTGGTCGTCCTGGAGAACGGACGTCCGCGGCACCACCTGGTGGACTTCCGCCGCCCGCTCTTGCGCGTGCCCAACCTGGCCATCCACCTGAACCGGGGCGTCAACACGGACGGGCTCAAGCTCAACGCGCAGGATCACATGGTGCCGGTGCTGGGCCTGGAGCGCGCGGGCGAAGTGGAGCTGCGCGGCCTGCTCACCGAGGAGCTGGCGCGGGCCGGGGTGAAGGCGAGCGGCGACGACGTGCTCGGCTATGACCTGTGCCTGTACGACGTGCAGCCCTCCACGCGCTCGGGCGCGCACGGTGAGTTCCTCCATGCGGCGCGCCTGGACAACCTGGCGAGCTGCCACGCGAGCCTGTCCGCGCTCCTGGCGGACTCGGGCCCGCGTGAGGCCACGTGCGGCGTGGTCCTGTATGACCACGAGGAGTGCGGCAGCCGGAGCGCGCAGGGCGCGGCGTCTCCGTTCCTGAAGGATGTGCTGGAGCGCATCGTGCTCTCGCACTCGGATGGGAAGGCGGACGCGCTGCACCGGGCCCTCCGTCACTCGTTCCTGGTGAGCGCGGACATGGCGCACGCGGTGCACCCCAACTACGCCTCGCTGCACGAGCCCAAGCACCATCCGCTCTTGGGGGGCGGGCCGGTCATCAAGTCCAACGTGAACCAGTCCTACGCGACGGACGGCGAGTCGTGGGCGCACTTCGCGGCGCTGTGCCGCGAGGCGGGCGTGAAGCCCCAGCACTTCGTCACGCGCACGGACCTGGGCTGCGGCAGCACCATCGGGCCCATCACCGCGGGGCAGCTGGGCATCCGCACGGTGGACGTGGGCAACCCCATGCTGTCCATGCACTCCATCCGCGAGATGGCGGCGGCTTCGGACGTGCACGCGATGGTGGCCGTGCTGCGGCGCTTGTTCGCGTGAGTCGCTGAAAAATGACGAGGCGGGCACCGGCTGATTGGCCGGGCCCGCCTCGGGGAACTACGACTCGAAGACTAGTTCACGCCGACCGCGGTCCAGGCGTCCTTCACCTTCTGGACCTCGGTGGAGTTCGCGCCGTACAGGTCCGTGGCCGCCTTCACCGTGGCCTCGCGGGCCTGGGCGAAGGTGGTCTTCGGGGTCATGTAGGTGGTCAGCGCGCGGCCGAAGACCTTGAGGCCCTTCTCCATGCCGATGCCGTCCTTCACTTCCAGGCCGGACGTGCGGTTCTTGCCGCCCTCGACGAGCAGGTAGAAGGCGTTGTTGGCGATACCGCTGGAGCCGTGCACCTCCGTCTGCTTCGGGTAGTTCTTGTAGTTGTCGATCGAGTACCCGTCCTTGGTCGGGTCGTTCATGTAGCGCAGGCCGTCGTTCGGGTCGCCGTTGTTCGGCGTCCAGGCAGCCTCGCCCACCGTCCAGTTGGACTTCACGCCCGGGTTCTTCTGCGCGGCGTACCACTCCACGCCCGTGCCCATGATGTCGCTCATGGCCTCGTTCAGGCCTCCGGACTCGCCGCTGTACACCAGGCCGGCGGTGCGCTCCGTCAGGCCGTGGGTGATCTCGTGGCCAGCGATGTCGAGCGTGGTGAGCGGGCCGGCATCCTTGCCGTCGCCGTCGCCGTAGCTCATCTTCTCGCCGTCCCAGTACGCGTTCACGTAGTTGTTGCTCACGTGGACGTACGAGTTCAGCTGCTCACCCGCGCCGTCGATCGAGTCGCGGCCGAGGATGTTCTTGTAGAAGTCGTACGTCATCTCGGCGCCGTAGTGGGCGTCGACAGCGGCCTTGGCGCGCGTGGGGTCCGTGGTCTCGCCCCAGACGTCGTTGCCGTCCACGAACTTGGTCTGACCGGAGGCGCGCTCCTTGTTGCCGGCGTCGTAGGTCGAGATGCCCTTGCCGCGGGTCTTGTCCTCGAGGCTGTAGGTGCCGTCCGCGTTCTTCGTGGTCTGCAGGTCGACCTTGCCGCTGTACATCGTGGTGTCGTCGGCCTTGCCCGTGCCGCCCGGGGTGCCCGGGTCCGTCGGGGTGGTGGAGGGCTTCTTGCCCGTGGCCGTCAGGCTCCACTTGTTGAGCGTGCCCGTGTCGCGCTTGGCCTTGTCCTCGACCGTCAGCGTCCACTCGCCCTTGGTCTTCTCACCCGTGAAGGCGGTCAGGTCGAAGTCCTGCTTGACGTTGTCCGCGCTGCCACCCGAGCGGTTGAGCACCGTGGCGGACTTGCCCGAGGGGCTGGTCAGCGTGATGGTCAGGTCGCCGCGGTAGGTGTGGTTGATGTCCAGCGACAGCTTGAGCTTGTCGATGGAGACATCGTCCGTCAGGGTCACCTTGGAGGAGACCTTGCCCATGTCCGGGATGGCCGCCTTGGGGGCCGCCGAACCGCTCACCTGCACCGGCGTGGTGGACGGATCCGTGGTGCCCGCCGCCTTCGCCTTGGTCGAGCGCGAGAAGCCGTCGATCTGGTTGAAGCTCTCGAAGACCTTCCCGGTGTTCGCGTCCACCAGGTAGTTCATCTTGCGGGGGTCCTTCTGACCCTCGACCTGGGTGATCTCCACGCGGTAGGCGGAGTGATACTCGCCAGCCTTGTCCTGGTAGATCACGCGCTCAGCGGCCGGCTGCTTGTCCGGCTTGGCGCCGAAGTCCTTGCGAGCGACCTCGATGGCCTGCTGCGGCGACAGCGCGGGCTTCTGGCTGCCCAGACCGGCGGGGATGGGGTTCTGGTTGCCGGTGACGCTGGAGACCTTCCCGTCCTTGTCCAGGTGCGAGATGAGCTGCTCGCCGAAGACCTTCACGCCCTCGTGCATGCGGTCCAGGCGGACGTGGGTCATGCCCAGCTCGTCGCGGTCCACGCTCTTGGGGGCCAGCGTGGCGCCGGAGCGGTTGGCCAGCAGCGTCTGCGCGGTCTGCGGCGGGGTCAGGTAGGCCAGCGACGTCTGGATGGCCGACTGGGCCTCCTTGCTGTCCAGGGCGAGCCGGCCCGCCTTGGGCTGCGTGGTCAGCGGCGTCAGGGTCTGCTCGGCGCGCGCCAGCTCCGACGGGCGCGTGGAGGCGCTGAACCCGTCCTTGGTCACCATCGGCTTCGCCGCGGGCTTCGCGGTGTTCGTGGCCTTGGCGTCAGCGGCGGTGGTGGGGCGGATGGTCGGCTGCTTCGGGCTGTCGGTTCGGCGGATGGACATGGGGAACGCTCGCGACGGCAGGGTGAATGTAGAGTTATCGAGACAGCGGTCCGCGAGTTTCCACCGGATTGACAAAAGAATCAGGGGAGTCGTGCGATTCCAGTGAAGCTGTTGCGAATTTGCGGCTTATTCCTGAATTAAGGGGGATTTGGGGCCCTGGCGCGGCGGCTGATACATGTTTCAGCCCGCCGTGAGACAGGGGTTTTCACCCCGACGGTGGGCTGGAAACACGGCGCGTCCGGGCGATTTTCGCAGAAATCCCGCGATAAATCGGGCCCGCGGTGGATCAGCGGGCGGCGATCGCTAGTTGAGGTACGTCTTGGGCGGGCGGCGCGCCGCGGGGGCGGTGGGGGCAGGCGGCGTGCGGTGCTGGAGCCACCGGCCGATGACATCCAGCAGGCCATCGAAGGTGTCCCGCAGCGCCCAGGCGCGATCATCGGCCTCGGTGAGCCCCTCGCAGCGGCGGAGGCCTTCGCGCAGGGCCCCTTGGACGCCTGGGCAGTCCCGGCGCTCGTCGATGAGCTGCTCGGCGGTACCGCAATAGAGGCGGTAGCAGCCATCCACGTCGCCTCGGTTGTACGCGGGCGCGCCCATGTTGATGGTCTGCCCCAGGGTGGTGGCGACGGCCTCCACGGCGTCGGCCGGGCAGCCCGACAGCAGGCCCACGGGATGGTGGGGCACCTGCCTCACCCGGCGCGCGCGCTTGCGCGAGGTCTCCAACGCAGACAGGGGCAGGCTGTCCTCGCCTTGTAGGAGAGGCGAGGCGTAGCGCGCGGGAATCACCAACCCCAGCGCTCGCCCGTTGGCCACCGCCGCGGTGGCCACGCCCACCACCTCGCCGCGCGCATCCAGGACGGGGCCTCCCGAGGACTCCTCGGGCAGGGTGTGGGTCAGCTCCAGGAGCGTGAGCCAGTCGCCCAGGACCTGGACGGCGCGGACCTCGAGCGTGCGGGCCTCCGGGGGCGCCCCGGCTGTCGCGCACAGGATGACGAGCGGCTCTCCCTCGGCGGGCAGCGGTCCTTGGCCCATCGCGAGCGCGGGGGCGCGCAGGAGCGTGGGCAGGCGGAGCACGGCGAGGTCCCGGCGCTCGTCCACCGCGATGATCCGAGGGACCTCTTCGCGCGCGCCGTCCGGGAGGCTCGCCATGATGACGCGCGCGCCGGCCACCGCGTGCAGGCTGGTGATGAGGTGCCCGGAGTCCGATGCGACGAAGCCCGTGGCCGGATGTCCATCCACCTCCAACAGCACCACGGAGGCGCTCGCGCGCAGGAGCACCTCCCGAGCCAGGGTCTTGGACGTGGCCTCGGGCATGGGGCCTCCTGAGTCAGGACGGCGAGAAGGGCTCGGCAGCGGGAGCCCGGAGGATTTGTAGCAGGGCCCGGAGTCGCCTGCTCCATCAGCGGGGGCCGCGGGCCCTCGACTGCTTGCCATGACACTTGCCCTTGGCTCGGAAGTGTCGGCTCGTTAAACGTCCGCCCCGAATGCACAAGACCCACCTCGTCGGCGCTCGCACCCACAACCTCCAGGGCCTCTCGGTGGACCTCGCGGAGGGCGAGTTCGTCTGCATCACCGGCGTCTCGGGGGCGGGCAAGTCGAGCCTCGCCCTGGACACCCTCTACGCGGAGGGGCAGCGGCGCTTCGTGGAGAGCTTCAGCCCGTATGCGCGGCAGTTCCTGGAGCGCCTGGAGCGGCCGCCCATGGACGCGCTGGAGCCGGTGGCGGCGGGCGTCGCGGTGGATCGCCGCGCGCCGGTGAAGAGCTCGCGCTCCACGGTGGCCACGCTCGCGGATGTGGAGCCGTACCTGTCCGCCCTGTTCACGCGCGAGGCCATGCCGGTGTGTCCGGACTGCGGCGAGGTGGCCGTGCGCACCGATGCCCGCGTGGCCGCCACGGCCGCGCTGACCGCGCACCCGGAGGCGCAGGCGGTGCTCACCTTCCCGCTGCGCATCCCCGACACCGCGGCGTTCCTCGACGCGCGCGCCCGCCTGCTCAAGGACGGCTATCACCGGCTCGTGGTGCGCGGCGAGGTGCGTGAACTGGAGTCGCTGCGCCCGGCCGAGGCGACGGACGCGGCGGGCGTGGCGCAGGTGGTGGTGGACCGCGTGAAGCTGTCGAGCGGCAACCTCTCGCGCGTCACCCAGGCGCTGGAGGATGCGTGGGCCCGCGCCGAGGGCGATGCGTGGCTCCTCGTTCCCGAGGTTCCGCCGCGCCGGCTGCGCCGGGGGCTCGTGTGTCCGCGCTGCGCTCGCGAGTTCGAGCCCGCGCGCCCCGGTCTCTTCAGCTACCAGAGCCCGGTGGGGGCGTGCGCGCCGTGCAAGGGCTTTGGCCGCATCATCGGCATCGACTGGGCCAAGGTGATTCCCAACCCCGCGCTGAGCCTGTCTCAGGGGGCCATCCGCCCGTGGTCCGGCGCCTCCAGCGAGTGGGAGCGGAGCATGCTCCAGCGCTGGTGCCACGCGCGCCACATCCCCTGGGACAAGCCCTGGGGCGAGCTCACGGCCGCGCAGCGCGAGCTGGTGTTGGAGGGCGAGGGTGACTACCGCGATGGCAAGGCCTATCCCGGCGTGCGCGCGTGGTTCCGCTGGATGGAGAGCCGCACGTACAAGATGCACGTGCGCGTGCTGCTGGCGCGCTACCGGGCCTACACGCTCTGCGAGAGCTGTCATGGCGGGCGCCTCAACGCCCAGGCGCGTGCGTGGCGCGTGGGCGGCATCGACCTGCCGGCATGGCATGGGCTGGAGCTGACCGAGGCGCTGACCCGGTTGGACGCGCTGCGCACCACCACGGGGCAAGGCGAGCTGGCGCGGCGTGAGCTGTCCAGCCGGCTGCGCTACTTGCAGCGCGTGGGGCTGGGTTACCTCACGTTGGACCGGCCCGCGCGCACGCTGTCCGGGGGAGAAGCGCAGCGCGTGTCCCTGACGGCGGCGCTGGGCACGTCGCTCACGGGCGCGCTCTTCGTGCTGGATGAACCCACCGTGGGCCTGCACCCCGGAGACGTGCCGCCGCTCACCGAGGCCATCGCGGAGCTGGCGGACCGAGGCAACATCGCGCTCGTCCTCGAGCACGACCCGTGGGTCATTCGCTCCGCGCACCGGGTGTTGGAGCTGGGGCCCGGCGCGGGTCGGCAGGGAGGGCGTCTGTGCTTCGACGGCACGCCCGAGGCGTTGGCGAAGAAGAAGGACCTGCCCACCGGACGGATGCTCGCGGAGTCGAGCGTCACGCCGCGCACGCCGCGCGAGCGCAAGGGCGAGCTGGTGGTGAAGGGCGCGCGCGAGCACAACCTGAAGGACGTGTCCGTGCGCGTGCCGCTGGGGGTGATGTGCGCCATCACCGGCCCGAGCGGCTCGGGCAAGAGCACGCTGATGGACGAGATTGTCTATCGGCACCTGGCGCGGCGGCTGGGCGAGAAGGACGTGGAGGCCGCGGGCGCGGTGGACTCGGTGGAGGGCGCCGAGGGGGTCAAGGCCATCACCTTCGTGGACCAGTCTCCGCTGGGGCGCACGTCGCGTGGCAACGCGGCCACGTACACCAAGGCGTGGGACCGCCTGCGCGAGCGCTTCGCCTCCGAGCCCGAGGCCGAGGTGCGAGGGCTCACGGCGGCGCACTTCTCCTTCAATGTGGACAAGGGCCGCTGCGAGGCGTGCGCGGGCGAGGGCTACGAGACGGTGGAGATGCAGTTCCTCGCGGACGTCGCCCTCTTGTGCGCGACGTGCCGGGGCCGGCGCTTCAAAGAAGAGGTGCTCGCCGTCCGCCACCAGGGCTTCAGCGTCGCGCAGGTGCTGGAGATGACGGTGGACGAGGTGCTGAGCCACTTTGGCGAGGACCCGGCGCTGCAACGCACGCTGGGGTCGGCGCAGCGCTTGGGCCTGGGCTACCTGCCGCTGGGCCAGCCGCTGTCCACCTTGTCGGGGGGCGAGGCGCAGCGGCTGAAGCTGGCGCGCGCGCTCGCCAGCCCCGCGCAGGGCACGCTGTTCCTCATCGATGAGCCGAGCGCCGGCCTGCACGCGGAGGATGTGCGCCACGTGCTCGCCGCGCTGCACGCGCTGGTGGACAAGGGCGGCAGCGTCATCGTGGTGGACCATGACGTCGCGGTGATGCGCGGCTCGGATTGGATCATCGACCTGGGGCCGAGCGGTGGACGCGATGGCGGACGGCTCGTGGCCGAGGGCACCCCCGCCGGGGTCGCGAAGGTGAAGGGCAGCGCCACCGCCGCCGCGCTTCGGGACGAGGGACGTCCCGCTCCGCGCGCGACGAAGGCGCGGCGCACGGGCACGCAGGTCGCGGCCATCGAGGTGGAGCACGCGCGCGAGCACAACCTCCAGGATGTCTCGTGCCGGATTCCCCTGGGGAAGATGACGGTCGTCACCGGGCCGAGCGGCTCGGGCAAGAGCTCGCTCGCGTTCGACGTGGTGTTCGCCGAGGGACAGCGGCGCTTCCTGGAGACGCTCACGCCCTACGCGCGCCAGTTCCTCCCCACGCTGCCACGCCCGGACGTCGAGCGGATCAGCAGCATCCCGCCCACCGTGGCGTTGGAGCAGCGCACCTCGCGCGCGGGCGGCACGAGCACCGTGGCCACCGTCACCGAGGTGGCGCACTACCTGCGGCTGTTGTTCGCCAAGCTGGGCGCGCCGCACTGCCCGGTGGATGACACGCCCATCGGCGCCACCACGCCCGAGGCACTGTTCTCCCAGGTGCAGGCGATGAAGGGGGACGGCACGGTGCTCGCTCCGGCCGTGCGCTCGCGCAAGGGCACGTACCTGGATGTCTTCACCGCCGCCGCGCGCGCGGGCATCACCACGGCCATCGTGGACGGGCAGCTTGCCTCCACGGATGATCCGCCGCGCCTGGCCAAGACGCGGGAGCACGACATCGACCTCGTCATGTACGAGGGCCGGCTCTCGAAGCTGCCGCGCGAGCGGTTCGAGCAGACGCTCGGGTGGGGGCAGGGGGCCCTCAAGGTGCGCAACGCCCAGGGCGAGACGCTCCTGTCCAGCGAGCGCACCTGTCCGCGCTGCGGCACGGCGGTGCCGGAGTTGGATCCGCGCTGGTTCTCCTTCAACACCAAGCAGGGCCGCTGCGAGGCGTGCGAAGGCACCGGCGTCCAGGGCGGCCCGTCGGCCGTGGCCGAGGGCGAGGTGGCGCCGTGCCGTGATTGCGGAGGCAGCCGGCTGGCTCCGGTGCCGCGCGGCGTGCGGCTGGAGGGCGCGCGCTACCACGAGGTGGTGCAGGCCTCCGTCGCCGCGATGCTCCCGCGGGTGCGCGCGTGGAAGTTCAAGGGAGACCGCGCCCTGATTGGCGAGCCGTCGCGCCTGGAGTTGTTGCGCCGCTTGGAGTTCCTGGAGCGCGTGGGCCTGGGCTATCTGTCGTTGGATCGCAACGCGTCCACGCTCTCGGGTGGCGAGATGCAGCGGCTGCGGCTCTCCGCGCAACTGGGCGCGGGCCTCACCGGCGCCATGTACGTGCTGGACGAGCCCACCATCGGCTTGCATCCGCGCGACACGCACCTCTTGCTGGCCAATCTTCGCGCGCTGGTGGACACCGGCTCCACGGTGCTGGTGGTGGAGCACGACGCGGACACCATCCGCGCCGCGGACCATCTGCTCGACCTGGGACCCACGGGCGGCCGAGGCGGTGGCCACATCCTGGCGGAAGGCGCTCCGGAGGAGGTTCTGGAGGGCGGCTCGCCCACGGCGCTCGCGCTCCGGGCCGCGCGCGTGCGTCCGCCCTCCGGGCGTGGCGAGCCCACGCAGTGGCTGGAGCTCACCGGCGCGCGCGCCAACAACCTTCAGCGCGTGGACCTGCGCCTGCCCGTGGGGCGGCTCAACGTCGTCTCGGGCGTGTCGGGCTCGGGCAAGAGCACGCTCATCCGACAGGTGTTGTATCCGGCGCTGCGCGAGAAGCTGGGGCTCGTCACCGGGAAGCCCGGCGCCTTCGATGCCCTGCGCGGCGCCGAGGCGGTGAAGCGGGTGCTGTCGGTGGATCAGTCACCCATTGGCCGCACGCCGCGCTCGGTGCCGGCCACGTTCCTGGGCCTCTGGGACGAGCTGCGTCGCGCCTTCGCCGCCACGCCCGAGGCGAAGATTCGCGGCTTCACCGCGGCGCGCTTCTCCTTCAACACCGCCAGCGGCGGACGCTGCTCGGTGTGCGAAGGGCAGGGCGCCATCTCCCACGAGATGTCCTTCCTGCCGGACGTCGTCACGCCGTGCGAGGCCTGCGGCGGCGCGCGCTTCGACGCGGCCACGTTGGAAGTGCGCTACCACGGCCTCTCCGTGGGCGATGTGCTGCGGCTGTCCGCCGATGAGGCCAAGGACGTCTTCCAGTCGATCCCCAAGGTGGCCGCGCCGCTGGCGTGTCTGTCGGACCTGGGCGTGGGCTATCTGCAACTGGGCCAGGGCTCCAACACGCTCTCCGGCGGTGAGGCGCAGCGCCTGAAGCTGGCCGCCGAGCTGACCGCGAGCGCGCGCCACGAGCCCACGTTGTATGTGTTGGATGAGCCCACCACGGGCCTGCATGTGGGTGACGTGGAGAAGCTCATCACGTTCATGGGGCGGCTGGTGGACCGGGGCGACACGCTCGTCGTCATCGAGCACCATCCCGCCGTCATCGCCGCGGCGGACCACGTCGTCGAGCTGGGGCCGGAAGGCGGCGAGGCCGGTGGGCGCATCGTCGCCGCGGGGACGCCTCGCGAGGTGGGGAAGCTCAAGACGCCGACGGGGCGGGTGCTCAAGACGCTCTTCTCTTCGGAGTCACCGCGGGCGCGCACGGATGGTCGGTGAAATGTGGCGGCGCATGCGGCATCCTGACGTCGCCATGAAGACCTCCTTCCTCATCACCGTTGCCGCGGTGGGCGCGCTGTCCACTGCCGCCATCGCGGGCGCTCCCGAGAAGAAAGTCATGTCCTTCCACGAACTGTCCGCCAATCGACTGAACGGCACGCCCGAGAAGCTCTCCTCGTACCAGGGCAAGGTCGTGCTCGTCGTCAACACCGCGTCCGAGTGTGGCTACACGCCCCAGTACGCGGGCCTGGAGAAGCTCTACGAGAGCTACAAGGACAAGGGCGTCGTCATCCTCGGCTTCCCGTCCAATGACTTCGGCGGGCAGGAGCCGGGCTCGTCCGAGCAGATCGCCAAGTTCTGCGAGCTGCGCTTCAAGGTCACCTTCCCCATGTTCGAGAAGGTGAAGACGAAGGGCGACGGCCAGTCCCCCGTCTACGAGTTCCTCGCTCGCGACCACGGCGCGCCCAAGTGGAACTTCCACAAGTACGTGGTGGGCAAGGACGGCAAGGTGAAGGCCGCCTTCCCCAGCGCCGTCACGCCGGACAGCGCCGAGCTGAAGGCCGCGCTCGACAGCGCGCTCGCCGCGAAGTAGCGCTCGACTGCACCGCTCACCGCCGCGCCCCTGGGACGCGGCGGCGCGGGCTCAGGGCTCAGTAGCGCAGGCCGAACATGATGGGGATGTACTCACCGTTCGCGCGCTTCGTCGAGCCATCCAGCGTGGTGAACTTGGGCCCGAAGATGTAGTGGTAGCGGCCCTCCACGTACAGCCGCAGCGGCCCGTAGATGCGCAGCGTGAGGCCCACGCCACCGTTGAGACCGAAGTCCGTGGAGCTACGCGAGCCAACCACTTGGGTGACGGCCACGGGCTCGGACGAGCACACCAGGAGCCACGGGTCGCAGAACGGGACGAGCCCCACGCCGTCCACCCGATTGAGCTCCACCTGGCGGTAGTAGATGCCCGGTCCGCCAATGACATACACGCCCACGGGCCGCGCGTGCATCACGTCCACCACCGCGTCGAGCGCGCCGTATTGCATGGTGTGGTTGCCGTCGATGCCCGAGGCGCTGAGCACGTCGTTCTTCAAGCCATAGGACGTGTAGACGTACTCGACCTCCACGCCCAGGCGCGGCAGGAACTTGAAGCCCGCGCCGAGCTGGAAGCCGCCGCCCACCTGGAAGTGGTCCGCGGAGTCCGCGAGCGGGAAGGACACGCCGCCGCCCACGTTGAACATGAACCGCTGCGTCGGGTACAGGTCCTCCTCCGTGAAGCCCGAGGAGGAGGACGCCGCGGTCGAGCCCTCGGAGCGCGAGGCCGCCAGGGCAGGTGCCGCGAGCGCCAGGAGACCGAGAGGCAGCAGGCGCGTGAGTCGCATGGGATGCTCCTTGGTTGACGTGACGGACCCGCTCCCGCGGGCTCGATGAGGCACGCAGGGCGCTCGCCGCCCTCGCGCCGGGAAGGATGGGGGTCGCCCGCGAGGTCGCCCACCGCCCTGGGGGGAGTGCCGAACGGGAGAGCGGGGCGTCGCGCGGAGCGACCGTGCCCCTGGTTTCTTTCAGTGCCAGACGTCCACCTGCACCCCCGGGATGCTCGGCGCGCCGAGCGCGGATGCCCAGCTTGCGCCCGCCCATGGCGACTTGTGTCCGGAGCCCGCGCCTCGTGCTCGGCGTGGTGCTTGCGCTGGGGCTGGCGGCGTGCGCGTCCGTGCAGCCTCCTCGCTCCCTGCTGGCCGAGCGCGTGGGGCGCTCGGACTTGTCCGTGGGCGTGCTGCGCACGCGGGTTCGCGATCTGGCGCGCCGCTTCTCCGGGCTCATCGAGGCGATGGCGGATGGCCTCGCCGAGCGCTCGGACTCCGCGGACGTGGCGCGCGCCATGCTCACGTTCAAGTCGAACGCGGTGCCCGCCATGCAGGGCGCGCTGTTCCAGGCGGACCCCGTGGCGGCCCTGGTGGACGCCTGGGCCTTGCTCGCGCAGTTGGAAGACGCGCTGCCCGCCTCGGCGGCTCGCGCCTCGCCCGAGCTCCTCGCCCAGGCCACGCGCTCGCTGGACGACATGGAGGCGCAGGTCGAGGCGCAGTGGCGACACGTGACGGGGCGCTCGGATGTCTCGCCCGCGCGCGCCCGCGTGCATGCGTGGGCCACGGCGCACCCGCTTACGGGGCCGCTCGTCGCGCGCGAGTCCACCGCGTCGCTGCTCGCGGACGTCGCGGATGTCTCCGGCGGAGGGCTGCTGCAGAGCGCGGCGGGGCTCGTCGAGGACACGCAGGACCTCACCGCGCGCGTGGACCTCTACGCCGCGAGCCTGCCGCGCCAGGCGCGTTGGCAGGCGGAGTTGGTCGCGGTGGACGCGCTGGAGTCTCCCGCGCTGCGGACCTCGGTCTCCGAGTTATCGCGCACGGTGGACATCCTCGCCAGCATGGGGGAGCGGATGGCGGACCTGCCCGCCCTGGTGGACCGCGAGCGCGTCGCGGTGACGGCCGCGGTGGCCCGCGAGCGCGTGGCGCTTCAGGTGTTCTTCACCGGGGAGCGGCAGGCGGTGCTCGCGGACCTGAGCCGCGAGCGCATCGCCGTCATGCTGGGGCTGCACAGCGAGCGCGTGGCGACGCTGGAGCAGCTCGATGGCGTGGGACGCGGCTGGGTGGAGGAGTCGTTCACCCGGGCCACGCGGTTGGTGGATCGCGTCTTCCTGTGGTTGTTCGCGCTCGTGGGGCTGGGGCTCGTGGGCGGCTTCGGGGTGGGCCTGGTGCTCTTGCGGGCGTGGCGTCAGGCCGCGCGACGCCAGGGCTGAGCCACTCGCCTGTCCAGCCCCGGCCGCTGGGGCGAAGGTCCGCTCGCGTGCCTGCCTCCCGGCTGAACGCACCCCTGGGGGGGGCGAGCGGCGCGCGCGGGGCCTCGTCGCAGGGCGGGTCGCTTGTCGGTGCAGGGCGCGAGCCCAACCCTGAAGAGTGCTGCCCCACGGGGCGCGATTCTCGATGACGACGAGGTGAACCATGGCCCTGCACAGCAAGGACGAAGCGGAGCACGCGGAGTTCGATGACGTCTATGCGTCCACGGACCTGTCCGTCGCGATGCCGAAGTACCGGATGCCGGACGATGAGCACAGCGCCGCGCACGCGTACGCCGTCGTGCACGACGAGCTGATGCTGGACGGCAACTCCCGGCAGAACCTGGCCACGTTCTGCCAGACGTGGAGCGAGCCGGAAGTCCACAAGCTCATGGACGAGTGCCTCGACAAGAACATGATCGACAAGGACGAGTACCCGCAGACTGCGGAGATTGAAACGCGCTGCGTGAACATGCTCGCCGACTTGTGGCACTCGCCGGAGGCCGCGAACGCCATGGGCTGCTCCACCACGGGCTCCAGCGAGGCGGCGATGCTGGGCGGCCTCGCGATGAAGTGGCGGTGGCGCAAGCGCCGCGAGGCGGAGGGCAAGCCCACCGACAAGCCCAACCTCATCTGCGGGCCGGTGCAGATCTGCTGGCACAAGTTCGCGCGCTACTTCGACGTGGAGCTGCGCGAGGTGCCCATGGCGCACGGCCGGATGATGCTGTCGCCCGAGGAGGTGCTGAAGCGCTGCGACGAGAACACCATCGGCGTGGTGCCCACGCTCGGGTTGACCTTCACGCTCCAGTACGAGCCCGTGCAGGCCATCAGCCAGGCGCTCGATGAGCTCCAGAAGCGCACGGGCCTGGACATCCCCATCCACGTGGACGCGGCCAGCGGCGGCTTCCTCGCGCCCTTCATCCACAAGGATGTCGTCTGGGACTTTCAGCTCCCGCGCGTGAAGTCCATCAACACGTCGGGCCACAAGTTCGGCCTGACGCCGCTGGGGTGCGGCTGGGTCGTCTGGCGCGACCGCGCGGACCTGCCGCCCGAGCTCATCTTCTGGGTGAACTACCTGGGCGGGAACATGCCGACCTTCGCGCTCAACTTCTCGCGGCCCGGCGGACAGATTGTCATCCAGTACTACAACTTCCTGCGCCTGGGCCGCGAGGGCTACCGCAAGGTGCAGCAGTCGTGCTCGGACGTGGGCCAGTACCTCGCGCGGGAGATCGCCAAGGCGGGCCCGTTCGACATCGTCTACGACGGCAAGGGCGGCATCCCGGGCGTGTGCTGGAAGCTCAAGGACGGGGCCAGGCCCGGCTACACCTTGTTCGACCTCGCGGACCGGCTGCGCGAGCGCGGCTGGCAGGTGCCCGCGTACTCACTGCCCAAGGACTGCCAGGACATCGTCGTGCAGCGCATCCTCGTGCGCCACGGCGTCAGCATGGACCTGGCGAGCATGCTGATGGACGACATCCGGGCCAGCCTGGAGTTCCTCCGCAAGCACCCGGTGGCCAAGTCGCTGTCCGAGGCCGAGGGTTCGGGCTACCACCACTGAGGCCTGGGGCGGGGGGACGGCGCGTCAGTCGTCCCCCCCGCGCTCCGCCTTCCATGGGAGCTTCATGTCGCGGCCGTTGCCCGCGCGCGCGAGCGCCAGCGCCAACCGCGCTCGCTTCTGCGCGGGCAGCTCCTTGGCCAGCGCGGCATACAGCTCGCGGTCCATCGCGAGAATCTGCGCGCGCGCCTCGAAGGCCCGCTGGGCCGCGGCATCGGCTTGAGCCAGCGCCGCGGGGTCGCCCTGCGCCGCGAGGATGAGCGTGCGCGCGGCCTCGCGCACCTGCTCGCGCAAGGGCCGGCGCTTCTCATCGAAGCGCCGCAGCGTGTCCTCCACCTTCAGCGCCTGGGAGTTGTCCAGCTCCAGCACGTCGGACAGCTCCAGCACGCGACGCAGGCGGCTGCGTTGCTCGGCGCGCTCCTGTCGCTCCGCGCGGCGTTCCTCGCGCCGCTCTTCCCGCGGGGGCGTCATCGGCGCCTGGGCCCAGACCATCGTCGGCAGCAGCACCGCCGCCGCCAGCACCACGCTTCGCATCGTCGTCGTCACAGCGTCTCTCCCATGTCCAGGTCCAGGCTGCCGTCCTCGTCGTCCCAGGGCAGGCCGTCATCGGCCTCCGGCTCGTCGGTCAGCGGCTCCAACCCCGCCCAGGCCTCGAAGTCCGCCAGCGTCTGCGTGTCCACCGGCTGCGCCAGCGGTGCGTCCTCGGCGGGAGGCTCGGGCACCACCGTCGGCCGAGGTGCCAGCGGCGCGCGGCCCGTGAAGGCGAGCATCAGCGCCACGCCCGCCGCCGCGGCCACGAACCCTCCCGCTGCGCGTCGCCAGCCGTCCCGCCGCGAGCGCTCGCGGCGCCACGCGGCCTGGGTCCGCGCGGGCAGGGCCTCCCACTCGCGAGTCTCGGCGGGACTGCGCGCGGGCAGGGCGACCAGCCCCAGCACCTCGGCGGCGTCGGCGGCCTCGGCGCGACAGGCGGCGCACGTCTCCAGATGCGCGCGCACCTGTGCCGCTGCTTCGCCCTCCAGCGCTCCGGCCGCGTGGAGGCTCAATCGTTCCTCGTACTCCGCGCAGGCACCCATCACGCGCTCCCCTCGTTCATCTCCGTCACGCTCGCGCGCAGGCGCTTCACCGCGTGGTGGAACTGCACCTTCGCATTGTTCTCGGTGATGCCCAGCGTCTCCGCGATGTCCTTGAACGGCAGCTCCCCGTCCACCCGCAACGTCAGGACTTCGCGCTGACGACGGGGCAGGGTGAGCACCGCGGCGCGCACCCGCCGCGCCCGCTCGGCGCGCTCCAGCGCTTCGTGCGCTCCCTCCGCGCCGTCCGCGGCCACGTCGTCCTCGACCGCCTCCACGAGCACGGGCCGCCACCGCAGTCCCTGGCGCGCGTGGTTCTTCGCCAGGTTGAGCGTCACGCGCACCAGCCACGCGCGGAACGGCGCGGACGTCAGCGGCGTGAAGCGCGCGAACACCCGACGCGAGGACTCCAGCGCGCGCAGGAACGCCTGCTGCGCCAGGTCCGAGGCGTCCTCCGGCCGCGTCACGTAGCGGCGCACCAGCGAGAGGACGAGCGTGCGGTGCCGCTCCACCAGCCGGCCGAACGCCGCCGCGTCACCCGCCAGGAAGGCCTCACACAGGGCTTCGTCGGAGGGCGGATCCATCCGACCTCCGACCACCGCCGCCAGCCCTGGGTGTGTGCCACTCACGCCGCCTTCAACCCGCCATGGGGGCAAAAGGTTATTTCCGCTGCATTTCCGCGCCGCCCCAGCGCCGAAGAATGGCCACTGTCGCACGTTGGATGGGACGGGGAGGCAGGGTGATTGCCGCCTGTCCGGACGCTCGGGGACACTCCGCCGGACCCTCGCTGGACCCGAGGAGGGGGCATGGACGCCACAGGGACAGGCTCACGCATCAAGGGAGGCGTGCTCGTCTCCCGGCTGAACATGCTGCGCCAGTGGGGAGGACAGGCCCGCGTGGACGAGGTGCTCCGGCGCCTCCCCCCGGAGGACCAGGCCATCCTGCGCACGCTCCTGGTGCCCGCGGCGTGGTACCCGCTGGCGCTGAACCTGCGCCTGGATGCGACCATCGCCGAGGTGGTGTCCCCCGAGGACACCCCGCGCGCGTTCCTGGACATGGGCCGCGCGTCCGCCGAGGAGAACCTCCACGGCGCGCACCAGGTCTTCCTCAGGCCCGGGGATCCGCACTTCCTCCTGAGCCAGGCGCCGCGCATCTACCGCTCCTATTACGCGGTGGGCTCGCGCGAGTACGAGAGGACGGGCGCTCAGTCCGCGGTGCTGCGCACGTTCGGCGCGGAGAGCGTCACCGCCACGGACTGCCTCACCGTGGTCGGCTGGCACGCGCGCGCCATCGAGTTGTCCGGCGGGCGCGAGGTGCGGGTGGCCCATCCGGTGTGCCGAGCGCTGGGCGCGACGTATTGCGAATACACCTGCGCGTGGCGCTGAGGGGCTCAGGCCGGCGCGGGCTCGTCTGCCGCGGGCAGCGGGTGCTGGCGCAGGTAGCGCAGCACGTCGTCCAGGTGACGGTACACGCGCACCTCGTGGTGGATGATGTGCTCCACGATGCCCGAGGGGGACAGGATGTACGTGACGCGCCGGTCCACGTTGAGCACGGGCCACAGCACGTCATAGGCGCGGCTGATGCGCCGGTCCTCGTCGCCCACCAGGGCGAAGTGGATGTCCTCCTGCTGCGCGAACTCGCACTGCGTCTTCACGGTGTCCACCGACACGCCGACGAGCTCCGCGCCCAGCCCTCGAATCAGCTCGTGGTTGTCTCGGAACGCCCGGTTCTCGATGGTGCAGCCGATGGTGAATGTCTTGGGGAAGAAGAAGAGGACGACGCGTCGCCCGCGCAGGGCGGACAGGTGCACGGGCTGCCCGTGACAGTCCGTCGCGGCGAAGTCCGGCGCGAGGTCTCCAATGGCAATCATGCGGTTCCGGCTCCTGGGGCAACCCGGCGGGCCACCCCTACCACGTTTCGCGCACGTTCCGACGACGGCATTCGCGCGTGTGTCAGGCGGAAAGTTTTCTGACTAAGGTCCGCCGCCGTGTCGCCTCCCAGGGACGTCCCCGCCCCGCAGCCTTCCGCCCAACAACTGGCCCGTGCCCTGGGGGTCACACGTGTGGCGCGCGTCACGGGGCTTGACCGCACGGGTGTCGAGGTGGCGTGCGCGGTGCGCCCCGGCGGCCACGTGCTCCAGGTGTGCAATGGCAAAGGCCGCTCGTTCGCCGAGGCGGCCTGGGGCGCCCTGCTGGAGACGGCGGAATTGTGGGCGGCGGAGACGGTGCCCCAGGAGCGCCTGCGGTGGGGCGCGCGGGCCCACCTGGAAGGGCGGCTGGGCACGCTGTGGGGCGCGGACCGGCTGGGTTCGGCGGGCGCCCTGGTGGTGCCTCGGCTGTGGAGTGACCAGGTGAGTTGCGCGTGGCGCGAGGCCACGGAGCTGGGCTCGGGCGCGTCGGTGTGGGTGCCCGCGCAAGGCGTGTACTGCCCGCCCGCGGGCGCGACGGCGCTGGGGCCCGTATCCGTGGCGTGGACGAGCAATGGATCCGGCGCGCATCCGGAGTCCTCGCGCGCGCTGCTCCATGCGCTGTGCGAGGCCATCGAGCGGGATCAGCTCGCGCGGGCGCTGCCGGACGGTTGGACGGAGGAGGGCGTGACGCGGCGGCTCTTGCAGCCCAAGGGGCTGGAGGCCGCGGCCCCGCGCGCGGCGGAGCTGGTGGCGTCGCTGCGGGAGCGGGGCTTCGACGCCTACCTGTTTGATGCGACCCCGACAGGGCGCATGCCCGGCACGGTGGGGTTGCCCGTGGCGGCGGCGGTGCTGGTGGACCGCGACGGCGGGCCGGTGCCGCTCACCGCGGGGTATGCCTGTGCGCTCCGGCGCGATGAGGCGCTGTGCAAGGCGTTGTTGGAGGCGGCGCAGTCGCGGCTGACGGACATCCACGGCGCCCGCGAGGACGTGGCCGCGACGGATCGCGAGGCCGCGCTGGGGTTCGCGGAGGCGCTCGCGGAGGTCGTGCCCAAGCGGGCGCCGCGCGAGGTGCCGGACCTGCCGGCCGAGGCCGCGCGTCCGGTGGCGGCCCAGGTGAAGCGGGTGCTCGGGCGGATGGCCCGGGCCGGCTTCCGGGAGGTGGCCGGCGTGGCGATGGACGCGCCGGTGCCCGGGCTGAACGTGTGGAAGGTGATCATCCCGGGCATGCGGGTCTCGGAGCTGCTGTGAAGCGTCGCGATGGGGAACTGGTGGTCTTCCTGGGGCCGTCGCTGCCTGCGGCGGAGGCGCGGCGGCTCGCGCCGGGCTGCACGGTGTTGCCGCCCGCGCGGCAGGGCGACGTGTGGCGGGCCATGTCGCTGCGGCCTCGCGTCATCGCGCTCATCGACGGTGTCTTCGAGTCGCAACCCTCCGTCTGGCACCACGAGCTGCTGGCCGCGATGGAAGAGGGCGTGGCCGTCTTCGGGGCCTCCAGCATGGGCGCGCTGCGCGCCGCGGAGCTGGCCCCGCACGGCATGGTGGGCGTGGGACAGGTTTTCGCGTGGTACCGCGACGGCGACGTGGTGGACGACGCGGAGGTGGCGCTGCTCCACGCCGACGCCGAGCATGACTGGCGCCCGCTCACGCTGCCGCTCGTCAACGTGCGGCACGCGGCGGCCTGTGCGCGCAAGGCCCGTGCGCTCGGCCCCGCGGCGGCGCGCGCGCTGGTGGAGGCCGCGGGCGGGTTGTTCTACCAGGACCGCACCTGGCCTCGGGTGATGGAGGCGGTGCGGCCCGCGTGGTCCGCGGCCTCGCGGCGTGCGTGGGAGGCGTGGTTCGCGCGCGGCGTGGAGGACCTCAAGCGCAGGGACGCCATCGCCTGTCTTCAGGCCGCGCGCGAGTTCGCCGCCTCGGCGCCCGCTCCGACCCCGGGGACTCGCCGCAACCCGTCCTCCCTGGTGCGTCGGCGCCGGCTCCTCGAGGACGTGACGCGGGTGGGCGGACGGGCGGTGGAATCGGCGCGGGTGCTGGACCTGCTGCGTCGGGCGCCGGACGCCTCGGCGTGGGCGGAGGCGGGGCTGCGCCGGGCGCTGCTCACGGCCTGGGCGCGGACCCTGGGCCTGTCCGCCACCGACGAGGAACTGGCCGCCGAGGAGGCCGCGTGGTGGCGAGAGCGGGGCGTGCGTCCGGCTCGACGCGCCGCGTTCCTCGCGGCCAGCGGCCTGGACGGCGCGGGCGTGCGGCGGCTGTGCGAGGAACTCGCCCTGGAGCGGCTCGCGCTGGCGCATGCGTCGCGGTTGCTGCCGGATGGCCCCTCCTGGGACGAGGCCCTGGCCACCGAGACCCGACTTCGCGGGCACTGGGAGAAGGCGGCCCGTGCCCTGGCCGAGGCCGACGCGCAAACCCCTGATTCGGCAGACGTGGACTGAGGCATTCCGGCTCGAAAAGATCCCAGCAGGTTGGGTCCGCTCGCGCGGTGACCCATCCTGGCAGGTGGTGAAGAAAACGTGACAAGCCCGAATGAATAGATAGGGTCAACCTCGGAGGTTTCCTTCGATGAGACCCGCTTCCTGGGTGGTTCCCGCGAACGTACCGACGCCTGGGTGGGCGTGGGTGGCGCGCGCCCGCCGCCATGTCGGGGAGTCGGATGCCGGCCCGCAGATGGGGACTGGAGCGGTGGGGCCGCTCCTGGAAGGTGTTCACCGATGACGACGCCTCTTCATCCGGACCAGCTCGGTCCGGACCACCACGTTGGCCCCTGGCGCATCGTGGGCTCTCTGGGCGCGGGAGGCTTCGGCCGCGTCTTCAAGGTGGAGCGAGGCCGCCAGTACTTCGCGCTGAAGATGGCGCTGCGGCCCGCCGGCCCGCATGCCTCCGAGGAAGAGGACATCAACGGTCGGCTCGCGCGTGAGGTGGCGGCCCTCCTGGCGTGCTCTCCGCACCCGCACCTGCCCCGCGTGCACGCGGTGGACCGCTGGCCGGACCCACCCAACGGGTACTTCTACTTCGTCACCGACTTCGTGGACGGCGAGACGTTCCACGAGTGGCGCTGGCGCGTGAAGCCCACCGCGGCGCACCTGCTCTCCGTCTACACCGAGATTGTCCGAGGCGTGGCGGACCTGCACCGGCGCGGCGTGCACCACCGCGACCTCAAGGGCGACAACCTGCTGGTGCGCCGCGAGGACGAGCGGCCCGTCCTCATCGACCTGGGCACCGTGCGCATGCCGGGCGTGTCCACGTTGACGGTGGGCGTGGCTCCCGCATCGCCGCACCTGTTACCCCCCGAGTGCGTGGCGTTCCTGCGCGAAGGCTCGTGGCAGAAGGGCGCGCACTTCGACGCGGGCGTCCCGGGCGACCTGTACGCGCTGGGCGCGCTGCTCTACGAGGCGCTGACGGACGGGTACGCGTTCGACCCAAAGCTCCCGTACGACCGCCTGCTGCCGGCCATCGAGACGGTGACGCCTCGGCCGCCGCACGTGCTCAACCCCAAGGTTCCGCCCGTGCTGGGCGACATCGCGCTGCGGCTTCTGGCCAAGCGCCCCGAGGACCGCTACCTGAGCGCCGAGGCGCTCTTGCAGGCCCTGTGGGACGCGGCGAAGGAGAAGCGGCAGCCCGCGTGGCGGGTGTCCCTGGACGTGCCAGGGGAGGGCCCGGGGCTGCGGCTCGCGCCCCAGGTGGAGGACGACGACGAGGCCGACCCTCCGCTGCCTCCTGACGCGTCGCTGGCCCCCCCGCCGGGGGCCCCCGAACTCGAGGAGTCGGAGGCCCCGACGCCCGCGCCGGTCCTGGTCCGTCCCGTGGAGGAGCGCCTGGTCCGTCCCGCGGACGCGCAGCAGGGCGGCGGTCCCGCGCAAGAGCCTCTCAGAAATCCCGCGGAGGAGCCTCTCAGCAGTCCCGCGGAAGAACACCTCAGCCGTTTCGCGGAAGAGCACCTCAGCAGTCTTGCTGACGCGCGCCCCGAGATGCCTGCTCCGGGCCGTGAGCGCCGCCGTGCCGCCGTGAGGGTGGGTGCGGGCGCGCTGCTTGTCCTGGGGTTGGTGACGCTGGGGTGGATTCGCCTCGCCCCGAGCTCCGGAGGTGTGACGGCGCCTGTTGCCCCCAAGAAAGGAATTGTCCCCGTGACCCGTGCCTCCCCTCCCGCCAACGCCGCGCTCGCGGCGGCGCCGCCCGCCGATGCCGGGACGGTGCTTCCCGAGCCGCTTGACGCGTCCTTCGTCCGCACCGCTGACCCGGTGGAGCCCGCTCCCGAGCCCATCGCGAAGAAGCGCCGGACGGAACCCCACGGCGCGCTCAAGAAGGCCTCGGGAGCCGCCGTCGCCGCGTGTCTGGGCGCCGCGTGCGCCACCGTGCCCGCCAGCCTCCCCGCCGCTCAGCCCACGGAGCCCTGCCCACCCGGCGCCGTCGAAGCGATGCGCGCGGTGGGCCTCAAGTACCACGAGTGGATGGACGGGCTGCTCGTCAACGGCACCATGGACGAGTCCGTGGTCAAGGAAGGGCCCATCTACGCCCTGCAGATCGGGCCCTACTCCTGGCACTCGCTCCCCGAGGGAACGCGTTACATCGGGAAGGTCTTCTTCACCGAGGCCGCGACGCACGTGTGGATCAACGAGGCGCGCATGCCGGATGGCCGCCACATTCCCGTCTGCATGCAGTTCTACTGGCAGGTCACCGCCCGCTACGGGTACCCCGTCCAGAAGGGCGACACCGCCGTCGAGCGCAAGCTGTTCAACCCACTCCTGCTGGTTCCGGTCTACAGCTTCGGACAGGATGTGGAAGTCTACCGGCGCGGCGATTATGCGCCCCGCTAGATACGCGTTGTCAGCCCTCCGTGATAGAGCCCCGTACGTTCCGTAGGTTCTTGCGAGGAGCCTCTCCATCGTGCGCTTCCGGTGTCTGATCGCGTTCGCGGTCCTCCTTGGCTACAGGGTCGAGGCTGCCGCTCCCCCGGTCTCGCAGGACGCGTCCGTGCGGCGCATCGAGCTGACGTCTGGGAGCGGAGGCTCGACTCCGGAGGTCGTGATTGGTCCGGGGTTGTCCACCACCTTCCTCTTTGATTCGGACATCCAGTCGGAGCGCCTGGACCTGGAGGGGCGCGAGCGTTTCGCGCGGCTGATGGGCGGGGCGTCGCACGTCGTGGTGCTGCCGTCCGCGGACTTACGGCCCGGGGAGCGGCTGCGCTTCAGCGTGGCCTATCGGGACGGCGCCGCGCCCGCGCGCGCGACCTTCCTGCTGAGGGCCGCCGAGCCCGGTCAGCCCGTGGATCGGCAGGTGGAGGTCAATCGCCGCCCCCGGACGGTGGAGTCCTACCGGGCGGAGGTGGCGCGGCTGGAGGCCCAGGTGGAGTCGCTCCGGACCGAGCTGCGCCAGTCCCAGGGGGCCGCCCCGGCGGTGTGTGAGCGGCCCGCTCCGGCCGCGGTCGAGGAGACGGGGCCGTTGACGGAGCTGCTGAAGCGCACGAGGGTTGGCCCGCTCTCGCTCTCCCGCGTGACGCAACACGCGGTGGTGTGCCGGGGGGCATGTACGGCGCAGGTCTTCTCCGTCACGCGCTACCTGATGCCGCCCCATCTGGCCCTGCGGTTGATTGTCGAGACCCAAGGGTCGGAGCGGTGGGCCACCGGGCGGCCGGTGCTGCTGGACCGGCGAGGCCGGGAGGTGAAGCTCCGTTCCCAGTGGAACGCGGGTGTCGATGCGCCCCCCCGGTTCACGAGCCTCCTCGTGGAGGGGCAGGTGGAGGATGGGACGCTCGAGGACTTCAGCCGGTTCACGCTGAAGCTCTCGGATGCGGACGGCGGGGGACAGGCCTCGTTCGAAATGGTGTTCTCCTCGTAGACTCCGAGGTGGGCGTGCCGCGGCACCCGGGCCGCGCGCCTCCTTGGGACGGGAGAACTCCAGCGCATGAAGCTCGGCTGTGACGCGCGCGTCGAGGACGGCCCTGGCTTGCTGGTGGACCGCGAGGTGTGCGCCCGGATGCGCGCCACCGTGGGTCCAGACTTCGTGGCCCACCGCGGCTACGCCGTGGCGGCGGAGCGGGGCGACTGCAGCTTCCTGGAGACGGAGGGCACGCGGCACTTCGCCGGCGAGGTGGCGCTCTACGTGGATGAGCCCGCCCCGGCCACCGCCGCCCGGTATGCGCGCGTGTCCCGCACGGGACTGTGGCTCCGGGCGCCCTCGGGAAGGCTGTGGCTGGTGGGCGTGGGCGCGGTGTCCGGGCGCACGCCCGAGGAGGCGCCGCCGCTGTTGGACGTGGAGGTGCCGCCGGGGGACTGCTCGGTGGACCTCTACGTGTATACCCCCCACGCCATGCGCCTGGAGGAAGAGGGCTTCCCGGGCGAGCCGCCCCCGAGCCGCTGGACGGCGCCCTTGCACGTATCCGGGTGCCTGGTGGCCGTGCTGGTGGCGGCGGGCGGGCTGGGCGCGGCGGTGCTCGCGTGGCGCGGGGCGGCGGGCGCGTGGGAGTGGCCCTTGGGGTTGGGCGCGGCGCTGTGGCTCGCGTGGGGGCTTGTGTATCGCCTGTCTGGCGAGGCGTCCCGGGAGCGCGGGCGCGAGGCGTCGCTCCGGCGGGCGCTCTCCGAGCTGCCGCCCATTCCCCGCTATGCCATCGTGGTGCGCACGGGGTTCATTCCGCCCGCGGACGCTCACGGCGGTGGGGTGCGCGGCTGAAGGGGCGCGGAGGTCATGCGGGCCTTGAGCCTCGCGCGGCGACGTGTAGGGTGGGCCCCTCACGATGACTGCCGACCTGACGCCCGAGTCCCTGCGCTGCGTCCGCGCCGACGCGCGCGAGCCGGAGGGCTACCGCGCCGCCCTTGGCGACACCCGCGCCACCCTGTTGCACACGGATCCGCCGTACTGCCTGCTCACGCGGCGGCGCAAGGGCGGGGACCTGAGAGATCCGCGCGCGAACAAGAAGATCGACCGCAACCCCATCGTCCGGTTCGAGACCGTGCGCGACTACCGCACGTTCTCCGAGGCGTGGCTCGGGCGCGCCGTGGCGCACCTGACGCCCGACGCGCCGCTCGTCATCTGGACGAACCTCTTGGGCAAGGAGCCCATCCTCACCGCCGCGCGCGGCGTGGGCTACGGGCACCTGTGGGGCGAGTACACCTGGGGCAAGCGCACCACGGACAAGAACGCCAACGAGCAGCTCCTGCGCGTGTACGAGGTCGCGCTCGTCATCGCGCGCACGCCCCCCGCGCCGCTGGCCCCACAAGACGTGTCGCCCGTGTGGGCCGTCGTCGGAGGCTACGACGATGACGCGGAGGCCGAGCGCTGGGGCGGGCACCCGCACCACAAGCCCTTCTCCGTGCTGGAGCCGCTGGTGCGCGCGTACAGCCGGCCCGGCGACACGGTGTTGGATCCATTCGCGGGCAGTGGCTCCATGCCCTCGGCGGCGCTGCGGCTGGGGCGGCGCCCTGCGTGCATGGAGGTCGAGCCGGAGTGGGCGGAGCGGATTACACACCGCCTGCGAGAGACGGCGCGTCAGATGGCCAGCGCCCGGTAGTGCCGCGTCGACGCCCACGTCGGGACGTCCGTGGGGCGCGCGGTCCACCAGTTCATCACCAACGTGCGGCGCTCCCGCGCGGTGCCGGGCAACCGGCCATCGGGGATGTCATTGTTCGCATCGAGGACGCCGTGCGTGAGCGTCCCGTCGAAGACGACCAATCGGTTGGGGCGCGGCGCCACCAGCGTCAGGTTGTCCAAGCGCGAGGGGGCGAGCGAGGGGTTGTCGTCGCACGGCAGCTCGCGCGTCACCGCCAGGGCGCCGCCGCGCACGCGGTTGAGGAACAGCACCGAAGAGATGCGCGGGTGCACCCTCGGTCCGCCCGCGCGCGCGAGCCGCTCGTCCAGGTCCTGGTGGAAGTCCACCCGCACGTCGTTGGGGCTCATGCGCGACAGCCACCACTCCACGCCCGCGATGCGGCGGCGCGCGGCGAGGGTGGGACGCAGCGTGTGGACGACCTGCTCCACCACGTTGGTGGGCGGGCCGAAGTCGTACCAGAAGGTGGTCTGGTAGGTGGTTCGCAGGCGCTCCTGTCCCACGGCACTCACGCGCCGGAGCAGGCGGTGGAAGAGGGGAGCAGGCAGGGCGGCTTCGGTGAGCTGGACGAGGGTTCGCACGCGGGGCACAAGCTTTCCGTCGAAGGGAGGGTGCGCGCCACTCCCTTTCGTCGCTAGGCTGCGCGGCCCAATGCCCACCGGACAGGGTGGGCGCGGAGATTCTCGGATGAAGCCGCACCAGAAGATGCTCCTCGGCATGTCCATCGGCGCGGTGACGGGCCTCTCCGCCCGCGCGCTGGCGGGCAAGGCCGCCCCCTGGCTGGACTGGTGCATCGCCAACCTCACCCTGCCGGTGGGGCAGATCTTCATCAGCCTGCTGCTCATGCTGGTGGTGCCGCTGCTCTTCGCCGCGTTGGTGATGGGCGTGGCGGAGTTGGACGTGAAGCAGGTGGGCCGGCTCGGCGCGCGCACGCTCGGCTACACCGTCGTCTTCTCCGTCATCTCGGTGCTCATCGGGCTGGTGCTCGTCAACACGCTGCAGCCGGGGGTGGGGCTGAGCGACGAGGCCAAGGCCCTGGCGCACGGCAGCACCACGGTGAGCGCGGCGCCGGCCCTGGAGAGCACGTCGCCGGTGGCCATCGTCGTGTCGATGGTTCCGAAGAACCCCATCAAGGCCGCGGCGGACGGCGACATGATTGGCCTCATCGTCTTCTCGCTGCTCTTCGGCATCGGGTTGGCGCTGACGCCCGGCGAGCCGGCGGTGCGGCTGCGAGAGACCATCCAGGGCCTGCATGACGTGATGATGCGGCTCATCGACATGGTGCTGCGGCTGGCGCCGGTGGGCGTGGGCGCGCTCCTGTTCTCCATGACGGCGCGCCTGGGCTTCGACATCCTCCGGCAGCTCGCGTCCTACGTGGGCGTGGTGCTGCTGGCGCTCGGGCTGCACATGTTCGTCGTGTACTCGCTGTCCGTGCGCTTCCTGGGCGGGCGCAACCCCATCCAGTTCTTCCGCGACTGCCGGCTGGCCATCATCACCGCCTTCTCCACGTCCTCCTCCAGCGCCACGCTGCCCACCGCGCTGAAGGTGGCCGAGGAGAACCTCAAGCTGCCGCGCAACGTGTCGCGCTTCGTCCTCACCGCCGGCTCGGCCATGAACCAGAACGGCACGGCGCTGTTCGAGGGCGTGACGGTGCTCTTCCTCGCGCAGGTCTACGGCGTGCCGCTCAGCCTCCAGCAGCAGGCCATCATCATGTTCATCTGTGTGCTGGCGGGCATTGGCACGGCGGGCGTGCCGGCGGGCTCCATCCCCGTCATCGCGATGATTCTGGGCATGTTCAAGATTCCGGTGGAGGGCCTGGGCCTCATCCTCGGCGTGGACCGGTTCCTGGACATGTGTCGCACGGTGCTCAACGTCACCGGAGACCTGGCCGCGGCCGTCTACGTGGCGCGCGCGGAACCGCCTGCCCCCTCGGACGGAGGGGGAGCGTCAGAGCCCGCTTCCTCCTGACGGAATGCGCGCCCACCCCCACCTTCCACCCAGCAGTTGCGCAGTCGTCGCCCACCAAGGAGCCGTCCATGAAGGTCGCGAAGGACCGAGTCGTCTCGCTGGAGTACCGCCTGCACCTGGGCGACGGGCAGGTCATCGACCAGAGCGCGCCCGGCAAGCCGCTCGCCTATCTGCACGGCCACCGGCAGATTGTCCCGGGGCTGGAGAACGCGCTGGAGGGCGTGGACGTGGGCTCGAGCCGCACGGTGGTGGTGCCCCCGGGGCAGGGCTATGGGGAGCATGATCCGCAGGGCGTGCGCACCGTGGCGCGGGCCATGCTGCCTCAGGGCCTGGAGCCCAAGGCGGGCATGACGCTGATGGCCCAGACGGACCAGGGAGACCTGCCGCTGCTCATCAAGGAAGTGCACCCGGACTCGGTGGTCATCGACATGAACCACCCGCTGGCCGGCAAGACGCTGCACTTCGACGTCACCGTACAGGAGGTCCGGGACGCCTCCATCGAGGAGCGCTCCCACGGCCACGCGCACGGCCCGGACGGACATCACCACCCGGCTTGAGGCCCGGTCAGCGGGCCCGGTCCGCGCGCGGCCGGGCCGCTCAGTCCACCTTGTCCGTCGCGAACGAGGCCCCCGCAACGAAGCGGAAGGTGGGCGTGTCCAGGCCCGCGCCCACGCCCGGGCCGCCCATGACGTACAGGTCCAGGCCCGGGAGCGTGTGGCGGCGGATGGCCACCAGCAGCTCCGCGCCGATGCGGCCGCCCTGGAGGGGCAGGCCCACCAGCGCGCTCACCTCGCCGCGCGTCGTCTCGCCTTCGCGCGACGTCACGGTCGCGGCCAGCCGCAGCTCGTTGCCGACGATGTCCTTGTCCTCATAGGAGACCGGCGACAGGTCCCGCTTCTGGCGCAGGTAGAGGCTGGCCTCGCCGCCCACCTGGAAGCCGTCGCCCACGTACCCAAGCTGCAGGCGCGGTTGATAGACGTGGTCCTCGCGGCCGAGCGCGGCCTCGTTGCCCACCGGCAGCCCCGCCGTCATGGCCACCGCCAGGTTGAGGGGGGCCTGGTGCGTCATGCGCAGCAGCGCCACGCGCGCGCTCAGCCACGGCGTGGCGAGCCCGCTCGAATGCGGCTGCGAGTACGCCAGGGTGGGCTGGCCATTCTGGGAGATGATGAAGGGCAGCTCGGCGCCCACGTCCAGCCACGAGAAGACGCCGTACGCCGCGGTGAGCGACAGCGTCATCTTGTTCTCCACCAGCCCCACGCCCGCGCCCGGCTCCCAGGCCGTCTGGAAGCGCATGGGCAGGTTCTCGTAGTGGAAGTTGAACGAGACTCGCGCCATGCCCTGCGGCAGCGTCCGCCCCGTCCCCACCATCAACGAGCCCAGCGCCGACGGATCCATCCGCAGTCGCTGGAGGTCGAACCGTGGCAGGGAATTCAGTGTTTCGCCTTCTGCGCGCGCGGCGGCGGGAGCGAAAGCGAGAGACAGGGCAGCGACCAGGAACGCGAACGGGGAGCGGGGCACTGAGGGGAACTCCTTCATCAAACGGAACGGAGTGCGGGGACGGCGCCTGATCCGCACCTCCGGAACACATACGGGACGAATCCCCACGGCTGGTCGTTTTTTGAATTTCTGTTGTTCATTTCGTGGAGACATGACGCGGAGCGCCGCCCCGAGGGTGTTCGCGAAATCACGCGGGTCTCCAGCAATGGGGAGGGACTTCGCGCCGTAGGGCACCGCACCAGCCCCGAGGTGCCCCCCCATGACGAAGTTGTACGAGGACCTTCGCTTCGCCTGCCGCGTGTTGCTCAAGAACCGCGGCTTCACCCTGGTGGCCGTGCTCACACTCGCGCTGGCCATCGGCGCGAACACCGCCATCTTCAGCGTGGTGAACGGCGTCCTCCTGCGCCCCCTGCCGTATCGCAACCCCGAGCAGCTCGTGCAGGTGCAACGCCGGGGCGTGCATGGCACGAATTCCTCGCAATCCGTTGCATTCCTGGCGTGGTGGCAGGCGCATGGAATGTCAGTGGTGAGCAAGGTCACGGCATTCGAGGTCATCCCCGCCGGCTTCAACACGGTGGGCGAGGGGATGCCGCGGCGGCTGGCGGGCACGCGGGTGACGCAGCCCTTCTTCGACACGATGGGGACGCGGCTGGAGTTGGGGCGCGACTTCCTCCCCGAGGATGACGTGCCGGGCGCGGCGAAGGTGGTCATCCTCAGCTACGGCCTGTGGCAGCGGCAGTTCGGTGGGGCGGCGGACGTGCTGGGCCGCTCGATGATGATGAATGACGAGCCGTACACGGTGGTGGGCGTGGCGGCGAAGGGCTTCGCCTATCCCGCGGGCGCCGAGCTCTGGACGCCGCTCCAACTCGACATGAGCAACCGGGACTACTCCAACTACCTGTTCTTCACCGCGCGGCTGAAGCCGGACCTGTCGCGGCAGCAGTTGGAGGCGGCGTTGAGCACGTTGTCCACGCAGCTCCGCGCGGACGAGCCGAAAATCCTCGAGGAGAAGGTGAGCCTCGTGGCGGAGGACCTGCGCGACTTCCTCGTGGGGGACCTCCAGTCCGCGATGTGGGTGTTGCTTGGCGCGGTGTCGCTGGTGTTGCTCATCGCGTGCGTGAACCTGGCGAACCTCCAGTTGGCGCGCTCGGCGGCGCGGCAGCGCGAGCTGGTGGTGCGGGCGGCGCTGGGCGCCTCCTCCGGGCGGATCATCCGGCAGATGCTCACCGAGAGCATCCTCCTGGCCGTGGTGGGCTCGGTGCTGGGGTTGGGGCTGGCCGTGGTGAGCTTGCCGTTGCTCTTGTCGCTCGCCCCCTCGGAGTTGCTCGTGAACCAGTCGGTGAGCGTCGACGGGCGCGTGTTGGCCTTCACGATGGCGGCGGGGGTGATGACCGGGTTGCTCTTCGGCTTGTTGCCGGCGCTCCAGGCGTCGCGGCCGGAGTTGTCGGGGGCGTTGCGCGAAGGCGCGCAGCGGGCCACCGCGGGCCGTGCCGGAGGACGGACGCGGGCGTGGCTGGTGTCGGGACAGGTGGCGCTCGCGGTGGTGTTGCTGGTGGGCGCGGCGCTGCTCATCCGCGGCTTCGTGTCCTTGAGCCAGAAGGACCCGGGGTTCGAGCCGAAGAACGTGCACGTGATGCGCATGTCGTTGCCCGAGACGCGCTACGCGCAGCCCGCGGCCCTGGAGCGCTTCCATCGGCAGGTGGTGGAGCGGGTGCGGGCGCTGCCGGGGGTGCAGGCCGCGGGCTTCACCAGCACGCTGCCCATGGAGCAGGGGCCGAGCTTGAGCTTCAGCATCGAGGGCAAGTACGACGGCAACGATAACGGCCCGGGCGCGGGAGGCGCGCAGTATCGTCCGGTGACCTCTGACTACTTCTCCGCGATGGGCATCGCGCTCGTGGCGGGCCGCCTGTTGACGGAGTCGGACGGGGCTGGCTCGGAGCCCGTGGTGGTCATCAACGAGCACATGGCGCGCAAGCACTGGCCGGGCGAGGACGTGGTGGGGCAGCACATCCGGTTGGCGCACTCGGTGCCGTTCGGAGACCGCGTGCCCCGCCGCATCGTGGGCGTGGTGCGCGACGTGTACGAGCGCGGGTTGGATGAGGAGGTGCCCAACATCACATACGTCCCGTCGGGACAGATGTCCGACAAGCTCGGGCAGATGCTCGTGCACCTGTTGCCGCAGTGCCTGGTGGTGAAGTCCCAGGGGACGCACGCGGCGGTGATGGCGGATGCGCAGCGCGAGCTGTGGGCGGTGGACTCGCAGCAGCCGGTGACGGAGACGCTGAAGCTGGAGTCGCACGTGGAGCGCTCGCTCGGCTCGGAGCGCTTCAACATGGTGCTCCTGGGGCTCATGGCCGGGCTCGCGTTGGTGCTCGCGGCCGTGGGCATCTACGGCGTGCTGTCGTACCTGGTGAGCCAGCGGACGCGGGAGATGGGCGTGCGGCTCGCGCTCGGCGCGACGAAGGGGCAGGTGGTGTTGCTGGTGCTGCGCCAGGGCTTTGTCTCGGTGGCGGTGGGCGCGGCGGTGGGCGTCGTGGGCGCGCTGGCGCTCACGCGGGTGGTGTCCAGCGTGGTCCACGGCGTCAGCGCCCTGGACCCCTGGTCCTTCGTCAGCGCGCCGCTGCTGCTCTTGGGCGTGGCGCTGGTGTCCATCTGGTTGCCGGCGCGGCGGGCCTCGCGCGTCGACCCCATCATCGCGCTGCGCTACGACTGACGCGGTGAGGTGACGCGCGAGGTGTCACACGGCCTGGCGGGACGGCGCTACGCGGCGCCGCTCGCCAGGTCCTGCAGCTCCTGCCAACGGGCGTAGAGGCGGTCCACCTCGCTGGCGGCTGTCTCCAGCGCCTGGTTCACCTCGGCCACCTTGGCGCCGTTGCTGTAGACGCCGGGGTCGGCGAGCTGGGCCTCCAGGCCGGCCTTGCGCTGCTCGGCCGCCTCGATGGTGGCCTCCATGCCATCCAGCTCGCGTTGGTCCTTGTAGGACAGCTTGCCCGGCTTGCGCGCCGCCTTCGCCGCGGGAGCCGCCGCGGTGGGCTCCTCCTTCTTCGGCGCGGGCTTGGGGGCGGGGGAGGCGTTCGCGGGGGCGGCCTGCTCCTTCAGCCGCTTGTACATCTCGTAGTTGCCCTCGTACCGGACGACGCGGCCGTTGCCCTCGAAGGACAGGATGGACGTGGCCACCTTGTCGAGGAAGTACCGGTCGTGCGTGACGAGCAGCGTGCTGCCCTGGAAGCCCAACAGCAGCCGCTCCAGGACGTTGAGGGTGACGATGTCCAGGTCGTTGGTGGGCTCGTCCAGCACCAGCACGTTGGCGCCCTCGATGAACAGGCGCGCCAGCAGCAACCGGTTGCGCTCGCCGCCGGACAGCGCCCCCACCTTCATGCGCTGCATGGGCACCGGGAAGAGCAGGTCGTCCAGGTAGTCGCGCAGGGCGATCTTCTCGTCGCCCAGCTCCACCCACTCCTCGCCCTGCGAGGCGGCCTCGTACACCGTCTGCTCGGGGTCGAGCTGGGTGCGCTGCTGATCGTAGTAGGCGACCTTCGTGTTCTTCCCGATGACGAGCTTGCCGCCGTCCGCGGGCAGCTCCCCCAGCAGCACGCGCAGGAACGTCGTCTTGCCCACGCCGTTGGGGCCCACTAGGCCCACCCGCTCGCCGCGCTGGAGCAGCAGGCTGACGTCGTCCAACACCTTGCGCTCGCCAAAGGACTTCTGGAGCCCCTCGGCCTCGATGACGGTGTGGCCCAGCCGGGGCGCGGCCACCACGCGCAGCTCCGCCACCTTGGGGCGCTGGAAGCCCTTCTCGGCCATGAGCTTCTGGGCGCGCTCGATGCGGGCCTTGCTCTTGGTGCGGCGCGCCTCCACGCCCTTGCGCAGCCACGCCACCTCCTGGGAGATCCACCGCTCGCGCTTGTGCTGGGCGACCTCGGCGTTCTGCTGCGCCACCAGCTTCTGCTCCACGTAGGCCGCGTAGTTGCCGGGGTAGGACGTCACGCCCCCGCCCGGTTGGATCTCCACGATGCGGTCCACCAGGTCATCGAGGAAGTAGCGGTCGTGGGTGACGAGCAGCAGCGAGCCGGGCAGCTTGTCCAGCTCGTCCTCCAGCCAGTCCACCGTGTCCGCGTCCAGGTGGTTGGTGGGCTCATCCAGCAGCAGCAGGTCCGGCCGCGTCAGCAGCGCGCGGGCAATGGCCACGCGCTTGCGCAAGCCACCGGAGAGCTGCGCCACCGGCAGGTCCCACTCGCGCACGCCCAGCCGGTCCAACAGCGTCTTCGCGTGGTGCTCGGTGTCCCAGCCCCCCAACTGCTCGATGCGGTCGCTCACCGCGGAGAGCTGCTCCAGGAGCTTCTCGTGGGCCTCGGGGGGCGCGGCCTCCAAGCGGCGGGTGAGCTCGGCCTGCGTGGCCAGGGCCTCCTTGAGGGGGGCCTGGGACACGGACAGCTCGGAGGCCACGGTGGCGCCCGGCTCGAACACGGGCTCCTGGGGGAGGTAGGTGACGCGGGCGCCGCGCCGCAGCTGCAACTCGCCGGTGTCCGGACGGGCCGCGCCCGCCAATATCTTCATCAGCGAGGACTTGCCCGAGCCGTTGACGCCCACCAGTCCCACGCGCTCGCCCTCCTCGAGCGTGAGCGTGAGGCCCTGGAAGACGGTGCGGCTGCCGAAGCTGAGCTGGACATTGGCGGCGCGAAGCAGCGTCACGTGCGAAGACCTCCGAAAAGCGCGAAAGGCGCCCCCCAACCTCGGGGAGCGCCTTCCCTACTGCCAGAGCCGCGTCGCGGATGCCCGGACTACTTGCGGGCCGCCGCCTCGGCCGCCAGCTTCTCCTTGTACGCGGCCATCAGGGCCTCGGACTCGTTGCGCGGCACCGGCGTGTACTTGGCGAACTCCATCGTGAACTCGCCCTTGCCCTGGGTGGCGGAGCGCAGGTCCGTGGAGTAGCCGAACATGGTGTTCAGCGGCACCTCGGCCACGGCCGTCACGTAGCCCTGGTCCGTCTCCGTGGAGAGGATGGTGCCACGGCGCTGGTTGAGCTGACCGACCACGGAGCCCTGGAAGTCCTCGGGAGCGGAGACCTCCACCTTCATCATCGGCTCGAGGATGATGGGCTTGGCGGCGGCGTAGCCCTCGCGGAAGCCCATGATGGCGGCCGTCTTGAACGCCATTTCGGACGAGTCCACCGCGTGGAACGCACCGTCGTTGATGACGACGCGGATGCCCACGACGGGGAAGCCGATGAGGCTGCCCTTCTTCACGGCCTCCTGGAAGCCCTTGTCGCAGGCCGGGATGAACTCGCGGGGGATGGAACCGCCCACGATGTCGTCCACGAACTCGTACTGCTGCACCGCGTCCGCCGGCAGGGGCTCCACGTAGCCGCACACGCGCGCGAACTGGCCGGAGCCGCCCGTCTGCTTCTTGTGCGTGTAGAAGAACTCGCCCTTCTGGCTGATGGTCTCGCGGTACGCCACCTGCGGCTTACCGGCCTGGACCTCGCAGTTGTACTCGCGCTTCATGCGCTCGATGTAGATCTCCAGGTGGAGCTCACCCATGCCGCGGATGATGGTCTGCCCGGACTCTTCATCGCGGTGCACGCGGAAGGTGGGGTCCTCCTTGGTGAACCGGTTGAGCGCCTTGGAGAAGTTGGCCAGCGCGCCACGGTCCTTGGGGGCCACGGCGAGCGAGATGACGGCGTCCGGAACGTGCATGGACGTCATCGTGTAGTTCACGCCGCCATCCGTGAACGTGTCGCCCGAGGCGCACTCGATGCCGAACAGCGCGACGATGTCGCCGGCCGAGGCCTCGTTCACGTCGTTCATCTGGCTCGAGTGCATGCGAACGATGCGCGGAACCTTGACCTTCTTCTGGTTGCTCTGGTTGACGATGAAGTCACCCTTCGAAACCTTGCCCTGGTAGATGCGCATGTACGTCAGCTGCCCGTAGCGGCCATCTTCCAGCTTGAACGCCAGCCCGACGAAGGGCTTGCTCGGGTCGGACTCGAGGATGACCTTCGCCTCGTTGTTCTTCTGGTCCAGCGCCTCGTTGGTCGCCTCCTTCGGGTTCGGGAGGAAGCCACAGATGGCGTTGAGCAAGAGCTGCACGCCCTTGTTCTTGTAGGCCGAGCCGCACATGACCGGCGTCATCTTCAGGCCGATGGTGGCCCGGCGGATGGCCGCGACCAGCTGCTCCTCGCTGATGGGGGCGTCGGACAGGAACAGCTCGCCCAGGACGTCATCGACGTTGGCAACGCCGTCGATCATCTCCTGGCGGCGCTCCTTGGCCTCCTCGAGGAGGTCGGCGGGGATCTCTTCCTCGCGAACGGTCTCGCCGCTCTCGCCGTCGAAGTAGAACGCCTTCATCTTGATGAGGTCGACGAGGCCGTGGAAGCGGTCCTCGGCGCCGATGGGCATCTGCAGCTTGACGGGGTGGTGGTGCAGCTTCTCCTTCAGCTGCG
Organism: Citreicoccus inhibens; assembly: GCF_019039035.1. Lineage (GTDB taxonomy): Bacteria > Myxococcota > Myxococcia > Myxococcales > Myxococcaceae > Citreicoccus > Citreicoccus inhibens. The sequence continues at coordinate 190,342 of NZ_JAHNZT010000003.1, read as the reverse complement.
CGGCCACGCGGTCATAGTTCGCGCCGGCGCGGTCCATCTTGTTGATGAACGCGATGCGCGGAACGCGGTAGCGCTTCATCTGCCGGTCCACCGTGATGGACTGGGACTGAACGCCGGACACCGAGCAGAGCACCAGGATGGCGCCATCGAGAACGCGGAGCGCGCGCTCCACCTCGATGGTGAAGTCCACGTGTCCCGGGGTGTCGATGAGGTTGATGTTGAAGTCGCCCCACATCGCGTACGTGGCGGCGGACTGGATCGTGATGCCCTTCTCACGCTCCAGGTCCATCGAGTCCATCACGGCGCCCACGCCGTCCTTGCCACGAACCTCGTGGATCTCGTGGATCTTGCCCGTATAGAACAAGATGCGCTCGGAGAGGGTCGTCTTGCCCGAGTCGATGTGGGCGGAGATACCGATGTTACGAATCTTCTCGATGGGTACGTTGGAGGCCACGATCCGGTCCTTCTTCTATTGAAAATGACTGAGCGAACAGGGCAGGCGGGGCCCTTACTTCCCACAGGCCGCAGTTTCCAGCCAAATCCGCATGACGGTGTGCATACCTGCACCTACCTTCCCTGTTCCCAGGGATATTTCTAACCATGAGTGCGACCGAAAACTTCTCCTTGGCCCGCGCCTGGCTGCGCGCCTTCAACGCCTACGACGTGACGGCCCTGGTGGCCCTGTACGCCGAGGACGCCACCCACACCTCCCCCAAGATTCGGGTGCTCCACCCCCAGACGGGAGGGCGGCTGGTCGGCCGGTCGGCCCTGGAGACCTGGTGGCGGGAGGCGATCGCCCGGCTCCCGGGCCTGCGCTACGAGGAGACGGCCCTCACGGCGGACGGGGATCGGGTCTTCATGGAGTACGTGCGGCACGCCCCCGGTGAGCCGCCCATGCCCGTGGCCGAGGTCCTGGACGTCCGGGACGGCCGCATCGTCGCCTCGCGCGTGTACCACGGGTGAGCGCGCCCCTCCCTCTGACGGAGAACCCCATGCCCCAGGATCCCAGCGCCTTCGACAAGGACTTTGGCTACCTGATGCCCTTCCTGGACAAGGTGGCCCAGGCGGCAGCGGGTCTGGAGGATGGGCCGGCCCGCGAGGAGCTGGGCCGCCTGCTCTCCGACGAGAAGGCGCGCTGGGAGCGCATCCGCGCGCTGCTTCGGGGCGCCCCGGCCCAGGCTCCCGAGTCCCGGGCCGAGGCCCCGACTCTCCGCGCGGACGAGGCGCCGGTCCGCCGCGTGGGCCCGGCCGTGCCCGCCGGGGGCCTCACGGTGGGCCCGCTGAAGCGCACCCCCTGAGGCTCAGTCGGTGGCGCGGCCGTCCAGTCGCGCCAGCGCGTCGTAGGTGGCGGCTTTGTACGCCTCGGACAGCGTCGGGTAGTTGAAGCACATCTCCACGAACAGCCGCGTGGTGGCCTCGGCGTGCAGCGCGGTGAGGCCCACGTGGACCAGCTCCGTGGCCTGCTCGCCCAGGACGTGCACGCCGAGCAGCCTGCGGCTCTCGCGGTGGAAGAGGAGCTTGAGCAGGCCCTGGCGCTCTCCAATGATTTGCCCGCGCGGGTTGCTGTCGAAGCTGGCGCGTCCGCACACGTAGGGGACGCCCTTCTGGCGCAGGGCCTCCTCCGTCTCCCCGGCCATGGAGACCTCGGGGATGGTGTAGATGCCAAAGGGCAGGATGGGCGCGAGCAGCCGCTGGCTGGCCCCGAAGGCATGCTCCACCGCGATGCGGGCCTGCTCCATGGACGTGGACGCGAGCGCCGGGAAGCCGACGACGTCGCCCACAGCGTAGATGTGGGGCACGGCGGTCTGGTAGTCCGGCCCGACCTCCACCTGGCCTCGGGCGCCCAGCTTGACGCCCACGGCCTCCAGGCCCAGTCCCGCCGTGTTGGCCGAGCGCCCCGAGGCCACGAGCACCTGGTCCGCCTCCAGCACCTCGCCGGCGGCGAGCGTGAGGCGGATGGGCTCGGCGTGGAGCTCGGGGATGTGGACGGACTGCACGGTGTGGCCCAGGCGCAGCTTCACGCCGAGGGCCTCCATGCACTGGGCGAGGCGGGCGGAGAACTCGTCGTCGAGGAAGGGCAGCAGCTCGCCCTTCACCTCCACCAGCGTGACGGGGATGCCCAGCGCGGCGAACATGCAGGCGTACTCGCAGCCGATGACGCCGCCGCCGACCACCACGAGCGAGCGGGGCAGCTCGCCGATGTCGAGCACCTCGTCCGAGTCGTGCACGCGTGGATCGCCGAAGGGGTAGAGGGGAGGGCGGTAGGGCGACGAGCCCGTGGCCACCATCACGAAGTCGGCGGTGAGCCGCGTCTCCGGCGCGCCCGCGCGCGTCACCGCCACGGTGTGCGCATCCACCAGCGAGGCCACGCCCTGGAACAGCGTCACGCCGTGCCGCTGGAGGTTCTGGGCGATGCGCTCGCGCTCGGTGAGCTTCACGCGCCGCTCCCGGTAGAGGAAGTCGGACACGGTGGCCTCGTGCCGGAGCGTGGCCTCCACGCTGTAGAGGCCGCGGGCCCGGAACCCCGAGAGGTGGAGCGCCGTCTCCCGGAGCGTCTTGGAGGGCAGGGTGCCGGTGTTGGCCGCGGTTCCGCCCAGCACGGGCTCGCGCTCCACCACCGCCACGCGCTTGCCCTGCAACGCCGCCTGTACCGCGCCCCATTCACCCGCGGGGCCAGAGCCCATCACCACGAGATCGAAGTCCGCCATGCCGGGCACCCTATGCGAGCCACCCTCGGCTTAGAAGACTTCGTGCGAAGCGCTCAGGGCTCGCTTCGCTCCCGCCCCGCGTACCGCAGGCCCTCGCGCACCTCGGCCTCCGTCAGCAGCCGGAAGCCGCCCTCGGGGATGTCCTGCAACTCGATGCTCCCCACGGCCTCGCGCCGGAGCGCCTGGGTGGGCAGGCCCACGGCGCCGAGCATCCGCTTCACCTGGTGGTGCCGGCCCTCGGTGATGCTGACCTCGACGGTGCGCGCATCCCTCACGCGCACCTCGGCCGGGCGCGCGGGGCCATCATCCAGCGCCATGCCCTGACGCAGCGGCTCCACCTTCGCGTCATCCGCGACGCCGAAGACGGTGGCCACGTAGCGCTTGGGCAGGTGCGAGTCCGGCGAGGTGGCGTGGGCCACCAACTTGTCATCGTTGGTGAAGAGCAAAAGCCCGGTGGTGTCCACGTCGAGCCGGCCCACCGCGTGCCACGTGAAGCCGGTGAGTTCGTCCGGGAGCTGGGGCAGCAGCAGCTCGAAGACGGTGCCCACGCGGTGCTGCCTCACGGTGGAGGACAGCACGCCCGCGGGCTTGTGGAACGCGAGCACGTGCGTGGGCGCCTCGGTCGACACGGGCTTGCCGTCCAGGCGCAACACGGCGCCCGGCGGCACCGGGGCCAGGTGCATGCGCACCACGCGGCCGTTGACCGTCACTCGACCGGCCTGGATGGCGGCCTCGGCCTCCGCTTGGGGCAGCGCGCCGGCCCGCGCCAGCGCGCGTGACAGCCAGTCGGGCTTCTCCCGGCCCTCCCAACGGCTCACGCGAGGGGGCTTCGGCTTTTCGGGTTTGCGAGACATGGCGGGCGGCACCATACCCGCCCCGGTGGCCGGGCGCTGGACAATGACGTGTCCGGCTCCCGCTCACGGGGACTCGGGGGCGGGCTCCTCCATGGCCTCCTGGTGGACGGGGGACACGCCCACGGTGGTGCCTTGCTTCTGGGCGACCCGCGCCTGCTCGATGGCGACGATGGCGTGGATGAGGCCCACGTGGCTGAAGGCCTGCGGCATGTTGCCCAGCACCTCCTGGCGCTCCGGGTCGATCTCCTCGGACAAGAGCCCCAGGTCGTTGACGTAGGACAGCACCTGGCCGAGCCGCTCCTCGGCGCGCTCCACCTCTCCGCTGAGCGCGAAGCAGCTCGTGAGCCACAGCGTGCAGAACACGAACGTGCCTTCTCCGCCCGGCAGTCCGTCCTTGCGGTCGAGGTAGCGGTACACATGGCCGTCGCGGGTCAGCTCCGCGTCGATGCGCTCCACCGTGGCGCGCACGCGGCGGTCGTCCGGTGGCAGGAAGCCCGTGAGCATCACCTGGAGCGCCGAGGCGTCCAGGGCCGTGCTGCCGAAGGACTGCATGAAGGCGCCGGTCTTCGGGTCCACGCCGCGCGTCTCGATGGCCTGGCGCAGCTCGTCTCGAGCGCGGCTCCAGCCGGTCAGGTCGGCGGGAATCTCCGGCACGGGCTCGAAGAGCTGGATGGCGCGATCCAACGCCACCCACGCCATCAGCTTGGAGAACACGAAGTGCTGCCGCCCGCCGCGCGTCTCCCAGATGCCGTCGTCCGGCTCCTTCCAGCGGCGCGCCGCGGTGTCGGCCACCTGCCGGATGAACTCCATCCAGTAGCGGCTGATGGGGTTGGCTTGCTGGACCGAGTACGTGAGGCCCAGCCGCTTCACGAGGAAGAACATCAGCCCGATGAGCTCCCCGTAGGTGTCCATCTGGAATTGATCGAACGCGCCGTTGCCGGTGCGCACGGGCTTGCTGCCTCGATAGCCCTCCAGGAACCCGAGGTTCGTCTCCTGGAGCAGTCGCTCGCCGTTGATGCCGTAGAGAATCTGGAGTTCGTCGGTGCGGCCCGCCGTGGTGCGCAGCAGGAACCGCGCGAAGTCTCGGGCCTCGTCCTCGTAGCCGAACGCGCCGAGCGCCCACAGCAGCGCCGACGAGTCGCGCAGCCAGCTGAAGCGATAGTCCCAGTTGCGCACGCCGCCGATCTCCTCGGGCAGCGACGTGGTGCCCGCGGCGATGACGGCGCCTGTCTCCGCGTACGTCAGGCCCTTGAGCACCAACAGGCTTCGCACCACCACGTCCCGGTGCGGTCCCTCGTAGGTGCAGCGCCCCGCCCAGGAGCGCCAGAAGTCAGCGGTCCGCTCCACCCGCGTGCGCAGGTCATCGGCCTCCAGCCGCTCGGCCTTCATGTCCTGGGGGTGTCTCCAGGTGAGCGCCACCGCGCGCGCGTCGCCCGCCTTGAGCACCGTGCGCGAGTCCGCGCCGCCCTTCGCGTCCGAAACGAGCGGGCCCAGGTTGCTTTGGAGCAACAGCGAGTCCGAGCCGCCGAAGATGACCGCGAGGTCCTCCGCCAGCCGATGGAGGAACGGCGTGGTGCGACCGAAGTCGAAGCGAGGCGAGAATGTCAGCGCCACTTCCACCTCGCCCTGCTCGCAGCGCACCAGGCGGATGAGCAGGTGTCGGGGATTCGAGATGACGAACTTCCCGGGCTGGCGCTCGTCCTCCCAGCACGGCAGGCAGTCCGTCACGGTAAGTACGCCGGTGTCGGTGACGAAGCGCGTCTCCAGGATGTTCGTGTCCGGCAGGTAGCGGCGGGACACGCGCGCCTCGCCCACGGGCGCGATGCGGAAGAAGCCCCCCTGCTCCCGGTCGAGCATGCAGGCGAAGACGGGGCTGGCGTCGAACGCGTGGAAGCACAGCCACTCCCACGTTCCGTCCCGAGCCACCAAGCCGAGCGAGTGGCAATCGCTCACGAAGGCATAGTCGGAGATGGGGGGATAGTCGGTCCCCACCGGGCGCGTGAACTTCGTCTTCTCGGAGGTCATGCGCGACATGCTGCGCACGCGCGAGCGCGACGAGAGCCCGCGCCGCTCGGGCTGGCTGGCTTCCAGGACGCCGCGAGGAGGAACGCTCGCCGGGCCCCTGCCGTGGCCGTCAGTCCTCGCTCTCGTCTGTCCGCACGGCGATGGGCGAGGGGAAGCGCTTGCGCACCGTGTGCAGCGCGGACAGCCACAAGCGAGCTTCGTGGCGCGTGAGCCGGGAGCGGCGCAGGGGCGCGAGCAGGTCACGCACGGCGGTGCGGCCTGGGTGTGCATCGACGAGGAAGCCACCGGACGTCAGCAGGGTCTCCAGGGTCTCCTCCACGCGCGCCAGCTCCGCGTCCGTGGCGGCGACGGGCAGGGGACCCGGCGGAGGCGCGGACTGCTCCAGCACGGCCATCCGGACCTCGTACGCGTACAGGAGCACGGCCTGCGCCAGGTTGATGGACGGCTGCTCGGGGGCGGTGGGCACGGCGGACAGGTCATGACAGCGCTCGACCTCCGCGTTGGTGAGGCCGCTGCGCTCATCCCCGAAGACGAGCGCCACGGGGCCCTGCGCCGCGCGGGCCACCAACTCCTCACCCACCGCGCGAGGCGACATCCGCCGCTTGCCCTCCACCTTGCGAGAGCTGGTGCCCACCACCCAGACGCAGTCGGAGACGGCCGCCTCCAGCGAGTCCGGGCGCTTCACGCCCTCGAGCACGTCCTCTGCGTGGACCGCGAGGCGACGAGCAGGCGCGAGGTCCTCCGCCTCGGGCGTCACCCAGGCCCAGTCCGCCAGGCCGCAGTTCTTCAGCGCGCGGGCGGCGGCGCCAAGGTTCTCCGCGTTGCGCGGGCGCATCAGGACGAATCGGATGGGAAGCACCATGCGGCGCGCACCTTATCGCCACCCTCCGAAGACGACGCGGCCGAGTGTGACCAGGCCGAGAGGGGGGCTTCGTCGGGGGGCTGTCCTCCGCTTGCCTGACGCCTTGCCCAGCGGAAGCCGGGCAGCCTGTCATCCTCGGAGTGGAGGGCGTCCGGGCGAGCGGCGGAGCGCGGCGGCCCCTCGATGCCAGCCGCCCGGGGGCCGCCCTATTTTTGAGGCGACGGGGGACGGACCTCCTCCGTGTTCACGGAGGGAGGCGCGATGGAGACGTGGAACCAGATGTCATCGGATGCCGTGCGGACCCACACTCCGACTCCGGTGAACCGGCGCATCGACGCGCACGTGGAGGCCTGCGTCCGCTCCATGGCCGAGCGCGGTGACCGGGTCGCGATGAGCCAGTACCTCACCAAGCTGGAGCGGGAGTGGGACCTCAACCGTGCCGTGTCCGTGGGGGCCTCCGCGCTGGCGGTGCTGGGCTTGATGCTGGGCCGTCAGGACGGCGGCCGGTGGCGAGTGCTCAGCGGCGTGGCCGCGGGGCTCTTGCTTCAGCACGGGCTGCTGGGCTTCGGGCCGCTCGCCGCGGTGATGCGTGCGCTCGGGGTGCGCACGCGCCGGGAGATTGACCTGGAGAAGTTCGCCCTCAAGGCGCTGCGCGGCGACTTCGAGCGCATTCCCAGCGATGGGGGGCCGCTGGCTCGCGCCAACGCCGCCCTCGTCGCCGCTCAGTCCTGAGTCCCCTGGGTGCCCGTTCAGGGCACCCCAGGCTCCATGCCTGCCCGTTCAGGGCACCCCAGGCTCCATGCCTGCCCGTTCAGGGCACCCCAGGCGTGAGGTAGCCGCCGCCCAGCGCGGGCAGGGCCGCCCGGTTGGGAGGAGGCGCCTGCCGTCCCGTGTCTCGCTGATCGAAGAAGCCGTTGAGCCCCGCGATGCCGAGCGAGAAGTTCGTCACCCATCCGGGGTCGGGCTTGCCCGCCGCGGCCTTGATGTCGAACGGCCGCGCGAAGTGCAGGCGCAGCAGCAAGGGCCCCAGGGACACGTTGAAGCCGACCACGGCATTGAGGACGCGGTGGTCCCACAAGTCCTTCGCGCCGTCACCCACGCCACCGGTATCCATCGCCACGATGGCCTCCAGGTCGCTGAGGAACGCCACCCGGATGATGTCGTTGAGCGGCAGCTGCATCTCCACCGTGGAGTAGACGAAGTGACGGCCGAGCAGCCACCGCTCATCGCCGAAGTTCACGCCACGCAGGGTGTCGAAGCTGGAGAGATAGTACGAGCGCGCGTACCGCCCACCCAGCGTCGTGCCGGTGCCCAGGCGCGCGAACACGTTCGTCCGTCCGTAGATGGGGAAGTAGCGCTCCGCGTCGAGCCGCACATTGCTGTACGCCTCGTCGTTGAAGGGCTGCACGCCCACCGTGGCTTCCATCAACACGCTGCTGCCGGACAGCGGCCCCGTGGCGTAGTGGTACTTGATGCTGTCGTAGCCCAGTCGCCCGCTCAGCTCGGTCTGGAAGCGGATGGCCTGGTTCTTCGCCCGCCACTCGCCGAGCAGCGCCTGGTTCGCCTCGTTGCGCTCGGGGAACGCCAGGTAGAACTCGACCGGATCATCCAGGAAGTACTTCGTGCCGCCCAGGCTCAGGTCGCCCTGGATGTAGAGGAAGGTGCTGAGCGGATAGCGGTAGCTGCCCAACACGCCGAAGTAACGCTCGGCGGACGTGAAGAAGAGGTCCTTGTTCACGTCCTTGAACGTCTGATCCACGCGGAAGCGGAGCGATTGGAAGAGACCGCCGCCCCATGTCGCGCGCTTCTCGTCGTTTACGTAGAGCAGCAAGCCGTCGGTGAGCTCGAACGAGCCGTACACCGCCAGGGTGAGGATCATCTGGTGGTTGCGCAGCCGGTCCGTGGCGGAGGCGAAGACCTGTCCCACGAAGCCGCCACCGCCCGCTCCGGCGAAGCCGAAGATGGGGCCGAACTCCAGGTTCTGCCGGGCGAACGGCCGATATTGCTGCGCGTCCGTCAGCGGGCGGATCGCCAGCGGACCGGGAGGCTCGGCGGGCGGCTCCTTCTCCTCCTCCAGCGCCAGCATGCGCGGCGGGCGCAGCAAGGACGGACGTCTCTCGCCGGACAGGTGGAACAACATCCAGAGCGAGCCCTCGGGGCCGGGGCCCGGCTCGAACACGCCGGTGGTCAGGTCGGTGCGCCGCACCAGCCGGCCATCGGGCAGCCGCTCATGCAGGTCCGAGCTGCTGTGCGTGTACGCGACGAAGAAGATGCGCCCGTCCGGGAGCGCGACCGGATCCGCCTCGTCGCGGTCCTCGGAGGTGAGGCGCTCGGCGGGGCCCGGCGCGTCGGGCTTGATGCGGAACAGGTTGTACTTGCGATGCGACGTGGCGTCCGACGTGTAGATGATGCCGGTGGGACCCCAGGTGAGCTGACGCTCCGCGAACACGTCGTCCGTGAGCTTGCGGGGCGCCGCATTGTCCCCCGCGGCCAGGTCCACCATGTAGACATCGCGCAGGCCCTTGTCGTCGATGCCGATGAACGCCACGTAGCGCTCGTCAGGCGAGAACGCGGGTGAATACACGGCGACGACGCCTTGCTTGTCGACGCGGATCGCTCGCCGACCGCCGGTCTCCAGCTTCACCGCGAGCCCCGGGTCTCGATCGATGCCGGTGCGGATCGCCGAGCGGCGAACGAGCACATCCGTCGCGTGTTTCTCCGCCGAGTGCCCGAAGTCCTGCACGTACAGCACGTCGCGCCCTGTCACCTCCGCGACGAACGCGAGCTTGTCTTTTCCGAGCGCGAAGTTGCGGCCGGAGACCGGATGCAGTGACTCGATGCCGGGCTGACCATCCGCCGCCACCTCCACCGTCTTCTCGGGCATGCGCGGATCCAGCAGGTACAGGCGGCTCTCGCCCGTCTCCGGGATGATGGTGCGCACGGCCAGCACGTAGCCATCCGGACCGCTCGCCATCGCCGTGACGATGCCGGGCAGATCCGAGAGCGAGTCGAGCGCGGGCGCGGACTGCTCGGAGCCCAGGTATGTCTTGAACGCACGCCGCTTCAGCCAGTTCTCGAAGCGCGCCGCCAGCCGCTTCGGATCATCTCCGGTCAGCCGCTCCAGCAACTCCTCGAACTTGAGCGACGGCGAGTCACGCGAGCCGCCCACCAGCCGCGGCGACTCCTCCAGGATGCGCTGCGAGATGCCGTCTCCGTACTCGTCCTCGAGGAAGGCCACGCGGGTCTGGCCCACCTTGTAGATCCACAGGTAGCCGTAGGGCCCGGGCGAGAAGAAGTCGAGGAACGCGTAGCCCCTCATCAGGTCCGGGTTGACCAGGAGGTCGCGCACCAGCATCTCGGTCTCGGGGTCCAGGCCGCGCTTGGCGTAGAACTCAGCGAGTCCCTCGACGAACCACAGCGGCATGTTGCTCAGCGGATCCCCGAACACCTTGGCCTGCTCGGCCACGGTGCGGACCTTCTGGATGGTGAACTGGTGCGTCAGTTCGTGGCTGCTGATCTCCTCGAAGAGGCGATGGTCCCCCAGGTACGGCAGGGTCAGCTTGAGGTCCTCCGTGCTGGTGACTCCCAGCGTTCCCTCGGACACGGGGAACACGTTGGTCTGAAGGAACTCCGCGTAGCTGTTGTAGAGGATGTACGGGAACGTCTGGGTGGGCACGTACTTGAAGCGTCCCACGAGGTAGCGATACGCCTCCTCGATGACGGGCACGGCGCGCTCGGCGACCTCGCGCTCGCGCTCGTAGAAGTAGAAGCGCACGCCGCCGGTCTTCGCGCCCAACGTCTTCGCGTAGGTGTAGTTGAAGCCCGCGTCCGAGTCGCCCAGCAGCAGCGGGCCGCTGACCACCGAGGTGCCACCGTCTCCACCTGCTTGCGCGACGACGCCCCCATCGGCGTAGGGCACGCCTCCGTCCGCGCTGGCCGCGGCGATCTCCTGGGGCAGCGGGCCCGCGTCCGTCGTGTCGACGGGGATGTTCGCGCTGGGGATGGGCTTGCTGTCCGCCGGAGGCGCCATCGGCGTGGAGGTGGCGTCGCCCGACTTCGTCGCGATGGGCGCCGCGGCGGTGCTCACATCCTGGGGGGCCCCGGGTTGATCGTGCGCGGTGTGCTCCGGGGGCTTGGCGAGCCCCTCCGCGTCCGGACCCACGAGGATGTCCACGTGGCGCCAGGCGAGATCAAACGTGTTGATGGGGGTCTTGCCCGCCTGACGGGGGATGACGAACACCTGGGCGGCGGCCACCCCCGGAAGGAGGAGGGCCAGCAGCAAGGCGGTCAGGCTGGAACGGGGGTTCACGAAGGCACCTCTGGGGTAGAGGAGACAGGCGTATCGACGGCTTGGGAGAAGGCTCGCTCGCCTCCTCGGAACGTACAAGCGGCTCGATTGTTTCTTTGCGTTACGGTGTACGTCCACCGGGCCGGCTTGCTCGGGTTGACGGGACTTTCGTTGGGTCGGCCCGCCCGGTATGGATGGGGGTCATGAAGAACAGCCTTCTTGCATTGACTGGCACCGTGGCGCTCGTCGTGGGTTGCGGCAAGGACTCCACCCCCCAAACGAAGGCCGAGTGTCAGCTTGACGCCATCGACCTGTCGGCCTGTGACCGTTCCAGCCTCGCGACGTTGCAGAGCGAAGGCATCTGGAACATGAACCTCACGTTCGATGATGGTCTCATCGCGCCCGCGACCCTGCGCTATTCGCCGGGTGCGCCGTTGGTCATCGGACTGGCGGTCTCCAGCAAGCAGGTCACTCCGGACACGGTGTTCGTCACCAGTGAGCTGGCGGCGACCGACGGGACGCCGCTCACCTACGCCTTCGCGGGTTGCCGCGCGACGAGCCCGACCCATATGTCCGGCCTCCTGCGCGTGTGCCGCGATGGCGCGCTGACGCGCCGTGGCACCTTCGAGGCCACGCGCGTCGTGCGCAAGGCCGGTGAGTCCGTGGGCTCAGGGGTGGACCTGGTCTCCGAGACGCCGCTGCCGCGCGGCGCGCCGTCGAGCGTGTTCGTCTCCGGCAACTACGCCTACGTGACGGCGCGCGAGGAAGGCCTCTTCGTCTACAACGTGTCCGACCCGGCGCATCCGGTGCAGGTGGCCGAGCAGAAGATCTCCGGCGAGACCTGGAACGACGCGGTGGCGACGGGCACCACGCTCTACGTGGGCACCAACGGGAAGGGGATCCGCATCTGCGACGTGGCGGACCCCACGCAGCCGCACTGCGACAAGACGCTGCTGGCCGACAAGTCGGTCGCGGTCGAGTCGATGGTGCTGGACGGCAACCTGCTGTACTCGGCGTCGCCCACGCCCAACGCGGACGTCATCATCCACGACGTGAGCACGCCTGCGTCGCCGGTGCTGGTGGCGCGCTACACGGTGGAGGGCAGCCAGCCGTTGGTGGGCGACCGGCCGCTGGGGCTCGCGGTGGTGAACAACAAGCTCTATGTGAGCCATTGGACGTTCGGGCTCACGGTCTCGGATGTGAGCACGCCGAAGACGCCGAAGTTGGTGGGGCGCTTCGCGGGCCCGGCGACGAACTCGCTGGCGGTGGGCGCGATGGGCAACCGCACCGTGGCCTTCCAGGGCTCGGATTCGTGGGGCGGCACGGTGCTGTCGTTGGACGTGACAACGCCGACGTCCATCGCGCAGGTCGCGCAGTTCTCGTCGCGTCCGGAGGTCTCGGTGAGCGGGATGGCGCTGTCGGGCACGACGCTGTACGTCGCCAACTTCCAGGACGGTCTGCGCGTGTATGACGTCTCGACGCCGGGGGCGCCCAAGCTGACCGGCTACTACAACACCTGGGAAGAGAACGAGAAGCGCGGGGCGGCGTACTACGAGGGACTGGCCGCCGTCCGCGTGGCTCCGGACGGGCGCGTGTACGGCGTGGACACGGCGCGCGGCATGCTCGTGTTCCGCAAGACGCCGTAGTCGCGTGCTGTTCCTCGGCGCGTCAGCGTTCGAGGAACGTGTTGCTCGAACCGGGACGGTCCAGGCTGGCGGCGCGAGCCTGGGCCAACTCGTAGCCAGCGCTCTGCAAGGCAAGCCGCGCGGCATAGACATCCTGGCGCTCGGCGGCGTCCCGCGCCGTCTGGATGAGGGCGCGGGCTCGTTCGGAGTGGACGACGACGAGTCCCTGTCCCGCGCCGGAGGCGCTCTCGCGGACCGAGGCGAAGCTCTGGTCCGCGACGTCGAGGGCGTTGCCCACGTCCAGTTCGCCTTGCTCCAGGGCTTGATCGGCCGCGACCATCCATTGCCCCGCGGACTGGATGCGTGCGAGCCGCCCCTGTCGAGCCCGTTCGTCGGAGTAGGCGCGCTGCTCGTAGGTGTCCACCTGACTCTGCACGGCGCCCGTGCGCGCCTGGGCTTGGGCATCGCGCTGGGCGACGTCCTGCTCCAACTCATTCACACGCGCGCGCAGTCGTTCGACCTCGTCCTGCGTCGCGGGAGCGTTCTCCTGCTGGGTGGCGGAAGACGCAGTGGGCGCGCCCGGCTGCGAGGGTTCGACGACCGTTGCGCCCCCGAAGCCCGCCGCGTTCAAGTCCTGCGAAGCGGAGTTCTGGCCCGAAGCAGCGGTGCCGGTCGATGCGCCATTCGCATGGGGCGCGGAGCTGCCCTGCGCCGCGCCGGATCCGCCCGTGCCCGCCACTTGCCCCGTCGCGGACACCTGCGCCGCGCCGGATCCGCCCGTGCCCGCCGCCTGCGTTGTCGCTGACTCTTGCGTCGCGACAGATGGCGCGCTGCTCGTCGCCTGGGGCGCACCGGATTGCTCGGTGGCTCCGTTTGAAGTCTGCCCGGGATTGCTGGCTGGCGCGGTCGCGCCATTCGGAGCCTGCGCCGAGGTGTCGGTCGGAACGGCGGACCCATCCGGCGTCGTGTCGGTCACATCGGCAGGTGCGGTGGCTTCGCTCGAAGTCTGCGCGGAGGTGTCCGCCTGGGCGCCGTATCCACTCGAGGCGGGCGACTGTCCCGTGTCCGTGCCCGTGGCGGCTTCCGCGTCCGAGGGATTCGCGGAGGCGTCCGTTGAGCCACTGCCTCCGGTGGCGGGCTCGCGGATGACAGGTGGGGCGATCGGGGCCGCGGCCTCCTGATTGGCAACCTCGCCCGCTGTGACAGGCGGCTCTCCATTGGGGAGCAGGGGAACGACGGCTCCCGCGGCCGTATAGGGATCCTCGGGGACCTGCACCGTGTAGCCCTCGGGCGGGCGATAGCCGTCCACCGTGTCCTGCGCCTGCTCATAAGAGTCCTGGAGCGCGGCGGCGGCGGGGGCGCGGATGCCTGGGTCCTCGGGCGGGCTGGGAGGCGTGTCTTGCGTCTGGCCGAGGTACAGACTGGCGGCGATGGCGATCCACAGAGGCATGCCGCGAAGGTGTTCACGCGGCGACGCTTCGCCCATCGACAAGGGCCGCTCCGCCCGCTTGTCGCGCGGGGGAGCGAGCCCAGGACTTCAGATGTTGATGCGCAGCCCCACGCCCAGGTCGAACGTGGGCGCGGGCACGGAGGTCTGCTTCAGGATGACCTCGGACTGCTGGGTCTCCGGATTGAGGCGGCGGATCTCCGGCAGGTCCATGGCGAGTCGGAACGTGCCGCCCTTCTGCCCGTAGTAGACGGAGCCGTAGGCCTCCACCGTGAGGTAGGAGAGCGCGCGATGCACCACGTTCAGTCGCGTGGTGAAGGAGCGGTCGGACAAGTTCCCGAGCGTGAACAGGTTGAACGTCGTCTTGTCCAGGGACCCCGGCTGGGCCAGCAGCAGGTAGAGCGCCGCGTAGTGCCGAGCCGCGTAGAACGGATCGAACTGGTTGACGAACAGCAGATAGGGATACGCCTCGCGCGTGGTGTAGCCGGTGGAGTTGTAGAAGTACTCCACGCCGACCACGGCGGTGTCGTTCTCCGAATAGGCAAACGTGTGGTTCGCGCCCAGGGTCGCCTGGGGCGTGAGCCCCGTCGGCGTGTCCTCGGTGATGAGCCCCAGGTTGCCGCTGCTCAGCACGTCATGAACAGAGACCCCGTCGGGCAGCTTGTAGACCGGGACATCGGAGCCGCGCTTGAGCGCGAGTTCCCCATACATGTCGATGGGACCCACCGCTGACGACACATCGATGCCGAGCCGCGTCTTGCGCCCCTTCTGCGCCACCGCGCTGACGCCCACCTCGGCGGGACCGAACACGGCTTCCGCGCGCAGCGCGCCACCAATCTTGCCCAGGCTGTCCGCCGGCCCCGCGTTGTCCAGCATCGCGATGCCGTAGAAGTTCCAACCCTTGGACTCCCAGGGCACGTGAACCTTGATCATGGACGCGCCCGTACGCAGGTCCACGAAGGCCAGCGGATCCCTGCGCTGCGGCGACAGGAAGTCGGTGGGATTCCAGATGGTGCCGGTGCCCCACTTCACGTGCTGCTTGCCCACGGTGAGGAACACCGTGCGCTCGATGTCGAAGCGAAGCCACGCTTGGTCCAACAGCACGCGAGGATTCGCCGCGGCCACCCCCGCCAGCGACAAGGAGCTGCCGCCCGTGGCCGTGGCATCCACGGCGCCCGAGGGACGGGTGGGGTCGTAGCTCAGCCGGCCCACCACCATGCCGCGCAGCCGCTCGGTGGGGCGGGCGTCGAAGTACCCATCCACCAGCGTGGGCGCGGTGAGGCTCGTGTTGGAGAACGAGCGGCCCGCCGCGCCAGACGCGCTGGCGCGCAGGTAGAACTGACCGCCAATCTTCAGCGGATCATCCGTGGTCTCGGCGGTGTCGAACGCGTTGCGCGCGGCGCCTCCGGACAGCGACGCCGCGTCGCGGTCCACCAGATCCGGCGCCTGCGCGGAGCCGGTCCGGTCGGGCGCCGAGTCGTTCGTATCCGCTGGCGTCGCCGCGGCCTCGGCAGGGGACGCCGAGTTCCCGCCCGAGCTTCCTCCAAAGAGGTTGTCCTCGGAGGGGCGCGCGTCGGAAGAAGTCGCGGCCGGAGCGGGCGCCGGCGCGTCGCCGCCGAACATCGCGCGCTCATCCGGCCGCGACGCCGGCTCCTGGGCTCGCGCGCTCACGTGCGCGAGCGCCAGGGCCAGCGCGGTGGCCCTGCCAAGGGTGAGGGCGCTCATCGGCTCTTGCTCTCGAGCCAGGCCTTGGTGAAGAGGTTCGCCTCCAGCGAGTGGAGGTCCACGCTCTTGATGGCGATGACCGTGGAGTTGGCCTTCTCCACCTCGTCATAGATGCGGATCTGGTCCGGGAACCACACGTCGGCGTTCTTGGACTCGCTGAACAGCTTGCGCCACGTCGGATAGTACAGCGTGCGCATCAGCCGCCCGGAGAGGGCGAACTCCTGCCGCTTGAGGATGTTGCCCGACTCCACGTCGATCCACAGCTCCACCAGGGGATAGGCCACGTCGATGTTGGCCTTCGCCTTGAGGATCAGATGGTGGACCTTGTACTTGCCGAGCGTCTCCTCGCCCTTGTCCGACGGCTCGAACTCCTCGGCCAGTCGAGACTCGTCGAAGTCGGCGCGGCGGCTGTCGGTGCCCGCGATGCGCTCGCGCTCTGTGCGCCGCTCCCACTTGCCCACGTTGGGGTCGTAGCTCCAGAGGTTCTTGTCCAGCCGCAGGTAACCCTTGCCAGCCTCGCCCTTGGGCTTGGAGAAGAGGATCATCAGCTTGTCGTCCGCGTCGCGCCGGTACACCCACGCCTCGCGGGCCACGTCTGTCTTGTCCTTCTCCTTCTGCTCCAGATAGACGAGCGCCTTGTAGTCGCCGCCATTTCGCTGCCGGTCGTCGATGACCTGCAGCATCTTCGTCATCGCGGGCGTGTCCAGGGCAGACGCCGCGCGGGCGGACAGCAACGCCGCGGCCACCACCGCGGCGGACAGCAGTTTCGAGAGCGACATGGGGTTCACCCGATGTGGTGCATCGCCGTGACCGGCTTGAGCCGCGCGGCGAGGAAGGAGGGGATGAGCGAAATGGCGGTGGTGCACGCGGTGATGAACAGCATCGAGCCCAGAATCACCTTCGGACTCACCGCCAGGTTCAGCGTCTCACTGAGGATGAACACCGCGACCACCTTGGGCACGGCGATCTGCGCGGCGTTGACGAGGGTGCACACGACAAGCCCCAACCCCGCGCCCACCAGCGTGCCCAGGGAGCCCAGCGTCAGGGCCTCCAGGAGGAACATCCACACGACGCGAGAGCGCTGCATGCCAATGGCGCGCAGGGTGCCAATCTCTCGCGTGCGCTCACGGATGGCGATCCACAGCGTGTTCATGATGCCCACGCAGATGATGACGAGCAGGATGGAGATGAGCAGGCCGGAGAGGATGTTGAGCGCGGTCACCGTCCACTTGACGAAGGAGATCTCGTCCTCCCAGTTGGTGATGTCCAGCTTCTGCCCGGTCCACGCCTCGCGGTTGACGGTGTCGAACTTCATCCAGAAGGCGCGCGGATCATTGTCCATCAACTCGTAGCCCGCCGCCGCGAGCGTCTGCCGCAGCCGCGCCTGCACCGCGGGCACCTGCTTGAGGTCCTTCAAGTACAGGAAGATGGCCCCCGTGGTGTCGTCCTTCAGCCGGTAGAGCGAGCGCAACGTCGCAGACGGGACGTAGACGTTGAAGCTGCTCAGCATGCCCACGTTGGCCGCGATGGCCACCACGCGCACGTCCACCGTGTTGTTGATGCCGCGCATCGTGGGCGCGACGATGGTGACGGTGTCACCCACCTTCACGCCGAGCTTCTCCGCCTGCTGCTGGAAGACGAGCAGTGTGTTGGGCTCGTTCAATCCATCCAGGGTGCCCTCGCGAATCTGGAGGACCTTGCGGAAGCCCGTCTCGGTGGACACGTCGATGCCGCCGATACCGGCCTGCACGGAGCCGGTCTCGCTGACGACCTTGGCCCACCCGCGCCCGCGCTGTACCGCGTAGTCCAGCTCGGGCACTTCCTTGTGGATGAGCTCCATCACCTTGGGAGCGCTGGTGACCACCGGGGCGGACTGGCCGGCGGCGAGCTTGTAGAAACCGCCCACGTTGACGTGGCCGGTCATCAGCGTGGTGGCCGAGCGCAGCATCGACTCCTGCATGCCGCTGGACAGGCCTTGCAGGATGACGAGCAGCGCGGTGACGCCCGCGATGGCGCCGCCCAACAAGAGCGTGCGCCGCCGATGCGTGCCGAGGTTACGAAAGGCGATCAGGAAGAGTTGGAACATGGCTCACTCGTCCGTCTGCATCGCCCGGAGGGGCGACACGCGCGCCGCGAGGAACGCGGGGTAGAGGGTGGACAGCGCGGACACCACCAGCACGATGACGAACGCGGCCGCGAGGATTCCCAGGCTGAGCGTCGGGTGGAGGCGGGGACCGGAGAAGAAGAAGTACAGGGTGGGGTTGCCCGCGGGGATGCCCGCGTGCCCCCACATCGCGATGAGGCCACTGCCGAGGAGCGCGCCGGCCGCGCCGAAGACGAGCCCCAGCACCAGCGTCTCCACCAGCACCATGTTGAGCACCAGCGAGCGCTGCGCCCCGATGGCGCGCATGGTGCCAATCTCACGCACGCGCTGCAGGGTCGCCATCATCATGGCGTTGTTGATGATGACCAGGGCGACCACGAAGATGATGAGCACGGCGATGGCGAGCACCATCTTCGCCATCATCACGAACTGCCCGATGATGCCCGCCGCCTGCTGCCACGACACCACGCGCAGGGGCAGGTTGGCGTCCTTCGCGGACTGCTGCAACTCGGCCATCGTCTCCTTCAACTTCGAGGGGTCCTTGAGGATGACGGCCGCGCTCAGCACCATGCCCTTCTCGAGCTCCTGCTGGTTGTAGACGCGCTCAGCCAGGTCCTCGCGCCGCAGGTGGCCCATGCCGTCCATGCCTTCCTTGTCGTTGAGCAGGCCCGGCGTCGCGTCGGCCACCAGGGGCGCCGCGCTGCTGCCGAAGAGGGCGTCCTCGGCGTTCTCGCGAGCCACCGCCGTCACGCCGCTCTTCTTCTGGATCTCGGCGATCTCCGCCTTCCGGTCCGGCGTGAGGTAGCCGTACAGGTCGCGGAACGTCATCAGGTCCATGAGGTTCAGCCCGCCGGCGAGCTGCGACTCCTCCAGGCCCTTGAACTGGTAGGTGCCGTAGATGCGGACGTTCACGCTCTGCACGTAGCCCGTGCGCGTGAAGGCGGTGATGGTGAGCGAGTCACCCAGGCGCAGCCGGTACAGCTCCAGCAGTGGCGCCAGGTCCTTGTAGAACGTGGCGTAGCGCGCATCGAAGTTGTCGTCGGTCGTGGCGAAGAACGACGCCAGGAGCTTCTCCAGGTTGGGCTCCTTCGTCCCGAGGTGGTTCTGCAGGCGCTCGATGGCCAGCTTCGTCTTGAGCGGATCCAACTGCAGGGCGAACTCGCGAAGCTGCTGCGTGTTCTCCTTCACCCAGCGCTGCATCTCCGGATCCTCGGCGATGCGCTTCTTGTTGATGTCGCGCTCGCGCTTGATGAGGTCCAGGCGGCGCGCCGTCTTCAGCTTGAGGAACTCCTCGTAGAAGAACTTGGACAGCAGCATGCCGCGCTTGCCCGGGGGCACCGGCTGACCATCCACCAGCTCCATGCGGTCAAAGCTCTTCTGGAAGGACTCCAGGTCCGTGCCCGCGTAGCGCAGGTAGAGCATGGTGCCGTCTGGGAGCAGGGGGGCGATGCGGTTCTCGAGGAACTCCAGCGCGCTGAAGGGGTCCTGCTCGAACCCGGCCCAGAACGCGTCCGAACGGGCCTTCGCGATGGCCTCTTCGTCCGCGGGCTCCAGCGCGCCGTCGGACAGGAGGGTGTCCTTGTTGGCCAGGTCGGACTCCAGCAGCGTGACGATGTGCCGCACGTGTCCCTTGAGGCTGTCGAGCTGCTCGCGCAGCTCCGGCGTCTCGCCGTGGTCCACGCGCTGGCGATACAGCTCACGCAGCCGCGCCAGCAGCAGGTCCACGGTGTTGCCGGAGGTCACCATGGCGCCGCTGGTGCCCATGGGCACCACCGTCTTCACGTTGGGGTGCTTCTCCAGCAGCGGCTTGATGACGCTGAAGTCATCCACCGCCGCCAGGTCCGGCTCGCCGCCCATCTGCCCGAAGAGGCCCAGCTCGTCCTTCGAGTGGTCCGAGTAGACCTGCAGGTGCCCGGCGATGCTGCCGATGATGCTGCGGCTCATGGCCGTGTCGACGCTGTCCACCAACCCGCCGCCCACGACGACGAGCAGGGTGCCGAAGAAGATGATGGCCCCGATGAGCAGGTTGATGCGGCTGGCGAACAGGTTGCGAAACGCGACCTGAATCAAGAGTCTGAGCTGTCCCATGGCCTAGTGGCCCTCCGCGCCCGCGGCCATCGCGCGCTGGGCCTCGGCGGAGGTGACCCGGTCGAGGATCTTCCCGTCCGCCAGTCTCACCACGGCGTTCGCGTGGTTCATCACCTTCGCGTCGTGGGTGGAGAAGATGAAGGTGGTGCCCTCCTTCTGGTTGAGCTCCTTCATCAAGTCGATGATGTGCTGGCCCGTCACCGAGTCCAGGTTGGCGGTCGGCTCGTCCGCCAGCACCAACTGGGGCCGGGTGACGAGCGCGCGCGCCACGGCGACACGCTGACGCTGACCGCCGGACAGCTCGTTGGGGCGGTGCTTCTCGTGCTGCGCGAGCCCCACCTGCTCGAGCAGCTGCATCACGCGGTCCTTGCGCTCGGCCTTGTTCAGCTTGCGCTGCAGCAGGAGCGGGAACTCCACGTTCTGGAAGACGCTGAGCACCGACACCAAGTTGAAGCTCTGGAAGATGAACCCGATGGTGTGCAGCCGCAGGTTCGTCAGCTCCTTCTCTGTCAGCTTCTTGGTGTCCTGGCCCGCCACGCTCACCACGCCCGCGGTGGCCGTGTCTACGCAGCCAATGAGGTTGAGCAGCGTCGTCTTTCCGCTGCCCGAGGGGCCCGCGATGGAGATGAACTCCCCGGGGAACACCTTCAGGTCCACGCCTCGCAGCGCGGGAACCACCACCTTCCCCAGGCTGTAGTCCTTTGTGACATCGAAGATGGAAACAATGGGGGACTGTCCGGCGCTCATGACGTACGTCCTTTCGAGGCCTTCCCTCGGGTGGCGCGCCACCGCTCGGAAATGCCGGCCATCTCGGCCAGGTAGAATTCTCCAAAGTCACACGCCTCGCGCACGTGCGGCTTGTTGCCGAGCGAGGGGTTGTCCAGGGCTTCCTTGCACAGTCGGATGAAGCGCTTGAGCGACTCCTCCGCGCTGCGCATCCGCGTCTCCCAGCCCTGGGTGCTGATGACGTAGTAGTGCTTGCGGTCGCCGGGCACGCTCACGGGCTCCACCAACCCTGCGGCCAGGCACTGACGGATGTTGGTGGAGACCGAGGCGGCGCTCACCTTGAGCAGTCGCCCGATGCGGTCCAGCGACAGCGGCTCGTCCGCGAGCATCAGCAAGCCATGGATGCGCCCCGCGATGCGCGTGGCACCCTGCGCCTCGAAGTGCAGTCCCATGGCCTCGACCAAGCGTTGCTCAGCCGCCTTCAACTGCTGCATGTCGCCTCCGAGCCGCCCCTCGCGTCACTCAACGCCGAGTGCCGCGTTTATTGAGTTCAGTTCGTTCAGTCAAGACTGAATGAACTGAACGCCGTGTCACGAATGCGCGACCTCTGGACAAGCGAAACCCCTCGTCTCCACGGAGGAGACGAGGGGTCTCGGGGGCGGCGTGAGCGCGGCGCCGCTAGTACGTGTCGGGCGAGTTGGACGAACCCGACTTCGTGTCGGGGTTCATGCCCTTGTCGTGGCTGGAGCCGCTCGTGCCCTGGTCCTCGGGCGACGTGCCCATCCCCGAGCCACCGGTGCCGTGGTGGAGCGATGAGTCGGGTGAGGTGCCCTCCGTCGTGTTGGAGCCGCTGCTCGGCGCGCTGCTCGGCGCGATGCTCTTGGCCACGTTCTTGGTGTCCTTCACCTCGAAGCTGGCGCGGATCTCCTGGCCTTCCTTCAGGTTCTTGGCGGCCTTGAGGCTCGGGTCGGTGAACTGCGTCTTGCTGTCCACCTCGAGTGGGACGACGGCGCCCATGTGGTCCACCCAGACCATCTTGCTGTTCGCCTTGACGACCTTGCCCGTCAACTCCTGCTGGCCCATGGAGTCCTGGGTCATGCTGCTGGCGCTGCCCGCGCTGCCGCTGCCGCCCTGATCCATCGAGCCCGAGCCGGACGTGCCCTGCATGCTGTCCGAGCCCGCCGCGCCGGAGCCACCTTGCGCCGCGCCCGAAGACTGTTGCTGCTGCGTGTCCTGGCTGGCGCTGTCTCCCTGCGCCAGGGCCGCGCCCGAGCCCAACATGGCCATCGATACGAACACCCCAACCAGCTTCTTCATGGAATCTCTCCTCGTGGTGACGTGGGACGGGAGGGGGGCGTGGGCCCCCCGCCAGGTCAAAGCTAGGTGCGGGGTGTGGAGGGCACAGGCCCCGGGCGCCCGGGTCGCGCGTCCGCCCCCACACCGGCCCACGGGCCAGGGGCCCGGCGCGCGTGTCGGTGAGTCGAACGCAGGCGCCGGGGTGGCTTGATGCGGACGGGGCTTTCCCCTACCGTTCGCAAGACGTGCATTCCCGGCCTCTTGGCCGGCACCTTGCCAGGAGACCGTCCCCGCGATGCCCCCGCCCGCCAAGCCGTCGCCCGCCCCGGAGCTGCCGGTTCCGTCCTATCCCGCCATCGAGTCGTACATCGAGCGGGCCACCCCGGAGGAGGTCGGCGCCTTCTTCGGCTCGGTGAAGACGGCCCTCACGGACCTCAAGGGCCCGCGCGCCGAGCAGGGCAAGAAAGTCCAGGCTGCGATCGCCCGCTCCGAGGAACTGCTCGGCATGCTCGTGGACGTCCGCGAGCGCCTCGTGGCGGAATCGAAGAGCGGTAAAGGCAAGAAATGACTGGGGGTCGGGTGAGCCCGGGCACTTTTCTCATCCGCACCAAGCAACCTGAAATCCCCTCGGACCGATAATTCAGAAAAGAGCCACTGGATCATCCAGCGGTTCCCGGTTTTCGCTGGCACCAGCGCGTGGAGGCAGTGATGAGCGTGAAGATCGACGGCGGTATGATGGGCCCCAGCAACATGCGCCTGAACACCCAGATGACGACGGCGCGTCAGACCCCGAACACCACCTTCGGCGCTCGGGTTCAGTCGGGCCTGAACAACGCGGCGGGTGCGGTGGGCGCGGGCGTCGGCGCGGTGGCCGGCATGGTCCCCGGCGGCAGCATCGTCTCGGCGGCGGTGTCGTCCGCGCAGACGTTCTCCGGCAGCGCGGGCTCGGGCATCGCGGGCGGTCCGTACGCGGGCACCATGAGCGCGGGCGCGGGCTCGGCGTCGCTGCTGGCCGGCTCCGGCGCGGTGGCGTCCACCAATGTGGGCGGCTCCACGGGCAGCCCCAGCACGCTGGGCACCAGCGGCGTGGGCGGCAGCGTCGGTGACCAGGTGAACGGAAACTTCAGCCTGGGCCAGATGCAGAACGACAACGTGAAGCTGCTCAACCTGCAGGCCGCGATGCAGCACGAGTCGCAGGTCTTCACGGCGGTTTCCAACGTGATGAAGTCGCGGCACGATACGATCAAGAACTCGATCGGCAACGTCCGCTAGCCTCAACGGCTGGCGGCGACTGACCGGAGCAAGGAGGGCGGCCACGACGGCCGCCTTCCGTGCTTCCGGCCCTTGGAAAGGAAGCGCG
Organism: Citreicoccus inhibens; assembly: GCF_019039035.1. Lineage (GTDB taxonomy): Bacteria > Myxococcota > Myxococcia > Myxococcales > Myxococcaceae > Citreicoccus > Citreicoccus inhibens. Next base: position 167,234 of record NZ_JAHNZT010000003.1, on the reverse strand, counting down.
GCGTCCCATGGCGGAGACCTCGGAGATCTCGAACAGCTTCGTCCCCCTCACGCGCCAGCAGGCCATGGTGCTGTTGGAGTCGGGCTATCTGTGGCTGGACATGGGCCACTACGACAAGGCGCGCGAGCTGTTCGCGGGCGCCGCGGTGCTGATGCCGCGCAGCGAGGTCCCCCAGATTGGCCTGGGCGCGGTGGAGTTCGCGCAGGGCAAGCATGACAAGGCGCTCCAGGCGTACCGCGCCGCCCAGCGGCTCGCGCCGCACTCCGCGCTGCCGCGCGCCCACGCCGGCGAGGCGCTCCTCTTCATGGGGAAGGTGCCCGAGGCGCTCAAGGAGCTGAAGTCCGCCATGGATCTGGATCCGGAGGGTGACGGCGGTCGTCTGGCCCAGGCGCTCATCCAGGCCAAGGACGCGGGGGCCCTGCCTCCGCCCAAGAAGTAAGGGGGTGCGCTGATGGCTGTCGGTGGCGTCGGACGTGGGGGTGGAAAGGGCCGCGCGGGTGGCGCGAAGGGGGCGTCCGGTGGCGCACCCGCGGCGGGCGCGTCCTTTGGCGCCAAGGTGGACCGCGCGGAGTCTCTTGTCGGGCCCTCAGGTCTGGTAGGCTCCAGCAACGTTCAGGGCCCCCAGCCCATGGATCCGATCGCGGCGCAGGCGTTCGCCATCGCCCGGCGGCTGAAGAACGGGGGCTTCAAGAACAAGGAAGAGGCGACGAAGGCGCTCGTCTCCGAGGTGCTTGAGGAGAAACTGCGCATGAAGTCGGACGCCTTGACGAGCCGGATCGCGGATGCGTTGCAGGATGATCCCCGGCTGAACCAGGTTCTCGAGCGGCTGTGGTCCAAGGCCGAGTGAGCGCTCCGCTTGCCTCTGGGTGAAGACAGGAAGGTCATCCTGGAGAAGTACGGGCCCTACGTACGGTCGCTCGCGGCGACCGTGCGCAAGCAGTTCAGTGCCCAGCTCGAGCTGGATGAACTGATGGCCTATGGACAGATTGGCCTGCTGGAGGCCGCCGAGCGCTTTGACGCGAAGGTCGGCGCCAACTTCCTCACCTTTGCCCACTACCGCATCAAGGGCGCCATCTTTGACGGCCTGAGGAAGATGGGCGTGTTGCGGGGCGCGGACGCCCGCACGGCGTACCAAGGCGAGCGGGCGGCGGCGTATCTCGGAAATCTTTCCGATCGTGAGCAGGGCGCAAGCAACCGCGGCACCTCATTTGACGATGATGTCAGTGACATCTCGAATGCTGTCGCGGGGCTGGCCCTGGTTTTCGCTGCGGGCCAGGATGGGGCGGAGGCGGCGGGGTATGTGGACGAGTCTCTTCCGGCGGATCAGCGGATGGAGGCCGAGCAACTGAAGAACCGGGTCCGCTCGGCCATCGAGAAGCTGCCGGAGAAGGAGCGCAAGCTCCTGCAGGGGTATTACTTCCAGGGCCGTACACTGGAAGAAGCGGGCGCGGAGATTGGGCAATCGAAGAGCTGGGCGTCGCGGCTTCACGCGCGCGCCATTGATAGGCTCAAGGAACTTTTGACCGAGGAAGAGGAACTTCCTCCCTCGGCGGATGCAAGGAGGGTGTCACATGGCGGCTCCGATGAGCGGCATCTCCGCGGGTCAGGTAGCGCAGCAAAAGCTGCAGGATCAGGGCGCGCAGCAGACGAACAAGCAGGGCGCCTCGAAGTTCGACGGAGTTCTCGCTAACAAGGCCCAGGGCGCGGGGCAGGTGGACGCGGCCCAGGGCGTGAACAAGGCCCAGGCGGCTCAGGCCACGCAGCGCGCGGACGCCGTGCGCCAGGTGGAGACGGTCAACAAGACGGAGAAGGCGGGCCTGAACAAGGTCAGCGGCGCGGCGCAGGATCCGGCCACCGCTCGCGGCGCTGAGCCCGTGGACGCCAAGACGGAGACGGCGAAGGCCGGCACGTCGCGCGGCGGCGAGATGATGTCGAAGATGGTGGGTGACCTGGAGAAGGGTCAGCTCAACCTCGAGAAGCTCATCAGCCAGGCCGGCTCCGGCAAGAACTTCTCCAACGGCGAGCTGCTGTCCCTCCAGGCGTCCATGTACAAGTACTCCCAGGAGATGGACCTGACCTCCAAGGTCGTGGAGAAGGCCACCAGCGGCCTGAAGGACGTCGTCAAGACGCAGGTCTGAGTCATCCACCCGCCGGTCCCTGGCGGAAGCGAAGGGCGGTCCCTCGACACGAGGGGTCGCCCTTCCGCGTTTTCCAGGGCGCCTGTAAGCTACGTTCCGCCCATGAATCGCCGACCGTCCGCGTTTGCCGCGCCGCTCCTCGCCTTGCTGTTCGTCACGGGTTGCTCCATCGAGCTTCAGCATGAGCTGAACGAGGCGGACGCCAACGAGATCTACGTCCTGCTCAGCAAGAACGGCATCAACGCCAAGAAGGAGAAGGAGGAGGGAGGCAACGAAGTCCGGTTCATGATCACCGTGCCCAAGACGGACGCGGCGCAGGCCGCGGAGCTGCTCAAGCTCAACTCGTTGCCGCGGCCGGTGGAGAAGGGCCTGTCTCACTTCGCCAAGGGCAGCATGGTGCCCACCGCCACCGAGGAGCGCGCGATGCTCCTCAAGGCGATGGGTGGCGAGGTCTCCAATGCGCTCAACCAGATCGACGGCGTGCTGGAAGCGCGCGCCATCGTGATGGTGCCGGAGAACAACGACCTCACGCAGCCGGAGAACCGGCCCATGCCGTCGGCCTCCGTGTTCATCAAGTACCGGCCGGGGGATGGCGGCAAGCCGCCCATCGAGCCGAACGCGGTGAAGCAGTTCGTCGCCACGGCGGTGCCGGAGATGAAGCCGGACGCGGTGACGGTGCTGATGACGCAGGCGCTGCCTCCGTCGGCGGAGACGGACTCGGAGAGCCGGCTTCAGGACGTGCTGGGCCTGCGCATGACGGCCTCCAGCGCGGGGACCTTCAAGATGATGATGGGCGGGGCCTTCCTGCTCGTCCTGGCGATGCTGGGCCTCACGGCGTGGACCTTCATGCGCGGAGGCGCGAGCGCCGCTCCCGCCGCGCGGCCTGCTCGGGGACGGGGCCGTCCTCCGGAGGGATGACGCGAGCCCTTCCGCCGGGCATCCACCGCGGCTTCTTCCTGGGCCGCCTCTCCCCCCTCCAGCGGGCTCCAGCCGGGCCCGCGAGGTGACTGTTGGACACGTTCTTCACCTCGCTCAACAAGCGCCAGACGATGCTCTTGCTGACCGCCGTCACGTTCGGTGGACAGGAGAGCCTGTCGGCGCTGGAGCATCTCCCGGAGGAAGAGGGAGACCTCTTGCGGCATCGCGCGCAGGAACTCCTCCAGGTCCCCCGTGAGAAGCGCCTGCCGGCGCTGGTGCAAGAGATCAAGCGCCTGGTGAAGGACCGCCGAGGCCAGCTCTGGAGCGCGGATCCGGAGCGCGTGGCGGCGCTGCTCCAGCGAGAGCGTGGTGCCCTGGCCGAGGTGGTGCTGCGCGCGCTCCCGGGCTCGGTGGCGGAGGCGGTCCGTTCGCACCTGCCGCCGTCCCGCGTGAAGCTCACGCGAGAGGTCCGGCCGCAGGTCCTCGACATCGTCCGGTGGAAGCTCGAGGAGGTCCTGGCCCGGCAAGCGGGTGGGGCCGCCGCGGCGGGCTTCAAGTTCGTGGACGTGCTGCTGCTCCAGACACGAGAGCTCCTGACCGTGTGTGATCGGCTCGGGGCCCGCGTGCTGGGGCCCGCCCTCGCGGGCTTGCCCGAGGGCGAGCGTGACGGTTCCATCGAGCAGTTGCCTCCGGACCTGCGCGTGCTCGCGACCAAGTCCGTGGCCGCCAACGCTCCGCGCAAGCTCCCCGAGGAGGAGTCGCGGGCGCAGCTGGACGCGCACGGCGGTGTGGCGAGCCTGGCGGGGGCCATCCGAAGCGCGGGCGTGCAGCGCCTCGCGCGTGCGTGCGTGGCCCAGAACCCTGAGTTCGCCGCGCGCATGTTGGAGAAGCACCGCGGGGAGTTCGGGCAGCTGCTCGCGCGCTGGGTTCGAGAGGAGCGCTCTCGCCCGACGGCGCGCGGTGATGGCGGCCGCACGGACATCGTGATGGACCTGGAGCGGCTCGTGGCGCGCGGCCTCATCGAGCGGCCTGTTCGGCTCATGGTTCCTCCGCCGCGTCCCATGGCCGTCCTGCCGCCGCCTCCCGGTGCCCGCAAGCCCGCGGCCGGTGCGCCGCCTCGGGCGGAGGTCTCTCGCGCGGAGGCGCCCAGCGCCGCTCCTGCGCGTCCCGCGGCGGGTGCTCCGGGCGAGGCGGAGCGCGGGGCCAACCCGGCGGCGAGAGGGCCGGGGGGCGCTCTGCGCGCACCCGCTGGGGCGCTGCGCGGACCTGCGGGGGCCCTGCGGCCACCTTCCGCCCAGCGGGGCGTGGGCGCGCGGAGCGAGACGGCGAGCAGCGCGGAAGGCGAGCCTCGGCGTGACTTCATGGCCGAGCGCGCCGCGCGCCGCGCTGGAGCCGCCTCGTTCCGTCCAGGGGGACGTCCCGAGGGTGGGGCGGATGAGTCACGTCCGCGTCCGTCGGCGGAGCGCGGCTCGGCGGTCTCGGCGATGCCACGACCGGAGGGTGAAGGCGCGGCGGATGGTTCTCGCGTGCGTCGTCCCCTGCCTCCGGAGCGGGGCTCGGCGGTCTCCTCGATGCCCCGGCAGGACGATGCGGATGGCTCGAGGGTGCGGCGTCCCCCCCCGGACCGAGGCTCCGCGGTGTCTGCGATGCCACGACCGGAGGGCGAAGGCGCGGCGGATGGTTCTCGCGTGCGCCGTCCCCTGCCTCTGGAGCGGGGCTCGGCGATTTCGGCGATGCCTCGGCCGGAGAGCGAGGGGGCGGCGGATGGCTCTCGCGTGCGCCGTCCTCCTCCTGCCGACAAGGGTTCGTCGATTGGACCGCCGCCTCGCCGCGAGATCCCCGCGCGTGAGGGGCGCGCCGCGCGGCCGGATCCCGATGGCGCGCGCATCGGACCGCCTCCGTCTCGGCTCGGGGCCGCTCGGGGGGCGCCTCCAAGTCGTGAGGAGGGGACGGCGTCGCGGGTGGGGCGGCCGGGTCGTCCGGGGGCGGCCGAGCCTGACGCCGGCTCTCGTGTCCAGCGGCGTCCGGATGCACCTGCCCCCGAGGGCGATCCGGATGGCTCGCGGGTGTTCCGCTCACGCAGCGGTTCTCGTCCCGTGGCGCGCCCGGCCGAGGAGCCCGAGCGTCCTCCACGGGTGGTGGCGGGGCGCTCCGCCACGTCGGCGTCCATGGCCGCGCTGCGCCCGGGCCACGAGGGGACCGCGGTGGGGCGGCGCCGAGGGTCCTCGGGTGTCGAGCGGCAGGGACCTCCGCCTCCAGGAGGGCGTGGACCGCGCGGCGGAACGCGCTAGCATCGAGCCCCCAAGGAGCAGCCCATGGCGATCGGCAAGGTAATCAAGGGGGATGGGACCGCGGAGCCAGCCATTCCGGCGGAGCGGCCCGTGCTGCGTCCTCCCCGCGCCGGCGTGATGAACGCCGAGGTCTTTGAGGCCCGCCAGGGCGCGCATGGCATCCTGGAAGATGCCCAGCGCGAGAAGGAGCGCATCCTCGCGGAGGCCCAGCGCGAGCGTGAGGAGACGATCGCCCGGGCTCGGGAGCAGGGCCGTCAGGAGGGCCTCGCCCAGGCCTCGGAGATCATCCTCCGCGCGAAGATGCAGGCTGGGGAGATCCTCGCCTCACACGAGCGCGACGTCATCGAGCTGGCGCTCAAGGTGGCCCAGAAGATTCTCGGCCGCGACCTGGAGCGCGATCCGGAGCTGCTGGTGGACATGTGCGCGTCCGCCATCGACAACCTGCGCAACGCCCGCTCCATGGTCCTGCGCGTGCACCCCAAGACGGCGGCGGTGCTGCGCGCCAAGAAGCCAGTGCTGATGGAGCTCATCGGCCGCGCGGTCGACCTGGCCATCAAGGAGGACCAGGAGGTCGCTCCGGTGGGCTGCATCGTCCAGACGGAGTTCGGCACGGTGGACGCGCAGCTGCCCACCCAGTTCGAGATGCTCCAGAACATCCTCCTGCCGGACTCGGCCAAGAAGGAAGGGCCGGCCTAGGCCGGCGGAGGCGACCGCCATGGCCATCGACCTGTCGCGCTACTTCGAGCTGATCAAGGACGCCTCGCTCGTGCGCGTCCGCGGTCGCGTCACCGAGCTGACCGGACTGGTCATCAAGGCGAGCGTGCCCAACGTCCGCGTGGGCGAGCTGGTCCTCATCAAGAGCCGCACGCGCGGCGCCGTGAAGGCCGAGGTCGTGGGCTTCCAGGGCGACGAGGTCATGCTGATGCCCCTGGGCGAGCTGTTCGGCATCGGCCCCGACAGCGAGGTCATCCCCACCGGGCGCCCCTTGAGCATCAAGTGCGGCGAGGGGCTCCTGGGGCGCGTGCTCAACGGCATCGGCGAGCCCATGGACGGCAGCCCCCTGCCGGAAGGGATGATCGACTGGTCCGTGGACCGCGACTGTCCGGACCCCTTCACGCGCCAGCGCATCGAGCGCCCGTTGCCCCTGGGCGTGCGCTGCATCGACGGCCTGCTGACGGTGGGCGAGGGCCAGCGCGTGGGACTCTTCGCCGGCTCCGGCGTCGGTAAGTCCACCCTCATGGGGCAGATCGCCCGCAACACCCAAGCCGACCTCTGCGTCGTCGCGCTGATCGGCGAGCGTGGTCGCGAGGTTCGCGAGTTCATCGAAGACGCCATGGGCGAGGAGGGCATGAAGCGCTCCGTGCTCGTGTGCGCCACGTCGGATCAGCCGAGCCTCGTGCGCTTGCGCGCCGCCTACGTCGCCACGGCCATCGCCGAGTACTTCCGCGAGCGGGGCGGCAACGTGCTGTTCATGCTCGACACGGTGACGCGTCTGGCGCGTGCCCAGCGTGAGATTGGCCTCGCGGTGGGCGAGCCGCCGGCCCGCCAGGGCTACCCGCCCAGTGTGTTCTCCATGCTGCCGCGCATCCTGGAGCGCACGGGCAACTCGGAGAAGGGCAAGTGCACCGCCATCTACACGTGCCTCGTGGCCGGCGGTGACATGGAGGAGCCCATCGCGGACGAGGTCCGCGGTATTCTCGACGGCCACTTCATCCTCAACCGCGCCCTGGGCGAGCGAAACCAGTGGCCCGCCATGGACGTGCTGGCCAGCCTCAGCCGTGTGATGAGCGGCATCGTCTCCAAGGACCACAAGAAGGCGGCCGGGAAGCTGCGCGAGACGCTCGCCACCTACGAGAAGCAGCGCGACCTCATCCTGCTGGGCGCCTACCAGTCCGGCGCGGACGCGCGCACCGACTACGCCATCGAGAAGTACGACTCCATCATCGAGTTCCTCAAGCAGGACACCCACTCGAACTCGGCCTACGAGGACACGGTGGAGCAGCTCATCCAGCTGTTCCAGGACTGAGGGACCCCTTCCGTCCACGGGGAGGCCCGCGCGCGCCGCAATCCGGGATAGGATGGGGACCCCATGCCCCCGTATCGGTTGCAAGCCCTGTTGGACATGCGCACCAAGGCCAAGGAGGAGGCGGAGCAGGCCTTCTCCGCCGCCCTCAAGGTCTTGGAGAAGGAGAAGGTCGAGCAGCAGCGCCTGGAGGCCGACCTGGAGCGCCGCAAGCGTGAGCGCAAGGCGCGCGTGGCCGAGTACCTCCAGCAGGTCATGGCCAAGGGCGCCGGCATCAACGGCATGAACCTGATGAACCGGTTCGAGGAGCGCCTCAAGGACGACGAGGCGCAGGTGGCGCTCCAGATTGATCACCAGAAGGAACTGGTGAAGGCCGCCGAACGGGCCGTGGAGCAGCGCCGGTACGTCATGGCCGAGGCCGCCAAGGAGCTGAAGGCCATCGAGAAGAACAAGGAGACCTGGCAGAAACAGGTCCGGGCCGAGCGCCAGCAGCGCGAGGAGCTGACGCAGGAGGAGATTGGCAATGCCTTGTTCCTGGCACGCCAGCGCAAGTAACCTCCCCGCGCTCCCCTCGTACCCGGGTATGACGCCATGAGCCGAGTCGACGACGATCGCGATGCAGCGAGGCTGGCCGAGCGCCTCATCCAGGAGCGCAAGCTCGCCGAGGCCAAGACCAAGAAGCGCCAGGAAGGCGAGTCCGTCTTCTCCAAGCTCGTCCAGCAGGGACAGGCCGAGAAGGCCACCCAGACGCACCAGCCCCAGGGCCTGGCCCGGGCGGTGCTCGCGCGCGCCACGCAGAGCGGCTTGACGCAGGGGAAGACCTTCGACGAGCGCGTGGCCCAGAAGCAGTCTGGCGAGGCCGAGCGCGCCAACCAGGGCGGCAAGTCCCAGACGGAGAGCACCTCGGGGCGCGAGGGGACGAGCAGCGCCAGCCAGCAGGCCTCCGCCAACGCGAGCAGCGCCGAGGCGCGCGCCGAGTCCCGTCACGTCGAGTCGCGTGAGGACCGCCGCAGCACCGAGACCCGCGACGGTGACCTGTCCAAGGCGAGCGCCAGCGCCGGACGCGCCAGCTCGGAGAAGGGCGAACTCAAGGCCGAGTCGGACTCGGGCGGGAGCAAGGGCGGCGGCGGGGGCGGCAAGGACGGCAAGAAGGAGGGCGGCGGCGAGGTGGCCGCGGGGTTCCGCTTCAATCCGGCGCTGATGGCGCCCGTGCCAGTGGCCAAGCCCAAGCCGTCCGCGGCGGGCTCGGAGCGGTTGCGCGCGATGGCGAGTGAGATCGCCCAGAAGATCGTGGAGCGCGTGCGCATTGGCACCAACGCGGCGGGCAACGCGGAGTTCCAGCTCGACCTGCGCGGCGATGTGCTCAACGGCCTGTCCATCAAGGTCAGTGCGCGCAACGGGAAGATCAGCGCGGTCTTCAGCGGCAGCGATCGCCAGGTGCTGAAGATGCTGGAGGAGCAAGGTGAGGGCCTGCGCAGCGCGCTGGGCGGCCGCGGCCTGACCTTGGAGCAGCTGAAGTTCGAGGCCAAGGCATGAGCATGGGCGGGCCCGACGAGGAGCCGGGAGTCAACGAGCGCACCATGCTGGTGGACCTCCGGAAGCTGCGGCCTCCGGAGAAGGCGTGGCGGCCCTTCACGTTCCAGAACCTGGAGAAGGTGTCGCGCGAGCAGGGCCTCCTGGCGGAGCGCCTGCGCTGGTTGCAGCCCGCCGAGGGAACGCTGGCGGCGGTGGCCGCGCGCCTCAAGGCCCTCTTCGACGTCGAGGTGCGCCTGTCGGTGGAGTCCGTGCAGGTGCGGCCCATGGCGGAGCTGCGCCGGTTCCTGGGCGACCCCGCGTTCCTCGCGGTGCTGGCTCCGGGCGCCCTCAAGGGCCGCGCCGTCATGGAAGTCGAGCTGGCCCTGGCGCACGCCACCGTGGACCTGCTCCTGGGGGGCGCCGGTGAGACGGTGGGCCTGAGGCCGCTGACGGACATCGAGGAGGGCGTGATGGGCTACGTCATCCTCGAGGCGCTCAAGGTGCTGTCGCCCGGACTCCAGCCCGGAGTGCCCCGGCCTCGGCTGGATGGCATGTCGCGAGGCGTGGATGAGGTCTCCGCGCGGCTCGGTGAGGACGGCCCCATGTTGGCCGTGCACCTGCAAGCGTCGCTCGGGGCGCACTCCGGGATGATTCGCTTCGTGGTGCCGTCCGCGGTGCTGGCGGCGGCCGAGCCCACCGTGGAGAGCGAGCAGCGGCGGACCCAGGCCCGGGCGGACTGGGCGGCCCATGCCCGGCGGCTGTCCACACTGCGGGACTGGTTGCGCGCGGAGATTGGCGTGGCGGAGATCTCCGGCCAGGACCTGGCGAGCCTCCGCGTCAAGGACGTGCTGCTGGTGGACGCGCTGTCGGCGCGGCCCGACCGGGGCGAGAACGGCACCGCGGAGCTGCGGTTGGGCTCGGGGCGCGCTGGCTACATGGCCGCCGAGGTCATCCTCGAGGACGGGCAGTACCAGGCGCGCATCACGGACGTCATCCTCGGAGAGCCGGGCCACCCGCGCGCGGTGGTGGAGGCCGAGGGGGGCGCGCAGGGCGAAGAAGACGAGGAGTTCACCAACCCGGAGCTGGACATGCCTCCGGAACTCGAAGGGGCGGCCTTGGACGACGTGAACAAGCCGGAGGGAAGCGACTTGTTGGGCGATGTGCCCTTGCAGGTCGCCGTGGAGCTGGCGCGGGTGCCGGTCACCGCCGAGCAGGTGGTGGGGCTGCGCTCGGGTCAGGTCATCGAGCTGCACCGCGGGCCGGGTGAGCCCGTGGAGCTGTCCGTCAACGGCAAGGTCGTGGCGCGAGGCGAGCTGGTCGAGATGGAGGGCCAGCTTGGCGTGCGGATCCTCTCCCTGGCGGGGTGAGCCGGGTGGACCCGGGCAGGCGGCCAGGACCGCTCGGGAAGGGTGGGGGACCGTGGCGGTCCGTCGTCCGGTGAACTAGGCTCGCCCCCCAGCCATGGCAGTGTTCCGTCTCTTCTTGTCGCGCCTGTCGATCGGCGCCGCGCTGGTGCTCGCTCCGTCGGGTGTGCTGGCTCAGGCCCCCGCCCCCGGCGCATCCGCGGCCCGTCCCTCGGTCCCCACCCCTGTGCCCACGGCCGTCGTGGATGCGGGTGTCGGTGAAGCGCATGCGCCAGCAAGTGCCCCAGTGGCCTCGCCCGCCGCGGTGGATGGGGCGAACTCGGCGGCGGCGCGCCAGGCGGAGCTGGCCCAGGAGCTGGGCGCGGGCGCGCCTCCCGGCGTGAGCGAGGAGCCCGAGAGTCTCGCGTGGACGCTGGTGCGCACGCTGGCCGTGCTCGGCGCGGTGGTGGCGTCCATCTACCTGACGCTGAACGTGGGCCTGCGCCGGCTGATGGGCTTGCAGGGCGTGCCCATGGGGCGTCCCTCGGTCATCTCGGTGCTGGAGCGCGTCCCGTTGGATCAGCGCCGCACGCTGTTCGTGGTGAAGGCCGCGGACGAATACCTGCTCGTGGGCGGCGGAGGCGGCGAGAGCGGCCTCCAGTTGTTGTCGAAGTTGGACCGGGAGGCCGTGGAGCGCATCCGCGCCGAGCGCCCGCCCTCCAACGTGGTGTCCCTGAGTCCCTTCCTCCAGAAGCTCCTCTCCCGCCGGACCGGTGGCTCGACGCCGCCGGGAGTCTGAAGGTCGTCACGTGAACTCCTCGTCGCCCGCAGCCCGCCGTGTCTCCCGCGTCTCGCCGTGGCTGTTCGCGGCCGCTGTCTCGCTGCACCCCCTCGTCGCGCTGGCGGCCAAGAAGCCCGGCGCAGGAGGGCCGGTGGTTCCGGACCACGTCGTCAACGAGACGGTGAGCTCCGACTCCTTCACGTCGCGCCCACTCATCCTCGTCCTGGCGCTCGCGGCGCTGTCGCTGGTGCCGTTCGCGCTGATGATGGTCACCAGCTTCGTGAAGATTTCCGTGGTGCTCTCCATCGTCCGCTCGGCGCTGGGCACCCAGCAGATTCCGCCCACCCAGGTCATCACCGGCCTGGCGGTCATCCTCACCGTCTACATCATGGCCCCGGTGGGACAGGAGATGTACCGGGCGGGTGGTGTGGACATCTGGGCGCGGGGGCCCGGGGTCTTCTCCTCGGAGACGGTGGGCACCATGCTCAGCGCGGCGGACCGCTCCAAGGAGCCTCTGCGCGACTTCCTCTTGAAGAAGGTCACCCTGAAGGACCGCACGCTCTTCTACAGCCTCGCCAAGAAGATGCGGAAGGAGGAGGACCGCCAGGACGTGCAGGAGAAGGACTTCATGGTCATCGTCCCGGCCTTCGTCGTCTCCGAGCTGAAGGAGTCCTTCCAGATCGGCTTCTTGCTCTTCGTGCCGTTCATCGTCATCGACATGGTGGTGGCCAACATCCTGCTCGCCCTGGGCATGCACATGTTGTCGCCCACGACCATCTCCATGCCCTTCAAGCTGCTGCTCTTCGTGCTCGTGGATGGCTGGTACCTCATCGCCAAGGGCCTGGTCATCGGCTACCTGTAAGGAGCACTCGCCCCCATGAATCAGCTCACGGTCGTCACCCAGGAGGCGCTGTTCCTGGTGCTCGTCGTCTCGGCGCCGCCGGTGCTCATCAGCTTGCTGGTGGGCTTCCTCATCTCGCTGTTCCAGGCCACCACGCAGATTCAAGAGCAGACGCTCACGTTCGCGCCCAAGGTCATCATCGTCTTCGGAGTGCTGGCGATGACGGGGCCGTGGATTGGCAGTCAGCTGCTGCGCTTCACGTTCCACGTGTTTGACCGGTTCCCGGCCCTCATTTCCCGATGAACGTCGCGGAAGCCCTCGCCCAGCTGAGCGGGCGCACCAACCTCTCGCTCGTCATCTTCACGGTGGCGCTGGTGATGTGCCGGGTGATGCCCGTGCTCATCTTCAGCCCCTTCCTGGGCGGAGAGGTTGTCCCGTCCGAAGTGAAGATGGGCGTGGGCCTGCTGCTCGCCGTCGTGCTCTTCCCGGTGGCCAGCGAGGGCATGGAGAACATCCCCGTCCGCGCGCTGCCGTACATGGCGCTGCTGATCAAAGAGGTCTTCCTCGGGATGGCGCTGGCGTTCATCGTCAACACCGTCTTTGACGCGGCCCGCGTGGCGGGGACGCTCGCGGACACCATGGCGGGCAGCAACAACGCACAGCTCTACGTGCCGCAGCTCGGCCAGCAGGTCTCGCTCTTCTCCAGCCTCAACGTGCAGCTGTCCGTGGTGCTGTTCCTCACCTTGGATGGCCACCACATGGTCATCCGGGCGCTGGCGGAGAGCTTCATGACGGTGCCGTTGTACGGCTTCCCTCACTTCAGCCACGGCATCTGGCCGTTCTTCAACGTCATCATGCGCGTGTTCGCGGACCTGCTGAAGGTGAGCCTCGCGCTGGCCGCGCCGTCCATGCTGGCCACGTTCCTCACGGACCTGGCGCTGGGGGCCATCAACCGCGTGGCGCCGCAGATTCAGGTCTTCTTCATTTCCATGTCCATCAAGCCGCTGGTGGGCGTGCTCATCGCGTTCATCGCCATCCAGCTCGTCATCGAGCGGATGCAGACGGAGATGGCCGGCATGCTGCGCATGCTGCAGGACGCCATCCGGCTGCTCGCCTAGGCGCTCCCGAGGGCTCTTCCATGTCCGACGAGAGTGGCGACAAGACAGAAGAACCGTCGCAAAAGAAGCTCGATGACGCGCGCAAGAAGGGTCAGGTCTGGAAGAGCAAGGACCTGACTGGCGTGGCCGTGTTCATCGCGGGCCTGGGCATCGTGAAGGGCACGTGGAGTTCGGTGGAGCAGGAAGTCACCTCGCTGTTCCACTTCACGTTCGATCACATCGCGCATCCCGAGACGCTGGCCGAGGCGACCTCGCAGTCGCTGTATCTGGCGGTGCGGACGCTGCTCGTGCTCACGGTTCCGGTGGCCGGTGGCGCGGCGGTGATGGGGGGCCTGCTGGAGTTTCTCCAGGTGGGCTCGCTCTTCACCATGGATCCGCTGATCCCCAAGTTCGACAAGCTCAACCCGTTGGCCGGCTTGAAGAACATGTTCAACAAGAAGGCCATCGTCGAGCTGCTCAAGAACCTCATCAAGATCACCGTCGCGGCCTACGTCGTCTACGGCGTCGTGCGTGACGCGATGCCCCTGGTGGTGGAGACGGTGCGTCAGGACACGCGCGCCATCATGGGCATCATGGGCGAGCTGGTGTACCGGGTCTGCGTTCGCATCGGCCTCCTGTTCCTCCTCTTCGGCATCTTCGACATCTGGTGGCAGCGCAAGTCCTTCATGAAGGACATGATGATGACGAAGGAGGAGGTGAAGAAGGAGTACAAGGAGAGCGAGGGCGACCCCCACCACAAGGCCAAGCGCAAGGAACTCCATCAGGAGATCATGGAGGGCGCGCAGATGGAGGCCGTGAAGGACGCGGACGTCATCGTGACCAACCCGGACCACGTCGCCGTGGCGCTCAAGTACGACCGGGACGCGGACGGCGCGCCTCGGGTGCTGGCCAAGGGCATGGACTCGCGGGCCGAGCGCATCAAGGCCCTTGCCCGGGAGGCGGACGTGCCCGCCCTGCGCAACGTTCCCCTGGCCCACGCGCTCCTGCGCGTGGAGGTGGGCCATGAGGTCCCCGAGGAGCTGTATGACGCGGTGGCCGAGGTCCTCAACTTCGTCTACGGGTTGAAGAACCCGTCGCCGGCCGCGCGCGCGTGAGCGGCCATGCGGCTATCATCGCCATCCAGAAGAGGGCGCCATGAGCAGTGAAGACGAGGCCGAGCTTGCGATCGCGCTCAAGTACGACAAGCAGACCGACGGCGCCCCTCGCGTCGTGGCCAAGGGGATGCGCCTCAAGGCGGAGAAGATCCGTGAGATTGCCAAGCAGTACGGCATCCCCGTCATGCGCAACGTGTCCCTGGCCAACGCCCTGTATCGGGTGGACGTGGGACAAGAGGTTCCCGAAGAGCTGTATGACGCGGTCGCCGAGGTCCTCAACTTCGTCTTCGCCCTCCAGAATGAGCAGGCGGGCGGGAGCTGAACGGGACTGGACGCCACCCCCCCACCTGGAGTGAGGTTCTCCCACCATGTCCAGAATCAACAACCAGCCTCCCAAGGCGCCCCTGTGGCCCTGGGGGGGACCTCGCAGCGTGCGCGAGCGGCTGGTGGATCCGGCCCAGCTCGAGCGCAAGAAGCTTCGCAAGGCGGGCAACCCGAAGAACCCGGCCCTGGCCTCCGCGGCCCTGCTGGACTTCATCGGGCCGGCGCACTCCTCCGAGGAGCTGCGGCTGCCGCTGCCACCGCACCCCGAGGGGCACGACGCGGACCTGGAGGGCTTCAGTGACCGGCCCCAACTGGCCAGCGTGGCGGGCCGAGGCGATGGCGATCAGCGCCGGATGCTGGAGCGCGGACTCTCCAAGGTGAACGCGCCGCCGGACCGCCTGGACCGCCTCAAGGCGCTGCTCAGCCGCGAGTCCGCCATGCTCAACCTGGTGGGCCAGGTGAACAGCGAGACGCAGGAGATCCTCCGCCGCATGTGGGCGGAGCAGAAGGACGAGGGCTTCTGAGCATGGCGGTGCTGGACCCGGAGAATCCCCAGGACGAGGCGAAGCTCGTCGCGTCGCTGCAGCGGTGGGCCGATGGCAAGGCCACGCTGCGCGACGTCCGCGGCTACTCGGACGAGGAGCTGCACGCCATCGCCAAGACGGCCTACTACTTCTTCTACCAAGGCCGGGTGAGCGAGGCGCGCACGCTCTTCCAGGGGCTGTATGCGGTGAACCCCACCGACGTGTACTTCGCCAAGGCGCTGGGCGTGGTGGAGATGGCCGCTGGAAACGGGCAGGGCGCGCTGGCCGCCTTTGACGTCGCCGCCAAGCTCGCCCCGCAGGACGCCTCTGTCTACGTCGGGCGCGCCGAGGTCAAGCTGGCCATGGGCCAGAAGCAGCAGGCCATGGAGGACCTGCGGCGTGCCGCGGCAATGACCCCGCAGGACGATCCCGTCATCCGCAAGGCCGGCGCCATGCTCTCCGCCCTCGGGCGTCGGTGAGCGGACGCGCGAATGAATGTGAGTCCAGGATAGTCTGTTAAGCTTGGAGTAATCACCTCAACCCATTGGAGAGGCAATGACCACCCCGACGAATGCCAAGCAGCCCCCGCCGCTTCCGCCGGAGCCGCCGGAGCTGGCCGTGAAGCGCGAGAAGCTGCTGGTCGACCTGGAGGCCCAGGCCAAGGTGGCCACGGGGACCTTCCAGCAGGTCCTGCGCAACATGCGCAAGCTGGTGGCCGCGACGGCCCCCACGGCGCCGCTGGATCAGCAGCTCTACGGTGACGTGAAGGACGCGCTCAACCGCTTCATGAAGGACCCCATCCTGCCGCCGCCGCCCATCCTCGGCCAGGTGGTGGAGTACCTCCAGTACCGCATCACCACCTACGGCATGACCATCCAGACGGCGGTCATGCAGATGAACCCGGAGATCGGCGCGAAGCTGGCGATCACGCCTCCCGCGGGTGCCGCGCCCGCCGCCCCGGCTCCGGCCGCCGGCAACCGTCCGGCGACGGGGGCCAAGGACGGCTTCGAGTCAGGTGGTAAGCGTCCGATGTCGCTGGACGGCACCTCGACCGCGCCTTCGTCTGATCCAAAGGCGGAGCAGCAGCAGCTCGAGTCCTTCAAGGCCTGGATGAAGAACCCGAGCCTCGGAAAGTTGAAGGGTTAGGCGACCAGGGCGCGGCTGGAGACCCGCTGAACGTGGGAAAGAAGAAAACTGGAAAATCCCCACGAAACTCCCAGCGGCGCCCTCGGATAATCTGCTTGTAGCTTCCTCGCGTTCCAAACCACTCGCTGCACTTTCTTGGAGGGTAGAACCATGGCCAGCGGAATGAGCAACATCGTCTCCACCGCCATCTCGACGTCGTCGTCGCAGCGTTCCTCGATGGACGAGATGATCGCCCAGGCTCCCCCCGAGCAGCGCGGCTTCCTGGAGGCGCAGAAGAAGGTTCAGCAGGACTCGCAGGTGATGGAGATGATCACCAACCTGATGAAGAAGATGGACGAGATGGCGAAGGCGGCCATCGGCAACCTGAAGTAATCAGGTTCGAGTCGGCACCTTCCGGCCCTGTGCTGGCGTCCCTTCGGGGAGGCTGGGGCGGGGCCGGCGGCGTTTCGGGGCCCGGGCCGTTCTGGAGCCCCGCGCCCCTGCGGGCTCTGGCTGATCCAGGGGGTAGGGTGAAAAAGGCGGGGAAAATCGGGAGGACGCAACTGCCCCGAGGCTTCACCGATAATCAGTACAAAGCTTCCCAACGCATCTCGAATCCAGAGGGTAAAAATCATGGCCAGCGGAATGAGCAACATCGTCTCCACCGCCATCTCGACGTCGTCGTCGCAGCGCTCCTCGATGGACGAGATGATCGCCCAGGCCCCGCCGGAGCAGCGCGGCTTCCTGGAGGCGCAGAAGAAGGTTCAGCAGGACTCGCAGGTGATGGAGATGATCACCAACCTGATGAAGAAGATGGACGAGATGGCGAAGGCGGCCATCGGCAACCTGAAGTAATCAGGTTCGAGTCAGCACCTTCCGGCCCTGTTCTGGCGTCCCTTCGGGGAGGCTGGGGCGGGGCCGGCGGCGTTTCGGGGCCCGGACCCCTGGGCGCTCAAGGGGCCCGGCTGATCCACGGCGCGGACAAAAACAAAGAAAAAATATCGAGTACGCAACACTGCGGAGGCCGTTGCGATAACCTCTTCAAAGCTTCTCCACACTTCTCGCAGACAGAGGGCAAATCCATGGCCAGCGGCATGAGCAACATCGTTTCCACCGCCATCTCGACCGCGTCGTCCCAGAAGTCCTCGATGGATGCGATGATCGCCCAGGCCCCGCCGGAGCAGCGTGGCTTCCTGGAGGCGCAGAAGAAGGTTCAGCAGGACTCGCAGGTGATGGAGATGATCACCAACCTGATGAAGAAGATGGACGAGATGGCGAAGGCGGCCATCGGCAACCTGAAGTAATCAGGTTCGAGTCGGCACCTTCCGGCCCTGTTCTGGCGTCCCTCCTGGGGATGCTGGGGCGGGGCCGGCGGCGTTTCGGGGCCCAGCGCCAGCCCGCGTGCCTGCTCGCGTATGTGCCCTGTGGGACTGGCAACTTCTCCGCCAGTCCGAGCGATAATCAGGAAAACGCATCATCGGAAAACGAGGAAGCAATCCATGGCTCCCCCTTCGGTTTCGAGCTCCGCTCCCCGCACCACCGCGACCACGGCGACCAACCGCACCACGCCGGCTCCGAAGTCGAACAGCGCGGATCCGACGGCGGCTTCGCAGGACGCGGTCTTCCAGGCCTACCAGAAGATGATGGAGAGCTCCCCCTCGGAGAGCCTGACGCCGGAGAACCGGGAGCAGTACACCCAGGCGGTCGTCGGCCAGACGAAGAACGCCTACGCCAGCTTCATGGGCAACCTGGGCGAGGCGACGGGCAAGGCGACGCAGGAGAAGATCGACAAGAAGGTCAACGAGTATCTTCGTGACCACCCCAACGCGTCGCTCGACGACATCAAGAAGAACGTGAAGGACATCTACAGCAAGGAGTCCTCCTCGGCCTACATCTTCAAGTCGATCATCGACAAGTCGATGAACGACATCATGGCGAAGGCGAAGGCGCAGGCCGAGCAGTCCTGGTAGCCGGAGAATCGCTTCCGAGTTGCCCCCGTTTGGATGCGCGGGGGCCTCACGCTAGACTCCCGGCCGCTGCTGCCCTCGCCCCGGTGAACGCGCAGATGACGACTGAATCGAAGGACCCCCTGTCGAACGACACCCCGAAGCCGCTCTCCGGCCCCGAGATGCTCGAGCGGGCCACTGAGGGCTTCAACCTGTTCCAGGATGGGCAGTTCAGCGAGTCGCTCGCGATCTTCCAGACGCTGGCGGCCATGGACTCGACGGAGGCGTATTTCCAGACCGCCCTGGGCGCGTGCTACCTGGCGCTCGAGGACCTGGATCAGGCCGTGTCGTATTTCAACCGCGCCATCGAGTTGGATCCCACGGACCTCACGCCGTTCGTGAACCGGGGCGAGGCGTATCTCCGGCAAGGGCGGGTGATGGACGCGGCCCAGGATTTCCAGCACGCCGTGTCGCTGGACCCGGAGAACAAGGACCCCTTGAGCAACCGCGCCCGGATGCTCGCCGCCGCAGCGCTGGAGAGCGCCGAGGAGGCTCAGGCCTCCGACGGTGCCTCGGGCGCCGCCTCCCGTTCCTGAGGTCCAGGAACTTCCTCTCTCCGCCGCGGGCTGCCCCTTGGGGTTGATGGCCCGCGCGGACTAGGATGGCAGCCCGCCGATGGCTACCGCCAACCCGAACAGCTTCCTGTCCAAGTACTCCGACATCGTCCTGGCGATCGTGGTCGTGGCCATCGTCGGGATGATGATCGTCCCGCTGCCCACACTGCTGCTGGACGTGCTGCTGACGCTCAACATCAGCATCTCGGTGGTCCTGCTCCTCATCTCGCTCTACGTGCCCGCCGCGCTGCACCTGTCGGTGTTCCCGACGCTGCTGCTCATCACCACGATGTTCCGGCTGGCACTGACCATCTCCACCACCCGACTCATCCTCCTCACCGGCGACCCGGGTGAGGTGGTCGTGGCGTTCGGAAAGTTCGTGGTGCAGGGCAACTTCATCGTCGGGATGATCATCTTCCTCATCCTGGTGGTGGTGAACTTCATCGTCATCTCGAAGGGCTCGGAGCGCGTGGCCGAAGTGGCCGCCCGCTTCACCCTCGACGCCATGCCCGGCAAGCAGATGTCCATCGACGCGGACCTGCGCGCGGGCGTCATCGATCAGGACCAGGGCAAGAAGAAGCGCCGCGACCTGGAGCGAGAAAGTCAGCTCTTCGGCGCCATGGACGGCGCCATGAAGTTCGTGAAGGGCGACGCCATCGCGTCCATCATCATCACCGTCATCAACATCGTCGGTGGCCTCATCATCGGCGTGACCCAGAAGGGGTTGGCGGTCGGCGACGCGGCGCAGAAGTACACGCTGCTCACCATCGGTGACGGTCTGGTCGGCATGATTCCGGCCATCCTCATCTCCACCTGCGCCGGCATCATCGTGACGCGCGTCGGTGGCGAGGAGGAGGGAGCCCACCTTGGCAAGGACGTGGGCAGCCAGCTCACCGCGTACCCGAAGGCCATCGCCATCGCCTCGGGCATGCTCATCGCGCTCGGCCTCATCCCCGGTCTGCCCAAGATTCCGTTCTTCTTCCTGGGCGCGGGCGCGGGCTTTGGCGCTTGGAAGATGCTGAAGGCGAAGGATGCCGAGGCCGCCGGCGAGGACGCGCCGCCGTCCATGGAGATGGAGAACGGCACGCCGATGTCGTCGGAGCCGGCGCCCAAGGAGTCGATGAATCCGGACTCCGAGCTGTTCATCCCGGTGGTCACGCCCATCGTGCTCGAGGTGTCCGATGCCCTCGTGCCCTACGTGGACTCGCGGCAGGACAACGGCAAGTTCCTCTTCGAGCTCGTCCCGTTCATGCGCGACGGTCTCTTCGTGGAGCTGGGTGTTCGCTTCCCGGGCGTGCGGGCGCGCGGTAACGGCTCGCTGCCGCCGGGCGCGTATCAGATTCAACTCAACGAAGTCCCCATCGTCACGGGCCAGGCCACGCTGGGCCACATCCTGGTCAACGACACGGTGGAGCGCCTGCGGTTGATGAACATCCAGGGCTTCGAGGCGGTGAACCCCGCCACGCGTCAGCCCGCCGCGTGGGTGCCGGAGCAGTACCGCGAGACGCTGGAGGCCGCGGGCCTCACCACGTGGGACGTGCCCGGCTACATCATCCTGCACATGGCCGCGCTGCTGCGGAAGAACGCTCGCGAGTTCGTGGGAGTGCAGGAGACGCAGACGATGCTGGAGCAGTTGGAGAAGGCCTTCCCCGCCATCGTCAAGGAGGTGGTGCCGAAGGTCGTCAACGTGCTCAAGCTGACGGACATCCTGAGCCGCCTGACGGAGGAGGAGATCTCCATCCGCGACCTGCGTGGCATCCTCCAGGCGCTGGCGGAGTACGGGCAGGTGGAGGCGGACAACGTCATGCTCACCGAGCATGTCCGTGCCTCGCTGCGCCGGTACATCTCGCACAAGTACGCGCGTGGAACGGGGACGTTGGTCGTCTACCTGTTGGACCCGCAGATTGAAGAGGCGATCCGCAGCTCCATCAAGCGGACCTCGGCGGGCGCGCACCTCGCGCTGGAGCCGGAGATCGCCGCGGAGATTGTGCAGGCCGTGCGCTCGGAGTGCGGACACCTGCCGCCCAGCGCGCAGCGCCCGGTCATCCTGACCGCCATGGACATCCGGCGCTACGTCCGCAAGCTGCTCGAGTACGAGTTCACGCCGTCGTTCTCCGTGCTCAGCTACCAGGAGCTGTCGCCGGACCTGAACATCCAGCCGGTCGCCCGTATCTCGACCTCGCGGTAGCGCCTCGCGCGATGGCCGGCCCCCTTCGTGGTGGGCCGGCCCGCGCTGCCTCGCGGACTCCAGCCTGTCTCAACACAGGGGAGGTCGCTCGCACGGCCTTCGAGCACGCTGCGTTGCCCGTGTCGTGCTCCGCACGCGTTCATGTGCGAGGCGCTGAAGGCCACGTGCTCGCACGGCCTGCGGGCACGCTGAGGTGTCCGCGTGTGGGCCGTGCTGGCCGCCCAGCACACGTTCATGTGCGAGGCGCCCGTGCGCGCCGCGTGCGGAGCCGGTTTGCGACGCGCGCTGTCCGCGTTCGTGCGGGCGGCGCCGAAGCGCTCAGGCTCCGACGAGCACGGCGATCATCAGGATGAGGAAGACGAGCCCCACGACGCCCATCACGACGAGCGGCACGAGCTTCTGCTTGTCTCCCAGGGCGGCCCGGATGCCGCTGGGGGCGGCGGGCTCGGGCTCGGGCTCCGGGGGGGGCGGCTCGGGCTCGGGGGGCGGCTCCGGGGCGGGTTCTTCCGCGGGCGGGGCGGGCTCCTCGGCGACGGGCTCTGGGGCGGGCTCCTCGGCGACAGGGGCGGACTCTTCGGAAGCCTCCGTGGCCTTGGCGTCGCGGCGCACCGCGGACGGCCGAGGCGGGGAGGGGGCTGGGGCCGGTGCGGCAACATCCGCCGACAGCGAGACGGACTCTTCCGCGGGCTCGGTGGGGTCCACGTAGAGCAGCCGCGTGCTGCCCACCTCCAACTCGTCTCCGTCCTTGAGCGCCTTGCGGTTGACCCGCTTCTTGTTGACGCGAATGCCGTTGCGGCTGCCCAGGTCCTCGACGTGCGTGCCGGACCAGTCGCGGCGAACCTTGGCGTGGCGACGCGAGACGAGGTCGTCCTTCAGGACGATGTCCGCATCCTTGTCGTCCCGGCCGAAGACGAACTCCTTGGCGTCGGAGATCTCGATGCGCTGGCCCTCGCGCGGCCCGTTCATGTAGCGCAGGTAACGCTCGTCCGAGTTGGCCAGCCCGCGCATGACATCCTTCACCATGCCTCGGGCGATGAAGGACGTCTTCTCCGAGCCCGACTCCGCGGCCAGCTCCGTCACGCGCTCGAAGCGCACATCATACTGCGCGACGGCGATGACGTCCCCGTTGCGCAGCAGGCGCTTCTCGCCCTTGGGCAGGGCCTTGCCGTTGATCTGCGTGCCGTAGGCGCTGCCGAGGTCCTCCAGGAAGTAGATGCTTCCCTCCTGGACGATGCGCGCATGGTTGCGCGACACGGCCTGCTGCGGGAGCACGACCTGGCAGGACTTGTCCCGGCCCAGGGTGATGACCGCGTCGTCAAGGACGACCTCGGTGCCTGGGCTCGCCCCTGCGTCGCTGCGCTGCGTGACGGTCAGACGAACGCTCATCGCGAAGAGTCGATACCGGAGGGAACGGGCGGGCCTAGAAGGCGGCGCTGTTGAGGAACTTCTCGCACGTCTGGTACTCGGTAGGGAACTCCTCGGCCGTGCCGTACTTCATGAAGTTCTTGCACGCGGCCTCGGCGTGCGGCTGCTTGTGCGCCTCCGAGAAGATCTGGAAGAGGCCGAAGTGGCAGGGCGCGAACTTCGCGTCCAGCTTCACGCACTTCTTGTAAGCGCTTTCCTCCTCGGAGAGCAGGCCCTTGTCCTTGTACTGCCGCGCGAGCAGATACAGCGCCGGCGCGCTGTTCTCCGCCGTCTGCGTGTCCTTCAGCTCCTTGAGGGCCGAGTCCGTCAGCGCCGCCTTGCGCTGGGCGACCGCCAGGTTGTTGAGACAGCTCGAGTTCTGCTCATCCAGCCGCACGCAGTTGCCGAAGGCCTCGCGGGCCTCGACGAAGCGGCTCTGGTCCAACAGCACCGTGCCCAGGTCGTGCCACACTTCCGACGCGTCCGGGGTCAGCTGCGCGGCCTGGGCGAGGTGGTCCGCGGCCGTGTCCAGGTCGTGCTCCTGGAAGGCGATGATGCCCAGGTTGTGGTGCGCGTTGGAGACGTTCGGATTGACGGCGAGGATGGTGTTGAACTCCTTCTTCGCCTTGTCCAGCTTGTCCATCTTCATGAAGGTGAGCCCGAGGTCGTAACGCGACTCCAGGTTGTCCGGGTTCACCTGCAGGGCGCGGCGGAAGTTGTCGTGCGCCTTCCCGTAGGCGCCTTCCTCCAAGTAGATGGTGCCCAGGTTCTGGTACGACTGAAGGTGCTCCTGGTTGTAGCGCAGGGCCTTGATGAAATACTCCTTGGCCCGCTTCTTGTCGTCGAGGGCCATGGCGATGATGCCCTTGTTCGCCCAGAGGTCCGCGTACTGCGGCGAGAACTCCAGACCGAGATCGCAGTAGACGGTCGCGCGCTGGTAGTCCCCCTTTTGGAGCTCCTGGGCGCACAGCTCGTTGTTGATCAACGCCCGTTCATGCGGCGGAGGGGTATTCAAGCAAGCAGCCAAGGGCAGCATGGCGGCGACCGACAGCGCGAGGACAAGGCGGTGAAGACGCATGGCGGGCAGAGTGTAGGAGAGCGCCCCCCCGTGAAGCAACGTCCGGGTGGGCTCGAATCCGAGCTGTTTTCCGAGGGTTAGGCTGGCGTTAGAGTCCGCTGCCATGCGTACCTTCTTCTTCTCCGTTGCCATCGTCGCTGCTCTGCTGGGCGCGACTCCCGCTCGGGCGCAGTTCGCCAATCACAGCATCGGCGTCTCGCTCGGCTACATGGACTTCAAGCGCACCGCGGGCCTCGAGGGCACTCCGTTCCTCGGGATTGACGCGAGCCTCTACATCGAGAGCGGCTTCGAGTTGGTGTCGCTCACGAAGATCATGTTCCCCCGCTCCGTCGCCGACGATAAGCGCGTGGTGGGACTGGCCCCCTCCCTGGGCATCCGCTACCTGTTCATGGAGGAGTCGATCCGGCCCTACATCGGTTCGGACATCAGCTACCTGGTGGTCCTCAAGAACACGACGAGCAACTTCGTGGGCATCGGGCCCAACATCGGCGTGGACTACTTCGTCAGCGACACCGTGAGCATGGGCCTGCGCGCGCAGTACAACTTCTACATCGCCCTCAACGAGAAGACGCAGAAGTCGCTGACGGCCTCGGCGGGCGTGGCGGCGTACTTCTAGTTCCTGCGTTGCGCGCCGGGCGCGGCAGCAGGGCCGTGGCCACCAGGAGCGCCCATTTCTCGTCCGAGAGGTGGGCCGGCTTCTCCATCGCCAGGGCATCTTGTAGCCGCGCCCCGAGCGCGGAGAACAACCGGAGGCGGGCCTCGATGCCCAGCTCCTCGCGGCGCACCGCGGCTGACAGCACCAGCTCCCGCTCCTCGGTGGTGAGCCGCTTCACCCGCGAGACGAACAGCGGATCCGCCAAGAGCCCCTCGTCCCCCGTGGTGCCCAGCGCCGAGGGCACCTTGAGGCGCCGCTCGCGCACGACGATGGTCCCCGCCAGCAGATCGCCCAGCCGCTGGTTGGCGCGCGAGGCCATCGCGGCCACGCCGCCCACCAGATAGAAGAGCGGCAGGCGGTCCACCGGCCGCGCCAGGTTGCGCAGCGCCGCGTGGTAGAACCCGATGCGCACGCCGCTCTCCTGGATGACGCGCAGGCCCATGATGCGCTTGCCCACCGTCTGGCCACTCCACACCGACTCCAGCGCGATGGCATAGCCCCAGTCGATCAGGAAGTAGACGACGATGGCCATGGCGCTCGCGAAGCCCGGGAAGACGACCATCGCGAACTGGAGCACGATGAGCACCGCCCCCGTCCCGACGAGGACGAGCAGCGCGTCCAGCAGCCAGGCGAGGAAGCGCGAATAGACGCCCGCGAGCGTGAAGCGGAATTCTACGTATTCAGGAGTCAGCACCGTGTGGGTGCCGTCGAGCAGGGTATCGCTGGCGGGCGTCACCGGACCAGTGTAGGGCAGCCGCCGCGCGCCGTGGCGGTCCACGGTGTCGATGTTCGTTCCGAGCACCCCGCCCCTGGAGGGGGGCCGGGTGTTATTCCCGGCTGTCGGGGTGTTGGTCTATCCTCCCAGGACTCCCGTACCCGTGGCCGCCCCGACCCCCTCATCCGCCTGGAACCGCCGCATCGTGCCGGCGGCCGCCTTCCAGTTCGCGCTCATCGCGGGCGTGACCCAGTTGAAGACGGCCGCCAACGCGTTGGTGTTGTCGCGCTTTGAGTCCCAGGCCCTGCCGTATCTGTACCTGCTCGGGGCGTTGATGACGGCGGCGCTCACCATGCTGCCCCGGGCGAGGCCGTCGTCCGCCACGGAGTCTCCCGGCCTCCTGACGGGCCTGGGCGGGCTCATCGCGCTGGGGCTGGCCGCCGCGCTGTCCACGGGGCAGCGCATGCCGGCGATCGCGCTGTACCTGTTCGCGGACACGTTCAGCACGTTCGTGTCGCTGCGCTTCTGGGGACGGATGGCCTCCGCGTTCGATGCGCGCGAGGCGCGCCGGGCCTTCACCGCGCTCAATGGTTTCGCGATGGGCGGCGGCATCGTGGGCGGTCTGCTCGTGCAGGGGCTGGCGCTTCCCCTGGGCACGCCCGCGGTGGTGGCCAGCGGCGCGCTCAGCCTGCTGGCGGCCGGAGCCATCTTCCATCACCTGTACAAGACTGCGCCCCCGCCTCCGCCGCCCGGTACGCGCCCGCTGGCGGCTTCGTTCGCGGCCTGGGGCTATCTGGCGCAGAGCCCGTACGCGCAGGTGTTGGCGGCGCTGGGCATCGCGTTCGCGGTGCTGTCGTCCTTCGTGGACTACCTGTTCCGGCTCCGCGTGGAGGGGACGCTGAGCGAGGACGGGCTGGCGGCGCTCTTCGGGCAGCTCCAGCTCTGGATTGGCCTCTTCTGCGTCGCCTTCCAGCTCTTGGCGGCGGAGCGCCTCCTCAAGCGGCTCGGGCTGCTCACGTACTTGTCCTTGGTGCCGATGGTGCTCGCGCCACTCGCCATCGCCACGCTCGTCACGCCGCGCCTGTGGCCCGTGCACCTGTTGCGGCTGGTGGAGACGGCCGTCAGCTACTCCATCCTTCCGGTGGGCATCCAACTGCTCTACGCGGCGCTGCCGGATGGCCACCGTGAAGGGCTTCGCAGCGCGGTGGATGGGCTGCTGCGCAAGGGCGGCGTGGTGCTGGCGGGCCTGCTGCTCATCGGCGCGGGGCGCGCCGCCAATGGTCTGACCATGGCGGTGGCGGTGGTGGCCCTGTGCGCGGCGCTCGGCGTGCTGCTGCTCGTGCGCCTCAAGCCCGCGTACGTGTCCGCGCTGGGCGAGCAGGTGGGCGCGCACGAGGAGGAAGACGTCGAGCTGCGCGGCGAGGAGGAGCGGCTGCTGGTGGAGTCGCTCAACGCCAGCTCGCCCGAGCGTGTGCTGCGCGCGCTGGACATGCTGACGCAGGCGGAAGTGCCGCTGCGGGCCCACTTGCCCGCGCTGCTGCGCCACCCGCACGAGCGGGTGATGGAGCGCGGCGTCCAACTGGCGCTGGACCTGGACGCGCGGGAGCTGGCGCCCACGTTGGAGCGGTTGGTCGAAGAGGGGCCTCGGCGCCCGCGAGACCTGGCGGTCTGGGCCCTGGCGCGCCTGTCCCCGGAGCGCGCCGCGCGACTGCTGCCGCCCTTGCTGAGCAGTCCAGACGCGGGGCTCCGATGCGCGGCCATTGGCGCGCTCGTGCGCACCCAGGGGAGCGCCGCCGCGCTGGAGTCCTTGCAGGAGCTGCTGGCGCGTGGCGAGCAAGCGCCCGTGGCGGAGCGGCGCGAGGTGGCGAAGCTGCTCGGGCGGCTCAAGGACACGCGCTTCGCGTCGCCGTTGTCGCGCTACCTGGATGACATGGACGTGTCCGTGCGGCGCGTGGCGCTGGCGGCGGTGGGGGAGGGCGGCTACGTGGAGCTGGCTCCGCGGCTCCTGCCGTTCCTCACGTGGCGCGAGGAGCGGCGCGCGGCCCGCGAGGCGCTCGTCGAGTTGGGAGACGCGCTGACTCCCTTGCTGGAGCTTCAGCTCAACAACAAGGGCGCGCCCCTGGCCATGCGGCTGCAACTGCCTCGCGTCCTGCGGGGCATCGGCTCCTCGGCCGCGCTCAACGCGCTGCTGTTCTCCAACGTCCGCGACGACGCGAGCCTGCACTTCCGCATCGGCGCGCAGCTGTCTCGACTGCGGGATGAGCACCCCGAGCATCCGGTGGATGTCGAGCGCGTGCGCGAGGCGCTGGGCCGCCGGCGCGATGCGTACCGGCAGCTGGTGGGGGTGTTCCGCGATGTGCGCGCGGCGCTGGGGGACCGCTCACTGTTGACGCGCGCGGTGGGAGACCGGCTCGACCAGGCGCTGGAGTTGTCCTTCTTCTTGCTGGGACTCCTGCATCCACCGCAGGCCATGCGCCGCATCCACCAGCACCTCGTGGGGCACGACGGCCGGCGCCGGGCGTACGCGCTGGAGTTGATGGAGAACCTGGTCGACGAGGCGGACCGCGAGCTGGTGATGGAGCAGGTGGAGGCCCATCACCGCGAATTGCCGCCTGGAGCGCCGGGCCGACTGTGGCGCAGGCTGGCCGCGCTGGTGCAGAGCGAGGACGTGGTGCTGCGTGCGTGCGCGCGGCACGTGGCGCGGTTGAACGGGCTGGATGTGTTGCCGCAGGAGGGTGACTTGAGCGACCGCGTGGTCCAACGGATGTTCGCCCTCGAGGGCGTGAGTGTCTTCTCGCAGAGCGACGTGGATGACATCGCGGCCATCGCCGCCGTGGCTCGCGAGGCTTCGTTCCGCGCGGGAGAGCGCATCTACAGCCAGGGCGACCCCGGCGACGCGCTCTACGTCATCGTCGATGGCGCCGTGGATGCCCTGCGCAACGGCGAGCACGTGCTGCGCTTCCAGAGCAAGGAGGCCATCGGTGAGGTCAGCCTCCTGGATGGCGCTCCGCGGCCCACGGACATGGTGGCGGCGCTGGACACGCGGGTGCTCGTCATCGACCGACGAGACTTCCTCGACCTCTTGGCGGACCGGCCGGAGTTGCTCACCGGCTTCTTCCGCTCGGTGAGCCAGCAGTTGCAGAGCGTCATCGACCTGCCCGCGCTTCGCGAGGCGGGTGGACGCCTGGAGCTGGGCACCCAGCCGGCGGCGGCTCAGCCCGCCCCGACGGCTCAGGGCGGGGGGGGGCCCTCGGGCGGCACGACTCCCGAGGCGTAGGCGGCTCGGCGCCTACTCCAGCGTGGCTTCGGCCGAGGAGATGGCTTCGGGCGCGATGGGCTTGCTGGCGTTCTGCGCCACGAGCAGGTGGGCCGAGGAGACGGGGATGAGGGGCCGGGTGAAGAACTTGAGCGGCGGCACCGAGCCGACAAACCGCACCAGCGCCAGTCCCGCGTAGGACCAGGGCAGCCGCTCCATCGCTGCCATGGGGGAGCGGACCTCCTGGGTCAGGCGCCGCAAGAGTCTCCCGTAGGCGCGTGGCAGCCCCCACCGAAAGCCGGGCACGTGCGTGGTGACCCAATCCCAGCCACGCAGGAACCAGGGGTCCCTGGGCGTCGGGTTCTCCCAGGCGCGCGCGCTCTTGGCCGTGGTGTAGACGCACAGCCACCAGAGTCCCCAGAGCGAGCTGAGGGTGGTGAAGACCTCGTGCTTGAACGGGAAGGGCGCCGCCACCAGCGCGGCGAAGGGGAGTCCTACGGCGAAGTGGAGCAGTGCGCGGATCCTCCGCTTCAGCTTGCTGCGCAGCCACACCGTGTTGAGGCGGACGCGCGGCGAGAAGTCGTCGTCCTCGGGAGGGACTCCGGTCAGCAGGCTCGCGTCGCGGGCGATGGCCGTGTGGTAGTCCCGCGACAGCGCGAGGACGATCCACTGCGCGATGTGCATGGTGCCGAAGAGCGCGGCCCAGAACGCGAGGCTCCCGGTCGTGAAGCCGTGCGAGGGCGGCTTGTCGATCCTGGCTTCAAGGGAGTTCGCTGCCGCGTTGATGGCTTCATCCAGGTCCGCCCCGTCCTCGTTGTCGTCCTCGCCGTCGTCCGAGTCGGCTTCGGGGGCTTTCGAGTGGGGGCGTTCGTCGTCGGCGTTCGCGTGTGGCGGCGCCGTGGACGGGGCGGGGAGCGCTTCGCCCTCGAGCGGCGTCGCTCCGGCCTGGGGGCCGTGCGTGCCAGACGCGTCGTGCTCCTGTTGCGCGGACTCCGCGGCGGAGCGGGTGGCCTCCTGGACCAGCGCGCTGACCGCCTGTGCCAGCGCGAGCGGCGAGCCGCCATCCGCCAGGGCCTCCGCCGAGCGCTGCGTGGCGAGCGCCGCCGCCTCCAGCTTGGGGTCCTTCGCCTGGGCGCGGGCATGGGCGCGCTGGCGCAGGATCTCGGCCCGCTTGCGCTGCTTCTCGACCTGCGCCTGGATGTTCTTCCGGGGGACGTCGTCGTCCGAGTCGTTGTCGCTGTTGTTGACGCCCGTGAAGACGAGCGCCACGAGCAGCGTCGCGGCTGTCTGTGTCAGACAGACGCGCAGGTAGCGGCGCTGCGCCTCCGGGGTGCGCAGGACCTCACGCACGATATGGAAGGGCAGACTCAACCCATGGACGAACTGCCGCAGCCAACCGCGCGGCGTCTGGCCTCTCCAGGACTGGAAGTGACCCGCTCCATCCCGCACCTCAGCCCAGAGCTGCTGGGCACGTGCCGAGACGTCTCCGTTACCTCGTAAATGCCTGGAATTCTTGCCTTCCGTACCGGCCATCGCCCTCACGCTACCATGCCTTGAATGTGCTAAAGGCGGTGCCGTGAGCCAGAAACTTCCTCCCTTCCGTCCGTCCCGTCGTTCCCCAAGCCAGCCTCGGCTGTCGTCCGGCGCGCTGGTCCTCGCCCTGGGCGCGCTCGTTGGCTGTGAGAAGAGTGCTCCTCCGGCACCGCCTCCGCCCGCCGCGGCGCAGGCCGAGGCGCAGGCCAAGCCTACGGTTCCTCCCGAGGTCACGTTGCTGGTGACGGGGGGGGCGTGGGGGCAGCTGCTGCCCGCCGATGGCAAGGGTGGCGCGGCTGAGCTCATGGGGCGCTGGGTGACCGAGGAGAAGCACTGTCCGGGCCCGCTGAAGGATGGCCAGGCCTCGTGCCCGGACTCCGGGACGCTGGCGCTCGCGACGGGTGACCACTGGAACGGACCGGCCATCTCGTCCTTCTTCCTGGGCGCCCCGATGGCCGAGGTCATGGGCCACATGGGCTATGCGGCCTCCGCGCTGGGCAACCACGAGCTGTCGTTCGGCAAGGAGCCCTTCCTCAAGAACCGGGCCGCGGGCGGCTTCCCGTTCCTGGCCGCGAACCTGAAGGTGAAGGACGCCTCGCTGGCGGGTGACCTCTCGGTTCCTGCGTTCCAGGTGTTCGAGCGCCGGGGCTTCAAGGTGGCGGTGGTGGGCATCACCTCGCCGAAGACGGTGCGCACGGCGATGTCCGGCCGCGCCGAGGGCCTCGAGGTGACGCCGGCCGCCGACGCGCTGGCCGTGGCGATTCCCGAGGCGCGCAAGGCGGGCGCCGACGCCGTGGTGGTCGTGGCGGACCTGTGCCCCACCGAGCTGGAGGCCGCGGTCGCGAGCCACCCCGAGTGGAAGCTGGCGCTCGTGGCCGGTGGCCGCTGCCATCAGCCGACCGAGCCCAAGAAGGTGGGGGACACCACGTTCGTGTCCCTGCGCCGCGGGTTCGAGAACTATGCGCGCACGCGCATCACCTTCGACGCGGCGAAGCCCGCGGGCGAGAAGGTGAAGGCCGCGGAGACCCAGGTGGTGGACGTGGCCGGTGGCACGCCCGACGCCGAGACGGCGAAGATCATCGCGGGCTGGAAGGCGAAGATCGACGAGGTCCTGGGCCAGCAGATCGGCTTCAGCAAGGCGGGCATCGCGCAGGACTCGCCGCAGATGGCGAAGTGGGTCGCGGGCTCGGTGCGGGACGTGCTCGGCACGGACGGCGTCATCCTCAACAAGGGTGGCATCCGTGGCGCGCTGCCGGCGGGCCCCATCACCCGCGGCACCGTCTACTCGGTCATGCCGTTCGAGAACTCGCTGATGACCGTGAAGCTGAAGGGCTCGGACCTGGTGTCCCAACTGGCGAACCCGAACGCGCTGCTCGCGGGCTTCACCGCGGCGGGCAAGGGCAAGTTCAAGGACGCGAAGGGCAAGGCGCTCGACCCGAAGGCCGAGTACACCGTGGCCACCGTCGAGTACCTCTACTTCGGCGGTGACGGCTTCGAGTTCGAGAAGTTCGACAGCGAGCCGACCGAGACGGGCATGGCGTGGCAGACGCCGGTGGTGGACTGGACGCAGAAGCAGGCGACCACCGAGGCCAAGCCACTCGAGAAGCTGCTGAAGTAGCCAGCAGCCTCCCTTGGGGATTCCTTGGGAGGCCCGTTGCACCCGAAGCGCCGGTGGGTTCCCGAACTGGAACCCCCGGCGCTTCTTCGTTGCGGAGTGCGCGAGACCGCGCGGGCCTCAGGGCTTCGCGGTGGTGGGCTTGGCGCAGGCCGCCGCGTACTCCGCGCGGCGCTGCTCCAGGACGCCTCGGAACCTGGCCGACGCTCGCTCGTGAATCATGTCCACGGCGCGCTGCTGGATCGCGAGTGCCTCCGGGCAGCGGTGGGACTGGAAGAGCACCGCCGCGTAGGTGTCCAGGATGGCGGAGTCCCCTGGCTTGAGCGAGACCGCGCGGGCCGCGGCGGCGAGGCCGCGCTCGGGGTGCGTCGTGTGGGCGTAGTACCAGGCGAGGCCGTTGTGGGCGGTGGGGCTGTTGGGGAGCAACTCCACCGCGCGCTGGAAGGCCTTCTCCTGCTCCTCGGCGTCGCCTCCCGCCGCGAACAAGGACTCCGCGAGGAGCAACCACGCCCGTCCATCCTCGGGGTGCTGCTGAACGAGGGGCCTGGCGCGCGCCAGCCGCTGCTCGGGCTTATCGAGGGTCTCCGCGTACATCTGGTTGGCGGTCACGTTCGTGGGGTCCTCCTTCAGTGCCTGGGCCAGCTCTCGCTCGACGAGTATCTGGGTCTCCTGGGGCGTGCGCTTCGAGGGCGCCAGCTCGAACAGGCGCGCTCGGACGGTGTGCACCTCCGCTGGCGTCATCGGGTGCTCCTCCACCTGGGAATTCACCGCGGGAAGCGGCTGGGTGAGGACAGCGTAGCGACCAATCTGGATGTAGTTCGGAAGGCCCTCCCCCGGGTTCGGCACGCCCTTGAACGCCGCGCTGTAGGCGTTTCGCGGCTCTTCGCCTCGAGCCAGCCGGTTCTCGAAGTCCGCGAAGCGGTCGCCGTGCTCGTTGATGAGGTAGTGGACCCAGAGCCAGGCCGAGGCGTAGTGCCGCCGCTGCTCCGCTGCGTCGAGATCGGTGTTCTTGTCCCAATCCCAAAGCTCCTCCACGCTCAACCAGCCGTGGGCACGCAGGTAGCCCACGTTGCGCAAATCGACGCGGCCGAGGACCACGTCGCGGGTGCTCGGCTTGATGGTGACGGTCTCCAGGTACTCAGCCAGTCCCTCCGCGAGCCAACGCGGCTGGCGAGGCAGCGCGAACGCGCTCAGGTAGTGCGCCAGCTCGTGTGCTTGCGTGGCCTTGTCCCCCGACGTGTCCGCGAACAGGTATCCACCCGCCCCGGTCATCACCATCGTCAAGCCCGTGGAGGTGGTCGCCACGAATCCGCCCACCTGGTCGTGGGCGAACTCCCGCAGCTCGTCGAGGTTGCTCACGAGGATGACGTCCAGGGTTCCGGGCGGATCGAACTCATCGCCCCAGGCGAGGAGCAGCGAGCGGCGGAACTCCTCCATCTCCACCGCGGACTTCGCCGCCGCGTTCGACTCCAGGTTCGTCTGGACCCGGAAGTGCTGGCTGCGCACCTCACGCCAGGGTCGGCCTCCCTCCTCGGGACACAGGGCGCGAGACGTCGCGCAGCCGGACGCCAGTGCCACCATTCCCACCCACAGCCAGGTCGAACGCCAGGTCATCCGTGGGTTTTCGCACGAGGTTCGTGCGAGACGGAAGGAGCACCCGGATGCGGTAGACTCGCGCGCCATGGAGATGGCGGAGTTCATCGAGTCGCGCCGGCCGCGCTGGCAGAAGCTGGAGTCCCTGCTGGACCAGTCGGAGCGCGGCGGGTTGCGTGGCTTGAGCCTGGAGGACGCCCGCTCGTTGGGGAGGCTCTATCGGGCCGTCTCCAGTGACTTGCTCTGGGTTCGCGCGCGCAGCGGCTCCGCGGACGTGAGCGCCTATCTCAACGACCTCGTGGGCCGGGCGTATGCGCTCACGTATCCGGGACAGCGCCCGCGGTGGGCGGATGTCTGGAGCTTCGTGTCGCGAGGCTTCCCAGCCGTGCTCCATCGCGAGTGGCGCATGTACGTGGCCGCGGTGCTGCTCATGCTCGCGGGGGTGGGCTTCGGCTACGTGGGCATGCTGGTGGACCCCGACGCCGCGCAGTACCTGGTTCCCGCCGACCACCGCGAACTCGATCCTGTCGCGCGCGCCGACCGCGAGGCCTCGGGCGAGGGCATGACGGTGCAGGACCAGGCCCAGTTCTCGTCCTTCCTCTTCACGCACAACATCCAGGTGGCCTTCTTCTGCTTCGCGCTCGGCGTGACGCTCGGGCTGGGCACCGCGGTGATGCTGTTCGTCAACGGCCTGTTCCTCGGCGCGCTCGCGCAGGTGTACGCGGCCAAGGGATTGGCGGGCTGGTTCTGGGCGTGGATCCTCCCGCACGGCATTCCCGAGCTCACCGCCATCTGCATCGCGGGCGCGGCGGGGTTGGTCATCGCGCGGGGAATGGTGGCGCCTCGGGGCCTGTCTCGCCGCCAGGCGCTCCGGCAGGAGGCCATCACCGCGGTGAAGCTGCTGTTCGGAACGCTCGCGTTGTTCGTGTTGGCGGGCTGCATCGAGGGCTCCATCTCGCAGATCCACCCGCCGAGGCTCTCGGTGGCGTTCAAGATCTCCTTCGCGCTGGTGGTGGGCGCGGGCGTGTACGCCTACCTGTTGTCTGACGGGCTGCGCGGCGCGAAGGCGGAGCGCGCGCGGAGCTGAGGGCGTGCCGTGTCCGGACAGGGCGCCCAGCCCGTGATAGGACCGCCCGCGTGCCCGAGTCGCCTCGCCTGTCCCTGCCTCCGCTGCCCGTTGCGCCGGAGGTCGTCATCGAGTGCCCGCGCTTCTCGTTCATGAAGCGCCGCTCCGACGGCACCGTCGACTTCGTGTCCCCCGTGCCGTGCCCGTACAACTACGGCTCCATCCCCGGCCTCGTGGCGGACGATGGCGACCCGTTGGATGCCATCGTGCTGGGCGCTCGGCTGCGCCGGGGAAGCCATGTGCGCCTGCGCGTCGTCGCGGTGCTGGGCTTCATCGATGCGGGGCGCGGAGACCCGAAGGTGGTGTGCAGCGCTCAGGACATGAGCCGCGTCCAGCGCCTGGGGCTGGAGGCGTTCTTCCGCATCTACGCCATCTTCAAGCGCGTGCTGCACCTGGCGCGCGGCAACGCCACGGACACGCGCTTCGTGGGGTGGCTGCCGCTGCCCGAGCTGCGGGCCGAGGGCGCTACAGGACGCCTCGGGCCTTGATGTCCAGGTAGCGGTTCACGGCGGCCAGATGCAGCTCGTCCGGCTGGACGTCCAGCATCTGCACGCCGCCCTGGCTCACCCGGGCCTTGAGCACCTCGCGGTCCGCGAGCAGCTCCGAGGCGACCGCGTGCTGGAAGGCCTCCTCCGCGCTGGGCGGCGGCGTGGCCAGCAGCTTCTGCAGCGCGGTGTCCTTCACCGACAGGCACAGCGGCACGTGGCGCCGCGCCAGTCGATGCAGCGGGGCCACGAGCGTGGAGGACTGCTCCTCGTCGAGGAAGTCCGTGAAGACGCACAGCAAGCTGCGCCGCGTGAGCCGGACGTTCAACTCCTTGAAGAGCGCCAGGTAGTCCACGTACGTGAGGCTCGGCGTGACGGAGTAGAGCGCGTCGACAATCTTCCGGTACTGCCCGCGCCCCGCCGCTGGCGGCAGGTATGTCTTCACGCCGTCCGCGAAGACGGCCAGTCCCACGCGGTCTCCGTTGCGCACCGCCACGAAGGCCAGGAACAGGGCCGCGTTCACCGCGTGGTCCAGCTTGGTGAGCCCGTCCACCCGCGCGGCCATCGCGCGGCCCGAGTCGACGCAGATGAGCAGCGTCTGCGAGCGCTCCGCCTCCATCACCCGCGTGACGGGCTTGCCTCGGCGCGCGGTGGCCTTCCAGTCCACGTCGCGCACGCTGTCGCCTTGCGCGTAGTCCCGCAGGCGCGCGAACTCGCTGCCGCGCCCGTCGCGGCGAAGTTGCCGCAGGCCCAGGTTCACCAGGTCCAGCGCCGCGCCGGACAAGAGGAGCCGACTGGCACCGCGCAGGTCCGGGTAGACGGAGATGCTCTGGGCGGACGGATAGGTGCGCTCGTGGAGCATCAGCCCCAGGGGACCCGCGACGCGCACATGCACGTCGCCGAAGCCGAATCGGCCTCGGCGCTCGGGCGTCACCCGGTACATCCAGCGCGTCTGGCTGTCGGGCGCGAGGCGCAGCAGGGCGTCCTCGGGAACGGCGGTGAAGGACGCGGGGACGTCGTCCTTCACGTGCGCCACCACCGGGCGCTCCGAGCGCAGCACGAAGCGCAGCTCGACCTTGTTGGGCACACCGACGTTGAGGCGCTGCGGGAGGGCGCGCTCGACCGTCAGGCGCACCCGTCGCGCGAGCCCCAGGTCGAGCGCGGCGAGCGCGAGCGCCACCGCGTCCATGGCCAGCACCGCGCCTCCCAACCCCGGGAAGAAGCCCGCCGCCGCCATGGGCAGCGCCAGCAGCGCGAGGAGCGCCCACAGGCGCCCGGTGGGAATCACCGCGGGACCTCCACGCTCTGCACCACCTCGCGCAGCACGTCCGAGGGCGTGGCGCCGTCCAGCTCCGCGTCCGGCGACAGGAGCAGGCGGTGCTTGAGCACGGGGCCCGCCAGGAAGCGCACGTCGTCCGGCGTGACGAAGCCTCGGCCTCGCAGCGCCGCCAGGGCCTTGGCGGCCAGCAACAGGTGCACGCCCGCGCGCGGGCCGGCGCCCAGGCGGATCCGACTGGAGGTCCGCGTCGCGGACACCAGCTTGCGGATGTAGGCCAGGACGGGCGCCTCCACGTTGACCTCGCTCAGCGCCGCACGGGCCGCGAGCAAGCCCTCCTTCGTCACCGCCGGGTTCACGCCCGCGCGCGCCAGGTCGCCCGAGTCGAAGCCTCGGTGCACCGACGCGAGGATGGCGTCCTCCTCGTCAGGGGCGGGGTAGCCCACGTCAATCTTGAGCAGGAAGCGGTCGAGCTGCGCCTCGGGCAGCGGATAGGTGCCCTCGGACTCCACCGGGTTCTGCGTGGCGAACACGGTGAAGAGGGGAGAGAGCGCCAGGTGGCGGCCCTCCAGCGACACGCCGCGCTCCTGCATGGCCTCCAGCAGGGCGGACTGCGTCTTGGCGGGCGCGCGGTTGATTTCATCCGCCAGCAGCAGGTCCGTGAAGATGGGGCCGCGCACCAGCACGAAGGACTGGGACTTCAGGTCGAACACGCTCGTGCCCAGGATGTCCGTGGGCATCAGGTCCGGCGTGAACTGGATGCGCTTGAAGTCCGCGCTGACGCTGCGCGCGAGCGCCTTGGCCATCAGCGTCTTGGCCACGCCCGGCACGCCCTCCAACAGCACGTGGCCGCCCGCGAGCAGGCCGCACAGCATCAGCTCCAGCGGCTCGTCCTGACCGACGACGGCCTTGCGCACCTCGGCGAGCACGCCCTCGCGGATGGCGTGGGCCGCCTGCACGGCGGAACCGGCCGGGACGAAGGAGGGGACGGGAGGGGTGGCGTTCATGGCGTACCAGTGAGGGGCCGGGAGTCCCCGGCCGGGTGGATGCGCTCACGCACGCGGGCGGCATGCGCGGCGAGGTGCTGGAGGGCGGTGTCGGTGGTCGCGGAGGAGGCGGCATTCGCGACGGCCAGGAGTCCCTGGGCCAGGTCCTCGCGCCCTCGCGCGGAGAGGCCCTGCGAGACCGCGCGCGCCGGCGACTGGGCCGGCATCCCCGCGTACAGGGCGAGCTGTTGGGTCAGCCCTTGGGCGATGAGCCCGGCCGCGAAGGCGTGGTGGCGCCCCTCGCGGTACAGCCGCCCCATGGCGAAGAGGGCATCGGTGGAGCCCACGCGCACGGCCTCCGCGGGAGGAAGCGGCCGGCCAAAGCGCTTGAGCGACACGGCCCACAGCGCCACGCCGAGCAGGAGCTGCGCGACGGCGAAGTGCAGGCCATACCGGCGCGCGAAGTCGATGATGGAGCGCTCGTTGGTGAAGCCGTGGTGGTACTCGTCGAACTCAATGGGGCGCGAGCCCATCGCGGCGAGCGTGCTCAACCAGAACTGCGCGTTGTCCGCGCGCGCGAGGGCCTGGTTCATCGCCAGTTCGGGCGCGCCGAGGATGAGCACCTGTCCCTCTCCATGCGGCACGAGCGCCGCGACGGGCCGGTCCAACCGCTCGTCGTCGAGCACCGGGATGGCGTCCTCCGGCAGCCGCAGATACGCCTGCACTCGCGCTTCCACGCGCTCCACGCCGCGTGTGTAGGGCGTGGGCATGGCCGGCACCAGCGTGCGCATGGGCAGTGAGGTGTCCGCCTTGTCCAGCGTGACGTGGAGGGCGTCGAGCAGCGCGTTCTCCTGTGAGCCCCACGGCACGTACACGAGCGTGCCACCCGCCTCCACGCTCGCGAGCAGCTGCTTCAGCTCCGCGGCGTCCACGGGGTGGGCGCGGTACGTGTTGAAGCCCGTATGGGGCGTCTCTTCGTCACTCAGCCCCGCGTCGTTCTGCGCGGCGAGCTGCGTCTGGTCGGGGTCCTGCTCGTGCGCCTCGTTCATCTCCACCGACAGCAGCACCAGCGACGCGGGGCCGTTGAGGAGGCGCAGGTCCGACATGCGGCGGACCACCGGCAGGCCACTCTCTTTCGCGAGCAGGAACAGCGCGCGCGTGCCGTTCTGTTCCGCGCGGTAGGTCGACAACGGATCCGCGAAGCTCGCGCGCGCGGCGCTCCGCACCAGGAGCGTGCCCAGCACCGCCGTCAGCAGCAGGGCCCCGATGACGAGCAGTGGGAAACGGTCACGCACCGGAGACCTCCGGCGCTGGCGCGAGGAAGGGGGAGGTGAGCGCGCGGAACTCGCGATAGCCCTCGGCCCCCACGGCCGTGTTGCCGTACCACGCGAAGTCGAAGCGGTACGTCAGCTCTCGGAAGGAGGGCTTCCACTCCGCGCGGCCCCGGAAGGTGCGCAGGTAGTCCCAGTTGCTCAGCGTCACGTCGTACAAGATGGCGCCGTCGCGATGGAGCCGGGACAGCAGCGCCAGGTAGAGGCTTCGCACCGCCTCGCGGTATTCGCCGCGCGCGGCCAGCTCGTCCGCGAGGTGGGCCCAGCTCTCGGGCGGCCGGGACAGCGCGTTCTGCGTATTCGCGGCCTGCGAGTCGGTGGCGTTCGCCGTGACGTCCAGCGCGCCCTCGGCATCCTGGGGTGTGCGCGAGCGCAGGGTGCGGATCAGCACCCACGCCAGCACGCACAGCGTCGCGCCGACGAGCACCACCACCAGCCCGTTGGCCATGGTGTCTCCGGACACCCACGGCGACATGGGGATGTCGGGCGCTGGGGGCGGTTTCTGGCGCTTGAAGAACTCGTTCAGCCAGTCGATGAAGCGATTGAGCCAGCCGGGAGGAGGAGGCTGCGCCGGGTCGTCGAGCTTGGGTTCGTCGGCAGGCGCGACCTGGAACTCGGGCCTCGCCAGGATGTCGCGCGCGCGCTCGGCCGCGTTCCGTGAATCGGTGTGCGGCGTCAGCTTCGCGGTGGCCAGGGCCTGCTCCAGACCTTGCTCCATCACGCTCAGCGCGGTGTCACAGTCCTCGTCGTCCTGGGCGAGCTGCTCCACACGGCTGGCGAGTCGCTCCAGCGCCCCTCGCTCGGTGGCTTGCAGCGCGTCCACCGTGCCCAGCCGCGCGTCCTGCGCAACTTCGGGGGCCTCGCAGGCGCGCGCCACGGCCTCCAGGCGCTCGCGCACGCTCGGCGCGGTCTCGGCGTTCGCGGGCGTGCCCACGAAGAGCGCGCCCACCAGCACCAACACCAGCGCGGCCACACCCGAGTGCGAGCGCGCGGCGCTCCGCGGCGGGAGCTGTTGCACGGCGGCGAGGAGATCCAACCCTTCCTGCCGCACGCGCCCATCCACCAGCAACAGGGTGGCGGTGGTCGCGCGCACGGGCTCGAACAACGCGAAGGTGATGGCCGCGAGGAACAGCAGCCAGGACGTGTTGTCCAGCGAGGCGAAGCGCTCGGCGAAGGTGAGGTCGACGCCCAGGAGCTGACGCCCGAGCAGCAGCAGGAAGTTGGCGCCGATGTGAAGGTTGAGCAGGGCGAACAGCTGCACGGTCATGAGCAAGCGCACGCCCACCGCCGTGCCTCGGGCCGGGCCGAGCAGCTGGGTGCACAAGGAATAGAGCCGCAGCGGATTGCCACGTCCGTGCATGGTCACCGCGTAGCCCACGGACTGCGCGGACATCACGATGAGCGAGATGCCCAGCGTCAGGGGCACGGTGATGACCTGGAACAGGGCGAGGTACGCCACCGCGATGAAGAGGCTGGGCGCGCGGTCCAGCGCCGCGCGCAGCGAGGGGCCCAGCGCGACCTCGGTTTGCTTCCCCAGCAGGAGCTCCTGCACATAGTGCGTGGCGGCGCCCTGGCAGAGTCCCCGCAGGAACCACGCGAGCGTGAGGCCCAGCGCCGGCAGCGCGAGCGGCAAGCCCCGCTTCACCGCGTCCACCAGGTGCAGCAGGGCGGCCACCACGGCGGCGCCGCCCGGGAGGGTGAGGGCCCACACGCCGCTGTTGCGCGAGCACAGGCGCACCGCCGCGTCCATCAGGTCCACCGCGCCTCGGGGGCGCAGCTCGAGGGCGGAGACGGCCATCGCTCAGCTCACCACGTGCGCGGCGAGGAAGATGCCGCCCCAGACGAGGGCCACGCCCACCAAGGCCAGCAGGACATGGCCCGCGCTCCAATCGCTGCGCGCGGCCGGCCCCTCCATCGCCTGGAGGCGACGCTGGAGGCAGGTGGCGCAGCGATTGATGCCCTCGAACTGCGTGGTGCACTCGCGGCAGATGACCCGCCGGCACTCCACGCAGACGCCGAGGCCGGCGCGGTCCGGGTGGTAGTGGCAGCGGCCCGAGCCCTGAATCATGGCTCCACCTTACGCACACCCGGGCCCGCCACACCACCCCCGCGAGGGGTTACAGCTCGTCGAGGAACTCGTCGTTGTACGTGTACCGCGACAGCCGTTTGACGAGCGCCTCCATGGCCTCCACCGGCTTCACGGCGAAGAGCATCTGCCGCAGCTTCTTCACCTTCTCGTACTCGCGCTGGGTGAAGAGCTTCTCCTCCTTGCGCGTGCCGGACTGGGCGATGTTGATGGCCGGGAAGACGCGCTTCTCCGCGAGCAGCCGGTCGAGCGTGACCTCGGAGTTACCCGTGCCCTTGAACTCCTCGAAGATGACCTCGTCCATTCGGCTGCCGGTGTCGATGAGCGCCGTGCCGATGATGGTGAGCGAGCCGGCCTCTTCCGTCGCGCGCGCCGCGCCGAAGATGCGCTTGGGGCGCTCCAGGGCTCGGCTGTCCACGCCGCCCGTCATGGTGCGGCCCGAGCTGTCGACTTCCTTGTTGTAGGCGCGCGCCAGTCGCGTGATGGAGTCCAGGAGGACGACCACGTCCTTGCCTGCTTCCACCAGGCGGCGAGCCCGCTCCAGCGCCAGCTCCGCGACCTTGAGGTGGTCCCCCGTGGGCCGGTCCGAGCTGGAGGCCAGCACCTCGGCCTTGATGCTCCGGCGCATGTCCGTCACTTCCTCGGGCCGCTCGTCGATGAGCAGCACCATGACGTGGCACTCGGGGTGGTTGGTGATGACGGCCTGGGCGATCCGCTGGAGCATGATCGTCTTGCCCGTCTTGGGCGGCGCGACGATGAGCGCGCGCTGCCCCTTGCCGATGGGCGAGATGAGATCCAACACCCGCGTCACCATCTCGCGGTGGCCGCTCTCCAGCTTCAGGCGCTCCAGCGGGTCCACCGACGTGAGGTCGGCGAAGTGGGGGAGGCGCGGCGCGGAGTCCAGCGGGCGGCCGTCCACCGTGTCCACCTTCTGCACCATGCCCTTGTGGCCGCGCATCTGCGCGAACGCGGTCAGGTACTGCCCCTGACGCAGCCGCAGCTTCTGCACGAGGTTCTTTGGGAGCTCCGGGTCGTCCGGCGCCGGCAAGAGGTTGCGTTTCACCTGACGCAGGAAGGCGTTGGGGCCCTTGGCCTCCGTGTCCAGCACGCCCTCCACTGGCGACAGGTTCTGCTGGGGCGCGGCCTGGCCTCCGCCGTGGTGCGGACGCTGCTGCTGCGTCTGCTGGGGCTGCCCGCCTCCCTGCTGCTGCTGCTGCTGTTGCTGCTGTTGCTGTTGCTGTTGCTGCTGCTGGGCCTGGCGTTGCCGGTACTGCTCCAGCTCCTGCGGGGTGAGGAACACCTGCACCTGCTGGCCGTCCGGGCCCGCCTGCATGCGGTACGCCTGCCCGTCCGGGGTGAAAAGCACCTGGGCACCACGGCGGCGGCGGCGGCGGCGGCGGCGGCGGCCGCTCGGCTGCCCGCCGGGGCCGCCTGCTTGTGCGGGGCCGCCCGCGGGCGACTCGCCCTCATCGGGGCCGTCGTCGCCTTCGTCGTCACCCCCGTCGTCGTCCGCGTCGTGGGGCGGAGGCGGTCGAGCCGCCGCGGCGGGCGGTGGGGGGACGCGGGGGTCGTTGTCGGGATTCTCGCTCATGAGGCTCCACGCTGCGCGTCTTGCGTGGGCGCTCCCGTAGGGAGGCCGGGGACGCCAGGATGCAGGTTGGTGGGACAGGGTGACGGACGCGGGGCCTTCGAGGAGGCCGAACCGCCCGTCCCTGGAGCACCCCGGCGGCCCGAGAGCCGGCCGGGAGGCATTCGCAACCCTAACAGAGGCCGGGGCCGGGGGCTCCCAGAATTTCGCGTTCCCGGCGTGCGTGTTCGCCGTCGGACCTCTTCAGTGCAAGGTGAGCGTGAAGGGGACCATGGCCTTGAGGCCCCCGCGCAGCACCTCGGGAGAGTCCAACCCCAGCTCGCGGGCGAGCGCGGACAAGGCCTCCGGGGGACCCGGGGGCGGGCGGGGGAGCAGCAGGCCCGCCAGCATGTGCACGCCCGGCTCTCCGTCCAATCGGGACAGGAGCCCCTTGGCGCCGCCCATCACCACCACGTCCAACTCCTCTGACTCCTTCACGCCCGCCCGCTTGCGCGCCGCGGCCTCGGCATCGAAGAGGCCGCCCATGCCATCCACGAGTCCTCGGGCCAACGCGTCCTGGCCGCTCCAGACGCGCCCGCGCGCGACCGCGTCCACCCGCGCCTTGTCCAGCTTCCGACGGGCCGCGACCTCGGTGATGAACACGTCGTAGGAGTCCTCCACCCACCGTTGCACCGCGGCCTGCTCGTCGGGAGTCCACGGCCGCCACGTGCCGAGCAGGTCCGCCATGGGGCCGCGCACCACGGTCTCCTCGTTCACGCCCAGCTTGGCGCCCAGCCCCTGGAGCGCGGGCTTGATGTAGTAGACGCCGATGCTGCCGGTGAGCGTGGTGGGCTCGGCGAGGATTTCGTCGGCGCCCACCGCGGCGTAGTAGCCGCCCGAGCCGGCCACGTCGCCCATGGAGGCGATGACGGGCTTGTGCTTCCGGGCCTCGAGCACCGCGCGGTAGATGAGGTCCGAGGCGAGCACGTCACCGCCCGGCGAGTCCACGCGCACGACGATGGCGACGACGGACGGGTCATCCTGCGCGTCCTGCAGCCCGCGCAGCACCGTCTCCGCGCCCGCGATGCGCGCCAGTCCGAACGGATCCTCGCGGCTGCTGCCCCCCGTGATGTCGCCCATCACCGGGACGATGGCGATGCGGCGGCGGTGGCCCCAGCGGTTCTCTCGCTCGTCGCGCGGGGAGTAGGTCGGATCGAAACTCGCGCCGGGGACCCACTCGGCCACGCGCGCGTCCAGCTCCGTGGCGGAGATGACGCCGTCCAGCAGGCCCGCGGCCAACGCGCGCCGAGGTGACAGCAGCCCTTGGGCCCACGCGGCGCGCTGACGCTCGGGGGACAGCTTGCGCCCGGCCTCCACGGCTTGCTCGTAGTGCGCCACCTGCGTGTCCAGGTAGCCGTTGATGGTCTCTCGCTGCGCGGGGCTCAGGTCCGTGCGGGTGAACTGCTCGGGCGCGGTCTTGAACTCGCCCACGCGCGCCACGTCCCAGGTGACGCCCAGCTTCTCCATCGTGCCGCCCAGCGAAATCATGGACACGGCCAGCCCGTTGATGGGCAGCGACGCCTCGGTCAGCGCGTACACCCCATCCGCCGAGGACGCGGCCAGGTACGCCTTGTCGTCCGCGGACAGCAACACCGCCACGACCTTCTTCCCCGCGGCGCGCAGCCGGAGGAACGCCTGCCGCAGCTCCTCCGCCGT
Source organism: Citreicoccus inhibens (assembly GCF_019039035.1). Lineage (GTDB taxonomy): Bacteria > Myxococcota > Myxococcia > Myxococcales > Myxococcaceae > Citreicoccus > Citreicoccus inhibens. Next base: position 124,029 of record NZ_JAHNZT010000003.1, on the reverse strand, counting down.
GCCCCAGCCCACGCCGGGCAGGCCCTCCATCTTGACCACCACGCCGCGCAGCCGCTCGTCGCGCGCGGCCAGATCTAGGAAGCGCATCAGCCGCAGGTACGGGTCCGTCTCGCTGACGCCCAACAGCGCGAGCGCCGGGCTTACGTTGCTGGACAGCGCATCGTTGAGATCCAACAGCGTGACGACCCCACCGGGCGAGCGAAGGCCGCGGTAGCGCTCGCTGGACAGGCGCACGGCAATCACGTGGTCCAGCCCGCCATCGGAGCCGCCGAGCGCATACGTGAGGCCCGCATGTCCCAGGTCCAGGGTGGCGGACACCTGGAGCGCCAGGGGCACGCCGTGCTCGAAGCCGTGGGAGACCCCCGCGCCCACGCGCAGCCCCGGCGTCATCTCCGCCTGGAGCGTGTACGTGGCCTGTCCTCGGCGGAACGCGCCTTCCGTGAAGCGCCAGTCGATGCCCAGCGTGTAGCGCTCATCGAGGGGGCGCAGGCCCACGCCGAACCCGTAGCGACGCCGCAGCTTCAGGCCGTCTTCGTCCGGCGCGTTGATTTCCTGGACCACGGCTCCCAGGGACAGCGCGCGGCTGGGGCGCGCCGTGAGGCCCAGGTCCCAGGTGGACAGCCGGTCAATGCTCCGCGTGTCCGAGCTGAAGTCGTGGTACGCGAAGCCGAGCTTCAGCGTGCGCGGCCCCAGCGACAGACCGAAGGAGGTCTTGCGGTAGTTCGGCTCGCCGTGGCCGCGGATCCACTCGAGCGAGAAGCCCGCGCCCAGGCCCAGCAGCCGCGCGCCCAGGTAGACGCCATCGCCCAGCGCGTCCCGGTCCACGTCGCGCTCGTGCAGGTAGAAGAGCTGCGCGGCGTCCATGAAGCCCAGGCCCGCCGGGTTGAGCGTCAAGGACGGAGCCTCGTCCGACAGCGCGATGCCCGTGGGGGGCAGCGTCACCCCGCGCGGTGGAACGGCGTCCTGGACGATGTCGCTCGTCTGAGCCAGCGCGAGCGACGGCAGCAGCGACAGCAGGGGGAGGAGGCGCATACGCCCCGGGACTCTAGGCCGCGAGGCCCCGGGGACAAGCGCCGCGCCTCACCATTCCTCGGTTCCCGACACCCCGTCCAACGGGTCCTTGCCGGAACGCTTCTTCTCGGACTGTCGCGTGCGACCACCGCGGTCCTCGGCGCCCCAGTCCTCGGTGCCCGCGCGGCCGTCCAGCGGATCCGAGCTGCGAACGACCTTCTCGCCGCCCTCCACCGTGTTGACCATCTGGTTCACCACGCGCTCCATCTCCGACTTGAGCTGCCCGAACTCGTCGCCCTGGAGCACCATGCGCCGCGAGCCCAGGCGCTTGCCGGAGGTGGTGTCGAAGAGCGACACCGTCAGCTCGGACGTACCGTCACCCACCGCGCGCACCGTGCCGAGCAGCGCGCGGTCCAACTTCAGCGACTTGCCCAGGTTCATCACCGCGGCGGAGCTCGGGACGTTCGTGCGGCCTACGTCCCCCGCCACCCGGTCGAGCTGTGCGTCATAGGCCTTGTACGCCGGGGTGGGGGAGAGGTTCGCGTTGACCTCCACGTCGTCCGGGGTGACCTCCATGACCTCGCCGTGCTGGCGGAAGCCCGGGCGCTCGATTCGCACCAGATGCTTGCCCACCGTCATCGCGGAGATGGTCAGCGGTGTGTAACCCTGGGGCTCGCCGTCCACGTACACGCGGGCGCCGGCCGGGCGCGACTTGATGTTCGCGCTGCCACGAAGCTGCGAGGTGCGGCTCGTCGCCACCTGCACGCGCAAGGTGATGAAGTCGCGGCTGAAGCGCTTGGGATTCAGCTCGAAGGTCGGCGCCAGGGCGATGAGGTCGATGATGGCCAGCTTCGCCTCTTCCACGTCGCCGCGGAGCTGGAGGATGGCGCCATAGAGCGCGAGCGAGTCGCACAGGGGCGAGCAGGAGCGCATGGCCGCCGTGGCCGTCTGCAGCTCCTTCATCGTCGCCCGGACCTTGTGCTCCGCGTCCTCGTAGTCCTTGGCGTCGAAGGACTTGACGCTCTCCTCGTAGCCCTTCTTCGCGCGCTGGAGGGAGGCCTGGGCGGCCTCGTCATCCGGCAGGCCGAACAGGTCTGACGACTTGCGCACCGAGAAGTTGGCGAACTGCCCGAGCGCGTCGCTCATGTAGCCCTCCATCTGCACGCTGGCCGACTCGGAGGGCGGATCCATCGGGATGAGGAGCGCCGCGGTGCGCTTGGGCGCGGCGGGGGCGGCGGCGAGCGCGAGGGCCGGGAGGAGGGCGAGCGCGAGGACTTTCATGGCTGGGAATCCTGGCAGGCTGCTGTCAGAACGTCACGCCGCCCGGCATGCCGCTGATGGGGTTGAAGCCACGGCCCTTGTCCTGCGTCGCCACGAAGACGACTCCAGCGGCGACCGCCGCAGTGCCACCCACAGCCGCCCAGAACCACGGCTTGCGCCACACCGCCGAGGACGCGGTGGGCGTCGAGCCGCTGTCCACCGGGACGACCGGACCGGTGAGGAAGGTGTGAACCTGGTCCGCCGCGTACGTGAGGCTGTGCTTGCCATCGCGCGCGGCCAGCTCCACCTCCAGGCCCCGCAGGCGGTTCTTCGTGCGCAGGTCCCACGCCTGCAACTCGGACTGGAAGCGGCCCTTCTTGTCCTGGCTCACCGCGGCGAGCACCACGTAGCGCGCGCCCAGCCGCTCGGCGAGCGCGCCCACCTCGGGCGCCGCCTCCTTCGCGTCGAAGGCCTGCGCGGTGGACGCGCGGCCGGCGGCCTCGCGCAGCGCGGAGTGTGCCGGCGACGGCTCCAGCTTGGACTTCACGTCCGCCGCGCCCGAGGCCTTCACCTCGGTGTACGTGGCGTACGCGGTGTAGCCCGCGAGCTGCACCACCACCGGATAGCCGCCCGGAGGCAGCGTCACGCCCTTGAGCGGCGTGGTGCCCACCTCGCGACCGCGCACGAGCACCGTGGCGCCCTCGGGGACGGACTCCACCGTGAGCGTGCCCGGCGCCTGCTTGGCCAGCTCGGCCTGCGCCTCGGAGAACGCCTTCTGCACGTCCTGGCCGAAGAGGGCCGTGTCGGGCCGCGTCGTCGGCTCGGCCACCAGCGCGTGGGTGAAGGCGGCGCGGGCGCCGGGCATGTCGCCGTTGAGCAGCAGCGACGCGCCGAGCATCAGGTACGTCTCGCCCAGCTTCTCGGCGCGCATGTCCGCCGGCTGTTGGGTGTACGCGGTCGCGGCGGCCTTGAACTTGGCGGCGGCGGCCTCGGGGTCCAGGTTGTCGTACGCGGAGCGGCCCTCATCGAAGAGCGCGTCGGCCTTCGGCGTCGGCATCGCGGGCGCGGGAGGGAAGGCCGAGGCCAGGCTCACGAACTCCACGTCGTTGCGCGAGCGCAGCATCCGCATCAGCTCGCCCTCGAGCTTGGCCGCGGCCTCCGCGGCCTGGGGCTGGCGCGCGGTGGCGAACACCGCCACCTGGCGAGAGGCCACCGCGGGCGCGGGCGCTTCCTTCACGCGCGGCGCGGCGGGCTCCGGCGCCGTCTTCACGGGCGTGGCCACGGCCGGGCCCGTCTTCGTCGAGGTCGCGGGAGTCTTCGCCGTCGTGGGGGCGGGCTCGGCGAGCGGCTCGGAGGGCGTCACGCTCTCCGGCGGCTCGAAGGCCTCGGAGGAGTCAGCGGCCGACGACTTGGTCGCGGAGGGCTTCTTGGTGGACTTGGACGTCTTGGCCGCCTTCGACCGGCGCGTCCGGGAAGCGGCATCGGCGGAAGGAGCGCTCAGCGAGATCGCGAGCGCGAGGAACATTACAAGGCGAGCGAAGGGCACGGCCGGCGATGCTAACCGACACGGGGGGCGGAAGACCATGGGCCTCCGACCGCCCCCCGGCCGCGTTGCCTAGACGTCCAGATCCTGGACCTCTCCGGCGCGCTCGGTGATGAACTTGTACCGAGCGCTGACGTCCTTGCCCATCAGGTCGTTGATGATGCGATCCGTCTCCAGCGGATCGTCAATGGTGACCCGCAGCGTGATGCGGTTCTTCGGGTCGAGCGTCGTCTCCTTCAACTCGTCGGCGGTCATCTCGCCGAGTCCCTTGAACCGCATGATGTTGGGCTTGGAGTTGGAGCGGCCCTTCTCGCGGATGATGCGGTCGCGGTCCGGCTCATCCAGCGCCCAGTATGTCTCCTTGCCGATGTCCACGCGGTAGAGAGGCGGCTGCGCGATGTGCACCGCGCCGCTGTCGATGAGCGGGCGCAGGTGCCGGTAGAAGAACGTCAACAGCAGCGTGGCGATGTGGTGCCCGTCGCTGTCGGCGTCCATCAGGAGGAAGACCCGGCCGTAGCGCAGCTTGGACTTGTCGAACTCCGCGCCGATTCCGCAGCCCAGCGCGCTGACGATGTCCTGCAACTCGCGGTTGGTGGCGACCTTGTCCGTGGAGGCCTGCTCCGCGTTGAGCACCTTGCCGCGCAGCGGAAGGATGGCCTGGGTGCGCCGGTCGCGCCCCTGCTTGGCCGAGCCGCCTGCGGAGTCACCCTCCACGATGAACAGCTCGCTGACGCTCGGATCCGTGGACGAACAGTCCGCCAGCTTGCCCGGCAGATTGAGCCGGTGGCTCACCGCCGTCTTGCGCGTCACCGCCGCGGAGGCCGCGCGGCTCGCCTCGCGGGCCCGGGCCGCGATGATGATGCGCGCGAGCACCGTCTCGGCGATGGACTTGTTGTCGTTGAGCCACTTCTCCAGCGCCGGCCGGATGACGCCGTCCACCTGACCCGCCACCTCCGGGTTGTTGAGGCGGCCCTTCGTCTGACCCTGGAACTGTGGCTCCACCACGTAGACGGACAGGATGGCGGTGATGCCCTCGCGGATGTCCTCCGCGGTGAGCGTCACGCCCTTGGGCGTCAGGTCGTGCGTCTCGATGTAGTTGCGCACCGCCTTCACCACGGCGCTGCGCAGGCCCGCCTCGTGCGTGCCGCCCATGCCGGTGGGGATGCCGTTGACGTAGCTGCGGATGTGCTCGTCGGTGGCCTCCGTCCACGCCAGCGCGGCCTCCAGCCGCACCCCGTTGTCGCGCGAGTGGTAGAAGGCCGTGCTGCTTTCCGGCACCATCGGCTTCTTGCGCTCCGTCACCACCTTGGTGAGGTACTCGGCGATGCCGCCGTCGTGCTTGTACGTGGCGTTGACCACGGGGCTGGCCGTCTCGTCCTTCCAGACGACCGTCATGCCCTTGTGCAGGTAGCTCTTGGCCTCGAGCCGCTCGCGCACCAGCTCCGCGTCGAACTTGAGCTTCTCGCCGAAAATCTCGGGGTCCGGCTCGAAGGTGATGGACGTGCCGGTGCCGCGCGCCGCGCCATCCACCTTCAGCGTGGAGGTCGCCTTGCCGCGCGCGTACGTCTGGACGTGCTTCTTCCCGTCCTTCTTGATCTCCACCTGCATCTTGCGCGACAGCGCGTTCACCACCGAGCTGCCCACGCCATGCAGACCGCCGGAGTGGATGTAGTTGCCCTGCTCGAACTTGCCGCCCGAGTGCAGCGTGGTGAGGATGACCTCGAGGGCCGGCTTCTTGAAGCGCGGCATGATGTCCACGGGGATGCCGCGCCCGTTGTCCACGACGGTGATGGTGCGCCCGTCCTTGTGGAGGGTGACTTCCACCGTGGTGGCGTAGCTGTTGATGACCTCGTCCACCGAGTTGTCGAGGATCTCCCACAGCAGGTGGTGATAGCCCGTGCTGTCGGTGCCCCCGATGTACATGGCCGGCCGCTTGCGCACCGGCTCCAGGCCCTCGAGGACCTGGATGTCCGCGCCTGTGTAGCTTTCCTTCTTCGCCATGGGGTCCTCCGACTATTCCTTCTTCTCGGGGAGCGGCACGAAGGTGACGGGCCGGAGCACGTCCTTCACCGCGTCGCGCCGAGACATCTCGTGGCCCTTGCCGCCTCGGCCCGTCACTTCGCTCTTCGCGGGCGTCAGGTGCAGCTTGCGGCCCTTCTGGGTCTCGAACTCGAGCATCGCGTCCTTCTGGTTCGGGGCCACGGCCAGGAAGTCCACCACCCGGTCGCCGTCCTCCACCTTGATGACGGTGACCCCCTTGCCCGGGCCGGCCAGCTCGTTGACCTCCGCCACCTTGCACACGAGCGCGTGCGTCTTCTCCGTCAGCACGCCCAACAGGTCGCGCTCGCCCACCGGCTGCGTGCCGATGATCTCATCGCCCTCGCCCGTCTTGGCGTAGCGCCGTCCGGCGCGCGTGGAGACCTCCGTGTGCGGCGCGAGCAGGAAGCGGAGCCCCAGGCCCTGCTTGGTCACCGCCACCAGCTTCTCCGGCTGATGCAGCCGCGGGTCCAGCGAGAGGGCGCCCACCACGCGCTCGCCGTCGTCGAACTTGAACAACTTCTGCACCGGGTCACCGTAGCCCGTGGATGCGGGCACGTCGTTGAAGCGCGTGACGTAGGCCGTGCCGAAGTTGCTGAGCAGCACCAGGTTCGCCTTGAGGCTGCCGGCGAGCACCGTCATCACCGCGTCGCCCTCGCGCAAGCGAGTCGTGGACGGGTCCTTCACCTCGCGCACGCGCTTGATCCACCCGTCCCGGGTGAGCACCACGTGGGCGTCCTCGTCCGCGATGAACGCGTCCGCGGAGAACTCCATCTCCTCGGCCCCGGCGCCCCCGACGCGAGTGCGCCGCTTGTCCGCGTAGGGACGAATCTCGCCCAACTCGTCCTTGACGGTGCCCCACAGCTTCTTCTTGTCCTTGAGCACGCCCTCGATGCGCTTGATCTCCGCGCGCTTCTCCTTGAGTTCCTTCTGGACGACGAGGATCTCCAGGCGGGCCAGCTTGTAGAGCTTCATCTCCAGGATGGCGTCCACCTGAAGCTCGTCCATCTTGAAGCGCGCCATCAACTTCTGCGCCGCGTCCTGCTTGCCCTCGGACTGGCGGATGATGCGGATGATCTCATCCAGCGCGTCGTAGGCCTTCTCGAAGCCCTCGAGGATGTGGACGCGCTTCTTCAGCTCCGCCAGCTCGTGCTGGAGCCGCCGCGTCACGATGTCGAAGCGGAAGTCCAGGAAGTACTGGAGGATGGTCTTGAGGTCCAACCGCTTGGGCGTGCCGACCTCGGGGTTCTCCGAGGGCACGAGGCACGTGAGGTTGACCGCGAAGTTCGTCTGGAGCGGGGTGTGCTTGTAGAGGTACGCCATCACCAGCTCGGGATTGGCGTCCTTCTTCAGCTCCAGGACGATGCGCACCTCCTTGGTGGACTCGTCGCGCACGTCGACGATGAGCGGCAGCTTCCGCTCGCGCACCAGGTCGCCAATCTTCGCGACCAGGGTGGACTTGTTCACCGTGTAGGGGATGGAGGTGACGATGATCTGCAGGCCGCCGCGCTTGAGCTCCTCGGTCTTCCACTCACCGCGGATGCGGACGCTGCCCTGGCCCGTCTCGTAGATTTCCCGCAGCTCGGGCTTGCTGTTGAGGATCTGCCCACCGGTGGGGAAGTCCGGGCCCTTGATGAACTTGAGCAGGTCCTTGGTGGCCAGGGTGGGCGCGTCGATGAGGGCCATCAACGCGTCCAGCAGCTCGCCCAGGTGGTGGGGCGGGATGTTGGTGGCCATGCCGACGGCGATGCCCGTGGTGCCGTTCATCAACAGCTGCGGCACGCGCGCGGGGATGACGATGGGCTCGTTGCGGGTGCCGTCGTAGCTGGGCCGGAAGTCGACCGTCTTGCTCTCCAGCTCGCGCAAGAGCTCCGTGGCCAGCTTCTCCAGGCGGCACTCGGTGTAGCGGTAGGCGGCGGCGAAGTCGCCGTCGAGCGAGCCGAAGTTTCCGTGCCCGTCCACCAGCGGGTAGCGCAGGGAGAAGTCCTGCGCCATGCGCACGAGCGCGTCGTAGATGGAGGCGTCGCCGTGCGGGTGGTAGCGACCCATGATGGCGCCGACGACCTGCGCGCACTTCTGGTACTTCGTGTCGAACGACAGGTTCAGGTCGTTCCACATTCCGTAGAGGATGCGGCGCTGCACCGGCTTCAGGCCATCGCGCACGTCCGGAAGGGCGCGCGAGGTGATGACGGAGAGCGCGTAGTTGAGGTAGCGCCGGCGCGCTTCCTCGCCCAGGGACGCGGGCACCCCGTTGCCGTCACCGCCGCCGCCGGACGCGGAGGAGCCGCCTCCGCCGCTGCCCGAGGCCCCCTGCTTCTTTCGCGTCTTCGTTTCGGCGTCTGCGAGCATGGTCATGGAATCCAGATGGGTCCGTTCCGTACCCAACGCGGTGGGCGCCTTCCGCACTCCGCGGGCTGGGTGGCACAACTCTATGAGGGCGGCGGAACTACCACGCCCCCCCGACATTGAGAACGAATTCGGGAGGTTGCGTCATCTCCGCGCAGCTTTATCTGAACTTTTGTTCAGTTCTATCCGCGGCCCGGGCTCTCGCGCAACCCCTGGGAATCGTGGGGAACAGGGTGCCCGGCGACCGGCCTGGAGGGCCGTCGCTGGGGGGGCGGAAGGGAGGCGGAGGACCGAGGGGCTACTTGGTGCCCGCAGCGGGGGCGCGGCTCCAGTTGCCCGCCTTGCCGCTCGTCTTGCCGTTGTTGGTGCCCTTGAAGATCTGCACGCTGCTGCCCGCCCCGCTGCCGAGCATGCCGGAGACGGTGCCCTGCACGGGCTTGGCTCCGGGCGGGTGGTAGATGACGCGGACCTTGCGGCCGGAGGGCAGGGTGGCGGTGGTGGCGTCCACGAGCACGTAGACGGTGGTGCCGTCCGACTGGACGCGCTCGGGGTCCTGGCGGTGGTTGAGCTCGGCGAGCAGCTCGCCGTCATCCGCGCTCTTGGCCTCGTCTCCGAGCTGCCGCACCTTCACGCGCAGGAAGGCGGACGAGGTGCCGCCTTCTTTGTAGTCGCGAGCGCCCTGGATGATGACGGCCAGGTCCGCGCCGTTCTCCGGGGCGCCGTTGCCCAGGCGCAGGCCGGTGTGGGGGTTCGCGTCGGTGTCGAGGAAGAGGGTGGCGTTGGCGCAGCGGTTCTTGCAGTCGTCGCCCCAGGGCAGCTTGTCGAAGCGCAGGCGCATGGCGAAGTCGCTGCCCTGCGGGCCCACGGTGGCGTCGGTGATGACGGGACGCTCCTCGTCCATGGGCGGCTTGTAGCGGAAGGTGACGTTGGTCTTCCCCGCGGCGGCGGCGCTCCCTCCAAGGAGCAGGGTACAGGCGAGCAGCGCGGGCAGACGAATCACGGGAGAGACCTCCTGGCGGGAGCGGGGCAGGGGACGCATTCAAGTGGGAGCGGCCCTCGCCTTCAAGCCTTCCGCGTAGAGTGGGCCGATTGGAGGCGACCATGCCGACGCCGTACGTGCGCCAACTGAAGCTCGGGCCGATGGACAACTTCGTCTACCTCGTGGGGCCGGCGGACGGCTCCGAGGTCGTGGTGGTGGACCCCGCGTGGGACGTGCCCGCCATCGAGGCGGCGGTCGCGGCCGACGGCAAGCGGGTGGCGGGCGCGTTCATCTCTCACAGCCACTTCGACCACATGAATGGGCTGGGCGAGCTGCTCTCCCGCCACGACGTGCCCGTCTACGCGCAGGGCGCGGAGGTGGACTTCTCACCGGAGCTGCGCGACGTGGGCGGTGATGCGTTGCGCCGGCTCGGCGCGGGGGACTCCGTGCTCGTGGGTGCACGCGCGTTCCAGGCGTTGCACACGCCGGGTCATACCCCGGGCTCACACTGCCTGCTGGCTCAGGACGCGCTCGTGTCCGGGGACACGCTGTTCATCAGTGGGTGCGGCCGGTGCGACATGAAAGGGGGAAATCCGGAGGACATGTATCGCTCGCTGTCGCAGGTGCTCGGCAAGGTGCCGGACACCGCGCGGCTGTTCCCGGGACATGACTACGCGGACGTGCCCGTGGCCGGCATGGACCTGGTGCGCAAGACGAACCCCTACTTCGCGTTCCCGGACGTGGCCTCGTTCGTCGCGTTCCGCATGCGCCCGAGGAAGTGAGGTCCGAGGATGCTCGGGTGGTGGCAAGCGTATTTCGCCCCCGCGGCGTGCCCCCAGCTCTGGATGCAGGTGGGCGTCTTCGCGTTCATCTTCCTGTTGGGCGGGGGGCTTTCTCTCGAGGATTTCTTCCGCGGGCCTCACCGCGACCCGGGGACGGTGATTCTGGGCGGGGGCATCGCGGCCATGTCGGTGCCGGCGCGCCAGCAGTGTGCTTCCGGCCGCGACAGGACCGAGGACTTCGCTCAGGAGGCCCGGGGTCAGGCCCGCCGGGCTCGGGGCACGGGCGGCATCTGCACTCCGCTGCGCGGCCGGGCGTGCAGGGACCAGTAGGCGAACAGTCCCAGCAGCGCCACGGACAGCAGTGACCACACCGCGGCCCAGATGATGGACGGCACCCAGGTGAGCTCGGCCAGCAGCGCCGCGTCGCTGTGCGCGCGCACCGCGCTGTTCCACAGGTCATCGCGCAGGTCGAACAGCACGTAGAGCGCCGTGAACGCCGCGAGGAACAGGTTCACCGCGTCCACCAGTCCATCCGGCAGGAACCGCGCGCCCAGCGCCATCACCACCGCCGTGCCCAGGCAGAACATCAGCGTGAAGCCGTCGCCCGCGTAGAAGAACCCCATCACCGCCAGCCACACGCCCGCCGCGCCCAGCACCCACCGACGCGCGTGGAACCGGAACGTGGCCAGCATCAGCAGCGAGCCCGCCACCGCGCTGCCCACATACCCCGCGGAGTACACCACCACCTGGTTGAACACGCCGGGCGGCAGACGGGACAGGCAGGCGCCGGACTCGTTGGCCGCCAGATGGATGCGATCCACCGAGCCCCCCACGAGCAGCGTGGCGAGCGCGTGTCCGCTCTCATGCATCATCACCACCAGCAGCTTCAGGGGCCACAACACGGGCGAGTCCCAGAAATACCAGGACACTCCCAGCAGCAAGAGCAGGAGGGTCATCCGTCCCAGGTCCAGCGTGGCTCCGCTCGCGGTTCGCATATCGGTTGCTCCCTCCCCTGGACACGGGAACTCCTAAGTCTGGTCCATCTTCCGCGAAAACGGCTCGCTGCGTACTGGAGGAGTCGCGTGCGGGCGGCGGACGGGGTAGGGAGGGAGGACCATGAAGAAGACGCTCCTTCTCCTCTCGCTCGTGGCTGCCCCAGCGTTCGCTGGGGAAGGGAAGTGGACCCCGCAGCAGGTCCTGGAACTGGACCCTGCGTGGCTCAAGGCCCAGGGCCTTCAGCTCCCTCCCAAGAAGTTGTGGGATCCGCAGCGTGGCACGGGCCTCCTGGCCGGCACGGTGAACACGGGTGGGTGCTCCGGCTCCTTCATCTCCGGCACCGGCCTCATCATCACCAACCACCACTGCGCCTTCTCCATCGTCCAGGAGCACAGCAGCCCGCAGAAGGACCTCATCACCCAGGGCTTCCTCGCCAAGGAGCGCTCGGAGGAGCTGCCCGGCAAGGGCTCGCGCGTGCAAGTGCCGCGGGCGTTCAAGGACGTGACGGCGGAGGTGCTCGCCGCGGTGCCCACGGGCGCGGATGATCTCACGCGCTACAAGGCCATTGACCGCAAGCAGAAGGAGCTGGTCGCTGAGTGCGAGAAGCGCCCGGCCACGCGCTGCCAGGTCGCCACGTTCGACGGCGGCGTCAACTACACGCTGGTGGACGCGGTGGAGCTGCAGGACGTGCGGCTCGTCTACGCGCCGCCGCGCGAGGTGGGCGAGTACGGCGGCGAGGAGGACAACTGGATGTGGCCGCGCCACACCGGTGACTTCGCCATCATCCGCGCGTACACCGCGCCGGACGGCAGCTCCGCGCCGTTCAGCGACAAGAACGTGCCCTACAAGGCGGAGTTCTTCTTCCCGCTGGCCACCCAAGGCGTGAAGCCGGGCGACTTCGTCATGGTGCTGGGCTACCCGGGCACCACGTTCCGCACGCTGCTGGCGGACGAGATGGCCGAGCGCGAGTCGCGCTTCTATCCGAAGGTGCGCGACGTCGTGGGCGAGGCCATCCGCATCATGGAGGCCGAGGGCGAGAAGGACCCAGCGGGGAAGATCGCCGTGGCCTCGCTGGTGAAGGGCCTCAACAACTTCTACAAGAACTCGGGCGGGCAGCTCGCGGGCCTCAAGCGCGGCCACATCGTGCAGAAGCAGCACGCGGCCGAGGCGGCCGTGGTGTCGTGGGCCGAGAAGGGCGGCGCGAAGTGGGCCGAGTCCCTCCAGGCGCGCGAGGCGCTGCTCGCGGAAGGACGCGCCGCCGCGGCGACCTATGACCGCGAGTTCCTCCTGGCCATGTCGGGACGTCTGGCGCGCAGCACGGCGCTGGCCACGACGGTGGCGCGGCTGGCCCAGGAGCGCGCCAAGCCGGACATGGAGCGGCGCCCCGAGTACATGGACCGCGAGCTGCCGCGCATCAAGGACCGGCTGGAGCGCGAGCAGAAGAACCTCTTCCTCACCGCGGACAAGAAGGTGCTGTTCGCCTTCGTCAAGCGCGCGCAGGCGCTGGGGCCCGACGAGCGCATCGCCTCGATCGACACCCACTTCGGCAAGGCCTCGACCGACGCGGAGCTGACCGCGCGCATCGATGCCCTCTACGCGCAGACGAAGGTGCTCACGCTGGAGGAGCGCCTGAAGATGGTGGGGGAGTCCGTGGCGCAGTTGGAGGCGCGCAAGGATCCGCTGCTCGCCTTCGGTCTGGACCTGGCCAAGGAGCAGTCCGCGCTGGATGACCTGAAGGACCGTCGCCAGGGCGCCATGTCCCGGCTGCGGCCGGCGTGGCGCAAGGCCGTGATGGCGCACGCGGGCAAGCCGGTGGCGCCGGACGCCAACAGCACCCTGCGCGTCACCTTCGCCAAGGTGCAGGGCTACGCGCCGCGCGACGGCGTCATCTACACGCCGCAGACCACGCTGACCGGCATGCTGGAGAAGCACACGGGCCAGGAGCCCTTCAACGCGCCGGAGAAGGTGCGCGCGGTGGCCGAGGCGAAGCGCTTCGGGGCCTGGGCGGATCCCCGCCTCAAGGACGTGCCGGTGGACTTCCTCGCGGACGCGGATACCACGGGCGGCAACTCGGGCAGCCCCACCGTCAACGGCAAGGGGCAGCTCGTGGGCGTCAACTTCGACCGCGTCTGGGAGAACGTGGCCAACGATTTCGGCTACAACCCGGACGTGGCGCGCAACGTGAGCGTGGACGTGCGCTACGTGCTGTGGATGTTGGATCAGGTGGAGGACGCCGACGGACTGCTGCGCGAGCTGGGCGTGCGCAAGGGGGCGCCGGTGGCGAAGGAGACGCGCTGATGGCGGATGCGACGGATGGACTGCCCACGCTGCCGACGTTCCGACCCGAGGAGCAGGTCTGCGGCAACTGCAAGCTGTGGAGCCCGCACTCGGTGGACCACCGAGGGTGGGTGGGGCCGTGTCGGCTCCAACCCCAGCGTGGGCTGTACCCTCCGTCGGCTCCCATTTGCGACAAGTACGCGCCTCGGGGCACCGCGGTGGCCCCGACGGCGCAGCCCGGAGCCGGGCGTGAGCGCACGGCCCGGACCGTGGCCCCCGTCATCATCCGGCGCCGCGTGGACCCGAACGAACTGGTGGACCTGGAAGGGTTGAGCATGACGCGTGAAGAGCTGATGGACATCTTCCGGGAGGCCGCGGGCCTGGCCGATGCGCCGCCGCTGGCCAACAAGTGGGAGGGCGGCACGGTGCGCCTCGTCCCGGGCAACCCGGAGCTGCAGGCCAAGGACCTTCCCATCGACAACTTGTTCCACAAGGTCGTGATGATTCGCGACCGGTTGCGCGTGCTGGAGCAGAAGCTCAACGCGCACCCGAAGTTGTCGGACGCGGAGAAGGTGGAGATGCAGAGCTACGTCACGCGCGTGTACGGCTCGCTCACCAGCTTCAACATCCTGTTCAAGGAGAAGGGCGACCAGTTCGTCGGCAGCAAGGGCGACGAGTAGCGCCGCGGCGTCGTCACGGTTGCTGTCCGCGCTCCTCCATCACCGCGAGGGCGCGGATCCGTCCCCGGTGCAGGGCGCTCTTCACCGTGCCCTCCGGAATCTGGAGCAGCCGCGCAATCTCCGGGTAGCTCAGGCCGCGCTCCTCGCGCAGGTAGAGCACCTGACGCTGCTGCGCGTTGACCTCCTCCAGCGCTTCGTGGAAGTGCCGCTGCATCTGCGCGCCCACGGCCTGGGCCTCGGGGGACGCGAGCTCCTGCGGCTCATGGCCGAGGCGCTCACGACGGCGGCGCGCGCGCAGCCAGTTGATGCTGCTGTTCACCATCACCCGATGCAGCCACGTGGTCCACGCCGCGCGTCCGCCGAACCCGGGGCTCCGGCGCGCCAGACGGGAGAAGACGTCCTGCACCACGTCCTCCGCGTCGTCGATGTCCCCCACGATGCGCCGGGCGATCGCCAGCGCGCGGGGACGGTGCTCGGCATACAGCTCGGAGAGGGCGGGCAGCGGGATGAGGGCGGCTTGCATCATGCGTGGGGGTCTCCTCTGCTCCCCCGAAGAGGGCTTGGAGGCTGGAACGCACGAGCGCCTGGAAGGGTCTAATCCGCCCGGCCGGACCCGGCGATTTCCTCCGGCATGGCCGTGAGGGCCGCGCACGGGCCTGTCCGCGACGTGGGGCTCGTCCCGCGGGGTGGGGGGACATGGCAGGAGGCTCCCTGGATGCCGGGTCGCGCGCCGGACGAGGAGGCGGGCGATGGGGCCGCCCGTCAGCGGGCGCGCGCCAGGGAGGGCCCCAGCTTGTCCTGGGCGCGCCGTGTGGCGTGCGGGCGAGGGAGGGACGGATGGAGCGCGCGGCCGATCCGGAGCGAGGGGCGCACCGAGCCCCGGGACGACGGACTCGACGGGGGGCGAGCTCGGGCGTCCTCGACTTCCTCCTGGGGAGACCGCTCTCCACGGCCCAGGCGCTGCACGAGCGCATTGGCATCGTGGCCGGCGTGGCGCTGCTGGGCCTGGACGCGCTGTCGTCCGCGGCCTACGGCCCCGAGGCCGCGCTCACCATGCTGCGCCCGCTGGGGACCCAAGGCGTGTGGCTGTTGCTGCCGCTGATGGCGTGCATCATCGGTCTGCTGCTGATGGTCGCCAACTCGTACATGCAGACCATCGCGGCCTATCCGCACGGCGGCGGCGCGTACACCGTGGCGCGCGAGAACCTGGGGCCGCGCGCGGGACGCCTGGCCGCCTCCGCGCTCATGCTCGACTACGTGCTCAACGTGGCGGTGGGCATCTCCGCGGGCGTGGGCGCGCTCGTGTCGGTCTTCCCCGCGCTGCACACGTACACGCTCCCGCTCACGCTGGGTCTGCTCGCGTTGCTCACGCTCATCAACCTGCGCGGAGTCCGAGAGGCTGGCGCCGTGTTCGTGCTCCCCACCTGGTTGTTCATCGCCGCGCTGGTGACGACGCTGGGCGTGGGTGCGTTCCAGATGGTGTCCCACGGGGGACATCCCATCGCGGAGGTTCCGCCGCCACCGCTGCCCTCGCCCACGGGCGCGGCCACGGTGTGGCTGGTGATGCGCGCGTTCGCCAGTGGCTGCACGGCGATGACGGGCGTGGAGGCCATCAGCAACGGCGTCCCGCTGTTTCGCGACCCCTCCATCCGACGCGCGCGCACCACGCTCGCGCTCATCGTCGGCACCCTCGTGGCGCTGTTGGCGGGCGTGGCGGTGCTGTGCCGCGCCTATGCCGTGGGCGCCACCGTGCCGGGCTCCTCGAGCTACCAGAGCGTGCTGTCCCAGCTCATCGGCGCGGTGATGGGGCGCGGCGTCTTCTATTACGGCGCCATGGCGACCATCCTCGCGGTCCTCTCGCTGTCCGCCAACACCAGCTTCGCGGACTTCCCGCGCGTGTGCCGACTGCTGGCCCAGGACCGCAACCTCCCGGTGTCGTTCGCGCATCGCGGCCGGCGGCTCGTGTTCTCCTACGGCATCCTCACGCTCGCGCTGCTGGCGGCCTTGCTCCTCATCGTCTGCCGAGGCATCACGGATCGCCTCATCCCGCTGTTCGCCATGGGCGCGCTGCTGGCCTTCACCTTGTCGCAGCTCGGCATGGTGGTGCACTGGAACCGCCACCGGGCGCAGGTGGGTTGGCAGTGGCGGCGCGCGGTCAATGGCGTGGGCGGCGTGCTGACGGCGCTGACGCTGCTCATCGTCGGCGTGTCCAAGTTCGCCGAGGGGGGCTGGGCCGCGCTCCTGCTCATTCCCATGGGGGTCCTGCTCTTCTCGCGCGTCCACGCGGCCTACGCGCGCATGGCCCGCGCCACCGAACTGCGGCGTCCCATCCGTCTGGCTGACACTCCGCCCTTCATCGTCGTCGTGCCGGTGGACCGCTGGTCCCACGCCTCCGAGGCCGCGGTGTGCTTCGCGCTGGAACTCAGCCAGGACGTCCACGCGGTGCACGTGTGCACGGGCGAGGACTCGGAGGCGGAGCTGAATGTCGCGTGGCGCCGCTACGTGGAGGCGCCGCTGGTCGCGGCGGGGCGTGAACCCCCGCGCCTCGTTCATGTCCCGTCTCCGTACCGCGGCGTGGTGTGGCCGCTGCTGGACCACGTGGACTCGCTGCTGGAGGCCGCGCCCCTTCGCACCGTGGTGGTGGTGCTGCCCGAGCTGCTGGAGCGCCGCTGGCTGCGCGCCGCGCTCTATGGGCACCGCTCCGAGGTGCTCCGCAGCGCCCTCCTCATGAGCGACGAGCGGCGGCTCGTGGTGACCAGCGTTCCCTGGTACCTGCCCAGCGCCGAGCGCCCCGAGCCTCACTCCGCCTGGTGGAGCGCATCCCCGGGCGACGAGGCCCCTTCCCACTGAGGGCCCGCGCTACACCGTCTGCGGGGCGTGCTCGTGCGTGGCCTCGCGCGAGCGCACCTCGTGGGGTTCGCTCATGCGCGCCTGCGCGGCGTAGCTGGACAGGTCGGGCTGGCGCATGTCGTGCCACCGCGTATCCGGCGCGATGAGCGCGTCCGCCTCCGAGGGGCCCCAGGTGCCAGGTGAGTACAGATGCAACGGCGTGACGTCTCCGAGGACGGAGTCCACCACGCGCCAGGCCTGCTCCACCGCGTCCTGCCGCGCGAAGAGGGACGAGTCACCGCGCATCGCGTCCCCGAGCAGCCGCTCATAGGGCTCCTTCTGCGCGCCGCGGTTGCGCAGGGCGATGAGCTCCACGTCCTCGCCCACCATGGCCTCACCCGGGCGCTTGGTCCTCGCGCCGATGGAGATGAGCACGTCGGGCCCCAGCCGGAAGCGCACGAAGTCCGGCGTGCCGGGGTGGCCATTGTCGAAGATGGGGTAGGGCGGGCGCTTGAACTCCACGCGCACCTCCGTGGCCGTCACCGGCAGACACTTGCCCGCGCGCAGGTAGAAGGGCACCCCGGCCCAGCGCCACGAGTCGATGTGCAGCCGCACCGCGGCGAACGTCTCCACGTTGGAGGTGGGAGCCACGCCCGGCTCACGGCGGTAGTCGGTGAACTGGCCGCGCACCACGTCATCGGGCCCCAGCGCGACCATGTGACGGAAGACGCGGCTGCGCTCGTCTCGGATGTCCTCGGGGGACGGGCCCGCGGGAGGCTCCATGGCCAACAGCGCCACCACCTGGAGCAGGTGGTTCTGCACCACGTCGCGCATCGCGCCCACCTGCTCGTAGAACGAGCCGCGCCCCTGCACGCCGATGCTCTCCGCCAGGGTGATTTGCACGCTGCTGACGTACTGGCGGTTCCACACCGGCTCCAGGAACGAGTTGGCGAAGCGGAAGAACAGCAGGTTCAGCACCGGCTCCTTCCCGAGGAAGTGGTCGATGCGGAAGATGGACTCCTCGGGCAGGAAGCGATGGAGCTCCTGGTTGAGCGCGCGCGCCGAGGTCAAATCCCGTCCGAACGGCTTCTCCACCACCACGCGCCCATTGGCGAGCGCGCCCGCGTGCGCGAGCCCCTCCACCACTCGGCCGAAGAGCACCGGCGGGATGGCGAAGTAGTGCAGCGGACAGGTCGCCTCGCCCATGGCGGCCTTCACCCGCGCGTAGGTGTCCGGAGCGCGGTAGTCCCCGTCCACGTAGCGCAAGAGCGCGCACAGCTTGGGGAAGGCCACGGGGTCCACTCCGCCGTGCGCCATGACGCTGTCGCGGGCGCGCTGGCGCAGGTGCTCCAACGTCCAGCCGGACTTGGCCACGCCGATGACGGGACAGGAGAGCCGCCCCGCGCGCACCAGGGCCTGGAGGGCGGGGAAGATTTTCTTGTACGCCAGGTCGCCCGTGGCGCCGAAGAAGACGAGGGCATCGGACAGGAGTTCAGCCATGGCTCAGGCTCCCGGGGTGGGCCGCTCGAGGTGTCCGCCGAACTGGAAGCGCATGGCGGACAGCAGTTGGTTGGCGAAGGTGCTCGCGCCCTGGGCGCTGAAGCGCGCGAACAGCGCCGCGGCGAGCACCGGCACCGGCACGCCCTCATGGTCCGCGGCCTCCAGTGTCCACCGGCCCTCGCCTGAGTCCGCCACGCGGCCGGAGAAGTTCTGCAGCGTGGGATCCAACCGGAGCGCGCGCGCGGACAGGTCCAACAACCACGAGGAGATGACGCTGCCGCGCCGCCACACCTCGGCGATGGCCCCGAGGTCGAAGTCGTAGAGGTAGTGCTCGGGGTGGCGCAGCGGCGCGGTCTCCGCGTCCACCGGGCGGGGATGCTTCCCCGCGTTGGCCTTGTGCAGGATGTTGAAGCCCTCGGCGTAGGCGGCCATCAGCCCGTACTCGATGCCGTTGTGCACCATCTTCACGAAGTGGCCCGCGCCGTGAGGCCCGCAGTGCAGCCAGCCCTCCTCGGCGGGCAGGGGAGGCGAGGCGTCGCCGGACAGCCGCTCCGCGCTCGCCACCCCGGGCGCGAGCGAGGCGAACAGCGGCGCGAGCCGCGTCACCACGTCGGCTTCGCCCCCAACCATCAGGCAGTAGCCGCGCTGGCGACCCCACACCCCGCCGCTCACCCCCACGTCCACGGCGTGCAGGTGCCGCTCCCGAAGTTCGGCCGCGCGGCGCAGGTCATCGAGGTAGTACGAGTTGCCGCCGTCGATGACGGTGTCGCCGGGCTCCAGCAGTGGAATCAGGGCCTGGAGCGTCAGGTCCACCAGCCCCGCGGGCAACATCAACCAGACGGCGCGCGGTGGGGCAAGCTGGCGGACCAGCGCTTCGATCGAGTCCGCGCCCGTCGCGCCCTCCTGACGGAGCGCATCCACGGCCGCTGGGCGGATGTCGGTGACGACGCAGCGGTGTCCCGCCTGGAGCAACCGGAGCGCCATGTTCGCGCCCATCCGCCCCAACCCCACCATGCCCACGTCCATGCGCGCCTCCCCGCCCCGGGAGTCTGCGCCACGGGGCGGTGCTCACGGTGAGCACTGGTGGACGGACGCGGCAGCACGGGGCGAGCACAGGGCCTGCCTGGAAGGCCGCCCCGCGCTCGCGCGGGCCTATTCCTGCTCGTCCTGCCTCGTGAGGCCCCAGTCCTTCAGCCGCTTGAAGAGGGTGGAGCGGGCCACGCCCAACTCGCGCGCCACGCGCTCGCGGTTGTTGTTGCACCGGCGCAGCGCGGCCTCGACGATCTGCCGCTCCAGCTTCTCCATCATCTGCTCCAGCGTCATGCCGGGTAGCAGCCCCGGAACCACCACGCCCGTCTCGCGGTTCAGCTCCTGGTCGAAGGAGACGTCGCCCGCGTCCACGGCGGCGCCCTTGCGCAACAGCATTCCCCGGTGCACCACGTTGCGCAGCTCGCGGATGTTGCCGGGCCAGGCGTGCTGCTGCAGCCGCTCGGCGGCGGCGGGGGTGAACGTCACGGATTGGCCGCGTGGCGCGAAGAGCCGCAGGAAGTGCTCCGCCAGCGCGACAATGTCCCCGCGACGGCTGCGCAGCGGGGGCAGGTGCAGCGGGATGACGCACAGGCGGTAGTACAGGTCCTCGCGGAACCGTCCCTCGCGCGCCGCGGTCAGCAGATCCACGTTCGTCGCGGCCACCACGCGCACGTCCACGTGGAGCGGACGGCTGGCGCCCACGCGCTTGATCTCCCCGCTCTCCAGGGCGCGGAGCAGCTTGGCCTGGACGTCCAGGGGCAGCTCGCCAATCTCATCGAGGAACAGGGTGCTGCCATCCGCTTCTTCGAAGGCGCCCTTGCGCGCGTTCACCGCGCCTGTGAAGGCGCCCTTCTCGTGGCCGAAGAGCTCGCTCTCGATGAGTTCCTTGGAGATGGCCGCGCAGTTGACGGGGATGAGCGTGCGGTCCGCGCGCGGCGAGCACGCGTGGAGCGCCTGCGCCACCAGCTCCTTGCCCGTGCCGGATTCGCCCAGGATGGTCACCGCGGCGGTGGACGGGGCCACGCGTTCGATGAGCTCCGCGATGCGGCGCACGGAGGGGTCATTCCCGATGATGCCGTGGAACGACGTCTCCTTGCGCTGCGCCGGCACGGCCTCCAGCACCAGCTCCGTCTCGCCCACGCGCAGCGTGGTGGGCAGCGCGACCTCGGCCTCGTGGACTCGCACGGGCCCCACCCACGTGCCGTTGGTGGAGCGCAGGTCCATCACCTGGAAGGCGCTGTCTCGCCGCGTCACCTTCATGTGGCGACCGGAGATGAACCGGTCCTGCGCGAGCACCAGGTCGCAGCCTGGGTCCTTCCCCACCGTGAAGCTGTCGCCCGTCATCCGATGCACAGACTCGGAGAGTCCTTGCCGCACGCGCACCTGGGCCGGGAGCCAGCGTCCTGTTCGCGCATCCGGACCGCGCACCGCCGTCGTGTGCGCGCCCACCTCGGTGTCCGGCTCGGCGTCGCCGCGAGTATTCACTCGGAAGACCGCGCGCCAGGGGCCCAGCTCCAGGTCCGCGCCGTCCGCCAGCTCGCCGCGCTCCAGGCGCTGGCCAGCCACCACGGTGCCCTTGCCGGACAGGTCCTCCACGAGGCAGCGCTGGCCGTCCCACGCGAGGGCCACTTGCTGGCGGCTCACCTCGGGGTCTGGAATGGCCACGTCGCATGCGTCGCCGCGCCCCAACACCAGCCGGGCACGCTCCACCCCTACCCGCAACACCTCCTCGCCACGACGGAAGAACACCAGCTCCGGCATCCCAGCCACTCCCAGAAGGTCAGTCCGGGGATGCCTTTACATGGCGCGCTGGCCGGCTTTCAACCCCACGCCCGGAGCGGGCGCGGGGGCCCGCGCGGGCCTAGCGCTTGGGCTGGAAGCGCACGCTGCTCAGCATGCCCGTCAGCTTGCCGCCGCGGTACTGAGGGTTCTCGCGGTCCGTCGGCAAGAAGTTGAGCGCGATGCTCAGGGGCCCCAGCCGCTTCTGGAAGTCCGGGTCGAACTTGAGGCGCACGTCCAGCGCCAGCTCGCTGTACTCCGGACGCTTGCCCAGCTTCACCGTGCCGGTGCCCGAGCCATCCAGGTCATCGCTCTTGAGCGTCAGCGTCTTCACCGTGCCCAGGCCCTTGTCGAACTGGATGTCCCCGTTGAGCTCGCCCAGCTCGATGCGCGGGGCGTCCATGGGCATGGCGGGGCTTCCAGGCGAGATGGGGATGGCCACCTTGCCGCTCTTGATGAGCAGCCCCTTGGTGTCGAGCGTGAGCGTCCCCGTCGCGGCGGACCAGTCCGCGGAGGCAATCTTGAACACCGAGCCCGGCATGTTCAGCGCGAGGTTCCCGCTCACGTTGCCCTCCATGTCCAAGCCCGTGTAGGCCGGCAGGTTGCCGCCGTTGGCCTTCAGGCCCCGCGCCTCCAGCCGGACGGCCAGGTCGGAGAGCCCGCCCACGCTGAGGAAGAGCGAGCCCCCCATGGCGCTGGCGTTCACCGCCAGACCGGGAGGGAAGAGGGTGGGGCGCATCGCCACGCTGTCGAAGACGAGCGCCTCGCCCAACTCCGCGGCGCCCAACACCGTGCTCTCGCCGCGCGCGAGCGACGCGACCGTGTCCGGGCTCAGCGGCGCGGGCGGCTTGCTCAGGCGCACGTCGTGGGCGGTGATGCCATACAGCCCCGGACGCAGGCTGCCGATGCGCACGGCAAGTCCCTGCCCGGCGGCCTCGGTGACGACGCGCGAGCGCACCGCGTCGTACGGGAAGGTGAACAGCAGGCAGAGGATGAAGGCAACCACCGCGAACGCGGCGTAGCCGAGGACGACCTTCCAGCGGGCGGGCTTGGAGTCAGGGCTCATGGCTTATTGCTTCATCCGGTAGGTGGCGACGGTGGTCCACACCGCCAGCGTGTCGGTGGCGGGCCGCGGCTCTACGCGGAGGTACTTCACCTTCACCACGCCCGGGCCGCTCTCCACCGTGCGCAGGAAGTCGGTCAGCTTGCGCAGGTCCACGTCCGTGAAGGTCAGCTCCACGGAGCTCTCGATGATCTTCCCGTCCCCGATCCCCACGTCTCCCTTGGGCGTCATGTTGGGCACGGTGAGGCCGGCCGCCGTGGCCTTGTCCTCGATGTAGCTGATGAGCCGCACGTTGCTGCGCGTCAGCTGCTGCTCCACCGCCTGCCGCTCGGACTGGGCCTCGCGGTAGCTGGCGGCCAGCGCCTGAACGTCCTGGAGCTTCGCCTGCTTGTCCTGCGTGCGCCGGCGGTAGCCCTGCGCGCTGTTGGCGAAGCTGAAGAGGATGGCGAACACGGTGAACGCCACCACGGCCGAGCCCGCCAGCGCCACGAGCTTGCGCTCGCGATCGCTCAGCCGCTCGAACCACGTCTGGAGGGGACCGAAGAGTTCCCGAAGTTTTCCCATGGCCTAGCTCTCCCCGCCCTGCTGCTCGCCGGGGCACTGCACCTGCACGTCCAGGCGGAAGGAGAGCTTCTGCCCGTCGCGCGTCTTCTCCACCTTGCCCTCCTTCACTTCCTTGAAGCAGCGATGGTTCTTCAAGGCCGTGGAGAGCGCGTCGATCTGCTTCGAGCTGTCCGTCTCGCCCTGGAGGATGATGCGGTCCAGGTCGATCTGGATGCGGTCGAACTTCACCGGAATCTCCGGGGGGATCCGCTGCGTCACCTCCGACAGCAGGTTGACGGCGGACATCTGCGGCAGCGCCGCCGCCGGGCTCTCCACGCCCTTGAGCATGTTGAGCGCGCGGTCGTAGTTCTTCTCGCAGGTGCCGAGGATGCGCTGCGTGGTGTCACAGAGCACGGCATCCACCTGCGCCTCGCGCCGCGACAGCACCGTGTTGCGCACCACGCCGAACGCCACGAGCAGGAGCAGGAGCGTGACGCCGAACGACGCCAGCAGCCCCAGCTTGTCCTTCACGTAGTCGAAGTCGCCCTTGAACGCGAACGGGCCCCGGCGCAGGTTGAAGCGCGGCGCGCGCGCGCCCGAGGCATTGCCCCGCATGGCCAGCGCGTACGCCTGCGCGGCCGTGGACTGCTGCGCGGCGGGGATGACCTCCACCGAGTCCGCGGGCAGCGCGAGCACCCGCACGGGCACCCGCAGGTCCTGGCTGAGCTGGTCCGCCAGCCCGGGCATCCTCGCCGTGCCACCGCACAGGACGATCGCGTCCACCTGCCGGCGCGTGCGGGCGGTGAAGGCCTTGAACGTGGGCCGCAGCTCGCGCAGCACGGGCTGCAGGCCGCGCACGAAGGCCGCCGAGGCGCGCTCGGCGTCCGGCCCCTGCGCCGCGCCCGCCATGGCCCCGTGCTGCTCCTTCCACTGGTGCGCCTCGGGGTAGGACGTCTGGAACTCGGTGGACAGCGCGCGGCTCAGGTCCCGGCCGCCGCCGGCGAACGTGCGCACCAGCTCCACGCCCTGGCCCGGTCGGCCAATGGCCACGGACGTGCGCTCGTGCCCGATGTCCACCACCGCCACGGTGCCGCCCTCGCCCAGGCCCTGGAAGAGGCCCGGCGCCTGCTGGAGCAGGTTCTGGTAGGCGAGCCCCGGGTGCGTGACGACGCGCGGATCGAGCTTCAGCTCCCCGAGCATCTCGAGCAGGCCCTTCAGCTCCTCCTGGCGCACCACGCCCACGAGCAGGTCCGCGGCCTTGTCCTTGGCGTTCCCCGCGTCCTTCAGCCCCACGACCTGGTAGTCGTAGACGGACTCGGAGACGTCGAAGGGGAGCTGGCTGCCAATCTCGAAGGGCAGCGCGGCCTCCACGCGGCGAGCGTCGGAGAAGGGCAGCTGGAGCGCGTGCGTGGTGAGCCCCGGACCGGGCAGGGCGATGACGACCTGATCCAGATGCCCGGGGGGGATCGCCGCCATCAGCTCCCGAAGCGCGGCGCGCAGCGTCTCCGCCTTGTCCCCCTCGGGCGCGCGGCGCACCTCGGCGTAGGCCTTGGGGGTGTGTCCCTTCTGTTTGGACTCCAGCACCACCGCCTTCACGGATTGGCTGCCGAGGTCCAGGCCAAGGATGCGGGCCATGCTATTCCTCTCTCCAGTACAGGAGCTTGCCCAGCCCGTCGTCGAGCCGGATGACCGCGGTGAGCGTCTTCTGGACGCTGCCCGCTTCTCCCACGGATTTGATGGTGAACGTCGTGCTCTTGTCGCCCAGGTAGCGATTGTTGGCGACGTTGCTCTTGATGCTCGGGTTGGTCGCGACCCCCGCCGCCTCCATCACGGCGAGGAAGTCCTGCACGGACATCCCGAAGAAGCTGAACATGCGCGCGGCGCGGATGCGCGAGATGAGCTCGTTGAGGAACACCGGATCCGACAGCCGGGGATCCGGCCGGCTCGGGTCCGCCGCGGACATGATGGCCAAGCCGAGCATCACCGGATCATCCGTGTTGATGTTGGGCTTGGAGTTGGGGTCCGGATACACCGTGAGCCGGTCCCGGAAGGCCGCCATGAAGGCGTCGTTCACGCCGTGCACTCGGTACAGCTCGTCCAGGCTGTCGAAGCGGGCGTTCTTCGGCTCGTAGCGCGGCTCATAGCGGCTGTAGGGCGAACCCTCGTCCGAGAAGCCATTCACCAGCGGGTTGGTGGGGTCCTTCAAGTTGAGGGAGGACTGGGTGGTGTCGTCGTCAGCCCAGTCCTTCATCGCGAGCAGGACATCCTGGGGCGTGGTGCGGACCTTGTTGGCGTCCTCGTGGTCCCAGAGGAACTCGAAGCGCTTGTCGGACATCATGTCCAAGAGTCGAGACGCGGTGGGCAATGCATCGCCCGCGCCCGAGTTGAGCCGCACGACGTTGAGCTTCTCCTCTTCGTCGCTGATGGTGGCCAGGAAGCAGCCCTCGAATCCGCCAAAGGAGCGCTTGTGCATCTGCGAGGCGACCTCGGATGAGCCGCCCTGCTCCTCGTCCTCGTTTTCCATCTGGAACTTGGAGTCCGCCTTCACGGGCGCGGTCTCCGAGCGGCCCTCTTCGTCCGTCGCGGCGTCGCTCTTCACCAGCCCCTTGAGCATGTGACAGTCCACTCGCGCCAGCTTCCAGAGCTGGATGTTGAGCGACTGCGGCTGGGCCTGCTGCTGGCCTCCCTGTTGGGCGCCGGGCATGAACTGCTTGAGCAGGTCGCCGATGTTCGGGATGGGCGTCTGGTCCACCTGCTTCTGGAACCGCATGAGCAGCCGGCCCATCGCGATGCCCGAGCGCGCCATGTAGTAGGCGCGGACCTCGTCACGCTGGTTGGCGGCGAGCTGGAGGTCCACGCGCGTGTTGTACGCGAACTCGGTGGCCACCACCGTGAGCAGCGCGATGGACACCACCGCGATGATGAGCGCCACGCCGCGCGAGCGACGGCCCTCGCGGACCGCCGGTCCCCGAGGCGGCTGCGCGGCGGCGCTGGCGGGGCGCCTCCGTCGGGGCGCCTGCTGGAAGAAGGGCAGGGGCATCAGAACCTCGGCAGCTCCGTGTTGAGCATCACGCGCGTCTGCGTGGTGTAGCGCGCTTCCTTTCCATTCTCGTCGAGCGCGGTGACGGTGATTCGAACGCGAGTCGGGAGGATGGAGCGCTGCTCATTGCGGCGCGTGTCCCACTCGTCATCCCACTCCTTCTTCTCCGAGTTCCAGTAGGCGAACTCCAAGGTCTTGACGCCCTCGAACAGGACGTCCGTGGTTCCGCCGCGATCCATGCGGTCACCCACGTTGGGGTTGACCCGCCGCTTGAGGTCCAGTCGCCCGCGTGCGCCGCGGTCGTTGGAGGCCTCCACGAAGTATTCCACCACCGCCTGATCGGACTCCTTCACGTCGGTGTACAGGCGCTGGTTGGCGAACGTGGTGAAGAGCAGCTTGTCGCGCTCGCCCACGAAGTTGGTGGGCCGGTCGTTCTGGTCGCGGAAGCGCTTCAGGTCATACCGGTCGCTCACGTAGGCCGAGCCAATCTCGCGGGCCATGCGGTTGAGCGCCACGCGCACCATCCGGTAGTGCTCGGCCTCGCCCTCCACGGTCTCCTTGGCGCTGAAGCCCGTCTGGAAGGCCATGGCCACCACGGTGCCCATGAGCGCGGTGATGGCCACGGCGACCATCACCTCCATCAGCGTGAACCCTCTGCGCCCGAGGCGCTTCATGCGAGAGCTCATTGGAAGTTCCTTCCCGCACCGAAGTTCGGCATGTTGAACCGGCCCAACGGATTGTTCGGTGCATTCGGGACGATGCCGCCCGTGCCCATGCCCGTGCCCGGGCGCTGCGAGCCGCCGTTCTGCTGCTGCAGCCACTCGGTGCGGTTCTGCAGGGGCTTGCGCGAGATCGGGTCGAGCATGGTGCGACCGTCCGGACCCGGCACGGGATTCTGGACGATCATCCCCGTGGTCGGATCCACCCACTGGCCGCTCAAGTTCTGCGGCTGGCTCCCCGGATTGGGCGTGAAGGGCGTGGAGCCATTGCGGTCGCCACCCGGCCCCAGCGACACGACGTGGGTCACCACGTCCATGCTCTCCACCTGCTTGCCGTCCTTCCAGTACACCGTGAGGTGCACCTCGCGGACGGACTTGGTGAGCTGGTCCACCATCTGCGTGAACATGGGCTGCGCCATGCTCATGGCCGAGCCCTGCAGGCCGCTCATTCCCTGCGTCATGCCCGCGGCGCTGTCTCCGCCCTTCTTGTCTCCCGCGCCGCCGCCGAACATCGCCGCGAGACCACCCAGTCCGTCGCCGTCTCCGCCGCCCCCCATGGGCAGGTTGAAGATGGCGCCGATGAGCTGATCCGGTGACACGCCCTGCGTTCGGGGCGCGATGATGCGCGCGCGCCACTTGAACTGGGGCCAGCCCTCTTCGGAGAAGTCGCCGGAGTCCTCGTCGTCGTCGTTCTGGAAACCCTCGTCGTAGAGCTTCTGCTCCAGGTCCGTCATCTTCGAGCGGGCCAGGAGCGCCGCCACCGTGAGCCGCTTGGTGTAGGCGTGGTTGGCCACGGCCCCCGAGTTGAGGTCGAAGATGGCCATGAGCGCCAGCGAGAGGATGGCCATGGCCACCACCACCTCCAGCAGGGTGAAGCCGCGCGTGCGTCTCATGAGCGGGGCACCTCCAGGGCCTCGGCGACGATGTTCACCTTGCCCGTGAGGGGTGACACATCCAGCGTCCACACGTTCTCGCCTTGGCGCAGGTACACGAGCGCCTTCTCCGTGTAGCCCTGGGGGAAGAAGTAGAGGTACGCCACGCCGCTTTCCACCGCGGCGTGCTGTTGGCGTGTCCACACGGACACGGACACGCCGGCGGGCAACTCGCGAGGGCCCACCTCCTCGGCGGTGAAGGAGGAGAACTTCGTCGTCTCCTCGACGCGCTCCTTCTCCTGGGCCATCAGCTCCTGCGCGGACGGGGTGCTGTTGTCCGAGCGCGTGTAGTTGCGCCGCTCGTCGCGCCCGCTGCCGTGGGCCCGTGCGCGCTCCGTGCGCGCCTTCGCGTCGTCTTTCAGCGCGGAGTCCCGGTCGCGCGAGGTGGTGACGCCGCTGCCCGCGCATTCCGCGTGGTAGCGCGTGGCCTCCTCGCTCTTGGGGTCGGGGATCTCGAAGACGAGCCGGCACGTCTTGCCGCTCAGCGCCGCCGAGTCGTAGAGCGAGCGGATGACGCCCGCCATCTCCACCGCGGAACTCTTCGCCTTGGCCCCGGTCAGCGCCCCGATGCCAATGGCCACGGCGCCGAACAACACCGCGGCGATGGCGAGCGCGATGGAGATTTCAATGAGGGTCAGCCCGCGGCGCGAGCGCTGACGCCACGCGGCCGAGAAGGGCGAGAACCTCAAGGTTGACCTCCCTGCGCCACGAGCCCACCGCTGAAGACATCCGTTGCGTCTCCCGTGCCCCCCGGCTGGCCGTCCGAGCCGAGCGAGAGCACGGCGCCCGTGCGGCCCTCCATCCGGTACACGTACGGGTGGCCCCAGGGGTCCATCGGAATCTGGCCGAGCACCTTCGAGTCCAGGAGCGGCTGGAAGCCCTCCTCCTGCGTGGGGAAGCGCCCCATCAGCCGGTTGTAGGACTTGAAGATGCCCTCCAAGCGGCGAATCTGGTCGCGCGCCTGGCGCTGTGGAGGGCTGAGCGTGGCGTCGTTGGTGGCCCACACCAGACCGAAGGCCAGCAGCGTCGCCGCGGTGAAGACGACGCCGAGCAGGACCTTCCCGGTCCGGGGAGGACGCGCCTGCGCGGGAGGAGTCGGAGAGGAAGAAAGCTCGGTCATCGGGGCCATTCCTACGACAACACGTGAGAGGCGCGTCGGCTTCGCGTTCGAGCGCCGCGCCTACTTGTCCTTGGAGGAGATGTCGGCGTCCGAGCCCTCGCCGCCCGCGTTGCCATCCGCGCCGTACGAGATGATGACCGGCTTGCCGCCCTCGTTCATGTACACGTACTCGTGACCCCAGGGGTCGGTGGGCACCTTCTCCAGGTTCTGCGTGTCCACCAGCGCCTTCAGGCCCGTGCCCGTGTCGGGGTAGCTGCCCTTCTTCGTGTAGTAGAGCTTCAGGGCGCTCTGGATGTTCTTGATGTCCAGGCGAGCCGTGTCCTGCTTCGCCTCCTCCAGCTTCGGAATCACGGCCACGCCCACCGCGGCCGCGATGAGGCCGAGGATGGTGATGACCACCATGATCTCGATGAGGGTCATGCCTCGACGGCTGCGGCGGCGCTGCGACTTCGTGTTCATCGTCGTCATCTCTGCACTCCTCTTCGGGTGACTTTCTGGCAAGCCACCGGGATGTCGTTGTGTCGTCGTGTCAGACTCAGGGCGAGGCGCTGAGTCCTGGCTGGGCGCGGGAGGTCGGCTCCGCGTACAGCCGCGCTCCCACTGTCACCAGGGCCGCCGCCAGAGCGAGAAGCCCCGCCAGCGTCGCGCGTTGGATCCACCGGTCGAGCGTGTGGTTCATCGGGTCCTGGGCTCCCTAGTGGATGGCCGTGTTCACCTGAAGGATTGGCATCAGGATGGAGAACGCGACGAATGCAATCACCGCGCCCATCATCACGATGAGGATGGGCTCCAGCAGCGAGGTGAGGGCGCCGATGCGCACGTTCACCTGCGTCTCGTAGCTGTCCGCCACGGACATGAGCATGTCCTCGAGCTGGCCCGAGCGCTCGCCGATGGCGACCATGTGGTAGACGAGCGGCGGGAACTGTCCCGAGCGCTTGAGCGGGTTGGCGATGCTCTCGCCCTCGCGGATGGACTCGCGGGCGTTCTCCACGGCCTCGGCCAGCACCGAGTTGGTCATGATGGCCTTGACGATGTCGAGCGCGGCCAACATGGGCACGCCGCTCTTGAGCAGCGTGGACAGCGTCCGGGCGAAGCGCGAGATGGCCAGCAGGCGCACGAGGCTGCCGAAGATGGGCGCCTTGAGCGTGAAGCGATCCCACTTGGGCTTGCCCTTGGGGCTCTTCGTCCAGCGGGCGAAGAAGATCGCCCCGGCCACCATGGCCGGGAAGATGACGAACCACCACCCCTGCAGGAAGTTGCTCGTGGCGATGAGGATGCGCGTCTGGATGGGCAGCGTGGCCTTCATCGTCTCGAAGATCTTCGTCACCTTCGGAACGACGAACACCATCAGCAGCACCAGGATGCCGCCGCCCACCACCATCATGATGGCGGGGTAGAGCATGGTCCCGATGATCTTCTGCTGCAGCTTGGCCTGGTTCTCCGTGAAGTCCGCCAGACGCAGCAGCACCGTCTCCAGCGCGCCCGAGGCCTCTCCCGCGCGCACCATGTTGACGTAGATGCTGGGGAAGATTTTCGGGTGGGCTCCGAACGCGTCACCCAGGGACGAGCCCTCGTTGACGCGCTGCTTGATGTCCGAGAGGGCGCGCTTGAGGCGCTCCTTCTCCGCCTGGTCCACCAGGGCGTTGAGCGAGTCCACCACGGTGACGCCCGCGCCCAGCAGCGTGGCGAGCTGGCGGGTGAGGATGGCGACGTCCTCGGTGCTGACGCGCCCGCCCGCCAGTTTGCGCAGGTTGATGTCGCGCGCCACCAGGGAGGCATTGCCCCCCTGGGCCACGGCGCCGCGGCTGCCCTCGGCCTGGCCGAGGACGTCCGTGAGAAAGAGGCCATCCGCGCGCAGCTTGGTGCGCAGCGTCTTGGGCGAGTCCGCCTCCAGCAGACCCTTGATCTGCTTACCCGCGCTGTTGAGTGCTCTGTATTCGAAGACCGGCATGGGAATGGCTCACCCCCCGGCGCTCCTGCGAGGGGAGCGCGGGG
Organism: Citreicoccus inhibens; assembly: GCF_019039035.1. Classification (GTDB taxonomy): domain Bacteria; phylum Myxococcota; class Myxococcia; order Myxococcales; family Myxococcaceae; genus Citreicoccus; species Citreicoccus inhibens. Next base: position 93,569 of record NZ_JAHNZT010000003.1, on the reverse strand, counting down.
TTAGATGTCCTCCTGCGTGATGCTCAGCACCTCGGCGATGGTCGTCTCGCCCAGCGCCACCTTGCGTGCACCGTCCTCCAAGAGGGTCAACATCCCCTTGGACAGCGCGGATTTCTTGATGGTGCCCGCGTCCACGTTCTTGAGGACGAGCTGACGCACGTCATCGTCCACGGTCAGGAACTCGTAGATGCCGGTGCGGCCGCGGTAGCCGTTGCGGTTGCACGCCGGGCAGCCCAGCGCCTTGTAGATGCGGTCCACGCCATAGCGGGCCTTGAAGGACGCCAGGGTGTGTCCCAGCTCCCGCAGCTCGATGTCCGTGGGCGTGTACGGCTGCCGGCAGTCCGGGCACACCCGGCGCACGAGGCGCTGGGCGAGGATGCCGGTGAGCGACGACGCCACGAGGAACGGCTCCACGCCCATGTCGACCAGACGGGTGACGGCGCCGGCCGCGTCGTTGGTGTGCACCGTGGAGAGCACGAGGTGGCCGGTGAGCGAGGCCTGGATGGCGATTTCCGCCGTCTCCTTGTCGCGGATCTCACCGACCATGATGACGTCCGGGTCCTGGCGCAGGAAGGAGCGCAGGCCCTGGGCGAAGGTGAGGCCAATCTTCGGGGCGATCGCCATCTGGCTGATGCCCTTGAGCTGGTACTCGACGGGGTCCTCGACGGTGAGGATGTTGAGGTCCGGCGTGTTGATCTTCGACAGGGCGCCGTAGAGCGTGGTCGTCTTGCCGGAGCCCGTGGGGCCCGTCACCAGGACGATTCCGTGCGAGCGCTTGATGACCGCCGACATGGAGCCCAGCACCTGCTGGCTCATGCCAATCTCCGCCAGGTCCAGCAGCGTGGCCGACTTGTCCAGCAGACGCATGACGATGCGCTCGCCGAACGAGGTGGGGATGGTGGACAAGCGGATGTCGATGTCGCGTCCGGCCAGCTTGATGCGGATGCGGCCGTCTTGCGGCAGGCGCTTCTCCGCGATGTTCAGCTGCCCCATCACCTTGACGCGAGCGACGATGGAGTTCTGGTAACGCTTGGGCGGCTTGATGACTTCCTGGAGCACGCCGTCCACGCGGAAGCGCACGAGCAGCTCGCGCTCCATGGGCTCGATGTGGATGTCGCTCGCGCGCTCCTTGGCGGCGCGGAAGAGCACCGAGTTCACCAGTCGGATGACCGGAGCCTCGTCGTCCGCGTCGAGCAGGTCCTTGGGCTCCTCCAGCTCATGGGCGAGGGAGTCCAGGTCCTCGGTCGTCTCCATCTCGTCGACGAGCTGCTCGGCCTCGTTGACCGAGCGGTCGTACACGGCGTTGATGGTGTCGACGATGGTGGACGCCAGCGCGATGCGCGGGCTGATGTTCTGCCCGAGCAGCAGCCGCGCGTGGTCCAACGCGGTGGTGTCCAGCGGATCCGCCGCGGCGAGGACGACGGCGTCTCCCTCCACGGCGAGCGGCAGGATGTGCGTCTGGCGCGCGAAGTTGATGGGGATGCGCTTGACCAGCTCGACATCCACCTCTTCGGTGAAGATGCGCTGGAGATAGGGCAGGTCGAGCTGGTGGCCGAGTGCGCGCGCCACGTCCTCCTCGGTGACCGCCTTCATCCCGACCAGCACCTCGCCCAGACGGCCACCCTTCTCGGCCTGCGTGGCGAGCGCCTCCTGGATCTTCTCCTCGGTCAGCGCCGGAACGAGCGCGCGGAGGATCTCCCCCAGCGGACGGCCGCACAGATAGGCCTGACCATGGGCGACGACCTGGGTGGCGTCGTTGCGTGGCGACGCGCCGGTCGGGGCGGCGCCTTGAGTGGTGGGATCCGCGGTCACGTTCATGGACTCATTCCCCCTGGCCCGGCTGGATGCGCAGGCGCTCGGGCGACGCGTCCGGACGGGACGCGGGGGCCGCGGGCTGCGCGCTCGGAGCGGGCGCTGATTTGTCGGAACCCGTGGCGGGCGCTGCGAAGTCCCGGCCGTTGGCCGGCGCTTGGACCTCGGGGCCCGCGCCCGGAGCGGGCGAGGGGGCGGGGGACTGCGGGTTCGCGCGGGGGGCTGCCTGGGGAGCCTGGGGGGCGGTTGGCCGGATGACGCGCTCGCCCGCTGAGCCCGGGCCACCATTCTCCACCCGCTGCTCCTCCTTCATGACGGCCTGGTTCATGCGCATGAGCGGACCGGGCTTGCGGCTGAAGTCCACCGCCACGTCGTAGCCCGCCACCTGGCCGTAGAACTGCTCCACGAACTGCTGCCGCTCCTTCATCTTGCGCTCGAAGATGCGGCGGAAGTCCTCCTGGCCCCGGATGATGTAGGGCGTGAGGAAGAGCAGCAGGTTCGTCTTGGTCTTCTTGTTCGTCGTCTGGCGGAACAGGTGACCGATGAGCGGGATGTCGCCGAGCACTGGCACCTTGGCCACGGACTCAATGGTGCGGTCCTGCATGATGCCGCCGATGACCACGGTCTCCTGGTCCTTGGCGATGACCGTCGTCTTCGCGCTGCGCTTGCTGGTGGTGGGGCCGAGCACCGGATCCGTCGAGGCGATCTCCTCGGTCTGCTCGGTGATGACCAGCCGGATGTAGTCGCTCTCGTTGATCTGCGGCTTGACGGTGAGCTTCAGCTCCACGTTCTGGCGGGTGATGGGCGCGTAGAGCGAGCCCAGGCCGCCCAGCGACGCGAGCAGCGATGGGTTGAGGCCGCCAGCGGTGCCGGTGCCGCCCGCGGCGCCGCTCAGGCTGGAGGGCGAGAAGCCGGACTGGAACGGGACGTTCTGGCCCACGGTGATCTCCGCCTCCTCGTTGTCGCTGGTGAGGATGTGCGGGGTGGACAGCACGTTCACGTCCGAGGACTGCTGGAGCGCGTGCAGGACCACGCCGAAGGCGGGGATGTCGATGCCCAGGTTCTTCAGGGCGGGGATGACCGGGCCCTGGATGCCGGCGAGGAAGCCGCCGAAGCTGGCCAGGTTGGCGAGGCTGAACGAGGGGGGCGCGCCGGACGAGGTGTACTTCGTGCCCACGATGCCCGCGGCGTCGTTGTCTCCCGCCTTCAGGCTGAAGCCCTGGTGGACGTTGATGCCGAACTCGCTGTTGCGGTCGAGGTTCACCTCCATAATGACGGCCTCGACGAACACCTGCCGGCGCGGCTGATCCAACTGCTGGATGACCTGGACCAGGTTCTTGTAGTCCGACTGGCTCGCGATGATGACGAGCGAGTTGGTGCCCTTGTCCGCGGAGATCTTCACCTCGCCGCTGAACAGCTCCGCCGCCTGCGTGCCCGCCGGGCGCTGCTGCATGCCACCGGGAGGCTGGGGCGCGGGGAGGTTGCGCGGACGATTGGCCGTGCCCTGCGCCAGCGACTGGAGCGTGCTGGCCAGCTCCTCCGCGTTGGCGTTCTCCAGCGCGTAGATGTTGATGCGGCCGCCGCCGCCCGCCGGGATGTCGATCTCCCGGACGATGTCCTGGATGCGCGCGAACGCCGCGGGGCTGGCGACGATGATGAGCTTGTTGGTGCGCTCGTCCGGGAGGATCTGCGTGAGCGTCACCGGGCCACCGCTGGCCTCCTGGCCACCCGCGGCCACGGAGCCCTCGCCGGGAGGGCCCCCCGGGTTGACGGGCGGCGTGAACGAGCCGGGGCGCTGACCCGGGCGCGTCGTCTTGGACTCGAAGAGGCGCTGCACCGTGGTGGCCACGTCCTGCGCGGTGGCGTACTGCACCTGGATGACGCGCATCTCGTCGCTGGCGGCGCGGCTGTCGAGCTGATCAATCAACCGCTCCAAGCGGTGGATGTTGGAGCCCACGTCGTTGACGATGATGGTGTCCGGCGGGAACGGGATGGTGTCGCCGTCCTTGGACACGAGTTGCTGGAGCACGCCACGCAGGGGCTCCACTTCCACGTTCTTGATCTTGAACAGCTTCGTCACCATCTGCTCATTGGTGGTGTACGGCTGATCCGGATCCGTGATGGTGGGGATGGGGTTCTGCTTGGCGGAGCGCTTGTCGACAATCTTCAGGAAGCGCCCGTAGGGGTAGACGGCGAGCCCGTTGGCGTCGAGCGCGGCGAGGAACGCGGAGTAGAACTGGTCCGCGTCCACTTCCACGCGGCCGTTCTCCGGTCCGATGATGGAGATCTTCCCGCGCACGTTCTCCGGGAGGATGAACGTCTTGCAGGTCGCGTCCGAGACGGTCTGCACCAGCTTCTCGATCTCCACCTTGTCGAAGTAGATGCCGTAGCGCGCGTGGCGCCGGGCGTCCTCACAGGTGGGCGTGGTGCGCGAGCCCTGGGACTCGTTGCCGGAGCCCGGGTTCGTGGCGGGCGCGGTGGGCGCCTGCGGGGAGATCGTCCGCGTTCCCGGAGGAGCGTTATCGGGCAGCGAAGGACGGCGTTGCGCCCACGCGGGAGCGGCGAGCGCGAGGCACAGACAGAGCATCCAGGACAGGAGCGTCTTCATGGAGGAGCGGGCGCTGCTGGGGGTGTTTAACGGACGTTGTACGATTTGCGGATCGGCGCTCCGTTGCGCTCGATCTCGATCTCGATACGAGAGGAGTCCTTCAGCTTCGAGTAGACCTCCAGAGCCTTCTCTGGACTGTTCATGTCGAAGCCGTTGATGCGTCGGATGACGTCACCGTTCTGGACGCCAATCTTCGAATAGATGGAATCCGGGCGGATGGAGAAGAGCTTGAAGCCCACGGCCTGCCCATCCTTGAAGGCCGGAACGATGCGCGCCTGCATGGCCACGTCGTTGAGGTTGCCCAGGGTGCGGTCAATCTCCGCCTTGGGCACCTCGTACTCGTTCTCGCTGAGCGCCTTGATGCCGTTGCCCAGGCCGTTGCTGGCGGGCGGCGCGGTGTTGGCGGGCGCGGTGGTGGGCGGCGGCGTGTAGGCCGCGACGGCGCCGTCACCGGGCTGCCCATCGATGAACTCGCGGCGGCCCCCGTTGTTGATGATGACGCGCTCGCGCTCGATCTCCATGATCATGGCGCCCTGCAGCGTGTTGCCGACCATGTATGTCTGCGAGCGCTGGGTCACCATGTCCTGGATGGACGCGAAGGACCACTCCGGGTTGGCCGCCACGAGCGTGCCCAGGAGCTTCACGCGCATGCCGCTCTTGGCGGGGGGCGCGTTGGGGTCCATCTGAGGCGGCCCCTCGGGCTCCTTCACCGCCACCTCGGGCTCGGGAATCTTGATGCCGGTGAGCTTGGACAGCCGCTCGATGTCGAGCGAGGCCATGCTGGTTTCCGCCGCACGGGCGTGGTGCGGCGCGCGCGCGGACTGCCCCGAAGAGGGGGCCGGCGCGATGGCGGACTCGACGAACAGGTTCACCGTGCGCGCCGCCAGCAAGGCGACGAACAGGATGAACAGCAAGCTCACCGTCCAGAAGTATTTGCGAAAGAAGAGTTCCATCACGCTTCCAAGAGAAAGCCAGCCCCGGATTCAGCAAGCCAAGTGCCACCGGCAGAGGCGGGCGGGGAACTGGAGCCTTACGGCCAAGTGCTCGGAATTATTTCGGAATAGCGGACGCGCCCGAGGGGGCGAGCAGGCCCGTGCCGCCGTGCGGACAAATTGTCAAAAGCGAGCGGGGGCTGGTGTGACGCCCTGTCAGTCCGGCACGCCCGGGGGAGGGGGCGTCTCCGGGCCGGTCTGCTCGCGCTCGAGCTTGCGGTAGATGGTGCGCGCGGCGATGCCGAGCAGGCGCGCGGCCAGCGTCTTGTCGCCCCGGGTGTGGCGCAGCGTCTCGTGGATCACCCGGCGCTCGATTTCCTCCATGGGCGTGCCGATGGGGATGACGAGCTGTCCCGCGGAGCCGAGCGGGCCCTTGCGCACCGACTCGGGGAGATCGCTCGCCTCCAGCACCTCTCCGCGGGCGAGCACCACGGCGCGCTCCACGGCGTGCTCCAGCTCGCGCACGTTGCCGGGCCACGCGTAGTTCTCCAGCACGCCCAGCGCCTCGGCGGAGAAGCCGCGCAGCACCTTGGCGTTCTTCGCGGCGAAGCGGCGCAGGAAGGCATCCGCCAGCAGGGGAATGTCCTCTCGGCGCGAGGCCAGCGCGGGCACGCGGATCTCCACCACGTGCAGGCGGTAGTAGAGGTCCTCGCGGAAGCGGCCCTCGGCGACCTCCTTCTGCAGGTCCTTGTTCGTGGCGGCGACGAGCCGCACGTCCACCTTCACCGTCTGCGTGCCGCCCAGGCGTTCCAGCTCTCCCTCCTGGAGCACGCGCAGCAGCTTCACCTGCGCGGTGAGTGGCAGCTCGCCCACTTCATCCAGGAACAGGGTGCCTCCGTGAGCGCGCTCGAAGCGGCCCTCGCGTCGCGCGACCGCGCCGGTGAAGGCGCCGCGCTCCACGCCGAACAGCTCCGCCTCCAGGATGCTCTCGGGCAGCGCGCCGCAGTTGACCGCGATGAAGGCCGCCCGGGCTCGCGCCGAGTACTCGTGCAACGCGCGGGCGGCCAGCTCCTTGCCCGTGCCGGACTCTCCCAGCAGGAGCACGGTGGCGGTGGAGGGCGCGGCCTGCCGCAGCGTGTCCAGCATGGCGCGGAAGGCAGGGGACTGGCCCACCATGGCCTTTCCACCCGAGGGGGATATCTCCGCCAGCTTCGCCTTGAGCGACTGGTTCTCCGCCACCAGCGCCTGCTTCTCCAGCGCCTTCTGGACGGCCTTCACCAGCGAGTGGCGCTTGAGGGGCTTGGTGATGAAGTCGTAGGCGCCGTCCTTCATGGCCGCCACCGCCGTCTCCACCGTGCCGTAGGCGGTCATCAGCACCACCTCCACGTCCGGGCGGATGGCGCGGCTGGCCTTGAGCAGCTCCTGCCCATCCATCCCGGGCATCATCAGGTCGGTCACCATCACGCTCACCTCGGGGCGCCGGAGCAGCTCCAGCGCCTCGGTGCCCTGGGCTGCGGTGAGCGTGGCGAAGCCCTCCCGTTGGAAGATGCGGGAGACCGAATCGAGGTTGGCGCGGTCGTCGTCGACGACCAGGACCGTGGGCGATGTCATGGGTGTGCGTGTGCCTTTCGCGGACCTCGGACTTGCAAGGCTTGTTCCCTAGCTGGCGTCCTCATCCGGCTCCAGGGGCCCGCCGCCCATGCGCCCGATGTCTTCCTTGCGCACCGAGTCCACCTTGAACTTGCGGGCGCTCGCGAGCATCCGGTCCAGGGTGGCGTCGAAGTCCGGCGGCGCGCCGTCCTTGCGGAAGCGCAGGAAGTTGATGCGCGCGACGACGAAGTTCTTGAGGTAGGGGCTCTGCATGCCCCGCTCCTTGAGCGCGTTGACGACGGCGACGACCGCGTCGTCCAGCTCCAGGAGGCGCGCGGCGCGGGCCTCGCGCAGGGGGAGCATCTCGGCGAGTGGCCGGGCCTGGAAGGACTCCACCAGTTTGACGAAGGGGTGGTAGGCGCCCGCGGAGAAGCGGGGGCGCAGCTCATAGGCCGCGCCCAGGGTGATGAACGAGGGCTCGTCGAAGAGGGGCGCGAAGTTCGTCTCGGGGCCCGCGCGCCCGGCGCCCACCAGTCCGCGGTACATGCGGATGACCTCCAAGGAGCGCTCCTTGAGGTTGTGGGCCTTCTCCGTGTTGAGGGCGAGGATTTGATAGGCCACGTCCTCCTCGGGCAGGAGCAGCGCGACGATGGCCTTGGCGCCCAGCAGCTTGCTGGCGTGCAGCCGGTGGTTGCCGTTGGGCGTCCAGTACCGGCCGTCCTTGCGCACCGCGATGACGGGGTCGAGGAAGCGATCCAACCGCTCCATCGCGGTGGCGAGCCGCTTCACGTGGGGCTCGGACAGGTCGCGCTGGTAGGGCGTGGGCTCCACCTTGTCGATGGGCAGCGCGGCGAGCACCACCGGGTGCGCGCCCAGCGGATCCCGATAGACGCTGAGCACCTCGCCGCCGTCGGCGCGGACCGCCTCCAGCAACTCGACGGGGTACGCGGCGGCGTCGCTGGCGACCTCCGCCACGGTGAGTCCTCGGGACTCCGGCTCGGCCTTCTTGCGGCGCGGCTTGCGCGTCGTCGTCTTGGCGGCGGCCTTGCGTGCGGACTTCGCTGCCATGTGCTTGCCCCTCCCTGAGCGCGCCGCGATGGCGCGCCGGGTGTGTGGATACAAGAGACCCCTGACATCCTCTCGCCCCAGAGCGAGAAGGCTCAGCCGCGCTGGAGCGTAGGGCGACGTGTCGGGGCGGACTACGCGCCCGAGACGGTGAGCTGCCGGAAGCGGACAGTGGGCGCGCCCACGGGGCCGCCGCGGAACTGGAGGTCGCTGGCCACCGCGTCCAGGTCGGTCAGCATCTGGAGCAGGTTGCCCGCCACGGTGACCTCCTGCACGGGATGCGTCAGCTCGCCCTTGTGGATCCACAGGCCGGTGGCCCCGGCGGACAGGTCTCCGGACACCGGATCCGCGCCGTGCCCCAGGAGCGCCGTCACGTAGAGGCCCTGATCCACCTCGCGGATCAGCTCCTCGGGCGCGCGCTGGCCCGGCTCCAGGTAGAGGTTGGTGGTGCCGATGCCCGGCAGCGCGTTGTAGCCACGCGCCGCGTTGCCCGTGGTGCGCGCCTTGGCCTTGCGAGCCGTGAACGCGTCGTAGAGGAAGTGGGTGAGCACGCCCTGATCCAGGATGGGCGTGCGCCGCGTGGGCACGCCTTCGCCGTCGAACGGCGTGGTGGCGAGGCCGCGCGCGAGCAGGCCGTCATCCACCAGCGTCACATGCGAGCCCGCCAGCCGCTTGCCCTTGAGCGACGCCAGCACGCTGGCCTTCTGGTGCACGGCATTGCCGTCCGCGGCGGTGGCGAGGTTGCCCACGAAGGAAGCGGCCACCAGCGGATCAAACAGCACTGGCACCTGCTGTGTCTTCACCTGTCGGGCGCCCAGCATCCGGACCGCCCGGCGCGCGGCCTCGCGGCCGATGGACTCGGGCGACTCCAGGTCGTCGAGGAAGCGCTTGTAGTCCAGCCAGTAGCCCGTCTGGAGCTGGCCCGCCTCCGAGGCCACTGGCACCGCGACGATGTACACGTAGGTGCCGCTGTGGCTCCCGGTCATGCCCTCGCTGGAGGCCAGGTAGACCTCCGTCACGAAGTCACCGGCGGACACCGAGTCGAACGTGGCCACGCGAGCGTCCTCGTCGCGCCCGGCCTTCTCGGCCTCGAGGGCGGCGCGAATCTTCCAATCGCCGGCGAGCCCCGCCACCTTCGGGTCGAAGAGGGGGCCTGGATCCACGGACTTGCCCAGCTCGTTGCGCGTGGGCAGTCCGTTGAGCTTGTTGGGGGCGGCGGCCTCGGCCAACTGCACGGCGAGGTCCGCGACGCGGTCCAAGCCGGAGGGCGTGAAGTCGGACGTGAAGGCGAAGCCCAGCCGGTCCTTGACGATGACGCGGACGCCCACGCCCTTGCTGGTGGCCTCGGTGAGGTCCTCCACCTGGCCCTCGCGCACGCGGACGCTGCTCTGGCGGCCCACCTCGAGGAACGCCTCGGCCTGCTGGGCGCCCTTCTTCTTCGCGCGCTGGACGACCTTCTTCGCGAGCTGCTCGTAGTTGCTCATGGTCGACGTCTCCCTTTCCGTCCGGCCTCAGCCGACCCGCGTGCCGCCCACCGTCACGTTGTCGATTCGCACCGTGGGCAGCCCCACGCCCACCGGCAGCATCTGCCCGTCCTTCACACAGACGCCCATGCCCGGATCCGGGCGCGGATCGCACCCCACGCGCGTGACGTTCTTCAGCGCCTCGGGTCCCACGCCCACGAGGATGGCGTTCTTCACCGGGCGGCCCAGCTTGCCGTCCTCGATTTGATAGGCCTCGCTCACCTCGAAGACGAAGTTGCCGTTGCTGATGTCCACCTGTCCGCCGCCGAAGGTGGCGCAGTACAGCCCGCGCTTCACCTCGCCGAGGATGTCCTCGGGCGCGTGGTCTCCGGGGGCCAGGAACGTGTTCGTCATGCGGGGCAGGGGCATGCTCTTGAACGTCTCGCGGCGTCCGCTGCCCGTGGATCGCTGGCCCATCAACTTCGCGTTGAGCGAGTCATAGAGGTAGCCCTTCAGGACGCCCTTCTCGATGAGGACCTTGCGCTCGGCGGGCGTGCCCTCGTCGTCGACGTTGATGGAGCCGCGGGCGCTCGCCACCGTGCCGTCGTCGATGACCGTCACGAGCTCCGAGGCGACCTTCTCGCCCAGCTTCCCAGCGAAGAGGGACGTGCCCTTGCGGATGAAGTCCGCCTCCAGGCCGTGGCCCACCGCCTCATGCAGGAGGATGCCGCTCCAGCCCGGCGCGAGCACCACCGTCTGCGGACCCGCCGCGCAGTCCACCGCGCCCAACGTGGCGACGGCCTGCCGGGCCGCCTCGCGGGCGACCTCCTCGGGCGGGTGCAGGTCCCAGTGCGTGAAGGGCACCCGGCCGCCGCCGCCGTACATGCCCGTGCGCCGCTCGTTGCCCTTGCCCAGCGCCACCACGTGCACCGCCAGCCGGCACAGGTCCTGGGTGTCCTCGCAGTAGTGGCCGTTCGTGTTCGCCACGGCGATGCGCCGCGTCTGGTCCACGTAGGTGGCGTTCACCTGCTGGATGCGCGAGTCGAAGCCGCGCGCCGCCCGGTCCGCGCGGGTCAGCAGCTTCGTCTTGAGCGCCACCGCCACGTCCTCCAGCGGCGTGGCCACCCGGTAGTGGCTGGGCACTGGCGCGCGGTGCACCGGGAACGCGCGCTCGGCGCCGCCCCCCTGGGCAATCATCGCGGCGGTCCGGGCCGCGCGCACCAGGGCGGGCTCGTCCCAGTCGTCCGAGTAGGCGTAGCCCACCTTGGCCCCGGCGATGACTCGGACGCCCACGCCCTGCACCAGGCCCACCTGGGCGCTCCGGATGCGCGACTCCTCCAGGACCACCGCCGTGGTGGAGGTCCGCTCGACGTAGACCTCGGCGAAGTCCCCTCCGCGCGCCATGGCCTCGGCCAGGAGGCGCTCGAGCAACCCCGAGGGCAGCAGCGGGGCGGGCGCGGGTTGCCGCGTCGCCAGCGGGGCGAGCTGCGAGGGGCGGGCGCGCCGTGGCGGGGCTGATGCTCGGGGCATGATCGGACTCTCCCAGGGTGAAGGGTGGGGTGCGAAGTACCTACATAGGAGGCACGGCGCCCCGGTTCAACGGACAAGGGGGGCCAGTCTTCCTGGAGGGACGGGCCTGTCCGCATTCCCACCGTGGGGGCGGCAATCTAAGATGCCCGCCGCTTCAACCTGGAACCTGCACATGCCTCCTCGTCGTCCCCCACCTTCGTCTCGCGCGGGCACCGGCCGTCCGGATGGCGCGCCGGCGGAACGCAGACCCAAGCCCGCGGCCTCGGGCCGTGCCTCCCGTCCGGCGCCGGAGGAGGAGGACTGGTCCGCGCCCGAGTCGGAGGATGGGGGCTCGGACGAGGCCCGACCGGAGCTGTACGGCGAGGACGACTCCCAGCGTTCGCTCACCGGCGAGACGCGGGTGGCCTCCGTGGAGGTGCTGCGCGAGGAGGCGTCCGAGGGCCCGGAGGACGAGGACGACAACTCCGACGCCACGCGCGCGGGGCCTCCTGTCTTGGTGGAGTCCCTGGAGGGGCCGGACAAGGGCCGCAAGAAGCGCTTCCAGGGCGTGCGGCTGGTGGTGGGGCGCGGCAAGGACTGCGACTTCGTCCTCACGGACCAGTCGGTGTCCCGGCGTCACCTGGAGTTCGTGTACGGCGAGAAGGGCGTCGTCATGCGCGACCTGGGCAGCGTCAGCGGCACCAAGGTCAATGATCAGCGCGTGGACGAATGCCTGCTGAAGCACGGCGACGAGATCGCCGTGGGCAAGACGCGCCTGCGCTTCGTGGACGAGGCCGAGCAGATCAAGGAGCTGCGCGCCAAGGCGGACAGCGAGAAGGATGCGCCGCCCAAGGAGAAGCCCGCTCCGGCCAAGGAGGGGGGACGGGCCTCGGGCGCGGCGCGCGGCTCGGACGTGGATCCGAATGATCCGCGCTTCAACGAGGCGACCAACGCCAACTACAAGCTCTCGGACCTGATGCGGCCAGGCGCGCAGTCGCAGGACAGGGCCGCGGGTGGGGCGAGCAAGTCGCGACCGCCGGCGCGCTCCGTCAGTCGGACGCCGCAGGGGATGGACCCGAAGATGAAGCTCTTCGCCATCGGCGGCGGCGTGGTCGTGCTGCTGCTGGTGATGGGCCTCGTGTTCGCGAAGCAGGACCCGCCACCTCCGCCGCCTCCGGACCCGAAGATCGCCAAGTCCACCCAGCTCATGCAGCGGGCCCGCGAGTCGGTTCGCAGCGGTGAGTTCGCGGACGCGGTGCGCTTCGTGGATGAGGCGGAGAAGCTCAACCCCGGCGTGGACGTGGACGGGCTGGGCAAGGCCGCTCGCAAGCAGCAGGCGGTGGCCGAGGCGCTGGAGCAGGCGCGCGCGCTCATCGGCGAGAACAAGTTCGAGGAGGCGCGGGCGAAGCTGGCCGCGGCGCCCCAGGGCACGGCGAAGAGCGACGAGGAGAAGACCCATCTGGAGACCGAGCTCCAGGAGAAGGAGGGCCAGTTCTTCGTGTCGCAGACGGACGCGGCGCTCGCGTCGAGGGACCCGGAGGCGGTGCGCCCGCTCCTCGCGAAGCTCCCCGAGAACGCCCGGCCCATCTACCAGCAGAAGCTGACGGACCTGGAGGCGGAGCTGGCGAAGGAGGCGACGGACGCGGCCCGGCAGACGCGCATCCGCAACGCGAGCGCGGCGGACTCGGCCAAGCGGCGGCGCGAGGAGCAGGTCGCCGAGGCCTTCATCGACGTGGAGCGGCGCTTCAACGGCGGAGACTTCCAGCGCGCGGTGTTGGAGTGCGACCGCGTGGTGGACAAGAACAAGGCGGACAAGGACATCCGCGACCGGGCGCGCGACCTCAAGCGCCTCATCCCGCTGTTCAAGACGGCGTTCGAGGACGGTCAGCGCAAGTACCAGTCCGGTGCGTTGGAGGCCGCGGTGAAGCCGCTGCGCCGCGCCGCCGAGCTGTACCGGCAGATTGGCTTCAGCGGCTCGCTGGTGAACTCCATCGACGAGCAGCTGGCCTCGGCGTCCGTGTCCGCGGGGCAGGCCGCGTTGAAGCGCGGAGACCTGGGCGCGGCGTCCACCCACTTCCGCGAGGCGCTGCGCCTCAACCCGGGCGACTCGCGCGCGCGGGACGGGCTCAGCACGCTCCAGAAGCGGGTGGAGGAGCTGTTCCTCCAGGCGTACATCCAGCGGGACAGGGATCCGCAGGCCGCCACGGAGAAGTTCAAGATCGTCATCGAGGCGTCCGCGGAGGACGCGGACGTCAAGCGCAAGGCCGAGATGTACCTGGGCGAGATGCAGCCGAAGTCGGGAGAGTGACACGTGCGCGGTGCGCAGGCTGGGATGATGCAGACAGGGCGAGAGGTTCGGGATGAGTGAGTCGTCGCTGCGTGAACTCGGGGTGGACCTCATCGAGGAGCGCCAGTTCGAGCGCGCCCTCGCGGTGTTCGCGGAGGCGGTGCGCCGTGTTCCGGCGGACCATCGCTCGCGCATGCTGGCGGCGCGGTGCCTGGCTGAGCTGGGCGAGCGCGAGCGCGCCGTCACCGCGTACCACGCGTGCGCGGAAGGGCTCCTGCGCCGCGACTACCTGCTGAGCGCCATCGCGGCCTGCAAGCTGGGGCTGGAGCTGTCGCCCTCGGAGCGGCGGCTGAAGGACACGCTCGTGCGCGTCCACTCGCGCGCCGCGCGCAGTGCTCCGGGGCGCGCGGCCGTGCCTCCACCGCTGCCGCCCGAGGTGCTCTACGACGGCAAGGTGGACACGGACCTCATGGGCTTGATGGGCGAGGAGCTGTCCTCGCGCGCCATCGAGGTGCTCGCCGCGCCGGATCCGGGGGGCGTCGCGGATCCGCATGGCCGTCCGCCGCTGCCGCTGTTCGCGGACCTGGGCCGCGACGCGTTCATCGACCTGGTGGCCCGCATGGGCTGGCGCGTCGTCAAGCCGGACGAGGTCATCATCCACGAGGGTGAGCCGAACGACCACCTGCATGTCATCGTCGCCGGCAAGTCGGAGGTGACGCGCCGGGTGGAGGGCGAGGCGCGCACCCTGGGCTTCCTGGGCGGCGGCTCCATCTTCGGAGAAATCTCGCTGCTCACCGGCGCGCCGCCCACGGCCACGGTCACCGCGGTGTCCGACGCGGAGGTCTTCGAGATCCGCCGTGAGCACCTCAACGCGGTGGCCAAGAGCCACCCGGACGTGCCGCAGGTGCTGGCGGACTTCGCGCAGCAGCGCATGGCCCGCAACCTGATGGCCACCTCGCCCATGTTCCAGCAGCTCCCGGAGTCGGAGCGCGGCGCGATGCTCCAGCGCTTCACCTTCCGAGCCCTCCAGGCGCGCGAGAAGGTGCTCGTGGAAGGTGAGCACTCACCGGGCCTGTTCCTGGTGCTGGCCGGCGAGCTGGTGGTGCAGAAGGAGGACCCCGCTGGCGGCGTGGTGACGCTGGGCGTGCTGCGCGAGGGCGACGTAGCGGGAGAAATCTCCCTGCTCACGGGCCTGCGTGCCACGGCCACGGTGGTGGCCACGCGCAAGACGGCGGCGGCCTCGCTGGATCGCGGCGCCTTCCACGAACTGGTGAAGGCCTTCCCGCACATCCGCACGTACCTGGAGCAGCTCTCGGATCGCCGGCTGAAGCAGATTGGCGAGGCGCTGCGGCCCGCGGAGATCATCGACGCGGACGAACTGGTGGTGGAGCCGGACACCGAGGCGGGAGTGGCGTGAGATGGTGACGGTGACGCGCTCGCGCGTGGTGGCGGGTGGGTTGGCGCTGGTGGCGGCTTTCCTCGTGCTGTGCTTCTGGCCGCGCGAGGAGCCCGGGGTGAAGGACGCCATTACCCGGCAAATCATCAACATGACCCGCGCCGCCGAGGAGAAGAACGTCGGCGCGGTGATGGAGGGCGTCTCCGAGCGCTTCAAGACGACGGACGGCTGGAACCGCCAGGACGTGCACCGCATCCTGGCGGCGCAAGTCCTCCGCGGCCAATGGGTGCGCATCTTCACCACGGACATCGACGTGCACGAGGTGTCACCCACGCAGGGCGACTTCCGCGCGCGCTTCATCTTCGGCCGCTCGCAGGCGGACAAGCTGGAGGACCTGGCCCGAGAGAGCGTCCTCAACGCCTACGCCATCGAGGGCACGTTCGAGAAGGAAGCCGACGGAGCGTGGCGCGTGGTGAAGGCGAAGCACCGCCAGTTGGACCCGGCGGAGCTACTGTAGCGTCGCCGCCGTCTGCGTCACCCAGGCCTTGGCCATGTTGGCCTGCCCGGCGGCCTCCAGCCGCTGGCGCACCGCCTCGATGCGCGAGGCGAGCTGGGCGCGGGGCGTTCCCTGCGCCCGCGCTCGCACCAGCCCGAAGTAGTGGTGCTGGCAACCCGCCGCGAAGTCGCCCTGGGCGAAGAGCAGGTCGCCCATCGCCGCGTAGGCCGCTGGCAGCGTGCCCGCGCCTGTTTCCGGTGCGACCGCGGCCAGCAGCGGTCTGGCTCCCGCGTAGTCCTTGCGCGCGAGCAGCAGCGCGCCCTTCGCGTACTGCGCTCGGGCCATGCCCACGCCGCGCACCGCGAGCGCCTGCTCGTAGGCGGCGAGCGCGTCGTCCTGTTTCCCCGCGGCCTCCAACACGCCGCCGCGCGCCAGCCAGTAGCGATCATCCCGGCTCAGGGCGGCCACGGGCTTGCCATCCGCCAGCGTCACCTTCACGTCCTTGAACGTCGTCGCGTAGGCGTCGAGCAGGGCCAGCGCGCCGGCGCCGTCTCCCGCGGACTGGAGCGCGCGGGCTCCCTCCACATAGGGCAGGGGAGCGGTGCGTCGCGCGGCCACCGCGGCCTCGAAGGCGGCTCGGGCCTCGGGTGACTTCCTGGCGGCGAGCACGCGGGCCCGGGTGAAGAGGGCGAAGCGCTCATCGGCGCGCGCCCGGATCGCCTGGTCCGCCGCGCCCAGGGCCTCCTCCATCGCGCCCTTCGCCAGGGCCAGCTCCGCCTGGAGCGCCTCGGCCCGGGCCTGGAGCGTGGGCGTCAGCTCTCGGCCGCGTCCACGCACGTCCGCGAGCGTGGGCTCGGCGCTCTCCCGGGGCTGGCCTGCATACAGTCGCGCCAGCGCGGCCGTCACGCGCGACAGGAGATGATCCGGGTTCGCAGTGGTGGCGCGCGAGAAGGCCTCCACGGCCTGGGTGTACTGGCCTTCGTCCAAGAGGGCCTCGCCGTACGCGGTCGCGAAGCGAGGGTCCTTCCACGACGCATCCGCCGCGCGGGCATAGGCCTGCCGCGCGCCCGCCAGGTCCCCCTTGAGCTGGAGGACCCGGGCCTGCGCCAGCGTCAGCCGAGGGCTGTTCGCCCCTTGGGTCCGAAGCTCCTCCAGCAGCCGCTCCGCTTCCGCCGTCTTGCCCTCGGCGAGCAGGAGCTGCGCGCGCGCGCCGTAGCGCTCGCCGGAGCGAGCGCCCAGCGCCTCCGCCCGCTCCAGGTGCTCTCGAGCCCTCGCATCCGCTCCGGGTTGCCGATGCTCCAGCCACAGCTCCGCCTGCACGTCGGCGGCGAGCGCCTGGGCGTCCCGCATGTCGGCGTTGAGGGCGAAGAGCGCGTCCAACTGCTGCATCGCCACCGCGAGGTCCGCCGGGTTGTCCCGCTGCGCCGCCGCGCGCGCCATGCGCAGGTGTGTTTCGGTCTCCTGCCGCACCTGGCCGCGATGGACGCCGTAAGTCACCCCGCCGGCCAGCAGCGCCGCCACCACGCCAATCTGGGCCAGCGCGCTTCCCAGGCTCTCGCGCCGCGGGCCCCCGTTGCGCCCCTTGCCGCCTGCCGTGTCCATGGGACGCCCCTCTCCCGCGCGAAAATTGAATGGTTTCGGACGGTTATGATGACTATACGAGATGCACTGATATGTCTGGCTTCCGTGGGTGTCAACGCCGGGAGCCGGTGGGGCATCCGCTCGGGAGGTGCGCGATGGCGGTGTACACGACACTCTCGGCCGAGGCGTTCGCGCGGGTGGCCGAGGCGTTCGAGCTGGGGGCGGTGCGGACGGTCACTCCCATCCCGCAAGGCTCCATCAACACGAACCACCGCCTGGACACGGAGCGTGGTCGCTACTTCGTCCGTCACACGACGGTGCGCAGCGAGGCGGACCTGCGCTTCGAGGCCGCGCTCCTGGCGCACCTGTCCCAGTTCCACTTCCCGTCACCGGTGTTGCTGTCCACGCGCGAGGGTGCGGACTTCCTGCCCCTGGAGGGCGGGCGCATCAGCGTCTTTCGCTGGCTGGTGGGCGAGGAGCTGCGACGCGAGCAGCTCACCCCCGAGCATGTGGAGCGCCTGGGCCTGGAGCTGGGCAAGCTGCACCGCGCCACCCAGTCCTTCAGCGCCTCGCGGGACAACCCCTACGGCCCCACGCAGGTGAGCGGCTGGCTGGAAGGGCTGCGCCAGCGGCCCGAGCCCGAACTGGCGCAGGCGGCGCGAGAGCTGACCGCGCTGCTCGCGCGCGCCGAGTCCGAGCGCCAGGGCCTGGAGCCCCTGGGGGTCATCCACACGGACCTCTTCCTGGACAACGTGAAGTGGCTCGGGGAGCGGGTGGGGGCGTTCTTCGACTTCGAGATGGCCTGCCGCGAGGCGTACACGCTCGACGTGGCCATCACGCTCAACGCCTGGTGCTTTGACGGGGCCTACCAGCCGGAGCTGTGCCGGGCGCTGGTGCGCGGCTACCAGGACGCGCGCCCGCTGGCCGAGGTCGAGCGCGCCAGCCTCTACGGCCACGCGCTCTTCGGCGCCGTGCGCTTCACGGCCAGCCGCATCCGGGACTACCACCTGTCCCCGCTGCCGCCGGACAAGCTGACGCCCAAGGACTACCGCACCTACTTGTCCCGGGCGCGGACGCTGGCGGCCCTCGGCCCCCAGGGACTGCGTGACCTCGTGGGGGCCTGAGGGGCGCGCCTTCCGGCACTAGATGCCGGAGACAATCTTCCACTGGCCATCCACGCGCTGGAAGACCATCTGCTTGAGCTCCGAGTCCTGATCCGCGCGCGGCGTCAGGCCCGGCAGGCGCCAGCTCGCCTTCCAGTAGTAGACGGCGGCGGCCACGTCGCCCGCGTCGTTGAACTCCACGCGGCGCACGTTCATCTCCACCTTCGGGTCCTTGATCTTCTGGAACAGGGCCTGGAGGTGCGGCTGGAGGTTGGCGTAGGTGAGGTCGTCCTCGGGGTCCTCGGTGCCCGCGTCATCGTGGAACTTCGGGGACACGAGCGCGACGATGGCCTTGGCGTCCAGCGCCTCGAGCGCGGCCCGGTAGCGCTCCATCTCCTGAAGGATGGCGCGCGTCTCGGACGTGTCGCTGATGTTGGTGCCGGGGATGCGCTTCGGGGCGCACGCGGCCAGCAGGGACAGGCAGCAGACGACGAGGAAGCGTTTGTGCATGACGGGGCCTTATGGGGTGAACCACACGGGTGTCAACCCATTCCCTGGCCCCACAGGCTGCCTCGTCGCTCGCCTCAGGCGGCCTTGCGGATGACCTCGGCGATGAAGCGGTTGAGGACGGGAATCTCGTTGTCGAGAATCTTCAGGCCCTCGGCCTGGATGATCTTCTCGCCGATGAGCGCCAGCGGCTTCATCAGGAAGGGCAGCTTGAGGGAGATTTCGCCGTCGAGCGAGCGCTCCGTCTGCCCATTGCCCAGGTCTCGGAAGCGCAGCACGCCCGTGTTCACCAGCATCTTGGAGATGGTGCCGGAGGTGGGCACGTTGGAGAACGACAGCTCCTTCTTGCGCTTGTCGTAGGCGGACGTCTCGATGAAGGCGAACCACTCGGGCGGGACCTGCTTGGGCCCGATGGACGAGATGACGGGCTTGGGGCGGTAGCGCACCTTGCGGCGCACCACGTTGCCCTCGTCCTTCACCTCCAGGGGCTGCAGCTCCAGCAGCACGCCGTGGTGCTTGAGGAGGAAGTCGAAGTAGCGCGCGTCGAGCAGCGCGTTCTCCACCTCCGTCACCGACCCCTGGATCCGCTGCCTCGTCTCGAATCGCATGCCCTGCCTCCTGCGGGTGTAGGCAATGTCGCGCCCGTGGCGCGGGCGCCAGCGTCTAGCGGAAAGCCTGGCGCGGCACCAGAGGTCCGCGGAAGGTGGTTTCCTCGAAATCACACCGAGCCTGCCATTCGGACGCCGCCAGACGGAACGCCGGCCCATAGTCGGGAACCGAACCGAGCGCGTGCCGCACCGCGCCGCAATCTCCCGCCAGGTACGCCGTCTCGATGCTCAGCCGCCACGCCTCGCGACGCAGGGCCTCGGGCAGTACGTCCAGCGCCAGGGCGCGTTGCAGGTGCTCGGCGGCCAGCGCGGGCGCGCCGGCTTGTCCCAACCTCCGCCCCAGCAGGTAGTGCAGGTACGCGTCTTGAGGCGCCCCCTGGAGCGCGCGCGACAGGAGCAGCAGGCGCAGCTCCTCGCGGGGCGCGCGGAAGTACGCGGTGATGGGTTCGCGCAGCCCGGGGGTGTCCAGCGCGGCCAGCTTCACCTGCGCGGTGCGAGTGGGGTCGGGGCCCGCGTCCAGCGTGAGCACGCGCTGCAGGAAGCCGCGCGCGGTGTCGGGCTGCTCCTGGCGGAGGGCCACGTCGGCGCGGGCCAGGGCCACGTCGGCGGCGAGCGCGGGCCGGTCCTTCACCTGCTCCGCCAGCGCGCTCAGCACCGAGGCCGCCTCGTCCGAGCGCTCCAGCGCGTCCAGGGCCACCGCCTGTCCCAGCCGGTACGTGGGCTCCTCGGGCTGAAGCTCCGCTGCGCGCGCGTAGCGTCGCAGCGCGTCCTCGGGGTCGCTCGCCAGCGCGTCGCGGGCGGTGTCGGCCAGTCGGGCCACCTCGCGCGCGCAGGCCCGGGAGAAGAGGCTGCCGGTGCGGAAGCGAGCGAAGGCGCGCGCCACCGCCGAGGCATCCAAAGGCAGCGCGTCCACGTAGCGCTCCCACTCGGACACCAGCTCGTCCAGGGGCCGCCCGTAGGCGCCCGCGAAGTCCGCATGCGCATAGGCCGCGAGCAGCTTGGGCGCGCCGTAGGTGTCCGCGAGGTAGCGCAGGAACGAGCCCGCCACGGTGTACGCGCGCGCGGGCGCGGATTGGTAGAAGCCCTCGGGGCCCATCAGCTTGCGCATGTCCGGCGCCAGCTTCTGCTTGCGCATGCCCGCGGCCCACTGGTGCAGCGTCAGGTCGCCCTGGACGGGATCATCCGCGGCCACCGCGAGCCCCTCGATGACGCCCATCAGCGGCCAGACGCCCAGCCGCGTGGTGACGTGGAAGAAGCCGCTGCCCGCGGGGCCCGCCATGACGTGCGCCAGCTCGTGGTGCAGCGTGCTGTGCGGGAAGGGCCGGTCCTGGATGTGCAGCTCGCGCCGCCACGGCTTGGCGAACTGCGTGCGCCCCGCGCCCACCAGCCGCTGCTTCTCGTCCTCGGAGCGGTAGAGCCACACGGTGACGCGGCCCTCGGGCGCCACGCCCAGGAAGCGCGACAGCTGCGCGTAGCGGAACTCCAGGTCGCGCGCCATCCGGTCCATGTCCTCGCGCGCCTTGCCTCGTGGGTAGTGCAGCACGAAGTGGTCCGTCTCGCGCACGCCGCCGAGCTGCTCCGCCAGATAGCCGTCCGTCATGCGCAGGCCCAGCTGCGGCCCGTGGCGCTCCATCCCCCCGATGCTGGCCGCCGCCAGCGCGACGAGCACCAGGGCCCCCGCGCTCCGGGGGCGTCCCAGCCGCCCCGTCTTCGCGTCCAGCAGCGCCGCGGCGAGGCTCGCGAGCAGCACGGCCCACAGCAGGGTCTCCAGGCGGAACCAGCCCAGCGCGGGCGTGATGTGGAGCGCCTCGTCGTACAGCGGCCCGGGCAGGTGTCCCAGGAAGTGGTTGAAGGCGAACACCTGGGGGCCGGCCACCAGCGGCCACGCCGTGGCCACCGCCGAGCCGAGCACCAGCAGGGTGTACACGCCCACCGCCCCCCTGGGGCGGCGCGCCGCGAGGCCCGAGAAGACGCCAGCCGCCGCGGCCAGGAGGGCGGTGGGCAGGGTGAGCAGGGGATAGAAGCCCACCAGCTCGAAGGGGTCGCACGCGGTGCGCAGCCGCGCGAAGAGCGTGGCGCACACGAAGGGGGGCACCAGCACCGCGACGTTGAGCAGGGCACTGGCCCCCCAGACGCGCAGCACGGTGACGGCGGAGGAGGTGGCGGGTTCGACCCCGGCGGGCCGGGGTCCCGTCGCCTGGAGGACGCGGCGCTCCTGGAACGCCGCGGCGATGCCCGTGCCACCTCCGAGCAGGCCCCCGGCGATGGAGAGGGCCAGCCCCAGCTCGAAGCCGGGCACCTCGAAGAGCGGGGCGAGCACGAGCGCCGAGCCACCCCCGGCGAGCAGCAGGACGATGGCCAGGACGGCCGGGCGGGCCAGCAGGCCCCGGGCGCGAAGGAGGACTTGCCGCATGGCGTCCCCTATACTCCCCGCCAGCATGTCCGAACAGAAGAGCGGATCCGACCTGCGCCAGCACGGGCGCGCCCCAATCGAGCTCAAGGTCGATTACAAGAAACTCAACTCCTTCTTCGCCGACTACACGAAGAACATCAGCAAGGGGGGGACGTTCATCAAGACGAAGAAGCCGCTGCCCATCGGCACGCGCTTCCTCTTCAAGCTGACGGTGCCCCAGCGCGAGGCCCCCTTCGAGCTGCTCGGCGAGGTCGTCTGGTCCAAGGCGGATGGCGAGGAGCCCGGCATGGGCATCCGGTTCATCTACAGCAGCGAGTCCCAGCGCGTGGACTTCGAGACGCTCGTCGAGCGGCTGATGTCGGACAGCCTGGGCTCGGACCTGACCGAGAAGCTGCTCAACAAGCCCCTGCACCCCCAGCACCCATGACGCGCTCGCTTCGTGCCGTGGCCCTGGGCGCCGCGTTGCTCGGCGTGCCTGGCTGCCAGGAGGCCCCGGCCGCGCCGCCGCCCCGGCCCGCCGCCCCGCGCCCCGCCTCGAAGGACCTCTCCGCGGAGGACTATGTGATGCCAGCGCTGCCGCGCGCGGCCGTGCGGCTGAAGGACGCCTTCGGGGGCGTGCACCGCGTGGAGGTGGAGGTGGCCGCCACGGCGGATGCTCGCACCCGCGGCCTGATGTGGCGCAAGTCGCTGCCCGCCGGCCAGGGCATGCTCTTCATCTTCCCCGAGGAAGAGGTCCAGAGCTTCTGGATGCGCAACACGCTCATCCCGCTGGACATGCTGTTCATCAACGCCGAGCGCCGCGTGGTGGGCATCATCGAGCGCGCGGAGCCGCGCACGCTCACGGGCCGCTCGGTGGGTGTCCCGGGCCTGTACGTGCTGGAGGTTCCCGGCGGGTGGTGCCAGTCCGTGGGCGTGGCGCGCGGTGGCACCGTGGAGTTCGAAGGACTGGGCGGCGTGCACGCTGAACCCTGAGTGAGAACGTCACGCGCGGTCGCCGGGTTGTCACCTTCCCGGCGTCCCCGTGATGAACAAGTCACCGCCCGCAGCGACCGTTCGCCACATGGCCTCCCCAGGATGCGCCCCGCGTCACGCCACGCGGCGAGGCGCTCATCCTCTGGAGGTTTCGGTTCATGTCTTCACGTCTCGTGGGGCTCGCCACCGCGGCGCTGCTCCTGGGCAGCACCACGGCCCTGGTGGGCTGCGAAGGAGAGAAGGGCCCGAAGGGAGATACGGGCGTCGCCGGTCCCCAGGGGCCCCAGGGGCCCACCGCCGTCATTCCCGACGCGGGCGTCCCGGACCCGGGCCCCGGCGCGCTCGCCTCGGCGCATGTGGCCGCGCATCAGGCCGGCACGCCACACGCCGACCGCGTCATCTTCTTCCTCGGCGACGGCATGGGCATCCCCGTCGTCACCGCCGCGCGCATCTTCGCCCGGGGCGAGGACGGCGAGCTGACCCTGGACACGCTGCCCGAGACGGGCTTCGTGCGCACGTACTCGCGCGACTCGCGCGTGACGGACAGCGCGCCGTCCATGTCCGCGTACATGACGGGCGTGAAGATGAACAACGACGTCCTCTCGATGTCGCCGGAGACCGCGTTCAACGGCAAGGGCTCCGCCGTGCCCACGTTCCTCGAGTGGGCCGAGGCCGCCGGCTGGTCCACCGGCGTCGTCACCACCACGCGCGTGACGCACGCGACGCCCGCCGCCACGTACTCGCACATCAGCAACCGCGACCTGGAGGAGGCCATCGCGCAGCAGCTCGTCCCGGGCGCGCCGGGCTCCAACTCCAGCCTGGGAGATGGCCTGGAGGTCATCCTCGGCGGTGGCAGCAAGCAGTTCACCACGCGCGCGGACAAGCGTGACCTGGTGGCCGAGCTGAAGGCCCGGGGCTACGGCTACGTCACGCAGGCCGCGCAGCTCCAGGACCTGCCGCTCTCCGGCGAGCCGAAGCAGAAGGTGCTCGGCCTCTTCACCGAGAGCCACATGTCCTACGAGCTGAACCGCGACCCGGCCAGGGAGCCGAGCCTCGCGCAGATGGCCGTCAAGGCGGTGCAGGTCCTCGACCAGAACCCCAAGGGCTTCTTCCTCATGGTGGAGGGCGGGCGCATCGACCACGCGCTGCACGAGACGACGGCGAAGAAGGCGCTGAAGGACACGGTGGCCTTCGACGAGGCGCTCGCGGCGGTGCTGGCCGAGGTGAAGAAGAAGGATCCGACCCTGGCGCACACGCTCGTGGTCCTCACCTCGGACCATGACCACACGCTCGTGCACCTGGGCTACGCGAAGCGCACGGGCGCCACCACGGCGACGAACGCGGGCGTGCTGGGCCTCGTGCGCAACTACGCCGGCGCGGCGGAGGGCGCGCCCACGCTGGATGCGGACGGCCAGCCGTACACCATCCTCGGCTTTGGCAACGGCGAGCGCCGGGTCATGGGCTCGCGCGCCTTCGCGCCCACGCTCACCGAGGACCTGACCGCGGGCGACGAGTACCACCAGGAGGCCGCCATCCACATGCCCACCGGCGCCGAGACGCACGGCGGCACCGACGTCACCATCCGCGCCGTGGGCTTCGGCTCCGAGCAGTTCCACGGCTTCATGACCAACACCGAGGTCTTCGGCCTCCTTCGCAACGCCTCCAAGCTGTGACGCGGACAAAGGGAATCGCAGCCATGAACCTCAAGAACACGCTGCTCGCCGGGGGCGCCGCCCTGGCCCTGGTGGCCGCTCCCGCGCACGCCGCGGGCAAGGCGAAGAACGTCATCTTCTTCCTCGGCGACGGGATGGGCCCCACCACCGTCACCGCCACGCGCATCTACGTCTACGGCGAGGCGGGCAGGCTGAACATGGAGAAGCTGCCGCGCACGGCCCTCATCAAGACGTACTCGCTGGATGCGCAGACCACCGACAGCGCGCCGTCCATGTCCGCGTACATGACGGGCGTGAAGATGCGCAATGAAGTGCTGTCCATGAGCGCGGAGACCGTCGCGCGCGTCGAGGCGGACGGCCACTGCGCCGCCACGGGCAACGGCGCGCCGGTGCGCACCTTCCTGGAGCTGGCCAAGGCCGCGGGCAAGGCGGTGGGCTCCATCACCACGACGGAGCTGACGCACGCGACGCCCGCCGCCACGTACTCGCACATCTGCCATCGCGACCTCGCGTATGACATCGCGGCGCAGGCGGTGCCGGGTGGGGCGGGCGCGAACCCCTCGCTGGGCACCGGCGTGGACGTGCTGATGGGCGGTGGCGCGAACCACTGGACGCCCGTCAACGCCACCACCAACCCGAAGGGCCGACCGGATGGGCGCGACCTCACCGAGGAGCTGCGCGCCCAGGGCTACACCTACGTGAAGGATGCGACGGGCCTGCGCACGCTGCCGTCGACGACCACGAAGCTGTTCGGCCTGTTCTCCGCCACCAGCCACATGAACTACGAGCTGGACCGAGACGCGACGAAGGAGCCGAGCCTCGCGGAGATGACGGTGGCCGCCATCCAGGTCCTGAAGAAGGCCTCGGCGGCGGACAACGATGACCAGGGCTTCTTCCTCATGGTGGAGGGCGGGCGCATCGACCACGCGCTGCACGGCACGCAGGTGCAGAAGGCGCTCGGAGACGCGGCCGCGTTCGACGCCGCCATCAAGGCCGCGGTGGACAGCGTGGACCTGAGCAACACGCTCATCGTCGTGACGGCGGACCATGACCACACCCTGGCGATGAACGGCTATGGCCAGCGCGGGCAGGGGACGCACGTGGTGGACGTGGTGCGTGACCCGGCCACGGGCACGCCGCTGGTGGATGGGGATGGTTATCCCTATCCGACGCTGGTGTTCGGCAATGGGCCCAACCGGCCGCTCGTGCGCTCCAGTACGGACACGGTGAACGTGCTCGACAAGAACTTCACGCACCTGTCGGCCGTGCGCGTCGCCAGCGAGACGCACGGTGGTGGCGATGTGATGTTGATGGCGGGCGGCGCGGACGCGGAGCTGTTCAAGGGCACGCTCGACAACACGCGCGTGTTCCAGCTCCTGAAGACGGCGGCGGGGCTGTAGTCATGCGTCGCGTCGCGTTGCTGCTGGTGGGGGGGCTCCTCGGGTGGGCCGCGTGCGCGGAGCCTCCTCGGGCTCCGGGCAGCGAGCCCGCCGTGGCGGTGCTCATCTCGCACGAGGAGCTGGGAGTCCGACCGGATGGGGTGACGCAGGTGCTCCGCTATCAGGAGCGCGTGCTGCGGCGGGACGGTCAGCTGTGGTCGGAGCGGGTGCTGGATGGGCGCGTGCCCGCGGTAGCCCATCCCGAGTCGCGGCGCGACGTGCATGACTGGAGCGTGGTGCCGCGCTGGGTGTCACGCGAGGCCGATGGGCGGGTGCGCCTGCGCTTCGTCCTCGCGGACTCCCGCGAGGTGGTGGAGGTGGAGCCCCCGGAGTACGACTCCGTGGGCTTCACGCCCGCATGGGATGAGCTGTCCCATCAAGTCTCCAACGCGGTGCTCGCGAGGCTCACGCCCTCGTCGCGCCCCGATGCCCCCGAGGGGGCACGGTGGTTGGAGGCCACCACGGCGGACCGCTACCTCCGGGTGTTGTGGAGTGACACGCTCGCCCTCGCGCTGGAGATGGAGTCCGGTCGCAAGGATGGGACTGCGCTGCATCGCGCCAAGGTCCAACTGGAAGCGCTCCCCGCGACGGCACCTTGGGAGTCGACTCGCGCTTTCGCTCGCAAGGACATCAACGATTATCGTGACTGAGATGAGCCGATAAATCTTCTTGAACTCGTTTCGCGTTGATACGCTCCGGGTGTTTCACCACACACCCGGAGACGGTATGTCCATTGGAGTGAAGCGAGTCGCGGCGGTCCTGGCGTGCGCAGCGGGCTTGATGCTGGGAGCTTGTGGCGGGGCGGCGACGGAAGACGCGCAGGGGGCCCCGGTGGCGACGCAGGAGTCCGCCATCATCGTGGGCGGCTCCGAGGTCAGCCAGGTGTATTACTCGGATTCGACGTACACGGTGCAGGTCGGCTGGGCCCTCACGAAGTGTGACGGCACGTACAAGCTGGAAGGCTATCGCACGCAGTACGTCAGGACGGCTGTCTATCATTGCTGAGTCGTTCACCGAGCCCCCCTTCCCAGACAGGAGGGGGTGCTTGGGTCGTCACGAAGTCCCGTGCGCGCGGGCGGCCAGCTCGGCGATGCGCAGGATGAGCTGCCGCATGGTCACGGTGCCCAGGAACGCACCGGCCGCGTCCGTGATGACGATGGGGTCCTGGGTCGCTGGCATCGCCCGCGCCAGCGCCAGGGGCATGAGCGCGCAGACCGACATGTCCTCTTCGGCGATCAACGGTGCGGGGTGCGCGTCCGCGCGGGCCTCGAAGCGCTGACGGGTGATCAACCCGTGCGGCTGGTCGTCCTTCAGCAGGACGACATGCTCCAGGCCTGGCGTCTGGTGGAACAGGGCCGCGAGGGCCGAATCCGTCGCGGGCGCCTGCGCGCTGGCGCACCGGACCGCGAGGCTGCCCACGGTGTCATCGCCCGAGGACGCGCGGTGGTGCAGCGCGCGCATGGTGCCGTGGCGTCGCCGCTCGAAGTCCTCCTCGGGGAGTGGCGGCGTGGGCGCGGGGCGCGCGAGCAGGAAGCCCTGCGCGTGTCGGATTCCCAAGCGCAGCAGTACCGCCAGCTCGTCCCAGGACTCCACTCCCTCCGCGATGAGCGTGGCGCCCACGTTGGCGGCGAAGGCGACCAGGGACTTCACCAGATGTTGAAGGTACGCATGGTGGTGGATGTCGCGCACCAGCGCTTGATCCAACTTGATGAAGTCCGGCGCGCTGTGCACCAGCGTCACCAGCCCCGAGTGCCCCGCGCCGAAGTCATCCAACGCGATGCCGAAGCCTCGCGTCGCGAGCGCCCGTGCGAGGCGCCTCAACTGCGCGGTGTCTTCGAAGGCGCCCTTCTCGGTGATCTCCAGCACGAACTGTCTTGGGTGCAGTCCGTGTTGCTGGACCACGGCTTCGAGGGTGGCGTCGGCGAAGCGCGCGTCGGCGAGGACCTCGGGGCTGACGTTGAAGAAGAACGGCGCGCGGCGGTGGCATTCGGGAAGCGCGGCGATGCGGCGGAGCGCGGAGCGCCAGCAGGCGTCCTCGACCTCGAAGGTGAGTCCCTCGTGGCGGGCGCGGGCGAAGAAGTCGAGAGGGGACTCCGAGGAGCCCTCGCCTCGGGACAGCACCTCATGGCCCACGATGTTGCCGGTCCGCAGGTCCACGATGGGCTGGAACACGGACGCGATCCGAGGCTCGTCTCCGCGCCACAGCCAGGACTGCGCCGGGGCGACCGGGGGGGAGCGGGGTGGGTTCATGTCCGAAAGATGTAGCCGAAAGTCCTCCGTGCTTCAGGGACCCTCGTGTCACGAGCAGCCACGCGAGCATGGCGCTGGCGTCACGCCCGCATCACGGCGACCAGGTCAGCGCCTGCGCGCGCGGTGGCTCCCTGAACCACCGCGGAGGACTACTCCACCTCGCGCTATCGCTCGGTCAACGGGCGCTGTTCCGCGCCGCTCGGGGCGGCGTCGGAGATGGGTTCCACGGGGGCGGGCGCAGCCGGAGGGGGCACGGCCACCGGTGAGCCCCCGGCCGTGGCGGCCAATGTCTCCCCGGGCGCCTCCATGACCGGGGCCGCGGGCACCTGGGCGAGCGTGGCCTGGGCCGCCACGGTGTCCAGCGCATGCCCTTCCTCCCACTGCGCGGACGAGAGCGAGCGGAAGCGTCGGGCCAGCGCGGCCAACTCCGCGGCCTTGAGTTGGGCATGTCCGCTGCGCAGCGACAGGAGCGCCACGCGAGCGCGCTCCAACAAGGCGACCTCCGCGCGCAGCTTCGCGAGGATTCGCTCGCGGCGCTGCCTGAGTTCACCCAGCCGCTCCACCTCTTCGCCGAGCGACTGCGCCGCGAGCTCGAGCTGCCGACGCGCCACCGGATCCGTGCTGGCGCGAGCGCTGCGCTCCAATCCGTCTCGCTCCGCTTGGAGCTCCGCCTGGGCGCGCTCCTCGAGCTGCGCCTCCACGCCCGCCCACTCCGAGGCCAGCTCCACCGCGCCGCGCGTGATGCGCGCCAGCGTGCGAGCCAGCTCCTCGCGGGCCGGCTCGCGCGGGAGCTTCGCGAGGGACTCGCCGCAATGGCGATAGAGGCTGAGGGCGCGCTCGGCCAGCGTCCGGAAGTCTCCGGCGAGCTGGGGCAGCAGCTCCTCGGCGCGCGCCTCGACAGGGTCGGCGGACAACCCGACGTGCGCGGCGATGGCGCTCAGGCCCACGAACAGGCCGAGGATTCCACCGGTGAGGCTCGCGCTGAGCAGCGCGGGCGTGGCCACGTCCGCGAGGCGCGAGGCGAAGACGTTCGCGACCTCGGTGCCCGCCAGGGTGAGGCCCGCGGCGAGGAACGCCCCGAGCGAGAAGTGCAGCAGGGTAGGGCGGGCCTCGGCCACCTGCCCCTCTTCGCCCCGCTCGTTGAGTCGCGCGCGCACCAGCAGGGCACCCGCCGCGGCGGCGCTGATGGCCAGCGTCCACCCCGGCGTCATGCCCAGCGCGTAGGGCAGGGAGGTGAGCACGACCCCCAGGCCCGCCACGAGGGCCCGGTCCCACTTGTCCCCCTGGGCACAGGCGAGCACCACCGCGACGGGGACCCACCAGGACAGCGGCAGGGGGAGCCCCACCCGGCCGGTGGCGAACTGGAGCAGGCCCGCGCCGGCGCCCGCCGCGAGGGCGCGCGTCACGGTGCGCTCGAAAGCTTCTCGGTGATGGAACTGCAGCACGGTGGCACTCATCGGTCGCCCCTGGAACAGCGTGGCGTCAGGCCAGGAATTCCACCTGGAACGCGTGACCGAATTAAAAGGTCTGCCGATGAGTGCTCCCCCCATCCCCCAGACGATGCGCGCCCTGGTGTTGACCGCCTACGACGGCCGCCCCGAGTCGCTGCGGGTCCAATCGCGTCCGGTTCCCAGGCCCGGACCGGGACAGGTGCTGGTGCGGCTGGCCGCCTCGCCCATCAACCCCTCGGACCTGATGTTCGTGCGAGGGCGCTACGGTGTCCGCAAGTCGCTGCCCGTGGTGCCGGGCTTCGAGGGCAGCGGGACGGTGGTGGCGGCGGGAGGTGTCGCGGGGCGGCTGCTCGTGGGACGCCGCGTCGCGTGTCTGGCGCCGCTGGACGGCGAGGGGCTGTGGGCGGAGTACGCGGTGGTGCCCCTGCCGCAGTGTCTGCCTTTGCGCGCGCGCATGAGCGACGAGCAGGGCTCCACGCTCTTCATCAATCCGCTGACGGCGTGGGCGCTGTTGGACAGAGCGCGGCAGGAGGGCCATGGCGCGCTGGCGCAGACGGCGGCGGCGAGCGCGCTGGGGCGCATGTTGGCCACGCTGGCCCGGCGTCGCGGACTGCCCATGGTGCACGTGGTGCGTCGTCCCGAGCAGGTGCAGGTGCTGCGCGCGCTGGGCGCCGAGCACGTGCTGAGCAGCGCGGAGCCCGAGTTCGACGAGCGACTGCGGCTCCTGTTCCACGAGCTGCGCGTGACGCTGGCGTTCGACGCGGTGGGCGGTCACCTCACGGGGCGCCTCTTGAGCGCGATGCCGGACGGCGGAACGGTGACGGTCTACGGCGCGCTGGCGGAGCAGGAGTGCCGCATCGACCCCGGAGACTTCATCTTCCACGACAAGAAGGTGGACGGCTTCTGGCTGGCGCGTTGGGGGCGTGGCCGCTTCGGACGCGAGCAGCTCCGGGCGCTCGTGGGCGCGGCGACGCTGATGGGCAAGGCCTTGGAGACGCCCCTCCGCGCGAGCCTGCCCCTGGAGTCCGCGGGCGAAGCGCTGCGCATCGCCTCCTCGGACATGACGAGCGGCAAGGTGCTCTTCGCGCCGAGCCTCGACGGTGGCGCGCAGTCCTGAGCGGGTCCTAGGCCTTGGGGCGAGAGATGGGCCCGGTGCGGCCCTTCGTCACGCGCAGGTAGTCCGCGGGCGCGAGCACGAGCTGCGTGCCGCGAATGCCTGCGGACACCGCGATGGTGTCGAACAGCTCCAGCGTCTCATCGACGAAGACGGGGTAGTCCTTCTTGCCCCCAATCGCGGTGCAGCCGCCGCGCACGTAGCCGGTCAGCGGCTGCAGCTCCTTGAGCGGCACCGTGTCCACCTTGCGGTCTCCGCTGAGCCGGGCGAGCGCCTTGAGGTCCAACTCGGCGTTGCCCGGCACCACCGCCATCAGCACGCCGGTCCGGTCGCCGCGCGCCACGAGCGTCTTGAACACCTGCTCGGCGGGCATGCCCACCTTGCCGGCGACGGTCTCCGCGGACAGGTCGTCCGGGTCGACCTCGTAGTCGCGCAGCTCGTAGCGCACGCCGAGCGAGTCCAACAGCCGGGCGGCATTCGTCTTCATGGCGTCACATCCCCAGCGCGGTGGCGGCTGCCTTGACCCGAGCCAGGGCCTCCTCGGGGGTGGAGCCCACCGCCGAGAGGTGGCCCATCTTCCGGCCCTTGCGAGCGTCGCGCTTGCCATACAGATGCAGCCGCACGCCGGGCATGGCCAGCGCCTGGGCGAACCGAGGCCCGCCTTCGCGCAGCCACAGGTCGCCGAGCAGGTTGACGATGGCCGCCGGGCGCACGACCTCCACCGAGCCCAACGGCAGGTTGCACACCGCGCGCACCGCCTGCTCGAACTGGCTGGTGAGGCACGCCACCTCGGTGGAGTGGAAGCTGTTGTGCGGACGCGGCGCCAGCTCGTTGACGAGCAGGCGGCCATCGCGCAGCAGGAACATCTCCACGACGAGCAGGCCCTCGACCTGGAGCGCGTCGGTGATGGCGCGCGCCACTTCCGTGGCCTGCGCGGTGATGGCGGGCGGCAGCTGTCCCGGCAGCAACGACCACGCGAGGATGCGCTGCTCGTGGTGATTGAACGCGGGCGGGTAGACGACGGCCTGCCCGTCCGGGCCGCGCGCCACCAGGACCGAGAGCTCGGACTCCAGGTCGAGCGCGGCCTCCACCACCACCGAGCGCTCACCCAACTCGCGCCACGCGGTGGCGGCCTCGTCGGCGCGAGAGACCTCGTACTGGCCTCGCCCGTCGTAGCCCCCCTCGCTGGACTTCACGAAGCACCGGCCGCCCAGGGCCTCGATGGCCTGCGCCAGCTCCGCGGCGGAGTGCGCCTCGCGCCACGGGCCCAAGGGGAATCCTCCGCGCGCAAGCCAACTCTTCTGCCGGCCGCGGTGCTGAATCACCTCCAGCACGCCCGCGCCGGGACGCATGGGGGTTTGCCGGGCCACGGCGTTCAGCGTGGCGAGCGGAATCTTCTCGATCTCCAGCGTCACGACGTCGCACGCGCGCGCCAGGTCGCTCGCCGCGTCGATGTCGGAGAACGCCGAGGTCAGGCAGCGATCCACCACCGAGCGCGCGGGCGCGGTCGAGTCCGGATCCAACGCCTGCACCTGGTAGCCGAGCGTGCGCGCGGCCAGGGCCATCATCCGCCCGAGCTGTCCCGCGCCGAGGATGCCCAGCGTGCCGCCGGGGAGCACCGTGCGCGCCTTCATCCCTCCACCTCGCGCTCGCGCAGCACTTCCTGCGTGCGGGCGGTGCGGTAGGCGGACAGGCGCTCGCGCAGCTCCGGGTACTTCAGGCAGAGGATGGCGGCGGCATGCAGCGCGGCGTTCGCGGCGCCCGGCTTGCCAATGGCCTGTGTTCCCACCGGCACGCCCTTGGGCATCTGCACGATGGACAGCAGCGCGTCGAAGCCGTTGAGGACGGTGGTGGGCATGGGCACGCCCAGCACCGGCAGCAGCGTCTTGCTGGACACCATGCCGGGCAGGTGGGCCGCGCCGCCCGCCGCCGCGATGATGACGGACAGGCCGCGCGCCTCCGCGGTGGAGGCGTACTCCATCATCCAGTCCGGAGTGCGGTGCGCGGACACGATGCGCACCTCGTGAGGGATGCCCAGCTCGTTGAGGATATCGATAGCGGGCCGCAGGAACTCGAGATCGCTCCTGCCACCCATGATGACCCCGACCCACGGGGTGCTCGCCGCGCTCGCCATGCTGTGAAGCGCCTCCCATGCGCACTTTCCGGCTGAAGCCCGGAGGAACGCGGAGATAGGGCGGCGTGATTCCATCGGTCAACCGGGAATGTGCGCCCTCCGTCGTTGCACCGACTTCACAATGCCGTGGCGCGAGCCGTGCCCCTCCCGACGGGCGGCCGGGAGGGCGGTGGCCGTGTGCGCCTACTTCTCTTGCAAGCTGGCGATGTCAATCACGAAGCGGTAGCGCACATCTCCGCGGAGCATGCGCTCGTAGGCCTCGTTGATCTTCTGGATGGGGATGAGCTCGATGTCGGACGTCACGCCGTGCTGGGCGCAGAAGTCCAGCATCTCTTGCGTCTCGCGGATGCCGCCAATGAGCGAGCCGCCGAGCCGCCGCCGCCGCATGATGAGCGGGAAGGCGGACAGCGGGGTGGGCTCCTCGGGCGCGCCCACGAGGATCATCGTCCCATCCACCTTCAGGAGGCTCAGGTACGCGTTGTAGTCGTGCGGCGCGGACACGGTGTCGAGGATGAAGTCGAAGCGCCCCGCCAGCCGCTGGAACGTCTCCGGCCGTGAGGTGGCGGCGAAGTCGCTGGCGCCCAGCGCTCGCGCGTCCTTCTCCTTGGAGGGCGAGGTGCTCAACACGGTGACCTCGGCGCCCATGGCCCGCGCGAGCTTCACGCCCATGTGGCCCAGGCCCCCGAGCCCCACCACGGCGATGCGGTCTCCCGCCTTGAGCCCGTAGTGGCGCAGCGGCGAGTACGTCGTGATGCCGGCGCACAGCAGCGGCGCGGCCTTGTCCAACGGCAGGCCCTCCGGGATGCGCAGCACGAAGTTCTCGTCCACCGTGATGCGGGTGGAGTAGCCGCCGTAGGTCACCGCGCCAGTGCCGCGCTCACGGCTGTTGTAGGTGCCCACCATGCCGTGGTCGCAGTACTGCTCGTCGCCGGCTTTGCAGGGCGCGCACTCGCGACACGCGTCGACGATGCATCCCACGCCCACGGTGTCGCCTGCCTTGAAGCGGCGCACGGCGCTTCCCACCTGGGTCACGCGCCCGACGATTTCGTGGCCGGGGACGAGGGGGAAGATCGCGCCGCCCCACTCATCCTTGGCCTGATGCAGGTCCGAGTGGCACACGCCGCAGTAGAGGATGTCGATGAGCACGTCATGGGCGCCGGGCTCTCGGCGCTCGAGCGTGAAGGGGCTGAGGGGAGCCTTGGCGCTCGGGGCGGCATAGGCGCGGGTCTTCAGCATGGGGTCTCTCCGCAAGGGTGGAAACGGCGCAGCCCCGGTCCAGGACCGAGGCCGCGCGGCGGGAGACTAGTGACGAAGGCGCGCGTCCGCCGAGGAAAGCGCCAGCGCCTCGGCTGGGTCGCTCAGTAGGTGGTGCCCAGCCGGCCAAAGCTCTTGAGCGCGCGCACCTTGCTGTTCTTCACCGCCGCGCCCACCGCCGAGGGCGTCGCGGCCGACTCGTACTCGTCGAGGGCGGCCTTCTGCTGGGCCTGATCCTCGGCCACCGCCGCCGCGCCCGCCACGGCGGCGGTCTCGGTGAAGAGGGTCTGGTTGTCCTGCAGGTAGCCCTTGGCCTCGTCTTTACGTCCCTGGCTCATCGCCTCGGCGGCCTTCTGGAGGTTCTGGGCGCTGCGCGCACGGGCCGCATAGACCGTGGCGTCCTTGTCCTGGCGCGCGAGGACCTCCTCGCGGCGGTCCGTGACCTGCGCGCTCAGCGAGGCGGCGCTCTCCACGCCCTTGTTCTGGAGCAGGTCGGTGTACGCCAGCTTCAGCCCCGTGACCTGCACGGCCTGGCCTACGGCGCTTCCCTGGACGAGCAGCCGCACCACGACGCGCTCCACCTGGCCCGCGGAGAAGTCCGGCATGGCGACGCGCACGACGTTGCCCGCCTGGTGCGCGGTGTAGCCCAGCACCTCGCCCAGCGAGACTCCGTCGGGCAGCTCGAAGGAGAGCTCCACGTTGCGCGCCACGGTGGTGGAGGCCTGCTGGAGGTCGCGCTGGAAGAGGGTGGCCAGCTTGCCCGCGTCCTCGAGGAAGCCGTAGGCGCCCGCGCCGTACTCCGCGAAGGACTGCATCAGGTCCTCGTTGAAGTCCGTGCCCACGCCAATGGCGCTCACCGTGATGCCCGCCGCGCGGATGTCGCGCACCTCCTGCTGCAGCCCGGCCGCGTCGCTGATGCCCTCGGTGGGCTGGCCGTCGCTCATGAGGATGAGGCGGTTGACGCGGAAGTGCTCCATCCCGGAGGCGAGCTGGAAGCGGCCCGCGGACAGGCCCGCGCTGATGTTGGTGCCGCCGTCGTCCCAGATGCCCTCGATGAACTGCAACATCCGCTCGCGGTTGGCGGGAGTGGCCGCCTGCGACGGCAGGCTCTTCACGTCCGAGCCGTAGTGGATGATGGCGAGCCGGTCCTCGTCGCGCAGAAGACCCACGAGGTGCCGCGCGGCCTGCTTCGCCTGCGACAGCTTGTAGCCGCTCATGGAGCCCGAGCGGTCAATGACCACCGCGAGGTTGACCGGGCTGCGCGTGGCGCCCGGCACCTGCGCGCCCGTGAGGTCCACCGTGGCGAACACCTCCGAGGCACCCTGCGGGATGTACGGATGCGACAGCCGGCCCGTCAGCGTGAGCGAGCCCAGCGACGCGGTGGCCGGCGGAGTGGGGGGGAGGGGGGGCGCCACATGCGTCGCCGGGGGAGGCGGCTGCGGCGACCCACCGGCCCGCGGCAGCCCCAGCACCAGCGCGGTGAGAGCGAGGCCGCCGGCCAGGGCGAGGAAGAGGACCGTTCGGTTCATGGCAGGGCTCCTGGGCGTCCTCGGAGGGGACGCCGCCCTGCCTTTACGAACGACGTGGGGAAATAGGTCTACGTCCCCACGCTGGAACTGTCAGGGAGTCTGCGTTGTGGGGACCGCCGCCGCGCAGAAGAACGTGGACGTGTTCTCGCCGAAGATGCGCCGGTAGGCCGTCTCATCGGCGATGCGCAGCGCGTCCAGGGTGGCCTGATCCAGCATCATGGCCCGGCAGGTGAGGCGGTCGCGCAGATCCTTCGGCACGTCGCTGCTGGTGACGTCGCAGCTCTTGGAGGACCCCTCGACGCAGGACTTGCTGCAGTAGCCCTTGGCCTCCAGCTCCGGATTGTCCGAGGGCGCGATGGAGGCGTCGCGCACACAAATCAGGTCCTCACACTCCACCGCGCCAAAGGAGATGAAGTCCTGGTTGGGCTGCAGCTCCTTCTCCTTCATGGCGATGAACTTGGCCTGGGGATTCGGATCGGTGGCGTTCGGCTTGCGGACCAGCGTGCACGGCAGTCCCAGCTCGGTGGTCACATTACAGCCGCCCAGCAGGACGACAGCGCAAAGCAGGAGGGCGGATCTCGCGGACATCGTCAGGAACCTCGGACGAAAGGGGGAGTGAGCGGCGGGGGCCGCTTGCAAACGAAGGGAGCCGCTTCGTGGGTCGAGGCTACCACACCGATTCGGCCTGCCAACGCAAGCTCCCGGAGCAGGTGTTCTCCTGACCAGAGTGGAATTGTGCAGAGATACCGAAGGGATACATCGCATCCACGCACTGCGTGGCGGTTGATGGTTCGGAACACGGCCGATAGGATGCACAAACCAGAGTCACGCTGAACCCCGGTGGCAGTACGCCCCCTCCCCCACGGAGCCCCCGGACTTGAACCGCCCGACGCTGCTGCTCGCGCTGAGCCTGATGTGGCCCACGCTGGCCCTTGCCCAGAAGCAACAAGAGGGTATGGGTCTCGACCTCACCGAGGACACCCAGGCCAAGCCTCAGGAAGACACCCCCGCCCCGCCTCCCGCAGAGGAGGCCCGACCCGCGACGACGCTCGCCAGCAGTACAGCGGATGCGCCCGTGCCGGATGCTCCGCCGCCGCTCATCGACATCACCCAGGAGGACCGGGTGAAGAGCGTGCAGCGCAAGGTCTATCTCAAGAAGAACCGCTTCGAGCTGTCGCCGCTCGTGAGCATCTCCGTGAACGATCCGTTCTACTCCAAGGTGGGACTGTCGGTTCGCGGCGCGTGGTACCTGGCGGACACGCTGGCCCTGTCGGCGCGCGTCTCGCTCCTCCAAGTCGTTCCTTCCGATGATGTGCGCACCGCCAAGCGCACCTTCAACAGCAAGATCTACAACTCGGTGCCGGAGTGGTCCGGCATGGGAGACGTGGAGTGGGCGCCGCTGTACGGCAAGGTCGCCTTCCTCAACTCCATCCTCCACTTCGACGGGTACCTCTTGGGTGGCCTGGGCGTGGTGAAGACGGAGACGTCGTCGCTGCCGGGCCGGGGTCTCAACCCCGCGGCGGACCTGGGCCTGGGCATGCGGTTCGTGACCAAGGACTTCCTGGCCGTGAACGTGGCCCTCATCAACACCGCCTACGTGGATCAGCCGCTGGGAAGCACCAAGGGCGCCATCCAGAACGTCATGACCCTCAACGCCGGCATCTCGATCTTCCTGCCGCTGCACTCGACGGGGAGGGACTCGGAATGAAGTCCGCCCTCCGCCTGCTGTTGTCTCTGTGTCTGGTGCTCCCGGCGCTCTCGCGCGCCGCCGACCCCGCGCCCGCCGCGAAGCCCGAGGGGACCGACGCCAAGCCGGTGCCCGCCGCCGCGCGGCCCCCGTCTCCCGTCGGCAACTCCGAGGACGAGGCCGGTGACGTGTCCGAGGTGGACAAGGACGCGCTCGGCCCGCTTCGCGAGCGCATCCGTCCGGTGTCCGGCCACATGTTCCTGAAGAAGGGGCGCTTCGAGTTCAGCCCCTCGGCCACGGTCACCATCCGCGACGCGTTCTTCAAGAAGTACATCTTCGGCGCCACGCTGACGTACCACCCCATGGAGACGCTCGGCGTGAGTCTGCGCGCCGGCTACGCGCTCAACTCGGTGGCGGGCTCGGCGCAGATCTGCTCCTTCACCGAGGGCACGGATGGCTCGCAGCGCGGCTGCCGCGCCCCGAGCAAGAGCGAGCTGAACGGGAGCGCGCCCGGACAGCTCACGCTGATGGGGGGCGCGGACCTTCAGTGGGCGCCCATCTACGGCAAGCTGTCGCTGTTGGCGGAGAAGTTCGTCCACTTCGACATGTACGGCATCGTCGGCGCCTCGGTGGTGCAGTACCAGGGGCCCTACTTCCGCACGGAGAACGACTCCACGCCCCTCGACGTCGTGAGCAAGTCGTACCTCACGGGCGGCGGCAACGTGGGCGTCGGTCTGCGCTTCTTCTTCAACCGCTGGATGACGCTGCGCACCGAGGTGCGTGACCTCATCTATGTGGAGAAGGGCCGCGAGCCCACGCCCCACTACCTGCGCAACCAGCTGATGTTCGAGCTGGGTGTGTCCTTCTTCTTCCCCACTGCCCATCCCGAGTCATGATGAGCATCCACCGGCTCCTCCGCATCGCCGTCCTCGGGCTTGTGCTCGTGTGGGCGGCCCCCAGCCACGCGCAGAGCTTCGAGGGTCTGGACCTCGCCGGTCAGACCAAGAAGAAGAAGAAGCGCGGCGGCTCCTCCACTACCTCCTCCAGCGCGTCCGCGAAGAAGAAGTCCTCGCGCAAGTCGCGCACGGCCAAAGGCAAGGTCGCTCCTGCCGAGCCTGATGACGCCACCGCCGAGAGCGCCGCGCCCGCCCCGGCGACGCCCGCCCTCGCGACGCCTGCCGCCACGCCCGCGCCGGTGACCCCGGCCGCGCCCGTCGTGGTCAAGCCTTCGCCCGTGACGCCTTCGCCCGCCACCGCGTCCTCCGGCAGTGGGGGATTCGGCCTGGACCTGACGAGCGACACGCCCAAGCCCGCCGCGCCCACCATGACGTTCGACGCGGTGGACGTGTCCGGCAAGACGGCGGACCGCCAGCGCCTGGACGTGGCGGTGTCGCTCTTCAAGAACGACGAGTACGAGAAGTCCGCCATGGCGGCGCACGAGCTCTTGAAGGACCCCAAGCTCGCGGGCCTGCACACCGAGGCGCGCTACGTGCTCGCCAAGTCGCTCTACCGCATGGGGCTGTACCACTCGTCGCTCGGCGAGTTCTCGAAGATCCTCGCCGTGGGCCCGTCCACGCGGTTCTTCAAGTCGAGCCTGGAGTGGCTGTTCTTCATCAGCCGCAAGACGAAGAACGAGACGGTCATCCTGGATGAGATTGCCCGGTACGCGAACTACGAGTTCCCGGAGAAGTTCCGCAACGAGTTCCGCTACCTGCTGGCGCGCTACCACTTCGTGCGTGGCCGCGCGTTGGATCAGGTGGGCCAGTACGCGGACGCGGACAAGAGCTTCGAGGAAGTGAAGCGGCTGGCGCTCTCCATTCCGCGCACGGACACGTTCTTCGCGCGCGCCAAGTACCTGGAGGGCCTGGCGTACTTCCGCAACGGCACGCGCTCGAAGGACGCCGCGGGCAAGCGCACGAACAACGACGTGGTCGCGTCCGTGGAGGCGATGAAGGAAGTGGTGCGCCTCACCCGTCCGCAGGCTGGCCACGTGGGCGAGCAGGCGAAGCTGGATCAGTCGCTGCGCGAGCTGGCCTTCATGCAGCTGGCGCGCACGCACTACGGCATGCAGCAGAACCGCTTCGCCATCTTCTATTTGAACAAGGTGGAGCGCGGGAACACGCAGTGGCTGGAGTCCCTCTTCGAGGCGAGCTGGGCCAACTACCGCATCGGCCAGTACGAGCAGGCGCTGGGCAACCTCATCACGCTCTCGTCGCCGTTCTTCCGCGAGGAGTACTTCCCGGAGGCGCTCATCCTCAAGGCGGTCATCTATTACGAGAACTGCCGCTACCGGGAGTCCAACCTCATCCTCCAGGACTTCGAGCGCACGTACCTGCCGGTGCATGACCAGCTGGACTCGCTCGTGAAGAAGAACATGGACGCCAGCGAGTACTACACGGTGCTCGCCGACGTGCAGAAGAAGAACAAGGAAGGCCTGGAGAAGAACGGCACCGACGTCATCCTGGAGCGCATCCTCCGGCTGGCCCTCACGGACCAGGACCTGAAGAAGACGAACGACTCCATCCTCGAGCTGGAAGGCGAGATGGACCTGTTCTCGAACAAGGGCGACACCTTCAAGTACTCGGAGCTGACCAAGGAGCTGCTGGAGGGGCTGAAGGGACAGCGCACCGGGCTCATCTCCAAGGCCGGCATCATGGCCAAGGGCAAGCTGGAGACGGAGCTGGGCTCGCTCAAGCAGCTGCTCGCCAACGGCCTGCGCATCAAGTTCGAGACGACGACGAAGGAGAAGGAGTTCCTCGAGGAGCAGCTCAAGGCCGGTGGCCGCACCGCCATCGTCAAGAAGTACAAGTTCTCGGTGGCCGTGGCGGACGATCAGCTCTACTGGCCGTACGAGGGTGAGTACTGGCGCGACGAGCTGGGCACGTACCAGTACACGCTCACCAAGGGCTGCATCGAGCGGGATACGGCCAACCGCAACATCCAGTCGGCCGAGGCGAACTAGCGCCTCGGGGCGAAGGGATGTTCTTCCCGTCCGCCGGAGCGCCTGCGCGCGCTCCGGCGGTTTTCGCTTTCTGAAGGTCCGTGCGTGAAGGAGACGGTGGTGGCTCGGGTGGCGTCGTTGCGGGTGGTGTTTGGCATCGTGGCGCTGGACCTCATCGGGTTTGGCCTGCTGATTCCCCAATTGGGGGTGTACGGCGTGAAGTACGGCGCCTCGCCCTTCACGGTGGGGTTGCTGGTCTCCGTCTATTCGCTGATGCAGTTGGTGGCGGCGCCGGTGTTGGGCCGGTGGTCGGACCGCTTCGGGCGGCGCCGCGTGCTGCTCTTGAGTCAGGTGGGCTCGCTGCTGGGGTACGTGCTGTTCGCGTTCGCGCACGCGCTGCCCCTCCTGTTCCTGTCGCGCGTCATCGACGGGCTGTCGGGCGGCAACATCTCCACGGCGCAGGCGGTGGTGGCGGACATCACGCCACCGCACGAGCGGGCGCGGGGCATGGGGCTCATCGGCGCGGGCTTCGGGCTAGGCTTCGTGCTGGGGCCGGCGCTGGGCGGCTTCCTGGGCGCGTGGGGCGGCAACCTCGCCATTGGCCTGTTCGCGGCGGCGCTCACCGCCATCAACCTGGCCTGCACCTGGCGCTTCCTGCCCGAGACGCGGGTGCCCGGGGCCCCGGGCGTGCCAGAGCGCTCGGCGAAGGGCGCGGCGCTGGCGTTGCGGCTGCCCGTGGTGGGGCGGTGCCTGCTCCTCGTGCTGCTGTTCAACACGGCCTTCGCGCAGATGGAGGGGACGTTCTCGGTCTACCTGCTGACGCGCTTCCTGTCGTCCGGGCCGGTCGCCCTGGCGGGTGGGTGGCTGCTGCATCCCGTGATGCCGGACGCGGCGGTGCTGCGCGAGGCGAGCTTGCGCGCCGGGTGGCTGTTCGCGCTCGTGGGCGTGCTGTCCGCCCT
Organism: Citreicoccus inhibens; assembly: GCF_019039035.1. Lineage (GTDB taxonomy): Bacteria > Myxococcota > Myxococcia > Myxococcales > Myxococcaceae > Citreicoccus > Citreicoccus inhibens. The sequence continues at coordinate 52,796 of NZ_JAHNZT010000003.1, read as the reverse complement.
GGTGCAGGGCGGGCTGGTGCGGCGGCTGGTGGGCGGCAAGAAGGGACAGGGAGGGCGAGAGGCCCCGGTGGCCGTGGTGGGCTTCGGCCTGACGGCCGCGGGGCTCGGGCTGTTGCCGATGGCGACCTCCTACGTCGGGCTGTTTCCCATCATGGGACTGTTGGCGGTGGGCTCGGCGCTGGTGAATCCGTGCTTATCCGCGCTCGTCTCGCTCCACGCGCCGGAGGACCGGCAGGGGGCGTCGTTGGGGGCGTATCAGGCCTTTGGCTCACTGGGCCGCATCCTGGGCCCCGCGCTGGGCGGCCTGCTGTTCACCCGACTGGGGCCCGCGGCGCCCTACGGCACGGCGGCCGCGCTGGTGGCGGTGGGCGGGGTGGTGGGGCTGACCCTGATGGCCCAGGTGCGAATGACGGGGGCGGGGCAGAGGCAAAGCTCGTAAGATGGGAGGCATGGTGGGCAAGCCGGAGCAGATCACGATCGCTTTCGACGTGATGGGGGGAGACTACGGGCCGACGGAGGTCGTGCGCGGCGCGGCCCAGCTCTCGCTGGAGTCACCTCACATCCACACGCTGCTCGTGGGCGATCGCAGGCTCATCGATGAGGTGCTGGCGCAGACCAAGCACAACGGCGAGCGCCTCTCCATCCACCACGCCGCAGAGTACGTCGGCATGGATGAGAAGCCGGGTGAGGCGCTGGCGCGCAAGCCCCAGGCCTCCGTGTCCGTGGCGGCGCGATTGGTGGCCGAGGGCGAGGCGCAGGCGCTGGTGTCCGCGGGCAACACGGGCGCGGGCGTGCTCGCGTGCGCTCGGCACTTCCAGCTCATCCCCGGCGTGCGGCGCGCGGCGCTCGCCACCGTGTACCCCACGCGGGGCGTGCGCGGTGAGAAGCAGGACCCGTTCAGCCTCATCCTCGACGTGGGCGCCACGGTGGAGGCCACCGCGGATGACCTGGTGGCGTTCGCGGTGATGGGCTCGGCCTATGCGCGCATCATCTCGCGCAATGAGCGGCCCAAGGTGGCGTTGCTCTCCAACGGGGTGGAGCCGCAGAAGGGCCCGCCCCGCGTGACGGAGGCGCATGCGAGGCTGCTCGCCATGCCGAACCTCAACTTCACGGGCAACGTGGAGGGCATCGACATTCCCAAGGGCACCGCGGACGTCATCGTCACGGACGGCTTCGTGGGCAACGTGTGCCTGAAGATGCTCGAAGGCGTGCACGACACGGTGATGGAGCTGGCCCAGTACGCCTACAAGGAGAGCCTGCGCTGGCGCGCGGGCCTGGCCATGCTGTCCAGCGGCATCCAGCGCCTCAAGGACATCACCGACTGGGAGCAGTACGGGGGCGCGCCCATCCTCGGGTTCGACCGCATCTTCATCAAGGCGCACGGACGCTCGCGGGCGCGCGCCATCGCCAACGCGGGGAAGGTGGCGGCCAAGGCCGTGGCGCATGAGCTGGGCACCGCCATCCGGGAGGGGCTCGAGCGGTGAGCCTGCCGGACCGCATCGATCCCCGGCCCCCTCGGCGCATCTACCGGTGGGACCTGGACAAGACGTACCTCCAGACGGAGTTCGAGTCGCTCCGGGACCTGGTGCGCACGGCGTTCCAGAAGGCGCACGAGAAGACCGCCGTGCCGGGCGCCAGCGCGCTCATCCGCGAGCTGGCGGCCAACGGGGACTCGCGGCTGTGCATCGTCTCGGGGAGCCCCAAGCAGATGCGCGCCGTGCTCGAGGAGAAGCTCAAGCTGGACGGCGTGCAGTGGGACGAGTTCGTCCTCAAGGACAACGTGGGCAACCTGCTGCGCGGGCGCTTCCGGGCGCTGCGCGGACAGGTGGGCTACAAGCTGCCGGCGATCCTCGAGAGCCGCGTCAACGCGCCCGTGGAGGCCGAGGAGGTGCTCTTCGGCGACGACGCGGAGGCGGACGCGTTCATCTACTCGCTCTACGCGGACCTCATCGCGGGGCGCGTGGACGAGCGCGTGCTGTCGCAGGTGCTGGAGGCCGGCGGGGTGTACCCGGATGACGTCACGCGGGTGCACGCGGCCTGGAAGAAGATTCCCGTCGCGGATCCCGTGCGCCGCATCTTCATCCACCTGGACCGGTTGACGCCGCCCGCGCACTTCACGCCCTACGGGCCCCGCGTGGTGCCCGTGTTCAACTACTTCCAGGCGGCGCTGGTGCTCCTGGCGGACGGGCACCTCACGGCGCCCCAGGTGCTGAAGATCGCCGTGGAGATGGTGCAGACGGCGGGGCACAACATCATCACCCTGTCCAACTCGTTCCAGGACCTCTTGCGCCGCGGCCTGCCCTTGCAGCAGGCGGCCATCGCGCTGTCGCAGGCGCTGGAGGGTCCCAACGCGCTGTTCAAGGCCATGCGGCCGGTGCCGGACATCCTCGCGGCCTTCAGCAAGCGGCTGGCCGCGCTGGGGACACCGCCGCCCCCGCCGCCGGTCCAGGCCGTGGACTACGTGTCACTCATCTCCCACGCGCTGCCTCGAAACCACAAGGCGCGCACCAAGCCGGCCACGTGACCTGACGGGGCGGATGGCCCGCTGGCTGCCCGCTCCCCGGATAGGCGGGCCTCAGGCGCGGGGCCGGTTCCAGAACGTTTCCGTGTCTGGGAGGCGTTCACCCTGGGATGGCCCGGGCCCTTCCCACATCCCTGTCCCCGATGGCCGCTCCGCTCCGAGCGGAAGGGAAGGGCCCGTCTTTCCGGTTACCTGGCAGGTGGGCGGAGGCGGCCGCGCGCCGGCTGGGGGGCCCCGGTCAACAATGTCTTCCTGCGCTACTCCCTTCCCGGGAGGATGCGGTATAGACGGCTGCCCTTGTAGCGCCCCGTTCGGGGCGTCCATGGCAATGACGCGAGACCCGACCGACACGCCGACAGACGGCGAACTGCCGCCAACCGCGCCCGAGAACGATGCGCGCGGGGATGCCTCCTCCGAGGTGGCGGCGCTCGGCTCAGCGCGCGAGGTTCTTTCTATGTCTTCCCCCCTGGAACTCACGGGACACACGGAGTCGACCGAGGCGAGCGCGCCGACGGTCCCCGCGTCGCTCCCGGTCGAGAGTGAAACCCTGTCCTCCCATCCCCGAGACCCGGAGCCCGCCGAACCCTCCCTCGCCGCCGACGCGGCGGATGCCGGTGAGGCGTTCGATGACGACGACACCGATGACGGCGACGACTCGGGACTTCCCGAGGAGGGTGACGACGTCCTGCTCGCCCTCGGCACCGAGGAAGTCGCCGAGGCGGAGCCCGAGCCGGTCCCCGAGCCCGAGCCAGAGCCCGCCTCCTTCGAGCCCGAGCTACAGGCCCCCACGACGACGCGCACCGGAGAGCCCGCGGAGATTGACCCGGACTCGTTGGACCCCGACGCGCTGAAGGTGGTGTTGCGGCTGCACCAGCACGGCCATCAGGCCTATCTGGTGGGGGGCTGCGTGCGCGACCTCTTGCTGGGTCGCAAGCCCAAGGACTTCGATGTGGCCACCAGCGCCCACCCGGGCGAGGTGCGCGCCATCTTCCGAAACTGCCGGTTGATTGGTCGTCGCTTCCGTCTGGCGCACGTCTACTTCAAGGGCGGGAAGATCATTGAGGTCTCCACCTTCCGCGCCAACCCGCTGGAGATGGAGGCGCCCGCCGTCGAAGAGGACAGCGAGGCCGCGCCGTCGGAAGACGACCTGCTCATCACGCACGACAACGTCTTCGGCACGGCGCAGCAGGACGCGCGCCGCCGCGACTTCACCATCAACGGCCTGTTCTACGACGTCAGCGAGGGACGGGTCATCGACTACGTCCGCGGCCGGCGCGACCTGGACGAGCGCTTCATCCGCACCATCGGCGATCCGGAGATTCGCATGCGCGAGGATCCGGTGCGCATCCTCCGCGCGGTGCGGTTCGCGGCCAAGCTGGACCTGGACATCGAGTCGCGCACCTACGCGGCGATGGAGGGCGCGGTGGAGGACCTGCCGCGCTGCGCTCCCGCGCGGTTGCTGGAGGAGACCTTCCGGCTCATCCGCGGCGGCGTCGCGGCCCCGGCGCTCAAGCTGCTGTCCGCGCTGGATGCGCTGAAGCTCCTCTTGCCCCCGCTGGACGCGTACCTCAAGCAGTACGGCAAGGAAGGGGAGAAGACCTTCTACGCCTTCGCCGGGGCGTTGGATCGCCGGCTGGCGGCGGGTGAGCCGCTGGATGACGCGATTCTCCTGGCCACGCTCCTGGTGCCCATCAGCCGCGCGCAGCCGCCAGAGGAGCCGCAGGACGCGGGCCGCCCGTCCGTCGCGCACGTCATCGAGGATCTCCTCGCGGGCTTCGTGCAGTCCGCGCGCCTCCCGCGTCGCATCGCGGAGCGGTGCCGCATGCTGCTCCTGGCGCAGCGCACGCTCTCGGGCGAGCGCCGCCGCAAGACGGGCGCCTTCCGTCGCCACCCGCTCTTCAACGAGGCGCTGGCCGTCTTCGAGATGACGGTGGAGGCCACGGACGAGGGGCGCGAGCAACTGGAGGCGTGGAAGGCCGGCGATGTGCCGCCGCCTCGCCCCGATGCTTCTTCCGCCGCCCCGTCCGCGGAAGGCGACGGGCCGGGCCGCAAGCGTCGTCGCCGTCGTCGCCGTCGCCCGGGGAGCGGTTCGGGCAAGGGCTCGGGCTCTTCATCCGGCTCCGACGCAGGCGAGGCCTGAGTCTCACCTTCGAGGCCCATCTCTTCCCAGGGATGGGCCTCGGTGTTGGTGGGCACTGCTGCGGCGTGTCCCTCACCGCGGGGGGGCGCAAGTGCCTGGTCGTTCGCCTGCTGAATGCGGGGGCCTTGCTCCAGGCGCCTTCAGCGACGCGGCTTGTCCACCGGCCGCTCGGAGCGATGCGCCCCGTCGTCCGAGGCATCCGCGCCCGCGATGTCCGCCGTGGTGATGGCCTTGGTCCCGAAGCGGTCCGCGATGCGGTCCAACACCGCGTTCAGCTTCGCGCTGCGCGGTGGCGCGGCGGGGAAGAGGCCGAGCTGGGGCGGCTCCTCGTCCAGCAGGACGCTCACCCCCGTGAGTCGCAGCGCGCGCCCCTCGTGCGCGCGCTCCAGGAGGTCGAGCGCCGTGCGGTAGAGGGTTTGACCGTCGTCGGTGGCCTCGCGCAGCGTCGTGCGCCGCGTGACGACCGTGAAGTCGCTGAACTTCAACTTGAGCTGGATGACGCGCCCCTTCAGGCCCGCGCGCCGCAGTCGCCGCGCCACGCGCAACGCTTGCGCGTGCACGTGCGGCCGGAGCGCTTCCTGGCCCGTGAGGTCCTCGTCGAACGTGTCCTCGGCGCCCACGCTGCGCGCCGCGCGGTCCGGCACCACGTCGCGCGCGTCAATGCCATGCGACAGCTCCCACAGGTGCCGCCCGCTGCTGCCGAACCGGCTGTCCAACCAGGCCGAGTCCTTGAGCGCCACGTCCCCGATGGTCTCCAGGCCCTCGTGCTTGAGCGCCTCTTCCGTTTTGGGCCCCACGCCCCAGAGGCGCGACACGGGCAGGCCCGCGAGGAAGGCCACCGTCTCCTCGGAGCGCACTTCGCGCTGCCCGTTGGGCTTGGCGAGGTCCGAGGCAATCTTCGCCACGAACTTCGCGTTCGCGATGCCCGCCGAGGCCGGCAGTCCCAGCTCCGTGGCGATCTCCTTGCGGATCCGCCGCGCAATCTCCGCGGGCGAGCCGAACAATCCCACCGAGGCCGTCACGTCGAGGAACGCCTCGTCGAGCGACAGCGGCTCGATGAGGGGCGTGTAGCGCTCGAAGATGTTGAAGACGGCCTCGCTGGCCTCGGCGTAGGCGGGGAAGCGGGGCTTGACGACGATGGCGTGCGGCGCCTGCTTCATGGCTCGGGCCATGGGCATCGCGCTGCGCACGCCGAAGGGCCGGACTTCGTAGGATGCGGCGACCACCACCCCGCGCTGGGCATGTCCGCCGACGATGACGGGCTTGCCTCGCAGGGACGGGTTGTCCCGCTGCTCCACCGATGCATAGAACGCATCCATGTCCACGTGGATGATGGCTCGCATGACGTGGGTCACTGTAGCGGTCCCCTCTGACAGAGCGTCCTCATGAAGACCCTCACCGAGTATCTCTGGTTCGAGACGAAAGCGAAGCGCGAGCTGGTGCGCCTGACGGACACGGTGACGTCGCTCGTGCGCAAGAGCGGCATCCAGGAGGGCATGGTGCTCGTGTCCGCCATGCACATCACCGCGGGCATCTTCGTCAACGACGACGAGTCCGGTCTCCACGAGGACATCTGGGAGTGGCTCCAGCACCTCGCCCCCGCGGGTCCTGACTACCGGCACCACCGCACCGGGGAGGACAACGGCGACGCGCATCTCAAGTCGCTGCTCGTCCACCACCAGGTCATCCTTCCCGTCACGGCGGGGAAGCTCGACCTGGGGCCCTGGCAGCAGGTGTTCTACGCCGAGTTCGATGGACAACGCCGCAAGCGCGTCGTCGTGAAGGTGATGGGCGAGTAGCCCCTCAACCTCGCGGCGTGGGCTCGGGGAGCGTGAGGTGGTGGCGCTCCAGCTCCGCGCGCAGCTCGGCTGGCAGCGGGCTCTGCACGAGCAGCCGCTTGTGCGTCACGGGGTGCGTCACCTCGAGCGCGCGCGCGTGGAGGAAGAAGCGCGACAGGCCCGGCGACTCGCGCCCGCCGTAGAGCGCGTCGCCGACGATGGGGGCGCCCACGCCCGCGAGGTGCGCGCGTACCTGATGCAGCACGCCTGTGAGGATGCGCACCTCGACGAGGCTGTAGTCCCCCGCGCGCGACAGCACGCGGAAGTGAGACAGGGCCTCGCGCGCGTCCTCGGCGCCGTGGGGCGCGGGCTCCACGCGGTCCGGATGGCGCGGGTGGTGGCGCAGCGGGACTTCAATCTCGCCCTCGTCCACCAGCGGGCCCGTCACCAGCGCCAGGTAGCGCTTGTCCACGGCGCGCTCACTGAAGGCCTCGCGCACGGTGGTCCACGCCTCGCGCGTGCGAGCGGCCACCTGCACGCCGGAGGTCTCCACGTCCAGGCGGTGACAGAGGCCGCCCTCGCGCGGCGACAGCGACGCTTGCGCGCACTCGGGATAGCGCGCGATGAGCGCGTTGGCCACGGTGCCTGTCTCGCCGGGCTGGAGCGGATGCGAGGGCCGACCCGCGGGCTTGTCCACGAACACGAGCGTGGCGTCCTCGTGCAGGACGACCAGGGGGAAGCCCTCGTCGGGCACCGCCTCGGGGGCGTCGGGCTCCACCACGACGGCCACCTGCTGGCCGGCCGTCACCGTGAGGCCCTTCTTCGCGGGGCGCCCGTTGACGCGCACCGCGCCCGAGTCGAACAGGCGCTTGAGGCGCGCGCGCGACAGGCCGAGCGCCTCGCCGACAAAGAGGTCGACCCGCTGGCCCGCCTTGTCGGCGTCCACGGTGAGGGTGTGCGTGGTGGGGGTGCTCACTCGGAGAGGGCCTCGTAGACTTCCTCGGCCGTCTGGAACCGATCGTCCGGCTCCTTGCGGATGAGGCGGTGGGCGACCCTCGCGAACTGAGGGTCCCCATGCAGGTTGAGCGCGAGCAGGGGTGGCGGCTCGGTCTCCAGGACCTGACGCCACAGCTCGTGCGGTGTCTTGGCGTCGAACGGCGGACGCCCACCGAGCAGCTCGTACAGGATGACGCCGAGGCTGTACAGGTCCGCGCGCCCATCCAATGGCTCGCCGAGGATCTGCTCCGGCGCCATGTACCGGTACGTGCCCACCAGCTTGCCGTCCGCGGTGATCTGCGCGTCATCCGCGAGGAACTTCGCCAGGCCGAAGTCCATCAACCGCACCTGGCGATCCTCGTCCACCATGATGTTGGAGGGCTTGAGGTCGCGGTGCACCAGCCCGTGCCCGTGGATGTATGCGAGCGCCTCGCAGACCTGGAGCATGGCGTCCTTGAGTCGACCCATCCGCTCGGGACGGTTCAGGTCTTCCACGCGCGGCGCGGTCGGGGCGGGCGCCTTCTTCGGCGCGGGCACGGGACGCGGCGGCTCCATCGAGTCATCGGAATCCAGCGCGTGGCGCGCGGAGTCACCCTGGAAGCTGGCGAGGTCCTCGCTCGGGGACTCCTCCGCGAAGGCATCCAGGTTGAAGGTGCCGGGGAGGACGTCGTCGTCCGAGTCGTCGAAGGGCTCGCGCTCGCTGTCGCTGCCGAAGTCGTCGTCGGCCGTGCGGCGGACGGAGAGGGGGCGGCGGGGCGTGTGGCCGCTCGGCGGGGAGTGCAGCTCCGCGCCGCGCATCTCCAGGTAGGGCCGCAGCGTGAGGCCCTCGATGAGCTCCATGGCCAGGTACGGCCAGCCCTGGTGGACGCCCGCGTCGAAGACCTTCACCACGTTGGGGTGCGAGAGGTCCGCCAGCGTCTCGAACTCGCGCGCCAGCCGCTGCGACGCGCGTGCGTCCAGCGCCGGGCCCGCTGACAACAGCTTCAGCGCGACCTCGTCGTTCGTGCGGCGGTCCAGGGCGCGATAGACGGTCCCGGCCCCGCCGCTGCCGAGCGTCTCCAGGACGTGGTAGGGGCCAATGGCCTTCGGGGGCATGGGGGGCCGGATCCTACGGACCCGGTCACGCCAGGGTCAAACACCCTGTGCGCCTGCTCCGGCGTGTGCCGTGTGGGACGCCTGGCGACCAAGAGGGTTTCCCTTTTCCGACAAACCGGAGAATCCTCTCGTCAATGCAACTGGGGAAGTATCAGCTCATCCGCAAACTCGCCTCCGGAGGGATGGCGGAGGTGTTCCTCGCGAAGGCCGCGGGGCCCATGGGCTTCGAGAAGACGCTCGTGCTCAAGCGCATCCTCCCGCATCTGGCGGAGGACGTGGCCTTCGTCGAGATGTTCCTGGGCGAGGCGAAGCTGGCGGCGCAGCTCAACCACCCGAACATCGTGCAGATCTTCGACTTCGGCGAGGCGGCGGGCAGCTACTTCCTGGCCATGGAGTTCATCGATGGGCCGCACCTGCGGCGGCTCATCAAGCGCGCGGGCGAGCAGGGGCGCGAGCTGCCGGTGGGCATCTGCGCCAAGCTGGTGGCGTCGGCGGCCGAGGGGCTCGCGTTCGCGCACGAACTGGCGGACCCGGAGACGGGGCTGGCGCTGGGGCTCATCCACCGCGATGTGAGCCCGGAGAACGTGCTCGTGTCGCGGCAGGGCGCGGTGAAGGTGGTGGACTTTGGCATCGCGAAGGTGGCGGGCCAGGGGCACCGCACGCAGACGGGCGTGGTGAAGGGGAAGGTGGCGTACATGCCGCCCGAGCAGCTCCAGGGGCGGAACATGGACCGCCGCGTGGATGTGTACGCGCTGGGGGTCGTGCTCTACGAGCTGTTGACCGGGCGGCGTCCCTTCGACGCGACGACCGAAGTCAGCATGATGCAGGCCATCATGTTCGAGCCCTTCGTGCCCGCGGTTCAGCGGCGCCCGGGCTTGCCGGTGGCGATGCAGCGCATCCTGGCGCGCGCGTTGGAGAAGGACCGGGAGGCGCGCTACCCGGACTGCCGAGCGCTGCAAGCGGAGCTGGAGCGCTTCCTCCTGTCCGAAGGCGAGCCGGTGGGCGCGTATCAGATCGCCCAGTTCGTGGCGCAGCTGGCGGACTCGGAGACGGGAGGCGGGGCGCTGCCGTCGCCTGTGACGCCGCCGCGCGAGGCCGCGGAGAAAGCCGCGCGAGCAGAGCCCAAGCCGAATCCGGGCAGGGGTGGGGCGCCTGTTGAGAAGCGTGATTCCGATGACCGGACCGATCCCGCGACGCCCGCGGCAGGGGTGAAGGCCGCTCCGTCGGGTGGACAAGACCTCGGCTCGGTGGACGCGCCACCGGGAGTGGGCGCGAGGAGCCGCGCTGCTTCGCCATCGTCGGATGCGGTGCCCGTGGCGACCGGAGCGGAGGCGGTTGCGGTCCCTGCGGGGGGACGGACGCGCGCTGCTGCGTCGTCCTCGGATGCCGTGCCCGTGTCGCCCGCGGTGGCTGGCGCAGCGGTCCCGAATGGGGGTCGTGAGCGCTTGGCCAGACTGTCGCCATCGGAGGTCATACCCCGCGCGGGAGATGTCGTGGCGGGGACGCTGGTGAAGGGGCGTTCGACCGCGCCGCCCACGGATTCCGAGGGACCTCGAACGCCCAAGTCCAACGCGGGGCCCCGCCGGACTCCAGAGCGCCCCACGGTTCGAGTGCCGGCTCCATTGGATGTCGCCACCCCCGAGGTCGACACGCCGGAGCCTGTCGAGGAGCCCGTGCCTGCGCCACGAGGCCTGCGCGGGGGGCTCGTGGCGGCGACGGTGGCGGGTTTGCTCCTGGTGGTCGGAGGCGTCGCGCTGACGCGCGCTTCCTGGGCGACGGAGGAGTCCGAGGGCGACGCCGCGTTTCCGAGCGCCGCCCTGGAGAAGCCGGAGCCTGCCCGTGACACCGCGCACCAGGCGGGCGGCGCCAAGGTGCCAGACACACGCGGAAGCGCGCCTGGGGTGGCGGGGCAGGGGGCCACGCCTCCCGCGAATCCGATGGTCGTCGCTGAAGCGCCCGCCGGGGCCGAGACTCCTCCGGTGCCCGAAGCGGGCCGCACGCCAGAGGCGCAGCCCACTCCGCCGCCCCGCGAGACTCCTCCGGAGCCCGCGCCGACGCCTTTCCCCGAGCCCAAGGTCGCTCAGCGCGAGGTGCGCCCCTCCACCCCTCTGGCCGTGCGCCGCGCGGCGGCTCCGGTCCGCCGCGCCATGCTCGAGTTCCGCATTCGCCCGTACGCGACGGTGTTCCTCGATGGAAAGAACCTGGGGCAGACCCCCATGGACCCCGTCGAGGTCACCGTGGGGATGCATGCGGTGCGGCTGGTCAACCGCGACCTCCAGAAAGAGGTCACCCGTCAGGTCGAGGTCAAACCCGGGGAGCCAACGGTCTTCAAGCTCAACCTCCAGGCGGAGTGAGCCTACATTGGCCCACCCCTTCCAAGCCCGGGCGCCGCTCGCGCAGCGGTCGCGACCGTCCAGCGCAGCGGGGGGACGGCTGGGCCACGCGCCCGTGGACGCGACGCGGCGCCACCGCTAGGGTGCGCGGCTTCATGGAACGCCCCCCCGTACCCAGCGCCCTCGAACTGCAGGTCAAGGCCCGGCCCCTGCCGCGCCACGTGGGCATCATCATGGACGGCAACGGGCGCTGGGCTGAGTCCCGAGGACTGCCTCGGCTGGACGGCCACCGCGAGGGCAGCGTGAGTGTGCGCGAGGTCACCCGCGCCGCGCGCCGGCTCGGCATCCCGGCGATTACCCTGTACGCCTTTTCGTCGCAGAACTGGGCCCGCCCCGCCGAGGAGGTCGCGGGGCTGATGGAGCTGCTGCGCGAGTACCTGGAGTCGGAGCGTTCGGAGATCCTCGACAACAGCATCCGCCTCAACGCCATTGGCGAGGTGGACAAGCTTCCCCGCTACGTGCGCGAGCCCCTGGAGCGGCTCATCGCCGACTCGTCGCACAACACGGGCATGGTCCTGTCCCTGGCGCTGTCCTACGGCGGGCGCGAGGAGATCCTCCGGGCCGCGCGCGGGCTCGCCGAGGCGGCGGCGCGGGGCGAGTTGGACCCGGCCCAACTGGAGGAGACGGACCTGGAGTCGCGTCTGTGGACGCAGGGCCTGCCTCCGGTGGACCTGGTGGTGCGAACCAGTGGCGAGCAGCGCGTCTCCAATTTCCTGCTCTGGCAGCTCGCGTACGCGGAGCTGTGCTTCACGGACGCGCTCTGGCCGGACTTCAGGACCGATGAGTTCCTGCGCTGCCTGTCCCAGTATCAGGGCCGGGAGCGGCGCTTCGGTCTGACTTCCGCGCAGGTGCAGCGGGAGGACCCTCCCCAGCGGGCCAAGGCGTGAACGAGAAGAATAAAAACCTCATCATCCGCGCTGTCACGGCGGTGACCCTCCTGCCGCTCGTGCTGTTCCTGCTCTTCAAGGGCGGGGTGCTCAGCGCGGGCCTCCTCGGCGCCGCCGCGGCGGCATGTGCCGGCGAGTACTACTTCATCACCCAGAAGCGCCTGGGCGTGGCCGCCTGGGTCGGAATGGCCGCCGCGGCCCTCTTGCCCTTCCTGCCGCTGCGGGACGCCGCGCGCACGGGGGAGACGGCCTTCTGGGTGACGGCCGTCTTCTTCTTCTTCGCGTGGATCTACCACCTGTTCCACGGCCCCCTGGCCGAGGCGCCCTCCCGCGCGGCGCACCTCGTCACGGGCTTCCTCTACAGCGGCATCGGGCTCACCGCGCTGTCCGCCCTGCGCCTGCTGCCCCAGGACGGGCTGGCGTGGGTCATCTGCGCGCTGACCATCACCTGGGCCAATGACACGCTGGCCTACTTCGCGGGTCGCTTCCTCGGAAAGCACAAGCTCTACCCGGCGGTGAGCCCCAACAAGACGTGGGAGGGCTTCTTCGGCGGCATGGTGGGCTCGGTGTTGGGAATGTTCATCGCCCGGGGATTCTTCTTCCCTGTCTTCACCGTGTGGGACTGCGTGCTGCTCGGCATCGCCGGCGGGGTGCTCGGTCCCATTGGTGACCTGTGCGAGTCCATGCTCAAGCGGGCGTACTCGGTGAAGGACTCGGGATCGCTCATCCCGGGGCATGGCGGCGTGCTGGACCGCATCGACGCGCTGCTCTTCAACGCGCCGCTGGTGTTCGTCTACGTGCAGTTCGTGCGGGGCCTGTTGCCGTAAGTGGCTGTTTTCGCGCCTGCCCGTCTGGTGCCCGGGGTCGGATGCGCGTTGTCCGTCCTGGCACCCGCGATTACTCTTGCGCCCATGCTCCACAACTCCGGGTACTTCGTCCTGCTGCTGGGCGTGCTCGTCACGGTGCACGAGTTTGGTCACTTCATCGTGGCCAAAGCCTGTGGGGTGAAGGTCCTCAAGTTCTCCATCGGCTTCGGGCCGAAGCTCATCGGCTTCACCAAGGGCGAGACGGAGTACCAGATCGCCCTGCTCCCCCTGGGGGGCTACGTGAAGATGGCGGGCGACCTTCCCCATGAGGAACTCAGCCCGGAAGAAGCCAGCCGAGGCTTCCTGGCCCAGCCGCCGTGGAAGCGCGCGCTCATCGTGATCGCCGGGCCGGCGTTCAACCTGCTGTTCCCCATCCTGGTCTACTTCTTCGTCTTCGTCGGGCCGCACCAGGCGACGTCCACGCTCGTGGGCGGCGTGGAGCCCGGGATGCCCGCGGCCATGGCCGGCATCCGTCCCGGCGACCGCGTGACGTCCGTGGATGGCGAGCAGGTGCGCACGTTCGATGACATGCGCGACGCCTTCATCGGGCGGTTCGAGCGGCCCATCCCCATCACCCTCGAGCGTGACGGTCAGTCGCGCGTGGTGCAGGTGACGCCGCAGAAGAACTCCGAGTCGACGGCCCTGGAGTCCGTGGACCGCGGCATCATCGGCGTGGCCCCGGCGAAGACGCCCTTGCTGGGCGTGCCGGCTGGCTCCGCCGCGGCGCAGGCGGGTCTGCGCACGTTCGACCGCATCATCGCCATCAACGGCGAAGGCGTGCAGGACGAGGCGGCCCTCTACCGCGTGCTGGACAAGCACCCGGTGGGCGACCCGTTGAAGGTGGTCGTGCGCCGCCTGTCCCCGGTGATGGCGGGCGCGGTGATGGGGCGGGTGACCCAGGTGGTGGAGGTCGCCGTGCCGCGGCAGCCCGGCGATGGCCCTGCGGCCCTGGGCGCCGAGGCGGCGGACCTCTACGTGGCCTCGGTGGCGCCCGGCAGCGTGGCGGCCAAGGCGGGCCTTGCGACGGGGGATCGGCTGGTGTCGATGGATGGCCAGCCGCTCAACTCGTTCATGGCCCTGGCGGTGCGGCTCAATGGGCTGAAGGAGACGCCCTTCACCCTGACGTGGCGGGGCGCGGACGGCGAGCAGACGCAGACGCTGGCGCAGGCGCCGCTGGCGGTGGAGGACGAGCTGGGCCGGCCCAGCAAGGTGCCGGTGTTGGGCGTGCGCAACTGGGCGCTCTCCGCCGCGGATGCGACCCCCGTGGACGAAGTCACCGTGCACATGGGGGCGGGCGCCGCGCTGAAGGAGGCGGTGCTCATCGTCCCGCGCATCGTCGTGCAGATGGTGAAGGTGCTCTACGGCCTGGCGACGTTCCAGGTGTCGAGCCGCACCATCGGCGGGCCCATCATGATGTACCAACTGGCCGCGAAGAGCGCCGAGCAGGGCCTGGACAGCTTCCTGAACTTGATGGCGATCATCTCCATCAACCTGGGCGTGATGAACCTGCTGCCCATCCCCGTGTTGGACGGCTTCCACCTGCTGTCCGCGGTGTGGGAGGGCATTCGCCGCCGTCCCATCCCCATCCGCGTCCGCGAGGTGGCCAACGTCGTGGGGCTGGCGCTGCTCATCCTCCTGATGCTCCTGGCCGTCACCAACGACGTGACGCGCCACTAGCGCCATGCGAGGGGCGGTGGTGCTGGCGATGGTGTGCGGGCTGCTCGCGGGCTGTGCCTCGCGGGTGGCTCGGCCCACGCCGTCCGAAGGTGACGCGTCCGAGGGGCGCGTGACGACGCGGGAGAAGATGCCGCGCACGTACCTGGGCGAGGGCCTCGCCTCGTACTACGGCCCGGGACTCCATGGGCAGCGCACCGCGAGCGGGGAGCGGTTCGACCAGCAGGCCCTGTCCGCGGCCCACCGCACGGAGCGCTTCGGCGCTTGCGTGAAGGTGGTCAACATGGAGAACGGGCGCTCGGTCGAGGTGCGGATCAACGACCGCGGTCCGTTCGTGGAGGGCCGCATCATCGACGTGTCGCGCGCGGCGGCCAAGGCGCTGGGCATGCTCGACAAAGGACTGGCGCGCGTGCGCCTGTACCGATGTGGTACTCGCGTGTCCGAGTTGTTGGCGCCCCCTGGGGCCTCTCCTTCCTGACGATAGGGATTGCCGTGCTGCTCGCGCTGGATACCTCCACGCTGACGTTGTCGCTGGCCCTGGTGGAGCGCGAGGGCGCGTCCCTGCGCGTCGTGGAGCACGCGGTGGTGGGCCCACCTCAGAAGCAGAGCGAGGTGCTGCCGGGCATCATCGGGGAGCTGCTCGCCCGTCACGGCGTGGCGCTCGCGAGCCTGGAGGGGCTGGTGGTGGGCCTGGGGCCGGGCTCCTTCACGGGCTTGAGAATCGGCTTGGCCACCTTCAAGGCGCTGGCGTACGCGACCGGGCTGAAGGTGGCCGGGGCGTCCTCGCTGGCGGCGGTGGCGCTGGAGGGCCCGGAGGGCGTGCCCCTGTATTGCCTGGCCGTGGCGCGCAAGGACGACCTGTACCTGGGCGCGTATGTGCGGCGGGGCCAGTCCGTGGAGGCGCTCGCGCCGGAGACGGCCATGTCCCCGGAGGAGGTGGCCGCGAAGCTGGCCGCCGCTCCTGGCGCGGTGGCGCTGGGGCCGGCGCTCGGGGACTACCGCGCGGCGCTGGTGTCGCATGGCGTGGCGCCGGAGCGGCTGCTGGAGGGCCCCATGTTCCCGTCGGCGGTGTCGCTGGCTCGGCTGGCGCGCATCCCCGAGTCCCAGACGCTGGAGGCGCTCTTCGCGCTGGAGCCCCACTACGTGCGGGCCTCCGAGCCGGAGCGCAACCCGAAGTTCCCGCCGCTGCCTGGGCCCGCGCCCACGGCGCGGTTGAAGGAAGACTGAAGCGCCGCGAGGTGCTCGCGCCGTGGCGGCCGGTGGCGTAAAGGGACCCGCCATGAGAGACGACCTGAAGATCGCCGTGGTGGGCGCCACCGGAGTGGTGGGCCGCGAGGTGCTGGCCGCGCTGTACGCGCGCGACATCCCCGCCGAGCGGGTGCGGGCGTTCGGCTCCGAGCGCTCCCAGGGGCTCGAGGTGGAGTACGGCGAGGACACCCTGGAGGTGGAGCGGGCGACGCCCGAGGCGTTCCGGGGCGTGGGGCTCGCGCTCCTGGCCACGCCGGCCGAGGCGTCCCGCGTGCTCGCCCCGGCCGCGCAGGCCGCGGGGGCATGGGTGGTGGACGCCAGCTCCGCGTTCCGGAGCGACGGCAACGTCCCCATGGTGCTGCCGGGCTTCAACCTGGAGGCGCTGGGGCCGCAGTTCTCGTTCAAGGGCCGCGTGGTGGCGCTGCCCGGCGTGGTGTCCGCCTCCGTCATTCACATCCTGGAGCCGCTGCGCCGAGCCTTCGGCGTGGTGCGCGCGCAGGTGACGGCGCTCATGTCCGTGTCCGGCGCGGGGGTGCGCGGCGTGGCGGAGCTGGAGAAGCAGACGGCGGATCTGCTCTCGGGCCGTGAGCCGGAGGCCCAGGCCTTTCCGCACCGCGTGGGCTTCAACCTCGTGCCGCAGGTGGGCGGCTTCATGGTGAACTCGCCCTGGACCGAGGAAGAGGGGGCCTGGACGCTGGAGGCCGCGCGCCTGTTCGCGGCTCGGGGCGAGGTGCCCGTCATCGCCGGCACCGCCGTGCAGGTCCCCACGTTCCACGGCCACGGGCTGACGGTGAACGTTCAGCTCAAGACGCCGGGGCCGGTGGAGCAGGTGCGGGCCGCGCTCAAGACGTCCCCCTCGCTCAAGGTGCTGGATGCGCCCGGCGAGCGCATCTACCCCATGCCCATGCTCATCGTCTCGGACCCCGCCATCCAGGTGGGACGGGTGCGCGCCTTCCCGCAGGCGCCGGAGTGGGTGACGCTGTTCGCCGCCGTGGACAACGCCGGTCGGGCCGCGCAGCACCTCGTCGAGGCCGGGCTCAAGCTGGCGGAACGGACTTCCTGACATTTTGGCAATCCCCCTCTCCCCGCCGTGTCTGTTTGGCGCGGTGAGGCGGGCGAACCGGGGGATTTCCGACGGAGCACGCGGGGCTTGTGAGTGGCCTCCCGCTTGCTAGCGTCCGCCTACTCATGCGCCTTCTACTCGTCGGCCTCATGCTTTGCGCGTCGACGGCTTTCGCTCAGGCCGTCACGTTCACGGTGACGTCCACCAACGGCACGGATGTGCTCGTGCCCAAGGACAACTGCGAGACCAGCCGTCAGGTCAGCTATTCCCGCTCGGGCGGAAGCTGCGACGTCATCACCCTCTGGGTGGCGTCAGGCGGCTCGTGCTCGTCGAACAACTCGCAGCCGAGCACCGCGGACTTGATCCTCAAGGAGATTCCCACCAGCGACACCACCACGGTTTCGGGGACCCTGAATTTCAGCGTCTCGCAGGTGCTGGCGAAGCTGGCCGTGCCCACGGACGGCGCTCCGCCCATCTCGTGCAGCAATGACCAGGGCATCGAGCGCAACTTCAAGGTCTGCGCGACCACGCGCAAGTTCTCCACGTCCGGAGTGGGCACGACGTCGTGTGACACCGTCTTCTCGTCCATCGGCAACCCCATCAACGTGAAGTACGACCCCCAGGCCCCGGATGCGCCGGTCATCACCGGCGTCACGCCTCGGGATTCCGCGCTCGCGGTGTCGGTCAATGCCGAGACGGACTCGACCATCACCGTGACGGCGGTGCCGCAGGAGGCCCAGCCGGTGACGGACGCGGGCTCGGACGCCGGCGTGGCGGATGGTGGCCAGACGGATGGTGGCGATGCGGGGCAGGCGGGCGTGGGCGCGAGGCCGCGCATCGTGACGGCGCAGATCGTCACCGCGATGCAGCGCACGGGCACGAAGGTGGAGGGCGAGGGGGCCGTCATCATCGATGGCCTGACGAACGACGTGACGTATGTGCTCACGGCGACCGCGACCGACCGCGCCGGCAACACGAGCCCGGCCTCGGCGACGGCGCTGGGCACGCCCGTGGCGAGCCTGGGCCTCTCGGATGCGTACGCGTCCGCGGGTGGGCATGAGACGGGTGGCTGTGGCGCGACGGGCGGGGGGCTCGCGGGGGGCGCGGTGATGGCCGCCCTGGGCTTCTGGTTGTCGTCCCGGAGGAAGGTGTCATGAGGCGGGTTCTGGGGTTGGGAATCGCGGCGCTGCTGTTCGCGCTGCCTGCGATGGCGCAGGACATCACGGCGCCGCCCATGCGCTCGCCGCGTCATGGCGCGGTCATCTTCCGTGGTGGCGGCTACATGCCGCGCATCGACACGGAGAAGGGGCTGACGAAGAAGCCCTACAAAGAGACGTTCAACGACGCGTCGCTGCTCGTCATCGAGTTGGAGCTTCAGCGGTTCTTCTACCAGGGCATCGGGACCGCGGGCATGGGCCTCTCCGTTGGGTACGGAGAGAAGTACGCGCCCGCGAAGCTCGACTCGGGCGCGGCCTCGGCGGAGAAGACGGCCCTCAAGCTCGTGCCGCTTCAGCTCGACGCCTTCTACAAGTTCGACTACGCCGCGTTCGAGTGGGGCATTCCGCTCATCCCCTACGGAAAGCTCGGCCTCGTCTACACGCCGTGGTGGATGACCAAGGGCTCCAGCACGGGCCTCATCAACGGCAACAAGGCCTCGGGCGGCAAGTGGGGCTGGGCGGCCACCGGCGGCGTGGCGTTCCTGCTGGACGTGCTGGAGCCGCGCTTCGCGCGCGACTTCGACTCGGACCTGGGCGTGAACCACACGTTCCTGTTCGCTGAGTACTCGCACGTGGAAGTGAACAACTTCGGCGAGGCTGGACTCGTCCTGTCCAGTCGGCGCTGGATGTTCGGACTGGGGCTGGATTACTAACGGGCGGATATGCCGCCTCCGTTGGGTTCCGCTTCCAAGCCTCTGCCGCTCCTGTTGTGTCTGGCCGCCGTGGGGCTCGGTTCCTCCGGCTGCCACGCGGTGCGGCCCGAGGTGGGGCAGGCGCGAACGCTGGAGGCGGGCGTACCGGAAGCCTTCGGCTCCGCGTCTCCGAAGGCCCCGGTGGTCACGTGGGACTTCGGAGATGGCACGCCGCACCAGTCCGCGGCCCAGGTGAGTCATGCGTTCGCGCGCGCCGGCACGTACACCGTGCGCGCGCTGAGCGCGGACACCGAGGCGGCTCGGGTCCAGCTCACCGTGGTGCCGCGTCCGCTGTTGCGCGCGGTGCCGCCGGATGCTCAGACCGTGCTGTGGCTGCCGCGCCTGCACGGGGGCGTGGAGCCGCTCGTCGACTTCTATGAGCGCCTGGTCGGCGCGGAGAATGCGCGCACGACGTTGGAGGAGGCGCCGCTCGTGCCGCTCGTGTTGCGGAGCCTCGTCGGCGGGCCGAGCGTCGTGGACCCGGAGGAGGGGCTCGGCTTCTTCCTCGTGCCGGACTTCGAAGGCGTGGTGGCCCTGTTGGGCGTGACGGAGACGCCCGCGGCGCTGGAGGCGGTGTCCGCCGAGTTGCGCAACGCGGGGCACCAGGTGTTGCCGCAGGCCGATGGCACGGTGCGCGTGATGCCTCGCGACGGGGGCCACGCGATGCTGCTCTTCGCGGACCGAGGCTACGTGTACCTGGCGGTGCCGGACGCGGACGATACGCCTCCGGAGGGCACGCCGGTGCAGGCGATCTCGGATGTGCCCGCGGACTTGTCGATTGTGCGTGCGAAGGTGGAGCGCTCGCCCGCGGCCGGCATGTCCGAGTCTCCGCTGCTCAGCGACCTGCGCGAGCGCGTGGCTCCGGGGGATGTGTTCCTCTTCGCGTCGCCGCCCAAGCAGGTGCCGGAGGAGGCGGGCACGGTGCGCGGCTTCCTGGGCTCGTTGGCGGTGAAGGCCACCGAGATGTCGCTGGATGGTTTCTTGAGCACGTCCGCGCCGCTGCTCGAAGGCGAGCGAGGGCCGGCCGCCGCGGTGCTGTCTCGCAGTGTGCTGGGGCCGGTCGCCGTCGCGCAGTTGTCGGTGCCTCCCGAGGAGCTGGCTCGGTTGACCTTCGGTGCACCGGGATCGGCGCGGCGCGAGAAGATGCTGGAGCGCTGGAAGGCGCAGGGCGTGGACGCCGAGGCGTTGTTGAAGGCCCTGCGCGGCGACGTGGCGATGCTCGTCTACTTCGACGCGGCGGCGTTCTATCGCGACTTCATCCGCGCTCGGCAGCCGTCGCCCAAGGGCACGGTGGTGATGGAGGCGGGGCTCTCATCGGCGGACCCCGTATTGAAGTTGCTGACGCGGCAGCTCGAGGAGAGCGGCCTGCGCTACGACCTCCAGCGGCTCAATGACGGCATGCGCTTCCGGACACGGCTGTTGGATCAGCCGGTGGAGCTGACGGTCACCTCGCGCGGCGCCACGTTGCTCGCGGGGGAGTCGTTGGCGGGACAGCCCACGGGCGACGTGGGGGCGCGGCTTCGCGAGCGGTTTGGCGCGGAGGCGTTCGGTCCGGGACACCTGTCGCTGATGGTGGACGTGGGGCGGCTGCGCGAGGAACTCCAGGCGCGGCGTGAGGTGGTCGGGGTTCCGCAGGGGCAGCTCATCGCGGCGCAGGCCTTCGTGGGCGCGCTGTTGGATCAGCTCACGCCGCTGGACCACGGCTTCTTGGACTTCACGCCCACCGAAGGCGGAGGACGGCTCAAGGGCCGGGTCGTCCTGCGCGAGCACTGAGCGCGATGCCCATGCCCCTGACTGTCCTGTACTTCGCCGCCGCACGGGAGCGCGCTGGGGCGTCCCGCGAGTCGCTGGAGGTTCCGGAGTCGTCGCGGGTGGCGGAGGTGCTGCGACTGTTGACGGAGCGGCACCCGTCGCTCGCGCCGTTGCTGCCGCATCTGCGTGTGGCGGTGAACCAGCAGTTCGTGGGGTTGGATGCGCCAGTCCCTCCGGACGCGGAGCTGGCGTTGATTCCGCCGGTCGCGGGGGGCGCGCCGCGACTCTTCTCCGTGGTGGCTCGGCCGCTGCGGCTGGAGGAAGTGGTGGACGCGGTGGCGGGTGAGTCCGCGGGTGGGCTCGTGACGTTCTCGGGCGCGGTGCGGAACCAGACGCGCGGCCGGCGCGTGTTGCGGCTGGAATACGAAGCCTACGCGCCAATGGCCGAGCAGAAGCTGGCGGAGATTGGGGACGAGGTGGCCGCGCGGTGGCCTGGGACCCGGCTGGCCATCGTCCATCGCGTGGGCACGTTGGCGCCGGGCGAGCTGGCGGTCGTCATCGCGGCGGCGGCGGCGCATCGCGCGGAGGCGTTCCGCGGCTGTGAGCACGCCATCGAGCGGCTCAAGCAGGACGTTCCCATCTGGAAGAAGGAGTTCTTCGAGGATGGGGAGGTCTGGGTGGGGCTGGGGCCGTAGGCCGAGTCAGCGGACGCCGAAGCTGGCGGGCACTCGGATGCGTGTGCCCGCGTCCTGGGCATCGGCCCGCTCCTGCTCCGTCATGGGGCGCGCGGGCTTGTCCAGTCCCTGGGCCTTGAGGCGCTCGGCTTCCTGGGCGCGGGCCTGCTGCAGCACGCGCGCGTTGGACGCGGCGAGGCGCGCGGGATCGGGCGCCATGGTGAGGAAGGCGAGGGGCGCGCTGAGGAAGAACAGGACGGCGAGGATGAGCCGGACGACGTCCTGGGTCTCAACGCGGCGAGGCGCGTCCTTCACGACGGAGGGCGCGACGATCAGCCGCAGCTCGCCCTCGCTGAGCCGCAGGCTCATGCCCTCGCGCAGCTCGAAGGCGTCCGGTTTGGAGCCTTGAGTGAGGGGGGCGAAGGGGGTGCCCGACTGGCTGTACTCGACGCGCGCGGCGGGCGGTACATGGATGCGCCACCCCTGGTCGGTCTTCTCCGCGAGCAGGAAGGGCTCGTGGGGCAGGGTGAAGCCGTAGAGGGGAAGGGGGGCCTTCTCGTCCGGTGCCGCGTGGACGTTCACCTGCTCGGGGCCGTAGCTCCACGCTTCTGACAGGGTCGTGCCCCAGTACAGCTCGCAGAAGAGGCCGCCCTTCGCGGGGGCGCGGGTGCTCGGAGTGCGGGTGTCCATCGGTCGCGGCAGCATAGGCGTTCTGACTCGGTGGGCCCACTCACCCGCGCAGGCCCGTTGCGCCGCCAACGCGACGGCCTGCCCGCTTGCCCCACGTCCGACGCCTCACGGAGGTGCCGGCTGCGCCAGGTGTTGGGTGCTCGGGCTGCCAGCGTCGGGACGCGATTCCGAAGCGATTCGCGCGACAGCATTCGCGCTCCCTGCATCCGCGCGCGCTGCTGTCGCAGCGCTGTCCGTGTGCATGAGCGTCGTCGAGCTGCTGCCGGCATCCACATGAGCGGCGATCGCCGCGAGCGATGGTGTGCCCGCGCCGCCTGCATCCGCGGAATGCGTGGCCGCGATGAGCGTGGAGGGGCTCGCGTTGCCTGCATCCATGAGCGGCGCTGAGGTCGCGAGCGTTGGCGGCTCCGAGCTTCCCGCATCCCGCTGCGCTGCCGTCATCGCGAGGCTCCCCGCATCGGAGGAGAACCCGCCATCCGAGCGGAGCGTCGATGCGGCCAGCGCGCCTGCGTCCGTGCTGCCGGCATCAGCACGCGCTGTCGACGCGGCGAGTGTCCCTCCATCCGCGCTCGTCACCCCACCGTCGCCGTCCCCACGAAGCGCGGCAACGCCTGTCGCACCCATCCCCGCGTCCACGGATGCGGTGGCTCCTCCGTCATTCGTTGCGGTCGCGAACATCGACAGGCGCACGCTCGGGAGCGCCCGGCGGATCTCCGCGCCCGCCATGAGCACGATGGCGGACGCGAGCGCCAGGAACCCGAGCGTCTGCGCCAGCGTCTCCACGCGCGTGGGCAGCCGTCGGCCGCTCACCGCCTCGATGAGCAGCAGCAGGACCCGTCCCCCGTCCAAGCCCGGCACGGGAATCAGCGTCAACAAGGCCAGCGCCACCGATGCCGCCACCAAGGCGCGCAAGAGCGCATCCACGTCGGACGTCGCCACGTCCGTGGACTCCTGCCGCATCAGCGCCCCGGGGCCGCCCGGCCCCGCGTCGTGGCCCTGGAGCAGCTCCGTCATCGTCGCGAGTCCCTCGGCCGCCACGTTCCCCGTGTGCACGAACGCCTGCCTCAGCGCCTCGCCGGGGGCGTGCGTGCGGTAGACGTACTGCTGACTCACGCCGATGCGGCCCTGGCCTCGCTCGTCGGAGCGGGGGCGCACCGTCACCTCGCGCGCCTCGCCGTGCCGGTCCACCCCGAGCGTCAACGCGCGGCCGGTTCCCTGCGCCATGCGCTCCACGAACTCAGACCAGCTCGACAGCGCCTTGCCGTCCACGTGGACGATGCGATCTCCCGGCAGCAGCTGCGCGCGCGCCGCCTCGGAGCCCGGCAACACCGTGCCCACCGTCAACGGCACCACCACGTGCGTGCCGGACAGGTACAAGCCCAACAGGATTCCCACCGCCACCACGTAGTTGGCCAGCGGCCCCGCCAGGATGATGAGCAGCCGCCTCCAAGGGCGGCGCCGATCGAAGGCCGTCTCCTCGGCCGCGTCCGCGCGATGCGGATTCATCCCCTGGAGATGGGCCGCCGCGCCCAACGGCACCGCCCCCACGATGAACCGCGTGCCCCCCACGCCGAACGACAGCACGGGCGGCCCGAAGCCCAACGTGAACCTGGGCACCGGCACGCCGAGCAGGCGCGCGGCGATGAGGTGCCCCAGCTCGTGAACAACGAGCAGCGCCTCGAGGGCGAGGAGGACGAAGAGGTAGTGCATCCGTGGCGCGGGCTACAGCTTCCGGCGCTTCCCCGTCCGCTTGTAGGTCAGGTAGTCGGCGAGGATGGTGCCGTGGTCGAAGCACAGGTCCTGGGGCAGCGCGCTCACCGGGAAGGCCCGCGCCTCGGCGGCGTCATCCGCGCCGTGGGGCTCGCCCTGGGCTTTGCCGATGAACACCGTGGAGATGGTGTGCAGCCGCGGGTCACGCTTCGGGTCCGAGTACGTGAAGAACTGCTCCTCCAGCGTGACCTCCAGCTCCGTCTCCTCACGGGCCTCGCGGACCGCCGCCTTGTCCAGGGGCTCGCCCTCGTCCACGAAGCCGCCAGGCAAGGCCCAGCCCACCGGCGGATTGGCGCGCCGGATGAGCACGATGCGGTCCCCCGGCAGCTCGATGATGCAGTCCACGGTGGGTTTGGGGTTGCGGTATTCGGGCATGGGGACGCAGTCTACCCCCTGCCGCCGCGGACGCACCGCGCCGCGTGCATCCCGTGGGGTATGGTGAGAGCCGTGTCCACCCTCCGACGCTTCGTGCTTGCGCTCCTCGTGTGTTCTGCTCTCACGCAGACGGGCTGTCTGCCGTTCGCCCAGCGCGAAGGCGAGTACAACATCACGCCCACCGAGGTGCTGCGTGACGACTGCGAGCTCCTCAAGGAGACGCAGGCGGATCTCCACCTCGCGCTCCAGATTACCGGCCGCGTGGTCCGCATCGACTTCGGCGTGCAGAACATGCAGCTCATCGGCTTCTTCCTCGAGGAGGGAGAGTCCTTCACCGCCGATGGAAGCGTGGCCAACGTCAGCACCAACACCAACGGGCTGGAGTGCCTCCTGGATGATGTGAGCGTCCACATGGAGGGCACGACGCAGTGCGCGACGCAGTTCGATGGCGTCCTGCGGGTCATCTACCAGTCCAACCGCCTGGAGCGCTGCTCGTGCGAGCTGTGGATCCGCTACCAGGCCGTTCAGGATGACAAACGGTGCGTGCCGGAGTCTTGAGTTGAGTGCCCGGGGTTCCTAGAACAGGGGGCGTTGCCACCTGTCTGGAGGGGAGCCCCATGGCTGACACACCGCAGGAGATCCACTCGGTCCTGACCGAGGCTCGCGTCTTCCCGCCGCCCGAGGCGTTCGCTCGGCGAGCCCACATCCGAGGCATGCAGGACTATCAGCGGCTCTGGGACGAGGCCGCGAAGGCGCCGGAGAAGTACTGGGGCGACCGGGCCCGCGAGGAGCTGTACTGGAAGGAGCCCTTCCAGACCGTGCTCGACTGGAAGCCGCCGCACGCGCGCTGGTTCGTCGAGGGCCGCACCAACCTCGCGTACAACTGCCTGGACCGGCACCTTCCCGCGCTCAAGGACAAGCCCGCCATCCTCTTCGAGGGTGAGCCCGGGGACCGCCGCCGCATCACCTACGGAGAGCTCTCCGCCGAGGTGAACCGGATGGCCAACGGCCTCAAGTCGCTGGGCGTCCGCAAGGGTGACCGCGTGGGCATCTACCTGCCCATGGTGCCCGAGGCAGCAGTGGCCATGCTGGCGTGCGCGCGCATCGGCGCGGTGCACTCCGTGGTGTTCGGTGGCTTCTCCGCCGAGGCGCTCCAGGAGCGCATGAACGACGCGGGCGCGCGCGTGCTCCTCACCGCGGATGGCGGTTGGCGCAAGGGCGCGGTGGTGCCGCTGCTCAAGAACGTGACGGCGGCGCTCGCGAACACGCCGAGCCTGGAGAAGGTCGTCGTGCTGAAGCGCACGGCGGACGTGGCGATTCCCTCGGGCTCGAAGTGGGTGGCGTGGGACGCGCTGGTGCAGGGCCAGTCCGACGTGTGCGAGCCCGAGTGGGTGGAGAGCGAGCACCCGCTGTTCATCCTCTACACCTCCGGCTCGACGGGGAAGCCCAAGGGCGTGCTGCACACCACGGCGGGCTACGCGTTGGGCGCCTCGCTCACCACGCGCTGGGTGTTCGACCTGCGCGAGGACGACGTCTACTGGTGCACCGCAGACGTGGGATGGGTGACGGGACACAGCTACGTCGTCTACGGCCCGCTGATGAACGGCGTGTCCACCGTCATGTACGAGGGCGCGCCGACGCACCCGGGGCCGGACCGTTTCTGGGAGCTCATCGCGCGTTACAAGGCCACCATCCTCTACACGGCGCCCACCGCCATCCGCGCCTTCATGCGCCTGGGCGAGGAGCACCCGCGCAAGCACGACCTGTCTTCGCTGCGCCTGCTGGGCAGCGTGGGCGAGCCCATCAACCCCGAAGCCTGGATGTGGTACCGCGACGTCATCGGCGGCGGACGCTGCCCGGTGGTGGACACGTGGTGGCAGACGGAGACGGGCAGCATCATGATCTCCCCGCTGCCCGGTGCCACGCCCACCAAGCCGGGCTCGGCCACCTTCCCGCTGCCCGGCATCCACGCGGAGATCCTCGACCGCGCGGGCAAGCCGGTGCCGCGCGGGCAGGGCGGCCTGCTCTTCATCACGAAGCCGTGGCCGTCCATGCTGCGCAGCGTGTACGGCGATCCCGAGCGCTACGTGCGCACGTACTTCAGCGAGCTGCCCGGTCGCTACTTCACGGGCGATGGCGCGCGCACGGATCAGGATGGTTACTTCTGGTTGATGGGGCGCGTGGATGATGTGGTGAACGTGGCCGGCCACCGCCTGGGCACCGCCGAGGTGGAGAGCGCGCTCGTGGCGCACGCGAAGGTCTCCGAGTCCGCGGTGGTGGGCCGCCCGGATGACCTCAAGGGCACCGCGCTCGTCGCCTTCGTCACGCTGAAGGCGGGGATCCGCCCGTCGCCGGAGTTGAAGAAGGAGCTGGCGGCGCACGTGTCCAAGGAGATTGGCGCCATCGCGCGGCCGGATGAGATTCGCTTCGCCGAGGGCCTGCCGAAGACGCGCTCGGGGAAGATCATGCGCCGGCTGCTGCGCGACGTGGCCGCGGGCAAGCAGGCCACGGGTGACACCACCACGTTGGAGGACCTCAACGTGCTCGCGGCCCTCAGTCAGAACGACGAGTAGCCGCGCCCCGGGCCCCGCGTCGAACGCGCGCGGGGCCCGAGTTGGTTCGCAGCGAACCATCGCGAGGTCGCCCGGAAGTCCGCGGGCGAAGGAGCTGTCGTACCCGGTACCCGTCGCCGCGCGCGCCCCCGTGAACCGCGAGCGAGGATGAGCGGATGCGCCGCGCACCCGAGCCGGGCCTCCACACGGCGAGGTCGCTCCGGCCATCGCCATCGACGCTGGTGGAGTGCGGGTTGAGGGAGCGGTTCTGCATGGGGCGCTCTGCTTGCGCAGGTCGGGGCGAGGTCCCACGTGTCCACCCGCCCCCTGAAGCGCGCCGTCGCCGCGCAGCACGGCTCGCAGTTCGCGCGGGGCGCATGCGGATCCGTCGCGAACGCCGCGGCGTCGTGCACGCGTCGGACGTCAACGTCTGCGTCGCGGGTTCGCGGCCCGAGTCGCTGTTCACCCTCCGGCATCGCGCGCGGCCGCATGTGCAAGCTGCGAGGAAATCTCCGCTGGCGCGGTGAGGCCCGTGAGGAATTCGCTCCGCGAGATTGCGTGCGGGCATGCGTGGCGGATGCGCGCGTTATGCTCGGTGCATGTCAGCGCTCCTTCCGTATCTACCTGGGCAAGCCGCGACCTGGGCGAGGCGTGACGACGAGGGCCAGGAGCCCGTGACGTTGGATCTGCCGGGCTGGACGATGACGGTCCAAGGCACCGAGGCGGGGGGGCCGCCCAACCTGCGCTGTTGGTCCTTCGAGCGCGGGAACGCGTGCGTGCGCATGACGCGCCATTGGGATCAACCGCTGTCGCCGGGCCATCCCATGGTGGTGGCCTCGCGGCGCGTGGTGCGCACGGGCGCGGGCACGCTGGAGCTGTCCACCACCCGCGTGTTCGAGGGCCAGGAGACGCGCGTGGACGTCGCCTTCATTCAAGGCGCGGACTGGTTGGTGCGCATCGTCTTCGAGAACTGCGACGCGGCCACCGTCGACGCGGCGATGGGCCGGCTGTCCGTGCGCGAGTGAGCGCGCGCCTAGTTCGGAGCGAGCACCCACTCGATGAAGTGCAGGTCCTCGCGCGTGTACACGAAGGACACGCTGGTGGGAGTCCACTCCACGCGGTCCACCAGTCCAATCGCGTCCGTGAAGACTTCGTCGAGCTTGCGCCCATGCGCATCGCGCAGCCGCACGTAACCCGGGCTGTACGTGTCGCCGCCGTCACCGGGCAGCGTCATGTGCAGGAACCTGGGCGGGAAGCTCCAGAGCACGGCGCGCTCCAACTGGAAGTTCCCATCGGGGCTCACCTGGACGGAGATGACGGTGCCCTCCTGGTACGTCACCCCGAGGGCCGCGCCGACCACCAGGACTCCGCCTGCCAGCAGCGCCCACGCGAGGGGCCGTGCTCTCCGGACGCCAGGGCGCTCGGCCTGTCGCGTGGGGGTGTCCGCCATCAGACCGCGCGGACGTTGCGCACGTCGGGGGCGGGCGCGGGCTCGGGGGAGGCGGGACGCGCGGGGCGCTCGGAGGCGAGCAGCTTCTTGCCCCGCATGAAGGCCGCCGCGTTGAGCACCATGCGCTTGGCCTTGCCGCGCAGCGTGGCGGAGGCCTCCACGTCCCGCCGCAGCAGCAGCCACGGCGCCGTGTTCCGCAGCACCGTCACGGGCGAGTACAGCACGCCCAGGAACAGGTACTCGGTGGACAGGTGGTTGACCCGCTTGCGCATCGACATGCTGGCGCGGTTCTCACAGCCGCCCTGGGCCGACTCGAAGTGGTAGAGCACCGCGTCCGGCGCGTACACCAGGTGCTCGCCGTGGCGGAACAGCTCCGAGCAGAAGAGCGTCTCGTCGCGGAAGGCAGAGGGCGCCATGCGCTCGTCGAACCACGCGTGGCCGAAGAGGGCGGTGGTGGGCGCGCGCTTGAAGCTCATGTTCGCGCCCATGGGCGTGTGCGGCACCAGCACCGCCGAGCGCTCCACCGAGTCGAAGTTCGCCTCGACGAAGCCCGACATGCGCACCTGTCCGACGGCGCGCTCCTTCGTGGTGCGGTCGGCGTCCAGCCGCGAGCGGATCCTCCCCGCCACGCCAATGGCGCCCGGGTTGTCCTGCGCCGCGCGCACGTGCGCCATGATGAAGCCCGGCGCGAGCACCACGTCGTCATCCACGAAGATGACCAGGTCACCATGCGACGAGGCCACGCCCACGTTGCGCGCGCGCGTCAGTCCCGCGGGCTGCGACGGCACGAAGCGCAGCGCGGGCTCGTCGCGCCAGTCCGGCCGCATCTCGTAGACGCGCTCGGGCATGCCCTCGTTCTGGTACACGACGATGACCTGCGCCTGGATGCCGGCCTCGCGCGCCGCGGTCGCCTCGCGCAGCAGCGAGGGCAGCGAGATGGTCAGCTCCTCGAAGCGGTTGTACGAGCAGCAGACGATGTCCACGCTGCGCACGGGCAGCTCCCGCAGGCGCGCGTTGCGCGTGCGCTCCAGCGTGGCGTCCGGCATGGTGGGCGCCACCTGCGTGCGCACGAACTCCAGGTAGGCGCGGTCGTTCTCCGTGTAGAGCTGCTGGAGGACCGCGCGGTTGCGGGGCGCGCTGGACTCGTAGGTCGCGATGCGCTCGGGCAGCTCCGCGAGGACCTGCGTCAGCTCCTGCGCCTTCTTGAACAGGCCCAGATAGCGGATGCCCCGCCGCTCCAACTCGCGGGCCGCGCCGACCTCGGCCGCGATGACCGGCAGGTCCGCCGCGAGCAGCTCCACCAGGTTGAAGCCGAACGACTCGGACGTGGACGCCATGAGGCCGCCGTCCGCGTTCGCCATGATGCGGGCCAGCTCCGCGTCGGACACGCTCCCCATCCACTCGAAGGCCGTGTCCGCGATGCCCGGGAAGCGCTCCTCGAGCATCTTCTGGTAGCTGCCGAACGGGCCCATGGGGACGTCGCGGCCCACGGCTTGGATGCGCACGCGGCGGCGCTGCTCGGGCGTCAGTCCCGCGAGCGCCGAGCACACCAGGTCAAAGCCCTTGCGGTGCTCGATGCGCCCCACCATGACCAGCCGGAACACGTTGTCCGAGGGCGCGCGGGCGCGCTTGGTGCGCGGGGCGATCCGCGCGAAGTTGAACGGCAGGAGGAAGTCGTGCTCCCGCGCGCGGCTCACCCCCAGCAGCGAGGTGCGCACGCGCTCCTTGAAGTACCCGGCATAGTCCGGGTTCGAGTACAGCCGGTGCTTGAGCAGGAGCTGCTGGAGGGTCTCCGTGTGCAGATGCACCTGCACGCCCAGGTCGCCGCGGTCGAGCCCGTTCTGCTGAACGACTTCCTCATACGGCGTGACGATGCGCACCACGGTGCGCTCGTTGAGCCACGGTACGAAGTGGAAGAAGAGCGTCTCCGCGCGCCAGTTGGTCGTCTCCACCCAGAGGATCTCGCGACCCCAGAGCTGCGTGAGCTCGAACGTCTTCTCCAGGACGCGGGCCGCGAACGCGACGTTGCCGAAGTGAAGCTTGCGACCCAGCACCGGCACGGCCTTCTGCAGGGCCTTGGACAGATAGGAGCGCGACCCGGTGACGCGGTGGACGAGGTTGCCCGCCGCGTCGAGGTGCATGAACTCCTCATCCGTATCGGACTCGGCGATGACTTCGACCTCGAAGCCCTCACGCTGGAGCTGCACGGCGAGGTGCTGGGCGAGGTACGCGGCGCCGCCCCAGGCGGTGTAGGGAGGGTACTCGCCGAAAACGAGGAGGACGACTGGCTTGCGATTCATGGAACTCCCCATCCCGGCCCGACCCAGGCGGGGGCCTGGGATCTGGAGGACGGAGAGAATGCCATCCGCCCTCTTGGGAACCAACACCGGATGATGGATGAAACAGAGCGAAAAATGAGCGGACGCCGCGTCTTGTGGTGCACGTCAACACCCGCGGGTTTCATGGCGGACTACGGGCCTCGTTGGAGGTGGATGATGGCCTCGTCCAACAGGGCGGCCACGCCTCGACGTACCACGTGAACGACCTTGTGGTGGTGGATCGACGGCCCGTGCGTGTAGTGGCCGCTGACCTTGTGGTGCAGCTCGGTTGCACCCCAGACAAGCACCAGGTCTCCCCACTCCAAGTCGCTCTTCGCCCGGTCCGCGGTGCGCCGCTCCGTCCCATCCACCATCCGCAGCGCGATGTGCTCGCCCAGCTTGGCTTCCAGTTCCTCTCGAACCGCGGGAGAGCCGCCCACCACCACCACCCGGTGGACACCATGGCGTCGGCACGCCTCCAGGAAGGCCACCTCGGCGCGGTGATTGGCCGAGCCTCCGCACCGGGCGCAGTGGCTGCGAGGCTCCACGCGCAGGGGCTCTCGCCCGCTCGCTCGCGCCACTTGGAGGCAGGCGGGATCCGCGCAGACGGGGAAGAAGCGCTCGGTGAGCAGCTCGGCGGCGCGCAAGAGCTTGGGCTCGCTCATGCGCGCCTTGCCCTGGCGGGTGAGGCCCGCGCCCTCCAGCACCTCACGCGCCCGCGCGCGCGTCTCGGTCAGGGTGAGGCCGCGCTCCGCCAGCCATCCGTCGATGTCCCGGTCCGCGCTCATGGCGAGCCCGCCGGCTTGGCGCGAGGCGCGAACAGGTCCGTCTGCACGGGGCCGGGCGCATCCAGCCCGAGCGCCTCGCGCACCGGCGCGAACGAGCGACGGTGGATGGGCAGCACGCCGCGCTCGCGCAGCGCCTGGAAGTGCTGCGCGGTGGGGTAGCCCTTGTGCGCTGCCAGTCCGTAGCCGGGATAGCGCGCGTCCAACTCGCCCATGAGCCGGTCGCGCGTCGTCTTCGCGAGGATGGAGGCGGCGGCGATGCTCAGCGACAGGGCGTCGCCGTGGATGATGCCGCGCTGGGGGGCCGGGCACTCCGGGATGGTGCGGGCGTCCACCAGCACATAGTCGGGCCGGTGTGAGAGCCCCTCGACGGCCCGGCGCATCGCGAGGAGGCCCGCGTGGTAGATGTTGAGGCGGTCGATCTCCTCGACCTCCGCCTGGCCTATCGCCCACGCCACTGCGTCGCGTTTGATCGCCACGGCGAGCGCCTCGCGCTTCTCCGCGTCGAGAATCTTCTTCGAGTCATCCAGCCCCTTCAGCTTGAAGCCCTTGGGGAGGATGGCGGCGGCGGCGACCACGGGGCCGGCCAGCGGCGCCATGCCCGCCTCATCCACCCCCGCGACCTTCAGCAGCCCCTGCTCCCACAGCTCGGTCTCGAAGCGCAGCAGGTGCCGCAGCCGCTGTCCCTCGGCGCGGTTCTTCTCCTGCCGGGCGCGGATGCGGCGAGCGAGGGTGCGCGCGCCCTGACGGGTATCTGCCTCCAGGGCCTGGAGCAGCCCCTGGGGCACCGCTTGCGCCAGATTGACGTAGCGCTCGGTCAGCTCGGAGAGCGAGCACTGGAGAAGCAATTCCACGCTGTCGACGGACATGACGGGGCCTGCGAAGGGCTATGCCCTAGAGGTATCCGGGGGAACGACCTGCTGGACACTGCCAACACGCGCGCTCCCACAACATGCCCGGTCCTCGTCCGTCCGAGCGCACCGCTGTCCCGCCGCCAAGAAGGGGAGGGAGGCCGGGCATCGGACAGCCGCGAGGACGTGACGCATGGCGTAAGCCGTATCCCAGGCGGTGGGGTCGGCACAACCGCCAGAGGAGGGCCTCGGGCGGATTTCACCGGGACGCCCACAGCGCCCGGGCTGTCATTCGCTCAGCTGGAGGCGGAGGTCCGGGGGGACCGGCGCGCAGTGGCACGGGTCGCACGTCCACTCCACCCGCACCGCGGAGGACGTCTTGGAGCCCGCGGTCGCCACCACGTGCAAGGGGCCCGGGGCCAGCACCTCGTCGATGGCGGTGGTGACACCGTGGTCATTGGTGAGGGCGGTGATGCTGACATTCGAGTCCAGGTTGGTGGCGACCACCGTCGCGCCGCGCACCAACGCGCCGTCGGCCGCGACGACCTCCACGTGCAGTGCCAGCGGATCCGGTTGACAGGCGGACTCTGTCCGCGAGCCGCGAGGTGCGTCGTCGCACCCCGCCAGCAGCAGCAGCCCGAGGATTCCCGAGCGCCACGACCCGCGCCTCCGCTTCGCTCCCGTCCCGCCCACCCGCGCCATGGAGGAGAAGGTGGGGCGGAGCGGTGTCGCTGGCAACGCGACTGTCGCCCGGAAGTCGCTCCGGTCGCGCCGGGAGTCCGGTGCTAGCTGGGGCCGGGGGCCTCGTCCCACGGCGCGCCGAGCCAGGCCTGGAACGCGGCCTTCTGTGTGTCGGTGGGCTTGTCCACCCGCACCAGGTACGCGGCCTCGGCGGGCTTCTGCCCCAGCACCACCGGCACGGTCAGCAGGCGGTCACGGCGATAGAGCGTCACGCGCACCGTCTCGCCGGGGCGCTTGTCCTCGCAGCGCGCCACCAGCGCCGCGCCGTCCGCGCGCCATCCGTCCAGCGCGACGACTTCGTCCTCGGGATAGAGGCCCGCCTCCATCGCGGGCGAGCCCTCCAACACGGAGGCGAGCGTGGCCTGCCCCTTCGTCGTGACACCCAGCCATCCCTTGGGCTTCTGCTCATGGGCCTTCACGCGGGGCGCGCTGCCGCCCTTGTCGCCCGCGGACTCGCGCGGGCGCAGGCGCAGCTCCAGGCCCACGTGCGAGAACAGCGAGTAGTCCAGCTCCTCAGTGGAGCGCACCGCGCGGTCGAAGAAGGGCGTGAGGTCCGTGCCCGCAAGCTCGCTGGCCAGCGCCTCCACGCCAGCTTCGGGAACCCCGGAGCCATCTCCGTAGCGCTGCCACAGCCCGCGCATCACGTCGTCCAGGCCGCGCGCGTCCTGGGTCGCGCGGCGCAGCTCCAGGTCCAACAGCGCGGAGACGACCTCGCCCTTGAGGTAGTAGGAGATGGCGCTGTTGAGGGAGTTCTCGTCCGGCCGGTAGTGCTTCACCCAGCTCACCAGCGACGACTCGGCCAGCGTCTGGGTCTTGCGGCCCGGCGTGGACTGGAGCGCGGTCAGGGTCTCGCCCAGCCGTTGCAGGTAGCGCGCGGCGGACATGAGCCCCGCGCGGCGCACGAGCAGGTTGTCGTAGTACGCCGTGGCGCCCTCGAAGGCCCACAGCAGCGTGGTGTAGTTCTCCTGCGCGTAGTCGAACGGCACGAGCGCGCGCGGCTTCACCCGCTTGATGTTCCACAGGTGGAAGTACTCGTGCGCCGCCAGGGTGAGGAAGTCTTCCCATCCGCGGTGCGAGCCCAGCCCGAGCCGAGGAAAGACGAGCACGGTGGACGCCTGGTGCTCCAGCCCACCCCGGCCCTTGTCGGTGAGGTACACGAGGAACAGGTAGCGCTTCATGGGCAGCGCGCCGCCGTACATCCGCGCCTGCGTCTCGCACACCCGCTGGAGGTCCGCGCAGAGCCTCTCCGCGTCCGGCACGCTGTCGCCCCACACCACGACTTCATGGGGCACGCCCGCGGCGGTGAAGCTCAGGGGCGTGTGCGGCCCGACCTCGAAGGGGCTGTCGATGAGCGCGTCGAAGTCGTCGGCCACGAACGCGCTGTCCTGCTGCTCCAGCGCGCAGAAGGCTCGCCAGCCCTCGGGGGCCACCACGGTGACGTGATGCGCGAGGCGCCGGGTGGCCTCCGTGTAGAGGAAGACGGTGGCGCCGTTGAAGTAGCCGTGGCTGCCATCCAGGTGGCTGGTGCGCACCGTCAGCTCGTTGGCGTAGACGCGGTAGCGCAGCGTGACGGCCTGCCCGCCGGCTTGCACGCGCCACGTTCGCTTGTCCACGCGCGACACTGGCAGCGGGCGCCCCTGAGCGTCCTGCGCGGACACGTCCTGCACGTGCCGGGCGAACTCGCGCACCAGGTAGCTGCCCGGCGTCCACACCGGCATCAGGGCCTCGAGCACATCCGGGCCCGAGGGGAAGCGGGCCTCGACCTCGAAGAGGTGCGTGTGCGGCCGAGGCATGGCGACGCGATAGTGGACCGCTTCCAACATGGACGTGTCCCTCGTGCGGAGGTCCTACGGGCGCTTGGCCCGGACGAGCACGGCGCCGAAGAAGCCGTCCGTGCCATGGGTGTGCGGTGCGAGTCGCAGATACGGCCCGGGGCCGAGCTTCGCGCCCAGCTCGGCGCCGAGCACCTCGGACACCGGGCGCACCGTGAACTCTGGATGGTGGGCGAGGAAGTGCTCGATGACCTGCTCGTTCTCCTCGCGCAGCACGCTGCACGTGCCGTAGATGAGCCGGCCGCCGGGCTTCACGAGCTGGGCGAAGCGCGCGAGCAGCGTCTTCTGCCGCGTCACGTGCATGGCCAGATCATCCGGCGTCAGGCGATAGCGCGCGTCTGGCTTGCGGCGGAAGGTGCCCGTGCCGCTGCACGGCGCGTCCACCAGCACGCGGTCCGCCTTCTCCTTCAGGGGCTCGAGGGCCGTGTCCACCTCGGGACCCTCTGGCGGGATGAGCAGCGTGCGCACGTTGTGCACACCGGCGCGCCGCGCGCGCTTCCTGAGCTCGTCCATCCGGCGCTCGTCGATGTCCAACGCGTGCAGGTCGCCGCGGTTCTTCATCTGCGCCGCGAGCTGGAGGGTCTTGCCGCCCGCGCCCGCGCACGCGTCCACCACGCGGGTGGGCGGCGCGTCGACGAGCATGCCCAACAGCTGGCTGCCCTCGTCCTGGATCTCCAGCCCGCCCTCGCGGAAGGCCTCCAGGGAGAAGATGTTGAGCCGCGTCTCCAACACGAGCCCGAACGGGGACAGCGGCGTGGGCTTGGACTGCACCTCCTCGGCCTGGAGTCGGGCCTGGAGCGCGGTGCGGTCACCCTGGATGGGATTGGCCCGCGCGGTCAGCGGGGCGCGCTCGTTCATCGCCTCGGCGGCGCGGGCGGCCTCGGCGCCGAAGACGTCGCGGAAGCGCTCGGCGAGGAAGTCCGGCAGCGACGCGGCGATGGCGAAGCGCTCGTTCTCGGGCAGGGCCTCCAGCGCGGCGGCGGCGCTCGGCAGCGCGTCCAGCACGGCGGCCTCCGAGCTGCTCAGCGCGCTGGTGCGCGCCACCATCGACGGGGACTCCCCGTACAGCACGCGCGAGGCCGCCAGCCGCATCACGTCCTGGCGCGTGGTGTCCAGCGAGTCGAAGCGCTTGTGGGCGCGGCCGAGGAGGAAGTCCACCGTGCGCTGGCGGCGCAGGAGCGCGTAGACCCGCTCGGCCACGGCGCGGCGCTCGGACGAGTAGAGGTTCGTCTTGCGGCGCAGCACGAAGTCCAGGGCCCGGTCGGACAGGCGGCCCTCGTGGCGCACGAGTCCGTAGGCCTCCAGGCTCGCCTGGAGCACCAGGTCCTCGCGCATGGGCCGGGTGGCGCTCTCGGCGGCGGTCGGCTTGGGCCGCTTGCCCGGGCGCTCGCCGGGCGCGCGCGACGAGGAGGGCGAGGAGGTGGAGGCATGCCGGCGGGACGGCCCGGACTTTCGTTTCATGGCCATGGAGGACTGGGGCCATCGCACTCCCCGGGCCGGGTTGACAAGCGCTGATGTGCGGGAAGCCCCTCGGGACCCTGGGTTTCCTGGAAACCCCGACGGGGGATGGGGTGGCTCGGGAGGACACCGCGCGTCGGGCCCGAAGGGGCCGGGCCAGGGGGCAGGGGCTTGTTCAGGACGAAGCCGTCCAACATCTCGCCCGTGGGCGTCATCGCCCAGGCGGTGAGGGTACCCTCTTGGACCACGACCTCCAGGAAGGCATGGCGCGTGTCGTCCCGTCGGGCGCTCCAGGTGGGGGTGGCACCGGGGAAGCGACGCAGGTCTGCGCCGCCTCCCCCCACCACGAGGTAGGGGATGCCGCGCTCGCCCGGGCGGGCCTCGACGTCGCCGCGCATGGGGCGGGTGCGTTCGTAGTCGTGGTCATGCCCGGAGAGCACGAGGTCCACGCCCGCGCGCTCGAAGATGGGCCCGAACTGGCGACGCACGGTGACCTGCGAGCCGTGCGTCCCGCTGGACCACGGTGGGTGGTGGAAGAAGACCACCTTCCAGGGGAGCCGCGACGCGGTCAGGTCCGTCTCGGCCCAGGCCCGCTGCGCGGCGGCGGTGCAGTGCGCGGGTGAGGCCATCCCCAGCGCGCAGTTGGAATCGAGCGCGACGAAGTGCACGGGTCCCCAGTCGAACGCGTAGTAGCGCTCGGTGCCCTGCGGGTTGCCACTGGGCAGGTACAGGTTGTCGAGGTACGGCTGTGCCTCGTTCGTCACGTACTCGTGGTTGCCGGGCGCGGTGAAGAGGGGGACCTCGGAGAGCAGGGGGGCCAGCGGCTGGAAGAAGTGCGCCTGGAACTCCGCCTCGGTGCCGGAGGCGTAGGCGAGGTCTCCCAGCGCGAGGAACAGCTCCGGCTGGCGCGTGCGCATGCGCTCGGCGATGGCCCGTTGGTCTCCGCCGCCCGTGCCGAGGTCTCCCACTGCCACGAAATGCGCGGAGCGCGAGCCGGGGGCCGGGGCGGTGCGCAGCGCATGGTCGGCGGACTGGAGCCCGCAGGCGCGGATGGCGTAGCGGTACGAAGTCCCTGGAGCCAAGCCCGTGAGCGAGACCGCGTGGATGCGCCCCGAGTCTCGCGACGTGGCGAGCCGGTGCTCATCACCCACGCCATAGTCCACCTGGGCCACGCAGTCGGTGGACAGGCGGAAGGCCACGAGGGCCTGGGTCGGCTCCACTTTCTGGAGGTACGGCTCGCGGATCAGCGAGGGCACAGGTGCGGCCTGGGCCCTCACGAGCCAGGGCAGCAGCGCGAGGAGCCACCCGATGCGCATGTGCGCCATGCCATCCCCCCGCGCGAGCGTGTCGCTAGGGCGCCGTCACGTCACAGGCGCTTCGTTCCTCGGTCCGGGCCGTCCAGTCCATCCGGGCTTTATGCGGAGTCCTCCTTCGTGCTCCGGGGCGCCATCGCGGTCCACCGCAGCCCCCGCAGGGGCGGGCCCACCGTGCGGCCCATGGCCGCGGCCAGCATGCCCGGCTCGGACTCCTCGACCTCCAGCTCCAGCCGGCGGCCGTCGAAGTCCAACGCGCAGCTCTTCACCAGCACATTTCGGTCTCCGAGGGCCTTGCGCAGCGCGGCCTCCGCTCCGACGAGGTCATCGGATTGGGCGCTGAGCAGCAGCCGCTGCCGGGCCGCCGTCTTCGCGGGCCGATTGAAGAGGTCGAGGACGAACAGCAGCACGGTGGTGAACGCCGTGCCCATGGCCGCTAGCACGAGGTTCCCGTGTCCACACGCCATGCCGAAGCCGATCACCAGGAAGAGGATGGCGGCGTCACGAGGGTCCTTCAGCCCCGAGCGGAAGCGCACGAAGCCGCCCAATCCCACGAGCCCGAAGGCCTTGGCCACGCTGTTGCCGATGACGGTCGTGATGACCGCCGCCGCGGCGCACAGCAGCACCTGGGCCTGCACCATCTCCGCGCGGGGCAGGGGATGGCCCAGCAGGGGCCGCCAGGGCCTCAGCGAGAGCAGTGTCCCGATGAGCACCGCGGCCAGCATGCGCGGAACCATGGACGCCAGGGAGAAGGCGTGCAGCTCGGTCTGTACCTCTTGCATCAGGGGCGCGAACGCGGTGTCCATGTCGGCGGCCTCCTAGGATTCGAGTTGAACCGTGGGGCTCGGTTGAGTCCCGGAGCGGGGAGCACGGCCCGAGCGCGCCGCCTCGCGCGCCGTGGCCACGACGGCATAGGCATTGCGCAGCACCGGCAGGCGCCCCGGATGCGCCTCCAGCGCGCGCTCCAGCAACACGCGTGCCTCGGGACCGAGCGGCAGGCCGCGCAGCGAAGACACCACCGTGCAGGTCCACTGTCGGGCGTGGCGGGCGCGCAGTCTCCAGGCGCGTGGATCATCCAGGCCATCCAACGAGTCGATGGCCTCCTTCGTCCGCGTCGCGCCGCGCTCGCGCAAGGCCCACGCGTCGTCCGTGGTGAGCCCCGTGACCGAGCGCAGCACCAGCTTCAGCGCCTTGCCCTCGAGTTGGGCCCGAAGGGTCCTCGCCACCGGCGTGTCCAATCCCGTGGTGCTGCGCAGCACCGCCAACCGGTCGTGAGGCACGAGCTCCTGGCGCAGTGCCTCGGCGCGCGCCGAGTCCAGCCCCGCGAGGCTGAGCGCGATCGCCCCGTACAGCTCGCGCCGCATGCCCGCCTCGCGCACCTCCCAGGCATCGTCTCCGTCCACGCCTCCCAGGCCCGCGAGCACATCAGCCAGCCGTCCGT
Organism: Citreicoccus inhibens; assembly: GCF_019039035.1. Taxonomy (GTDB): domain Bacteria; phylum Myxococcota; class Myxococcia; order Myxococcales; family Myxococcaceae; genus Citreicoccus; species Citreicoccus inhibens. The sequence goes on along the minus strand of NZ_JAHNZT010000003.1, from coordinate 14,224 downwards.
CGCGCAGGCCGCGCTCGCGCAGCGCCCAGGCCTCGGGGGAGTCATGGCGCGTCAGGCTGGCGAGAACCTCCGGCGTGGCCTGGGCATACAGCCTCAAGCGCAGGGCATCCGCGCGCGGTGACGAGAGCGCCTCCAGCCCGCTGGCCACGCTCGTGGGCGTCGTCGCCGCGAGCGCCTCCCGCAAGTCCCACGCGGCCTCGTCATCCAGACCGAGCAGTCCGCCCGCGATGAGGGCGGGGTAGCGCTCGGCCAGGGCGAGGCGCCGTTGATGCGCGGGCAGGCCCGGGATGCGGCCCAGCATCCAGGCGGCCAGATGGGGCTCGCGAGTCTCCAGCGCATCCAGCGCGAGGAAGAATCGCGACTCCACATCCGCCACGGATGTCGCACCCGGCTGCGGGGCCGGAGGCGCGGGCACCAGCCGCTGCACGGGCAGCTCGCGCTGCTCCAGCCGCGCCACCACCGCCTCCACCAGCCGCTGCTCCAACACCCACAGGGGCTGCTCGTTGTTCTCCAAGATGAGCCAGTGGTGCGGATCCTTCCGCGCCATGGCGAGGAAGGACTCGCGCACGCGCACGGACAGGCCCGCGCCGGACAGGCCCTTGCGGCTGTCGGCGTCCTGCGCGCGTCCTCCCTGGACCTTGCCCAGGCGCTTGCGCAGGCGCGCCATCTCTGGGTCCACGTCCACCAGGATGATCAGGTCGGGCCATAGCCCCTGCGCCGCCAGCTCACAGGCACCCTGCAAGGCATCCATGGGCAGCCCCCGGCCCCCGCTGCTCAGCGCGAGCTGCGAGTGCAGGTAGCGGTCCGTGATGCACACCTCACCGCGAGACAGCGCGGGCGCCACCACTTCCTCCAGTTGCTGCGCGTCGCGCGCGAGGTTGAGGAAGAACTCGGCGCGCGAGGTCATCTCCAACAGGCGCGAGTCGCGCGTCAGCTCCCGGATCCGCCGCGCGGTGGATGACTGCAGCTCGCCACCTTCACGCGCGTGCACCACCTTGTATCCAAGCCGCTTGAGCCGCGCGGCCAGGAGGTTGGACAGCGTTGTCTTGCCGCTGCCGTCGATGCCTTCGAAGTCGATGAACACAGTGCCCTATCCCCCCGTCGCCCCGGCCGCCGTGAAGGCGTGGACGCGTGCCATGCCTTCCGCGAACTTGCTGTAGGCCGGCGCGCCCTCCACATGAAGCGCGCCCAGCCACCCGGGCAGCTCCCGCCCCAGGTGCTTCACCTCGACCACCACGCGCGAGTCCCTCGCCACGGGCACGCCCAGTCGTTCGACGGTCAGCGCCGTGTCGCCCAGGGCCACCTCCGGGGTGATCGCGTGGAAGCCGATGTCCCGGTCCATCGTCACCCGCCAGGTCTCCTCCACCTGATACACGTGGCGCTGATACGTCACCGCCAGCACGGGCCGCAGACTGCCTCCCGCGATGAGGGGCAGCAGCCGCGCGCCCCCGCGCACCGCCTGCCCGAGCCGCGCACGCGGCACCCACAGACGCCGCTTCTGGGTTACGCCTCCGCGCTCCCGTTTGACCTCCAGCACCACGCGCTCGTGGCCCTCGGCGCCCAGGTCCGGCGCGTACTCCTTCGTGCGCACCTTGACGCAGTCCTCGGGCGTGCGCAGCGCGCGCAGCGCCAGGGGACAGCCCGGCTTGTCGAAGTAGACCGACACGATGCGGGTGGGCGGGCTCGACACGCCCTCCATCTCCTGGGACAGCCGGTCGTGGAGCGCCGCGACCTGGCGCTCCTCGAGCACGAGCTTGAACTCACGGCGCAGCCGAGTGACATCGCCTTCGGCGAACGAGCGCATGGGCGGACTCCGACTCACTGGAAGCGGGTGGCGAGTTGCAGCGACAGCTCCAGCGCGGCCGCTGGTTCTCCAGGCCGCAGGGCGCGCTCCACTTGGAGCTGGACCTTGAACAGGTCGGCCAGCAACAGGTTGAGGCCTCCGACCAAGGCGTGGCCCGTCTTCGTCACCGCGTCGATGCGAAGCTGGAGCGCCTCCGCGCCGAGCACCGGTTGGAGCGCCCAGCCTTGCTGCCCCAGGCCCACCAGCCACGACGCCAGGACGAGCTGCGCGGTGAAGGGCCCCATCGCGACCTGCCCGGCGACGCCCTCGGCGGCGAGCAGCAGCGCGCCCGCCTGGAACTGCGCGTCGGTGGAGAGCGCGTACTGGCGCGTGCCATCGAAGACCTGCGTGAGATAGGTGCTGGCGCCCACCGTGAGGCGCTTGAGCGGGTGCAGGGTGACGCGCATCGCGCCGTCCTCGCTGAGTCGCTCGCCCGTCTCGCCCTCGGCGCCTTGGAAGAGGCCCGCGGACACCTTGAGGCCCCAGGCTTCCTTCCACCGCGCCTCGCCCATCACGCCCAGGCGACGTCCCCCCAGGTCATTCGTGTCCACCAGATAGTCGGCCACCAGTCCGCGCCCCTGCAACGGCAGCGTCCACGAGGAGCCCAGCTCGCGCTCAAGAAAGGGCGCCTTGAACCGGCCGCCGTACAGGCGCAGCCGCTTCGAGTCGTTGGACAGCCGCACGAACGCGTCCTTCAGGATGGACTTGGAGGCGAGGTCAGCGCTCAGCTCCGCGTCCACGTTGGGGAAGGACGCCTCCACGCCCACGCGCGCGGAAGGGATGCTGAGCGAACGCGCGTAGTTCGCCCGTTCATCCGCTCGCGCCTGCGCGAAGACCCGTCCAAACAGTCGCAGCGAGTGGACGGGAGCGTCCGAATCTTGAGCCGCGTCATCCACCTTGTCCGCACCCGCCGGGTCCTCGCCCATCGAGTCCGCGGGCTTCACCTTGCGAGGCGCCGCCGCGTGCTCCGCGCCACCCGACGCACGCGATGGGGGCTCGGCCTGGGTGACCGACTCGCTGGGGTCCGGCGGAGGCCCGCCCTCGTCCCGCTCCGCCCCCGCTCCCGCCGGAATCCCCAGGAGGACTGCGGCGAGAAGTCCCCGCCACTCCTGTTCAGCCAACCGCCACCCCACCATTCCCCTCGCCTCCCGCCGCAGTCGCAGGCCCCTGGTGCAACCAGGGTGCCTAGGGGGAATGCCTCGAGGCGGTGTGTGGTGGCCGACGCGCGCACGGGCCCCGCGTCGTGATTCGGCCGTCCCCAGAGGAATGGGCGCGCCCCGGCCTGGGAAGGTTTTTTCCCTCGGAGGGCGAGGGAGCCTGTAACGGCCCCCTGTAAGAAGTGGCGCGTTACTGCCCGCTGCCGCGGTCCGGCGAGGTCTCCACCGGCGCTCCCGCCGAGGACTCGTGGGGCGCCGGGACGGAACCTTCAGGCACCGGCGCGGCCTCGGTGGGCGCCGAGGCGGCCTGCTCCTCCATGACCGTGGCCCCCTTGTCGTCCGATGCACCCGTGGGAGGAGCCTCGGAGGAGGTGGAGGCACTTGCGTCACGGGGCTCGGTGGGCACCACGCTGCCCGCTTCGGGCACCGCGGTGGGCGCCACCTGGGTCACGGCGACAGCACGCTGGGTCTCATCCACCCGGGGCTCCGGTTCACCCTCGCGCTTCAGGAGACTGCGCGCGCCCAGCACCAGCGCCGCCACGACGCCCGCGCCGAGCAGCGCCCAGGCAAGCTCCTTGGGAGGAGGGCTGGACGTGACGTCGAAGTGCGTGTGCAGCACCTTGAGCCGCGTGGTGCGAAAACGCACGTCGACCTGCCAGGTCCCCGTGCTCGGCGGGGTGAACTCCGTGCGCCAGCTCTTGCCGTCCCGTTGCAGGGTGACGGTCTGCTGAGACAGGGCGCCCTCCTGCTGGAAGGTGACGGTGATGGGCCCCTCGAAGGCGGGCCCCTCGAAGCTGTTCACCCTCAAGGTGAGCTGGAGCGGTGTCTCAGGCCGAGGAGTGACCGGCGTGAAGGAGCCCTGCAGCCGGTCCTCGGCGTCCTGCCAGGACAGCTCCAGCACGCCGCCACGGCGCTCCACGTTGATCTGATCCGCCGCCGGCTCCGCGGCCGCCTGCATGGCCCACAGCCAGACCCACAAGAGGGGTGTCCAGGAAAACCTTCTCAGACACCTTTGCCTCATCGCGGTGTGTCGCCTAGGATGCGCTGCTTTGACGCCTTCCACCGAGTTCGCTCCCCCCGGCGAGACCCCGGGATGAACCCTCAATCTTTCGGGAAATACCAGCTCCTTAAGAAGCTCGCCACCGGTGGCATGGCCGAGGTTTGGCTTGCGCGCCAGATGGGCATCGAGGGCTTCCAGAAGAACCTGGTAGTCAAGCGCATCCTCCCGCATCTCGCGGAAGACCGCGAATTCGTGGAGATGTTCCGCAACGAAGCGTTGATTGCGGCGCGCTTCAACCATCCGAACATCGCGCAGGTCTACGAGTTCGGCGAAGCCAACGGCACCTACTACATCGCCATGGAGTTCATCCACGGCGAGGACCTGGGCCGGGTGATGCGCAAGGCGTACAGCGCGAATCAGTGGATCGCGCGTCCGCTGGCCATCCGCATCGTCGCCTCGGCCTGCGAGGGTCTGTACTACGCGCACACGCGCACGGATGACGCGGGGCGTCCCCTCAAGGTCGTGCACCGGGACATCTCGCCGCAGAATATCCTCATCAGCTTCGACGGCTCGGTGAAGCTGGTGGACTTCGGCATCGCGAAGGCGGCGGACCAGGCCTCGCTCACCAAGTCCGGCGCCATCAAGGGCAAGTTCGCGTACATGGCGCCCGAGCAGGCCGCGGGCCGGCCGCTGGACGCGCGCGCGGACATCTTCGCCATCGGCCTGGTGCTGTACGAACTGCTCACCGGACACCGGCCGCTCAAGCGCGACTCGGAGCTGGCCACGCTCCAGGCCGCCATGGAGTGCGCCATCCAGGTGCCCTCCGCCGTGGCGGACGTGCCCGAGGACATGGACGCGGTGGTGATGCGGGCGCTGGCGAAGAACGCCGACGACCGCTACCGCGAGGCCCGCCAGTTCCAGACGGCGCTGGAGGAGCTGCTCGTCAGCCAGCGCTGGGTGGCGGGTTCGGTGCAGATCTCCGAGTTGATGGAGACGCTGTTCGCGGACCGCCTGGAGGAGGAGCGCAAGCAGGGCCAGTTCGTGCCGGTGGACGAAGAGGCGAGCGGCTCGGGCTCGAGCCCTCCCGCGCAGCCGGACCGGGGCCGCAACCGCCCGGCCACCATGGACATGAGCTGGGAGGCTCCTCCGGGTGAGTCGGCTCCGCGTGATCGCTCGCGCGCTTCGTCTCCGTCTCGCACGTCCGTTCCGCGCCGCAGCAGCGTGGCTCCGGCAGTCCAGCCCGAGGAGCCGAACGAGTGGGAGGCCCCCTCGGGCACGGGCGTCGAGGTGCCTCCTCGGCGTCGCACCAGCGTGGCGGAGCCCGCGGCGCGCCGGGGTACGTCCACGTCCAATCCCAACGCCACCCAGGTGGCGCGCACCAGCTCCCGCTCGGACCTGAGCCGCGCGGGGGGGGCTGAGCCTTCGTCTCCGCCCCGGCGCACGCAGTCGCGCGTCGCGCCCATGGCCGAGGAGCCGCCGCCTCGCTCACGCTCGGGCGTGCACCCGATGGATGAGGAGGCGGACGACGAGCGGACCATGTTGCCGCCGCCGGAGCCGCCCCCGCGCCGCCGCACGGGCATGGTGCAGGCCGCCGCCGAGTCGGAGCCGCCTCGTCGCCGCACGTCCAGCCGCGTGGATCAAGTCGCGGCCGCGCCTCGGCCTCGGCCCGCGCCTCGCGATGAGGACTCCGAGGAGTCCGAGCGCCGTCCTGAGCGCGTCATCGCCGCCGACGACCGCAAGATGCGCCGGGGCATCGAGTTCCGGAACGTCGCGATGATTGGCTTCATCGTGGGCCTGCTCGGCGTGCTCGGCGTGTTCCACAAGCCCATCCTGAAGGTGCTCAACTCGACCGCGTCGGACGGGCAGGGCGTGTGGCTCACGGTCAACACCAATGAGAAGGTCAAGGTGTCCGTGAAGCACACCGAGCGCTGTAGCGCGGCCGAGCCCGTGACGGTGCTGGGCTTCGCGCCCTTCACGCGCAAGGACGGGGCGCACCTGCAGGACACGCTCATCCTGGAGAACGAGGACCGGGGCATCTACGTCGAGGATCCGGACGTGCTCGCCTTCGGTGAGCCCGGGGACGTGAAGGTCCTGGACCGCACGTTCAAGGAGGGCAACCTCCGCTTGAAGATCACCCCCAAGGGCCTCACGGGGCTGACCATCATGCGTGACAATCAGCGCGTGGGGCTCCCCGGCAGCCAGTTGTCGCTGATGGAGGGCAAGCAGAAGCTCGAGCTGCGCGGTCCCAAGTTCAAGGACCCCGTCTTCTTCGAGGCCATCATCAAGCCAGGGGAGACGACGGAGGTCACCCTGGACGTCACCTCCGCCCTGGGTCAGTAGCGGGGCAGGGCGGGGTCGACCGTCCGCGAGTACAAGTCGATGCCACCGCGCAGCGACACCGCCTCCAGCCCGCGTGACAGCAGGTACGCGGTGCCATCCAGGCTGCGCACGCCGTGGTGGCAGTAGACGACCACGGGCCGGCCCCGAAAGGCTTCCAGCGCCTCGTCGTGATCCGGCAGCTCCGGCAGCGGAATGAGCACGGAGTGGGGCAGCGCGACCATCTCGTGCTCCTCGGGGAACCGCACGTCGAGCAGCGCGGGGCGCGACTCGGCGGGGCCCGCGAGGAGGCGCGCGAGGTCGGCCGGCATGATTTCGGGGATGGGCATGGCGTGCGTCCTTCGGGCGCGCGGGTGTTACCCGCCAGTGGAGCAGAAGCGTTCGGTGTCGACCAGGTCCACGCGGGCGCCGGGCGCGCACGTGGGGCAGCTCGGATCCCTTCGCGAGCGCAGCTCCAGGAAGCGCGAGCCGAGCGCGTCGAAGGTGAGCAGTCGGCCCACGAGCGGCTCGCCCTGGCCGAGGATGAGCTTGATCGCCTCGGTCGCCTGCAGCAGCCCGATGACGCCGGGGAGCACGCCGAGCACGCCCGCCTCGGCGCACGAGGGCGCCAGCTCCGGCGGCGGCGGCGCGGGATAGAGGCAACGGTAGCAGGGCCCCTGGCCGGGGAGGAACGTGGTGACCTGTCCCTCGAAGCGGAAGATGGAGCCGTGGATGTTGGGCTTTCCCGTGAGGACGCAGGCGTCGTTGAGCAGGTAGCGCGTGGGGAAGTTGTCGCCCCCGTCGAGCACCAGGTCGAACCCCTCGAGGATGCGCAGCGTGTTGGCCGCGGTGAGCCGCTCCTGGATGGGCACCACCTTCACGTCCGGGTTGAGGGCCTCCAGGGCCGCCCGCGCGCTCTCGACCTTCGGCTGCCCCAGGCGCTCCTGCGTGTGAATCACCTGCCGCTGCAGGTTGCTCAAGTCCACCACGTCCGAGTCGACGAGGCCCAGCGTGCCCACGCCCGCGGCGGCCAGGTACAGCGCGGCGGGAGAGCCGAGCCCGCCCGCGCCCAGGAGCAGCACGCGCGCGCCGAGCAGCCGCGCCTGTCCCTCCTCGCCCACCTCGGGGAGCATGAGGTGGCGGCGGTAGCGCTCCTTCTGCTGGGCGCTCAAGACGACGGGCTTCTCCACCGGCAGGGCCGCGTCGCTCCACCGGTTGAACCCACCCGCCAGGGAGGCGACGTTGACGTAGCCCATGTCCCGCAGGGTCTTCACCGCGAGCGCCGAGCGCGTTCCACCCGCGCAGTACACGACGAGCGCTTCGTCCCGCCGGGCACGCTCCTCGATGCGCAGCTCCAGGAATCCTCGGGGGATGTGCAGGGCGCCGGGCAGCCGGCCGCCCGCGTACTCGTCCGCCTCGCGCACGTCCACCAGCTTCACGGGCGTCCGGGCGTCCAGGAACTGGCGCAGCTCCTCCACGGAGACCTCGCGAATCTCCAACTTCACCGCCGCCAGGAGCTCTCGAAAGGTGGGCGCCATGTCCGCCGGGTATAACCCGGGGCTCGGAGGGCGTCCTCCTGTTGAAGAAGGGGGCGCTCCGGCGCGCGGCCGCTGGTTTTCAGCGGGCCAGGGCGTTATGAGGCTTTTTTCAGAGGAGACTCAAGGACATGGATACCACCCCTTCCACGCCCACCGCCGCGCCGGCCTTCCAGCCCAGCCCCGAAGTTCCGGTTCGCCTGTCGAGCGCCGCCATCGCCCAGGTGAAGAGCGTCATCCAGGCCCAGGGCTTCGAGGGCTACTACTTCTCCATCCGCGTCGTCCCCGCCGGCTGCAGCGGCCTGGGTTACGACCTGAACCTGGTGAAGGAGTGCAAGGCCGGCGACTCCATGTGGGAGCAGGACGGCGTGAAGATCGCCACGGACGCCCTGAGCGCCAACTACCTGCTGGGCACGGAGATTGACTACGTCTCCGCCATCACCGGCGCGGGCTTCAAGTTCAACAACCCGAACGCGAAGTCCTCGTGCGGCTGCGGCACGTCGTTCACGACCTGAGCCACGCCGCATTCCGATGACAACTCGCGGGCCGGAAGCGGGTGCTCATGGCGCCCCTCCCGGCCCGGGGTGTTTCAGGCCCCGGCGAACGGGGTCATCACCTTCAGCCAGGACTGGCTCTCCTTCTGGCGCGCGATGCGCTGGGCGCGCCGAGCCTCGGCCTCGGCGAAAGCCGCCCGCTCGGAGTCCGTCTCCAGGATGAGCCCGGGCACGGGCACGCGCTGCCCCGCGCTGTCCAACGCCACGAAGGTGAGCAGGGCGCTGGTGGTGAGGTGCCGCTCGCCCGTCAGCGGATTCTCCGCGTGCACGGTGACGCCCACTTCCATGGACGTGCGGAACGTGGCCAGCACGCGCGAGTGCAAGAGGGCAATCCACCCCACGCGGATGGGGGCGTGGAAGTGCAGGTCATCCATGGACGCCGTCACGACGACTTCGCGGCAGTGACGCTGGGCCGCGATGGCGCCGCAGATGTCGATCCACTGCATCACCTTTCCACCGAACGCGGCATCCAGGTTGTTGGCGTCGGGCGGAAGGATGAGCTGCGTCATCACCACTTCCGAGTCGCGGGACTTCTTCGGCGTCGTCGAATGCACGGGTACACCTGGGATGCGGCGTGACGGATGCCCGTCAGGCCAGGAAGGAAGACACGCGGTCGAGGAACTCCTCGCGGCCGCGGCCCCGCCGGATGTCTTGCTGGGACACGTCCAGCACCAGGCAGTCCACGCCGTACTTCTCCTGGAGCACCTGGGGAAAGCTCGTGTAGTAGCCGTTGAGCCCGCGCAGGAAGTCGCGCCCGATGCCCTTCTCCTCCTCGCGCCCGCGCGTGCGGATGCGGTCCAGGAGGATGTCCACCGAACCCACCTCGAAGCAGATGACCTTGTCGGGCCGCACGATGTTGCGCGACAGCCGCTGGAAGTACTCGTAGTAGAGGTCCAGCTCCGAGTCCGTCAGGTGCCCCAGGCCGTGCAGGTACTTGGCGAAGATTTCCGGGTCCTCGTAGAGCGTCCGGTCCTGCACGCAGCTCTTGCGCACCGAGTGGATGAGCTCGTGGTGCTCCACGCGCCGGATGAGGAACTCCAACTGGAGCGTGAACGACCACCGCTTCATGTCGGTGTAGTAGTCACGCAGGAAGCGGTTGTCGATGACGGGCTCGTCGAACAGCTCGAAGCCGAAGGACTGGCTGAGCATCTTCGCGGCCGTCGTCTTGCCCGCGCCGATGTTCCCCGCGAGCGCCAGGAAGCGCCGGGACAGCGGCGCCTTGGTGCGCACCGTGTTGCGCGGCTTGCGCGCGGGAGCCTCGGGCGGCGCGGGGGACGGAGTCGGCTCCGGCGTGGAGGCGGGAGCCGGCGGGGGAGGGGACGCGACCGAACGCGGGCGCTTGCGTGCGCTGGGACGGGGCATAGGGGCCCCTGGGCTTAACCCGGCTTGCCGAAGGCGTCCATTCGTTGGCGCAGCAGGTCGGGTCGGTCGGTCATGACTCCACCCACCCCTTCCTGGAGCAGCAGGTCCATCTGCTCCGGATCATCCACCGTCCACACGTTGAGCCACTTGCCGCGCGACGCCACCCAGGCGAGCAGCTCCGGGTCCACCAGCCGCACCTCGCCGAAGAACAGCGGCATGTCGAGCACGTGGTAGCGCGAGTCCTCCGGTGGGGGCTCGCCCGCCTTCAAGCTGAGCACGGCGGCGGCCAGCGCATCGCGCGGGTAGAAGTGGCACGCATCGGGGAGGGCGGTGACGAGCCTCTCGCCCACCGCGTCCAACTCGCTGCCCATGCAGACCCGGTCCATCGCGCCCTCTTCGCGCAGGAGCGACGCGAACACGTGCTCGATGCCCGGGGTGTCTGGCTTCAGCTCGACGTTGAGGCGCAGGGAGGGGAAGGCGCGCAGCACCTCGCGCAGCGTGGGCAGCCGCACGCCCTGGCCTCGGAAGGGGAAGTGGGCGCCGCCATCCGGCGTGAAGCCGTGCCCCGCGTCCAGGCGCTGGAGCTCGGCCAGCGTCAGCGCGGCCAGGGGGCCCGTGCCGTCCGTGCAGCGCTCCAGCGTCTCGTCGTGCGCCACCACCAACTCGCCGTCGCGCGACAGGTGGACATCCAGCTCCAGCATGTCCGTGTGGTAGCGCTCCACGGCCTGGCGGAAGGCCACCAAGGTGTTCTCCGGCGCGAGGAGTGCACCGCCTCGGTGGGCGATGTGCAGCGTGGGCTTCAGTCCGTGGAGGAAGGCGGGGCGGAACGTCATGGGATGAGGACGATGTTGCCGAACTGCGAGCGGTCTTTCAGCAATTGATGCGCGTGTGCGGCATCGGCCAGAGGGAGTGTCCGGTCCAACACGGGCCGCAGCTTCTGGTCCTGCACGAGCTTGAGCACGCGGAACAGGTCGCCCTTGGAGCCCATGGTGGAGCCCAGGAGCGAGATGCGCTTGTAGAAGAGGACCCGCAGGTCGAGCTTCACCTCATGGCCAGACGTGGCGCCGCAGGTGACGAGCCGCCCGCCGTACGGCAGGCACGCCACGCTCTTGTCGAAGGTGGCCGCGCCCGTGTGCTCGAAGACGACGTCCACCATGCGCCGCGAGGTGAGCCGCTTCACTTCCTCCAAGAAGTCCTGCTCCACGTAGTTGATGGTGTGGTCCGCGCCCAGCTCCCTGGCTCGCCGCAGCTTCTCCTCCGTGGAGGCCGTGGCGATGACGGTGGCGCCCATGAGCTTGCAGATCTGCACCGCCGCGCTGCCCACGCCCGAGCCCGCCGCGTGCACCAGCACCGTCTCCCCTGGCTTGAGCTCCGCGCGGCGCACCAGCATCGTCCACGCGGTGAGCATGGTGAGGGGCAGGCAGGCAGCCTCCGCGAACGTCAGCTCCCTGGGCTTGGGCAGGATGTTCTGGCGCGGCACGCTCACGTACTCGGCGTAACCGCCACGCACGTGCTCACCGAGCAGCCGGTACTGACGGCACAGGTTGTCCTCGCCCGTGAGGCACCGCTCGCACGCGCCGCACGAGAGTCCCGGATTGACGAGCACCTCGGTGCCCGGCGCCAGGTCGGTGACCTCCGCACCCACCTGATCCACCACGCCAGCGATGTCGCTGCCGAGCACGTGCGGCAGCTCCAGCCTCAGCCCGGGCCAGCCCTGGCGGACCCACACGTCCAGATGGTTGAGGGCCACGGCCTTGACCCGGACTCGCACCTCTCGCGCGCCCACGGGAGGGTCTGCCATTTCCACGACTTGAAGGACTCTCTCGTCTCCGTGCTGCTGAAACGCCACGGCCTTCATGCGGATGTCTCCCGGGTTCACAGAGGTGTCACCGGCAGCATGCCGCGGCGTTCCTTGCCGCCCCCCGCGGGGCGCCGGTATAAGGCCCGTCATCCTCAGGCCGACCGGCGTCGGACTTCAAGAAGTGTGGCGCCCCAACGAATAGGAGAACTTCAGTGATGGAACTGCGCAAGGCGCTGGGCGCCGCAGCGGTGGTTGCGGCTACCGCGATGATGGTTTCGGCGGGATGTTCGGGGCGCGATGAAGAGGGCCCTGGCCCCGAGAACCCGGGTTGCACCGGCGTGTGCAGCCAGGATGCCGGGTTCGATGCCGGCGTGGACTCGGGCACGGAGATCAAGCCGGACTCGGGCACGGAGATCAAGCCGGACGCGGGCACGGATGCCGGGAGCAACACGGGCCCGACGATTCCGGAGATCCGCAAGCTCAAGTTCGCCACGCCGGTCACGCTGCACGACGTGGTCATCACCAGCATCGAGTACGAGAAGCTCAGCGACCAGAACGGCAAGGACTGGCGCTCGCGCTTCTGGGTGACGGACCCCGCGCGTCCCACCGAGGGCATCTTCGTCGACAAGTTCTACAGCGACACGCCCACGGACTATCACCCGACGGTGGGTGACAAGATTGACGTGGAAGGCTTCGTCAACACGGACCTCCCCTACGAGCAGTTCCGCGCCTACCGCCAGAAGGTCGTCAACGACTTCAAGAACTCGAAGCCGTTGAAGATCACCTTCAAGGTGAAGGCGTCGCGCCCGGCGGACAACGAAGTGACGGTGCAGAACCTGAAGGACGCGATGCAGGCCTCCAGCCAGGCGGATGCCGGCTACGCGGGCACGCGCGTGCACCTGACGGGCGACATCGCGATGACCAACCCGACCCCGGCGGCGTTCGCGCGCATCGACGCGCCCGGCACGGACGGGGGGCCGGCGGTGTTCTACGGCTTCGAGGTCGCCGACGGCATCCTCGTGAACCACGACAACACCCGCGACCAGCACCTGTCGGATGGCGGCACGGTGATCCGGTGTGACTGGCAGGCGGCGGTGCGCAACGGCGGCACGGTCCGGTTCCCCAACGGCATCAGCGGCGTCTGGGACACGTACTCGTTCGCGCAGTGCGACGGCACGGACAACAACACGGACGTCCTGACCTGCCGCCGCCTCAACGGCACGGTGCCGGGCTCGACCAAGAAGTTCACCTACGTCATCTACCCGGATAACTGCGGCGACGCGGTGGGCGAGTTCGACGCTGGGAGCCCCCCGTAGGCCTTGGGGCCTGGGCCGGGCATTCGCGCCGGCCTGCCCTCATGCCGCCCCTCGCGCCTGTCGCGGGGGGCGGTTTTTTATTTCCAGGGGGCCCCTCCTGGATCCAGGCTGTCCGTCGGGAGGTGCCGTTGCTCCCCCTGACTCCTGATTGCAGGTAAGCTCCGGAAAAGGTCCACCGTTCAACCAGAAGGCACACCCAAGTTCCCGTGAGCTCGCCCCAGACGGCCATTCCGTTCGGAAAGTACCTCCTCATCAAGCGGCTCGCGGTGGGAGGGATGGCAGAGCTGTTCCTGGCCCAGGAGCCGCCGAACCCCGAGCTGGTGGTCCTCAAGCGAATCCTCCCGTACCTCTCGGAGGAGCCGGAGTTCGTCCAGATGTTCCTGGACGAGGCGCGCATCGCCGCGCAGCTCCATCACCCCAACATCGTGCAGGTGCATGAGCTGGGGAAGCTGGGCGAGAACATCTTCATCGCCATGGAGTACGTCGAGGGCGTGGACCTGCGGCGCGTCATGGCCGAGGAGTCCAAGTTCGGCACGGCGATTCCGTACGGGGTGGCGGCGCGCATCTGCGCGCAGGTGGCGGGCGGGCTCGACTACGCGCACCACAGCCGGGGCGTGGATGGGCGCCCGCTGGAGCTCATCCACCGGGACGTCAGCCCGCAGAACGTGATGATTGCCTACGACGGGCGGGTGAAGCTCGTCGACTTCGGCATCGCCAAGGCCGGCGCGTTCATGGAGCGCAGCAAGCCCGGCGTCATCAAGGGCAAGTTCCTGTACCTGGCGCCCGAGCAGGTCATGCAGGAGCGGTTGGACCATCGCGCGGACATCTTCGCGCTGGGCTCCATGCTGTACGAGATCAGCACGGGCCGGCAGCCCTTCGCCAAGCCCACCACCGAGGGCATCCTCTACGCCATCCGGTATGAGGACCCCTCGCCGCCGCACCTGATGCGCCCGGACTACCCGGAGGTGCTCTCGCGCATCGTGATGCGGTGCCTGACCAAGGACCGCGCGCAGCGCTACCAGCGCGCCGCGGACGTGCAGGCGGACCTGGACGCGTTCCTCGCCTCGGGCACGCTGCGCCAGAGCACGGACGTGGCCGACTACATCTCCCGGCTGCTCGGGGAGGAGGAGGAGCGGACCATCCTCCACATCCCGGTGGCGGCGCCCGCGGGACGCAAGGACGCGACGGTGCCGCTGTCGGCCCCGCGCGCCACGCCGCCCATCTCCGCGGAGCCCACCGCGCCGGTGTCTCGGCCCTCGCCCACGGCGCCGCCGCCGCGCCCGCCGGTCGCCACAGCCACGCCCACGCCGGGCGCGCGCGCGAGCAGCACGACGGTGCCG
>NZ_JAHNZT010000039.1 GCF_019039035.1 Citreicoccus inhibens | reverse complement strand
CCTGGCTCAACCGCTTCCGACGTCTGCTGGTGCGCTGGGAGAAGCGAGAGGACACCTACGTCGCAATGCTGCACTTTGCGCTGGGCATCATCACTTGGTTCCACGCGCTCCTACCGAAATAGGTTCTAAGCGCGCGCGCTCGGGCTGCTGAAACACCCCGGGCCGTCCCTCGCGAGGAGGGGCGGCCCGTTTTCATTCCAGGCGCGTGAGGCTCAGGGGCCGTTGGGGCCCGGGCTGGAGTTGCCGCCGTCGGTGACGTAGCGCCAGGTGCCGTCCGGCTGTCGACGCCAGATGGTGAGGTACTTCACGAAATCGGTCTCCGGCTTGCCGTCCGCGCCGGGCTCCACGACCTTGGCGCGGCCCACCGTGAAGGCGAGGTCGCCCGAGGTCGCGGCGTCGCCGAGCGCGGGCTCCCAGCGCAGGTCCAGCTTGTCCTTGGTGAGGGGGCCGTAGGCCTTCGTGATGGCCTCGCGTCCGAAGAGGCCCGTGGCGCCGGCGATGAGCAGCGCGTCCTCCGCGGCGTAGGTGGAGAAGGCGTGCCCCATGCCCTCGGTGGTGGAGAGGGTGGAGAAGGCGGAGTCCGCCGCGAAGGCCTCGGCGAGCACGGCGGCCGAGGTGAGCGTGCGCGGCGCGGCTGACGCCGTGGTGTGCGACGACGTGAAGCCCTCGGGCGGCGTGAGCGCGACCTTGGCGGGGTTGCGCACGGTGGCGATGACCCGCCACGAGCCATCCGCCTGCTGCTTCCACGCGGAGATGTAGCGCGCGTGCTCCTGAGTGGTGGCGCCATCCGCGCCCTTGAGGTCCACCGTGGCCTGTCCCACGGAGTAGCCAATCTGGCCGTCGGCGCTCACGTCCCAGCGCATGGGCGTCCAGCGAAGGGTTCCGCCGTGCTCCAGCGGGTGCGCGGTGAGGTGCGCTCGGATGGCCTCGCGTCCGCGCAGCGCGTACTGGCCCTCGAGCAGCAGCACGGATTCGTCTCCGAGGAACGAGGCGAAGCCCTGCGCCGAGCCGGACTTCGCGCTGGCCTCGGACATGGCCACGTCCGCCGCGTGCAGACGCTCGCGCGCCTCGGTGGGGGACAGGCGCGCCGACTGCTCGAGCGCGCCGGTGGCGCCCGCGTGGGCGGTGGCGCCCGGTGCACTGCAACCCATGGCCCCCAGCGAGGCCGTGACGATGACTCCCGCGAACTTCCGATGCATGGCTCCTCCATGGGCCGCCTGACGCATGCGGTCCGGCGCCCGAGGCGGCCGAGACTACTCTCCCTGCATCAGTCCGGTGATGCGTCCGTCATCGTGGACGATGATGCGCCGCGCCGCGGGCTCGCGCGGCAGGCCGGGCATGGTGAGGAGGTCTCCGGTCAGCGCCACCAGGAAGCCCGCGCCCGCGGACAGCCGCACCTCGCGCACCGTCAACGTGAAGCCGCGAGGCCGGCCCGTCTTCGTCGGGTCATCCGACAGCGACAGGTGCGTCTTCGCCATGCACACCGGGAGTCCCGCGCCACCCAGTGCCCGCGCGGCGTCCAGGTCCTTGCGAGCGCCCGCGGTGAAGGCCACGTCGTCCGCGCCGTACACCGTGCGCGCGATGGCGCGAATCTTCTCCTCCGGCGACTGCTCCAGTGAGTACAGGAAGCGGGGCTTGGGCGGCGCCGCGTCCGTCGCGTCGAGCATGGCCAGCACCGCATCCGCCAACTCAACCGAGCCCGCGCCGCCCTGCGCGTAGCCCTTGCACACCGCGATGCCCACGCCGCGCGCCTTGGCGAACGCGCGCAGCTCGTCCAGCTCCGCCTCGGTGTCCTGCGGGAAGTGGTTCACGCACAGCACCGCGGGCAGGCCGAACGCGGCCACTGATTCCAGGTGCTTCTCCAGGTGGTCGAAGCCGCGCAGCAGGGCCTCTCGGTTCGGCTCGGCCACCTGGGCCGGGAGCGCGCCGCCGTGGTGCTTGAGCGCGCGCAGCGTCACCACCAGCATCACGCCGCGCGGCCAGAGGCCCGCGCCTCGGCACTTGATGTCGAGGAACTTCTCCGCGCCCAGGTCAAAGCCGAAGCCGGCCTCGGTCACCACCTCGTCCGCGTAGGCCAGCGCGAGGCGCGTGCCCAACACGGAGCTGCACCCGTGCGCGATGTTGCCGAAGGGGCCCGCGTGGACAATCGCGGGTCCGCCCTCGCGCGTCTGCACCAGGTTGGGCATGAGCGCGTCCTTGAGCAGGGCCACCATGGCCGCCGCCGCGTTCACGTCCCGCGCGCGCACCGCCGAGCCGTCCGCGAGCTGCCCCACCACGATGTTGCCCAGCCGCGCCTCCAGGTCCTTGAGGCTCTCGGACAGCGCGAGGATGGCCATCACCTCGCTGGCGGCGGTGATGTCGAAGGACGTCTCGCGGGGCACGCCGTTCGCCTTGCCGCCGAGCCCCACGATGACGTTGCGCAGGAAGCGGTCGTTCATGTCCAGCGCGCGCCGCCAGCGCACGCGGGTCCCTTCCATCGCGACCGGATGGCCGTAGTAGACCGAGTTGTCCACCAACGCGGACAGCAGGTTGTGCGCGCTGGTGATGGCGTGCAGGTCGCCGGTGAAGTGCAGGTTGATGTCCGCCGCGGGCTCCAGGCTGGCGTGGCCGCCGCCCGTGCCGCCGCCCTTCACGCCGAACACGGGCCCGAGCGAGGGCTCGCGCAGCGCCGCCACCGCGCGCCGTCCACGTTGACGCAGGCCCATGGCCAGCGCCACGGACATGGTCGTCTTGCCCTCGCCTGGAGGCGTGGGGTTGATGGCGGACACGAGGACGAGCCGACCTCGCGGAGGCTGGCGCGCGAGCGCGTCCAGCGAGACCTTGGCGCGGTCACGCCCCCATGGAAGAACGTCCTCGGGGGACAGACCCAGCTCGGCGGCGACGTCGGTGATGGGGCGGAGCTTCATGCCGCCGAATCTCGGCGCGCTCGCCTTCGAATGCAACGACGGAGGCGCGACTCAACCCGCGACGTGGGGGGACCCGGGCGGAAGTCCGCAGGCGCGGTTGGCCGGCACCGCGATGTCCAGCTTGCGCGGCGGCGCGATGCGGCGGTTGTTCATGAACGTGATGAACTCGGCACGAGACTTTCCGGCCAGCCGGGGGTTGTGCTGCTTCTCCTCGCCCACCGTGCTCATCGCGTGGCCCGCGTAGTCGTGGCACGGGTACACCCGCGTGTCGTCCGGGAGCGAGAAGAGGCGCCGGGTGATGCTGTCGTAGAGCTGCCCCGGGTCGCCGTTCTGGAAGTCGGTCCGCCCCGTGCCGCGGATGAGCAGCGCGTCGCCGGAGAACAGCGCGTCGCCGCACAGGTAGCTGAGGCTGTCATCCGTGTGGCCCGGTGTCTCCAGCACGTGCACCGCGAGGGGGCCCACGTGCACCACGTCTCCCTGGCCCACGTGCACGTCCGCGCATGGAGCGCCGCGCCGCGAGGCCACCACCCGCGCGCCCGTGCGGTGGCGCAGCGTGCCCGCGCTGGTGATGTGATCCGCGTGCACGTGCGTCTCCAGCACGAACGTGAGCTGGAGTCCCAGCTCCGTGAGCAGCGCCAGGTCTCGCTCGACGTGTTCGAGGACCGGGTCGATGAGCGCGGCCTTCCGAGTGGCCTCATCGGCGAGCAGGTAGGTGAACGTCGAGGACTCCGAATCGAAGAGCTGTCGCAAGAGCATGCCGGCCTCCGGGGAGAACATCATTCCACGACGGGGCGACGGCCAGTCTCGGAGTTCGAGCGCCCGCTAGGCCCGCCCGCGCATCATGAAGTTCCAGTAGAGGCGGGGCAGCCCATATTTCTTCAGGAACCACATGTCCCGCCGCTCCTGGAGCGTGTTGATGAAGGGGAGGCTGGGGGTGGGCTTGCCCTCGTAGTCGAACTCGGCGAGCAGCAGCCGGCCGTAGCCCGTGGTGAGCGGACAGGAGGCATAGCCGTCATACCGGGCCGGGGGCGGCCGGCCCGACATGACGGCGCGCAGGTTCTCCACGAGCACGGGGGCCTGCCGGCGAATGGCCGCGCCCGTCCGGCTGGTGGGGAGGTCCGAGGCGTCGCCCAGCGCGAAGACCTCGGGGTGGTCGGGGTGTTGGAGCGTGTGCTTGTCCGCCTTCACCCATCCTCGGTTCGGGCCATCCTGCCAGGCGAGCGGTCCGCGCTGGATGAACGCGGGCGCGCTCTGCGGCGGGGTGGCGTGGAGGAAGTCATAGGGCACCGTGGCGCGCTCGGTCTTCCCGTCGCGGGTGACCTCGAAGGTGGCCTCGCGTCGCTCGCCATCCACCGCCACCAGGTTGTGCTCGAAGCGGGTGTCGATGTCGTAGCGCTTCACCACGCCCTCGAGCACCTGCGCATAGGCCTTCACGCCGAAGATGGCCTTGGCCCCTGAGCCGAAGACGACGCGCGTGCGCTCGCGCAGCCCCTTGCGTCGGAAGAGGTCGGCGGCCAGGTACATCACCTTCTGCGGCGCGCCCGCGCACTTCACGGGCGTGGCGGGATGGGTGAACAGCGCCGTGCCGCCCTCGAAGCGCTGGAGCAGGCGCCACGTCTTGGGGGCCAGCTCCGGGTCGTAGTTGCTGGTCACGAAGTCGGTGCGCAGCGCTTCGCGCAGGCCCGCCACGCGGTCCCAGTCGAGCTGGATGCCGGGCGCGACGACGAGGAAGTCATAGCCGAGCTGCCGACCTCCGCGCGTCTGCACGCGCCTGCGCACGGGGTCCACTTCCTCGGCGGCGTCTTGGATCCACGTCACCCCGCGCGGGATGAGGGACCGCTCCTCACGCACGGAGTCCTCGATGCGCGCCTCGCCCGCGCCCACCAGTGTCCACAGGGGTTGGTAGTAGTGGCGCTCGGATGGCTCCAGGATGGCCACCCGCTTCTGTCCGGCGAGGGCCAACCGAGCGGCCACCGCGATGCCCGCCGTCCCCCCGCCGATGATGAGGACGCGGTGCTGGTCGGCGCCCGTGCGCATCCGAGGGCTCGCATCGGGGGCGGGAGACTGCGGCGCTACGTGCTCGGTCTCGGGGCGCATGGGGGACCTCCTGTGTCGGGGGGACTCTCGGGGCGCTTAGCAGGGAGGGCGCGCGCGTCGGCGTCCGCGGGCCTCCGTCCGTGTGGTAGCGCACAGTGGCGCGCGGGGGCCGGCCTGGGGTGCTCGGCCCGCCCGTCGCTTGGATGGGCGCGAGCGCTGTGCGACACAGGGCTCCTCGGGTGGCCTTGAAATACGCGGTCGGTGTCGCCCGTCAGGAGGCAACATGAACCGATTCCTTGGCTTCGCTTCCGTCGGCATCGCGACCGTGGCGCTCGGCGTCTCCCTCTTCGGCGCGCACGACGCGCCGGCCCCCGCCCCCCACGAGCCGCAGTCCGACACGCGCCCCCCCGCGCAGGTCCAGGCGCTGGAGCAGCGGGTTCAGGTGCTGGAGGAGACGGTGCAGTTGTTGTCGCGGCGCCTGATGGAGGTGGAGCGCCGGCCCGTCATGGCCTCCGACGGTGGCGCGGTGGTGGTGGGCGCGCCCGCCGCGCTGGTGGACGAGGTGGCGAAGCTGCGCGAGGAGATGCGCGGCATGGTCGCGGGCGAGGCGCTGAACTCCGAAGGGGGCCGCCAGTACCTCAAGGACATGGTGCGCTCGGTCCAGGAAGAGTCGCGCTCCGAGCAGCGGCAGGTGTGGCAGCAGCAGATGCAGCAGGTGCGCGCGCAGGCGCAGGCGGACCGCGACCAGCGCGTGCGCACGTTCATCACGGACGCGAAGCTCGACTACAACCAGGAGCGCGAGGTGACGCGAAGCCTCCAGGCAGAGGAGACCAAGCGGCAGGCGCTGTTGGCCGAGATGAACGCGGGCACCAAGTCCCCGCGCGACCTGCGCCAGGGCCTGCGCGACCTGCGCCAGCAGACGGACACGGAGGTCAACGGCGTGCTCAACTCAGAGCAGCAGCAGAAGTACACCGAGATGCGCCGCGACGAGTGGCAGGACATGCGTCCTCGCGGCGGGCCGCGTCCCCCGCCGGCGGGCGCGGGCATGGGCGAGCCGTAGTCTCCTCCGCATCGAGCACGAGCGGCATCACGAGGCGGACTCGTGAGGCCCAGACGCAGCGGTACGCAGTGCTGCATGTGCGGTCTCGACCTCCGCCTGAAATGCCACGCTCCGGAGATGCTCGAACCCGCTGCCCAGGACATCAGTCAGCGGAGGCGCGAGGCGCGGGCGCCGCAGCACGCAGGGCGGTGAGCGCGGTCTCCACTTCCGGCTGGAAGGCCACGCTCCGGAGATGCTCGAACCAGCGGTCCAGGACGTCGCGCACCGGAGGCAGCGCGAGCCCCATCCGCTCCGCGAGCGCGAGCATGGACTCCATCGGGTAGCGAGCGGTGTCGAGGAAGTCGAGCGCCTCCGCGGAGGTGCCGAGCAGTCGCTCCGGAAGCCAGCGCACCCACGCGACCGGGAGGCGCAGCCGTGGCGCCCGTCGGCCCGAGCGCTCCGCGGCCCACCGCACCAGCTCATGCATCGGTGGCGTCGCGGGGTCGAGCACCGTGTACTCCTGTCCTGCCGTGTCCGCGTGCTCGGGAATCCTCGCGAGGAAGCTCGCCACGAAGTCGACAGGGATGACGGGCACGAAGGTCTCCGGTGAGCCCAGCAGCACGGGCATCTGTCCCGCGTGGACGCGATGCAGCGTCTCGCCCAGGCCCAGGCGCTGAATCGTCACCCCCGTGCGGCTGTCGCCAATCACAGACGAGGGATGCACGCCGGTGACGGGAACACCCAGCCGCTGCGCCGTCTCCCAGCCCACGCGATGGGCGAGGTGCTTCGACGCCTCATACGCCCCCACGTGGTCGAATGAGGACTCGGGCACGGGGACCACGTCCCCCGCCGCGTTGAGGCGGGGACCGATGCGATAGCCGCCCACCAGCACCAGCCGACGCAGCGCGGGCAGCCGAGCGGCCAGCTCCACCACCGTGCGCGTGCCCTCCACGTTCGTCCGCCGCGCGTCGTCGGCGGACAGGTGCCACGCGAAGCGCGCCCCCAGGTGGTACACGTCCCGCACCCGCGAGACCGCGTGCTCCGTCTGCTCGCTCCAGCCGAAGCGGGGCGCGTCCAGGTCGCCCTCCATGACGCGGAGCCGCGACGCCTCGCCCCCGAGCGCCGTCACCCACGCGCGATAGTCCGCCTCGCGCGCCGCCGCCTGTCGCATCACCGCGATGACGACACGCCCGCGCCGCGTGAGCTCCGGGACGAGCCATCGCCCCAGCAAGCCCGTGGCGCCCACGACCATGACCTCTTCCATCTCATTCCGCATGGCGACTCCTGTATGTAGACCGGTCTGCATATTTTGTGGGCGAACCTCCGCCGGGCTCCACCTGGGGTGGGGCTCAGTCCGGGAGCGCGAGCAGTCGCTCCACGTCCTTGGACAGCTCCTCCAGGGGAGCGCGAGAGCGGTGCGCGCGCGCGAGCAACAGGGCGCCCTCCAGCGTGGACAACAACAGGCCCGAGCGGCGGCGCGCATCGGAGAGGCTCAGGCTCTCGGCGCGCAGGCGCTCCACCAGCAGGTCCTGCCAGCCGCGCAGCGCGTCGGACGCGGCCTGCCGCACGGACTCGGGGGTGGCTCCGGAGGACAGCACCACCGCGGAGACGGGGCAGCCCTTCTCGAAGCGGGCGGCCTCCGAGCGGTCCGCGAGCAAGGTCAGCACGCGGCGCAGCGCGGGCACCAGGGCTCGCTCCGTGCGGAGGTGCTCACGCAGGAGCGCGGTCATCTCCGCCGCCGAGGACTCCAGCGCGGCCACCGCCAGCTCTTCCTTGCCGCCCGGAAAATGGAAGTAGAGCGAGCCACGAGGCGCCTGGCCCGCGGCGAGCAACTCCTGGATGCCCGCTCCGGCGTAGCCCGCCCGCTCCAACATCTCCGCGGCGGCGGCAATCATCCGCCGCCGCGTCTCCTCGCCCTTGCTCATGACCGGATGAATATGCCGGTCATCATATTTTGTCGACCCCTTCGGCGGGGGTTACTTGCCGAAGAGTCCCTTCAGGCGCTTCTTGGCCTCGTCGGCGGCGCGCTGCTTGGCCTTCTCCTGCTCCTGGCGCACGGCCTCGGCGGCCTTGTCTTCCATCTCCTTGCGCTTGGCCTCGGCCTCCGCCTTGAGCTTCTCCTGGCCGCCGTCGATGGCCTCCTGGACCGGCTTGGCCTTGTCGCCCAGCAGCTTGCCCGCGAGCGACGAGGCGGCCTGCTGCGCGATGAGGGCCACGGCCGGCTTCACATCCAGGCCCGTCACCTCGGGGCTCCAGGCCTTGCCCGTCAGCTTGAGGTTCAGGGGGATGCCCGCGCTGGGCGTCACCTTGCCGAGGGTGATTTGCTTCACGGTGTCCGGCGTGAGCGTCACGCCGCCCGTCAGGTCCAGCGAGCCATCCAGGCGGATGCCGCCGTCGAAGCTCATCGCCGCCTCGGGCCGTGTCCAGGTGATGGGCTTCTTGAGCTGCGCGACGCCGTTCTTGATCTCCACGCCGAAGGGCAGGTCACCGCCCAGCGAGGTGACGTCGTTGCTCTTGAGCGCCTTGCCCGCGAAGGGGAGCGCCTTGGCGAGCGGCTCGGAGATGGAGGCCACCACGTCCTTGCCCACGAACGTGCCGCCCAGGAGGTTGCCGTTGATGCCGCCCAGCAGCGTCTGCTGGAGCTGGTTCGGCGTGTAGCCCGTGCCCTTGAGGTCCACGTTGCCGTTGAACGTGCCCGCGAGGACCTTCTTGGGCGTGTGCGCGGCCAGCGCCTGCGCGACCTCGATGCCCTGCACCTTCACCTTCGCGTCGAAGGGCCGCTGCTCGGCCGGGGGACCCAGGCGAATCGTCGTCCCGTCCGCCACCACCGAGCCGCTGTAGAGGCCCGTGGAGAACTTCTCCACCGTGATGAGGTCGTCCACCATCTTCACGACGCCCGTCACGTTGGTCATGTCCATGTTGGTGTAGCGCAGCGCGCCCACCGCGAAGCGGATGTCACCGCGGTAGCCATTGAAGCGCGCGGGGTCCTCGGGAGGAGGCGGAGGCGGGCCCTTGCCGCCGGTGGCGGCGCTCACGGCCTCTTCGCCCATCATGAGCTTGTCCGCGTCCAGTCGCGGGCTCTTGAGGTCCATGGAGAACGTGGTCGTCTTCTTCTTGCCCTGGCCCGCGAGCGCGAACGACGCGCTGCCCGTCATCGTGTCGTCGAGCGCGCCGAGCGTCAGCTTCGGCACGTCCACCTTCATCCCATCGCGCGTGGGCTGGTACGTGCCCGCCGCGGCCACCTCCATGCGCTGACCGGGGGCCTTGTTCACCAGCAGGCCCGGCCGCAGGTCCACGCCGCCCAGGTCCGCCTTCGCGTCGAAGCGCAGCGCTCCACCCGAGGCCGCCGCGCCGCTCACGCGCGCGCCCAGCTTCATGACGCCGCCCGGCTCCTTCGTGAGCTGAGCCGGCACGCGCAGGCGCACCGGCGTCAGGTCCACGTCCACGTTCAGGGCCTGCTCGGCCTGCGTGCCGCTGCCGCGCACGGACAGGCCAATGGGGCCGGCAATCATCCCCTGGAGCTGCTTGCGCAGCGGCGGGTAGTACTCGGCCACCACGGCCGGGTCGAGGTTGCGGCCCGTCAGCTCGAAGCCCTCCACCGACGGCGTCTGCGTGAGCATCCCCTTCACGCGACCCTTGCCGGCGATGCTCGCGGGGCCCAGGTTCAGGTTCAGCTTGTCGAGCGCGAGGTCGCCCGCGGTCATGTCTCCCGTGACGTCCGTGTCGAGCACCACGTCCAGCGCCTTGCCGCCCTGCGAGCCCGCGAAGCGAAGCCCCAGCGCCTTGATGATGCCCACCAGCTTCGTGGGGCCCGTGCCGCCCGGCACCGCGCTGCCCAGGTCCGCCTTCCAGTCCGCGTCCAGCGTGCCGGCCTGGAGGCCCACGTCCGGAGGGAGGAACGGGCCCAGGGGGGACAGGTCGATGTGCTCGGCCTTCAGCGTCACGCGCTCGGGCGTGGGCACCAGCGTCGCGGGCAGCGGCGCGGCCTTCAGCACCATCTGGAGGTTCTGCTTCGTGGCGAGCACCGCGGCGGCCAGGGTCACCTCCAGCGGCTTGCCCACGCGGAGGTCCTTCACCTCGACGTCCAGGTCTTGGATGGCCAGCTCATGCGCCTGCGCGCCGCTCGCGCGGTCCACGAAGCGGATGGTGCCGTCGGTGAGCGCCGCGCGGTCCACGCGCACGCCGGACAGGTCCGTGGGCTCCGAGGGCTCCTCGGGCTTCGGCTCCTCCTTGGGCTGCTGCTCGGCGAGCCGCTGCTGGAGGCGCTGCACGTTGGTGGTGCCGTCCGCCAGCCGGATGACGTTGACGGTGAGGCCGGACACCTCGGCGTTCTGCACCTGGATGTCCTTGCCGCGCGAGGACAGCAGGGGGCTCACCGCCACGCTCACGTCCACGGACTTGAGCTGCGCGAGCGGCAGGTCCTCGCCCTCGGCGGGACCCACGGTGACGTTCTTCACCTCCGCGCCCACGTGGGGGAAGAGCTTGGTGGAGATGTCGCCAATCTCGATGGGCCGCCCCAGCTTCTGGGAGTAGGTGGCGGCCTGCTCGCGCGCCGTCTTCAGCAGGATGGCATCAAGCCGCCAGAGGACGAGGGCCACCCCGGCGATGAGGAGGACGAAGATGCCTCCAAGGACATAGGGCCAGCGCTTCTTCTTCACAGCGGACACGATGACTCCTCCTCAACTCGGGACGCGGCGGAACGCTTACCGCAGTGGCGCGGAGGCCGCACCTCTCCCTTTCACGGTTGTGACCGAGGCGGAGGAGAATCCTGTCATGCGGGGCCCTTGGGCAGGGGCTCGGGCGCGGAGGAAACGGGCTCGAGTGCTCCCGCTCGTCCGGTTGCCTGGGGAGCGCCCGGGGCCCGCCTACAGCGAGATGCTGTCGGGGCGGGGCGGCGCGTCGCGGGCCGGGGCGATGAGCTGGAAGCCTCGGGGGGCTCGGGGCGCGCGGGCCTGGAATGGATCCACGTAGAGCAGCACGGGCTCGTCGAGCCCCTCGTACGTCACCTCGAAGACGACCAGGCGCCCGTGCCGAGGCGAAAGGGGGCCCGCGAGGCGAAACGCGCAGCAGGACCCCACGCGCCGCCAGGCCACGCGCTGGCCTCGGGGGCCATGCAGTTGCTCGAAGTACGCCATCACCCCGGCGCTGCCGTGACCGATGCGGACGGGGTCCGCGGGCTGGCGGCCGTAGGAGACGGGGACGTCCCTCGCGCGCGCGCGTGGCGGCGGCGCGGAGGCACAGTCGCCCAGCAGGAGCAGGGCAAGACAGGTGAAGCGAAGCGGCGACACGGACCTTCCCGACAGCTGCAGGCAGCAGGACCTCAAGCTGTTCCTCGGCGGTGGTCCGGAGGAGGGGCGCGCACCCCCGCCGCGTTTCCGTCGTCGCGAGGATGACGCTGTCCGTGTCGGGTGGCGAGCGGAGCGCCGCGCCTCACTGCTTCTTCTTCGCCTTGTCGCCTGCCTTCACCGATCGCACGAAGTTCTCATCCACGCCATGGATGCGCAGCTGCACCAACTGGTCGGGCGTGATGTTGGGGAAGCTGCCGCGCATCTGCTGGATGAACTCGGTGGTGACGCCGTGGATGCGGAAGGCCACCAGGTTGTCCGCGGTGATGTTCGGGAAGCCCTCGGCGCGCACCTCCTTCACGAAGGCTGGCGTGACGCCGTGGATGCGGAAGGCCACGAACTCGTCGTGCGAGGCATCCTTGAAGCCCATGCCGCGCATCTCGCGGATGAACTCGGGCGTGACGCCGTGGATGGACATGGCCAGCAGGTCGTCCCACGGCACCTTCACGATGCCGAGCGCGGCGAACTCGGCGATGCGCTCGGGCGTGACGCCGTGGATGCGGCTCTGCACCAGCTGCGACAGCGTCCGGTGCTCGTAGCCCGCCTTGTTGATGGCGCGCGCATAGTCGGCGGTGACCTCGAAGATGCCCACCTGGATGAGGTCGTCGCGCGACACGTCCTTGTAGCCAAGCGCCATCAGGTCCTTCACCCGCTGCGTGGAGACGTTCGTCACCGCGAACATCGCGAGGTCCTCGGTGGTCAGCTTGGGGAAGCCCAGGGCGCTCATGGCCTTGACGTAGTCGGCGTTCGGCTCGAAGCGGACGAAGCCCGTGCCGGTGCCGTCCTGGAAGCGCCCGTCGAAGCGGAAGGTGCCTGCCTCGCGCGCCAGCGAGAACACGGCGGTGGGGGCGGTGGCGGTGTTCAGGCCCTGGAACTCCGAGAGGGTGAAGTCATTGCCCCAGTTCTCGTGGTCGGACAGGCGCAAGTTCAGGTGGAGGGAGCCCGCGTGTTCGGTGGTGGCGCTCCAGGTGCCTTTCCACGGCGCCTCGGCGTGCGCGGGCGAGGCCAGCAGCCACGTGGCCGCGAGCAGACAGAGGGACAAGAGGCGAGTCATGGCGGTTACCTCGGTGCTTCGGGCAGGCCCCGGCCGTTCGGCGCGCGCCGGAGAGGCGCGGCCGTTCGGACCGGGAAGAAGGGAGGGGAGGGGACTTCGTCTACTTCTGGCCGCGGAGCTTGCGGATGAACTCCGCGTCCACGCCGCCATTGCGCAGCTGCACCATTTCATCCACGGACAGGTCCTTCATGCCGGCGTCCTTCAGCTCGCGCACGAACTCCGGGGTGATGTTGAGCACCCGCAGCTGGACCAGCTCATCCGTGTCCTGCGTCTGGAAGCCGGCCTTGCGCATCGCCGTGAGCCACGCGGGGGTGATGCCCACCGAGCGCATCTGAATGAGCGTGTCCGCGTCCATCTTCGACAGGCCCAGCTTGCTCATGTCTCCGATGTACGCGGGGTCCACGCCCACCGCGCGCATCTGCACGAGGTCTTCCAGAGACAGGCCCGAGAAGCCGGCGGACTTCAGGCCGCGGACATAGGCCTCGTCCACGCCGACCGCGCGCGCCTGCTGCACTTCATCCGGGTCGCTCACGGAGAAGCCCTGGGCCTTCAGCGCGGCGATGAACTCCGGCGTGACGCCGAGGTGCCGCATCGCGACCAGGTCATCCGTGTCCAGCTTGCGACCGAACCGCGTGTTCATGTCCCGGGCGTACTCAGCGGTGATGCCCGCGTGGCCCATCTCCACCAGGGCGCTCACGGTGGGGGCGTAGCCCATGGACTTCATCTCGTTCACGCGCTCGGGCGTGACGCCCGCGACCTTCAGCTCGATGAGCTGATCCACCGTCAGGTCGGACTTGCCCACCTCGGTGCGGTCATCCTCGTCGCCGTCCTCGTCATCGCCGTCCTCGTGCCCCGGCATCGGGTGCGGCCGGGGATTCGGGGTGGGGTGGGGGCTGGCCATGGGCTGCGGCGTGGGCAGCGGGTTCCCCTGGGCGGCGAAGGCCGGCATGGCGGGCAGCGGCGGCACCGGCGGGGTGGGCAGCGGCGGCGCGGGCGGGGCGGCCACCGCGGCCACCGGGTGCCGAGGGGCGCGCGGCGGCGTGGCGTGCGAGCCGAGGCCCTTCGCGAGCGGCGTGGGCGCCGGAGCCACGCTGAAGCCGTGCGCGGAGTCGGCGTTCTCGATGTTGGCGCGCGTGGCCGACGGGAGCGGGAGGAGGCTCGGCGGAGTGGGCGGGACGGGCGCCTGGCCCAGCACCAGCGAGGTCAGCGGCGCCGCCACGGCGAGGCTGCTGACCAGCGTGAGGACGGACGCACCCGCCACCCAGCGCGACGAGCAGCGCGCCTTCGGTGCGGCGATGAGGCGGCGCACGCGCTGCGGCAGGGAGCCTCCGAGCGCGGAGAGCGCGGGCGTCGGCTCCTCCATGGGCAGCACGCGGAGGGACTCGAGCGCCGTGAGGGCGCGGGCGTAGGAGACGGAGTTGCCGCTGGAGGCCACCGCGATGTCATCGCAGCAGTTCTCGCGCTCCACGCGGACCACGCGGGTCATCCACCAGATGGCCGGGTGGTAGAAGAGCAGCGTCTCCACCAGCACCTGGGCCAGGTTCACCGCGAAGTCGTGGCGACGGATGTGGGCCAGCTCGTGCGCCAGCACCATCTCCAGCTGCTTCGCGGGCAGCCCCGTCAGCGTGGACACGGGGAGCAGCACCACCGGGGACAGCCAGCCCACCGCGGCGGGCACGTCGAGCGAGGCCGACTGAAGCAGCCGAACCGCGCGGCGCAGGCCCAGCCGACGCGAGAGCGCGTCGAGCCGCGCCTGCCACTCCTTGGGCGCCGGCACCGCATTGCGCGCCAACCGCTGCACGCGGAGCCAGCTCGTCGCGAGCCGCGCCGAGCCCACCGCCACGCCCAACACCCACGCGAGCACCAGCCAGGGGAGGTTCTCCGTCACCCGCGTGCGCGCCTGCTCCACCCACGCGCCATCCTCCACCACCGCGTCCGGCTGCGCTTGAACCACCGGCTGCGCCTTCGTGACGGGGGGATGGACGCGAGGCGCCACGGGCGACAGCGCCACGGGCGTCGTCGGCGAGGTGGCGGCGTGGTGCCACGCGGTGACGACCGGCAGCGCGAGCATCGTCAGCATCGCCGCGCAGGCGAACCCGTAGCGCGCCCGCGCCGCGTTCCTGCCCACCGCCGCGAGCGCCATGACGAGGAGCACCGCCACCGCCACGCCCTGCCAGAGCGAATGCAGCAGCGCCCAACCCAGCGACTCCCACAGGTGGCCACTCATTCGTCGCCTCCGTCCATGGCGTCCAGCATCCGCCGCAGCTCCGCGAGCTCCTCGGGGGAGGTCTTCCGAGAGGAGAGCGCCTGCATGGCCAGCTTCGCCGTCGAGCCGCCGAACGCGCGCTCCACGAGGTCCGCCACCAACTGCCGCTGCGTCCGCTGCTCGGTGGCGCGCGCCCGGTACACGTGCGCGCGCTGGGACTCGTCACGCTCCACGAGGCCCTTGTCCGTCATGATCTGCATCATCTTCAGCACCGTCGTGTACCCGGTGCCGTCCACGTGACGGTTGAGCACCTCGTGTACCTCCCGCACCGTGCTGTCTCCACGCTCCCACAGCACCCGCAGGATGCTCAACTCGGCGTCCGTGGGGCGGGGCAGCTTCGTCTCGCTCATCGGTTGGGTTCCTCCTTCCCTCAGCTTCGAGGTCGCATCATACGAACCCCTTCGTAGATGTCAACGAAGGGCTTCGTAGACAAGGCACGTCAGGGTGGAGGGGGAGCGGGGTGGGGCGGCGCGCGTCGACGCGGGGGCGGAGCGCTGCCGGTGCGGCGGGGCGCGAGCGGGCAGGATGGGGCCGCTCGCGACCGGGGAGTGCCCTGGGCGTCCCAGGGCACCGAGGCGACTTCAGTTCTCGCCGGTGACGGCGGACGTCTCCTGGCCCTCGTTCTGCCAGAAGCGGCGCGGGTGGCCATCGCCACGGGTGCCGCCGGAGAGCTTGTCCACCCAGGGGTACTTGGCGGCCTCCTCGGCCGTGTAGCCCAGATTGAAGACGGTGGGGCTCTTGGGCAGGTCCGAGGCCTTCGCGTAGTACGTGCCGAAGAGGCGGTCCCAGAAGTAGTTGGTGATGCCGTAGTTGCCCTGCTCGTTGTGGAAGTGGTGAGACAGGTGCAGCTTCTTGATGTCCTTCAGGAACTTCAGCGACGGCGTGTAGTTCAGGTGCTGCACGCAGTGGCAGAACTCGTAGAAGCACGTGATGACCATGGCCCAGCCCAGCGCGGCCACGGCGCCCGAGCGCCCGCCGATGAGGTAGCCAAGCGGCGTGATGACCCCGGCGATGGTGGGCAGCGTGGTGTGCAGCGCGCCGAACAGGATGCGCAGGTCGTTCGGGTCCTGGTGATGATCGAAGTGGATGCGCTTCCAGGTCACCGCCGTGAACGGCGTCTTGTAGAGGAAGCGCGAGTGCAGGATGTACCGGTGCGACAGGTACCAGCCGAACGGGAACGCCACGCTCGCCACGCCCACGGCGGCCAGCATGCGCAGCGGGTTCTCGAACCACTTCACCGACAACACGAGGCAGGTGATGCCGATCGCGATGTAGGCGACGACGGCGTAGTAGGTGAAGAAGCTGAAGACCAGATCGCCGAGCGTCATCCGGTCCAGGTTGTGCTTCCGGTTCAGGAAGGCCACGGGAGTCCTCTCTTGAAGCCGCTGCGCCCCAGGGAGCGAGGGGGGCAGGAATGGGCTGACCCGTCCTGCCCCGGCCCTTCGTTGGCAGACGGCGGCGCCCTGAAGTAGCAGGCTGGAACGCCCCTGGCTCTGGGACGTCCACCGCCTTCATACCGTTTTTCTTGGATCAGTGAGAAGCCGCGCTGCTTTCGCCGTGCGGGAGTGTCGCGCCTCGCGCTGGGAGTGCGTCCCACGGGTGGGCTTCCGTGTCGCCCCTGCACCCACCACCTTCGAGGGGCACGCAGACACCTGGGGAGGTAGGCGATGGGGGCGAAGGCGAAGGTCCAGCGGCCGAGGAAGGTGAGCGCGTCCCGGTCTCGGAAGCGGCCTGGGGTGACGGAGGCGGAGGCGGCGGGGCGCGAGCAGGGGCGGCTGGCGGTGCGGCGGGACATCGCGGAGTACCGCGCGGCGGCCGAGGCGCAGGCGGGGCGGGTTCGCCAGGAAATCGAGGCGGCGCTGGAGGTCAGCCGGCGCACCCGCGAGGAAATCGAACAGCGCATCGCCAGCGAGTTGCACACGCCTCGGCGAGCGAGGAAGCCCCCGGCGCGCAAGCGTGGGCGCGCGCGTGTGAGGTAGTCCGCCTTCCGACCGCGGAGGTGGGGTTCAGGAGACGTTGCGCGTGCCCTGCGGGGGCTGTGGCACCGACGCCGACTCCTCCGGGGCGGCCTCCTGGCCCAGCGCGGACAGCTTGCGGGCGAGCTGCACCGCCTGTTCACCCTTGGCGCTCAGCTCGCTGCCCTGCACCCCGATGAAGGACACGCGGGCGCGCTCCAACTGCGCCACCTGGGCGTGGAGCTGCGCCAGCATGCGCTCGCGGCGGCGCGTGAGGGTGTCCAGCCGGTTCAGCTCCTCACCCAGCGAGGACGCGGCCAGCTCGAGCTGACGCCGGGCGAGCCCGTCCTGCGTCTGCGCCGCGCGCTCCCGCAGCTCACGCACCTGCGCGTCCACGTCGCCCTGGGAGATGGCGTCGAGCTGGGACTCCAGCGCGGCGTGGGACTCGGCGAGCGAGAAGGCCTCCTGCGCCAGCGTGCTCAGCACCTTCTGGAGCTCGCCGCGCCCGGCGCTCGCGGGCAGCTTCTTCACCACGTCCATGCACTGGCGATAGAGCCCCAGCGCGCGCTCCACCAGCTCGCGCACCTCGCCTTCGAGCGCGCCCACCAGCGTGCTGCCTCGCGCGGTCACCGCGTCCAGGTGCAGCGCCAGGTTCGCTGGCAGCGTGCCCACCGACCAGAAGAGGCCCATCACCCCGAAGCCCAACAGCGTGGACAGCACGCCCGTGCCGGGGAGGAAGCGCGTCTCCATCACCTGTCGCACGTACAGGCCCAGGGGCGCCGTCACCATCGCGGCCAGCGCGCTCGCGCCCACCTGGAGCGGCGTGCCCGCGCCCTCGCGGCCGTTGCCCAGCCACGCCACCAGCGCGGCGGTGATGGCCGCCGCCAGGCCCTGCGGCAGCGGCTCGGGCAGCTCCAGCAGCAGCGGGACGATGGGCAGCACCAGCAGGGCCGAGCGCAGCGCCAACGCGTAGCCCGCGCTTGGCCGTGCGCCGGCGAGCGCCGCGGCCACCACGGCGAAGAACCCGGGCTCCACGTGCACGTGCACCCGCAGGGCGATCGCCGCGAGGACTCCCATGGCCCCGGCGCCCGCCAGCGCACGGAAGGTCCGCGACTCGAACTCCTCGCGGTGGAGCACCTGCAGGGTGAGCGACATGGCGTCCCGTCCCTAGTAGCTGTTGCTCTGGCCGAAGTTCTTCATCGTCTTCTTCTGAAGATTCAGGAGCTCACGGCGCTTGGTCCCTTCATCCCGGGCCTGACCATAGGCTGCCTGCGTCTCGTCCAGTTCCGCAAGCTCTCCGGCGAGCGCGGCCGACGAGCTGCCAAATAGTCTGCGCACGTTGTCCAGCATCCCCATGGCCTCCTGCTGGTTGCCCTTGCGCATCTCGTCGGCCGCCAGGAGCATCTGCTTGGCCCCCAGGGCGCGGATGGCGTGCACGCGCACGTCCCGGTCCAGGTGGGCGCGGACCCGGGCGTCGTCCGTCGTCACCTCGGCCGAGAGCGCCAGCCTCGACTTGGCCGGCGTGTCGCGCGCCACGTCCAGGTAGTTCGCCTCGGCGGTCACCACCTCGGTCGAGGGCCAGCCCTCGACCACCCGCGTGGTGAGGGTGAGCTTCACCACCACCCGCACGGACTGGTCGCCGGCCAGGTCGTACAGCGGCACCCGCACGTTCCGGCCCGAGCGCGTGGCGGTCAGGCCCATCACCTCCACGTCCTGCACCGAGGACGACAGCTCCAGCGACAGCTCCACGCCTCGCGCCACCGTGCCGGCCGCCTGCTCCAGCTCTTGCGTGAAGATCTCCGCCAGCTGCGCCGAGTCATCGATGAAGCCCGTGAAGCCGCCGCCCTGCTCGGCCATGCCGCGCATCAGCACCTCGTTGAAGTCCCGGCCCACGCCCAGCGCGCTGACGGTGATGCCCTCGTCGCGCATGTGGCGCACCACGCCCAGCAGCTGGGGCGTGGTCGTCAGCCCCTCGGTGGGCTGGCCATCGCTGACGAGGATGACGCGGCTGACGGGATAGCTCGCCGCGAAGGGCCTCACGGCCTCGGCCGCCCGGGTCAGCGCGCCGCTGATGTTGGTGGAGCCCTGGTCGGTGATGGCGGCGATCTCCTCGAGCAGGTGCGCGCGCGTCGCCTCGGAGATGACCGCGCTGGGCAGCGCCTTCACGTCCGTGCCGTAGTGCACCAGGGCCAGTCGGTCCCCGGGGTGGAGCTGCCGCACCAGCTCCGCCGCCGCGCGCTTCGCATCCGTCAGCTTCTGCCCGGCCATGGAGCCCGAGCGGTCCACCACCAGGGCCAGGTTCACCGGCACGCGCTTCAGCTTCTCGGGCTTGCGCGCCTTCAGCTCGAACCACGCGAAGGCCTCGCTGTCGCCCGCCTTCACATAGGCGCCGGACAGCTTGCCCGTCAGCGTGAGCGCGCCGCCCACGGGCTCGCCGGTGAGCACCGGCAGCACCAGCTGCGTGGGCTCCTCGCCTGGCAGGATGACGGTGTGGGTGGTGTCCAGCGCAGCGGCCGGCGCGGCGGCGATGCTCCGTGAGGGCGCCGACGGCGCGCTGGCAAGTCCACCCTGCCCCAAGAGCAGCGCGGCGATGGTCAGCAGTCCCGCGGCGGACAGCAACAGCAGCGTGCGATTCATGAGGGGCCCCGGCAGAAGCAACGTTCGGCCGGGACGCTCTCCTGTTTCCGCATGCGCTCGCATCCGTCAGCAGGGGGAGGGTCCTCCCGATGACGGATGGGGCTTCAGCGCGATGTGGCGGCGCCGTCTCGCACGAGCTCTTCCACGGCGCGGCGCACGCGCGCCTCGTCGAAGGGCTTCTCCAGCAGCACGTTGGGGATGCTGGCGAGGAACTCGCGCGCGCCCGCGGTGAACGCGCCGCCCGAGACGAACACGAAGCGCCGCTCCAGGCCGGGATGTTCGCGTCGCACGGCCTCGTAGACATCGCGCCCCGCCAGGTCCGGCATCATCACGTCGCACAGCACCGCGTCGAAGTCCGGCCCTTTCGCCAGCCGCTCCAACGCCTGACGACCGCTGGTGGCCATTTCCACGTGGTGCTCGCGCAACAGCCGCTGCAACACGCGCCCCACGGCGGGCTCGTCATCCACCACGAGCACGCGGCCCTTGAGCGGCGCGGGCGCCGCGCGCGGCGCGCTCGTGGGGTCATCGCCGCGCCGCTCGGGCCGAGGGATGGGCATCGCGACGCGGAACACGCTGCCCCGTCCGAGCTCGCTCTCCACGGTGATGTCGCCGCCCAGCCCCGTGATGATGCCGTGGCAGATGGATAACCCCAGGCCCGTGCCCACGCCCACCGGCTTGGTGGTGAAGAACGGGTCGAAGATGCGGCCCAACACCTCGCGCGGGATGCCCACGCCCGTGTCCCGCACTTCGACGACCACGCGCTGCGAATCGCTGCGCGTCACCAGCCGGATTTCATGGCGGTGGACCATGCCCTCGGGGATGGCCTGCGCCGCGTTCACCACCAGGTTGAGGAACACCTGGCACAGCCGTCCCTCGTCCGCCATCACGGGAGGGATGGCGCCGTAGTCCTTGCGCAGGAGCGCGCGGTGGCGAATCTCGTTCGCCGCCATCATCGCCACCGAGTCCAGCACCGCGTGCACGTCCACCGGCGCCATGCGCTCCTCGTCGGGGCGCGAGAACGTCTTGAGCTGCCGGACGATCTGCCGCACGCGCTCGGCGCCCTCGCACGCCTCGCCCAACACCTCCTGCCACTCTCCCAGGTCGGGCTCGCCGCGCACGCGCTGGCGCAGCGCCGTTGCCCCGTCGCCCGGGGGCAGGTGGTGGCGGAACTCCTCCGACAGGAAGCCCAGGTTGGACAGCACGAAGGCCAGCGGGTTGTTGATTTCATGCGCGATGCCCGCCGCCAGCGTGCCCACCGACGCGAGCCGATCCGCCAGCGTCAGCCGCGCCTGGAGCTGCCGCTGCTCCGTCACGTCGCGCGCGATGGACACCACCGCGGGCTGGCCATCGAAGCGCAGCGGCAGGGACACCACCTCCGCCACGCGCGTGCGCCCGTCCTCGCGCACCAGCCGGCGCTCGCCGGTGAGCGCCGCGACCTCGCCCGGCGGTGGCGTGCCGGGCGCGTCCTTCACGAACTCCGACAGCGCCCGGCCCACGAGCCGCTCCGCGCGCTCGACGCCCAACGTGGAGACGAGCGCCGCGTTCGCGTACACGATGCGCCCGTCGCGCTCGATGGCCGCCGCGTCCGGCACGCCCTCCAGCAGCACGCGGAAGCTCGCCTCGGAGCGCTTCAGGGCCTCTTCGGCCTGACGCCGCTCGGTGATGTCGCGCGCCAGCCCCTCCACGGCCACGACATGGCCCGAGGCGTCCTTCACGGGCGCGACCACGTGCTCCAACCACAGCGTGCGCCCGTCTGGATGGATGAAGCGCAGCGCCACGGGCGCGCCTCCCGAGTCCTGGGGCACCTCCAGCAGCCGCGCCAGCGCCTCACGGTCCTCGGGGTGCGCGTGCTGGTGCCACAGGTCGGGCCGCGCGTAGTGCGCCTCGGGCTCCAGGCCCAGCTTCGCGTGCGCCACGCGGCTGACGAAGGTGAAGCCTCGCGGCGGCTCGCGCCGATAGAAGTACAAGACGTCCGAGGCGTTCTCCGCCAGCTGACGGAAGCGCCGCTCGCGCTCCCTCAGCGCGCGCTCGGACTCGCGCCGCTCGAGCGCCAGGGAGATGGCGCCGCCGGCCGCGAACAGCAGGTCCACCTCCAGCCGGTCCCACGGCCGCGCCTCCGTGCAGTTGTCGAACCCCACGAAGCCCACCAGCGCGCCCTGCACGCGCAGCGGCAGCACCAGCAGCGACAGGATGCCCTGCGGCTCCAGGTACGCGCGCTCCACCTCGGGGAAGCCCGACACCAACCCCGAGACGACCTCGCCGCGCTCCAGCAGGCCCATCCACCGCTCCAGGTCCGGCAGCAGCGGCAGGTTCTGGAGCATGGGGTTGTCGATTTCAGGCTTCACGCCGGGCAGGCACCACTCGGCGCGCTGGCTGCAGAGCTGCGTGCCCGCGTCGTCGCGGTGCGTCTCGAACACGTAGACGCGGCTGGCCCCCGAGGCTTGTCCCAGCGCGGGCAACACCGGCGCGTACAGGTCCGCGCCCGGCTCCGCCGCCAGGAGCCGCTGCTGAATCTCCACCAGCGCGGTCAGGTAGCGCTCGCGCCGCGCCAAGGCGTCCGCTGCCCGCTTGCGCTCGGTGATGTCGTTGAGCGTCCCCACCAGCCCCAACACGGTTCCGTCCTCACCCAGCGCGGGCCGCGCGAAGGCCTCCACCCACCGGAAGCCGCCCTCACGGGTCAGGTAGCGCGCCTCGTGGTGGCTCGGCTCGCGCTGGCGCTCCATCAGCCGCTGGAACAACTCCAGCGTGCATTCGCGATCCTCGGGGTGGACGAAGTCGAGCACGCCGCGACCCAGGCTCTCCTCCAGGGTGAAGCCCGTCATCTCCGTCCAGGCGGGGTTGAGGAAGTCCCACGCCCCCCGCGCATCTGTTTGGAAGACGACTTCGCGCAGGTTGTCGATGACGAGTCGATAGCGGCGCTTGCTGGCGGCCCAGTCGGGCCTGTCGGGCGGCGTCTGCATGAAGTGGCTCGAAGAAGGGGCCGGGCCGTCCGGACACCGGGGCGTCCGATGTGGTTTTTCGCTCAGACAACAATTCTGTATCCCTGCCATGCAGGCAAGGGGGCTCGCCTGACACCCCAACGGGCGAGCAGAGGAAGTCTTCGCCCCGCATGCGGGACCGCGGGGTGGCCGTCTTCCTTCCGCCAAGGCGGGGATGCCACCATGATGCACGCGGGAAACCCTTCATGTCTTCCGTCGCAGCCCAACACCGGCCGAGCGCCGACCCCTTGAGCGATGGGGCGGAGGACTTGCTGCGAGGCGAGCTGCTCCACCTGCTGGTGGAGGGGGCCTCGGAGGGCGTGGTGCTCGTCCAGGTGTCGGGGCGCGTGCTGGCCTTCAACCCGGTGGCCTCGCGGCACTTCGGCATCTCTCCGCCCGCCTTCCTGGAGCGCGGCCAGCTCCCGGGTTGTGAGTGGGTGCGCGCGGATGGAGGCCCGCTGTCCGAGGAG
This sequence comes from Citreicoccus inhibens, assembly GCF_019039035.1. GTDB lineage: Bacteria > Myxococcota > Myxococcia > Myxococcales > Myxococcaceae > Citreicoccus > Citreicoccus inhibens. Next base: position 53,119 of record NZ_JAHNZT010000039.1, on the reverse strand, counting down.
TCCTCGCCGCTGGCGCGAGCGCTCCGCGGGGAGCGCGTCTCCGAGGGCCGCTGGGAGCTGCGCCGTCCGGACGGGCGGCGGGTGGTGCTGCGCGGCTCGGCGCTGCCGGTGATGGGCGAGCGTGGGCGCGCCGCGGCGGTGCTGCTGCGCACGCATGAGGAGTCCCCGCTGCCGCTGGAGACCTCGCGCCTGTTGGCGGAGGCCGGCGCGCTGCTGGGCGCCACGCTGGAGACCGACGAGCGATTGGAGCCCTTGCTGCGGCTCCTGGTGCCCGCGCTCGCGGAGGCCGCGGTGCTGTGCCTGGGCCTGCCGGGGGAGACCGCGCGGGTCGCGGCGGCGGTGCACGTGGACCCCACGAAGCAGGTCCTGCTGACCGAGCTTCTCCGACGCTACCCTCCCGAGCCTTCGCCATCCGGGCGCGGCCTGCCGGGCGCGCTGACCGCGAACGTGACGGAGCGCACGGTGCTCGCGTCGGACGAGGCGCTGGCGCTGGGCGCTCGGGACGCCGAGCACGCGCGGATGCTCCAAGGGCTGCGGCCCCACTGTCTTCTGGCCGTGCCGCTGGTGGCGCGTGGCCGCGTCATCGGGGTGCTCGCGCTGTTGCGCTCGGACGTGGTGCGCGCGTTCAGCGCCGAGGAGGAGCAGCTCACCGAGGAGCTGGCGGACCGCACGGCCCTCTGCGTGGACAACGCGCGGCTGCTGCGCGAGTCCCGCGAGGCCGTGCGCCTGCGCGACGAGTTCCTGGGCATCGCCAGCCACGAGCTGAAGACGCCGCTGACGCCGCTGAGCCTCAAGGTCCAGATGCTGCAGAAGCAGCTCGAGGTGCTGACGACGCAGGGCAAGACGCTGCCCGTCGAGCGCGTCGCGGAGACCCTGGAGGTCGTGCAGCGTCAGGTGCGCCGGCTCACGAGCCTGGTGGACAACCTGCTCGACGTGTCGCGCATCACCGCGGGCCGGCTGCGGCTGGAGTTGGAGGAGATGGACCTGGCCAGCGTGGCCGCCGAGATTCTCTACCGCTTCGCGCCCTCCGCCGCGCAGCACGAGACGACGCTCGAGCTGCACGCGCCGGTGCCGGTGGTGGGCCGGTGGGACCGACTGCGGCTGGAGCAGGTGGTGACGAACCTGCTGTCCAACGCGCTGAAGTATGGCGCGGGCAATCCCATCAGCCTGAGCGTGGAGTCCGAGGGGCGCCTCGCGCGCCTCACGGTGCGCGACGGTGGCATCGGCATCTCGCGCGAGGACCTGGCGCGCATCTTCGAGCGCTTCGAGCGCGCCGTGTCGGATCGCCACTACGGCGGCCTGGGCCTGGGGCTCTACATCACCCGGCAGATTGTCGAGGCCTTCGGCGGGAACGTGCGCGCCACCAGCGTGCTGGGCGAGGGCTCCACGTTCATCCTGGAGCTGCCGCGCGGCGAGGACATCCCCGACGAGTGGCTGACCGCGCACGCCGCACCCGGGCCCACCCAGGGCGAGTGACTCAGGCGGCCTTCGCGGACGACGGCGGTGGCCTTCGCGGCAACCTCACGCGGAAGCTGCTGCCCTGCTGCGGCCCCGGGCTCTCGGCCCAGATGGTGCCGCCGTGGCGCTCCACGATTTCGTGGCAGATGAACAGGCCCAGCCCCAGGCCGCCGTAGTGGCGCGCGGTGGCGTTGGACGCGCGCGCGAATGGGCGGAAGAGGCCGGCCAGACTCTCGGGTGGAATGCCGATGCCCTGGTCCTCCACGCACATCACCACGTGCGTGGCGTCCGCTTCGAGCGACACGCGCACGGTGCCGCCTTGCGGCGAGTAGCGCACGGCGTTGCTGAGCAGGTTGGTGAGCACCTGGTCCAGGCGAGGCGCGTCCCACTCCCCCTCCAGGGCCTCGGAGGGGAGTGTCAGGGCGAAGGCGAGGGGGTTCTCGGCGCGCAGCTCGAAGCGCTCCAGCACCTCGCGCACCAGCGGCACCAGGTCCATGGGCTGGCGCTCCAAATCGAAGCGCCCGCCCTGGATGCGCGCCGTGTCGAGCAGGTCATCCACCAGCCGCGCCAGTCGCTCCGTCTGCCGCGCCATGGAGCGCAGGGCCTTGAGCAGCCGCTCGCGCTCGGGGAACTCGCCGGACTTCTCCAGCCGCTGGAGCGTGAGCGCCGCGAAGCCCTTGAGCGGGGTGAGGGGCGTGCGCAGCTCGTGGCTGGCCACGCTGAGGAACTCCTCTCGCGCGCGCACCGCCGCCTTCAGGTCCTCCTGCGCCGCGCCGGTCCGGGCCGCCATCTCGTTGAAGCTGCGCGCCAGCTCGCCCAACTCGTCGTCCTCGCCCACCTCCACGCGCCGCTGCAGGTCGCCCGCGGCCAGCGCGGAGGTGGCCTCGCGCAATGAGGACAGTCGTCGGATGACGTCGCGCGCGACGACCTGCGACAGCAGCAGCGTCAGCAGCACTCCCAGCAGCACCAGCCCCACCACCGCCGCGCTCATGTGCGTGACGGCGCCGTAGGCCACGCCCAGCTCCTGCGTCACCACCACGTTCCAGTCGGAGCCCTCCACGGGGGCCTCGGCGGTGAGGATGCGCCGGTCGCTCGCGTCGAACGCCTCCAGCACGCCGCCGCCGTTCAGCGTCAGCTCGCCGCGCAGCGCGTCCGGCAGGTGGGCCTCGCCGAGCAGCGCCGCGCCGGGTGCCGTGTCTCGCAGCACCTTGAAGCCGCGCCGGTCCAGCACCTGCACGCGGAAGCGCCGCGAGGCGGGCGTGGTGGCCTCGCTCAGTCGCTCCAGGGACAGCAGGCCCACGAGCAGGCCCCGCACCTGGTCTCCTTCCTGGAACGGCAGCGCCACCGCCACCAGCGGCTTGCCCCCGCGCCCGAAGAAGGGCGAGGACAGCAGGTGCCCGCGCGTGGGCAGTTGGGGAAAGAGCGACGGCGGGGTGCTGTCCGGCGCGCCCGTCCCGGACGCCGCCAGCACGCGCCCATCCGCGGCCACCGCGAGCGCCGCGTCGAAGGCGCGCGCTTGCTCGGGGAGGTTGCGCAGGTAGGGCTCCAGCCGCGCGCGCTCATGCGTGACGAACGCGGCGCGGAAGCCCGGAGATTCGAGCAGGAGGAGGAGCGACTCTCGCGCATCGTCCAGGTAGCGCTTGAGGAAGTCCGCCTCGCCCGCGGCGGCGTGCTGCGTGTCGTCGCGCACCTGTTGCTCGATGGCGCGCTGGGCGAGATAGGCCGCGAGTCCACCCAGCGCCAGCAGCGGCACCAGCCCCGCGAAGGCCAGCCCGCGCAGCAGCTTCCACCCCACCGTGCGCGGCGCGCGCGGCCGCCACTCGAACGCCTCCGCCACGCACGCCAGCATCAGCACCGTGTACACGCCCGTCCCCAGCCACGACTCGCCTCGGCCCAGCGTGTACGCCAGGAGGCAGAAGGGCACCGCCAGCACGGCGAGGAGCACGCGAGGCAGCCGCGGGTGCACGTGCCCCGAGGGCAGGAGGAGTCCCGTGCCCGCGAGCGCGAACAGCGCGCCCGCCAGCGGCATCACCGGCGCGAGGTGCGCGTACACGGTGAGCGGGAAGTGCTCCGGCGCGGCGAGCATGGCCACGCCGAAGCCCGCGCCGGTGAGGGCCGCGAAGCCTCGGAACACCGGGCGCCGTTGGAAGGCGGGGAAGGCCTCCAGCCCCAGGCCCACCACCGCGAGCGGGTACAGGATGATGCCGGTGAAGGTGTGGGTCCGGACGTTGAGGACCCACCAGTACAGCGACATGGCCGCGCCCAACGCGGCGCGCGAGCCCCAGTCCAACCAGCGCGGGGCCCGCGGATAGAAGAGGACGCCCAGGAGCGCGATGCTGCCCGTGAGGTAGACGAGCCCGAGCACGCGCACGTACGGGTACAGCGGCCGGAACGAGACGATGCGGAACTCGTAGGGCACGTACGTCATCAGCACGCCGAACAGGAGCCCGATGCCGGCCACCGCCCAGGTGAGCGGAAGGGGGCGGTGCGGCGTGTGTGACTCGGGTGACCTCGGCAGGGAGGCGGGAGACATCCACGACGCATCACGCCCCACGGCTCTCGGGGGTTCCACTGCCCCCGCGCCATCCGTCGGGCTCCCGACACGCCGCGCGCTCTGCGAGGTCATCTCCACATCAGGCCACCTCGAGCACCGTCCATTCACGCACTTCGCCCGCCAGGGTCACTTCCACGGTGTCCCCCGCGCGCCGTCCCATGAGCGCGCGTCCCACGGGGGACGCGGGCGTGATGACGGACAGGAAGCCGTCGCCGCCCGGGCCCGTCAGCTCCGTGCCCGCCCCCGCGGGGAGCACGAAGAAGGTGCGCTCCGCGAAGCCGTCATCGTCCTCGGTGCTCACGTCCACGATGGCGCCCAGCGCCACCGGCGCCTGGCGCGTGAAGCGCGGAATCGAGCCCTCGCCGAACGCCGTCAGCGCCTGCAGTTCCTCCTGGAGCCGCCGCGCCCGGGCCGCCTGTCCGCTGGCGAGGCTGCCGTACTCGATGGCCGCGCGACCGTCCTCCTTCTTCTCGGATTCGGTGGCCAGGCTGCGCGCCGCCTCACGCGCGTCCGCCTCCGCGCGGTGGGCGAGCCGGTCGCTCTGCTGGAGCCGCTCGGCCAGCTGTGCGAGCAGGGTGTGCTTGTCGAGTTTCATGAGGGATACAGAACTGTAGCGCCCGTGTTCGACAGCTCCAGTTTTCCGCACGGCCTCCCTCCGCCCGGACCCGGCCGGGGTACGATGGATGACATGACGCCCCAGGAGCTTTCTCAGAAGGCCCGGCAGCTCGTCGCCGAAGGCGCGGTGCTGCTGGATGTGCGCACTCCCGACGAATTCCGCCAGGGGCACCCCGAGCCCGCGCGGAACATCCCCGTGCAGGAGCTGGCGCGGCGACTCTCCGAGGTGGGCCCGCCCGGCACGCGCGTGGTGGTGTACTGCGCCGCCGGTGGACGCAGCGCGGTCGCCGCGGACCTGCTTCGCCGCACCGGTTATCCGGACGTGTTCGACCTCCAGTCCGTGCGCAACTGGTAGTCCCCGCACAGCGGACCGCGTGACACGCGCGCGCGCATGGAGCAGCGTGCGCGCGCTTCCATGAAACGCACCGTTGGTTATCTCCTGGTGGCCCTCTCCGGGGCCTGCTTTGGCGCGATTGGCCTCTTTGGCCGGCTCGCCTACGCGGCGGGCGCGGACATGCCCACGCTGTTGTTCCTCCGCTTCACCTCCGCGGGCCTCCTGCTGGGCGCGGTGATGCTCGCGCGACGGGGCACCTGGCCTCGCGGCCGAGTGCTCGTCGGGCTCATGCTGCTGGGCGCCGTGGGCTATGGGAGCGAGGCGGCCGTGTACTTCACCGCCCTGCAATACGCCTCCGCCGGCTTGGTGGCGCTGCTCCTGTACCTCTTCCCCGCGCTGGTCGCGCTCACGCAAGTGGCGCTCGGGCGTGAGCACCTGAGTCGCGTGAAGTGGATCGCCGTGGGGCTCGCGCTCGGCGGCACGGCGCTGACCGTGAATCCCGGCACGGACGCGCGCCCGCTCGGCATCGCCCTGGGCGTGCTGTCCGCGTTCATCTACACCGCGTACATCATCACCAGTTCGCGCGTGGTGGGCCCGGCGGGGCCGCTGGCGGCGAGCACCGTGGTGCTGCTCTCGGCGGGAGTCGCCTTCGGAATCTGGGTGCTGGTGCACGGAGCCGTCCCCCCCGGCACGCTCCGCGGGTGGCTGGCGGTGGCGGGCCTCTCCCTGCTGTCCACGGTGGTGGCGGTGCTCACGTTCTTCGCGGGATTGGAGCGCATCGGGCCCGTGCCCACCTCGCTCTTGTCCACGCTCGAGCCCGTGATGGCGGTGCTGCTGGGCGCGCTGTTCCTCGGGGAGCGGCTGGACATCCGGCAGGGCCTGGGCGGCGTGCTCATCCTGACCGCCGTGGTGCTGCTGGCGCGCTCGGAAGGGGGCCGCCGCCCGGAGCCCCCCGCCCCGGGTGACGGCGCCGCGTGAGCGCGAACTACCGCACGCGCTGGAGGAAGTGCCGCACGTCGTGGACGAACTGGCGCGGGCGCTCGGCGTGGGGCGCGTGGCCGGTGTCGCGGTAGAGCAGGGCGGTGGCGTTCGGGAGCGCGTGCGCGAGCGCTTGCTGCTGGGTGACCGCGAAGAAGCCGTCCTGGTCTCCCCCGATGATGAGCGTGGGCACGCGAATCGTCCCCAGCCGCGCGGTGTGGTCCTCGGCGAGCAGCCCGTCCAGCGTCGCCTGCCACACGCGCGCGGGCAGCTTGGAGCTCTCGGCCACGAGCGTGGCGAGGTAGGCCGCGGGCACGGGCTGGTAGAAGGTGCTGGCCTGGAAGTCGTGGATGAACTGCGGATCCACCGGGTCCGTCTGCGTGTCCACGACGGACTCCAACCCCAGCGCCACCTCGTTGCCCGCCACCGTGGGCGCGGAGCCCACCAATACCAGGGCCTTCACGCGCGAGGGGAAGTCCAGCGCGACCTGCTGCGCGATGAAGCTGCCCATCGAGTGGCCCACGAACACCGCGCGCCGCACGCCCATCGCGTCGAGGAACGCCGCCGCGTCCGCGGCGAAGTCATGCTGGGCATAGCAGCAGGAGGGGCGCTCGGAGTCGCCGTGGCCGCGCTGGTCCAGCGCGTAGACGTGGAAGTCGCGGGGGAAGCGGGGCAGGTCCAGGTCCCACGTGTGATGCGAGTCCGTGTAGCCGTGGAGGAACACGACGACGGGCCCGTGGCGGTCGCCCTGCTCCACGTAGCGCAGCGTCACGCCGGTGCTCAGGCGGACCGAGCCCTCGCGTCGCGCGTCGTCGCTCCCGCGAGCCTGCGCGGTGGCCTCCGCGTCGTCCTCCGCCGCGTCGACGGCGAACCCCTCGGCCTGGCGCGCGAGGCCCTCCGCGTTCGTGGCGCGGGCTGCCTCGGCGGTCGCGGGAGCCTGCGCCTCCGAGCCAGGGCCGCATGCAACGAGCATCGAGACGGTGAGGAGGGCGGTGAGCAGTCGGGTCATTCGTGCATTGCCTCGTGCGTGGGGGCGGGAAAGTCCGCCGTGGCACAACGGCAATCTTACGACTACCTCTGACATTGCCTGGGGGCGCATGACGCGGTGGGTGAGGCGTCACTCGGCACATGGGGCGCCGTGGACCCTTTGTCTGGTGCTCGGGAGACGACGCCACGGAGCGCGACGAAGCGCCGCGCGCGGAGGCGTCAGCCAGGGCCGTGGGGCCCTCGGTTGCGTCGCGCGCGCGGGTGTCAGGGAGCGCCGCGCGGGACCCCAGTCGTTGCCAGACCGGTCCATCAGGCGAGGCGCGCCGCGCGGATCCGCGCGGCACGAAGCGCGAGGCCCCCGCCGCGGGCTCAGGGCTCGCGGCGGGGAGGAACGAACGTCAGCGCGCGGCCTGCACGGACCGAGGCGACGACGGCGGCGCGGTGGGCGCGGCCCTGGGGGCGAGCTTGCGCACGAGGCCCCAGACTCCGTAGAGGACCAGCAGGATGGAGCCGTACTGCGCGGGCGTCAGCCCGAAGTAGCGCCCGTCCACGTACGACAGGTCGCTCGCGCGCAGGAAGTCCAAGCCGAAGCGGCACACCGCGTACATCAGCGCGAGCAGTGGCAACAGGCGCCCCTTGAGCTTCCCCGCGTTGCGCAGCGCATAGAGCACGCCGGTGATGGAGAAGAGCACGATGGCGTCGTACAGGCCCAGGTCGTGCCGGTTGCCCGAGGGGAACTGCACCGCGAGGAAGAAGTCCGTGAGCACGCCGGGGTGGTCATGCACCGCGAAGCATCCCAGGCGGGCCACGGCCCACCCCGGCGCCACGCCGAGCGCGAACGAGTCCGCGTAGTCCGAGAAGCGCAGCTTGCGGATCCGGAAGAACACCACCGCCGCCAGGATGCCGCCCAGCAGACCGCCGAACGAGGACAACCCATCCCAGAACTTCAGGATTTGGAACGGGCTCTTGGCCAGCTCCTCCGGGTGGTAGAAGAACAGGTGCACCCAGTGCCCGAAGAGCATGCCCGCCGCCACGCCCCACATGGCGAAGTCGGCCAGCGGGTCCGGGTCCAACCCCTCCCGCTCCGCTTGTTTGCCGAGCAGCCGGGCCGCCAGCAGGATGCCCGCGGCCACGAGGATGTTGAACGGGTTCAGCTCGAGGGGCCCCAGCTTGAGCGACGGGGCATGCCAGTAAGGAATCAAGTCGGTGCTCCAATGAGGCGGAGGCCTCTCCCTTAGTCCGCCTTGGGGTCTAGGGGAACAATTGGCGGGGCTCGCCCTTCCCCCATTTCTTTCTTGAGCTCGGTCCGCAGGCCGGTTCCTCGGGCTCCGGCGCACCCATTCGCCCGCTTCTCACCCGCCCCTCCAGGTCCGCTGGAGGACACCGCCCCTGTGCGGATGCCGGCACTTTGCTCCTTCCCCCGGAGAATCGCTCATACTTCCGGACGTTCTGGCAAGGTCTGATAGGACCGTTACCCCCGGTCAGGGGCGTCTACTGCTGGAATTCCGTGAGTTTTTGTCAGGGGGCTGCGTTCCAATCGCACCATGCGAGGGAGGCCTCGCTCGGGACGGGGAAGACCTGATGGGCAAGCAGACACCTCCCGGCGCGCACGGCGCGGGAGACAGCGTGAGGGGAGCTCGGCCCGGTGGGTCCCGGCCGATGCGGGACTGCCCCTGCGCGCGCGGCGGGACGCAACCCGCGACGGAGGCCCTGCCGCCGCCTCTGGCCCATCGCACGAGCCCCAGGCCGGACACCCCACGCGGGGAGACCCCGCATGGCAACACGTGTCGTGCCCGCGCCATGCGGGAAGGAGGGCCGGATGCGCAGGTGAGGCGCCGGGCGGGAAGTCCCCGGGCCTCGGTCACGAGGGCGCGCGGCGCGAAGACAGTCGCCGCGAGGCCCCAGGTCGCGGAGGCGAGGGCGGTGCGCCTGCCCACCGCGACATCACCGCTGGGGCCGAGAGGCTCCGGATGCCCGGCGGACGCGGTCGTCATTCGGGAGCCCTCAACACCACGCTCCCGACGTGGATTGGTAGTCCAAGGAGCAGACAACCCATGAAGTCGTTTCTCTTGGTTCCGAAGGAGTCCATCGAATCGCAGGCCCGGCCCGGCGTACGCGGCACGGAGCAGGGCGAGCGGGTGCTCCTGCGCAACACGGCGTTGCGCTTCTCGGTGTCACAGAAGGCGCCGGATGCGCTGGCGAGTCTCGGCCTGCGCTCGGCCACGTTGCCGGGGCCTCGGCCCCAGGTGAGCGGGCGCAAGCTGTCGAAGAAGGCCGGGGCGTCCAAACGCCTCACCCGAGGCGCGGACGCCACCACCGTGCCGCTGCCCGGCTCGCCCGTCACGGAGCAGACGGGGGCGGAGGAGGGCAGCTTCCGCTACATGCCGCTCATCGGCGCCACCATGGCGCACTTCTACTCGCCCAAGGCCGAGGAGGCCGCGCGCGGGGAGCTGGCGCAGGACTTCGAGTTCATCCCGGACGTGGTCCCCCTGTCGTTCCCCGGACCGGTGTCCGCGGGACAGACGGGGCCGCGCAACCGCGGCATGAGCTCGCTGGCCGAGCGCGAGTGGCCCGAGGAGTGCGGCGTGCCCCTGGCTCATGCCCAGGGCATCCGGGGCGCCGGCGTGATGCTCGGCATCCTCGACACCGGCGTGGACGCGGACCACCCCGAGCACGCCAGCAAGGTCATCCAGTTCCGCTACGTGTCGCTGTTCCCCAACTCACCTCACAACCCCGCGCGGGACGTGCGCGGCTTCGACCCGGATGGCCACGGCACCCACGTGTGCGGCATCGCGGCGGGGGTTCACCACGGCGTCGCGCCGGAGGTGGACCTCTACGTCGCGTCGGTCATCGAGTCGGAGACCATCCGCACCAGCCTCGGCCGCGTGGCCGCCGGCATGGAGTGGCTGCTGCATCAGTTCAGCCGCCCGGAGAACGCCACGCGTCCGGCTGTCGTGAACCTGTCGCTCGGCTTCCCGCTCCAGCCGCCGCCCGGCATCAGCGACGCGGACTACCAGCTCAACCTGCGCGCGCTCCAGACCATGATTCGTCGCCTGCAGGACAGCAACGTCCTGGCCGTTGTCGCGGCGGGCAACAGTGGACCCGACACGGTTGGTTACCCAGCGGCCTTTCCCGAGGCACTGGCCATCGGTGCAGTCGACTTCGAGCGCAACGTGGCCACTTTCTCGGCCAGCGGCGTCGTGGGTAGGCGAAGTGTGCCCGACGTCATGGGTTACGGAGTGAACGTGTATTCCAGCACCGAGCGCCGCTGCAACAACCAGGCGTTCTACGAGCGAATGAGTGGCACGAGCATGGCGGCGCCTTATGTAGCCGGTATTGCAGCACTGTACCGGTGCCGTGCTCCTGACTTGACGGCGCTCGAGGTGCGGGATTTGATCTTGGCCAATGCGCTCAAGCTCCCTCGCTCGGGGAACCACCGGACGGGGAGGGGCCTGGCTGTGTTCAGGTGACGGCGGTAGCTGCCGGGGCCGGTGCCGTGTGGAGCACCGGACCTGGGAAGGATGTGGCCATGAGCAGGAAAGCTGGCGTGCCGGGCGAGCCTGGTGAGATGCCGCCCCGGACGACCTCGACGGTCCGTCCTTTGCCGGGAGGGATGTCGGGAGGAGTGCGCCCGTTGCCCGGCTCGTCGGGCATGGAGGTCTCCGCCGACTGGATTGACGTCACCGTCATGCCCCGGGAGCATCCGGCTCCGCGCGGACGTGTGCCCTCACCCGCGCCCGCGCGCTCCAGGGCGGAGGTCTATCAATCCGGCCTCGCCGAGCACGCGCGCTTCCGCGAGAGCTTCATGCGCTGGCTGGAAGCGCATCAGCTCATTGGCGCGGTTCGCGCTGTCAGCGAGCCGGGCGGTTCCTTGCCCATGCTCCACCTTCGCTGTTCTCCGCGCGTGTTGGACCAACTTCGCCGGACGCCGGAGTTCGAAGCAGGCACGATGATGCCGCTCGACCGCAACTCCTAGTCGGGCGCCCCTCGCCGCGCGCCCCTCGTCTGGGCCCCGCTTCCCGTGACACGGAAGGCGACCCCAGGTGGTCTCTTCGCACCACCCGCGTGGGCGGTGTCGTGGCCGCCCTGATGGGAAGTGGCCGTGCCCGTCGTTCTCGCCAGTTTGGAACAGACGGAAGGGCTGCTTCTTCCCGATTAACCTAGAAGTTCGGGATTGCTTCGCCATCCGGCCATTGGGCCGTCGGTCGCACGACTGTGTTTCGTGGCCGACAGCCCGTGGGGCGCGTGGCTAGAAGTTGAGGCCGCCGTCCACGTCGATGGTGCGGCCGTTGAAGTAGTCGCACTCGATGATGAACTTCACGGCGACCCAGATGTCCTCGGGCACGCCGATGCGGCCCACGGGGATGCTGGCCACCAGCGCGTCGCGGGCCTTCTGGTTCATGCCCTGCGTCATGGGCGTCTCAATCATGCCTGGGGCCACGGCGCCCACGCGGATGCGGAACGGGGCGAACTCGCGCGACCAGGTGACGGTGTTGGCGGCGAGCGCGGCCTTGGCGGACACATAGTTGGACTGGCCGCGGTTGCCGTGCCGCGCGATGGAGGACATGTTGACGATGACGCCGGGGCCCTGGTCCGTCTCGGCCATCTTCGCCACCACCTCGCGCACCATCAACGTGGCGCCGGTGAGGTTGACGCCGATGACGGCGTTCCAGTCCGCGGTGGACAGCTTCTTCACCTGGCCGGTGGTCCGGTCCTTCTTCACGAGCAGCGCGTCGCGCAGGATGCCCGCGTTGTTGATGAGGCCGTTGAGGCCGCCCATGGCGCCGTGCGCCCACTGCACGAAGGCCGTGACGTCCTCCTCGCTGGACACGTCCAGCTTGCGGCGGTGGATGCCCGCGGGCAGCGCGGCGAGGCGCTCCTCGTTCACGTCACCCACGGCCACCTGGCCACCCGCCTCCGCGATGCGCGTCGCGAAGTGCGCGCCCATGCCCTGCGCGCCGCCGGTCACGATGATCTTCAGGTCCTTCAGCTGCATCTGCCTCTCCACGAGTGGGGCGACACGCGGAGGCATTGCGCCCGCCCGCCGCCGGAAAAGTTGCGCGCAGGCTACGCAACCCCCGGCGCCGTGGCCAGCGCGGAGACACCTGAAACCTGAATCAAGCTTCAACTTCCCCGGCCCCACCCGCGCGCCGCGCATGACAACGCGGCGCGTTGTGGGGCCGGAGGGAAACCCCAGGGGCCTAGCGGGCCTCGGCGATGACGGCGCCCAGGCGGCGCATGCCCTCGGCGATGAACTCGGGCGAGCGGTTGGAGTAGTTGAGGCGCATGAACTCCGTGCGCGGCTCCGCGGCGAAGAAGGGCGCGCCGGGGACGAAGGCGACCTTCTGCTCCAGGGCCTTGGGCAGCAGCGCGGCGGCGTCCAGCCCGCGCGGCAGCTCCACCCACAGGAACATGCCGCCCTCGGGGCGCGTCCAGCGCGTGCCCGCGGGCATGTGGTGCTCCAGCGCGGTCATCATCGCGGTGGCGCGCTCGCCGTAGACGGGGCGTAGGGCGCTCAGGTGCCCGGCGTAGTCAAAGCGCGTGAGCAGCCGCGCGGTGGCGCGCTGCGCGAGCGTGGCCGTGTGCAGGTCCGTGGCCTGCTTGGCGATGGTGAGCCCCTTGAGGATGTCGCGCGGGCCCGTCACCCAGCCCAGCCGCAGGCCCGGGGCCAGCGTCTTGGAGAAGGTGCCCAGCGAGACGACCACGCCCTGGTCATCCAACGAGAAGAGCGACGGGAGGTGCTCGCCGCGGAAGCGCAGCTCGCCGTACGGGTCGTCCTCGAGGATGGTGAAGCGGTGCTCCTGCGCCAGCCGCACCAGCGCCTTGCGGCGCTCCAGCGACAGCGTGGTGCCGGAGGGGTTCTGGAAGTTGGGGATGAGGTAGACGAGCTTCGGGCGCCGCTCGCGCACCATGCGCTCCAGGTCGTCCGTGCGCATGCCGTGCTCATCGCTGTTCACGGTGGCGAACTCCACCTCGTAGCCGCCGAACGTCTGGAGCGCGGCCAGGTAGCTGGGGTTCTCCACCATCACCACGTCGCCGGGATCCAACAGGACCTTGGCGACCAGGTCGATGCCCTGCTGCGAGCCGCTCGTCATCAGCACCTGGTCCGGATGCGGCGCGCGACCGCGCCGGCCGAGGTCGGCGGCGATCCACTCGCGCAGGGGCGCGAAGCCCTCGGTGGTGCTGTACTGGAGCGCCGCGCGGCCCTCGGTGGCGAACGTCTCCGCGTGCGCCTGGGCAATGGCCTCCAGCGGGAAGAGCTCGGGGGCGGGCAGGCCGCCCGCGAAGGAGAGGATGTCCGGGCGCTCGGCGACCTTGAGGATCTCGCGCACCGCGGAGGTCTTCATCCGCGACATGCGCTGGGCCAGCCGGATGCCCGGCACAGGGGGGAGGGATGCGCTCATACCGTCCGCACTCATGGTTCAGGCTCCTTTCAGCTGCTCGGGAAGGACGCGCACATGCGTGTCCTCTTTGAGGGTCGACAAGACGATGGTGGTGTTTGTCCGGGTGACGCCGGGGATGGTGCGAAGGGTCTCCACGAGGAGCGTGTCCAGCGTCCGCGTGTTCGCCGTCTTCACCTTGAGGATGTACGAGTCCTGCCCCGCCACCCGATGCGCCTCGAGCACGTCGGGCAGCGCGAGCACCTTCTTCGCGAAGCCCTCGAAGTGCTTCGGGTGCTCGATGCTCACCCCGATGAACGCGGTGATGTCCTTGCCCAGCTTCGTCGCGTCCACGCGCGCCGTGTAGCCGGTGATGACCCCGCGCTCCTCCAGCTTGCGGATCCGCTCCGCCACCGCTGGCTGCGACAACCCGACGCTGCGAGACAGCTCCAGCTGCGTGGCGCGGCCGTCACGCTGGAGTTGGTCCACGATGCGATAGTCGAGTTCGTCCATGAGATGAACCTTATTTTTATAGGCGCTTCTCTCGATGGACAGTGAATTTATATGCCCCTTGCCTGGAAGGCAAGCCCGTTTGCATTCAAACGAATAGTGCCACAGATGCGGACGGGGCGCTCCAGGGATTTGGGCGAGGGCGTGCGCACGGCGCCGCGGCGGTCAGGCGACACATGGCCTGTTCACGGATGGGCAGCCACCCTCGCGAGCCCTTCCGCCAGGCAGTCGTCGGCCCTACGTGTCGCGGCCATGTTCGACCTGGTGGATGTCCCGATGAAGGTGTTGGTGGAGCTCAAGGATCGCCTCGTGCGGATGCCCGGGCTTCGCAACGCCTATGACAAGGCGCTCAATGCCCGCGAGTTCGCCGACTATTACGAGCACGACCGGATGCTGGCGGACCGGGTGCGGATGACGGCCTACCAGAGGGCCATCACCGAGCACGTCATGCCGGGGCAGACGGTGCTGGACCTGGGGACGGGCAACGGAGTGCTCGCCCTGTTGTGCGCCGCCCAAGGCGCCGAGGTCCACGCGGTGGACCACTCGCCCATCATCGCCGCGGCGCAGTCGGTGGCGGAGGCGAACGGACTGGCCCGGCGCATCCACTTCCACCGCATGCACAGCCAGCGGTTGGTGCTGCCCCAGAAGGTGGACGTCATCATCCACGAGCAGTTGGGGGACGCGCTCTTCAACGAGCGGCTGGTGGAGAACCTGATGGACGCGCGGGCGCGGCTGCTCAAGCCGAAGGGGCGCATCCTGCCCGCGCGCTTCCAGCTCTTCGTCGAGCCCGTCTGCCTGCGGCCCGAGTTCCGCACGCCCTTCCTCTGGACGCAGAAGGTGGGGCCGGTGGACTTCTCCAGCCTGCGCTCGCGGTACACGTCGCTGCCGCCCTCGTACTTCCGCAAGCTCATCCGGCAGAACGAGGTGGAGGCGCTCCTCTGCAAGCCTGCCCCCGTGCTGTCGGTGGACCTGGACACCTTGGACGCCGAGCAGCTTCCGACCTCGCTCTCCTACCGCCGCGAGGTCCGGCTGGGCGGGATGCTGGACGGGTTCGTCGTGTACTTCCGCGCCGCGTTCGATGAGCACAACGCGTTCGACACCGGACCGGGCTCGCCGCGCACGCACTGGGGGATGATGCTGCTGCGCGTGGAGCCTCAGACGGTGCGGGCCGGCGACCTGCTCACCCTCCAGCTCTCCGTGCCGCGGCTGGAGGATGTGAACGGCTGGCGTTGGCGGGTGGCCGCGACCTGACTCAGTCGATGCGACGGCCCAGCAGGTCGAAGGCCTCGATGGGCAGATGGTGCGCGGGCTCCTTCGCGTACTCGGTGTCGAGCAGCGTGAAGCACAGGATGTCGCCGCGCTTGTGGTGGGGCGCGAGCTGACGGTCGCGCAGGCGTCCCTCCAGGGTGAAGCCCAGGCGGTGGGCCACCCCGGCGCTCTGCGTGTTGGCCACATCGCAGGTGAGGTCCATGCGGGTCGCCTGGTCGAACACGAAGGCGACCTTCATCATCGCCCGCGCCATCTCCACGGCGTAGCCCTGTCCCACCGCGTCGCGTCGCAGCCAGTACGACAGCTCCAGCGCGCGGATGCCGGCGCGGCGCAGCACGCCCGTCTCGCCCAGGAGCTTGCCCGTGGTCGGGTCGAAGGCGCCGTAGAAGCGGTCCTGGTCCAGGTCGAAGCTCCCTCGGTACCGACGCAGGATGGCGGCGTGCGCGTCCAGCGTCAGGCGTCCCTCGGGGGGCGGGGGGAACAGGTGGTCCAGGTGGGTGCCGCTGGAGTCGAAGGCCTCCTTGCGCGCCTCCGCGTCCGAGGGAGACACGCAGCGCAGGAGCAGGCGAGGGGTGCGGAGCTGGTACGGAGTCGGGCGAACGGCAGGGGAGGTCATGGATCCGTTTCTAGCCGAGACGCCCTCGCGCGGCGCGGCTCAGTGTCGGGCCTCGGGGCGTGGCTCGGAGGCCGTGGGCGCGGGGGCCTCGGGCGCGCGCAGCAGGCCGAGCTGCCGCATGAGGCTCATCGCGTCGAAGTATGTGCGCCCGCCGGTGACCTTGCCGTCTCGGAAGAAGTAGACGTCCACCAGCCGCATCTCCACGCGGCGCTGCGTGGGGGCGATGGGGCCCTGGGGGCTGCTGAGCGGCCCCTGGTGCGTGCCCCGCCCGATGATCTCCGCCACCACGCAGTCGCCCTGGGCCACCATCTGGGTGACCTCGACCTGACCGTCCGGGAAGGCGGTGGCCCAGCCCTGGAAGTCCTCGATGACGCCCAGCGATTCGCCCGAGGGCACGCGGACGATGCGCGCGTCAGGGGAGGCCCGCGCGCCCACGCGCTTCACGTCCTTCTCGTTGAAGGCCTGGTAGATGTCTCGGAGGATGGCGGCGTTGTCGATGGTGGCCATGGCGGTCCCTCGTCGTGGGAGAAGCAGGAGTTCTCCCCTTGAGGTCGGCTCGGCGGGCGAGGGCCGCAAGGTCTGGCTCTCCCGTTCACCCGTCCGGGCGGCGGCCGGTCAGGCCCAGGCGTCGACCTCCGCGAGTGTGGCCTGGCACAGCGCGAGCGCCGCTTTCAGGTCGATGCGCGTGGTGACCAGGATGGCCGTGACGGCGCCAACCAGGAGCTGGCCGCGGCGCTCCCGCGTGGCTCGGGCCGCGTCCGTCCCCGCGCCGCGCGGCGGGGTGAGGGCATGGAGGAACGCCGCCAGCAGGCGCGCTCGGTACGTGCGCCCGACCTCACGGGCCGCGGCGTCCCGCACCGCCAGCTCGCTGGTCGTCTGCAGGATGAGGCAGCCGCGCCCGACGCCCAGGTTGAGCTGGCGCGACAGCAGTCCGGCGAGGGTCCGGAAGTAGCCCACGACGTCCTGGTGCGTGGCGCCCGGCGCCTCGAGCGGCGTGATGAGCGGCGCGATGACGTGCCGCAGGTAGTGCTCGACGGCGGCATCATAGAGGCCGCGCTTGCTGCCGAACGCTTGATAGAGGCTGGAGCGCCCCAGCCCCGTGGCCTCCTCCAGGTCCGCCAGCGACGTCGCCTCGTAGCCGCGCTCCCAGAAGAGGTCCCGCGCCGCGCGAACGGCCTCATCCGTATTGAAGGTGCGCGTGCGCGCCATGCTCGCTCCTTGCCCGCTCCTGTTGACGGGACCGTACCGGATGCTCCATGGTCCCGGTAAACTGTATCGACCGGTACACATACACTTTCGCCACCCTGGAGATTCCGCCGTGTCCGTCCTTCTCGCCGTGTCCCTGGTCGCGACGGGGCTTGCCGCCCTGCTTCACATCCTGTTCTTCGTGTTCGAGAGCGTGCTGTGGCGGAAGCCCGCGACGTGGAAGCGCTTTGGCATCGCCTCTCAGGCGGATGCCGACACGCTGAGCCGCATGGCCTACAACCAGGGCTTCTACAACCTCTTCCTCGCGGTGGGCGCGCTGGTGGGCGTGGGCGCGGTGCTCGCGGGGGCGGTGGTTCAGGGGCGCACGCTGGTGCTCTTCTCCATGGCCGTCATGGTGGGCGCGGGGGCCGTGCTGTTGAGCAGCGACCGCCGGTTCCTGCGCGCGGCGATGATGCAGGCGGGGCCTCCCGCCATCGCCATCATCGCCGCGCTGCTCGGCTGACCGCGTCGCTCAGACGAGCCGCTGGATGGCGCGCCGGCTCCACACCATCCGGTAGTACGTGGCCTGCAGGATGAGCATGGTGGCGAAGGCCACCGGATACGCCATCCAGATGCCGTTGAGGCCCATGCGCCCGCTGAGCACGTAGGCGACGGGGATCTCGACGGCGAGGATGGCGAAGATGGAGATGGCGGTCGGGGCCAGCACCGTGCCGCTGGCGCGCATCATGCCGGAGAACACGCCGGCCAGTCCGAAGACGACGGAGCTCCACAGGACGATGTGCAGCAGGCCCACCGCCATCTCGACCACCTCCGGGTTGGTGATGAAGAACCCGACGAGGGTGCGCGCGCCGAGCGAGGTCAGCGCCACGAGTCCACCGGTGATGACCAGGTTGAGCAGGACGCCCGTGCGGGTGATGCCCCCCAGCCGGTCCACGTGGCCGCCGCCAATGGCCTGGGCGCCGAACACGGAGACGGTGATGGTGATGGAGATGGCCGGGAACTGCACGTAGCTCAGCACCTGGGTGACCGCGCCGTAGGCCGCCGTGGCGTCCGAGCCGAAGCGGTTGACCAGCGACAGCACGGCCAGCTCCGACAGCGAGAGCACGATCATCTGCACGCCGCTGGGCACGCCGATGCGCAGCACCGTCTTGAGGATGTTCCAGTCGATCCACATGTGGCGCGCGAGGGTGGCGTCCGGCGCCAGCGGGTGCTTGCGCCGGCGCATGTAGAACGCGAGCCAGACCACCGTCACGAACGCGCTGATGATGGAGGCATACGCGCCCGCGCGGACGCCCAGCATGGGCAGTCCGGCCCAGCCGCGGATGAGCGCCGGCGTCACGAGCAGGCCAATCACCGTCGCCAGGATGAGCGCGAGCAGGGGCGTCACGGTGTCCCCCACGCCGCGCATCATCGCGGTGAGGAGCAGGAACGTGAACATGGCGGGCATGGACAGCAACATCACCCGCGCGTAGGCCGTGGCGTCAGGGAGGATGTTGGCGGGCGTGCCCAGCGACGTCAGCAGCACTTGCGTGAACGTGCCGCCGAAGAGCGCCACCACGAAGCCCGCCATCAAGGTGACGGACAGCGCCGTGCCCGCGATGGCCTTGACCCGCTCGGGGTTGCGCGCGCCGTAGGCCTGGCCGATGAGCACCGAGGCGCCCGCGCCCAGCCCGATGATGAACGAGATGAAGAAGAACAGGACCGGGAAGAACGCCGTCACCGCGGCGAGCGCCTGCACCCCGAGCATCTGGCCCAGATAGACGTTGTTCAGGGTTCCCGAGAGGGACTGCAGGACGTTGCTCAACATCAAGGGGCCGAGGAAGGCGAGGAACGTCTTCCACGTGGGGGGCGACGAGGGCGTCACGTTGGGGTCTCCGAGGGCGCGGTGGTCTGGAAGGCAGGGGCCGCGAGCTTGCGGGCGTGCACCTGGATGTCTTCGGGCCAGGTGTGGATGAGGGAGTCGAAGCGCTGAGGGTTGCTGGCGAAGAGGGCTCGGGTGGCCTCCTCGAAGCCCACGAGGTTGCCGGCCAGGGCCTGCATGAAGCGGTAGGTGGCCTCCTGCGCCTGGCGGATCCGATCCTTGCCCGCGTGGGTGCGCCGGGCCTCCTCCACCAGCTTGCGGAGGGTGACGGAGGCGCCGCCGGGCTGGCTGCTCAGCCATTCCCAGTGGCGGGGGAGCAGGGTGACCTCACGGGCCACCACGCCCAGCTTCGGGCGGCCGGGGCCCCGGGGCGTCTCCGGCCGGGGTTCCGGGGCGGGCCGCGCGCCGAACCGCTCGGTCAGGCGCCTGGCCACCTCGTCGGCCTCGCCGCGGAAGTCCACGTCGATGGCCTCGCCGGTCGTCTCGTCGAAGATGAGGACCGGGGCCTGCTCCCCCTGGTCGAGGACCTCTTTCGTCCTCAGCGCCACGCGCAGCAGGTCGCCCGAGGCGATGCGGCGAGGCCCGGCGAAGGCCGTGCAATCAGGGAAGGGAGGTGCGTCCATGTGGGTGGGGTGCCTCATGTTCGTCCGGCTCGCAGTATTTACCCGGATAAAATCCCCCGGGCAATAAAATCCGGGTGAAATGTCTCAGGCAGTGGAAGGGCGGCGGGGGCGGACGACGTGGGGCCTGCGGCCTGACGGCGCGTCAGCGACCTGATGGGGAGGCTGGCGCGGTGGGGGAGGGCCTGCGGCTCCTCGCTCGGGGACGGCGGTGCGGCGAGTGCGCGCTCACGAGGCCCGCCCAGCAGTCGCTTCCGGGAGGGGCCTCGCGCGCGGCGGTTCAGCGCTGGCGGCTCAGATGAAGTAGTCGGGGAGCAGCTCGGCGCCGGGGACCATCTGGTACTTGTCGAACTGGGTGACGCCCACGCCGCGCAGGACGTCCTCGTCGATGCAGAAGTTGCCGGTGAACTCGCGGCTGGGCTTGGTGAGGATGGCGTAGGCGGCGTCCGCCATGATCTCCGGGCTGCGGCAGCCGCGGAGGGTCTCGTCGCCGCCGAGCAGGTTCTGCACGGCGGCGGTCGCGATGACGGTGCGCGGCCAGATGGCGTTGACCGCGATGCCGTCGGACTTGAGCTCATCCGCCATGCCGAGCACGCACATGCTCATGCCGAACTTGGCCATGGTGTACGCGACGTGAGGCCCGAACCAGCGGGGCTCCATGTTGAGCGGCGGCGAGTTGTTGAGGATGTGCGGATTGCTGGAGCGCTTGAGGTGCGGGATGCACGCCTGCGAGCAGACGAACGTGCCGCGCGTGTTGATGCCGTGCATGAGGTCATAGCGCTTCATGGGCGTCTCCAGCGTGCCCGTGAGGCTGATGGCGCTCGCGTTGTTCACGAGGATGTCGATGCCGCCGAACGTCTCCACCGTCCTGGCCACGGCGGCGGCCACGGCCTGCTCGTCACGGATGTCCACGGCGCAGGGCAGGGCCTTGCCTCCCGCCTGCTCGATCTCCTCGGCCGCCGTGTAGATGGTGCCGGGCAGCTTCGGGTGCGGCTCGGTCGTCTTGGCGATGATGGCGATGTTGGCGCCGTCACGTGCCGCGCGCAGCGCGATGGCCTTGCCGATGCCCCGGCTGGCGCCGGTGATGAAGAGGGTCTTTCCTTTGAGGCTCGTCACGCTGAAGGCTCCTGGGAGGTCGCGAAGGAGCCTTCATAGCGCGCCCACCGCCCTCGCGGCAGCTCGTCAGTCGCGCCCGAGCTGGCGCACCTCGTAGCCTTGCGCCTTGAGCAGGGCGGGGATGCCTCGCGGCCCCACCACGTGGCCCGCGCCCACCACGACGAAGTGCGTGCGCGGCTGCTCGCGCAGCAGTCCATCCAGGCGGTGCGCCATGCGCTCGTTGCGCTTGAAGTACACCTCTTCGTAGACGGGCTGGTACTTCGGATCCGCGGACGAGGGGAAGATCATCGCGGCCAGCCCCGCCGCGTCGCCTTCGTTCCACAGGCCCATCATCTTCTCGAAGTACGCGGTGGTCTGCTCCTCGTCGTTCTGCAACTGCTCGCGCAGCATCAGGTCCTGTAGCGGCTCGGGCACTCCGGCGAGGAGCATGAGCTGCTGCTCGGCGGTCTCCAGCGGGATGATGTCCTTGCCGCGCAGCCCCGAGTCCGACGCGGCGTGCGCCCGCTTCAAGAAGGTCTGGTCCACGCCCTTGTTCCCGTCATAGCCCGCGCGCATCAGCCCCACCATGGTGAGCGTGAGGGACACGAGCCACGGCCGCATGGGCTCCAGGGTCGAGCGAGGGATGCCCACGCGCAAGAGCGCGGGGACGAGCAGCGCGTTCGTCTCGGGCTCGATGTGCTCGGACAAGCGCTGGCCGCGCGGCAGCATGCCGTGGCGCTGAACGAGCTGCTGCATCTCGGTCTTGTCGATCGCGGTGCTGTCCAACTCCACCACGAGCGTGTCCGCGCGTGAGAAGGCGCTCTCCATGGAGCCAGGCAGCTCGAGCTGTCCGTCCTTGGCGACGTGGACGGAGCCGACCACGTAGGCGGTGGCGCCGCTGGGGCCTCTCACCTCCCACAGCATGGCCCGCTGCTTGGGTTCGGGCGCGGAGTCCGGCACGGCGCGAGGCGCGGTGGCGCAGCCCACGCCGAGCAGCACGGAGAGCAGCAGGAGCTTCAGGGGAAACGGACGCTTCATCGTGACGGGACTCCCAGGGACGAGGCGCGCATCGAACCACCGAGCGCCCCGAGGCGTCGAGTGACGCGCACGGATGCGCGAGGAGCCCCACGCCGCGGAGCATCGGGTCGTGACGTCGCGGCCACGCTTGCACGCGACTCACCGTGAGTCGCTGACGCCCCGCGTTGGTGTGAATCCTTGACGCGGAAGGTCATCGTCTGTCTTTTGACAAGGCTGTCAAACGAATGCTACCGGTAGGTGAAACATGAATCGGCCTTCAACTTCCCAGGAGCGGGTTCCCGTCACGCCGCGAGGTCAGCGGACGCGGCAGAAGCTGCTCAAGGCCGCCGAGTCGGTCTTTGGTGAGAAGGGCTACGAGCGTGCGTCCATCGCGGACATCACGCGCAAGGGTGGAGTCGCGCTCGGGACGTTCTACGTGTACTTCCCGGACAAGCAGTCCATCTTCGTCGAGGTGGTGGACGAGCTGGGCGCGCGGCTGCGGCGGCTCATCGCGGAGTCCACCGTGGCCTGCGACAATCGGATGGACACCGAGCGCGAGGGCCTGCGCGCGTTCTTCCAGTTCGCGCGCCAGCACCCGAACCTCTACCGCGTGGTGCGCCAGGCGGAGTTCGTGGATGAGGCCTGCTACCGCCGCTACTACGACCGCTTCGCCAAGGGCTACGTGCGCGGCCTCACGCGCGCCATGGAGGACGGCGAGGTGAGGCAGATGGACGCCGAGGCCCTGGCGTACTGCCTGATGGGCATTGGCGACTTCCTGGGGATGCGGTGGGTGATGTGGGAGGAGGACCCGGGCCTGGAGCGCGTGCTCGACACGGCCATGACCCTCATCCGCCACGGCCTCCAGGCTCGCGTCGAGAAGTCTCCGCCGAAGAAGAAGCAGACGTTGAAGAACACCTTGCGTCCCGCCGCCCGCCGACCCGCGCGCGGCGCCCGGAGCTGAACCCTCTCATGCGATACGCGCAGATCCTCTCCACTGGTCGCTACGTCCCCGAGAAGCTCATCACCAACGCGGACGTCGAGAAGATTCTCGGCGAGCCGGTGGACGAGTGGCTCCAGCAGAACGTGGGCATCAAGGAGCGCCGCCACATGGCGGACGACCAGGCGACCAGCGACCTGTGCGTGGCCGCCGCGCGCCAGGCCATGGAGCGCGCCGGTGTCACCGCGAGCGACCTGGACCTCATCATCGTCTCCACGGACACGCCGGACTATCTGAGCCCCGGCACCGCGTCCGTGGTGCAGGCGAAGCTGGGCGCGGCCAACGCGGGCACGTATGACATCAACGCGGCGTGCGCCGGCTGGGTGACGGCGCTCGACGTGGGCTCCAAGACGATCGCCGCGGACGACAGCTACCGCCGCATCCTCGTGGTGGGCGCCTACGGGATGAGCCGCTACATCAACTGGAAGGACAAGAAGACCTGCACCCTGTTCGCGGATGGCGCGGGCGCGGTGGTGCTGGGCGCGGGCACCACGCCCGGCTTCCTGGGCGCCAGGCTGTTGGCCAACGGCGAGTACCACGACGCGCTCGGCATCTACACGGGCGGCACGCACCGCCCGGCCACCGCCGAGTCGCTGGCGCTCACCGGCGGCAAGCCCGCGGTGCAGTTCGTCCGCAAGTTCCCCGCGACCTTCAATACCGAGCGCTGGCCCATGCTGTTGGACCAACTCCTCAAGCGCGCGGACCAGTCGCTGGATGACGTGAAGCTGTTCGTCTTCACGCAGCTCAACCTGCGCACCATCGAGGCCACCATGAAGGCGATGCAGCAGCCCATGGCCAAGGCCCACTACACGATGGACAAGTGGGGCTACACGGGCTCGGCCTGCATCCCCATGACGCTCGATGACGCGGTCCTCCAGGGCAAGGTCCGGCGCGGCGACCTGGTGGCCTTCTGTGCCAGCGGCGGCGGACTCGCCATGGCCTCCGCGCTGTACCGCTGGACGGCCTGAGCCTTCGAGCACCCCCACCCGGAAGGAGCGGACGCGCATGTTCATCGGAGACTGGATGGGACGGGGCGCGCTCTACTGGCCGGAGCAGCTCGCCGTGGTGGATGTGGCCCGAGGCGACGCGGGCCGCTTCACCTACCGCGCCCTGAACGCGCGCTGTGAGGCCCTGGCCGCATGGCTGCGCGACGTGGCCGGCGTGAAGCGCGGCGACCGCGTGGGCCTGGTGGCGCACAACGGCGTGGAGTACCTGGACGCCTTCTTCGCCTGCGGGAAGCTGGGCGCCATCTTCGTGCCGTACAACTGGCGCCTGCACGCGGCCGAGCTCGCGGACCTGGTGCGCTCCGTCCGCCCGAGCGTGCTGCTCTTCGGCGACGACTTCCGAGACGCGGTGGCGCACGTGCGCGAGCACGTCGTCGGCGGGCCGCGGCTGGTGGCGCTGGAGTCCGTGGGCCTGCCGGGCGCGGATGCCTACGCGGCGGTGCTGGCGCACACCTCGGCGACGCCCGTGTCCAATCCCTCCGTGGACGCGGAGGACATCGTCTGTCTGCTGTTCACGGGCGGCACCACGGGGCGCTCCAAGGGCGCGCAGGTGTCCTACCGCATGGTGGCGTGGAACACGCTCAACACGCTGGTGCATGAGCTGCGTCCGGGCGACGTCACCCTCACGCACACGCCCATGTTCCACACGGGGGGGCTGCTCGTGTACTCGGTGCCGCTGCTCACCGTGGGCGGCACGGTGGTCATCATGCGGCGCTGGGAGCCGGAGGAGCTGCTCGCGCTCATCGCCCGCGAGAAGGTGACGTTCTTCTTCGCGGTGCCCACGCAGTATCAGCAGCTGCTGGACTCTCCGCGCTGGCGGAGCACGGATTTCTCCTCCGTGCGCTTCATGACCAGCGGAGGCGCGCCGCTGCCCGTTCCGCTGCTCCAGGCGTGGCAGGCCGTGCACGCGGTGCCCTTCAAGCAAGGCTTTGGGATGACCGAGTTCGGGCCCGGCATCTTCAGCATGGGGCCTGAGTTCGCGGTGTCGAAGGCGGGCTCGATTGGCCGGCCCAACTACTTCGTCGACGCGAAGCTGGTGGACGACCACGGCTCGACGGTGCCCGTGGGCGCGGTGGGCGAGCTGTGGCTGAAGGGGCCCTCGATGTGCTCGGGCTACTTCGAGGACGAGGCGGCCACGCGCGAGGCCATTGGCGCGGATGGGTGGCTGCGCACCGGAGACCTGGCGAGCCAGGACGCGGATGGGTTCTTCACCATCGCGGGTCGCAAGAAGGACATGTTCATCTCCGGTGGAGAGAACGTGTACCCGCTGGAGCTGGAGTCCGCGCTCTACGCGCACTCCGCCGTGCAGCAGTGCGCGGTCGTCGGCGTGCCCGACGCGAAGTGGGGTGAGGTGGGGCGCGCCTTCGTGGTGCTCAAGCCCGGGCAGGCCGCCTCGCCCGAGGCGCTGCTGGAGCACGTGCGGGGACGCGTGGCCCGCTTCAAGGTGCCCAAGCAGGTGGAGCTGGTCGAGCGCCTGCCGGTGTCCCCGGCCGGAAAGATTCTCAAGCGCGAGCTGCGCGAGGCGGCCATCGCCGCGGCAACCCGCGCGAAGCAGGAGTCCCCATGACGACGCAGAGCCCGGCGCAGATGCCCTGGTGGAAGGAGCCCACGAAGGGCCAGTGGATGTCCTTCCTGGCGGCGTGGATTGGCTGGATTCTCGACGCGTTCGACTTCACCATCTTCCTGCTCGTCATGCCGGCCATCGCCAAGGAGTTCGGCGCGACGATGACGGCGACGTCGCTCTCCATCACCCTCACGCTGCTGTTGCGATTGGTGGGCGGCGTGGTGGCGGGGTGGGCGTCGGACCGGTGGGGCCGCAAGCTGCCGTTGATGATCTCCGTGGTGTGGTTCGCCGCGTGTGACGGCGCGGTGGCGTTCTCGCACTCGTTCACCATGGTGTTGGTGCTGCGCACGCTGTTTGGCTTTGGCATGGGCGCGGAGTGGACGAGCGGCGCCACGCTCGCGATGGAGAACTGGCCGGAGCGCAGCCGAGGCATCGCGTCCGGCATCCTCCAGGGAAGCTGGGCGGTGGGTTACCTGCTCGCCACGGCGGTGGCCGCGGTGGTGGTGCCCCTGTGGGGCTGGCGCGCGCTCTTCCTGCTCGCCGCAGCGCCCGCGCTGATGGTGCTGCCCATCCGCTTCTGGGTGCCGGAGAGCCCGGACTGGAAGAAGGCGGCCGAGTCGAAGCAGCCGGAGCCTTCGTTGATGTCGCTGGTGCGCCAGGGCCTGGGCGTCCGGTTGGTCTGGGCCTCGGTGCTGCTCGGCTTCGGCTTCGTCTCGTACTACGGCTACACCAGCCTCTATCCCACGCTGCTCCAGAAGCAGTTGGGGATGACGCAGCAAGAGCTCGCGCCGCTCTTGTATCTGTTCAACATCGGGATGTTGGTGGGCGCCATCTTCTGCGGCAGCCTGGCGGCGCGGCGGGGCCCGGGGCTGGCGCTGGCGATCCCCGTGCTGGGGTCGCTGCCCTTCATCCCGCTGTATGTCGGCCTGGTGCCGTCCGCGCTGTGGCTGGGCGCGCTGGCGGGAGGCGTGCTGGGCGCGGGCATCACGGGGGTGACGCCCATGCTGCTCACGTCCATCTTCCCGGCCCACGTGCGGGGGCGCTGCGTGGGGCTGGTCTACCACGTGGGGGCCTTCCTCGCGGCGGGCGTACCCACCGCGATGGCCGCGCTCCACGAGAAGGCGAACCTGTCGCTGTCGGAGGTCATCGCCATCACGGCGGCGGGCGGCGGCGTGTTGATGCTCGGCGTGTACCTGCTGCGCCCGAAGGACGCGACCGGAAGCGCGGTGGAGTCGAGCCCCGCGCCGGCCATGCACTGAGTTTTGCGTCTGTGTTGTCACCCCCCGGCGCTGTCGCCGGAAGCTACGAGGAGCACTCACATGAAGAAGACGTTCTGGTCCGCGATGATGGTGTGCACGCTGGGGCTCGCCGGCTGTGGGGATGACAAGACCGAGACGCCGGTGGACACCAAGCCCAAGCTGGACACCCAGGCCAACATCCTGGCGTTCCTGGAGGGCAAGACGCTCGTGATGGAGGGCGCCAACATCCCCAGCCATCCCTTGTCGATTGACGAGGACATCGACTGGGGCTCGGCGACCCAGTGTTTCCAGAAGGTCTCCATCGGCGTGGGCGGTGGCAACTTCCACGTGACGAGCACGCCGGGCACCATTCGCAACTCCACGGGCGTGGGCAAGCCGGGCAGCACCTGTGACCACGACGCGCCGCAGAACGCGCTGACGTTCGACTCCAAGGCGGTCACGATCAGCAACATCGCCGCGGACGGGAGCTGTTTCGAGGTCCTGGTGGACTACGGCAGCTTCAAGCAGGAGGGCCGGGTCCGCTTCTCCGAGGACGCGAAGAAGCTCTCCATGGAGCTGTACTTCGAGACCAAGGCCACGGGTTGGCACTGCGCGGACGGCGCGGTGGGCGCGCAGAGCGTGAAGACGGCGGGCGTGGCCTTCAGCGGCAACGCCGTGCAGGTCTACGTCATCAACTAGTCGCGAGCAGACACGGGACCGGGGCGGGTGTCCCCGGTCCCTTCTCGAAGCCAGTGAGAGCGGCCCGGCGTGAGGGGCCAGGAGCGCCCCGCGCGCGGGGTCGAGGTGCGTATGTCGGGAGGGTGGTTGGGCGCAGCACGCAAGGGATTGCGCCGGAGCGCGGCCTGGGTGGCGCTCGGACTGGCGGGGCTGTCATGGCCCGCCGTGGCGCAGACCTCCACGGTGCCGGGGTTGTATTACGGCGACTGGTTGGATGCGAAGGACCGCGAGGAGGACGCGAAGCCTCGCGAGTTCGTCCTCATCAACTACTTCTTCACCCGGCTGTCGGTGACGAACAGCATCGGTGACCCCTCGGGCCTCAAGGGCGTGTCGCTGGGGCCCATCGGCTCATTGGCCGGCAGCGCGGTGCGCGTGGAGCCGGGGCGCTCGGCGTATTACGTCGAGCAGCGTTGGATCCCGGTCCTCGAGTACAGCCCGTCCTTCGTGGATGGGCTGGCGTCCTTCCGCGCGCAGTTCGAGGTGGACTACCTCTGGGGCCGCGCGGCCAATGCCTCGCAGCAGAACGAGGGCGGCGGCTTCAACGCCGACCAGGTCAACATCCAGACGAAGAACGTCAACGTCGCGCTGTACCCCACGCGCAACCCGGCGCGGCTGACGCTGCTCATCGGCACGCAGCCCGTCTATGACTCCATCTTCGACCCGACGCGCACGCCCCTCAACGACATCATCCGTACGGGTTACAAGCTGGCCTTCCTGGGCAGCGACGCCACGGGCCTGACGCTGTTCAGCAACTACAAGGGCCTGTCGAAGCTGAGCCTGCTGCCGCTGGGCAGCGCGCAGTCGGACAAGGCGGCCAAGGACGACCCTCGCCTCAAGTTCATCTACCTGCTCACCGCGGACTACGCGTACCCGGTGCAGCCCGGGACGAACGTGGGCCTGTCCTTCTGGTTCATGCGCGATGACACCAAGGGCGACGCGTATGCCTATGAAGGAATCGTCAAGAGCGGTCCCTCGTCCACGGGCCTGGGCGGGTTCGTGGGCACGCCGCGCTTCAACATCGAGCGGCCCACCGGCAGCGTCTTCTGGTTGGGCGCGAACTTCCACCACAACATCGACTTCCGCACCGGCCGCTTCGGAGCCTCGGGCTTCGTCATGTACAACGCGGGCAGCTACAAGAGCGCCCGCGAGGACACGACCTTCAACAAGAAGGTGGATATCTCCGGCCTGTCGGCCAACTTGGAGTTGCTCTACCAGTGGGGCCGTGGCCCTTCGGACGTGGTGACGCTGGAGGGCATGTTCACCACCGGCGACAGCAACCTGGATGACGACCGCTACACCGGCGCCTTCACGCTGAACCAGTACGGTCTGCCGGGCTCGGTGTGGTTCGACCACAAGATGCTCCTGCTGTTCCCCTTCACCAGCACCGTGAACAACTACACGGGCGCGGTGACGGACATCTCCAACCAGGGCTACGGCCTGCGCACCGGCATCGCGAGCGCCGCGTGGGACGTGGTTCCCAACAAGCTCAACCTCAAGCTGGCCACGGGCCTGGCCAACTCGGGCGCCACGCCGCCGCGCTGGGACCCGGGGGTGCGGCGCGGGCGCTTCATTGGCGCCGAGGTGAACGCGGAGCTCCGCTACACGATTCGCTATCTCATGACGGTGGGCCTGCACGCGGGCTACCTGTTCCGCGGCAGCTTCTATGACGGCTCCACCACGGTGAAGACGAACCCCTTCGCCGCCTTCACCACCTTCACCTGGTACGCGTTCTGACCATGAGCACCTCCCGCGCCCTCAAGGCCCTGCTGCTCGCGGCGGGGCTCGCCTCTGCATCCGGCTGCGTCCGCTCCTATGCGAGCGCCCCAGCCCTGTCGTTCCAGGACCTGGACTACTCGTCCGCGGAGACGAAGAAGCCCTGGCCCCTGAACCGCGTGGCCCTGCCGAAGACGGCGGCCACCTATGGCCTGTCCCGCGTGCCCGAGATGGCCTACGTGGACATGCCCGCCGCGCCCGGCGCGCGCACCGTGGTGCTCGTCCATGGCTTGGGCAGCTACCTGAAGTTCTGGCAGGCGCAGCTGGATGTGCTCAGCCAGGCGGGCTACCGCGTCATCGCGGTGGACCTGCCGGGCTTCGGCAAGTCAGACAAGCCCGGCACCTTCCCGTACACCATGGAGGCGATGGCGGACGCGGTGCGCGAGCTGACCCAGGGGCTGGGCATCGAGCACCCCATCCTGGTGGGGCACTCCATGGGCGGGCAGACGGTGCTGTCGTATGCCATTCGCTACCCGAGCGAGCCGGCGGCAGTGGTGCTGGTGTCGCCCGCAGGCTTCGAGAAGTTCACGCCGAAGGAGAAGGCGTGGTTCGCGCGCGTCATGAGCACGGAGTTCATCAAGACCGCGCCGGAGTACGCCATCTGGGGCAGCGTGCGACAGGCCAACTTCCAGCAGTGGCGGCCGGAGCTGGAGTGGCTCATCGAGGAGCGCGTGCGCCTCTCCAAGGCGCCCGAGTTCGACGCGTATGCCTATGCGAACGTCCGCTCGGTGTCGGGGCTCGCCCATGATGACTTCGTGCGCGACAACCTCCAGCACATCACCGCGCCCACGCTCATCCTCTTCGGCGAGAACGACCGGTTGATTCCCAACCCGTTCATGCACGGCGGCTTCTCACGAGACATCTTCGAGTATGGGCACGCGCACATCGCCGGCTCGAAGCTGGTGGGCTTCCCGGGGTGCGGACACATCCTCCAACTCGACTGCCCTGGCCCCTTCAACGCCGCGCTGACGTCGTTCCTTCAGGCGGTCCCCGCCGAGAAGCAGGAGTAGGGTGAGCGATGCATCCCGAGGCCGCGGCTTCGGGATGCACCCAGGCTCGTTGCGACTACGGGATGGTGTGGTTCTTGACCATGCTCAACTGGACGCTCCCGGTGAGGTCCTTGCTGTTGAAGTGGCCATACGGATACGCGGAATAGACCTTCTCACCGGTCTGCCCGGGGAGGCGTGAGGTGTAGCCGCCGTAGACGATGCCGCCGTAGCCGATGACCTCGTCCGCGGTGGAGTAGATGCTGTAGCGGTACGCCCCCTCGTAGCCGGACGTGGCGAGCAAGTCATTGAGGTACTCGGAGCGCCCGGTCACGAAGCCGAAGTAGAGGTAGCCCGGGTACAAGCCATTGGTGGAGCCGCACGTCGGGGTGCTGGGGCCCGTCTGGTAGCAGGAGGTGAGCCCGAGGTTCGCACCCGCGATACCGACGAAGGTATCCACCGACGACGTGAGCGGTGCGCCCACGTAGTAGTCGCCGCCGTCCGCCGCGTCGCGCGCCCAGCCGCCGAGGATGGCCTTGCGGGCCAGCGTCACGCCCATGGAGTGCGTGACGATGTCCACCTTGGTGGCGCCGGTGTATGCCTTCACCGCCTCGATGAACTTGCGGACCTTCATCACATTCGTCTTGGAATGGTATTGGTATGCGGACATGGCGGCGTTGGCCGGGCCCCAGGTCGTCGCATACAGCTCGCTCGTCTTGTAGCCATTGGCCAGGAAGTAATCGAGCGAGGCATTCCAGCCCGTCTGTCCCGCCGTGCCGGTGCCCACCGCCTTGTCCGAGTTGCCGTGAATGAAAATCACCGGCTGATTCACCACGGTATCGCTGGCGCTGGACTTGCCGCCATAGCTGCCGCCCGAGAGGTCGTCTCGGATGAGGTTGTAGGTGGGCTCGTAGCCATTGTCTGACAACCACTGGCGGAAGTGCGAGGTGAAGCCGGTGGTGGCGGTGAGCGCCGCCTGGGTCGCGCGCACATCACCTGTCTCTTGAGGGGTGAGAGGGGCGTCCGTCTCCGTGCCGCAGCCCGTCAGAGGGCCGAGCAGCAGGGCGCCAGCGAGGGGGAGCGAGTGTCGCAATCGCATGGTGTTGCTCCTTGATGTGGTGGGGGGGATCGCGCGCGGAACCCTTTGGAGTGTTCATCGAGCGCGTTGCGTAGTGTAGAGCGAGCCTATGCGCGCGCGAAAGGTCGTCATTCACAAAGCAGGCGGTCATGAGCGGCTGTTGATTGAACCCATGTCCGTGCCGGAACCCGGCGCGGGCGAGGTGGTCATCGCGACCGAGGCAGTGGGCGTGAACTACGCGGACTGTGTCGTCCGCATGGGTTTGTATGCCTCCGCCAGGGAATACGTGGGATGGCCCATCACCCCGGGCTTCGAGGTCGCCGGGACCGTGGCGGCGGTGGGCCGGGATGTAACGGATGTGTCACCCGGCATGCGTGTGTTCGGGGTGACGCGCTTCGATGGCTATGCCACGCATGTGCGCATCCCCAGACATCAGGTGTTCGCCCTGCCTGCGGGTTGGACGATGGCGCAGGCGGCGGGATTCCCGGCGGTGTTCCTCACGGCGTACTACGCGCTGTGGGAGCTGGCGCATCCGAAGCCGGGCGCGAATGTGCTGGTGCACTCGGCGGCGGGCGGGGTGGGCGGCGCGCTGCTCCAGATTGGGCGCATCGCTGGGTGCCGGATGGTGGGCGTGGTGGGCGGGCCGCACAAGGTGGCGGTCGCGCGCGAGCTGGGCGCGGAGGTCGTCATCGACAAGAGCCGCGAGGATTTGTGGGTGGTGGCGCAGCACGCCGCGCCGCGTGGATATGACGTGGTGTTGGATGCGAACGGTCCCTCCACGCTGCGCGAGAGCTACCGGCACCTCGCGTCCCCGGGGAAGTTGATCATCTACGGCTTCCACTCGATGTTGCCGCGTCAGGGCGGGCGGCCGAACTTCGCCAGGCTCGCCTGGGATTGGCTGCGCACGCCGCGGTTCAATCCGCTCGCGCTGACGAATGACAACACGAGCGTGCTCGCCTTCAACCTGTCGTACCTGTTCGAGTCGCGCGGCGTCTTGCAGGAGGCGATGACGCGCTTGCTCGGGTGGGTGGAGGCGGGGCGGCTGGTGGCGCCTCGGGTGACGACGTTCCCGCTCGACCAGGTGGCGGATGCGCACCGCGCGTTGGAGTCCGGCACCACGGTGGGCAAGCTGGTGTTGATACCGTGAGGCCACGCGACGCGGGCCGTCGTGAAAAGGCAATGTCACGCCGGCTCGGTTCGCTCTAGCCTCGGGCGCATGCCCATCGTCCATGACTGGTTGGCCCGCCGAGCACAGCTCGCGCCGGAGCGCACCGCGCTCATCGACGCGATTCACGGGGGACGTCGCATCTCCTGGCGCGCGTGGGATGCCACCGCGCATCGCACCGCGCTCCTGCTGCGGCAGCTGGGCGTGGAGCGCGGCTCGCGCGTGGCGGTGCTGGCGCACAACTGCGTGGAGTTCCTGGACCTGCTCTTCGCCTGCGCGAAGCTGGGGGCCATCCTCCAGCCGCTCAACTGGCGCTTGAGCGCCGTGGAGCTGCGGGCGTTGCTGGCGGACGCGGAGCCGTGGGTGCTTGTGTTTGGACCGGAGTTCCGCGCGCAGGTGGAGGCCGTGCGGCCCGAGGCGCCCAGCGTGCGGCACTGGGTGTCCTTGGGTGAGCCGGGCACGGGAGAGCTTCCGTTCTCCAGTCGGGACGGGGTACCGCAGGGTTTGTTGCCGGAGCTGTCGCTGGAGGCGGATGCGCCGTGGGTGCTCTGCTACACGGGGGGCAGCACGGGGTTGCCCAAGGCCGCCATCCTCACGCATGGCGCCATCACCGCCAATGCGGCGAACACCGTGGTGAGCTGGGGCCTCACGCCCGATGACGTGGCATTGCTCAACGCGCCGCTGTTCCACACCGGCGGGTTGAATGTCTTCACCACGCCGTTGGTGTACGCGGGCGGCGCGTCACGCGTGTGCCGAGGCTTCGATGTGGCGCAGGTGCTCGAGGCCATCCATGGGGGGGAGGTCAACCTCGTCTTCGGCGTGCCCACCATGTTCATCGAGATGCAGCGCCACGCGCGCTTCGATGCGGTGGATTTCTCGCGGGTGAAGCTGTTGATCAGCGGCGGCGCGCCGTGCCCCGCGCCCGTGTTCGAGCGCTTCTTCGCCCGCGGGGTGGCGTTCAAGACGGGCTATGGGCTCACGGAGGCCGGGCCCAACAACTTCTGGTTGCCGCCAGAGGACGCGCGCCGCAAGCCGGGCGCGGTGGGCGTGCCGCTCTTCCACGTCGAGGCGAGGCTGGATGGCGCGCTTCGCCCTGGTGACGTGGGGGAGCTGCTGTTGCGCGGGCCGCACCTGTGCGCGGGGTACTGGCGCCGTCCCGAGGAGACCGCGCGCACGTTCGTGGAGGGCTGGCTGCGCACGGGAGACCTGGCCACGCGTGATGAGGACGGCGCGTTTCGCATCGTCGGACGGAGCAAGGACCTCATCATCTCCGGCGGTGAGAACATCTATCCCGCCGAGGTGGAGAGCGTGCTCGCTGGCCATCCGGATGTCTCCGAGGTGGCGGTGATTGGCGTGCCCGATGCGCGCTGGGGGGAGACGCCGCGCGCGCTGGTCGTGCCGCGCGCGGGCGCCTCGCTGTCCGCGGAGGCGCTGCTGGCGTTCTGCGGCGGGCGGCTGGCTCGCTACAAGACGCCGCGCTCGGTGCGCTTCCTGGAGGCGCTGCCGCGCACGTCCGCGGGCAAGGTGGATCGCCGTGCGCTCAGCGCGGCACACGGCGAGGCTTGAGCTGTTTCTTGCGCGGCCGTGGCGCGGGCTTCTTGCGCGGGCGCGGCCGTGGCGCAGGCGGCGACTCTGGCGGCAGGAGCCAGAAGCAGGCCCAGAGCATCAGCGATTCTCCCGCATCCGCTCGCGCAGCTGGAGCAGGGCCTCGCGCTGCTGGGACACCAGCTCGCGGGCGCGGGGTTGCTGCTGCTCGCTCAGCACCTTCTCCGCCTCCAGATAGGCCTGCGTGTCGTTGTCCTCCATCTGCTGCCAGAGGGCCTCGGCCTCCTTCATGCGCGACTGACGGTCTCCGTCGTCGGAGCCACCGCGCGGGCCGCCCATGCCGCGACCTCCGCCCATGCCGCCCACGTGACTGCCGCCGACGTGGCCACCGCCCATTCCGCCGCCCATGCCTCCTCCCATGCGACCTCCGCCCGGTGGGCCAAAGCCACCGCCGCCGTGTCGGCCCTCGCTGTCCGCGCGCTTCGGGCGCAGGTCGCGGAGCTTGTCGCGCAAGGGGCCGTTCTTGTCCTGAAGCGCTCGCTCCAGGTCCTGCAGGCGAGGGACCTGTTCGTCGCTCAGTTGAAGCTCGGCGCGGTGGTCCAACAACAGCGCGAGGGATGAGCGGAAGGCGGGGCTGCTCCAGCGCTCGGCCTCGGGCGCGGGCTGCGCGGGGGGCGAGTGGGAACAAGCGAGCAGGGGAAGGGACAGCAAGAGCCAGGGAGGCAGCAGCGGGCGAGACATGCGGTTCCTCGTGACGCGAGCCATTCCCAGTCTGACGAGGCCTTCCAGGGATGGCATCCGGGCACGCTGGCGACCTGTCATGTCCTCGCCATGAACGGCGCGTTACGGTGGATGTCGGGTTGGCTGGCCGTAATATTTCGTCATGCGGCGGTAGCTTCCCGGACACATGCCGGTGCGACGTTGAATGGCGCGGCTCGGAGGCGGACATGCCAGTGCTGGTCTTCGGAGAGGAGATCGGACCCCCTCGACGTCTCCGGGCCGCAACTTGCCTTCAGCGCGGCTAACTTGCGGAGGACGGCCAGCACACGCGGGAGAGATGGTCCATGGAGACGACGACACGCCCCACCCCTTCCGACGAGGGCACTGTCCAGGTGCTGCTCGTGGAGGATGACGAGCGACTCGCCCGGCTCACCTCGCGCTACCTCCAAGAGCATGGCCTGGTCATCACCGTGGCGCACAACGGCGCGGACGCCCTCTTCGAGGCCACGCGCCACGCGTTCGACGTCATCCTCCTGGACCTGATGTTGCCGGGCCGCGACGGCCTGGAGGTCTGCCGCGAGCTGCGCACGCGCACGGACGTGCCCATCATCATGCTCACCGCCCGAGGCGAGGAGGCGGACCGCGTGCTCGGGCTGGAGTCCGGCGCGGATGACTACCTGCCCAAGCCCTACTCGTCGCGCGAGCTGCTGGCCCGCATCCGCGCGCAGGTGCGGCGCGCGCGCGGCAAGGTGGGGCCCTCCAGTCAGCCCGTGCAGGCGGGGCGTCTGGTATTGGACCCCCGCAGCCTCCGCGCCACGCTGGATGGAAAGGCGCTCGCGCTGACCACGTATGAGTTCAGCCTGCTGCGCGTGCTCGCCGAGCGCGCCGGCCGGGTGCTCAGCCGCGAGCAGCTCCTGGATTTGGTGAAGGGCAGCGCGGAGGAGGTGTTCGACCGCTCGGTGGACGTGCACATCTTCCGGCTGCGCCAGAAGCTGGAGGAGGATCCGCGCAATCCGCGCCTGCTGAAGACGGTGCGGGGCGCGGGCTACATGCTCGCGACAGGGGATGAGTCGTGAACCTCCGTCGTTGGCTTCGTCTCCCCACGGGCTTGCTGCCGCGCATCTACCTGGTGGGCGTGGCGCAGCTCGTGCTCGTCGCCGTCACGCTCGCGGTGGCGCGTGACTTCCTGCGCGACCAGCCGTGGAAGACGCGCTTCATCGAGGAGGTCTCCTATCTCAGCGATGAGTGGGCTCGGCAGGCGGAGGACCCCGCCGCACTCCAGGCCTCGCTGGAGCGGGCTCGCTCGCGCATGGGCGTGCAGGTGACGGTGCGCCGGGTGGATGGCCAACTGCTCGCCAACACGCAGCCCATTCCCGCGCCGCCCTTGCCGAGGTCCGAGCTGGAGGTCGTGGCGGGCCGGCCCGGGAGGGTCTCTGGCCCACCGGGGCCGTTCACCGCGTTGGGGCCCTGGCCGGGCTCCATGCAGGTGTACACGAGCGTGTCGTGGCCGCCGCCTCCGCCGCCGGATGGCCACATGCCCTTCTTCGTGGGGCTGGTGTTGGTGTGCACGGCCATCACCTCCGTGCTCTTCGCGCGCACGTTGGCGGTGCCGCTGTTGAAGCTGGCGGCCGCGGCGCGCGCGTTCGGCGCGGGACGCTTGGATGTGCGCACGGGCCTGCGACGCCAGGACGAGCTGGGCGAGGTGTCCGAGGCCTTCGACGAGATGGCCGGGCGCATCACCTTGTTGCTGCGCTCGCAGAAGGAGCTGCTCGCCAACGTGTCGCACGAGCTGCGCACGCCGCTGTCTCGCATCCACGTGGCGTTGGACCTGGCCTCCGAGGGCGACGCGACCCTGGCGCGCGAATCGCTCGCGGACATCGCGGAGGACTTGTCCGAGCTGGAGCGATTGGTGGATGACGTGCTGACCACGTCGCGGTTGGAGCTGGGCGCCGAAGGCTCCATGGGCGCGACGCCGCCCCTGCGCGTGCAGCGGGTGGACCCTCGGGTGCTGGTGGACAAGGCCGCGCAGCGCTTCCGCAGCTCATGGAGCCGTCATCACCTGGACGTGCGCGTGGAGGAGCCGCTGCCGTCGCTGGTGGCGGACCCCGTGCTGTTGCGCCGGGTGCTCGACAATCTGCTCGACAACGCGGGCAAGTACTCCGAGCCGGGCACGCAGGTGCGCCTCACGGCGAAGCCCGAGGGCGAGGGCTTGCGCGTGGAGGTGTCTGATGAAGGCATCGGCATCGACTCGGGGGACCTGCCTCGCATTGGCACGCCGTTCTTCCGGACCGACCGCAGCCGCGCGCGCACCACGGGCGGCGTGGGGATGGGGCTCACGTTGGTGAGGCGCATCGTGGATGCCCACGGGGGCACGCTCACGCTGGAGAGTCGGCCAGGGCAGGGGACGCTCGCGCGCGTCACGCTCCCCGGGGTCCCGCAGGATGCCGGGCAGGCAGCCAGCCCCGACGCCCGTCATCTTTCGTAATACGGGCGAGATTCACCGTAATGCCCCAGCACCTACACCAGTAGCATGAAGGTCGTGAACGAGATGCCAAGAGAAGTGGCGCAGCCGGTGCCGGCCTCCTTCGAGGAGGAGGGCCGCGCGCGGCGGATCCCCCGTTGGGTCTGGGTGGCGGTGGGCGTGGTGGGGTTGGGCGCGCTGGGCTGGTGGCGCGTGCAGGCGTCCGCGAAGGCGGCGCTCCCGACCTACGAGACGGCGAAGGTGGAGCCGCGGCGGCTGGTGTCAAAGGTCACGGCCACCGGCACCTTGTCCGCCCTGGTGACGGTGCAGGTCGGCAGCCAGGTCTCCGGCCGCATCCAGGAGATCAACGTCGACTACAACTCGCCGGTGAAGAAGGGGCAGATCATCGCCCGCATCGACCCGCAGCTGGTGCAGGCGGCGCTGGCGCGGGCGAAGGCGAACATGACCGCGGCGCGCGCCAATCTCCAGAAGGCGAAGGTGATGGCGGACGTGGCGCGCAAGCAGGCGGACCGCTCGCGCGCGCTCCGGGCCCAGCAGTTCATCTCGCAGTCGGAGTTGGACACGGCCGAGTCCAGCGCCGCGGGCGCGGCGGCCGAGGTGATGGCCTCCGAGGGCTCGCTCGCGCAGGCGCAGGCCGCGCTCAACGAGGCCGAGGTCAACGAGAAGTACACGACCATCGTCTCGCCCACCGACGGCATCGTGATTTCGCGCAGCGTGGACGTGGGGCAGACGGTGGCCGCCTCGCTCCAGGCGCCCACGCTGTTCACCATCGCGGAGGACCTGCGCAAGATGCAGGTGGACACCAGCGTGGCCGAGTCCGACGTGGGCCGGCTGGAGCCGGGCATGAAGGCCAGCTTCACGGTGGATGCCTATCCCGGCGAGCGCTTCACCGGCGTCATCCGGCAGATTCGCAACGCGGCGCAGACGGTGCAGAACGTCGTCACGTACGACGCCGTCATCGACGTGAGCAACCCGGACCTCAAGCTCAAGCCGGGCATGACGGCCAACGCCACCATCATCACCGGCGAGAAGCATGATGCGCTGTCCGTGCCCAACGCGGCGCTGCGCTTCCGGCCCGTGGTGCCCACGACGGGCGCGCCGGGTCAGACGCCGGCCGCGCCCATGGCGCCGGACCGTGCGCCGGACGGCACGCGGGCGCTGTATGTGCTGCGCGGCGAGGGCGAGCAGGCCCACCCCGAGCCCGTGCGCGTGCGCACCGGCATGACGGACGGCACGTACACGGAGATTGTCGAGGGAGAGCTGAAGGCGGGCGACGCCATCATCACGAGCTCCACGACCCCTGGCGCTACGACTCCGCCCGCCCCGGGAGCGCCTCCCGGTGGACTCGGTGGCGGACGACCGCCGGGCATGCGTCGCGGACCGTTCTAGGCGAGGGGAAGGAGAGCCGGATGGACGCGGGCAAGGGACGGCCGCCCCCCGTCGTGCAGTTGCGGGGCGTGAGCAAGGTGTACCGCACGGGCGATGTCGAGGTGCGAGCGCTGCGTGGGGTGGACTTCACGGTGGAGCCGGGCGAGTTCGTCGCCATCATGGGCTCCAGCGGTTCGGGCAAGTCCACGCTGATGAACATCCTGGGCTGCTTGGATCGGCCCACCCAGGGCGAGTACCTGTTGGAAGGGCGGGACGTGGCGCGGCTGGACCGGGATGGCCTGGCGCGCGTGCGCAACCGCACGCTGGGCTTCGTGTTCCAGAGCTTCAACCTGCTGGCGCGCACCACCGCGCTGGAGAACGTGGAGCTGCCCATGCTCTACGCGGGCGTCCCGGGCAAGGAGCGCCGCGCGCGGGCGAAGGAGGCGCTGGAGCGCGTGGGGCTGGGCGCGCGGTTGGATCATCACCCGCGCCAGCTCTCCGGCGGTCAGCAGCAGCGCGTGGCGATCGCGCGCGCGTTGGTGGGGCGTCCTCGCGTCATCCTGGCGGACGAGCCCACGGGCAACCTGGACTCGCGCACCAGCATCGAGGTGATGGCGCTGTTCCAACAGCTCCAGAAGGAGGGGCTCACGCTCGTCCTGGTGACGCACGAGCCGGACGTGGCCTCGTTCACCCAGCGGGTGGTGGTGGTGAAGGACGGCCGCATCGTGTCCGACAAGCACCAGGCGCCGAGCCCCGCCGTCGTCCCCGTTGAAACAGCGGAAGAGGGGGTGGGGCCATGAACCTCCTGGAGACGCTGCACCTGGCGCTGCGGGCGCTCTTGCGCGCGAAGACGCGCTCGGTGCTCACCGCGTTGGGCATCATCATTGGCGTGGGCGCGGTCATCGCCATGGTGGCCATTGGCGACGGCGCGCGCGCGAGCGTTCAGAAGGTGTTCGACTCGATGGGCACCAACATGCTCATCGTCATGCCGGGCTCCTCCATGTCGGGCGGCGCGCGCGGCGGCTTTGGCAGCCAACCCACGCTCACCTGGGACGACCTGGAGGCCATCCGCACGCAGTTGCCTTCCGTGCGCGGCGCCGCGCCGGAGCTGCGCTCCAACGTCCAGGTCTTCTCCGAGGACCAGAACTGGACCACGAGCGTGGTGGGCACCACGCCGGACTTCTTCGACGTGCGCAACTGGCCCATGGCGATGGGGGCGCGCTTCAGCCAGTCGGACCAGGACGCGGGCTCGAAGGTGGCCATCCTGGGGCAGACGGTGGTGGAGAAGCTCTACGGCAAGGGCGCGAACCCCGTGGGCCAGACGCTGCGCATCAAGAAGACGCCCTTCCTCGTGGTGGCGGTGGCTGGCGCGAAGGGGCAGTCGCCCGTGGGGCAGGACTTCGACAACACCATCTTCGTGCCCGCCAGCACGTACCGGCGGCAGGTGCAGGCGCAGAGCCTGGGCTCGTTCATCACCGGCATCATCTATGTGCAGGCCATTTCCGCGGACCAGACAGCGCGCGCGCAGCAGGACATCACGCAGCTCTTGCGCGAGCGGCACCGCTTGGGTGACGAGGCCGCCAACGACTTCGATGTGCGCAACCTCGCGGAGATCGCCAGCGGTCAGCAGGAGAGCACGCAGACCATGAGCCTCTTGCTCGCGGCCATCGCGGCGGTGTCCCTGGTGGTGGGCGGCATCGGCATCATGAACATCATGCTGGTGAGCGTCACCGAGCGGACGCGTGAGATTGGCGTGCGCGTGGCGGTGGGCGCTCGGCCGCGAGACATCCTGGCGCAGTTCCTCATCGAGGCGCTGACGCTCGCGGTGCTGGGCGGAGTGATTGGCGCGGCCGTGGGCCTGGGTGTGGCCAAGCTCCTGGCGGCGCAGTTCGGTTGGCCCATGCTGGTGCGCCCTGACGTGGCGCTGGCGGCCATCGCGTTCAGTGGGTTGGTGGGCGTGGTCTTCGGGCTCTATCCCGCGCGCAAGGCCAGCCTCCTGGACCCCATCGATGCCTTGAGGTACGAGTGATGCGCGCGCTTCCGTTGATGCTGCTGCTGGCCCTTCCCGCCGGCGCCCAGGCTCCGGAGAGCCGGATCCTGTCGCTCGAGGACGCGGAGTCCTCCGCGCGCGAGCACCAGCCCCAGCTCCGCTCGGCCCAGGCGGGCACCGACGCGGCGCGGGCGCGGGTGGACCAGTCGCGCTCCGGCCTGCTGCCCCAGGTGAACGCCAACGCCAGCTACGAGGTGGGGACGAACAACCGCAACGTGGTGCAGACCGCGCCGGGCACGGGCTCCAACCCCACGGTGACCGGGACGTCGCGGCGGTTCAGCGCGGGCGTGACCGCCACCCAGCTCCTGTATGACTTTGGCCGTACCACCGGCCGCTACAACGCCTCCAAGCAGAGCGCGGAAGCCCAGACGCAGAACCAGGAGCAGGTGCTCCAGGACGTGCTGCTCGACGTGCGCTCGGCGTACTTCAACGTGCTCACGCAGAAGGCGCTGCTGGACGTGGCGCGCGAGACGCTCCAGAGCGAGGAGGCGCGGCTGCGGCAGGTGACGGCCGCGGTGCAGGTGGGCAGCCGGCCGGAGATTGACCTGCTCCAGCAGCGCACCGCGCGCGCCAACGCGCAGGTGGCGAACATCCGCGCGCAGAACGCCTACGCCACCGCCAAGGCCCAGCTCAACCAGGCCATGGGCGTGGAGACCCCCACGGACTACTCCGTGCAGGATGTGTCCGTGGTGCCCTTGGAGGGCGAGGACCAGCCGTTGGATCCGCTGGTGACGCGCGCGCTGGCGGCCCGCTCGGACGTGGCCGCGAGGGACCGGCAGATCCAAGCGCAGGAACTCACCGTGCGCGCGACGGGGGGCGGGTACTGGCCCAGCCTGAACGCCACCGCCAACGTGGCGGACACGGGCGAGGACCCCGTGGTGGACAACCGCCTCAACGCGACCGGTGGCTTGTCGCTGAGCTGGCCGTTGTTCCAGGGCGGGCTCACGCGCGCGCAGGTGAGCGAGCAGCGCGCCACGCTGCGGGACCTCCAGGCGCAGCGCGACCTCTTGCGGCAGCAGGTGCGGCTCCAGGTGGAGCAGGCGCGGCTCGCCGTGGTGGCCTCGCGCGAGGCGCTCTCCGCCGCGGAGGAGGCGCAGGTGAACGCACGCGAGCGGCTGCGATTGGCCGAAGGCCGCTATCAGGCCGGGGTGGGCAACATCATCGAGCTGAGCGATGCGCAGGTGGCCTACACCAACGCCGCGGCTCAGCATGTCCAGGCCAACTACGACCTCGCCACGTCGCGCGCCACGCTGGCTCGCGCGCTGGGCTCGGAGGCGCTCAAGACGGCGGTGGCCGCGCGGTAGCCGAGACGGCTTCACGGTGGCTGGCGTTGCGCGCAATGCATGGCGTCCACGCCGCCAAGTCGAGCCAACCCTGAGGGGAGGCAGTGACGGCAGGACTCCTCGGCACCGTAGGAAATGCGGGGTCCAACGTATGAGGTCGCCACGGTTCCGCGGCGACCTCGTGTTTTCGCGAGCCCGTGATGGCGCTGTCTTCGAGGGAGTCTCGTCTCGGAACAGGGGCGGTGTCGGGCCCGCCCAGACTCCGAAAGTCTCCCTCGGGAACGGCAACCCCATGGGTGGATAACTGGAGGCTAACCCGGCAAGTTCTGTCTGTCTGCCTCCATACGTCCTATGCCGTCGGCCAAACGTTTCGGGTCGGCAAGCAAGGCATGGACAAGAAACTCGCAACCACCATCGGAGCGGCAGCGCGCGTCGCCCGGGCCCGCCTGGAGCTCACGCAGGCCGACGTGGCCGAGCGCATCGACGTCGCGACCGAAGTCTACGGTCGGCTGGAGCGCGGCGGCATGCTGCCGAGCGTGCAGACGCTGCTGAAGCTGTGTCATGAGCTGCAAGTCTCCGCGGACGAGCTGCTGGGGCTGGTGTCCCATGGCGCCAGCGCCCTCTCCCGTTCGAGCGAGCCGCCCCCGCATGCCCAGGAGCGGCCGGAGGTGCGCCGACTGCTGCGCGGGGTGCGTCAGTTGGATCCGGCGCAGGTGAAGTTGCTGGGCCTGGTGGCCAACGCGCTGATGCGGCGCTGAGCACCGGTGGGAGGGCCCTGACCCGGGTCCCCTGCCGTGTGCGCCTCCCGAGGGGCCCGCCCCTCCCGGGGGACGATGGCGCCTCACCCGGGTCTCCGGTGGGATGACCCAGAAGCCGGGGGAGCGGGCGGTCGGGTGCGGGGTTGCAATGGTCCGGCGCCCGAAAAACGGGTAGGCACGCGGCCTCGTTCGAGGGCGGGTGACAGTTTTCCTGGGCACCGGTGTT
This sequence comes from Citreicoccus inhibens, assembly GCF_019039035.1. Classification (GTDB taxonomy): domain Bacteria; phylum Myxococcota; class Myxococcia; order Myxococcales; family Myxococcaceae; genus Citreicoccus; species Citreicoccus inhibens. The sequence continues at coordinate 10,644 of NZ_JAHNZT010000039.1, read as the reverse complement.
TCCCTCGCCGAACAGGAGGCGTGCCCGGTGTCACTCGATGTGGAGGCCTACTACCGCCGCTACGGCCCCCAGGTGCTCCGGCGCTGCCGTTTCCTCCTGCGGGACGAGGAGAAGGCCGTGGATGCGATGCACGACGTCTTCGTGCAGCTCTTGCGGTACCAGTCGGCGCTGAAGGACACCGCGCCGTCGAGCCTGCTGCACCAGATTGCCACCCGGGTGTGCCTCAACCGCCTGCGCGGCGCCAAGCGCAGGCCCGAGGACCGCGAGGATGAGCTGGTGCTGAGGATCGCCTCGGCCGAGGACACCGAGGCCCGGACCGCCGCGAAGGGCCTGCTCGACCGGCTCTTTGGTCGGGTGCCCGCGTCCAGTCGGGACATCGCCGTGCTCCATCTGGTGGATGGCATGACGTTGGAGGAAACGGCGCGCGAGGTGGGCTTGTCCGTCTCGGGCGTGCGCAAGCGGCTGCGGGCGCTGTCCGCCGTGTTGCAGGAGCTGGAGCTGGAGGCTGCATGACGTCCCCCCAACGCACCCCGGATTGGCTGCTGGAGCGAATCGCGCTGGGCGACCTGCCCCCCGCCGAGCTGGCCGCCGCGAAGGACCGCCTGGCCCGTGAGCCGGATGGCGCCGCGCGATTGGCGGCCCTGGAGGCCGACAACCGCGTCACCCTGGAGAAGCTGCCCCCCGAGGCCGTGGCTCGCGAGGTGAAGGCCCGTGCCGAGCGCTCCGCTCGGGTGGAGGCCGCGCGACGGGACACCTCCCGCCCTTTGTTCCGCTTCGGTCCGGTCCTCGGGCTGGTGCCCGTGCTGGCCGCCATGGCCCTCTTCGTCCTCGTGAGGCCCGAGGCCCTGCGGGGCGGCGCCGGGGCGGGGGGAGGCGTGTCGGGGGATGTGCCCGAGGTCACCCGCATCAAGGGCCTGACGCCCCAACTCGTCGTCCACCGGCAGGGCGCCGGCGCCCCCGAGCGCCTGGATACCGGGGCCCACGCCGTCGCCGGTGACGTGGTGCAGCTCGCCTATGTGGCGGCGGGCCGCGGACATGGGCTCATCCTGTCGGTGGATGGGCGCGGCGCCGTCACCCGGCACCTGCCCGAGAGCGGCGCGGCGTCCGCGGTGCTGGAGCCCTCCGCGCGCCACTCGCTGTCGGGTGCCTATGAGCTGGATGACGCGCCGGGCTTCGAGCGCTTCTTCCTCATCACCTCCGCGGAGCCGTTCGAGCTGGAGCCGGTGTTGGCCGCGGCACGCGCGCTGGTCGCGTCTCCGGAAGCGAGGACGGGGGCGCTCGCGCTGCCCGAGGGGCTGGAGCAGACTTCGTTCCTCTTGGAGAAGCCCGCGCAATGAGGGGACTCGCCCTGCTGGTGGCGTTGTGGTCGGCAACGGCGGCCGCTGAGGCGGAGCCGGTGCGCCGGCTCGCGCTGTTGGTCGGGGTGAACGACGGAGGGCCGGGCCGCACGCGGCTGCAGTACGCGGCCACGGACGCGCGCGCCTTCGCGCAGGTGTTGGGCGAGCTGGGCGGTGTGGCGGCCTCGGACCGGGTGCTGCTCCTGGATGTGGATCGCCAGGGGCTGCTGGCGGGCTTCGACCGCGTGCGGCGGCTGGCCGAGGGCGCGCGGGACTCCGGGGCGCTGCGGGTGGAGGTGTTGCTGTACTACTCGGGCCACTCGGACGAAGAGGGCCTGCTGCTCCAGGGCCAGCGCGTGGACTATGGCGAGCTGCGCCGCGCGCTGGACGCGTTGCCGGCGGACGTGCGCATCGCCGTGCTGGACTCGTGCGCGTCAGGCGCGTTCGCGCGGCGCAAGGGCGGCGTGGCGCGGCCGGCGTTCCTGGTGGATGTGGGCAACCAGGTGAAGGGCCACGCCATCCTCACGTCCTCCAGCGAGAGCGAGGCGTCGCAGGAGTCGGATCGCCTGGGCGGCTCGTACTTCACGCACAACCTGGTGTCCGGCCTGCGTGGCGCGGCGGACGCCACGCACGATGGCCGCGTGACGCTGACGGAGGCGTACCAGTTCGCCTTCCACGAGACGCTCGCGCGCACCGAGCGCACGCAGGGCGGCGCGCAGCATCCGGCGTATGACATCGAGCTGGCGGGCACGGGCGACCTGGTGATGACGGACCTGCGGGCCACGTCCGCGGGGCTGGTGCTCACCGAGCCGCTGGAGGGCCGGCTGTACGTGCGCGACGCGGCGGGCACGCTGGTGGTCGAGGTGCAGAAGTCCCCCGGCCGCCTCACCGAGCTGGGGCTCGCGCCCGGTCGCTACACGGCGCGGCGGGAGCTGTCCGGCACGGTGGCCGAGGCGGCCTTCGTGCTGCGAGACAACGAGCGCACGCCGTTGGCGCCCGCGGACTTCGTGGCCGTGCAGGGCGAGCTGACCGCGCTGCGCGGTGGACCCGCCCCCGCGGGAGCGCTGGCGAGCGCGGGTGGGCGGGTGCGCCTGCCCATCAACCTGAGCCTCGTGCCCGCGCTGAGCACCAACACGATGGCCGTGGGCTCTGCCCCGGTGGAGAACCGGCTGGCGCTGGGCGTGGTGAACGGCGGCGAGTCGCTCGGGGGCGGGCTGGCGCTCGGGCTGGTGAGCAACTGGTACGACGCGGAGGCCCAGGGCGTGATGCTGGCCGGGGCCGTCAACGTGGCGCGCGGCGAGATGACCGGCGCGCAGCTGTCCCTGTTCACCAACGTGGCTGGCGGCCAGATGCGGGGCTTCCAGGGCACGTTCGGCGTGAACTACGCGGGCGATGACGTCCACGTCGTGGGGCAGCTCGCGGGTGGCGTCAACGTGGCGCGCCGGGACTTCGTGGGCTTCCAGGGTGCCACGGTCCTCAACTACGTGGGCGGGGACGCGAGGGGCTTCCAGGCCGCCTTGGGCTTCAACCAGGTGAAGGGTTCGATGCAGGGCTTCCAAGGGGCCCTCGGCATCAACTCGACGAAGTCCGACCTGACGGGCGTGCAGGCCGCGATGGGGCTGAACCGCGCGGAGCGAGTCACGGGCGGGCAGGTCGCGCTGCTCAACGTGGCGAACGAGGTGACGGGCATTCAGCTCGGGTTGCTCAACGTGGCCGCGCACGTGACGGGTACGCAGGTGGGCCTCCTCAACCTCTCCGACCGGATGACGGGCGTGCCGCTCGGATTGCTGAGCATCGAGCGCGAGGGCCAGTTCCACCTGGAGGTGTGGTCCAGCGACATCCAGCTCACCAACCTGGGGCTGAAGTTCGGCGGGCGCTACCTCTACACGACGCTCATCGCGGGCATGGGGCCGGATGATCGACTCGACCGCTTCAGCCTGGGCATCGGGTTGGGCGGCCACATCCCCGTGAGCGAGCGCTTCTGGGTGGACGTGGACGTGGCGGCCCACGCGGTCACGCTCATGCGCAAGCCCTTCGAGGACACCATTCCCCTGTTGGGCCAGCTCCGGGCGATGGTGGGCTTCCAGGTGCTGCCGCGGCTCGCCGTGTTCGCGGGGCCGACCTACAACGTGTTCGCCACCTGGGGCGAAACGCCGGACTTCCAATCCATCACCACCCTGCGGGTGCACACGAAGCGGGACCTGAGCACCCGGCTGCAGAACTGGCCTGGGTTCCAGGTGGGCCTGCGGCTGTGAGCCGGACGCGGGAGCGGTGCTGCGCTCCCACGTCCTGGCCGCGCGCTTTCACGCGCGGCTGACTCAGCCGCCGACGAGCTTGCTGGCGCGCAGCACGGTCGCGGTGCCGGCGGGGCCCGCGTGCTCGCGCTTGTCCAGCGTGGCCTCCACGCGCAGGCCGTCCTTCGCGGTCGTCTGGTTCACGAGCGAGTCCTGGCGCTCCTGCTGTCCACCCGTCACCGCGGTGAGGTCCAGCTCGTGCACGGGGATGGGGTCCGCGCTCGGATCATCCGCCCGGAAGGCGTTGTAGTAGGGGCACGGCGTGGTGATGCACCGCACGCCGCTGTTCTTGATGATGTAGACCACGGGCTCACCCTTCTTCATCTCGGGACCTCCTGCGCTGGGCGCCGTGCCCGGCTCGCTGGGCGCCGGCGCGGTGTCGGGTTGCTTCGTGTCGGGCTGCTTCGCCTCGGTGGGGACGGCCTCGGCGCCCGGCTCGCTCGACGGGTGGGCGGACGGCGAGGGCGGCTTGCTGCACCCGGCGGCGAGGCCGAGCGCGAGGACGGCGGAGAGCAGCATCGTGCGGACGGTCATGGCAACTCCGGTGGAAAGAGTGCGGCAGTCTCACCTGCCCCCGCCCCGGGGGCCAGTCCTCCGTGGCGCGGCCGAACCCCCTTCGGGAAACCACGAGGCGCCCCCGTCCCCTGTTGCGTGGACACACCGTTCGACGGGGGACTTCCCACGGCGGCCTCCGGATGTCCGGGCGGGGAGGCCTCGGCGGGCCTCTTGGGGGCAGTTCGTCCTGGAACCCCCTGGATTTCCTGGGGGTGTGGGCTGAACGCCCAGTCAGTGTGATGGCGCGGGGGAGGGGGGCGTGGCGAGCGTGGGACGAGGGGCGGAGGGCATGCGCCGTTGATTGACGCCCCCCCTCGTGCGGGCTACATCCGGCGTCGCCTCGCGACCCCGTGGGCCGCGACCCGTTAAGGACCCCCGATGGAATTCCGCATCGCCGCCGACGAGCTGAAGAAGGCCCTCTATCGCGCCCAGGGAATCGTGGAGCGCAAGACGACGATGCCCATCCTCGCCAACGTGCTCGTCACGGCGAACAAGGGGGGCGTCACCGTCACGGCGTTCGACCTGGACATCGGTGTCGTCTCCGAGCACCCCGCCGAGGTCACCAAGCCCGGCGCCGTCACGCTGAGCGCCAAGTACGTCTTCGACATCGTCCAGAACCTGCCGGATGCGCAGGTGACGCTGAAGAAGCTGGCGAACAACTACGTGGACATCAGCTCCGGCTCGGCCCACTTCAAGATTGTCGGCATGGCGGCGGAGGAGTACCCGAAGCTCCCCAAGGAGGAGAGCGCTCCGCTGGTGCAGATCTCCGGGAACATCCTCCTGGAGATGATCAAGAAGACGCAGTTCGCCATCTCCAGCGACGAGACGCGCTACATCCTCAACGGCGTCTTCTTCGAGCCGCAGGCGAACGGCAAGGTCCGCATGGTGTCGACGGACGGCCACCGCCTGTCGCTCATCGAGCGCGAGCTGCCCGGTGACTTCAAGCTGAAGAGCGGCGTCATCATCCCGCGCAAGGGATTGATGGAGCTCAAGCGCCTGTTGGACGAGGCGCCCGACGCCGAGTGCCACCTGGGCTTCGCGGAGAACTCGGCGCTGTTCAAGAAGCCGGGCCTCACGATGGTGATGCGGCTCATCGACGGCCAGTTCCCCGAGTACCAGCGCGTCATCCCCAAGGAGGGCGAGAAGGTCGTCCTCGTTCCGAAGACGCGGCTGCTGGAGAGCCTCAAGCGCATCGCGCTGTTGTCCGCGGACAAGAGCAACGCGGTGCGCATCGGGCTGGCGCAGAACAAGCTCATCATCACCGCCAGCAACCCGGACCTGGGCGAGGCCAAGGACGAGCTGGAGCTGGCGTACCGGGGCTCGGACATCACGGTGGGCTTCAACGCGCGCTACCTGATGGATGTGCTGGGCGTCACGGACACGGACGAGGTCAGCTTCGAGCTGGGCGATGAGCACAGCCCGGGCGTGCTCCACGGCCCCGGCGACCGGAGCTTCACCGCGGTGGTCATGCCCATGCGGGTGTGAGCCGACCGCGGTCTCCGTCCACTGCGGTTCATCTCCGGGCGCGCTCCGTTCACTCAACGGGCGCGCCCGGCGTCGTTCGGGACGAGCACGCGCGCGCTTCTCTATGATGCGCCGGTGGCCACCCATCCCGAGGACCTGCGGGCGCGGCTGGAGGACCGAGCGGACCTCCTGGAGGCCACGCGCCTGCGCTACCGCGCGCTGAAGGGACTGCTGGAGGCCTTCTTCTGGAAGGAACGGCTGCGCGCGGACGTGGAGCTGTTGCGCGAGGTGGCCACGGCGCAGCCCGAGGTGGACGCCGCGCTCGTGGCCCTCCGGCGCCGCGCCGCCGCCGAGGGCTGGCCGCGCGCCTCCTCGCCGGTGAAGTTGATGGAGGAGGTGGAGCGGCTGCGCGCTGCCGTGCGCAAGGCGGTGCTGAAGCGTCTGCCGGACGCGGCGCCCGAGGATGTGCTGGGCAGCGCGCTGCTGCGGCTGGAGACGGTGGTGCTGGACGCGGGCCCGCTCCTCGGTCGTCGCGAGTGGGCGCGGGCGGTGGAGCTGTTGCCACGCAACCTGCCGGAGCTGCGCGCGGCCTGCGCCGCCGCCGAGGTGTTCGAGCACGTCTTCAAGCGTCCCGTGCGCGAGGGCGCGCTGCCGTTCACCTCCGCCGAGGCCGACGAGCTGGCTCGCGCGCTACCCTTGGCGAACGTGGCGCTGGCGGCGCTGTGGGAGCGGTTGGCGCGCTTCGACGCGAGCGGCCGGGTGAAGGACTTCCTCTTGAAGCGGGCTCGGCGCGCGCCGCAGCGGGCAGCGCGCAGCGGTCCGGAGCTGCTTCTGCACGCGGCCTTCTGGAGCGATGTGGCGCGCGCCCGGGTGCAAGCCGTGTTGGAGGCATGGCTCGCGCCCGCGGTGCCGCGCGAGTCGGAGGTGCCCGCGCTGCTGTCCTGGCTGGCCGCGCGCGAGTCCTCTCCCGAAGCGCGTCTGCCCTCCGGTGAGGACTTCACGGAAGGAAGGGCGGGCCTCTTCGAAGCGGCGGCGGCGCTGGCGTCTCTGTCTCGTGCGCGGCCGGTGGGCGCGTGGAACGAAGAAGCCGCGTGGGCTCGGCTGGACGCGGCGGCGCGGCGCGCGCGGGACGAAGCCGGTCCGGAGGTGGATGCCTTGCGAGCGCAGTTGCTCCTGTTCATCCGGCTGCGAGGCCAGTCGCGGACGCCCGCGCGCTTGTTCTCGCCGGAGCGCGCGCGGGTGCCAGTCTCCTCGGATGCCGAGTCCGCCGAGGGGGACGACCTGCCCGCGCTCGCGCGAGCCGCGAGGCAGGCGGCCCTTCGCCCGGGTTGAGGCGCTGCGTGGGCGGTGGGTGACTCGCGCGGGTCTGGGACCCTCCGCTACATTGCCGCGGCGTCACGCCGATTCAAAGCCAGGAGAGGGCCGCTCCTGGAGCACCTGAGTGGGAGGGGCCTTGGGCAAGTTCGTGGTGGTTCTCGTGGGGTTGTGGGCGGGGAGCGCGCGGGCCGCGGGCGAGGGCAACAATCAGTGTCCCGCGCAGGTGACGCGCCCCCTGGTGTGCATGCCCGCGGGGAGCGGCGCCGCACCCATCCTTCCCTTGAAGGACGGCGAGAAGCCCAGGCTCGTGGTGTCGGACCTGGCGGCGCAGGGCACCGAGCCCGCGCAGGCCGCGGCGCTCACCGATGCGGTGGTGCAGACGCTCAACGCGCGGGCCTTGTTCCAGGTTCTCTCGCGCAAGGACATCCAGACGGTGCTGAGCACCGAGCGGCAGCGTCAGCTCCTGGGCGCGTGCGACGAGGACCCCTCCGCGTGCGCCACCGACCTGGGCAGCACGCTGGGCGCGCGCTACGTGATGACGGGCTCGCTGTCCAGATTGGGCGCGGTGTACGAGCTGTCGCTTCAGGTGCTCGACACGGTGAAGAGCCTGCCGGTGGGACGCAGCACGCGGTTGGCGAAGGATCCGGAGACGCTCCGGCAATTGGTGCCGTGGGTGGTGGCGGAGGCGAGCGGCTCTCCCTTGCCGCCGCCCGCGTCGCGGCTCTTGCCCTATTCGCTCCTCACGAGCGGTGGCGCGGTGCTGCTCGGCGGTGGCGTGTATGGGCTCATCACGCTGTCACGCCAGAAGGTGCTCAACGACGAGCTCTGCCCGGGCAAGGGCAACGCCTGTGACGGGCAGAACCTGCGCCCGCTGTCGTACTACCGCGAGCAGGACCGCAAGCTGGGCAATGACAAGACGCTGGCGGTGGGGCTGATGGCCGTGGGCGTCTTGCTGGCGGGCGCGGGATTGCACTTCATGCCGCCACCCGAGGGCGGGCCACGCGTGGCCTTGGTGCCGTCGCACAATGGCCTGGGTGTGGCGGGGGTGCTGCCATGAGCGCGGCGCGTGGCTTCGTGGGGCTGGGGGTCGCGGCGGGGGCGCTCGCGGTGGCGCTGGCGTGCTCGGGTGGCTTGAAGGTGGACGCGGGCAATCCCTATCCGTGTGACTTCACGCAAGCGGTGGAGACGCGGGACACGGCCTGCCCCGCGGCGTGGCGGTGTGGCATCGACAATCACTGTCAGGAGGACGGCGCCGAAGCGGTGTCGCTGGGCGCGCCACCGAGCTTCGAGGTGTCGCGGCGGTATCCGGAGCGGCTCGACGGCGAGGCTCGGGTGGTGGCGTATGACCCGCGCGGTGTGCAGCTGTTGGTGGGCTACACGGATGGCGGTGTCTTCGTCACCAACGGCCGCGTGGTTCGGCCGGTCCTCTCCAACGCGGAGCTGGGGGACACGGTTGCGTTCGCGGGGGAGCGCGTGGCGCTGCTCACGGCGCAGGGCAGCGTGCGACTGGGGACGCTGGAGGCGAGCGCGGGTCAGCTCACGTTCGGTCCAGAGGACACGCGAGTGACAGGGCTGCGCGCGCTGCGTGTATCGCCTGGGGCCAACGGCCGAGACGTGATGGCGGCGTTGGGCAAGGGCTTCTCGGCGGGCGAGGTGGACCTGTCCTCGGGCACGTATCAGGCGTATCCGGGCAGTCTGGATGTGAGCGCGGACGCGGGGCCGGTGTTGTGTGGCATCACGCCGCTGCCGCCGTGTCCGGGCTCGGCGGGGCTGGTGCGGTACCTGGACGTGCGGCCGGTATCGTCGGCGCTGTTGACGCTGCCGGGGCGCCGCGACGGAGGCGAGGACCCCGCGGTGGCGGTGCCGGTGGTCGTCACGCCGGAGTTCTTCTTCTGGCGCACGCCGCCGAGCGCGACGGGGCTCCCCGGCACGTGGCGCGTGATGAATCCGGAGGACCCGATTTCGAGCGGTGGGCCGGAGAGTCCGGCTCGCGAGGATTGGCTGCTGCGCCACAGCGAGAGCGCCGCGCTGTGGGCGGTGCGGCGGCCGGTGGGGAATCGCGATGTGCTGAGCACGTGGGGGCTGCGTCGGACGGCGCAAGGGCCCGTGTTCGAGCGAGCGTGGGATGACTGCGCGCCGTGCTCGGACGGGAAGCTGATCTCGTTCTCCCCGGTGTCGGAGGGGACGATGAGCGTGGAGGTGCTGTGTCGGTCGCCGCAGGGGTCGCGGAGCTTGTTCCGCGTGGTGGCGTCCTCGGTGGTGTCGCCGCTGGACACGTGCAAGCGACAGTCATTGGACGCGCCGGTGGACTTCTCCGAGGTGGCGAGTCTGGACGGGAGCACGGGCCACGACGTGAGGCCGGGCGCGGTGGACATGACCACGGGCTCGGGTGCGTGGTTGGGCGGAGCGCACGGGCAGCTCTGGGGAGGGCACACGCTGTCCACGTTGCGACCGCTGTATCTGGACCGAGTGCCGATGGGCGCCGCGCCGTTCGCGGACGGCTTGCTCACGGTGACGCGGGACTACTTCGCATTGGATCTCCCGGACCTGAGCGAGCCGGCGCGTGTGGGCTTGTCGGTGGTGCCGCCCTCGGACCTGGGCGCGACGGAGCCGCGCCGGTTGGGGGCGTTGATTGAAGGGATACCGGGTTGGCTGGTGGAGGACTCGGGGCACCTGGTGCGCGTGCAGCGGGACGGGGCGGGGGTTGGGACGTTGGGCGTGGGGTATGGGCCGCCCTTGTTGGCGCCGAGCGGAGAGCAGGCCACGGGGCCCTTCTTGGGGCAGGGCATGTCGGAGAACGGCAAGGCCTCGCTGATCATCAGCGCGAATGATCAGGTGTATGTGTTGGAGCAGGACCTGTCTGCGTTGGGGGCCGAGCCCAAGCAGTTGCCGGGGTTGTTGCCTCGGCTGACGCCGGAGCCCGGCTTCCCGGTGCGCTCGCTCGCGCGAGACCGGACGGTGAGCTTCACGGGGAGCGCGTCGCCGCGAGTGCGCGGGTGGCTGGCCACGGGTCGCAGCCTGTTCGAGTTCACGCAGGCCGCAGACGGCAAGTGGGCCTTGACGCCGCTGCCACTGGGGACGGGCGAGCCGGTGGCGGTGTGGAGTCTGGACGGAGCGGGCGCCAGCTATGGGCGAGTGGGGTTGCGAGACGGGTTGGTCTTGCGGCTGCCCGCGGGGCTGCCCCTGACGGAGCCGTTGCAGGAGGGGGAGCGAGTGGTGGGCTATGCGTCGCTGGCGGGCTGGCCGGTGGCGTTGACGGAGCATCGGCTCTACGCGGCGACGGAGGTCTCGAAGCGGGCGGACGGGAAGCAGGGGCTGCTGCGCTGGAAGGCACTGGAGGCGCCGGCGGAGCTGCCCGCGAATGGATTGACTGGAGCCAGCATCGACGTGGTGAAGGACCCGAGCGGAACGGAGACGCTCTACCTCTTCACTCACACCGGCTACGTGTACCGACTGGGCACGGCGAAGCACTAGGGGCTGTCCCTGGTCTCGCGTTCGGAAAACAACTCGGGGTTGGCCGAACGTTCAGTTCGGTCAACTCCCAATCGCTCGCGGTTGCTGGTAGGGGCCCTGGGTGCTCAGCACAGGCCTATGCGCCGACATGAGCTGAGCGATGCCGAGTGGAGCCGCATTGAGGCGGTCCTGAGTCCCAGGACTGGCCCGCGCTCGAAGCGAGG
>NZ_JAHNZT010000038.1 GCF_019039035.1 Citreicoccus inhibens | reverse complement strand
GCCGGGGCCGGCCGGAGTCGCGGGGGCCACGGGGGACGGGGTGGCGCCTGCGGCCGGCGCTGCGCGGGGGGCTCCCGGGCCCACGGTGGGCGTGGCGCTCGTGGCACGCGGCGGGGGCGGCGGGCTCGCGACACGGGGCGGGACAGCGGGGGCTCCGGGCGTCGCGGGGGCTCGCGATGGAATCACGCCGGGCGTGGCGGCGGTGGAGTGCGCCGAGGGGGCCCGAGGCGCGACGGTGGGCACCCCGGTGGCGGTCGGACGTGCTCCGACGGGCAGGTTCGCATCGGCGCCTTCCGTCGCTGCCTTGGGCGGAGGCGGGGGCGCGGCACCCGCGGGGGGCCGAGGCGGCACGGGCGTGGCGGGGACTCCCGGAGGCCGGGGCGCCGTGGCTCCCACGGGAGGCGCCGGAGCGGCGGACCCAGACGGACGCGCGACCGGCACCGCCCCCGAGGCGGGAGACAGCGGCGCCGCCGTCAGCCGCGGCATGGCGGGGCGTGGTGCGGCGGGGGCTGGGGGCCCCGGCGGTTTCGGCGCGCTGGGGTCTGAAGGCTCGGACATCGGAGTCGCCTACTGGGCCACGGCGGGCAGGTCGTTGGAGTTGTGGCCCGCCAGGCGGATGTTGCGGTTGGCCTGGATGGACTGCTGGATGTCGGCCTCCGTCATGCCCGAGGACAGGGTGATGGTCGTGGACGTCTTCTGGCCCGTCTCCACGTCGCACGCCGAGACATGCACCAGGCCGTCGGTGTTGATCTCGAAGGTGACCTCGATCTTCACCTCACCGCGGTAGCCGATGCGGAAGCCGGCGAACTCGAACTCGCCCAGCATCTCGCACTCGTCGGCGCGGTTGGACTCGCCCTGGTACACGCGGATCTTCACCTTCTCCTGGCCGTCGCGGCTGGTGGTGAAGGTCTTCGAGCGGTCGATGGGGACCGGCGTGTTCTTGTCGATGATCTTCTCGGTGTACCCGCCCACCGTGCCGATGCGCAGCGTGAGCGGCGTGACGTCCACCAGGAACGTCTCGGTGCGGCTGTCCAGCAGCGCGTGCGACTGGAGCGCGGCGCCCATGGCCACGACTTGATCCGGGTTGATGCCCTCCAGCGGACCCTTCTGGAAGTAGTGCTTCACCGAGTTGCGGATGATGGGCAGCCGCGTCGGTCCGCCCACCAGGATGACCGCGTCGATGTCCGCGGCGGTGAGCCGCGCGCTCTGGAGCGCCTCGTCACAGACCTTGAAGGTGCGCTGCACCAGGTCCATCACCATGCGGTTGAACTGGTCCTGGTTCAGCGTGTTGCGCAGGTCCAGCACGTTGCCGTTGGCGTCCTGACAGATGCCCTGGCAGTGGACGTCAGCGGTGCCGTTCTGGCCCACGTCGATCTTCGCCTTCTCCGCCGCCTCCTTGAGCATCTGGAGGCAGTACTTGTTCTGCCGGACGTCCAGCCGCGTGCGGTTGAGGAAGTCATCCGCCAGCCACGTCATGATGCGGTCGTCGAAGTCGTCGCCGCCCAGGTACGTGTCGCCCGCCGTGGCGAGCACCTCGAAGACGTCCTTGCCGATCTCCAGGATGGACACGTCGAACGTGCCGCCCCCCAGGTCGTAGACCACCACCCGCTGGTTGACGTCCCGGCCGAACCCGTACGCGAGTGCCGCGGCGGTGGGCTCGTTGAGGATGCGCAGCACCTCCAGCCCCGCGATGCGCCCGGCGTCCTTGGTGGCCTGCCGCTGGTTGTCGTTGAAGTACGCGGGCACCGTCACCACCGCCTTGGTGACAGGGCGGCCGAGGTACGTCTCCGCGACGGCCTTCATCTCCTTGAGCACCAGCGCGGAGATCTCCGGCAGCGAGTAGCTCCGGTCGTTCACCCCGATGCGCACCGAGTTGTTGTCACCCTCGACGATGCGATACGGCATCACCGCCTGCGCCTTCTTCACCTCGTCGGAGAAGTAGTAGCGCCCGATGAGTCGCTTGGCGGAATACACCGTCGACTCGGGGTTGGTGATGATGTTGCGCTTCGCGGCGTTGCCCACCAACACCGAGCCGTCATCCAGGAACGACACGCACGATGCATGGGTCGTCTCTCCCCACTCATTGGGGATGACCACCGGTTGTCCGTCCTGGACGACGGATACGCACGAGTACGACGTACCCAAGTCGATGCCGATAGCGATCTCGTCCGACATTCCGTCTCCGGTGAAGACCCGCACTCCGTCCCTCTCCCGGGGTGCGACCTTCAGGCCGTCGGAGGTTAGGCGCCACGACCAGCCCTTTCAAGCGCTTAGCCTGGGGGATGGGAGACAGGTGGGCCGCTTGAGGGTCGCGACCCTCGTCACTATCTATGGAGAGAGCCGAAGGGGGGCTCTTTCTCATGTCCGTCGTCCTCGCGGCACTGACGTCTGATCCCAACCTGCTCCGGTGCGAACTGCTGCGTCTGGGCGGGCAGGTCCGTCTCCAGGGTGACGCAACGCCCAATGTGGTGGGCGTGGGCAGCTATGCGCAGGAGGAAGTCCTGCTGCGTCGCTTCCCGGCGGGCGCGGAGTTGTCACTGCCGCGGGTGCTGCCGGACATCGAGTCGGAGGCGCTCCTGTTCCATGCGCAACGGCTCCCCATGGGCCTGGCCCACGAGGAGAACACGCAGCCGTTTCGCGCGCGGCACTGGCTCTTCGCCCACCAGGGCCGGGTGGAGGGCTTCGAGCGCCTGCGCGCCTCCCTGCTGGCGGGGCTGCCCGAGCACCTCCAACGGCAGGTGCGCGGGCCCACCGACAGCGAGGTCCTCTTTGGCGTGTTCCTCAAGCACCTGCGCGCGCTCGGGCGGACGGATGATCCCCGGCTGGAGCCGGAGGTCGCCGGCCAGCTCCTGGCGCGCACGGCCTTGGAGGTGGCGAAAGCCTCGGCCGAGGCGGGCGTTGCGCGCGCGTCGAACCTGAACCTGCTGGCCACCAACGGCGCCGTGCTCGCGGCGACCCGCCTGGGGGAGCTGCCGCTGTACTACATGCGGATGGAGGGCTCGGCGGCGTGCGAGGCGTGTGGCGTGGACGCGCGGACCTCGGACCTCCAGCCGACCCTGGGGGCTCACCGACGGCAGCGCACGGTGGTGGTGGCCAGTCATCTGGCGCGCCCGGCGAGCTGGGTGGAGCTGCCCTCGGGGGCAACGCTGGTGGTGGGCAGCGACCTCCAGGCTCGGGCGCTCAGCGCGCCCTGAGGTCCCGCGCTACTGGCCGAAGAAGGACACTTCCAGGAAGCGCACGTACAAGTTGCAGGCGGCGTGGAACAGGGCGGATCCGATGACGGTGCCCGTGCGCTCGCGCATCCAGCCGAACAGCAGCGCGGGGAAGAACACCGCCAGACGCCACGTCTGGAAGATGGCCAGGTGTCCCAGCGCGAAGAGCAGCGCCGTCACCCAGAAGGCCCGGCCCAGTCGCGCGCCCAGCACCACGCGGCCCTGGGGCCATGCGTCGCGCAGGCGGGCCTGGATGTAGCCTCGGTAGAAGAACTCCTCGGGCAGCGCCACCACGAAGAGCTGATCAATGACCCACTCCCCGAAGCGCGGGGGCAGTCGCGGCTGGAAGTGGCCCTCGCCGACGATGGGCGTCAGGTGACGCGCCAGCGCCACGGGCAGGTGCGGGGTGAGCTGCACGAAGCCCGCGAAGCCCACGAAGAACAGGGGCCCGACGATGAGCGACAACAGGAGGAACAGCCGCAGGTCCTCCTTCCACGCGCGCAAGGTCAGCCCGTAGTCGCGATAGTCCTCGTCGCGCCAGCGCATGGGGATGAGCGGCAGGTAGAGGAAGCCCACGGTGGCCACCAGCTTGGGGCCGCTGGTGCCTCCCGCGACGAGGAACGCGCCGATGATGCCCAGGAAGCCCAGGGCCCACAGGCCCAGCGCCTCCTGCACCGCGCTCACCTTCCACGGCGGTCCGGGCGGGCGACTCATGGTGTCGCCGCCGAGGCGAGCTGGGCCTTCACCGCGCTCAAGGGCAGCGCGCGCGCGCCCTGCTTGCCGCGACGCTCCACTACCACCGCGACCAGTCTCCCGTCGGCGCCGAACACCGGACTGCCCACGGGCAGCGCGAGGCCCACGTCGAAGAAGGGCTCCGGGGCGCTGCGCGCCAGCGCCGCGCGCGGCGTGGACGGCTGACCTCTCCGGCCGGGCTCCACGCCCACCACCCACCGCCCGACGAGTCCCTCCGGCGGCAGACGCACCGGCGCCGCCGGCCACGCCTCGCCCGGGGCGGACACGAGCGCGACCTTCAGCCGGGCATTCGCGAGCACCACCTTCGCGGGGCGGGCCTGCCCGTCATGCTCCACCTCGGCGGACTCGAGGCCCACGTACTGCACCGAGGTGAGGATCTGGCCCTGCGTGCCCACGACGATACCGAGCCCGGTCTGCTTGGGCCCGATGACCCGGACGGTGGAGCGCGCGTGCAGCTCCAGGGCGCGGGTCAGGTCCGCGCGCGACGGGCGAGCGTCCTCGTCGGCCAGGACCGGGGCGGCGAGGGCGAGGCATGTCAGGACGAAGACGCGAGGCGATGGGGCAGGGAACATCAACGCGCGCGGGAGCCTATCACCGGCGCGCGCGCAAGGCGGCGAGGAACCGCTCCGCGGACAGCGTGTTGAGGATGTCCGACTTGCGGGCCCAGCCTCGGCGCGCGGTGGCCACGGCGAAGGACAGGTTGGCCAGGTCCTCCTTGCGGTGCGCGTCGCAACTCGCCACCAGCTTCACGCCCAAGCCGATGGCGCGGCGCACGTGCTCGGCCTTGAGGTCCAAGCGCTGTGGCTTGCCGTTGACCTCCACCGCCACGCCGCGCTCGGCGGCGCGCTCCAGCACCGCCTCCATGCGCAGCGGGTACGGCTCGCGGCTCTGGATGAGCCGGCCCGTGGGGTGCCCGAGGATGTGCAAGAAGGGGTTGTCCAGCGCGGTGAGGACCCGCTGGGTCATCTGCTCTTCGTCCAGGGAGTGGCGCACATGGATGGAGGCGATGACCACCTCCAGGCGCTCCAGCACGCGGTCGGCGTAGTCGAGCGCGCCAGACTCCAGGATGTCCACCTCGATGCCCTTGAGCAGTCGCACGCCGGGCACCCGCTCGTTGACCCGGTCGATCTCCTCCCACTGCCGCTCCAGGACGTCCACCTTGAGTCCGCCCGCGTAGATGGCGGCCTCGCTGTGCTCGGTGATGGTCAGGTACTTGAGCCCCAAGGCCCCGGCCGCGCGCGCCATGTCCTCCAGCGAGTCGCGGCCATCGGACCAGGTGGTGTGCGCGTGCACCGCGCCCTGGAGATCCTCCATCGTCACCAGGTCCTGGGGCAGGGTGCCCGCGAGCGCGGCCTCGACCTCACCGGTGTCCTCACGCAGCTCGGGCGGCACGTACTGCATGTCCAGCAGGCGATACAGGGCCGCCTCGTCGTCCACCTTCAGCTTCGTGTCGTCATCGCGGTGCACGCCCCACTCGGAGATCTTGAGACCTCGCTCGTGGGCGCGGCTGCGCAGGCGCAGGTGGTGGGCCTTGGAGCCGGTGAAGTGGTGCAGCGCGGTGGCGAAGTCCTCGTCGGGGAGCACGCGCAGGTCCACCTGGAGGTCGCCCGTGACGAGCCGCACCGAGCACTTGCTGTCGCCCTTGCCCAGCACCGTGGCCACGCCCGGCGCGCTGGCGAAGGCGTCCAGCACCGGGCCCGCCTCGGGCGCCGAGGCGATGATGTCCACGTCGCCCACCGTCTCCGCGCGGCGACGCACGCTGCCTCCCAGGCTCGCGCGCACCACCCCCGGCGCGGCCTTCACGCGGGCCAGGAGCTCCTCGGCCACGGGCAGCGCATCTCCCAGGAGCTTTCGCTCGCCCCTGGCGCGGCGGTACAGCGCGATGCCCTCCAGCAGCTTGGCCTCGCTCTTGGCGCCAAAGCCCTTGAGCGCGCGGACTCGCCCGTCGCGGCAGGCGGCCTCCAACTCCTCGACGGTGCTGACGTGGAGCTCGTTCCAGAGCACGGCGACCTTCTTGGGGCCCAGGTCGGGCAGCTTCATCAGCTCCAGCAGCCCAGCGGGGAAGCGGGCCTTCAGCTCCTCGAAGGCGGTGAGCCGGCCGGTGGTCACCAACTCGACGATCTTCTCGGCGAGCGCGGGGCCAATGCCGGGCAGCTCCTGCAGGCGACCCTCCGAGACCACGGCCGCCAGGTCCTGGGTGAGGCCAGCGATGCGGTCCGCCCCGATGTCATAGGCCCGGACGCGAAATCCACTCTCGCCCTGGAGTTGTAGCAGCAGGCCCATGTCCCGGAGGACCTGGGCGACCGCGGACTTGTCGAGAATCGAGGGAGGCGTTTTCGAGTCGTTCACGTCGGGAATCCCACCCGGAATCTAGTGCCGGGGAAACAGGAGTGCAGGCGGACCCGCGTTGTGGGAAAAGAGGCGCGATGACGCGAATCAAGCTCGGCCCGGCGGACTTCGCCGAACGGGAGATGCGAGGCTACGAAGTCGGCAAGCGCAACGTGTGCATCGCGAAGATCCACGGGCGCTACAAGGGCCTGGATGATTGGTGCAACCACGCAGGCTGCCTCCTATCGGGTGGCCGCATCGAGGGCAACACCGTGGTGTGTCCCTGTCATGAGGTCGGGTTCGACATGGACTCAGGCCAGAACGTGACCTCGCCGGGGGTGTGCGATGACCAGCCGACGGTCACGGTGGGCGTGGACGCGGGCGAACTCGTCGTCGACCTGCCTGATGCCTGAGCGCCTCGCGCCCACGGAACCCAGAAGGAGCCGTACCCCATGGCACACGAAGGACACGATCACGACCATGACTCCGGGCACGCGCACGCCCACGGTCATCCTCACCCGCATGGCCACGACCACGGGCATGAGCATCCGCATGAGCACGGGCATGAGCATCCGCATGAGCACGGCCATGAGCACTCGCACGCTCATTCGCACGGCCACGGCCATGAGCACACCCATGCGCATGACCACGCGCACGAGCACGCCCCGGTCGCCTCGGAGCATCGCGCGCAGGCTCCGGTGAGCGTCAGCGCGTTCGTCGTCACGTGCTCGGACAGCCGCGACGCGGCGCGCGATGAGAGCGGACGCGTGCTGCGTGACGGGCTGGAGGCTGCTGGGCACGGCATCGCGGGCACCGTGGTGGTGAAGGATGAGCCCGAGGCCATCCGTCAGGCGCTGACCCAGGCGCGCGAGGCGGGCGCTCGGGCGGTGCTCTTCACCGGAGGCACGGGCGTGGCCCGGCGCGACACCACCGTGGAGACCCTGCGCGCGCTGTTCGAGAAGGAGCTGCCGGGCTTCGGTGAGCTGTTCCGCATGCTGTCCTACCGACAGGTGGGCAGCGCCGCGTGGCTGTCTCGCGCGACGGCGGGGACGCACCAGGGGATGATTGTCTTCGCGCTGCCGGGCTCGCCCCAGGCCGTGCGGCTGGCCCTGGAGTCGCTCATCCTCCCGGAGCTGGGCCACGTCGTCCGCGAGCTGATCCGCTGACCGTGCCTGGCGCGCGCCGCACCCCGAGGGTTCGCCGGTCCACGTCCGCGGCACTGTCGCCGCGGGCCGTGGACCTCCTGCGTCCCCGCCTGGAAGCGCTGGTGGCCGCGATGGATGAGCGCGCGCGCATCGGCTTCGATCCGGTGGAGTTTCCCCACCGCTACGCGGATCCGCGCGACATCGAGGTGAGCGCGCTGCTCGCGGCGGCGCTCGCGTATGGGCGCGCGGACCTGTTCCGTCCCAAGGTGGACTCCCTGCTCCAGCGCATGGGGCCGTCACCGGCCGCGTTCGTGCGCACGCTCAAGGTGGAGGGCGCCCGCGCGTTGCTGGAGGGCTTCGTCTACCGCTTCAACGTGGGCACCGATGTGGCGGTGCTGCTGCTGGGCATGGGGCGCGCGCTGCGCGAGCACGGCAGTCTGGAAGCGGTGTTCGCGCGAGGGCTGGAGGCGCGCGGGACGCTGCACGGCGCGCTGGATGTCTTCACCACCACCTTGCGGCAGGTGCCCCTGGAGCCGCTGCGCGCGAAGCTCGGGCCCGAGCGGGGGCTGCACCACCTGCTGCCTTCGCCCCTGGGCGCGGGAGCAGCCAAGCGCCTCAACCTCTATCTGCGCTGGATGGTGCGAGGCCCCGACGCGGTCGATTTCGGGATTTGGAAGCGGGTACCTCCTGCCTCGCTCGTCATCCCATTGGACACTCACATCGGGCGCATGGCCCAACACCTGGGCCTCACCGCGCGCACGGACCTGACGTGGCGCACGGCCGAAGAAGTCACCGCGGCCCTGCGACAGATTGATCCGGTGGATCCGGTCCGATTCGACTTCGCCCTGTGCCACTTCGGGATGAGTGGCGCCTGCCCGGCGCAGCTGGAGGCGTCACGCTGTGCACGGTGTTCGCTGCTCTCCGTGTGTCAGGTGGGGCCGAAGCTGGCTGCTCGCCCTGGCCGTCGCGCCTGAGTCTCACGCGACCCGACGGCGCGAGCCCGTGGTCAGCGCCGCCCCGCGTTGACTCACGGGGAGCGCCCGTCCGTAATCCGAGCCGGGCCGTTCATGTGTCCGGCGTGGGCGGCACCGAGGAGCGAGAGGCGTGCACGCATTGCTGGTGGCGATGCCGGCGTCTGAGGTCGCGACGCTGGAGCGGGGGTTGCGCGAAACCGAGACCGGTCGTGGGTGTCGCGTCCTCTGTGTGGATGCCCCGCCCGACTCCGTTCCCGACGGGCTCGTGGTGTTGTGGGACGCGGGAGGTCCGCTGGAGGCCCTCGTGGCCCGCTGTCGCCACCTGCACGCGTGCCGCGCTCCCCTCCGCACGCATCTGGTCGTGCTCACGTCGCGCGGCGATGCCGACGCGGAGGCGCTCGCCCTGGCCGGCGCGGACGAGTGTGCCCGGCCCCCTGGAGCCGCCTGGGGGGCTCGGTTGGTGGCGCTGCGCCGCCGGCTGGACGCGGAGGGTGGCGAGGACCTCCACACGCTGCGCCGCAAGGTGGCGTTCCTGCGCAACGCGCTCGATGCCGTGCCGGATCCGCTCTTCGTGAAGGACCGCGCGCATCGCTGGGTCGCGATGAACAGCGCGTTCTGCCGCTTCATGGGGCACGAGGCGTCCGCGCTGCTGGGGCACTCGGACTACGAGTTCGTCCCCGCCCATGAGGCGGAGGTCTTCTGGCGTCAGGACGAACGCGTCTTCCGCACCCGCCAGGGGGACGAGAACGAGGAGCTGCTCACCGACAGCGCGGGGCACTCGCGCTGCCTCGTCACGAAGAAGGCCTCGTTCATGAGCGAGGAGGGCGAGCCCTTCCTCGTCGCGGTGATCCGCGACGTCACCGACCGCAAGCGCCTGGAGCATCAGCTCCGCCTGGCCGAGCGCATGGCGTCCGTGGGCACGCTCGCGGCGGGCGTGGCGCATGAGATCAACAACCCGCTCGCTTACGTCACGTCCAATCTGTCCTACCTCTGGGAGCGGCTGGCTCAGCCGGCGCTTCCCGCGGAGCACCTGGGCGAGCTGCGCCAGGTGGTGGCCGAGGCGCTCGAGGGGGCCGGCCGAGTGCGCACCATCGTGCGGGACCTGCGGACGTTCTCGCGCACCGACGAGGAGCACCACGGGCCGGTGAACGTGCACAGCGCCGTGGAAGGGGCGCTGCGGCTGGTGCGCAATGAGATGCAGCACCGCGCGCGGCTCGTGTGCTCGCTGGAGCCGGTGCAGGCGGTGCACGGCAACGAGGGCCGGCTCGTGCAGGTGTTGGTCAACCTGCTGGTGAACGCGCTCCAGGCCTTTCCCGAGCGTTCCGCCGAGGAGAACCGGATCCGCGTCTCGGTGCGGCCGGGCCGCAGCGGGTACGTGATGCTGGAGGTGGAGGACAACGGGCGAGGCATGACGCCCGAGGTGAAGGACCGCATCTTCGATCCGTTCTTCACCACCAAGCCCACGGGCGTGGGGACCGGCCTCGGGTTGTCCATCTGTCTCACCATCGTGCAGGCCATGGCGGGCCGCATCGATGTCCTGAGCACGCCGGGGCGAGGCAGCGCGTTTCGGGTGGAGCTGCCCGCGCTCTCCGCGCATGTCTCGGCGCCGGTGGGCCCTCGGCTGTCGGGGATGTCGCTGCCAGGGGATCGCCGTCGCCTGTTGCTCATCGACGACGAGCCCTCCGTGGGCAGCTCGGTGAGCCGGCTCCTGAGGGATTTGTATGACGTGCACGTGTTCCAGGACGCGCGAGAGGCGCTGCAACGCCTGTCGCACGGGGAACGCTTCGATGCCATTCTCTGCGACCTGATGATGCCGGGAATGAGCGGGATGGACTTCCTCGTGGAGTTGGAGCGGCTGGCTCCCGAGTTGGCGCCTCATACGGGATTGATGACCGGAGGGGCGTTCACTGCTCAGGCTCGCGAGTTCGTGGGACACCGGGCCCGCGAACTGCTGGAGAAGCCATTCGAGCGGGAGCGGTTGTGCACGTTCGTCGAGCACCTGATGCAGTAGGGACGCGGGCGCCCAGGTGGCGCCCCTGGGTGGGGTTGGCGGTTGTTCTTCTCGCGGTGGGGCTCGTGGCTCCGCCCTGGGTTCGTGGGCTGTCCTTCGTCGTGCGCGCGGCCGGCCTCCAAGGCTCCGTGGCGGGCTTCGTCGCAGGGTGGGGAAGCGTTCCGGTTCAAACCTCCGAGCTGCGGATCCCCACCCGCCACGGCGACGTGCGCGCGCGCCTGTATCTGCCCGAGCGGCGGAGCGGGCGGCTCGTGGTGCTCACGTCCGGAGTGCACTCGGACGGCATCGACGAGCCGCGCTTGCGCAAGCTCGCGCAAGACCTCGCGGCGGGCGGGCATCCGGTGCTGACTCCGGAGCCTCCTGACCTGCTCCACTACGAAATCTCCCCCCGCATCCCGGATGTCATCACGGACGTGACGCTGTGGGTGGTCGAGCGCGCGGACCTGGTCCCCGACGGGCGGGTGAACCTGTTCGGCATCAGCTTCTCGGGGGGGATGTCTGTGATTGCCGCCGGGAGGCCCGAGCTGTACCCCCACGTGGCCGCGGTGCTGTCCTTCGGCGGGCATGGCGACTTGAGCCGCGTGCTGAACTTCTTGTGCACGGGCGTGCAGTCGGACGGGGTGCGGCGCGCGCCCCATGACTATGGCGTGGCGGTGTTGCTCTTGAACGTGGTGGAGCGGCTCGTTCCGACCGAGCAACTGGAGCCGTTGCGGGTCGGCATCCTGACCTTCCTGCGCGCCTCGAACCTGACGCTGTCGGACGGCAAGCAGGCGGAGGCGACCTTCACTCGCGCCCGCGAACTCCAGACGGAGATGCGCGAGCCCGCCGCGTCGCTCATGGGCTTCGTCAATCAGCGGAACGTCGCGTCGCTGGGCACGTCGCTGTTGCCCTTCTCGCGAGACCTGGGGGAGACCTTGGGCATGTCACCCGAGCGGGCACCGCATCCCATCGCGCCGGTGTACCTGGTGCACGGCTCGGAGGACTCGGTCATCCCGGCCATCGAGGCCTCATCGCTGGCGCGCTCGCTGGCGCCCGGCGCCGACGTGCACCTGTTGATCACCCCGCTCGTGACGCACGCGGAGTTGGACCGGGCGGGGGGACTCAAGGAAGCGTGGCGGCTCGTGGGCTTCTGGTCGGACCTGCTCTCCGAGTAGCGCGCTTCGAGCCTTCGGGAGGGGCCCCGGCGTCGCCGAAGGTGGCGTGCGCCGGGGCCTTGTGCCTCAACGACTACTTGCGGCCATCCATCTCAGGCTTGGGGATGGGGAACTGCTTGTGCACAGGCGCGTCGCTGTACTCCCTGGGCAGCGTGTCCAGCTTGTCGT
Source organism: Citreicoccus inhibens (assembly GCF_019039035.1). GTDB lineage: Bacteria > Myxococcota > Myxococcia > Myxococcales > Myxococcaceae > Citreicoccus > Citreicoccus inhibens. The sequence goes on along the minus strand of NZ_JAHNZT010000038.1, from coordinate 65,120 downwards.
AGCGGCGCAGGTCGATCCACCGGTGGCCGCCCTCGAAGAGGAGCGAGTAGCGCTTCTGCTTGAGCAGCTCGTCCAGCGCGGTGGCCTCGGTGATGTCGAAGCGGGGCGGGAGCCCACCGGACGTGGTGCGGATGAAGTTGAGGTCATCCGCCGCGGCCGGGTAGTTCTTCAGTCCGATGTTGGCCTCCGCGCGCAGGAGGATGAGCTCCTCGTTGCGGATGATGGTCACGGGCGCGTTGCTGTCCGGGTAGATCGTGAACGCCATGTCGGAGGACACCTTGCCGTCTGGGTCGCTGCCAGCCGCGCCCTTCTTCGTCTTGCGCGTCACGCGGTCGTCCAGGTCCCCATTCGCCTTCTTGTCCGCGTCCGCGATGAGGGACGGGTGGACGAACATAGTCGGGCCGTTGAGGCTGTTGCCGAGCTCGCCGGAGCCGGAGCCGAAGGTGTCGTAGGCGCCCAGCGCCAGGTCCGCGCGCACGTCCAGGAAGGAGCCGCTGAGGTCCTCCAACGCCTGGACGAAGTCGCCCCGGTACACGTCCACGCGCGCCCTCACCGCGCGGTTGAACTTGATGAACGTGGCCGGGGTGTTGAAGCCCTTGAACCCCGTGCTGAGGGCGAACGGGAAGGCGGTACCTCCATGGAGCAGGTGGTCACGCCCTTCGTCGAGGAGGCTGATGATGAAGGGATACGTGACGTTCTTCAGGTCCGTGACAATGGGCGCCAGGGGGTCGCCCAGCGGCCGGTTCACCTCGAGCACCGCTCCGTTGTCGTAGTGCGTGTTGACGACGAGGAGGAAGTCCAGCGCCTGGATCGTCTTGGCGAAGCCGCGGATGGACTCCTTCTCCGCGTCGGTCATGCCCGCCACGTGGTCGAGCGCGTCCATCACCGTGTTGGCGTTGCGGATGTTGGCGTAGGGGCTGAGCCAGAAGTTGCCACCGAACACCGGGCCACCCGGGTCGAGGGCCGGGCCCAACAACTCCGTGACGAAGCGGGGATCCGAGGCATCGAAGATGAATGCCTCGCGGCCCAGCACGCCCAGCTCCGCGACGTAGCCGTTCTGCGCGGCGATGCCCGTGCGCCGTCCGAGCAAGAGGCCCGTGGCGCCGGAGAGGACCGCCTGACGCGTGGGCTTCTGCACGAAGTCATCGCGGCTGGGGTTGTTGAGGTCGGGGACATCCAGGCTGCCACAGGCGCCCAGGGCCATCACGGCGCAGAGCGCCGCCAACAGGTTCTTCATCGGTCGGATGGTCATGGTGGTTAGAACCCCACGTCGAGAGACGTCCAGAAGCTGCGGCTGGGCGGATAGGGGGCCACGTCGATGTTGCGCGCGATGGCCTGGTTGCCGAAGTTGCTCACCTCCGGATCGAGGCCCGAGTAGCCCGTGAAGGTCAGCAGGTTGCGGCCGCTGAAGCTCAAGCGAGCGCTCTTCACCTTGGGCAGCTTCGCCACGAAGCTGGGCGGGAGCTGATAGGTGAGGGTGACCTCGCGCAGCTTCAGGAACGAGGCGTCCTCGATGTAGACGCCCGCGTTGGTGGCCTGCTCCTGCAGGCGCTCGCGGCCATGCGCCACGTAGTCCGCGGACGCGCCCGCGGAGTCGTAGATGAGCCGGGTCAGGTTGATGATGTCGCTGCCCTGCTGCCAGTCGAACAGGAACGACAGGGTGAAGGCGTCGTACTTGAGCGAGTTGGTGAAGGACATGCGGAAGGTGGGCTCGGTGTCGCCCAGCTTCTTCACCACGCAGCACTCGCCGTTCTCATCCAGGCCCGCGTTGCCGACGATCTGCGTGGCGGACGCGCCCTTTTCGATGCGGAACGAGCCCAGGCTCGTGCCGAAGCCGCCCGTCTGGAACGCGGGCACCGGCAGGTCCGTCACCAGGCTGCGGTTGAGGGCGAAGGTGGCCGCGGACGTCCACTCCAGCGCGCCGCGCACCGGCGTCACCTGGAGCATCGCCTCCACGCCGCGGTTTCGCAGCGAGCCGCCGTTGAAGAACTGCGTGGCGAAGCCGGTGGACGGAGACAGCGTACGCTGCAGCAAGAGGTCGCTGATGTTGCGCTGATAGAGCGTCAGCTCGGCCACCAGGTTGCCGCCGAACATGAGCGCGTCCACGCCCGCCTCGACCTCACGCTGGCGCTCGGGCTTGATGTTCGGGTCCCCCGCGATGCCCGTGCCGACGAGGCCGGGGTTGCCGCCGATGTTGCCCGTCGCCGCCAGACCGCTGAACTTCTGGCCATACAGCGGCTGGTTGCCCGTCTCACCGTAGGCGACGCGCACCTTCAGCTCGTTGAAGGCCGGTGACGTGGTGGGGATGCGGTAGGCGGACGCCAGCTTCGGATAGAAGAAGAGCGCGTCCGGGTTGCCGTTGGCGCTGCTCTGCTCGGCGCGCAGCGCGCCCACCAGGGTCAGGCGTTGATCGAACAGCAGCGCCTCCTCCTGGATGTAGTAGCCGCGGTCGCGCACGAGGGTGCGGTTCTGCCGCACGCTCACGTCCGTGCCCGAGTCCACGTTCTGCTGGCCGCCGTTGAGGTTGCGGCTGACGATGTAGACCGAGTCGAGGCTGCGCTCCTCCAGCTGGATACCGCCGGAGGTGGTGGCCACGATGCTCTTGGACGTGGGCGAGTAGGTGTGAACCAGGTTGAGGCCGCCGTTGAGGTTGCGCACCTGACTGGTGCCGAACAGCGAGCTGCCCGGCTTGCCGTCATCCACCGGCTCGAAGTTGAGCGCGGGCGGGAAGAACAGCGTGTTCTCTTGCTGGAAGCGGTCCACGCCGAAGTTGGCCAGCACGCGCAGGTGGTTCTCGTCCGTCTGCCAGGCGTGCCACGTGGCGTCCGCGCTCCCCACCAGGCGCCAGACGTCCTCGTCGTTGCGCATGAGCGCGATGGTCTGCAGCGGGTTGGCGGTGCTGCCGAGGAATGGGTTGGACGGATAGAGGCCGTCCGAGCCCGCCTGCGCGTCGAAGAACGACGGCGTGAAGGGCAGCACCATGTAGTTGGAGATGCCGCGGTTGTCGTTGTTGGTGAGGCCGCGCTGTCCCAGCGTGTGCAGCAGGTTGCTGGTGACGCTGAGGTCCACCGACTCGCCGAGCTTCTGCCCCAGGTTGAGGCGGAACGACTGCTTCTCATACCCGGTGTTGGCGACGATGCCCTCGTCGTTCTTCACGAGCGCCGAGGCGAAGTACTTCGTGTTGCCCGAGGCGCCGCTCACGCTGGCCAGCGTCTCGCTGGACACGTCGCGGCGGCCCGCCAGCTCCGCCTCGTGATCGAAGGCGCGGCCTTGGACGTAGTACTGCGAGACGTCCACCTTCTTGTACGCCGCCTGCGCCTCCTCGAGGCTGCTGAACTGCCGCGAGCCCAGCTTGTTGGCGAGCGTGTACATGCCCACCCGCTGCGTGACGTTCACCTCGGGCTCGGCGGAGCGGCCGTGCTTGGTGGTGATGATGATGACGCCGTTGGCCGCCTTGGAGCCGTAGATGGCGGCGGCGGACGCGCCCTTGAGGACCTCGATGCTCTCGATGTCGTTGGGGTTGATGTCCGCGATGCGGTTGACCTGGTTGTCCTGCGTGGGTGACGGGTTGGAGCCGCCCACGGACGCCGTCACCGCGAACACGCCGGAGGCCACCGCCACGTCGCTGACGAGCACGCCGTCGATGACGTACAGCGGCGCCGTCGAGCCGTTGATGGTGGACACGCCGCGCATGCGGACCTGAAGACCTCCGCCCGGCGCGCCCGAGTTGCTCTGGATGTTGGCGCCGGCGATCTTCCCCTGGATGGCCTGGTCCACCGTCTGCGTGGGCGTGCGGGTGATCTCCTCGGCGTTCACGGACGCCACCGCGTTGGCCACGTTCTTGCGGGCCAGCTCACTGGCGCGGCCCACCACGACCATCTCCTCGGAGAAGCTGCCCTCCATGACGACGCGCACGTCGCCCTGGCTGGCGCCCACGGAGATTTCACGCTCCTTGTAGTCCTGGCTGGAGAACAGCAGCGTCACCGGTCCGCGCGGCGCGCCTGGCAGCGTGAAGCTGCCGTCCATCTCCGTCTCGGTGCCCTTCGTCGAGCCCTTGATGATGACGCGCACCAACGGAAGCCCGTCGCTCGTCAGCTTGTCGAAGACCTTGCCCCGGATGGTGCGCCCCTCGACGGGCGCGCTCGCGGGCGGCGTACTCGGCGCGGAGGCTGGCGCCGGTGCGGTCGCCGCGGGCGGATTCGCCGCAGGCGGGGTCGACGGCGAGGCGCCCGACGTGGGCTCCTGCGCCAGGGTTTGCAACGAGAAGAGTGCGATCACGCACCCCGGAATCACTGCTCCACTCCGCGCCATTCGAACCTCGCTTCGCTCTGGCCGGCCCCCCCCATCAGGATGCCGTGGGTCGGAATCGTCACCGGCTGAACGACGCGAAGTCAAAAGGTTAAGCTGGTTTCACAATGAATTCCTGTGGAGCTAAATAATCGTTGAAATCCAATTCGCGTCACGGCGCGAGCAGGGCGCCATCGTTGAGCGTCACCTCGCTGCCCCCGTTGGCCACGCCGCCCCAGACGAGCATGCGCTGCCCCGTCCACGCGGCGGAGTGTGAGGCGCGAGCGGGTGGCGCACCGCGTCGGGCCAGCGGACGCCACGAGTCCGTGACGGGTGTGTAGGCGGCGCCGTCCTGGCACGCCCCCGCGCTGCCATCGACGCACCGCAGCGCGGCGCCCCCCCACACGAGCATCTCCTGGCCTGTCCACACCGCGGTGTGGCCCGTGCGCGCGGAGGGCGCGTTGGCCGTGCTCAGGGGCTTCCAGGTGTCGTGGGCGGGGTCGTAGCGGGCGCCGTCGGCGCAGCGCTCGGGGTTTCCGGTCGCGTCGCGGGTGCAGCCCAGGCCGCCCCAGATGAGCAACTCGGTGCCGGTCCACACGGAGGTGTGCGCCCACCGCGCGCGCGGCGCGCCCGTGCGGCTGAGCGCGCGCCATGCATTCGTTGTGGGTGACCACGCGGCGCCGTCGTCGAGCGCGATGTCCTGGGTCGCATCGCCGCTGCCACCCCAGACGAGCAGCTCCGCGCCCGTCCACACCACGGTGTGGTAGCGGCGGGGGGACGGCGCGCCCAGGGAGGGCAGGGCCACCCAGGTGTCGCGCCGTGGCTCATAGCGCGCGCCGTCGCCGAGCACGCGCCGGCCCGTGGGCTCCTCGCCGCCCCAGATGAGCATCTCGGTGCCGGTCCACGCTGCGCCCTGCCAGCCGCGCGCGGAGGGCGCGCCCAGGGTGGCCAGCGGCGTCCAGGTGTCGCTGTGGGCGTCATAGGCCGCGCCATCACCACACGCGGCGGTGCCCTTCGTGCCGCAGCCCAGCCCGCCCCAGATGAGCAGGTGGGTGCCGGTCCAGACCGCGGTGTGCAGGTAGCGGGCGGACGGGGCGCGCGCCTCGGTCATCTGCGCCCAGGTGTTGGTCTCGGGATCGAGCCGGGCGCCCGTGCCGCACGCCCCCTGCACGGTGCAGCCGCCCAGCCCGCCCCAGACAAACACCTCGCTTCCTCCCGACACGGCGGTGTCATGCAGGCCCGCGCTGGGGGCATCCGCGGTGGAGACAGACATCCACTGGCCGGTGCCCTCCGGCGCGGAGGGCTGTGATGAACAGCAGGCCAACACGGTGGCGAGCAGCAACGGCAGGCGCACCTGACGCGGTGTGTGGACTGGCTCCAGGTGCGCCATGCTCAACCTCCGATTACCAGGGACGCGGGCTGCCGCAGGAGTAGCCCGGTCCGTTGATGAAGCGTGTCACGGCGCGCGTGTTGGCATCCGAGGCGGCCGTCTGCCTCACCGAGGCGGGAACCCAGCTCTTGGGTTGATCCGCGACGTCACAGAGATATTCCACCTGCACCTGATTGGGGGAGTGGAAACGGCTGGCGGTGCCATTGTTCTCCCACATCGCGCCATAGGCATACGCGCCAATGCCGTGGAAGTAGAAGTAGTCACAGCCATTGATGGTGCAGGCGCCCGTCGGCCCGGCGCGGTGGCCTCCCTGGTCACCATTGTTGATGCCATACTTGTCGTAGTTGGCGTGCCAGCCCTCGTGCATGAAGTCACCGCCGCGCGAGCCAGGGTTGGCATTGGCGGAGGTCCGGTTGTAGAGCGGGCACGCGGTCTCCACGCGGTCCGTGTCCCACGGCCAGAAGCGCGGGGTGAAGCGGCCAAAGATGCCCGCGTCGTCGGTGACCGCGTGGTAGAGGCTGTCGTGGTAGTTGCTGCCCGCCGCCTCGGCCGTGGCGCGGTAGTCCACCGTACCGTGGAAGGACTGCGAGACATTGTCCGCCAGTCCGTAGCTCACCAGGTAGGCCGCGCTCCAGTGCTTGGGGAACTCGAGCGCCACGTTGCAGGCGTCATTCCATCCCCGCCCGCTCCAGTCGCCGGAGCGCAGGTCGTACGCCTTGGCCTGCCAGACATAGAAGTCCGACCAGCAGCCGTGGATGTTCCAGAGGTCGATGTCCGCCTGGCTCGCGCCGGACTGATCACACGTGGCGAGCGCTTCAGAGGCCCCGCCGAGCGCGCACAGCGCGGACGCGAGGGCAATGCCTTGCTTGAAGTTCATGTTGGATTCCTCGGAAGTGGGGGAGGGCTCAGCGCGCGACCGGGGGCGGCTCGGAGAACCGGTTCGGGTTCTGCTCCGGGGCGACGACGGGGCCGGACTTGCGGTACTCGGGCGGCGGCGGCGCCAGCTCCGGATGCGCGCGGGTGAACGCCTCCAGCTTGCGATTGAACTGCTCGGCGCTCTCGCCGCCCACGTGGCGCACGCGCTCCAGGAGGATCTGCTCGTTCTTGCGCACCGAGGGACGCAGCGCCTCGCGGGCCGCCTCCGTGTCGCCGTGATTCCACAGGTAGGCGCTGATGGCCTCCGCGCGCACGATGATGGAGGGATGCTCGCCGGCCAGGCGCAGCACCTCCGCGTCCGCCTCGCGCGTGCCGCGGAAGGCCAGCCCGTCCACGGCCTTGGCCTGGAGGGACGCCATGGCGGTGGCCTCGATGAGGTCCCCCTCCACGACGGTTCCCTTCGTGGGCAGGGGCTGGTTGATGAAGTCTCTCAGATAGCGCTCGCCCTCCTCGGTGCGCATCTCCCCCAGGATGGCCAGCGACACGAGCGCGCGGCTGTGGTCCGTCTCATTGGCCTCGCGCGCCTCGGCGATGACGCCGCGGACGATGTCCGGGTTGGCCGCGCCCGCGAGGATCTCCCGCCGCGCGTCCTCGCGCTCATCCGCCGTGGACAGGCTGGCCCAGGAGACGAACGAGCGCGCTGCCTGCCTCGCGAGGTCGCCGCTGCCCACGAGGGCAGGAGGCCGGTGCAGCTCGGGCTGGACGAGGCCGGTGGTGATGCCGCGGGTGGGGCTCGTCGGAGCCGTGGTCGGCTCGGCCGCGCCCGCCGTGCCCACGAGTCCCAGGAGTGCCGCGAGCGCGCCGATGCGTGGCGCGCGCCAGGTGCTTCCCTGCATGGTGTTCCCCCTTTGATGTGGTTCCGCCGAGGCCGCGCGGGGGCGCGACATCGGATGTTCACAGAACGCGGGGAACGCGATTTCTTCGACAGCCCAGTTCGATTTCGTCGGGCGTTCGTTGGCCGGGTTACACGGCCTCGAGGACCATCCGATAGTGGTCGAAGAGGTGACGCTCGAAGCACACCGAGTTGGCGCTGATGCCCGAGGCGAAGGCGTTGCGGAACTGCCGGCTGAGGAGGTAGCGCGGCAGCAGGGTCAGCTTGACGGCGAACTTGGGCAGGCTGAATTCGGAGAAGCGCTGGCGCCACTGTCGGATGGTCTCGATGTAGTCCAGCCGACCGCTGGTCGCCGACACCAGCCGGAAGAAGGGGGCGAAGGTGCGCTCCAACTGCTCACGGCCGTAGGGCAACCACGAGCCAGGGAACTGCGCGGTCATCAACCCCAGCACATGGGCATCCGAGCCGCGCGGTGCGTGCAGGTCGATGGCTTCGTAAGGAAGCATCTTGGGCCCGAACACCATCGTCTGGAGATAGAAGCGCCCGCCTGTGGGAAGCAGCTCGCGCACCGAGGCGAAGAGTTGCGAGTAGATGGCCTCTTGTCTTCCCTGGCGGTACTCGTCGATGGAGCAGAAGTGCTCGAAGGCGCCCAGGCTGACCACCGCGTCGAAGCCACCGAACGAGTCTCGCGTAATCGTGCGGCAGTCGCGCAGGTGCACGTCCAGGCCGTGGCGCTGGCAGGACTCGGCCTGTCCTCGGGAGAGCGTGACGCCGGTGGCGTGGGCGCCGCGTGACTCCGCGAAGCGCAGGAAAGGGCCCCAGCCGCAGCCCAGGTCCAGCACGCGGGAGCCAGAGGTGATGCCCAGGTTCTCCGCGATGAACTCGTGCTTGCGGTGCTGGGCCTCTTCGAGGCTGAGGGAGAAGTCGCCGTCGTAGCGGGCGCCGCTGAAGTCGGCCATCTCGCCAATGGACAGACGGAAGATGCGGTCAATCTGGCTGTACGTGAAGTCGAGATCCGTCGCCGTGGCCACGTCCCCTCCCGTCGCCGGGTTCGGCTCGAAAGTGGGGGCGGGGTTTCGCGCCCGTCAAGGGTCCCTGGAGACGGTGTGTTGTCGTCCAGGGAACCCGGCGGGAGCGCTCACTTCAGCGCGGGAGCTTCAGCTTGAGGTTGAAGACATACGAGACGCTGACGGGGCGGCCCTGGAACAACACCGGTGAGTAGTGCCAGGACTCGAGTGCCTCCACGACGGCCTCATTCATGAATGGCAATCCCTTGATGATGCGGCACTTGTGCACGGAGCCCGTGTCGGTGATGACGCACTTGACGACCAGACTGCCCTCCACGCGCGCCGCCAGGGCCTCATGGGTGTAGGCGAGCGGCTCGCCCCCCTGTCTCACCGGCGGCGTCATCGCCGCGCCGAACGGGAGGATGTCCGTGCCCGTGGACTCCAGGGCCGTTTCGAGGCCGGGGATGGGCAGATGGCCAATGGGACTGGTGCTGTTCGGATCGCCGTTGGGGTCGCCCTCCTGCTCACCACCGCCCGTCGACGCCGCGGTCGTGTCGTCGGAGGTGGACGAGGAGGTCGCCGGCGGGTCGACGTCCGGGGGCGGCTGATCCACCGGCAGCGGCTTCACCGCCGAGGGCATGTGCGGGCGCTTGGGACGCGGCGGCGGGGTGTTGGCCTGGGCCGGCTTGACGGGAGCGGGCGTGCCCTTCGCGATGGTGGGCCCACGGGGGTAGGTCTTGAGCACCACGGGGGCCGGGATGTCCGGCGCTGCGGGGGCCTGGCCGGTCATCAGCACCACCGCCGCCAACAGCCCCACGTGCACTCCGAAGGAAACCCATGCACCACTGCCCAGGCGCCCCGCGCGCAATCCCTGTCGCTCCAACACGGACTGGAACATCCGACTGGCCTCCTCACCGGAAGGCCGGCGCTTCAGGCGCCGCGCCTTCACGAGAGTCAACCTACGGAGTCCGCCCCCCGCCTTGGCCGGCGGGGTGCAATCTCTTCGTCATGGTTGTGTCATGACGTGAGAGGACCGGACAGCTCCAGGCGATAGCCCACGCCGCGGATGGTGTGGATGGTGAATCCCGAGGTGCTCGTCCACCCGAGCTTCTTCTTCAGGTTGGAGACGAAGTTGTCCACCGTGCGCGGGTCCACCACGACGTCGCGCCCCCAGACCGCGTCCAGAATCTCTCCGCGGGGCAGCGCGCGGTCTCGGTGTCGCAGCAGGAAGGCGAGCAGATCGAACTCGGTGCGGGTCAGCTCGACCAGGGCTCCATCGGGCTGGGTGAGCGTGCGGCGGCCCAGGTCCAGACTGAAGCCCGCGAACCCCATCACCTGGGCGGGCGTGACGCCGGCGCGGCGCACCAGGGCCTGCACCCGCGCGAGCAGCTCCCTCAGCCGGTAGGGTTTGGTGAGGTAGTCCTGCGCGCCCGCGTCGAAGCCACGGATGAGGTCATCCTCCAGGGAGCGCGCGGTGAGCATCATCACCATGCTCTTGACGCCCAGGGCGCGCAGGCGGCGGCAGAACGCGTAGCCGTCCTCGCCCGGCAACATGACGTCGAGGATGAGCAGGTCGAACTCGCGCTCGCGCAGGTGGGGCTCGGCGTCGCGCGCGGACGAGGCCTCCGTGACGTCGTAGCCCTCGTCGCGCAGGTTGTCGCGCAGGCCCAGGCGCAGGTTGGCGTCGTCCTCGACGATGAGGATGGTGGGGCGGGTGGACGGCGTTGGACTGGAGAGCGTCATGGGTGGAGGCGCGACTCGGGAAAGGTCAGCGCGAAGGTCGTGCCTTCGGGGCCGGAGGCGACGATGTGGAGCGTGCCCCGATGCAAGGCCATGATTCTGCGGCACAGGGCCAGTCCCAGGCCACTCCCCTGCGTCTCCTGCCCGGGCGGGGACAGTCGGTAGAAGTCCTGGAACACGCGCTCCCACTCGGACTCGGGGATGCCCACGCCGTTGTCGGAGACGAGCACCGTGCAGCCCTGGCCGGGCACGCGCGTGGCGCGCACGGACAACGCCACCGGACTGCGGCGGTTGTAGGCGCACGCATTGCGGCCCAGGTTCGCGAAGAGCATGCGCAGCAGGGACGCGTCCGCTTCCAGCTCCAACTCGTCCACATCCGAGCTCAGTGACACCGGCACCGGGACGACGTCCGTCAGGTCGTCGCGCAAGAGGCCCACGAGTTCCTCCAGCCGCACGCGCGAGACCTGGAGCTTCCAGCGTCCCTTGTCGATGCGGTTGAAGGACAGGATGTTCTCCACGAGGAAGTGCAGTCCATCCGCGGCGCGGACGATGCGCGTGGGGTAGTCGCCCGCCGCCTCGGTGTGGCCGAGCCGCCGCTCCAAGGTCTCGCCGAGCAGGCGGATGGAGGCCAGGGGCGTGCGCAGCTCGTGCGACACGGTGGCGATGAAGTCGTTCTTGAGCTCCAGGAAGCGGTGCTTGCGCTGCTGCGCCACCACCGACACCGCGACGATGGCCACCGCCAGCGCGCCGCACGCGGCCCCGAGCAGCGTCTTCAAGCCATAGCGCGCGTCGATGTCCGCCTCCGCCGCGGCCCACTCGGGCATGGCCACCACCAGCCCCACGTCCGACAGCGGTCGCACCGCGCCCGTGGGACTCAGCAGCACCTGTCCGCTGGGGCCGAAGAGTCCGCGCCGGCGTAGGTCTCGGGTGATGTCGCCGAGCATCGCGTCCACGTCCACCGTCAGGCCGCGGACGACCTCGTCCTTGCCCGGCTCCACGTACCAACGCTCGCCCAACAGGATGGGGCCGACGAGGCCCGCGGGCATCACCAGCGCGCCGGCGCCTTCCTCGCGAGCACGGGCCTGGAAGTCGTCGCTGCGCTCTCCCATCGCGGTGCTCACCTGGACGATTCGCTCGTGCAGGAAGTCGAAGTCCGCCTGGGTGAGGCGGTCTCGCTCGCGCAGGAGGTCTCGTTGCAGGCCCGCCCCGCGCGCCACGCCGCCGTAGTCCTCCGGCAGTCCCTCGCGCAGCAGCGAGCGCACCAGGGGCGGCGTGGCCGAGGCCCGGCGCAGCCGCTCCACCACGAGCAACGTGAAGGGCAGCTCCTGCGTGGACGGCAGCGGGTGCGCGGCGTGGTAGCGCAGCAGCTCCTCCACGCTCGCGGAGGTCCTCGCGCGGTCTCCCGCGTTCAACTCCAGCTCCACTTGCCGCAAGCGGGCGAGTCGCTCGTGCCACGGCCCGCTCGCCGTCCCCTCCGCGAGCTGGCGCGCCATCGCCTCATAGGCCGCCCGCGCGGGGGCCTGGTTGCCCATGCTCGGACGCGCGAGGCGCGGCAGGTATTGATGGCCGCGGAACGACAGGTAGAAGCCCTCGGCGGGCGCGAGCGCGTCGCCCATGGCCGCGTGCATCGCGGGGACGTTCTCCTCCAGCTTGCGCGCGAGGGCTCGCCGCAGCGCCTCCGTGGCGAGCTGCTCCAACGCCTCGCGGCGCGAGCGCACCTGGGCGCGGGCATCGTCTCGCTCCTGGGCGAAGATGCGCTGGAGGCTCACCAGCCCCCAACCCAGGGCCAGCAGGCCGCAGCCGAGCGCCAGGAGTGTGGGGAGGAGCCGACGATGCATGCGCGTCCAAGGTCCACTATCTCACGCTCGCATGAGCGCGCTACCGCCGCAGTGAGCCTCCGGGCGTCCTGGGCCAAGGCGGGTGCCCGACGGAGTCGGGCCCGGGCCCGCCTTCCTGCTCGCCGTGAATCGTCCTCCGGTACACGAAGTCTCGGCGGGGCCCCCCTGACTCAGTGGAGCGCCCCCGGGTGTCACGCGAACGTGCAAGGAGCGCGAGCCCCTGGCGGGCTCGCGCGGAGGACGGGCCATGCGGATGTCGCTTCCCTTGTCACGCCCGGAGGCGGGCGGACCGGTGGTGCTCTGGGGAGGAGCGCTGCCCTCGGGCAGCCTCAAGTACCTGACCTTCTCGCGCTTCCTGGCGGACATGCCGGGTGATGCGCGAGGGCTGGTGGAGATGTCGGGCGCCTCCACGGCGTTGGCCCTGGATGCGTTGGGCCGCGAGCGCGGCCTGCCCACCGTGGCGCTGACCGACGCCTCGGGAGAGACCTACCTGCGCGCCCGCGGCTTCCGTGGCGAGGTGCGCACCGGGGGCGGGCTGGCGGAGCAGTGGGAGCGCTGTCTGGCATTGGAGCGCGAGGGTTGGCTCTGGCCTCGGCAGCTCGCCAATGGCGCGCTCATCGGCTGTGTCGAGGACTGGGCCAAAGGCTTGCTCGCCCGCGTGCGCGATGGTTTCCCCGCCGTGCGGACGCTCGTGTGTGGCTTTGGCACGGGCGCCACGGCCGTGGGCCTCCACCGCGTGTTCGCCCCAGCGGGCTTCTCGGTGGTGGCGCTACAGCCCTCTCCCGGCGAGTCCCTGCCGGGGTGGCGCACCTGGGCCACGCAGAACCTGGGGGCTCGGGATTTGTTTCATCCCCACCGGGACGAGGTGCCGCTGGACACGGCGCGCCCGGCTCCAGATGGCTTCGGGGCCCTCCAGAACTGGGCGCGCGCGCATCCCCAGCCCGACACCGTGCTCGTCATCGCGCACGGCGCGAGGCCATGAAGGACGTCCACGTCAGGGAATGGGCGGCGTGTTCTCCGCGAAGTACTCGTGGTTGTCCGCGTTGTCCAAGGCCTGTGAGGGTTTGGTCAACGCGAGCGTCGTCGCGCCCGTGTGCCCATAGGCAAAGTCATCCGTGTCCGCCACCACCGTGAAGTGGCTGAGTTCGTGGATGAGCGTGCCCGCCTTCGAGTCCGAGCCCCGCGTGGGCGCGTTCCAGAAGGCGCCGCACGTGTAGATGTTGTAGGGCTGGTTCTTGTAGACATAGGCATACACGCCGCTGTCCGCGCAGCTGCAATCCACCACCAGCGACGCCGTGGCGAGCGTGGTCTGGATGCGCGCGAAGTGATTCTTCGCCAGGCTCCAGCCGTTGGGGCGGTACAGTCCAAACCACGTCGTGTAGCGCAGCGCGGGGATGGTGGGGCCCGCGGACAAATAGCTGGCGGCGACGCTCGCGTAGTTCATCGCGGTGCTGAGCGCCGCGCCAATGGTGGATTGCTGCGCGGGCGTGCAGCCCCCGGAGAACGCCAGGCTGGCGCTGGAGACCTGGGGCGAGGGCTGTGAGGCGCGCCGCTCGGGTCGGCCCTCGATGAACAGGCTCACCTCGGGCGCGTCCATCGCGGCCACCGTCTCGTCGGCGCGCGGGGGCAGCTCGAACCGGATGCGGTACGTGCCCGAGCGCGACAAGTCATACACCCCGGACACGGCGACCGGCCCGGTGAGACTCTCCCCGGGCTCCAACGTCACGTAGTCCTGGGGCCGCGGCGCCACGCGCTTGTAGTGCGCGCCCGTGTACGCCACGGGCTCGCCATCCCGGGTGATGTCGAGCCGGCCGTCCATCAACCCCGCCCCCGGCGCTCGCCACTTGAGCAGCTTGACGGGGTGTGACGAGTCATTGGTGAGGGTGACGCGGACCGTGACTTCCTCGCCGGCCGCGAGCGCGGCCTTGGGGACAGACACGGTCGCGCTGAGCTTCCCCTCCGGGGCGGTGTCCTCGGCCCGGGCGGGAGACTCGTCCTCCGGATGACTGCCACACGCGCTCAGCAGGAGCGCGCTCAGGACCGACCCAAACATCCACCTGCCACCACGAAGGCTCTGGCTCAATGTCGACTTCCTTTCGGGGAAAGGCACCGCGCCGGAAAATCATTCCGGTCTCTCGCAACGCCTTTATCCCTAGCGGAAAGTCTTCATGGACTGGCCTGCCCGACGGGCGGACGCGCCCGTCGGGGGATCATCACCTGACGCGCGCGTGGCTCAGTGCACATCCCAACGCGCGGCAATCTCCTCACACGCGAGCCGCACGTCGCTCAGGCGACGCTGACGCGCCCTGGGGGCCACGAACACCCGGCCGGCGAACACATCGAACACGCGCACCAGACGGTGATCCACCACGCCCTGCTGCTCCAGCCGCTGCTCGGCGTACTCCTGGAGCACGGTGGTGATGTATTGCCCGGCGCGCTCGTCCAGGGGGCGGTGCATGGAGAAGTAGAGCTTGATCAGGCCCGAGCGCATCTCCCCGTTGCGGTCCATGGAGCGCAGCAGCATCTCCGGCCGGACGTTGATGGAGACGCCAGCGACTTCCAACGGCGGCGCGGACGCGTCCGCGGGGCTCGGCACGGCGTGGCTGTGGGCCAGCTCGTCCGCGGCGACCCGGAAGCGCTCGATGGCATCGGCATTGAAAGCGAGCCGGTGCGCATCCTCGGGGTTCTGCGCGGCGGCCTCGACCAGGCACCGCTGGTGATGGCGAAGGACCGCGTCGCTGCGGCCGTGGCACAGGTACTCGGTGATGGCCCGAGTGGCCTCCGGGTAGAACAGGTACTGCGGCTCCGGCGGGTGCTTCTGCATGAAGATGATGCGCTTGCGCAACGCCGGCGTGCCGGTGAGGAACTGGCCCAGCTTGTTGACCGAGACACGCGGCGACTCACGGGTTTCAACCATCATGTGCAGCCCTCCCAGGTTTCGTCTGCGATTCAGGAAGAATACTGGAGGGGTCTGACATGTCCGGGGCCACCACCGGCCCGGGCGCAGGGGCCCGGACCGGTGGGGTGTCACTCAGTTTCCGTCGGGGTAGCAGAACCCGTAGGAGCGGTCGTAGCCGCTGTTGGCCAGCGGGTAGCCGATGTAGCCCAGCTCCTCACCGGCGCCGCAGGCCGAGCGGGCGCGCGCCGCGCGGAAGCAGGTGCCGTGGCCGTCGCCGTCCAGGTCCACGCAGACGCCGCGGGCGCCCTCGGCGCCGCAGTACTCGGCCCAGCTCTTGGTGCAGGTCTGGCCGATGAGCGCGGGGTCGAAGTCGAAGCCCTGGGACTCCATCACCGACTGCTGCATGCACAGGCCGTAGACGCCGCACACCGTGCCCGTGGGGCAGCCGGGGTTGGCCGCCAGGAAGTCACAGGTGGCCAGGCACTGGCGGTCCGCGGTGTACGTGTCCGAGCAGGCGTAGCCGGTCGCGCAGTCCGTGGTGGCCAGCTCGTGCGAGGAGGCGGCCGGGGTGAGGGTGCACGCGGCGCCCTGCGTCTTGGTGCCCAGCGACTTCTCCAGCGTGCCGTCGTTGCCGGCCGCGTCCGTGGCGGCGCACGTCAGGCCCGGCATGTTCGAGGTGAGCGCGCCCTGGCGCGGATCACACCCGCCATTGCGCACGGTGTTCCACGTCGCGAAGCGAATCCACAGACACTGGCCGCCGGGCACCGGCGCGCTGCCCGTGTAGGGCGCGTAGAACGGCGCCGCGTCCTCCGACTGGCGCAGCGTCACGTTCGCGAGCGCGCCCACCGTCTGGTCCGGCGACACCTTGAGCGCCAGCAGCATGGAGCCGGACTCGGCGACGAACAGCGTCTGGTCCGCCGTCCCGACGTCCTTGTAGCCGTAGACGCACTGCTCGCACGTGAAGAGGTTCGTGCCGCCCGTGGACAAGTCATACAGGCCCGGCATCGTGTTCACGTCCAGCCGGATGCGCGCCAGGTCGTCCGCCGTCCCGGCGAAGTTGGCGAAGTTGCCCCGGTACGTCGGCTGCGCCGAGTACTGCGTCGGCGTCAGGTCCACGCCCGTGTGCAGCGCGCCCAGGGTGACCTCGGTACATCCCGCGGGCGCCTGGAGCTGCGAGGCCTTCTGCTGGATGTCTTGCACGGACTGCTCCGCGGCGGGGTGCTCGGGCTGGGGCGCCGGCGCGGCGGGCTCCTGGCCACAGCCGACCGCCACCGACAGCAGGGCCCAGGCCCAACGCGACGGACGCAGGAGTCCCTGCGCGATGCTTCGAGATGCCATGGTGATTTCTCCAGTCCTTGGGAAACGGTTCACAGATGAAAAGACGCAATCAAAGACTGGACGGCATTACGTGAATTGCCAGTTTTGCTCAACTGGAATAGTTGCGTGGCCGTGGTGTCATTCAATTCGCAAGCATCGGCTGCTTTCACTGGCAGATGCTGTGCTGCGCGCGATGGATGTGTATTCGCGCGCGCAGGTGTCAGGCGTTGCATCCGTGTGACAGGGAGACGTCTCGGATGGGCTGCGCGCTCGGGCTGTTCGCTTCTGGGACGATGCTACGTCCCAGGGAGGGAGTCCAGAGGGGGCCGCGTGTCTGGCTTCGCGCCGCCACGGCTCGGGATTCAGTGCCGTGAATCAGGAATCTCGTCGTCGTCGTGTGTCGTCAGACGTTGAGACAGCAGCCCGAGCAGCTCCTTCACGGAGAGCCTTCCGGCCTGGTCCTTGCCGTCGAGCACGCCCGCGACGAGGGCGCGCTTGTGCTCATGCAATGACAACATCTTCTCTTCAATGGTTCCGCGCGCCACGAGCCGGTAGATGGTGACAGGGCGGTCCTGTCCAATGCGGTGGGCCCGGTCCGACGCCTGGTCCTCGACGGCGGGGTTCCACCAGGGGTCCAAGTGGATGACGCTGGTGGCGGCCGTGAGGTTGAGCCCGAAGCCGCCTGCCTTCAGGGAGATGAGGAAGAGGGGGGCGTCACCTTCCTGGAAGGCCCGCACGCGCTCGGCGCGGGCTCCGGCGGGTGTCTGTCCATCCAGGTACTCATAGGCGATGTCTTGCGCATCCAGGTGCTCGCGCACGAGGGCCAGGTGCGAGGTGAACTGGCTGAACACCAGCGCGCGCTGTCCCGCCGCGCGCAGCTCGTCGATGAGCTCCATGAGCCGCTCCAACTTGGAGGACTCCAGCTTCGAGCTGGCGTCATACAGCCGGGGGTGCGAGGCCAGCAGTCGCAGGCGCGTGAGCGCGGCGAGGATTTCGATGCGACGCTCCTGGTCGCGCATCGTCTCGGGGCGGGACTCCAGGTCGGACAGGGCGGCCAGCCGCGCGTCCTCGTACAGCTGCCATTCGGCGGAGGAGAGGACCACCGGGACGCGCACCTCGGTGCGAGGCGGGAGCTGCGCCTCCACCTGGGCCTTGGTGCGCCGCAGGAGGAAGGGTTGCAGCACGCGCGCGAGCGCCGGGGCCGCGGTGGGGTCCACGTTCTTCTCGATGGGCAGCGCGAAGCGGGTGCGGAAGGCCTCCCAGCTGCCGAGCAGGCCCGGGAACACCACCGCGTAGAGGCTCCAGAGCTCGCCCAGGTGGTTCTCCAGCGGGGTGCCGGAGAGGGCGAACTTGAAGTCACCTTGCAGCGCGCGGGCCGCGCGGAAGCGATGGGTCACCGCGTTCTTCAGGCCCTGGGCTTCGTCGTAGACGATGGTGGAGAAGCGCACGGCGGCCAGTCGCTCGATGTCCCGCGTGAGCAGGCCATAGCTGAGCACCAGCACGTCTCGAGGGCCCAGGCGCTCCAGCGTGCCGCCGCGGTCCACCTGCTCCGAGAACAGCTTCATGCGCAGCGAGGGCGCGAACCGCTGGGCCTCGTCCACCCAGTTGAACGCCACCGACGTGGGCGCGATGACGAGCGCGGGGCCCAGCCGCGAGCGCTCCAGCAGCACGGCCAGCGCCTGCACGGTCTTCCCCAGCCCCATGTCATCCGCGAGGACGCCGCCCGCGCCCCATGAGGCCAGACGGATGAGCCAGCGGAAGCCCTCGAGTTGATAGTCGCGCAGCGTCGTCTTGAGCGTCGTGGGGGGGCGGGGCCGCAGCTCCTTCGCGGCGAAGATGCGCTCCACCAGCGACTTCCAGGCCGCGTCCGCTTCCACCTTTGCGCCCGCGTTCTCCAGCGCGGTGAGGGTCTCCACCGCGGAGGGACCCAACTCCAATCCATGGCGCGAGCTGTGCGCGTGGTCCGCCAGCCGCTCCAGGTGCGCGCGCAGGGCGTCTTCGATCTCCACGTAGGTCTGCGCGCTCACATGCACGAAGCGCTGTTTGCGCCGGGCCGCGTCGAGCAGGCGGGCCAGCTCCACGCGCTCGCCGTCCACGGAGAGGTCTCCGAGCGCGCCGAACCAGTCGCGCTTCTTGTCGAGCGCGATGTGCAGCGACCCCGCGCCGCGCCCCGCGAGCAGCCGCATGGGGGCGCCCACCCACTCCAGCTCGGGCCGCGGCTTCAGCGCGACAGCGGCGGCGAGCAGCGTGAGGCCGCCCTGCGCGCTGGTGAACAGGTAGCTGAACGGCATGTCCTGGGGCTCGGCCGTATCGAGCGGCAGGCGTGCGCGCAGGGCCTCGGCCAGGGCGCGCTCTCGCACGAAGTCGCGCACCGCGTGCATGGGCTCGGTGCCTCGGCGGACGTGCACGTCCCGCGAGCCCTCACCGGGCACGAGCGGCGGACTCTCGGGAAGGGGGCGGGTGCGCAGCTCCACCCGGACCTGTCCGCCTGGCTGGGCCTCCATCCGCACCACGGGAAGATCGAGCGGCACGACCTCCTGGCCCATCACGCTGCGCGGCAGGGCCACCGGAAGGCGGACGGACAGCTGCGACAGGTTCTGGAGGAGCGCGCCGTGGCTCTCGGGCGGGAAGCTGTTGCCGTGGCGCGCGAGCACACCCAACAGCGTCCGGGCATCCGGGCTGATGTCGAGCACCGTGAGCTTCAGCGCGGCCTCGTCCCAGAGGTAGAGGACCTCCTCGGGGCGCGAGCGGCGCACGCGCTCCACCATGGCGGAGGGCAGGGACGCGCCCTCCACGCCCGCGGTGACGATGACGGCGCCGCCTCGGTCCTCCGCCACCAGGCCCACCCTGGCGCGCTCGACGCGCACGAGGTCCGGGGAGTCATCCAGGTGGATGCGCGGATGGTCCACCAGCTCGAAGAGGAGCGCGCGCGAGGCCGGCGCGGTCGTCTCCGGCAGGAGCACCGCGAGGCGCGCGTCGAGCGGCGAGAGCTGCGCGCCGTACTCTTGCAACAGCCGACGCCGACTCAGCCGCGTCCCCGCGCTCAGTTGCCCCTTCTTGTTGCGGCGGTGGGCATACGCGGCGACCTCCACGCCGTAGCCCTCAATGACCTCCAGACGCCAGGAGAGCTCCGAGCCCGGCGCGCCCGCGGGGTTCTCCTCCACCGCGCGCTCCAGGGCTCGCAACGTGCGCTCCCATGAGGGGCGCACCAGCTCGTCCAGCGTTTCTCCAAAGCGCTCGGACCAGGGCTGGCGCAGCCACGCCAGCGCGGTGTCCACCATGGCCAGGCCATGCACACAGGCGGTGGCGCCACAGGTGCACTCCACGCTCGCCGAGCTGGGCGAGAACGCCAGGCGCGTCTCCGGGAGGATGAAGCCCGCCTGGACGCCCACCGGCAGCTCCGAGATGCCGCTCTCGCGCAGGCGGAAGCCGGGGAGCAGCGCGTCCGATTCGAGCGCCTCCGCGTGCAGCAGGTCCGCCGGTCGCGGCGCGATCGACGCGGGAATGCGCGCGCGCAGTGTGCTCAGCAACGCGTGGACCCGGTGCGTGCGTGGCTCGGGCGGGGGCGCGAGCCGCGCATCGACGACGGCGCGCGCGTCCCGTGCGGCCACGGCCTCCTCTTCGAGAAACCTCCATGCGAGCCGGGGCAGCAGCTCCTTCATCTTCGGGGAGGGCTGGGACTCGGCGCTCCACCGGGCAACCGACTCGGCGCTCACCAGCTCCACCATTCGGCGGCGGAGGATGGCGGGGCGGAACTGCGGCATCAGCGCCGGGTCGACGCGGGGCGTGAGCGGGCCCAGGCTGTAGCGCGCGACATGCTCGATGCCCTCGGACTGGAGCCAGGCCCTGAGTTCAGCGTCCGTGTCGAAGGGGGGAGTCCCCGCGACCTGAGTGGGCAAGGGCCCCGGTGGCTTGCGCTCCTCCGACATGCCGCTGCTTGTTCGCGATGCGGCGGGGAAACGCAAGGCCAGAGTGCGGCGCGGGGTGTGGCTGAGACGCGGCGTCCGGCTGTCCGAGCGGCGAGGTGATGCGTCGGGGAGAGGCCGGGGGGCGGAATCGTCACCCTCGCGGCGCGATGGGCGCCTTCGCGCGGCGGCCCCAGGACACGAAGAGCGAGAGCGCCAGGAGGAAGAGGTTGAAGGGCGTGTTCGCCGCCTCCCCGCGAGAGAGGTGAAAGGCGATCGCCCCCGCTTGCAAGAGCGCGCAGCCCAGCTCCGCGAGCCACGTCAGGTCCGGTTGGATGCGGGTGAGCGCGGGCTCAGCGCAGGAACTGGAGGCGGAGCCCGGGTTGGAGCCACGCGTGAAAGGCTCGCCGTGAGCTCGGCACGGTCTGGCTGCCGCCGAATGGGTCGAAGGTCTCGAAGACGGTGGTGTACTTGCCCAGGGTGCCCGTGAAGTAGGGGCCCACGCGCAGGAACGAAGCGACCTCCACGTCGATGCCTCCCTGGACATGCGCGAAGAGAAAGCCCGAGGCCTGGCGACCTTGTGAGCTGCCTTCTCGGCCCGTGCTCAGCGAGGCCAACTCGAAGTTGAGGCCCGCGCCCATCCAAGGCTGGAGGGGCCCCTGGCTCAGGAAGTGGTAGTTCACGTCCGTGCTGAACCGCAGCATGGCTCCGCTGCAACGCACGCTCGGGTCGCAGGCGCCTGGCGCGACACGCGCGATGCCGAATTGGAACGCGCCTTCCACCGACCAGTTCGGGGTGAGGCTGTAGCCCACGTCGAACTGGGGGGTGATCATCCCCACGTAACGGGAGGAGAGCTTCTGGTCGCGGACCAGGTCCCCCGCGGGAAAGGCATAACCCAGACGCAGCCCGAGGAGGAGGTGCTTGCGCTGCTCCCGGGGTGGGGCTTCGGGGGCGTCTTCGGCCCAGGCGGGAGCGGTGGACAGGCACAGCAGCAGCAACAGCCCGGCGTGGCATCGAGAACGCATGGAACCCCAGGAGAAGGACGTCGAAGTCGGCCGCGGCGCCCCTGTGCAATTGAATGGCCAAGGGAGCGCTCCGAGTGGAAGGCCGCGCGTCCTGGCCCGGTCGATACACCCGAGGAATGGCAGACGCGACGCGCATGTCATGACGCGGATGTCAGGGGAGCGTCTGGTTTGTTGCGTGTGACCTGATTTGCGGTCCTGGCTAGAGTGTGGGGATGCGACTGCTCATTGCCTCCGCACTGTGCCTCTCCCTGGCCTCGGCCTGTGCTCATGCGCCCGCGCAGGAATCCTCGTCCGCGCCGACACCTGTCGCGCCGCCGCTCGCGCCGGGCGCGGAGACGGCCAGCGAGCTGCCCTTCATGGAGCCCCCTGCCACGCCCATGCCGGGGCGCAGCCAGGTCCGCATCGCGGATGCGCTGCTGCACCAGAACAAGCCCGAGGAAGCACTGGTGCTCTACACGCAGGCTTGGAGCGCGGGGAACCGCGATGGCGACGCGGCCTACGCGGCGGCGTGCGCCGCGGGGCGATTGGAGCGCAAGGCGGAGACGCTGGCGTGGCTGTCCAAGGCGGCCGAGGCGGGCTACCGGGATGTGGAGTGGATGAAGAAGGACGACGACCTGGCCTCGCTGCGCGCCGAGCCGGAGTTCACGGCCCTCCTGGAGCGCATCGCGAAGATGCCGGAGCCCTTTCCCGGCTCGAACGCGGAGCTGCAGCGCCTGTACGCCGAGGATCAGCAGGCGCGCACCCACCTCGTGATGAAGCCCACGAAGGAGCAGCTCGCCGAGTTCATGGCGAAGGACCGTGAGCGCCTGACGCGGGTGAAGGAGATGGTGGCGCACGGTGACTTGAAGACGGGCGCGGACTTCTTCTCCGCGGGCATCATCTTCCAGCACGGGGGCACGTTGGAGGACTACGCCATGGCCCGAGACATGGGCGCCGAGGCCGCGCGCCGAGGGCACCCCAAGGGCCTCTGGATGGCGGCGGCCGCGTGGGACCGGTGGCTCATGCGGGCCGGCAAGCCGCAGCGCTTCGGCACGCAGTATGTCCCCGCTCAGGGCACCCCGCAGATGGTGCTCTACACGATGGACCCGCGCGTGACGGACGAGGAGCGCGCGCGCTGGGGCTTCAGTCCCTTGAAGGACATTCCCCAGGCCCGGACGTTCCCGTAGGGGACGCCCAGGGCCGCGAGACGCGACAGGGTTCGACGCGGCTCGCGGCTCGGTCGGGCTCAGCCCATCTTGAACGGCGCGAGCTCCGGCACGGGCTCCAGCAGCAGCGGCGGCGCATGCAGGTACGCGGTGGTGCGGCGCTTCTGGTCGATGTCATCGAACACGCGCTGCACCTGCTGCGGCGTGAGGTCCATCTGCGCGGAGACCTCCTCGGGGGGCACGCCGTGGTTCTTCGCCCAGAGGATGAGGTCGAGCTGCGAGTAGTGCACGGAGAAATAGAAGTCCTCCTGTGACTGCTCCAGGCTGAAGGTGTCCGTGGTGGGCTCGCGGTTGAGGATGCCGTCGATGACGCCCAGGTGCCGCGCCAGCTTGTATGTCTGCGTCTTGTAGAGGCTGGCGATGGGCTTCACGTCCGCCGCGCCGTCGCCGAGCTTCACGAAGAAGCCTTGGTCATACTCCAGCCGGTTCGGCGTGCCCGACGCGGCGAAGTTCAGCCGATCCGCGTGGTAGTACTCCATCATCTTGCGCACGCGCTGCTTGAAGTTCGTGGCCGCGACAATCTGCACGTAGGCCTGCGGCGTGAGGCGGAAGCGCTGTTCCTCGCCGTTCACCTGCACCACCACGTAGAAGACGTTCAGCGCGTCGGTGTTCATCCGATCGCCGTGCATGACGATCTTCCACTTCATGTCTGGCTGGAACCCGGGGAACACCGAGCGCACCGCCGCGTCGCGCTGCGAATAGCACCCCGCCGCCTCCAGCACGGGCGCGATGTCCACCAACGTGTGCTGGATGCCCAGGTGACTGCACAGCTCTCGGCCGAGCTGCGAGGACAGGCCGCTGGAGTCGCGCTCCGGTAGGAGCAGGCCGAACACACGGTCCGGTCCCAGGGCGCGCACCGCCAATGCGGCCACGCACGCCGAGTCGATTCCGCCGGAGATGGCCACCACCAGCCCGCGCCGACGCAGCTTGCGCAGCACCGCCTCGCGCAGCCCTTCTGCCAGCGAGGCCGCCTTGGCTTCCCAGTCCAGCTCCAGCACCTGCTTGGAAAACTTCATGTCGAGGACCTCGGTTGAGAGGGTGAGACAGGGGTCGTGAGTCGGGTTCGCAGCTCGGCCTTCAGGACCTTGCCGTTGGGACCGCGTGGCAGCGCGTCGGAGAAGACGACATGGCGCGGCACCTTGTGGGCGGGGAGCGACTCGCGACAGAAGCGCCGCAGGTCGTCTTCCTTCACCGCCGCGTCGGGACGGAGCACCACGGCCGCGAGGGCCGCCTCTCCGCCTAATTCGTCGGGCACGCCCACCACCGCCACTTCCAGCACGGCGGGGTGGCGGGCCAGCGCGTGCTCCAGCTCCGCCGGGCTGACGCGGTGGCCACCAATCTTGAGGATCTCCTTCGCGCGGCCCACCAGGAAGAAGAAGCCGTCGGCGTCCTTCCACGCGAGGTCGCCCGTCCACAGCCAGCCCTCGCGCAGGATGGCCGCCGTGTCCTCGGGCGCGCCCAGGTAGCCCGGCGTCACGTTGGCGCCGCGCGCGACCAGATGGCCGGTCTCACCCGTGGGCAGCGGCAGCCCGTCCTCGCTCACCACGCGCAACTCCACGCCGGGGATGGCGATGCCGATGGAGCCGATCTTGTCGTGAGCGCGCTCGGGGGGCAGGTAGCTCAGCCGCGCGGTGGCCTCCGTCTGGCCATACATGACGAACAGCTTCGCGGGCTGGAAGGCCTCGCGCACCCACTGCACGGTGTCCGGCGACATGCCTCCGCCGGCCTGCGTGAGGTAGCGCAAGGTCAGCTTCGCGAGGGCCTCGGGCGCGCCTTGCCGCCGCAGCAGCTCGAAGGTGAGGGGCACGCCCGCGAAGCCCGTGCAGCCCTCGGTGGCCATCGCGTCCAGCACCACCTGCGGGTACATGAAGCGCGGATCCAGGAACACCGAGCCGCCCGCGAGCAGGTGTGTCTGGAGCACGCTCTTGCCGTAGCAATAGTGCAGCGGGAGCACGAGCATCGCGCGGTCGCGCGCGGACAGTCCCAGGTACTCCACGATGGCGCGCGTGTTGGCCGCGATGTTCG
The DNA here is from genome assembly GCF_019039035.1 of Citreicoccus inhibens. Lineage (GTDB taxonomy): Bacteria > Myxococcota > Myxococcia > Myxococcales > Myxococcaceae > Citreicoccus > Citreicoccus inhibens. The sequence goes on along the minus strand of NZ_JAHNZT010000038.1, from coordinate 40,714 downwards.
CGAACGTCTGCACGACGCCCCGAGGTGTGCCCGTGCTCCCCGAGGTATAGACGATGGCCGCGGGCGAGTCCGAGGCCACCAAGGGCAGGGCCTCGAGCGGCGCCTCGTGCGGCTGCGCGCCGAGCGCGCCGTCCTCCTGCACCCACGCGCTCGCGGCACCCCGCAGCAGCCCGAGCATCCTCTCCGGCGGCGCGGACGGGTGCACCACCCACAGGTGCGTGAGCTGCGAGCGCCCGGCCCACTGCCGCGCGTCCTGTCCGAAGAAGAACGCATGCCGCGCGCCCGTCTGCGCGAGGATGGCGTCCAGCGTGGTCCCGCTCGTCGTGCGGTCCAGCTCCACCACGCACGCGCCCAGTGCCTGCACGGCCAGGGACGCGACGGCGGACGCGCAGCCCAGCGGCAGCGCGATGAGCACGCGCACCCCCGGCCCTACGCCCGAGCCACGCAGGTGTCCCCCCAGCGCCCGCATGCGCGCGGCCAGCTCCCGGTACGTCAGCCGCGCCCAGGGCGAGTCCACCGCGGGGGCCTCCGGCGTGGTGTCCGCGTGCGCCCAGACCCACGCGGGCGCGGTGTCCGGGGCGCTCATGCGGCCTCCAGCGCCACGGCCTCTACCTCCGCGGACGGCGGCGGACGCGGGGACAGGAAGTGATGGGCGAGCAGCTGCGTGGACGCCACGGCGAACAGGGCCATGGTGTCCGCTTCGCTCTCCGCCGCGTTGGGCGCGCGCAGCTTGGCGACGAGCCGCTCCACCTTGCGCGCATCGAACACGCCCGTGGTGGCCACGGCCTCGGGCGCGAGCAGCTCGCGGCACCACGCGGGGGCCTCGGCGCCCACCAGGGCGCCCGCGATGGGCGCGCGGTAGGGGAACTTCTGTCGCTCCAGGATGGACGCCGGCACCTTGCCGCGCGCGTAGCGCTTGAGCAGGTGCTTCTCGTCCAGTCCACGCAGGCGCAGGCGCTCGGGCACGCGCGCGGCGAACTCCATCACCGCGGTGTCCAGGAACGGGAAGCGCCCCTCCACCGCGTTGCCCAGGAGCATGCGGTCGCCCTGCGCGGACAGCAGGTACCCGGACAGGAGCGTGCGCGCCTCCAGGTACTGCGCGCGCGCCAGGGGGCGCCAGGTGCCCACGTGCGCGGGCACCGTCTCCAACAGCGAGGCCACCGGATCCTCGTCCGCCACGCGGGCCGCGAACTCCGGCGCGAGGAAGCGTTGGATGCGTCCGCTGTTGGACCAGCGCACCAGGTGCGAGAAGGCCAGTGCGCCCGGCTCCTCCAGTCCCTGGCCGTAGAACTCGCGCAAGAGCTCCACGCCTTGCTGGCTCACCGACAGGGTGGGGTAGAGCTTGCGCAGGAGCAGCGGGCGCCAGCGCGATTGCGGCGCGCGCGCCCAGAACTGGCGGACCTTCGTCTCCTTGAAGAGGTCGTAGCCCAGGAACATCTCGTCCGAGCCCTCCCCGGTGAGGACGACCTTGATGCCGTTGTCGCGCACCCAGGAGCTCAGCCGCAGGAAGGGCGCGGGCGCGGAGCGCATCATCGCCTGCTCGGCGTGGAAGATGACGCCTGGCACCAGCCCGCCGATGTCTCCATCCCGCATCTCCACCACGCGGTGCTCGGTGCGCAGCTCCTGGGCCACGGCGGCTTGATGGCTGCGCTCATCGAAGCGCGCGTGCGCGAAGCCCACCGAGAACGTGCGCAGCGTGCCCCCGAGCTGCCGCTGCGCCAGCGCGCATAGCAAGCTCGAGTCCAACCCGCCCGACAGGTACGCCGCCACGGGCACATCCGCGCGCAGCCGCAACCGCACCGCGCGCTCCAGCACGGCGTCGAGCTCCTCCAGCAGCCGCGGCGCGTCCTCCACGGGCTCGGGCGCCACGCCGAAGTCCAGGTCCCAGTACCGCAGGAGCGTCAGCGCGCCGTCGCGCCAGCGCGCCGTGTGCGCGGGGGGCAGCAGCGACACGCCCTCGAACGACGTGCGCGGCGCCACCGGAGCCCACAGCTGGAAGGTCTGCTTGAGGCCCCGCGCGTCCAACGCGGGCGTCACCAGCCCGCTGGCGAACAGGGCCTTCATCTCCGACGCGAAGGCCACCTGTCCGTCCGGCAGCCTCGCGAAGTACAGCGGGCAGATGCCCACCCGGTCTCGCGACATCCACAGGGTGCGGTCGCGCGGGTCCCACAGCGCGAAGGCCCACTGGCCCTCGAACCGGCGCACGCAGTCCATTCCCCACGCCAGATAGGCCGCGAGGATGACCTCCGTGTCCGAGCGCGTGCGGAACGCGTACCCCGACGCGAGCTGCTCGCGCAGCTCCACGTGGTTGAAGATTTCACCGTTGAAGACGAGCGTGACGCCCGTGGCCTCGTCGTGCATGGGCTGGTGCCCGGACGCGAGGTCCACGATGGACAGTCGCGTGTGTCCCAGCGCCACCCCTTCCAGGAGCCGCGCGCGCTGCGCGTCCGGCCCCCGGTGTCGGAGGCTGGCCGTCATCTGGCGCAGCCGCGCCGCGTTCGGGCCGTGCACGTCCGTGCCGCCCATCGCGAAGGTGAACCCCCCGATGCCGCACATGACGGGTCAGCTCGCCTTCGCCAGCGCCTGCTTGCGGCCCACGAAGGCCACCACGCGCGAGAGCGAGTCCAGGTTCTCCGGCACCAGCTCCTTGTCCTCCAGCTTGATGCCGAACTCCGACTCCACGAAGGCCACCAGCTCCATCATTCCCGTGGAGTCGATGAGCCCCTTGCGAAGAAACGAATCATCGTCGCCGAACTCATCCACGAAGAAGGTGTCGACGATGAAGCTCCGGATGCTGTCGCGTGTGCTCACGGTAGGGTCCTATCGTTTGTGCGGTGAAGGGATGAACGAGGAGAGAAGAACGGCGGCGGGGCGTTTCCTTGAGTCCCGCCGCGAAAGGGACCGTCAGGTGCCAGTGCCCCGGGCGACGAGGTCCATGCTCATCGTCCGCGCGGGATTGCCCATGGCCAGCATGTCCGGTGGCACGTCATGCGTCACGATGCTGCCGGCGGACACCACCGAGCGCGCGCCGATGCGCACGCCCGGCATGAGGATGGCGCCGTGGGCCACCCAGACGTCATCCTCGATGACGATGGGCGCGGTGCGGTGCCCGTCGCGATCGCAGATGCGCACGAACGAGGCGAACATGCAGCGCTCGCCAATGGACACCGACTCCCAGGCCTCCAACGACACGCCGTAGTTGAAGTGCGAGCTGGCACCCACCACCAACCTCGCGCCGGGGTGACACGTGAGCGTCGTTGGCACCATGCCTCCCATGAAGCTCAGGCGCGGGCCCAACTCCACCACGCCCTGGTTGTCGACCACGACACGGCCGTAGGTGGCCACGCCCCAATCCAGATGACAGTCGCGCAGGAACCACTTCGCGCGGAGGATCCCCATGGCGCGCTCGGCGCGCGGGCGGAATTGATCGCGCATCTCGGCGAGCTGGGCCATCACGAGCGCCGGGTGCAGTGGGAAGGTGGGCGCGTTCATCCTGGCTCCTCCGTGCGCAACACTCGGGCGGGTGAACCCCCCACCCGGACTCCCGAGGGAATGCGCCGAGAAACAACGGTGCCGGGTGCCAGCCGGGCGCCTTTCTGCAGGTGGGTCCCGGGCAACAGGATAGAGCGGCTGCCCACCGTCACGTCCTCTTCAATCGTGAGCGGCACCGAGGCGGGGCGCTCGTGACGGTTGCCCCGCAGCGGGTGGTACTGGTTGTCCATCACCTTGCACCACGTCCCCAGCCGGCTGTGCGCGCCCACCGTGATGCATGACTGCGCCTCCAGGGAGCTGCCCCCCTCGATGGCCACGTCGTCCTCGAGCACGATGCGGCCCCCGCGCTGCGCGTGCAGCTCGATGGGCGCCACGCGGCCGTCCAGCACCACGTGGTCGCCGAGCACCACCTCGCCCTCGCCGTGGATCCACACCCGGCCCAGGACAATGGGCGCCAGCCCCACTGCCCGACAGCGGTGGAGCTTCAGGCGGGCGAGGAGGGTTCCGAGCCCGCGCCTCAGCGGAAGGGTCGTGGCCATGGCGTCACGGCACGGCCTGGGCGGGAGAGGTCCGTGTGGCGGGTGGCAACGCGGCCAGGAAGTCGATGAAGGCCGTGGCCAGGCGCGCCTGCCCGACTTCGTTCAGATGTCCCCCGTCGTTCGAGTACGCGGCCACCATCGCCGGATACGCGCGGCCGTTGAGCGTGTACGTCTCGGGGGTTCCGTCGGGCCGGGTGGACTCCAGCGTGGCCAGGTCGAACAGGGGCTCCTTGCCCGCGTACGTCTGGCGCATCAGCGCGTTGAACGCCTCGCGCGTGACGTTCTCGCCCACGCCCCACACCGAGCGGCCCATCAGCTCCTTGAGCCACGCCTTCGCCCCCGACTGCACCGTGGTGAGCGGCACGGTGACGTGCACGAACGTCACCTGGGGATGGCGCGCCTTCAGTCCGTCCAGGGTCGCGCGGTAGCGGGCGAACAGCGCGCGCGCGTCCGTGTGCACGTTGAAGTCGATGTAACAGAACTTCAGCAGCGCGACGTCCGTCTGCGCCGCCATCCCGCCGTCCATGTACCGCTCGAAGTCAGCGAGCTTGGACTCGGGCTGCTCGTTGTGGCCGAGCATCGCGTGCGCCAGCGTGCCGGGCGCGACGGCGGCGGTGGGCTCGCGCACCTCCCGCACCTGGGGCGCGGGCCCTCCTCGCGACATGAGCCGGCCCATGCCCTCGAGCAGGTTGGCCCCCACCGACTGGTGCCCGAAGAAGATGCGCCGTCGCGACAGCTTCTCCAGTCCCGCGGGCGTGTCCGGGGTCGCCTGCGGGGTCGCGGCGCTTGCTGCGTGCAACGCCATGAGCAGCGCGCCAGGAACGACGACGGCGCTCGCTCGGACAAGAAAGGTCCAGTCGCAGTGCATGGGAGCGTTTAATCGCGTCCCATGCTGGGCGTCAAAGGGTCGCAGGTACCGCGAGTGCAGTGGCGAGCGTCACGCGTTTCCCACCATGCACGAGCGTGCGCTCCTACTCCGCGCGGAGGGCCACGGTGGGCGGCACCCGACTGGCGCGCCACGCGGGCACGCCGCTGGCCAGCAGCGCCACGAAGGACAGGGTCAATGCCACCCCGCCCAGGATGAGCGGCTCGTTGGCGTTCACACCGTACAGCATGCTCGCCATGAGGCGCGTGCACGCGAGCGCGGCCACCACGCCCACGGCGACGCCCACCAGCGTCAGGCGCATGCCCTGGCCGAGCACCAGGCGCAGCACCGAACTCGGGTGCTCTCCGAGCGCCAGGCGGATGCCCAGCTCCCGCGTGCGCTGACTCACCGCGTAGGCCATGACGCCGTAGACGCCCACGCCGGCCAAGACGAGCGCGAGCAGCGCGAAGCACCCCAGGAGTCGAGTGACCGCCATGGGACGTCGCAGCTCGTTGTCCAGTCGGGAATCGAACGGGCGCAGGTCCTGAACGGGCAGGGTGCTGTCCACGGCCTGAACCTCGGTGCGCACCGAGGCCAGCATCGTGGCGGGGTCACCCCGCGTGCGCAGCACCAGCGTCATGGTGGGCCACGGGAACTGGGTGAGCGGCACATAGGACTCGGGCTTGGCTGGATCCGTGAGGCGCTCATGGCGCACGTCGCCCACCACGCCGACGATCTCCCGGTAGGGCTCCGCGTCCGTCCAGTCCACGCGGATCCGCTTGCCCAGCACGTCCTCACCCGGGAAGTACCGGCGGACGAACGCCTCGTTGATGATGACCACGGGCGCCGCGCTCGCGATGTCTCCGGTTTCGAACGTTCTTCCACTCCGCAGGGCGATGCGCATGGCGCGGAAATAGTCCGGGGTGGCCACGCGCAGCTCGGTGAGCCAGCGCTGGCCCTCCGGAGGCGCGCCGCGCCCCTCGATGACGAAGTCGCCGTTGCTGTTGCTGCCGCCGAGCGGCGCGTCGTTGACGAAGCCCGCGGCCTCCACGCCGGGCAGCGCGGAGAGCCGCTGCCGCATCTGCTCGAAGAGCGCCGCGCGCCGAGCCAGGTCTCCGGGGCTCTGGGTCAGCGGCTGGGACAGGCGCGCCGTCAGCACGCCGTGCGGATCGAACCCCAGGTCCACGCGCTGGACGTTGTCGAGCGTGCGCACCATGAGGACCGTGCCCACGAGCAACACCAGCGCCAGCGCGAGCTGCACGGCCACGAGCCCGCTGCGCAGCGGGTTGCTGGTGCCGGAGACCGAGCGGCTGGAGCCCCGAAGGACTCCCATCGCGTTCACGGTGGACATGTAGAGCGCGGGCGCGAGGCCGAAGAGCACGCCCGTTCCCACCGAGAGCCCGAAGCTGAAGAGGAGCGCCGCGCCGCTCAGCTCCATCGGCGCCATGCGGATCATGTTGGGCGGCAGGAGCGTGCGCACGAGCTCCAAGCCCCAGAGCACGAGCAGCATGCCCACGGCGCCGCCCAGCAACGCGAGCAGGACGCTCTCCACCAACGCCTGCTGCACCTGCCTTGCCCGGGGCGCGCCCAGCGCGGCGCGGATGGCGCCATCGCGCTGCCGCCCGAGCGCGCGCACCAGCATCAGGTTGGCCACGTTCGCGCAGGCGATGAGGAGCACGAAGCCCACCGCGGCCCAGAGCGTCCAGAGCACCGGGCGCGTGCCCTCCACCAGCGCCTCGCGCCACGACACCAGCCGCACGCCATGGGGCTTCTCTCCGGCGCTCACGTGCGAGATGGGCCCCGCCACCCGCGACAGCTCCGCGGTCGCCGCCTCCACCGTGCGCCCCGCGGCCAGTCGCCCCAGCACGCTCAGGTGGTGCATGCCGTGCCGCTGCGGATCCATCCACTGCGGTACCCAGACGTCGGCTTCGTCGCTGAAGTCCGGGAACGTGAAGGACTCGGGCAGCACGCCCACCACCGTGTGGCTGCGCCCATCGAGCACCAGCGTCTGGCCCACCGCGTCCGGCGCGCCGTTCATCGCGCGCTTCCAGAAGCCGTTGCTCACGATGACTCGCGAGGAGGGCGCGGCAGGCGGGGCATCCTCCTCGGTGAAGTCGCGGCCGAGCGCGGGCGCCACACCGAGCAGCGCGAAGAAGTTGGTGGTGACGCGCCCGCCGCGCACCCGCTCCGGCCTGTCGACGGCCTGGCGGTTGTAGTCCGCCCGGTCATACGCGGCCATCTGTGAGAAGCCCTGCGTCTGCTCGCGCCACCCCAGCACCTCGGGCTCGGATACGGAGGCGCGGTCGATGCCCTCCTGCGTGTCCCAGATGCGCACCAGCGACTCGGCGCGGGGGAAGGGCAAGGGGCGCATCAGCACCGCGTGGATGGCGCTGAACAGGACCGTGTTGGCCCCAATGGCGAGCGCCAGCGTCAGCGCGGCGGCCACGGTGAAGCCGGGGGTGCGCGACAAGGTGCGCAGCGCGTAACGAAGGTCCTGGCGAAGGGTGTCCATGTCCGTCCGCTCCCAGCGAATGCCGTGCCAACCCTCCCCGGCGCGGCCTTGACTCGGGGAGGGGGCTGTGAACCACGGCCGCTGGCCGCGCGGGCGCTCGGACCCGGGACAGCGATTCCCAGAAGCGAACAGCCCTACTCGTGGGCGAGTCCGAAGATCTGCCGCAGGCGCCCGAGGATGCGGCCCGCCTCGGGGGCGGGGTCCACGCTCACGCCATGGGCCTCGGCCACGGCGCGCAGCTGGGTGCGCCGCTGGGCCAGCAGGCGGGAGAGCTGCCCGGCCAGCTGTGGATGCTCGGAGAACAGCCGCCCGAAGGTGGGCCGGTCCAGCTCCAGCAGCACCGAGTCCTCCATCGCCACCACCGTGGCCGCGCGCTTCTCGCCCGTCAGCAGCGACATCTCGCCAATGTAGCTGCCGCGTCCCAGCCGGGTGACCTCCGCCTGCGCCTTGCCCGCGCGCACGCTCACCTCGCCGGAGCCCACCACGTAGAACGTCCGGCCCTCGTCGCCCTCCTGGATGATCCGCTCACCCCGGCCGAAGCGGCGCACCGCCACCTCGCGGCGCAGGCGCTCCAGCTCCGAGGTGCCCAGCGGGCTGAACAGGTCCACCGCGCGCAACAGGTCGTGCACTGTCTCCTCGGACAGCTCCAGACGCCGCGTCTCCTGCCGCACGTGCACGGTGCGCTGGGGGAACGGGATGTCGATGCTGTCGCGGCGCAGCCGGTACCACAGCCGCGTGTGCAGCTCCTCCTTGACGGTCTCGGCCAGCGTGAAATCCGAGAGGAAGAAGCGCACCATGTAGCGGACGCAGGACTCGTCGAACAAGACCGTGCGCGCGAAGGGCGGGGGATCCACGAGGATGTGCGGAATCTCCTGGGCCACCTCCACGAGCGCCTGCTTCACGCGGTTGGGCGGCGCGTCGTAGGACAACCCGAGCGTCACATCCACGCCCACGGGCTCGTGGCGCTGGGAGTAGTTCTTCACCTTCTCCTTGGCGACCATGCCGTTGGGCAGGGTGATGAGCTCGCGCCGGAAGGTGGCCAGCCGGATGGAGCGCCAGCCCAGGTGCACCACGCGCCCGCTGTGCTCGCCAATGTGGACGATGTCGCCCACCTCGAAGGGGCGATCCAACTGGAGCGACAGCCCCGCGAAGAGGTTGCCCAGCGTCTCCTGGAGCGCCAGGCCGATGACCACCGACAGCACCGCGGACGTGGCCACGAGCCCGGCCAGGTCCAGGTTGAGCTGCGTCTGGAGGATGGGCACCGCGGCCAGCGCGTAGAGCGTGAAGTCGATGACGTCGCGGAGGATTTTTGGCGTGGTGCCGGGCGAGCGCAGCCGCCAGAGCTTCAGCCCGAAACCCACCCCGGCGCGGATGACGCCAAAGGCGAACATCAGCATCCACGCCACGCGCACGAGCTTCAGCGCCGCCTTGTGCGACGTGTCGGGCAGCGCCCACGCCGCCAGCCGCAGCACCACGAAGGCGATGAGCAACCGCAGCGCGCCCCGCAAGTCTCGGCGCAGGTCTTTGTCGGAGGTGGCCGCGAGGGCGCCCAGCAGGAGGACGGCCAGCACCGCCCCCACCGCCAGGGAGAGATTGCTCTGAAGGAAGGGAAGCAAGCCTCGCGAATCTCACCGCCCCGTCACGCCCAGGTCAATGCGGCGGTTGACGTGCCCGGCGCGAGCGGGGATACACCCCCCATGACGCTCGCCTCCGTGCTGGGACAGCCCCGCGCGATTGATTCACTCCAGGCGGCCCTGCGCGCCGGCGCGGTGCACCACGCCTGCTTGTTCGCGGGCCCCGAAGGGGTAGGGAAGGAGCGGGCCGCGGTGGGGCTGGCCATGGCCCTGACGTGCCCGGAGCGGCCCGACGAGGGCTGCGGCCAGTGCGGCAGCTGCGCGCGCGTCGCCCGCGGCCTGCACCCGGACGTCACGTGGCTCATGCCGGACGACGAGCGCGTGTCGCGTGGCCTCGCGGGGCGCTCGGACTTCACCGGCACGCCGAGCCGCGAGATTCGCGTGGAGCAGATCCGCCAGCTCCAGGAGCGCGTGGCGCTCCGGGGCCTGGAGTCGCGGCGCAAGGTGGCCATCATCGTCAGCGCCCAGGCGATGAACGTGCAGGCGCAGAACGCCTTCCTGAAGACGCTGGAGGAGCCGCCCGCGGACACCACGCTCATCCTGGTGGCGAGCGCCATGGACCGGCTCCTGCCCACCATCCGCAGCCGGTGCAGCAAGGTCCACTTCGGACCGCTGCCCGCCGGACTCATCGCCCAGCGCGTGCAGCAAGAGCGCAAGCTGGACGCGGCGACGGCGGGGCTGGCCGCGGTGATGTCGGGAGGCAGCCTCGGGCGCGCGCTCGCGCTGGACCTGGAGGCGCTGGCGGAGCGCAAGGAGGGGGTGACCGCCTTCGAGGCGCTGCGCGGCGATGACGTCCCGGCCCTCTTGCGGTTCGCGGACGCGCACGGCGGTTCACGCGACGACGCGGAGGGCATGTTGGACTTGTTGCTCTTGTGGACGCGCGACGTGGCGCTGGCGAAGGCCGGCGGTGAGCACCTGGCCAACGCGGACCTGCTGGCCCTGGCGCGCGAGGTGGCCGCGCGGACTTCCGAGACCGCGCTGCACCGCCGCCACGCGCTGCTGGAGTCGGCGCGGACGGCCATCGTCACGCGCAACGGCTCGCCGAGGCTCCAGTTGGAGCGGATGCTCATCGAACTGTTCCTGGAGGCGCGGTGAGCGCGGACATGGACGAGGTGTTGAAGGAGGTGAAGGACGGCCGCGTGTGGCCGCTGTACCTCCTGTGGGGCGAGGAGTTCCTGGTGCGCCGGGGCGCCGACGAACTCGTCAAGGCGCTGGTGCCGGATGCCGCCATGGGGCTCAACCTGGTGGCGCTGGACGCCGCGTCACCTCGCGAGGTGTCGCAGGAGGTGGCCACCCTGCCGCTGTTCCCCGGGCGCAAGGTGGTGCTGGTGCGCGACCCGGAGTTCCTCGCGCCCAAGAAGGGCCGCGGGGACGCGCTCGCCAAGGCGCGCGAGGCGTGGAAGGCGGGCAAGCGCAAGGAAGGCGCGCGGCGGCTCCTCGCGCTGGCGGGGCGCGCGGGCTGGGGCGTGGACAAGTTGGACCCGAACGCGGCGGGCGCGCCCACGGTGGAGCAGTGGAAGGAAGAGCTCAACGTGGAGCTGGCGGACGCGGACCTCGCCTTCCTCAAGGAGGCCGCGGCCTTCTGTCGCGAGGAGCGGATCAGCGCGCCGGAGGGAGACGCCTCGGCGTTGCTGGACCTCTTGAACAAGGGCGTGCCGGCGGGGCACGCGTTGGTGCTCGCCGCCACCGACGTGGACTCGCGCAACCCGCTGCTCAAGTTCGCCCAGGACAAGGGGCGGCTGGTCGAGCGCAAGGTGGCCGCGCGCCACAAGGACCTGGACCTCACGGAGCTGTCCCGCGAGTTCCTGGCGCCCTTCAAGAAGAAGCTGGGGCCCGGCGCGCTGGAGGGGCTCAAGGAGCGCATCGGCGGCAACATCCGCCTGCTCCAATCCGAGCTGGAGAAGCTGGCCACCTACGCCGAGGGCGCCACCATCGACGCCTCGGACGTGGCGCTGCTGGTGCATCACGCGCGCGAGGAGGAGTTCTTCGAGCTGACCGAGGCCCTCCAGAAGCGCGAGCTGCGCGCGGCGCTTTCCTACGCGGAGGACGCGATGGGGCAGGGCACGCACGCGCTGCAATTGTTGGGCGCGGTGGCCTCCATCGTGCGATCGCTCCTGGAGAACCACGCGTGGCTGGAGAAGTACGCGGGGGGCACGCCGCCGCGCACGGGCCGCGACGTGGAGTCCCGCATCCTCCCCAAGCTGGAGGCGGAGCTGAAGGCCACCAAGCGCAAGATGCCCAATGCCTGGGCGCTCGCGTTCGGCATGCAGGCCGCGGCGCGCTATGAGCGCCGCGAGCTGCTCGACGCGGTGGTGGCCTGTGCGGACGCCGACCTGGCGCTCAAGTCCTCCGGCAATGGCCGGCTGGTCATCGAGCGCCTGCTCTGGACGGTCTGCGAGCGGACCTAGGCCCGAAGAGGGATGCGCCGCCGGGCGCTCTCGGATAGAGGGGGGCGCATGGCGGACAAGCGGCGCTTCGACCTCTTCGCGGACCTGCTGGTGGAGCGCTTCCCGAGCGCGTCGCGCATCTTCGACGTCGCGGGGGGCCAGGGCCGGCTCAACGAGGCGCTGACCCAGCGGGGCCGCACCGTCACCACCTTCGACCTGCGTCACAAGCACCTGCCCGTGCGGCATTACGCCCAGCGCATCTTCACGCTGGACGAGCCCTGCGAGGCCGAGCTGGTGGTGGGCATGCACCCGGATGGCGCCACCCGCGTCATCATCGAGTACGCCGCGCGCCACCAGCTGCCCTTCGCTGTGGTGCCGTGCTGCTCCGACAACGGCATGCCCTACAACCCCTGGATGCGGCACCTCCAGGAACTGGCCCGCACGTCCGGCTTCCCCCACGTGGAGGAGCGCACCCTCTCCATGGACGGCCGCGCCCGCGTCGTCCTCGGCGCGTTCGTGGCCTAATCGGTAATTCGAGAGTCCATTTGAGCACAAGAAAAGTCCGCGAATTCTGGATTGTTTGAATCCAGGACAAGCGTCGGACGGGGTGTCGCGTTTCAGGACAGGGACGTGTTCTTCGTCAAAATCTTTAAGATTCGAGGACTTGCGAGCAAGGTTGTAACGATTCGATGCATCCCCTGGAACATTTCTGGGGCGGGCATGCGCCAACCAGGAAAGCTCGGACTTGTGTTGATGCGAGGTATTTCGCGCACTTAATGACTTGGCCTGAAGACTGCTAACAGCGGGCCTGCCACGGCGACACCCCCGCCGCCGGGCAGGAGGACCATCTTGGTTCGCACTCGTTTCGTCGCAGCTCTGCTGGCCACCATGCCGATCGCCGCCTGTGGTGTGGGCGACGCCGACACCAACACCGTTGACACGCCGAAGGTCGACGATGTCGCGGAAGTGCAGCACGCCCTCAGCGCGATGCCCGGCGCGAGCATCGCCGGCTCCAACGAGGACGGCACCCCTCACACGCTCCTGGGCCACCTGGGCACCGCCGACCGCACGCTGTCGGGCTTCGCGCTCGCGGACGTGCACCACTCCATCTCCTCCGCGATGCCCTCCATCGCGTCCGCCTTCCGCCTGAACGCCGACGACCTCAAGGTCCGTCGCGTGAGTGTGGATGAGAAGGGCACCTCGCACATCCGCTACAGCCAGACGCTGAATGGGCTGCCGGTGGTGGGCGAGGAGATCGTCGTTCACGTCGACCGCGACGGGAACATCTTCATGGCCAACGGCTCGGGCCGCAGCGGCGCCACGCCGTCGGCGCGCGCTGGCATCGCCTCGCAGGCCGCGACCGTGGCGGCCCTGCGCGCCACGAAGGGCACCCAGCTGTCCGTCCAGGGCGAGCCCCGGCTCGTCTACGTGCGCGACCAGAATGATCAGCAGATCAAGCTGGCGTACGAGGTTCGCGTCGTGGGCCAGGGCGAGGGCATGCCCCTGCGCAACCGCGTCTATGTGAACGCCGCGGATGCCTCCATCACGCAGAACGTTCCGGAGATCCACACCGCGCTGAGCCGCCAAGTGTACTCGGCCGGCAACAAGGTCGTGCAGCCCGGTACACTCAAGCGCAGCGAGGGCCAGGCGGCCACCGGCGACGCGGTCGTGGACACGAACTACGACATGCTGGGCTACACGTACAACTGCTACAAGACGAACTTCAACCGCGACTCGTACGACAACCTGGGCCACACGTACATCAGCACGGTGCACTACGACGCCAACTACGTGAACGCGTACTGGGACGGCACCCAGATGGTGTACGGCGATGGCGACGGCGTGAACTCCGGCCCGCTGGGCAAGGACGGCGACGTCACCGTGCACGAGCTGACGCACGCCGTGACGGAGAACGAGTCCAACCTCACGTACTCCGGTCAGTCCGGTGGCCTCAACGAGGCCATGTCCGACACGTTCGGCGCCTACTGTGAGAGCTGGCAGTCGGGCACGTGGAGCACCAACGCGGACGTGTGGATGGTCGGCGAGGACATCTGGACGCCCGCCACGCCGGGCGACGCGCTCCGCTACATGAACGACCCGAAGAAGGACGGCGCGTCCATCGACTACGCCTCGGACTTCACGTCCAGCACCGACGTGCACTACAGCTCGGGCGTTCCCAACCTGGCGTTCGCGCTGCTCTCCACGGGCGGCACGCACCCGCGCGGCCGTTCGTCCATCGTGGTGCCGGGCATCGGCGTCCAGAAGGCCGGCGCCATCTGGTACAAGGCCAACACGGACCTGTACACGGCGGGCACGACGTATGAGCAGGCCAAGGCTTGGACCATCCAGGCCGCGCAGCAGCTCGGCTACGATCAGGCCACCCAGGACGCCGTGAAGGCCGCCTGGGAGGCGGTGGGCGTGGGCGTGCCCATCACCTGCACCACGCTGACCAACGGCGTGGCGAAGACGGGCCTGTCGGGCGCCAGCGGCTCCAACACCTACTACTGCATCGACCTGCCGGCCTCGAAGGCCTCCACGTACACGCTGAGCGGCGGCACGGGCGACGCGGACATGTACATCAAGTTCGGCTCCGCGCCGACCACGTCCTCGTATGACTGCCGCCCGTACCTGAGCGGCAACAACGAGTCGTGCTCCGCCGCCGCGAAGACGGCCGCGGGCCGCATGTACATCATGCTCCGTGGCTACTCGGCCTACAGCGGCACGTCGCTGAAGGCCGCGTACTAGTCGTCCTTCCCAAGCGGCGCGCTCGGACCTCCTGTTCGAGCGTGTCGCGGGGAACACCGCCTCCGGCGCCTCGTGCGCTGGGGGCGGTGTCGTTTGGAGGACGGCTCGCTTCCTGGGGGAGGCTTGCTGCGGTGACGAGGCCTCCGCATCTTGCTTCGCGGTCGGCTCCCTTCCGGGAGCTGCGCCGGGGAGCCAGGGGCATGGAGGAGAGTGAGGCGCAGCGCGCGGGGCAGGTCTGGCGGCCGGAGGCCTATCCCGGGGTGTGGCTCTATCGCGTTCAGGGGCGCCGGCTCACCGAGGCGCCGCACGTCCATCCGGAGCTGCAACTCACGCTTGACTCGGCCCAGCTTCAGGAGGGGATGTCGGGAGGGCACCACTGGCTGGCGCCGCCCGGCAGCCTCGTCGTCGTGCCCCCCGGCGAGGTGCACCTGCTGCGCGCCGAGGGCGGCCGGCCGGGCATGCTCTACGGCCTGATGCTGCCGCTGGAGGCGCTCTCCGAGGCCGTCGCCGCGAGCGGTCTCCACACGCCGTGGCATGGGCTGCGCGACTCGGTGCTCGGCTACCCGCAGCTCGCGCGTGACTTCGTGTCCTTGCATCGCGCGCTGCGAAGTCCGGGGCATTCGCCCGCGGTGGCCTCGCGGCTGCGTGCGTTCCTCGCGGCCCTCGTGGCACGGTTGGCCCCGACGGACGCGGAGCCCTCCGCGCAGAGCACCGTCGCGCCGGGGTGACGTGCGTCACCCACGGCCGGCGGTGGACTCATCCTTCGGGACAATCTGGCCCATGCGCCCGGCCTGGTAGTCCTCGATGGCCTCGAGGATCTCCTTGCGCGTGTTCATGACGAACGGGCCGTAGCGCGCGACCGGCTCGTGGAGCGGAACGCCGCCGAGCAGCAGCACGTCCGCGCCCTCCGTGCCCTCGGTGGACAGCTCCACCGTGTCTCCATCTCGCTTGAGGAACACCGCGTCGCCCTCGGCCACGTCCTCACCCGCCACCTTCACGCGGCCGCGCAGCACGTAGGCGAAGACGTTGTACGCGGCGGGCGCGGGCTGCACGTGTCTGGCGCCCGGGGCGAGCGTGAAGTGCAGGTAGAAGATGGGCGTGCGCGTCTCGATGACGGCCTGCTGTCCCAATGCCTCGCCCGCGATGACCTTCACGCGCACGCGACCGTCCGCGCTGGTGCCCACGGGGATGCGCGCCGAGGGGACCTCCTGGTAGCGCGGCGCCATGCGCTTGTCCCGGCGGGGGAGGTTGACCCAGAGCTGGAGCCCCTCGATGCGGCCCCCTTGCTCCTGAAGCCTGCGCGATGGCATCTCCGAGTGCACCACGCCCGCGCCGGCCGTCATCCACTGCACGTCCCCCGCGCCGATCCTCCCCGAGCGGCCGGTGCTGTCCGAGTGCTCCAACTCGCCATCGAGCATGTAGCTCACCGTCTCGAAGCCTCGATGGGGATGATCCGGAGCGCCCTGGGCCTGCCCAGGCGCGTGCTCCATGGGCCCCATGTGATCCAAGAGCAAGAAGGGATCGAACGCGTCCAGGCTGGGCGTGGGGAAGGGCCGGCGGACTTCGAAGCCAGCCCCCTCCAGCGTGCGCCACGCGTGCGCCGTGCTGGCCACGCTGCGTCCCGCATTCGGAGCGGTGAGAGGGAGGGTCCCAGGGTTCGTTTCCATGCTGTCCTCGCGATGCGTCGCTCCCGCCGGTCCGCGGCAAGAGGCTGTCCCTGCTTGGAAGTGCATCCCAGGGGCCAGTTTCACGCGACGTGATTTCAGGGGCTTGGACGTTTGCCTGCTGAATTGGCTCTCAAAGTGAGAGTCAGTCTTCTCAATAGGGCGGCCCGGCGCTCCAGGCCCGACTGGGAGTAGGGTGCGCGGACGGAGTCCTCGTCGGAGGTGGGAATGGGTCGGCTGTTCGGCTGGGCCGTGCTGGCCGGGTGCGTGCTGCTGGTGGGCACGTCGTGTCATCGGGGGGCGGTGCGCGGCGCGCCGGAGCGCACGTGCGTGGTGCTGTCCGTGGGAGGCGCGCGAGGGTTGGCGCACCTGGGCGCGCTGGCGGCGCTGAAGGCGCGAGGCGTCCCGGTGGACTGCGTGGTGGGCAACAGCATGGGCGCGGTGGTGGGAAGCCTCTATGCGTCCGCGCCGGGCATGGAGCCTCGCGCGCGCTACCGGGCCTTCTTCACCGAGTATGAGCACCAGACGGCGGAGGCCGCGGCGGGGCGAGGCGTGGTGGGCGCCACGCTGGGCCTGCTGGCGGTGGCGCTGTCGGGCGGGGCGCTGGCGCCGGCGGTAGTGGCGGGCGTGCTGGGCGCGGCGGGCGGAGCGGCCACCGTGCCGCAGCTCAGCCACGCGCGCTTCACCCATGTCCTGGACACGTTCTACGCGGGGGCTCGCGTGGAGCGGCTGCCCGTGCCGTTCGCGACCTTCTACCAACAGCCGACCGCGGACGGGCTCACGCGGGTGACGGTGACGGAGGGCTCGCTGGCCGAGGCCGTGGCCGCGAGTGCCGCCAATCCGTTCTTGTTCAAGGACGCCACGCTGGAGCGCATCGATCCGGGCGCGGACCGCGTGTCCGCCGTCCCGGTGCACGACGCCTGCGTGCTCTTCCCAGGGGCGCGGCTCATCGCCATCAACGTGACGGGCGAGGCGGCCTTCTACCAACCGGGGCAGGGGTGCGAGGTGCGGGAGATTCGCGTCGACGTGGCCTCTCCCGCCGAAGACGCCTTCACGGGGACGGGCCCTGCGTTCGAGGCCGTGTACGCCGCGGGCTACGACGCCGTCATCGCGGCCCTGTCCGCGCGGCCGTTGTGAGCAGGCCGCTGACGTCCCGCCAGCCTCCCTGGCAGGGGGCGTTCTCCGTGGCCAGGTAGTGGCCCACCTGTCCCGGGGCCATTGCGATGAGCGCCGCGGAGCGCGTTCCGTATCCGGGAGTGTGGATGCACAGGGCCTGGAGCTGGCGGACGAACTCGCGCGGCAGGGCGTCTCCATCGAGGGCGGGCGGGAGCGCCTCCACGTCGGGCAGGGCGTGGTCCGCCAGCAGGGCCTTCAGGCCCTCGGCCAGCTCGGGCCATGGGCGCTGGGCCACCCGCGTCGCGAGCGAGCGGGCTCGCGCCACCTTGGGGATGTCAGGGGCGTCCAGCACGCCGTTGGGCAGCACGTGCACGCCGGGCGGGACGTCCTGTCGGAGCAGTCGCGCGGCCTCGGGGCGGGCATAGGCGACCCGGAGCGTCTGCGCGTCGCCGTAGAGGAGGTTGAAGGGCAGGAACGCGTCGCCGGGGAGGGTGTCCAGGTACTGGTCG
Source organism: Citreicoccus inhibens (assembly GCF_019039035.1). Lineage (GTDB taxonomy): Bacteria > Myxococcota > Myxococcia > Myxococcales > Myxococcaceae > Citreicoccus > Citreicoccus inhibens. The sequence continues at coordinate 23,251 of NZ_JAHNZT010000038.1, read as the reverse complement.
ATGGCGGCCACCGAGCCGGCCTGGAGCGCGCGGAGCACCACCTCGCCGCGCGAGCGGGCGGCCGGGCCCCGTCCTCCCGCGCCGCGCTGGTTCGTCAGCCCGACGTAGACGCCCCCGTTAGTGACTCCGGCCCACGTTCCACCCCGCTCCAGGTCCTTGCCTCCCACGATTCGGGGAGACTCGGAGAGCACCTGGGGGCCCGAAGCGGGGCGCGCGAGGAATTCATCCCGGTTGGTGGCGAGCACCAGCGGCCATTCCGGGTGAACGTGGCGGAGTATCACGAGGGTGCACATGCGTATCCGGTCGATAACACCGCCGGCGTCGAGGCGCAGCGGTCCCTCGCAACGCCAGCGATGACCTCGACCCTTCGAGCGGCTATTGTCCGCCGCCCTCAGGAGAGTCCATGGCGCAGAGAACCCTCGTCACCAGCGCGCTTCCGTACGCGAACGGTCCCATCCATATCGGCCACGTCGTGGAGTACGTGCAGACCGACATCTTCGTGCGCTTCCTGCGCTCGTGCGGCAAGGACGTCGTCTACTTCTGTGCCGACGACACGCACGGCACGCCCATCGAGATCAACGCCGCGAAGAAGGGCATCAAGCCGGAGGAGTTCGTCGCCCGCTTTCAGGACGAGCACCAGCGTGACTTCCACGACTTCGACATCCGGTTCGACAAGTTCCACTCCACCAATTCGCCGGAGAACCGCCACTACGCGGAGCTCATCTACGGGCGCTTGAAGGAGCAGGGCGACATCGAGCGCCGCGACATCGAGCAGACGTACTGCGAGAAGGACCGCCGCTTCCTGCCCGACCGCTTCATCAAGGGCACGTGCCCCAACTGCAAGGCGCCGGATCAGTACGGCGACGCCTGCGAGAAGTGTGGGAAGACCTACAACCCCACGGACCTGATTGATCCGCGCTGCTCGCTCTGTGGGACGCCCCCGGTCCGCCGCCACTCGGAGCACCTGTTCTTCAAGCTGTCGCGCCACGCGGACTTCCTCCAGACGCTCTTGCGCACGCCGGGCTTCATCCACCCGGGCCTCGCCGCGCAGCTCCAGGGCTTCTTCGAGAAGGGCCTGTCGGACTGGGACATCAGCCGGGACGGGCCGTACTTCGGCTTCGCCATCCCGGGCGAGACGGACAAGTACTTCTACGTCTGGCTGGACGCGCCCATCGGGTACATCGCCACGACGGAGAAGTGGGCCAAGGACACCGGCAAGGCCGCGAGCGCGCTGGACTACTGGGCCGCCGACGCCGACACGCGCATCATCCACTTCATCGGCAAGGACATCGTCTACTTCCACGCGCTGTTCTGGCCCGCCGTGCTGCGCGTGGCCAACTTCCACGTGCCCAATGAGATCAAGGTGCACGGCCACCTCACGGTGAACGGCGAGAAGATGTCGAAGAGCCGCGGCACGCTGGTGCCCGCGCGCGACTACCTGGATCAGCTCGACCCCAGCTACCTGCGCTACTTCTACGCGGCCAACCTGGGCGCGGGCGTGGAGGACCTCGACCTCAACCTGAAGGACTTCCGCAACCGGGTGAACGGCGAGCTGGTCAACAACGTGGGCAACCTGGCCAACCGCGCGCTGTCGCTCCTGGCCGGACCGCTGGAGAAGAAGCTGGCTCCGGCGCGCGCGGAGGGGGCTGGCCGCGCGCTGGTGGAGGCCGCGCTGGCTCGCGTGCCCGAGGTGCGCGAGGCGTTCGAGAAGCTGGAGTACCGCGTCGCCATCAAGGTCATCACGGAGATTGCCTCGGCGGCCAACGCCTTCCTGCAGGCGCAGGCGCCGTGGGCGCAGGTGAAGAAGGACGCCGAGGCCGCGCGCGCCGACCTGTCGGACGCGGCGGACGTGGCCTACCTGTTGGCCGCGTTGCTGGCGCCCGTGACGCCGCGCGTGTCGGAGAAGCTGTTCGCGCAGCTCAACGCGCCGCCGCTCACGTTCCAGGCGCTGGCCACCGCGAAGTACCCGTTGCTGGATCGCACTGGCGTCATCGGAACGCCGGAGCCGCTGCTGCCTCGCATGGAGGAGGAGCGCGTGAACGCCATCATCAAGGCGCCGGATGCTGCTGCGTCCGCGCCGCAGCCCCTCGCACCTGAGACGAAGAAGGAGACGCAAGTGGAAGTCCCTGCCGCCGCGCCTGCCGTGACGACCGAGTCCGCTGCCCCCGCGGTGCCGGCTGACATCGAGTTTGGTGACTTCCTCAAGGTGGCGCTCAAGACCGGCAAGGTGCTGGCGGCGGAGAAGGTGAAGAAGGCCGACAAGCTCCTGAAGCTCACCGTGGACCTGGGCGAGCCGGCGCCGCGCACCATCGTCTCGGGCATCGCCGAGGCCTTCGCTCCCGAGCAGCTCGTGGGGCGCAACGTGGTGGTGGTCGCGAACCTGAAGCCCCGCAAGATCATGGGCATCGAGTCGCGCGGCATGCTGCTGAGCGCCGGGCCGGGCGGCAAGGACCTGTCCCTGTTGGATCCGGGCAATGTGGCGCCGGGCAGCGAGGTGAAGTGACGTGACGGACTGGCGTGCCGAGCGCGACCGCGCCTTGCTCGTGCTGGAGGGCGACAAGCGCCCGGCGACGCGAGCCGAGGCGGCCCGAAGTCTCTTTCACCTGGGTGCCGAGGATGCGGCGCGCGCGCCGGAGCTGGGCGCCGCGCTGGCTCGGCTCCTGGCGGACGTGCAGCCGGAGGTGAGGCGCTCCGGCGTCAGCCTCGCGGCGGTGGTGCTGCCCCCCGAGGAGCTGCCGGACACGCTCTTGTCGCGCCTGCGCGACGACGACAGCGGCGTGCGGCTGGAGGCCACGGGGCGGCTCGCGGACCTGGCGCTCCCGCAGTCGCGGGGTGCGCTCGCGGGGATGCTGGAGGATGACCTTCCGCAGGTGCGCTTCGAGGCCGCGCGTGGCATCGCGGCGCTGAAGCACCCGGCGGGGCTGGATGTGCTCCTCGCCGCGCTCGACGAGGAGACGCTGCGCTTCCGGGCCCTGGGCGCGCTGGCGGAGCTGGAGGACGCGCGAGCGCTGCCCGCGGTGAAGCGACTGTTCGGGAAGTGGCTGCTGCCCGCGTTCGACAAGACGCAGGCGGCGGGCGTGCTCGCCAAGCTGGGCGACCCCGAGGGCGCGACCTGGTTGTTGGAGCGCACGCGGCGCGGCCGGTGGAGCGCGGACCGCGCCCTCGCGGTGGAGCTGTGCGGCGAGCTGCGCGTGCCGGGGGCCCTGGAGCGGCTCAAGGCCATCCTGGATGACGGGAAGGATGCCGCCCGAGGCGCGGCGGCCCGGGGCCTGGGCCGCCTGGGAGATGCCCAGGCGCTGCCCTGGTTGCTGGCGCTGCTGGACGACCGGGGCGCCACCGAAGACCTCCGGTTGGACGCGGCGGACGGGGTGTGGCGCCTGGGCGGCAGCGAGGGGCGCGAGCGCATCCGAGCGGCCATGTCCACCTTCACCTCCGCCGAGGCACGGCTGGAGCTGACCGACTTGTTGGAGGAAGAGCCATGAAGCTGGTGGATGCGCACTGCCACCTGGAGCCGAAGGACTTCGCGGAGGTCGGGCCGGTGTTGGAGCGCGCCCGGGCCGCGGGGCTCGTGCACGCGGTGCTCGTGGGGCAGTTCCACGGGCCGGGGAACTGGGGCAACGCGCTGGAGCTGGCCGCGGCCCACCCGGAGTTCCTCTCGCCCACGCTGGGCATCCATCCCCACGAGGCCGCGCGCGTGACGGAGGAGGACTTCGCGGTGCTGGAGCGCACCTGCGCTCGGCCCGAGGTCCGCGCGGTGGGCGAGGCGGGGCTGGATTACTACTACGACAACTCGCCGCGCGAGGTGCAGGCCACCGTCTTCCGGCGGCAGTGCGCCCTGGCGCGCGCGCTGGGCAAGCCGCTGGTGGTGCACGTGCGGGACGCCCATGACGACTGCGACCGCGTGCTCGCGGACGAGCGGGTCACCCACGGCGTCATCCACTGCTTCACGGGGGACACGGACGCCGCGCGCCGCTACCTGGACCGAGGCTTCTTCCTGTCGCTGTCCGGCGTCGTCACCTACAAGAAGACCGAGGCGCTTCAGGACGCGGTGCGCTTCGCGCCGTTGGAGCGCCTCCTGGTGGAGACGGACAGCCCCTACCTCGCGCCCGTGCCGCACCGGGGTCGCAAGAACGAGCCCGCGCACGTCGTGGAGACCGCGCGCAAGGTGGCCGAGCTGAAGGGGGTGTCGGTGGAAGAGGTGGCCGCGGTGACGACCGCCAACGCGGCCCGCCTCTTCTCACTGCCGCTGCGCTGAGCCGCCCTCAGGCCGCGGTGAGGGCTCCGGCCAGGGCCTCCAGGTCCTGGTCCAGGTGCGGCATCTCCAACAGCAGCGCGTCCGGGTCGTACTGGAAGTCCGCCTGCTTCATGCGCAGCAGCGCCTGGAGCGCGGGCTCTCCCGCGTGGCCTCCGAAGGAGGCGTAGACGACGCGGCCGTGCTCCAGGTGCAGGTAGCCCTCCAGCGTGTGGTGGCGCAGCTGGAGTCGGCCGCTCTTGCGACCGCCGCCCAACGTGTGGAGCAGCTCGCGGGGCGGAAGCTCGTCGAAGCTGCCTCGCACCACGCGGCCTGGGCCGTTGTGCAGCACCCGGTCCTCCAGCATGGCGCGCACGGCCTTGGCCACCGCCGGCTTGTCCGCCGGGGTCAGCACCGCCGTGGCGCCCGCCATCAGCAGCCGGTCGCGCGTCGCGGCGTCGGGCTCGCCCACCACCGCGATGGGCAGGCCCGCGCTCTCCGGCGTCGAGCGCGCCACCTGGAGCAGCTCCAGCACCTCGGTCTGTCCCAGGCGCAGGCTCACCACGAGCACGTCGCAGTCCTGCCGAGCCAGTCCGTCCAGCGCGCCATCCAGCGTGGAGAGGGCGTGCGCCACCAGGTCCTGCTTGAGCACGGCCTCCAGCAACTCGCCGCGCGCCGCTTCGTCCTGCTCGGCGATGAGGACCTGCCGGCCGTCGCTGGCCAGCCGGTGCCGCAGCAGCTCGCCGCTCTGGAGCTGGCAGACGATGTCTGCCACCACGGGGTCATAGAGCACGCCCGCGTTCTTGCGCAGGTGCTCCAAGGCCTGCTCCTTGGTCAGCACGCGACCGTGGGCATTGCCCGGGTTCTTGGTCAGCTCCAGGAAGCTGTCCACGGCGGCCAGGATGCGCGCGCCCAGCGTGATGTCCTCACCCTTGGCGCCCTGGGGCGTGCCCGAGCCGTCCCAGGCCTCGTAGAGCTGCGCGAGGATGGTGTTCACCTGCGCGGGCAGGTGCACCGTCTCGAACAGCTTCGTCGGCGCGCGGCAGCTCGCCTTCGCCTGGGCCTTCCACTCGGGGTTGGCCGCGTTGCTCGCGAGCGAGAAGTGCCGCTCGGAGGGCTTGCCCAGGTCATGCAGGTACGCGGCGATGGACAGCGCCGCCAGCTCCTTGTGGGGCATGCCCATGCGCTGGCCGACGATGCCCGCCTGCCGCGCCAGCTGCGCCGAGTGGCCGCGGTGCCGTGGCCGGTCCTGCTCCAGCACGCCCACCAGGATGCTCAGCGTCTCCACGTAGTCCGTGTCGCTGATGAGTCCACGCGGCCCGCCGGGCTCACGCCGTTGGGTCGCCGAGCGCGCCGAGGGCGTACCGCCGCTCGGTCGCTGCAACCGCATGCGCGCGTCCGTCTCCAGCCGCATCTGCATGCTGGGCACGCCCCGGCCGGTGGTGGTGCTGCGCCCGGTCTGCCCCGTCTCGTGCACGCCGGTGTTGGAGGGCGTGTCGGGGCGGCGAGGCGCGGCGCCCGGCGTGGGGCCTCCCTCGAGCAGCGCGGTGAACGCCGTGGGGTCGCCGTAGTAGTGCTTGCGGATGGCCGCCGCGATGGCGCTGCGCAGGCCCACGTACGCGTAGACCTCCGACATGCCCGTGACGAGCGCGATCTCGTCCAGCAGCGCCTGGTTCTGCGGCTCGGCCGCCACCACGGACAAGAGCTGGCGCTCCGGATCCACGGCCAGCGGGAGCACGTTCTGCGCCTCCGCCAGCCGCACCGGCAGCTTGTCGAGCACCTTGGTGTCGATCTTCGCCTTGGCCAGCTTGTCCGCGCTGACGAAGCGGGTCTGGAACTCCGCGGCCAGGAAGCGCAGCAGCGCCGCTTCCTGGAGCAGCCCCAGGTCCACCAGGCAGTCCCCCAGCTTGTGGCCGGTGATCTTCTGGTGCTCCAGCGCCTGTTCCACGGCCCCTGGGGTGGTGAGGCCGGCTTCGATCAAGCGCTCTCCGAGCCGCTTTGCCATGGTGTCAGCCTTCCGAAGAACCCTCGCCCTCGCCGCCCGCCTTGGGCGACTCGGGGGCCAGCGACGACAGCGCGCTGAACGGCTTGAACGTCAGCTCCTTGGGGAGGCTGTTCGGGTCGCGCGGCGGACGCTCCTCGCGAGGCGGACGCTCGGCGCGGGGCTCGCGCGGCGGGCGGTCCTCGCGAGGCGGACGCTCGGCGCGGGGCTCGCGCGGTGGGCGGTCCTCGCGCGGCGGACGCTCCGCGCGCTCCTTGCGGCTCTCGGCCGGCGTGCTGGGCGCCTCGGCGGGAGTGCCTCCGCCCGCGTGCGGGGCCTTGTTGTCCCCGCGGGCCTTGCGCTTCTCCTCGCGGCCCTTGCGGCGGCCACCGCCCTCGACCGGCGCGCGACCGCGCACGGTGGGCACCGGGCCCTTCCAGAGCTGGCGATCGTAGTGGCGCAGGTTCTCGGTCCACTTCTCGTTCGGGTCGCGCTGCATGGCCTCCACCCACGAGGCGATGCGCGAGTCGAGCGAGTCGAGCGCGTGGACGATGTGCGCCTCCAGCGTCATCGGCACCTTGGGGCTGCCGTACTCCAGCTGGCCGTGGTGGGCGAGGACCAGGTGCGTCAGGTGCTGCTCCAGCAGCGGCGGGAAGCCCGGGATGGCCAGCGACTTCTCGCGGATCTTCTGGGCGGTCATCACCAGGTGGCCCACGAGGCGGCCCTCGTCGGTGTAGTCGAAGCCCTTCTCGGGGGAGATCTCCCCGACCTTCATCACGTCGTGCAGCAGCGCGCCGGCCAGCAGCAGGTCCCGGTCCGCCATGGGGTAGTGGTCCGCCACCCGCAGCGTCAGGCGCATCACGGAGAGCAGGTGCTCGGCCAGTCCGCCGCGCCACGCGTGGTGCACGTTCTTCGCGGCCGGGGCGATGGGCAGGCCCGCGGCGATCTGCGGATCATCCAGGAAGGCGAGCAGCAGCTGCTTCACGAACGGATCGTTCACGCGGTCCGTGACCAACTCGCGAATCTGCCCCACGGCGCGCGCGCCCGCGGGGCCGCCCTCGGACTTCGGCTCGGGGCGAGGCTCCTTGGCCTCCTTGGCCTCGCGCGGCTCCTTGGCCTCCTTGGGCTCCTTCGCCTCGGGGGCGGGCTTGGCCTCGGCCGGCGGGGCGGGGGGCGGCTCGAACTCGCGGGCATCGAGCGGCTCGGGGTCCAGGCGCTCCACGCCCTCCACGACGACCTGGGGCCGGCCGTGGAAGAGGATGACGCTGCCCTGGACGAGGACGAAGTCGCCCTTCTGGAAGGCGGGCTCGATGGTGTCGAGCGTCTCGAAGACGCGGCCGTCGACTTCGCCGCTCTTGTCGACGAACGTCACGGCCAGGAAGACCTTGCCACTGCGCGCCGTCACCTTCTCCTTCTTGGTGACGCGGAAGACGGTGTTGACTCGGTCCTTCTCACGCAGATCGGCCGCATACACCTTGCGGACGGTCTCGACGGAAGCCTCCGGGGTGGGATTCGCGGTCTGGGTCTCGTTGTCGTTGGTCATCGCGGCGCGGACACTACCACCGAGCAGGGCCCTGGGGGCGAATGGAGTCAGCTCACCTCCAAGGCCACGGCGTCGAGGGTGTCGACCCCCGGGGAGCCCACGGGGGTGGGATGGTCCGGAGGCAGTCCCAGGCGCGCCAGACGGAAGGCCGGCCGGGCCTCCTGCTCACACGCGCTGGCCACCAGCGTGTCGAATTCACCCGGGGCCAATGGGGGACGGTAGCCCACGACCAGCAGGAACCCGCCATGGCGGGTGCGTTGGAGGGCACCTCGCATGCGCCGCACGAACTCCTCCGCGCCCTGGAGCCCAGGGGTGTCCAACAGGACCAGGTCGAAGGTGTCCGTCAACTCCGTGAGCGTCTCCAGGGGTTCGCCGCGCGCCACGGTCACCCGCCCCATGAGGCCGTTGGCCTCGGCGTTCTCCCGCGCGAGGTCCGCCGTGTCGGGATCCGCGTCGAACGCGAGCACCTGCCGAGCGCCATGCAGCCCCGCGTGGACGAAGAGGCCGCCCACGCCGCACGCCGCGTCCAGCACGCGCGTCCCCTGCGCCAGGTGCGCCACGAAGCGGCGCAGGTCCCTCAGCGCGTACGGGTAGCCGGTGCCTCGGCCGTAGGTGAGGTCCACCGTGAAGCGCGCGCCCATCTCCAGCAGGCGGAACCAGCGGGGCGGGGTGCCGTACAGCACATGGGGCCGTTGCAGCGGCAGGCCCAGGCGTCGGCGCCGGAGCGTGTCGTTGCGCAGCAGCACCGAGCTGGCGCCCGCGACCTCGCCCAACGCACGCGTGATCTCCTGATGGCGCGCGTCCATGGAGCGGGTGAGCGTCTGGATGACGAAGTGGCTCTCGTAGCGGTCCACGATGAGGCCGGGCAGGCTGTCTCCGTCATCGTTCACGATGCGGCAGAAGCGCGGGTCATCCACCCACTGCGCGCGCCGCTCGAAGGCGTGGCGCAGGTAGCGGGGGATGGGGCCTTCCTCCACGTCGTCGGGCAGGCCCAGCCGCCGCACCGCGGGCGAGGCCTCCAGGTCCACGTCGCCCAGGCCCAGCACCTGCCCGTCCTCGTCGCGCAGCTGCACGGGCTCGCCGGGCTGGGGCGTGCCTTCCATGGAGACGATGTCCTCGCGGCGCAGCCAGGGGCTCCCATGGCGCAGCCGCCGAGCTGCTTCGCGAGACAGGTAGGTGCTGTACACGTCGGCGTCCTCCCCTGGTCGAAGCCGAGGCGCGGGCCTGTCCGCGGGGCATCCGCCAGGGGGAAAACATGGGCCGCGCGGGTCGCGCTGGCGGCGAACGCCGGGCCCCCGCTCCGAGGGGCAGGGGAGGGAACAAGCCGGGCCGCCGAGCCAGCTAGCGCCTGGGTGTGGCGGGGGCGCCCGGCCGGACGTACGCCCGGTACGCCACGCGGGTGAACAGCGAGGCCGTCAGGAAGGCCAGCACGATTCCAATCACCGACGTCACGTACAGGTGGCCGCGGAGCAGGAGGATCGCGGCCACCGTCCCCATCAAGACCCCGAGGCCCACGGTGTAGATTTGAGCCCGGCGTGCCAGCAGCTCCTGGGTCTTGTCCCGTGCATTCGCCAGCGCGGGGATGGAGCCGGCGTGACGCCAGGCCGAGGCGCCCTCTTCGCGCACCTCGTCCTCGGGGGAGATGAGCCCCTGGACATAGGCCTGCTCGACGTCGCCCAGCGTGGGGTAGGTCAGCTCACCGTCCGGGGTCCGCACCTGATAGGGCATGGCCATCGCTCCTCGCACGAGCCTCCCCCGGTCCACGGGGAAAGCTCAAGTCAGCTCGGTCGCAATCTGCTCAGCGATGCGCAGCCCATCAATGGCCGACGAGACGATGCCGCCCGCGTAGCCGCAGCCCTCGCCCGCTGGGTACAGGCCGCGCATGGACACCGACTGGAGGTCGTCGCCGCGCGTGATGCGCAGGGGCGAGCTGGTGCGGCTCTCGATGCCGATGAGCTTGCCCTCGTCGCTGATGAAGCCGCGCATCTTCCGATCGAACGTGCGCAGCGCGCCCTTGATGGACTGGGTGAGGCGCTCGGGGAACAGGCGGTTGAGGTTCTCGTGCGCCAGGCCCGGTCGGTAGCTGGTGCCGCCCGGATCCTTCGTCACGCGGCCCGCCAGATAGTCCGGGATGGTCTGCGCCGGCGCGAAGAAGCGGCCGCCGCCCAGCTCATACGCCTTCTGCTCCCAGTGCCGCTGGAAGTTGAGCCCCGCGAGCGGGCCGGTGAAGCCCTCGCGCTCGAAGTCCGCCACGGACACGGAGACGACGATGCCCGCGTTGGCGTAGCGCGCGTTGCGGCGCGAGTTGCTCATGCCGTTGGTGCACTGGAGCCCCTCCTCCGTCGGAGTGGGCACCACGATTCCGCCGGGGCACATGCAGAACGAGTAGATGCCGCGCACCTCGCCGTCCACGTCCAGGTTCTCGGCCAGCTTGTAGTCGGCGGGGGGCAGGCGCGGATTCTTCGCCGCGGCGCCGTACTGGATGCTGTTGATGAGGGCCTGGGGATGCTCGGCGCGGAAGCCGAGCGCGAACGGCTTGGCCTCCACGCTGACGCGGCCATCGGTGGCGAAGCGCTCGTACAGTTCGCGCGCGGAGTTGCCCGGCGCCAGGATGACCCGGTTGCTCTCCAGCGTGCGGCCATCCGAGAGCTTCACGCCCGCGATGTGGCCGTCCTTGTAGAGCAGGTCGTCCACGCGCGTCTCGAAGTGCACCTGGCAGCCGCCCGCGATGAGCTCCTCGCGCAGCCTGGCCACCGCGCCCGGCAGGAGGTCCGAGCCGATGTGCGGCTTGCCCTCAATCAGGATGTGGTCCGGCGCGCCGTAGCGGGCGAACGCCTCGATGACCTTGCGCACCATGGGGTGGTTGATGCGCGTGGACAGCTTGCCGTCCGTGTACGCGCCGGCGCCACCCTCGCCGAAGTTCATGTTGCTCTCGGGGTCGAGCGTGCCGTCACGCATGAGCTTGGCCACGTCCTTGCGGCGCGTGATGACCTCGCGGCCTCGCTCCAGGAGGATGCTGCGCACGCCGCGCTCCAGGAGCCCCAGCGCGGCGAACAGGCCCGCGGGCCCCGTCCCGATGACGATGGGCCACTGCTCGGGCTCCTTCACCCGGGGCTGGGCCTCGGGAGGAGGGGGCGCCTCGCCCACGTCGGGGGGCAGGCGCGCGGGCTTGCGCCCCTTCGCGAGCTCCACCTCCAGCGTGTAGATGTAGCGCGGGCTGCCCTTCTTGCGAGCGTCCAGCACCGAACGGATGACGCGCACAGAAGCGAGGTCGCTCCGGGTGACGCCCAGCTTCTCCGCGGCGCGCTGACCGAGCAGCTCCTCCGGCTCGTCCAGCCACAGCCCGATGTTGTTCACCCGATACGCCATCTGTTCCGCTCCTGGTGGGGGCGCGTATCTGCTCCACCCTGTTGAAAGAATGCAAGCACTTGAAAACACGGCGGGCCGCCGCCTGGCAGTCGGGGTGCGTACCCGCCGATGCACCTGGGGGTGCTACAGGCCCGGTGCGCCCGCGAGGTGCGAAGCCGGTTTCGCAGTCTCCGAGTGGGGATGCCAGCGCCACGCCGCTTCAACCCCCGAGGAACGCAGGGGAATCCGTCCGGAAGGCAACGGCTGGCACGGCGGTTGAACTAGCTGGGCCCCGTGATTTCCCGGCGCCGCCTCATTTCGCGCCACCTTCGGAGGCATTCACAGTGAGCACCGACCAAAAGGGCACCCGGATCCTGGCGCGCACGTTCTTCAACCAGCTGCGCGCGAGTGGTTACACGCCCCACCAGGTCATCGGCATCGCCACGGAGCTGTTGGACCTCGTGACCACGGACCTGGCGGAGTTGAAGGAAGGCGACAAGGGCGTTGCCGTCCAGGCGACACCGGAGCAAGGGGCCGAGTGGCGCCAGCGCGCCTGAGTCATTAGGCTTTCCCCCAGACCCTCGCGGGCGAGTGGGCTCCGGACTGGTTTCGGGGCTCCCGCCCGCGTGGTGGCGGATGAACCGGCGGCCGCCGGTTTTTTTGTGCCCGCGCTCCGGGCGCCCCGTGCGTTGCCCGCCGCGCGCTCGGCGCTTCGCGAGCTATCCGCCGCGCTCTCGGCGCCGCATGCGTGCGGCGGACCCCGCGATGAAGAGCAGGCCCGCGGTCAGCACGGTGAACACGAGGCTGGCCGAGAACGTGGCCATCCAGGCCAGGAGCGCGAAGCCGCCCATGAGCGCGAGCGCGTCCACCCAGCGCGGCCGAGGCTGAGGCAGCACGAGCACGGTGACGCACGCGGTGAGCGGCAGCCCCAGCGCGACCTGTCTCACGATGGCCTCGGTGCTGGTGCGTACCGTCTCCCAGTTGTGCACGAGGATGGCGGCGAAGATGACCACCGTGCCCAGCGCGAGCACGAGCACGCCCGCGGCGGCCGCGTCCTTGGTGAGGCGGGCCTTCTCGTCGAACTGCTGCACGGCCAGGTCGACGAGCTGCTCCAGCGCGCTGTTGAGGATCTCCGCGAAGAAGATGAGCACCACGCAGAAGATGAGCGTCACCTTCTCCGCGAGCCCCAGCGCGATGCCGTTGCCCACCATTCCCACGAGCGCGGCGGACACGACGTGGATGCGCATGTTGCGCTGGTACACGACGGTGTGGATGAGGCCCGCCCAGGCGTGTCCGAAGGAGGCGAGGAGCCCCGTGCTGCGCCGGGAGGGGAAGCGGGGAGGCGGAGTGGCAGGGACGGTCATCGGAGCGTGAAGGGATGAGCAGGCTAGCATCCACGGGTGCGATTGCCGTGTGAGTCTGAACGGGTAAGGTCCGACCCGTGATGCGACTCGACTGTGTGGCGGCCCTGTTGTTGACCTCGACACTGGCGGCGGCTCAAGAACCCGCGCCTTCCTTCGAGGGGGATGATTGGGGCCTGGAGCCGCCCGGCGTGCAGTACCTGCCTGCCCCCGGCCCGCGCCCCCATGAATCCCGGATGTCCGCGCACGAGCCCGCCGGCGTGCGACGCGAGGCTCCCACGCGAGGGACGAAGTCCGCGCTCGCGGGCGTTCCGCAGGGACGCGAGCGGACGGGCGCGCTGTCCGGCAAGGTCGTGTACCTGAGCCCTGGACACGGGTTCTATCGAGACAGCTCGCTGCGCCGGTGGGCGACCCAGCGCGGCAACTCGTGGGCGGTGGTGGAGGACCTCATCTCCATGGAGGTCGCCAGCCAGGAACTGCTGCCCATGCTGGTGGGCGCGGGCGCCACGGTGATTCCGGTGCGCGAGACGGACCTGAATCCGCTGATGGTCATCGTGGACGACGGCGAGGCGGGCTACGCCGAGTCGGACGCCACGCTCTTCAGCACGCCCGCGCAGCCCGGCTGGAAGACGGTGGCGCCGCCCCTGACGAACGCAACGGAGCCGTTCACGCAGGGCACCACGCGCGTGGTGGCGACGACCTCGGTCGCATCCGCGCAGGCGACGTGGGCGCCCGACGTGCCTGCGGACGCGGCGTACAACGTCTACGTCTCGTATGGCTCGGACCCCACGCGCGCGACGGACGCGCACTACGTGGTGCGGCACGCGGGCGGCGAGAGCCACTTCCGCGTCAACCAGCGCCGCCACGGGGGCACGTGGATGCTCCTGGGGCGCTTCTTCTTCCGCGCGGGGACGCATCCGGACTCGGGGGCGGTGACGCTGCTGAACGACTCGGCCACGCCGGGCGCCACGGTGTCCGCGGACGCGGTGCGCCTCGGCGGTGGGCGCGGTGACGTGGGCGATGGCACGGTGGCCATGCTCGCGCGTCCGCGCTCGGAGGAGAGCGCGCGCTACCACGTGCAGTTCAGCGGCGCGCCGGCCATCGTGTACGCGCCCACGGGCGCCAATGGCCTGGGCAACGAGCGCAACGCGGACGTGTCGGCGCGCCCGCGCTTCGCGGCGTGGCTGCACGAGGACGGCGAGGACGCGGTCTACGTGGCCTGGCACACCAACGCCTCGACGACGGGCAACGTGGTGGGCACCGAGGGCTACGTCTACGGCCCCAACCCGGTGGACGGGACGTACAACTTCACGGGCGTGCCGGGCAGCGAAATCATGGCGCGCGCCCTGCTGGATGAAATCTCCCGCGACATGAAGCGCGAGGTGGATCCGAACTGGAAGGTGCGCTCGCTGCGCTCGGCGAACCTGGGCGAGGTGAACCCCACCCACAACCCCGAGATGCCCAGCGTGCTCCTGGAGATGGCCTATCACGACGCCACGGCGGACGCGGCGAAGCTGAAGGAGCCGGGGGTGCGGCACGTGGCCGCGCGGGCCATTGTCCAGGGGCTCATCAAGTACTTCGCGGCGCGGGACTCCGTGGCCGTGAGCCTGCCTCCCGAGGCTCCGACGGCCGTGGTGGCGCGCACGGTGGCGGAGGGCTCGGTGGAGGTGCGCTGGGCCGCGCCGACCCTGGACCCGACGGAGGAGGGGCGTGACGGGGCCACGGGCTATCGCGTCTATCAGAGCGTGGATGGCCTCGGCTGGGACGAGGGCACGGACGTGACGGGGACCTCATGGGTCCTCCCCGTGGCGGTGGGCACCGTGAAGTACTTCCGCGTCGCGGCGCTCAACGCGGGCGGCGAGTCCTTCCCCTCGGCCACGGTGGGCGTTCGCGCGGGGACGACGGCGGCCGTGTTGCTCGTCAACGCGTTCGAGCGATTGGACGCGACGATGACGTGCGCGGAGGAGCTGAAGGCCTACGACCTGGAGGCCCCGGTCCGCGTGCTGATCGAGTCGATGAACGACGGAGGCTATCTCACGCGTCACGGTGCCGCGTTCGCCCTGGCGGCGCAGTCCTTCGATGGCGCGACGAGTGGCGCGATGGCGGCCGGCCTCGTGTCGCCCTCGGGCTATCGCGTGGTGGACTGGTTCATGGGGCGCGGTGGGGTGGGGGGGCTCGGGCCGTCGCGGGAGGCGCAGGATGCGCTGCGCGCGTTCGTGCTCGGCGGCGGACATCTGCTGGTGTCCGGCACCCGGGTGGCGTCCGCGCTGGCCCAGGGCAGCGACGCGGACCGGGCCTTCCTCGCGGACATCCTGCGGGCCTCGGTCCTGGTGGGGACGCCGCCGCTCCGAGTCGAGGGCGCGCCGGGCGACTGGCTCGCGGGCGTGGGCGCCGTGGGCCTGGACGATGGCACGCTGGGGGCCTACGCCGTGGGAACCCCCGAGGTGTTGTCTCCGCTGGCGGGCGGCACGGGCGTGCTGCGCTACGCCGGCACGGGCCTGGGCGCCGGGGTGGCCTCCTCGCCTGGCGGCACCGTGTTGTTCCTCGGGGTTCCGTTCGAGGGCCTCTCCAGTGGGAGCACGCGAGGTCAACTGGTGGGCGAGTTCCTGGTTCACGCGGGCCTGTTGACCCAGGTGCCCGCGTTGCCACCCCCGGATGTCGTGTCATCCGTGAGCCCCCGGCCGTTGACGGGGTGTATCGCGGCGCGCGCGGTGGATCCGCACCCGGTGGTCATCCCCCCGGTGGATCCGCCTCCCACGGTGCGAGAGGGCCTCCCGCAGTTCTATTACGGGTTGGGAGACAGCGGCTGCGGCTGCGGGGCAGGGGGCGCGGGGGTGGGCTCGGGCTTGTGGCTGCTGTTCGGTTTGATTGTTCATCGGAGGCGCGCGCGGGCCCGAACAGGCCATGTGAAGCGTTGACTCAGCGGGGGCGCGTGCCTACGGTCGGCCGCCCTCTAGCGAACTTCACGACGTGCGGGCCGTTTCGCCCCACGCGCCTTTGGAAGGAGACACGGACACCATGGCCATCAAGATCGCCATCAACGGTTTCGGTCGTATCGGCCGGTGCGTGCTGCGCGCCGCGCTCAGCCGCAAGGAGAACCTCGAGATCGTCGCCATCAACGACCTCGACAAGCCCTCGGCGCTGGCGCACCTGTTCAAGTACGACTCCGTGCACCGCACGTGGCCGGGCACCGTGTCGCACACGGACAAGGGCATCGTGGTGGATGGCCGGGAGATCGCCGTCACCGCCGAGAAGGACCCGTCCGCGCTGCCCTGGAAGGCCATGAACGTGGACGTGGTGCTCGAGTGCACCGGCCGCTTCACCTCGCGTGAGGGCGCGGAGAAGCACCTGAAGGCGGGGGCTCGCAAGGTGCTCATCTCGGCCCCGGCCAAGGGCCCGGACCTCACCATCGCGTACGGTATCAACCACGACCAGTACGACCCGGCCAAGCACCACATCGTCTCGAACGCCTCGTGCACCACCAACTGCCTGGCGCCCATCGCCAAGGTGCTGGTGGACAACTTCGGCATCGAGAACGGCCTGATGACCACGGTGCACAGCTACACCAACGATCAGCGCATCCTGGACCTCACGCACGAGGACATGCGCCGCGCTCGCGCCGCCGCGCTCTCCATGATTCCCACCAGCACGGGCGCCGCGAAGGCCATCGGTGAGGTCATCCCCTCGCTGAAGGGCAAGATGCACGGCATCTCGGTGCGCGTGCCCACCCCGAACGTGTCGCTGGTGGACCTGACGGTGAACACGTCCAAGGCCGTGACGCCGGAGGCCGTGGTGGAGGCGTACCGCCAGGCCGCCGCCGGCTCGCTCAAGGGCGTGCTCGAGTTCAGCGACGCGCAGACGGTGTCGGTGGACTACAACGGCAACCCGCACTCGGCCATCTTCGACTCGACCAACTGCTTCGTGATGGGCGAGCGGCTCCTGAAGGTCATGGCCTGGTACGACAACGAGTGGGGCTTCTCGAACCGCATGGTGGACACGGCCAAGTTCCTCGTGTCCAAGGGCATCTAGTTCGAGCGCCAGGCTGACCGAGACGGGAGCACCAAGATGATCCGCTACATCGATGACATGCAGCTGACGGGCAAGCGCGTCTTCATCCGCGTGGACTTCAACGTTCCGCTGGAGGGCCGCCGCGTCACCGACGATACCCGCATCCGTGAGGCGCTGCCCACCATCCGGCGCGCGCTCGACATGGGCGGGAAGGTCATCCTGGCCTCCCATCTCGGCCGGCCCAAGGGCCCGGATCCGAAGCTGTCGCTGGAGCCCGTGGCCGTGCGGCTCGCCGAGCTGCTCGGCCCCAAGCACGAGGTCATCCTCACGGATGACTGCGTGGGCGACGGCGTGAAGAAGCAGGTGAAGGAGCTGAAGGAAGGGCAGGTGGTGCTGCTGGAGAACCTGCGCTTCCACAAGGAGGAAGAGGCCAACGACGAGTCCTTCGCGCGTGAGCTGGCGTCCCAGGCGGACGTCTACATCAACGACGCGTTCGGCACCGCGCACCGCGCCCATGCCTCCACCGCGGGCATGGTCCCCTTCGTGAAGGAGAAGGGCGCCGGCTTCCTCATGCGCAAGGAGATTGAGTACCTGGGCAAGGTGCTCAGCAACCCGGAGAAGCCCTTCGTGGCCATCCTGGGTGGCTCCAAGGTGAGCGACAAGATCAAGGTCATCGAGAGCCTGCTTCCCAAGGTGGACGCGCTGCTCATCGGCGGCGCCATGGCCTACACGTTCCTCAAGGCGCAGGGCATCGAGGTGGGCAAGAGCCGGGTGGAGGAGGACAAGCTCTCCTTGGCCACGCGCCTGCTGGACGCGGCGCAGCGGCTGCGCACGCCCATCGTGTTGCCCATCGACCACATCGTGGGCACCGAGCCTTCGGACAAGAGCCCCGCGACCGAGACGCCGGATCAGGTCATCCCGCCGGACATGATGGGCCTGGACATCGGCGTGAAGACGCGCGCGATGTACTCCGAGCGGATCCGCGACGCGAAGACGGTGGTGTGGAACGGGCCCATGGGCCTGTTCGAGGTCCCCAAGTTCGCCGAGGGCACGCGCATCGTCGCGCTGGCCATGGCGAACAACACGCAGGCCACCACGGTCATCGGCGGTGGGGACAGCGCGGCCGCGGTGGAGCAAATGGGCTACGCCTCGAAGATGAGCCACGTCTCCACGGGCGGCGGGGCCTCGTTGGAGTTCCTCGAGGGCCGTGAACTTCCTGGCATCAAGGCGCTGGAGACGAAGTAGTCTGCGCCGTTCGAACCGGACTCACACCTGGGGGATGCGATGGCCACCGGAGCGCGCCGCAAGATTGTCGCTGGCAACTGGAAGATGAACAAGACGGTGCCCGAGGCGCTCGCGTTGGTGCGCGAGCTGCGGGCCCAGGTGGCGCCGCTCGGTGACAAGGTGGAGGTGGTGGTGGCGCCTCCCTTCGTCGCGCTCCAGGCGGTGCATGTCGCGTTGGAGGGTGCGCCCCTCCAGTTGGCGGCGCAGAACTGCCACTGGGAGGCCTCCGGAGCGTTCACCGGAGAGGTGTCCGCGCCGATGCTGGCGGAGCTGGGGTGCGCCTACGTCATCGTGGGGCACTCGGAGCGTCGGCAGTTCTTCGGTGAGACGGACGAGACGGTGAACAAGCGCGCGCACGCGGTGAAGAAGGCGGGCATGACGCCGATCCTCTGCGTGGGCGAGACCTTGGCGGAGCGCGAGGCGAACCGGACGCTGGAGGTGGTGGAGCGTCAGGTGCGTGGGGCGCTGGTGGGCTTCGAGGCGGCGGACGTGGCGAAGTTCGTGCTGGCGTACGAGCCGGTGTGGGCGATCGGCACGGGCCGCACGGCGACGACGGCCCAAGCGCAGGAGGTCCACGCGGCGATCCGGGGCCTGGTTGCTCGGCTGTATGACGGGGAGACGGCGGGGCGGGTGCGCATCCAGTACGGCGGCAGCGTGAAGCCGGACAACGCGGCGGAATTGCTGGGTCAGCCGGACGTGGATGGGGCGCTCGTCGGGGGAGCAAGCCTCAAGGCTGGGGACTTCCTGGCCATCGTGAAGTCGGCGGGATGATCGGGCTCGCCGGAAGAAGTTGTCACGCGTTCACCTCATTGTGTAGGGTGCGCCCTCTTTCCACGGAGCGTCTGGAAGCGCCATGCTGACCTTCTTTACGATCGTGCACGTCCTGCTCTGCGTGTTCATGATCTTCGTCATCTTGCTGCAGCCCGGGAAGGACGCCGGTATGGGGTCCGCGCTGGGAGGTGGCGCCGCCACGAGTGCCTTCGGTGGGCGCGGGGCGGTGACGTTCCTGAGCAAGCTGACGGGTATCTGCGCCGGCCTGTTCTTCCTGACGTCGCTGGGCCTGTCGTTCGTGGGTCTGCGGACGTCGGTGGCGGCGGGTGGTTCGGCGGCGAAGAAGCCGCCGGCGGCCACGGCACCGGCGACGCCGGGTGGTGCGGCGGCTCCCGCGGAGTCCTCCGCGCCGACGTCGACGCCGGCCGAGGCACCGCAGGGCCAGCAGGAAGCCCCGAAGCAGTAGTCGCAGTTCGGGGTGAGGCAGAAAAGAATCACGCAGCGGTTGAGATAGTCGTTGCGTGATTCAACGCGGTTCGGTACATGGACTGCACAAGTTGCCCAGGTGGTGGAACTGGTAGACACACCATCTTGAGGGGGTGGCGCCGAAAGGTGTGCGGGTTCGAATCCCGCCCTGGGCACTCTCAGAAGGCTCGTAATCCTTAGGGGTTACGGGCCTTCTGTCTTTTTAGCTTCCTGTCATTGCCCCTGTATTGCCCCTCTCCAGCAAGGGGCCATCCAAGAGTTTCACCGCATCCTGTTTCACCTGCGGACTCAGATGGGCGTAGCGCATCGTCATGTCGAGCGTGGCGTGTCCCATCAGCTCCTGGATCACCTTCAGGGGAACGCCCTTCATGGCGAGGTGGCTGCCGTAGGTGTGCCGCAGGTCGTGCCACCCAATCGTGCCCGTCTCCCGTGAGATGCCCGCTCGCTTCAGCGTGGTGATGAGCAGGTGATCCATCATCCCCGGGGTGAGGTGCTCGCCGTTCTCCTGGCAGAAGACGAAGGGGCCTCGAAGGTGCCGGTGGGCCTTGAGGGCATCCACGACGGACTGAGGAAGGTCCACCGTCCGAGTGCTGCCGCCCATGGGAGTGCCTTCGACACCGCGCCAGATGGTCCGTTTGACGTGGAGCTTGGCGCGGGGGACGTCAACGTCCTGCCACTGGAGGCCGATGAGTTCCCCTTGCCGCAGTCCCGTCTTGGGGGCTGCCGTCAGGAGGGCGAAGTCCTCGGGGCCTGCCGCCGCGAGGAGCCGTTCCACCTCCTCGAAGGTGAGGAAGTCGTAGTCGGGCTTCTTCACCTTGAAGAGCTTCACGTCCGGGACATGAGCCAGGACGCTCTGCTCCTTCGCGAGATTGAGCAACTTGCTGAGGACGGCGAGCGCGTTGTTGATGGTCTTCAGGCTCAGGAGCTTGGTCGTGCGGACCTTGCGCCTTCGGAGGGCACGCCTGGAGGCCGTGTCGGAGTGTCCGCTGAGCCGCCGGGGCTTCTTCTTCATCGCGGCTTTGAAGTCCTCGATTTCGGCCGGGCCGATTGCGTCGAGGGCTGTCTCTCCGAAGAACGGAAGCAAGTGGTCGTCGAGGAGCTGCCGTTTGCTCACGACGCTGGAGTGTTTGTTGTTGTTCTCGCTGTAGGTGAGGAAACGTGAAGTGAAGTCCTTCACGGTCGGCACCTTCTTTGTCTCGCCGTTTGTTTCAGGCTCCTTCTCTTTGCGGAATGTCCCCATCAGGAGGGCCGCGCGGATGTCTCGTTCGTACTGCTCTGCACCGCGTCGGGTGTTGACCGGGCTGTCCTTTCGGACGCGCTCGACTCCCCCGTTCGCATGCTTGAACTTGATGTCCACGAACCACACCTGCTGATTCCTTCCGTCCTTATCCGTGTACTTCCTCTGTCTCACGCTCATGGGTGCGTCTCCTTGAGCGCAGGACCGCCTTGACCCATCGATGACCCTACCAAGGCCGCGCGGCGAATGCGGAGGGCCTTCCCAACCCGGACGACCCCGGGCACCTGCCCGAGCCGAATGGCTTCGTAGAGCGTCTTCCGGTTCACTCGCAGGAGCGCGGCGCCTTCTTCGACGGTGAGGAACTCATGGACCTCAGAGGTGGGCGCAACCTCAGAGGGGACGACGCCTCTCTGCCATGTGTCGTGGCTCATGAGGGCGTGCCTCCCATTCGCGCGTGATGCGATGGAGGCCGCGACATGGCGGGGCGGCCATTGGGCGATCCATGCGTACTCTCCGCCCCCACCTTCTCTTCGTCGAGGACCAACCAATAGGCACGCACTCGCTTGCCGTCGACGGACACCTTGCGCGTGAGGTGCCCATCTTCCTTGGCCGCGAGTCCCTTGGCGGACAGCTCCGTCATCACTTGCCGGATGTCGAAGCGTCCCGCGCGCGCGATGTCGTTCATCGCCGTTTGGAAGATGGCCACGAAGCGCCTTCCGCTGTCGTCCTTCTCGTCCACCACCAGTCCGGGACGATGGATGGGGCTCACGCCGTCGAAGCCCATCCAGTTGGACGCGACGAAGTTCATGACGAAGTCGTAAGCCGCGTCGGCGGTCGTCTTCGTCTCGCGAGACTCCTTCAGCACCGCCGCGCAGAATGCTTTGCCCGCTTCGAGAGAGGCCGCCTGGGCGCGCGCTTCGTCCTCGCCGCAGATGTGGACGCGCGCGAGTCGGTCCGCAAGCACCAGCAGCGCGGCATAGCGGGCTTGTTCCGTCGTCTCCGTCACCAACTGGGCTGCAACCTGGCGGTGCAGGTCGCGCAGCTCATCGAGTCGATCCGTGTAGCGCGCCATGAGTGCTCGGATGAATGCGGGCCCCGCGTGGCCGTGATGCTTCTCCAGTCCTTGGTGCGTCTGTGTGGCCAGGGCCGCATCCCCCAGCGGTTGCGCGCATGCCTCCAGCGTGCGGTTCTTCGCGCCCGCCGCGCCGCCAATCTGCAACAGCGGTCTCTCTCCCGAGATGAAGGCCAGCGAGCGCCACGACTTCCGCGCGCGAAGCTCCCCGTTCTGTGTGGCGCGCGAGCCGCTCGTCTCTGAGCCCACGATGTAAGCCATTAGGTTCGTCATCCCCTCGCGCGTGACTTGGGTGTCATCAATCCAGGTGGGCAGGTCGCGGTGTCGCGCCAACTCCCCCTGCAACGCGGCGGACGAGACATCCCCGCTGACCTTGAGGCCCGATGGGCGCCCCCACATTGACGTGGTGGTGGCCTGAACGGCGGACTTGCCTGTCCCAGACGCACCCCAGATGGACAAGCACATGCTGCGCAGCTCCAGCAGCCGCAACAGGGGCGCGGCGAAGCCCGATGCCCAAGCCATCTCCGCGAAGGGACTCCTGTCGCGAACGGCAATCGTCAACCGCAGGTGCTCATCCGCCGAGCCACGAGACATGAGCGCATCGAGGAAGGCCGCTTCGCCGGGCATGATGACGCGGCCGGGCTCGCCAATCACCTCCCGCCCCACGACGAAGCTCCGCATGTCCTGGGACCAGCCGCTTTGCGTGAAGATGCGCACCTGAGGCAGCCGCGCATGGTTGTGTTGCTCCTGTGCCTGGAGGAAATCCTGAACCTTCTTGCTGTTGCTGCTGGTGAGGGGGGCACCCCGCCCAGACAGCTCCAGGATTTCGTTCCCTGAGACTTTGGCGCGCGGCATCGTCTCGACGCGCGCATGGCCCCCGTACAGCCAGCGCACCGTCACGTAGCAGGTGCGGTGTTCATCCTCGCCGGTCTCCGTGATGTTGATGGGGGCGGCGGCGACCGTGGAGAGCTTGTCCTTGTCGGTGAACTTGAAAATGCCGAGCGACTGTCCATCGTGGGTGGCGTAGCCCGGGGCTGTCATCCATGCGTCAACGTCAAGCGGGGGCGTGGCCTCGATTGACGGCCGTGAATGGCCCAAGCTTTTGAACAAGGCGGCGTCCTTCTCTCGCTGGGCCAGTGCCTCGCCGTACTGCTCGTTGACCTCCTGGAGGCGATTGGCGACGTGCGCGGCGCCATGGTCTGTGCAGGCCATCGCCGCAACGGACGGGCCGAGCATGCGCAACACGGTTTCGTCCGACGCCTCCGGGGTCTTGAATCGCAGGTAAGAGAGGAGGGCCCAGAGGTTCTCGTCATGCTCCCCGGGCGGGAACAGGGGTTGCTCCTTCTTCGCGCGCTTCACCGCTGCCGCGTGCTTGGGGTCGCTCGTCTGTTGCCAGCGGGCCCAGATTTGCTCTTCCGTGCGCCCATCCCGTGCGGGCGGGGTCAAGTCCCGAATCGTGTGTAGTCGGTTCGGAGGGGGTACGGGGGAGGAAAGCTCCTTGGCGGCATCATTCAGCGGTGCCTGGGTTTGAAGTCAGCAAGGCCATGTCGAGGTAGCGACGGTCATCCCAGATGCCAGTGACTTCAAGAGCGACGGCGGTGATGAGGCGCAGGGCGCTGGCTCGGTCCGGGAATGCGCCCACGGAGCGGATGCGACGCTTCACCTCGCCATGGAGTCGCTCCAAGCCGTTGGTGCTGCGCAGCCGCTTCCAGTGGGCCTTGGGGAAAGAGAAGAAGCAGGTGGCCGAGGCGAAGCCCTCGCGCAGACACTCCATGGCTTCGGGGACCTGTCGGCCCAGGCCAGACTGGAGCGCCTCCAGGCGCTTCCTGGCGTCCTGGAGAGTCGGAGCCTCGAAGACGGCCGAGGTCTCCTTGCCGAGTCGTCCGCGCAGCCTCCAGGGGGCCTTGGCGAGGACGTTGCGGGTGAGGT
>NZ_JAHNZT010000037.1 GCF_019039035.1 Citreicoccus inhibens | reverse complement strand
CAGGGCTCGCTTCTTCTTCTGGTACTTGCTCACACAGGGCCGAACGGAGTGGGTTCCTGCCGCTTCCCCACTCGTCCAGCGCCTGCCTACCCTCCGGGCCGATCGGGAATCACGCCTCGTCGTTTAGGGGCAGGCGTGGCTGTAGTCCACGACCCTGTACGCCGTGATTCGGCCGTACTGTGTGGGCATAGAGCCGCACGGCCCGCAACTCGCCCAGCCAACCTCTGTGGTGTAGGTCGCGTCGCTGTAATATGTGTACTCGTAGATGCTCGTGCATGACGGGGCGAGCGCGCCCTCGGACGCCACGACCTCGGCGCTCTTCGTCGGCGCACCGTCACCAACAGCGCCACCACAGCCAACGAGCAGTCCAACTGCCAGCATGCCGATGTGCGACTTCACCGTGCCTCCTTGCGTGCGCCGGGATTGGCGCGTCGTCCCGGCGTAGCAAGGACGCGACCGAACGAGAACGACGCGGCGGGGTGAGCGTCCGCATCCCTCGTGTTGGGCTCGTCGGCCGAGTCCTCGGGCTCCGCGGCGAGCAGCTTCTCGACAACAGCGAGGGCCTCGCGCGCACCCAGCGCGTCCATCGCTGCCTGCTTCGCCTCGCGGTACTCCGCGCGCGCCACGGCCAGCCGCGTCCGTGCCGCGAGACTCCCGTCAATGCCTCGCTGCTTCCACTACACCTTGCGCTCCGCCAACCCTAAGCGCTCCGCGCTTGCCTCCCGCTGCATCCAGTCCATACCCGTCGCCCGACAGCACGCGCCGTACCGGGCTGACGCTCGCGCGCGGAAACGACAAGGGCCCGGACGGCACGTCCGAGCCCCTGAATGTAGCCACGTCCTGCGCGCGTCAGTTGGGTCTCGCGGAAGGAACAGCTCTATCGCAATTCTCACTGCGACTCAAGTTATCTCCAGGACAGCTCTCAATCGCAATGCCGTTGCCCTCGACCGACGACGTCACCTTCCCGACGGTCTCCTAGCACTCGCCATGCCTCCACTCCTGGTCCTTCGCGCATTCGCCTTTGCGCGGCGCTGCGACGCGCTCAGTCACTTCGTACTTCTGCGCTTCGTACTGCTGCTCTTTGTATGTTGGGCTGGAGGAAATGTATGCAATCACCTCTCGATGACAATGAGGTCGAGGGTAATGAGCTTGGCGATGAGCTTGGTCTGCTTGTCTATGGTAGCCCTCTTTTAGGCAGTCGTACCGTACTTGATGCTCCGGCTCCTTGCTCCTCGGGGGCCGATCGGATTCGCGCTGTGCGCGTCAGGTCTGGGTGGGCCTGTCCTGCGCGGGCAGGTAGCCCCCTGCATCTCGAGAGACTGGATGTTCTCAGGGATGAGCTGCTCCTCCAGCTCCAATACGGAGCCCGCGGGCGCAGGCTGGGCTTGCGCTCCGGGCGGAGTCAACTACAGCCACAGCGCCACACAGGGGAGCAGCGGGCTGCGATGCATGTGTTCTCCTCGGAGTTCGCGCTTCTTCAGCAGCCTGGCGCCCTTGAGCGCTACACTTGCGGTCCTATGTCGACTCCAGGCGCAATCGCTGTGTACACGTCGGGCTCGGGGGTCCCCGAGCACGTCTCCGAACGCCCCTGGCGTGGGGTCTATCAGCACTGGGATGGCTATCCGTCTGGGCTCGGGCAACACCTCATGTCCCGCGTTCAGCGCGCGCAAGGTGATATGCAATCCGTGGTGCGCCAGCTCATCGATGGGGCCCCCTGGGGCTGGTCGCACTGCATGCCAGGACCTGGCGCACCGGAGGGCGACCGCATCTCGGAGGGGAATGCCGGCCCGCGAGTCGCCCCGGACGAGACCGAGAGGGTGGCCTACATCTACGTCTTCGACCTGGAGGCACGTCGGCTGGACGCGTTCTCGACTTGTGTTGGGGACGACGGCAAACGGCTCTGCTCCGTTGTCTTTTCGCAGACGGGCACGCCCGACCTGAGGGCGCTCGATCTCTTGCCTGAAGAGACTGTCGATGAGCCCCTCCTTCCCGGCAAGGAACTCTCAGCCAAGGCTCTGCAGGACTGGCTCGAGGGCCTGCCAACGCTCGGGACGGACTCCACGTCTCTCCACTGGGTGGTCACGCAGCAGGGCCCAGACGCTGCGCTCGTCATCACGTTCCGGGTCGTCACCTATGAAGACGGCGGCATCAGCTCCGTGGTGGAACGAGAGTGGGATGCAGTGCCCCACTCCGCGAGACTGGAGCCGGAGCGTGTTCGGAACTTCATCGAGGCGCTCGTCGAGGTAGTGCGCGAGGATCCAAGACGGCTCGATCCGTTCTGGATCTCCGCGCAGGACACCCTGCGTCGTTCCGGGGCAAGGCAGCGTGAGAGCCTCGCGAAAGTCCTGAGGGCTCAGTGGGCCAGCGACTTTGGATTCGCGGCGTAGCCGCCCTTGAACGGCCCAGGTGTCCCGCCTCCACACCCGGGAGACTTGCGGCTACATCCCTTCGTCACGTTCCAGACTGCGTCCGCCCACGCGAGGTTGGTGTCACCCACGGGCCAGTTCCTCCTGTTGGTTGGGTCGTTCTCTCTGCGGCGCGAGGGGCGCGGAGCCGCGGCACGTGAGCGCAGGGCCGCCCAGGTCGTCGCCACACATGCACGGCGTCAGGGATTGCACGCCGCCCTGGGGTGCTGGGCCTGGACCAACTCGAGCAGCTCCGTGTCGTGGGGCAGGGGGATGCCGCTCCGGTGGCGCGCGGGCCCATCTCCCAGGCAGTCGGGGCACGACTCGCCCGGCGTGCCGCGCGTCGCACAGGGGGCCGCCATGGCTCTGGCCCTCCCCCGCGCTCGCCACGATGCCGAGCGCGGCGCGCAACGCTCGCAGTGTGTCCAGCGAGAGGTCCCCCCGGCCCTTCGGCGCGGGCACGGGGCGCACGTCGCCGTGCATCCACTGTGTCTCGTATCGGTAGACGGAGAGCTCGTCTCGGACCTGCTCCACCACCTGTGCGAGCTCGCCGGGCATGGGCGGCCCACTGGGCTCGGTGTTCAGGTCCACGCCCTCGTCCGTTGACCACGTGGAGTCGGCCCAGAGGTTGAGGTCGCCCCACTTGAGGAGGAGCTTCTGCTCAACGAGTGGCGGCACGTCGGGCGGCGGCGTGAGCAGAGGCTCCCGAGTGCGCGCGACGATGCCGCTCGGCTCGCCTAGGTACTCCAGCAGCTATGGACGCCGGCCGGCACGTCGATGGCGCTGGCGGATGTGCGGTATCGGTACGTCTGGGAGGCCATGGCCAAGGTGATGTCCTCTTCGGACTGGGCGCAGCGGTCTCTGCGGCACGTGTGCAGCCTGCCGCGGACGATGTTCTCGGGAATGGTGTCTTGGGTGACCCATGGCGTCGGCCCGGGGGGATGGCCGCCTACACCACGCTTCCGTGGGAGGCCCTCTGCCGAGAGGTGGCGAAGCTGCAGCTCAGCCTGCCGTCCCCAGAGGAGGGGACGATGGGGTCCGTGACAGTCGAGTTACAGTCGGCGCCAGAAAAACAAAACCCCAGCAAGTCCGAAGACTTGCTGGGGTCTGAGTGGCGAGGAGTACGGGACTTGAACCCGTGGCCTCCGGCGTGACAGGCCGGCGTTCTAACCAACTGAACTAACTCCCCATAACCATGTGGGCGGAACAGGGATTGAACCTGTGACCCTCGCCTTGTAAGGGCGACGCTCTACCGCTGAGCTATCCGCCCTCGGCGGTCCGCCGCGCTGCAACGAGGTGGGCTTTTATAGGCGCTGCCCCACACTGTCAAGCACCTGTTTGCGGGCCCTTCGCATCAATTTTCGTCCGCACTCTCCGCCCCCTGCTCCAGCTCCGAACCCTCCCTCGCGCGATCACACTCACGGCCTCATGGGTATGCACTCATCGTCCGCGTGGCCTCGCGCCGGACATGACGGATGCCCCTCGCTCCAGTATGACCCGCCCGTGAATGCGGGGGACCGAGCGGGTGACGTGCCGCGCTCGGACGTAGGGCAGTCTCGGTTCAGTGCTTCGGTGCCGCGTCTCGGAGGGGGACCTCCCCAGGACGCCGCTCCGGGCTTCTTCTGGCAGCCTCCTTCCGGGCCCCCTTTTGAGACAGGGCCCCATCGCAGCAGGGACACGACGTGAACGACAGACTCCTGAGGGCCGCGCGCCGCCAGCCGACCGACACCACCCCGGTGTGGCTGATGCGCCAGGCCGGCCGCTACCTGCCCGAGTACCGGGCCATTCGCGGCAACATCGCCTTCCTCGACCTCTGCAAGAACCCTGACCTGGCGGCCGAGGTGACGGTCCAGCCCGTGACGCGCCTGGGCGTGGATGCGGCCATCATCTTCTCGGACATCCTCATCCCCGTGGAGGCCATGGGCATCCACCTGGAGCTGGGGGACAAGGGGCCGCACTTCCCCAACCCGGTCCGGACCGCGGCGGACATCGACCGGCTGGGCGTGCCCGACCCTGTCGAGGGCACCGGCTTCGTCGCCGAGGCCATCCGGCGCACGCGCCGTGCGCTCAACGACTCGGTGCCCGTCATCGGCTTCGCGGGCGCGCCCTTCACGCTCGCCGCGTACATGGTGGA
This sequence comes from Citreicoccus inhibens, assembly GCF_019039035.1. Classification (GTDB taxonomy): domain Bacteria; phylum Myxococcota; class Myxococcia; order Myxococcales; family Myxococcaceae; genus Citreicoccus; species Citreicoccus inhibens. The sequence goes on along the minus strand of NZ_JAHNZT010000037.1, from coordinate 73,939 downwards.
GGGGGGCGGCTCGAAGAGCTACATCCTCATCAAGCGCCTCATGTTCGAGCAGCCCGCGCTGGCGCATCGCCTCTTCCAGAAGCTGACCGACACCCTCATCCCGTACCTCAAGATGCAGGTGGAGGCCGGCGCGAAGGTCGTTCAAATCTTCGACTCATGGGGCGGCGAGCTGTCCCTCTGGGACTTCGAGCGGTTCAGCCTCCCGTACCTCACGCGCATGGTCTCCGAGTTGAAGGCCACCGGCGTCCCCGTCATCGTCTTCGGCACCGGCATGACGCCGCACCTGCCGCTCCTCAAGCGCACGGGCGCGGACGTCATCGGCCTGGACTGGCGCGTCCCGCTCGACGAGGGCCGCCGCGTGCTCGGGCCCGACGTGGCCGTGCAGGGCAACCTGGATCCACTCCACCTCTTCCTGCCGCGCGAGGAGCTGGAGGGCCGCGTGCTCGACATCCTCCACCGCGCCGGCCCCACCGGGCACATCTTCAACCTCGGCCACGGCATCCTCCCCCCGACCGACCCCGAGGCCGCGAAGTTCCTCGTGGAGGCCGTGCACCGCCACGGCGCGGCGCTCCGCCAGGCGTCCGCGAAGCCGTAGGCCCAGGGGCCTGCCGGTTGACTCAAGAATCAATCCAGGGTTGACGCGGCGCATCAGCGCTCGTTAGATGCGCTTCACTCGACGTAGGAGGGTGAGGCACATGGCAAGCGAGAAGCGCAACGGCCACCGCCGGGTGGCCATCGTCCGCGGCTTGCGGACGCCGTTCGTGAAGGCGGGCACTGTCTTCTCGGGGCTGACGGCGCTGGACCTGGGCCGCATGGTGGTCCAGGAGTTGGTCCAGCGGGCCGATCTCGACCCGAACGAAATCAACCAGGTGGTGTTCGGGCAGGTCATCCCCACGCTGACCGCCCCCTCCATCGCGCGCGAGGTGGTGCTGGCCTCGGGGCTGCCGCGCCACATTGAGGCCTTCACGGTGGCGCGCGCCTGCGCCACGTCCATCCAGGCCATGACGACGGCGGCCAACGCCATCGCGGTGGGCGAGGCGGACGTCATCATCGCGGGCGGCACCGAGTCCATGTCGGACGCGCCCATCTTCACCAGCCGTCCCCTGGCGCACGCGCTCGTGGCGTCCTCGAAGGGGCGCACGCTGCCGGAGAAGCTGCGCCCCTTCCAGAAGCTCAAGGGCAAGGACCTGTTGCCGGTGCCTCCCGCCATCGCCGAGTTCTCCACGGGCCAGACGATGGGCGAGAGCGCGGAGAAGATGGCCAAGGAGAACGGCATCTCCCGCGAGGAGCAGGACCGCATCGCGTTCAACTCGCACCAGAACGCGGCCCGGGCGTGGAAGGACGGCCGCTTCGACAACGAGGTCATGCACGTGGTGGTGCCACCCAAGTACGAGCAGGTGGTGGCCAAGGACAACATCATCCGCGAGGACACCACGCTGGAGGCGCTCGCCCAGCTCAAGCCGGTGTTCGACCGCAAGTACGGCTCGGTTACCGCGGGCAATGCCTCGCCGCTCACGGATGGCGCCGCGGCGCTGCTCTTGATGACCGAGGAGAAGGCCCGGCAGCTCGGCTATGAGCCGCTCGGCTTCCTGCGCGCGCATGCCTACGCGGCCACGGACCCAGGAGACCAACTGCTCCAGGGTCCGGCCTACGCGGTGCCCGTGGCGCTCAAGCGCGCGGGGCTGACGCTGGCGGACATCGACCTCGTGGAGATGCACGAGGCGTTCTCCGCGCAGGTGGCGAGCAACCTCCAGGCCCTGGCCTCCAAGTCCTTCGCGAAGAAGGCGGGCTGGAGCGCGCCGGTGGGCGAGGTGGACCGCGAGCGGCTGAACGTGACGGGAGGCTCCATCGCGATTGGCCACCCCTTCGGCGCCACGGGGGCGCGCATCGTCACGCAGGCCCTCAACGAGCTGAAGCGTCGGAACAAGAACACGGTGATGTGCACTGTCTGCGCCGCTGGCGGCCTGGGCGCCGCGGTCATTCTGGAGCGTGCGTGATGGCCATCAAGCTTGACGAGGTCGAGGCGAAGCAGGGCTTCCGGTACGAGGTCGAGGGCGGCGTCGCGGTCATCACGTTCGACCTGCCGGACTCGGCGGTCAACACGCTGTCCCCCGAGACGGGCGAGGCCTTCACCGCGCTGATGCGCCACGCGGAGGGTGACACGGCCGTGAAGGCCGTCGTGTTCATCTCCGGCAAGAAGGACAACTTCGTCGCTGGCGCGAAGATCGACTTCCTCCAGACGCTCCGGTCCGCGGAGGAGGCCACCGCCATCAGCCGCAACGGGCAGCAGGGCTTCGAGCAACTCGATGCCTTCCCCAAGCCGGTGGTGGCGGCCATCCACGGCTCCTGCCTGGGCGGCGGCCTGGAGTGGGCGCTCGCGTGCGACTACCGCATCGCGACCGACAGCCCCAAGACGACGCTGGGTCTGCCCGAGGTGCAGCTCGGCCTGATTCCGGGCGCGGGCGGCACGCAGCGTTTGCCGGCGCTCATCGGCGCGCAGCAGGCGCTGGACCTCATCCTCACCGGGAAGAACGTCAAGCCGGCCAAGGCGAAGAAGCTGGGGCTGGTGGATGAAGTGGTGCCCGTGCCGCTGCTCCGCTCGCTCGCGCTCCAGCGCGCCGGGGAGCTGGCGGCGGGGACGCTGAAGGTGACGCGCGCGCACGGTCAGGGCCTCAAGGCCGTGGCCTCGAGTGGCAAGGCGAAGGGGCTGGCGGGCTTCCTCAAGGGCCTGGCGAGCAAGGACCTGTGGACGGAGGTCGCGCTCGAGGACAACCCGCTGGGCCGCAAGGTCCTGTTCGACCAGGCGCGCAAGCAGCTCCTGAAGAAGACGCGCGGCAAGTACCCCGCGCCGGAGAAGGCGCTGCAGGTCATCCGCGCGGGCCTGGAGTCCGGGCGCGCCGCGGGCCTGGAGGCCGAGGCCAAGGCATTTGGCGAGCTGGTGGTGTCGGATGTCTCGCGGCGGCTGGTGGAGATCTTCTTCGCCACCACGGCGCTGAAGAAGGAGAACGGCACCGCGAACCCGAGCGTGAAGGCGCGCGAGGTCAAGAAGGTGGGCGTGCTGGGCGGCGGGCTCATGGGCGGCGGCATCGCCTATGTGTCCTCGGCGCTCCAGGGCGTGCACGTGCGCGAGAAGGACAAGGACGACGCGGGCGCGGGCCGCGCGCTCAAGCAGGTGCAGAGCGTGCTGGACGAGCGCGTGAAGCGGCGCTCGCTCACCTCGCGCGAGGCGGTCGCCAAGATGGCGATGGTCACCGCGGGGACCGACTACAGCGGCTTCAAGACCGCGGACCTCGTCATCGAGGCGGTGTTCGAGGACCTGAAGCTCAAGCACCGCATCATCGCCGAGGTGGAGGCCGTCACGCGCGAGGACTGCATCTTCGCGTCCAACACGTCCAGCCTCCCCATCTCCGAGCTGGCCAAGGGCAGCAAGCGGCCCGCGCAGGTCATCGGGATGCATTACTTCAGCCCGGTCCACAAGATGCCGCTGCTGGAGATCATCACCCACCCCGGCACCGCCGAGTGGGTCACCGCCACCTGCGTGGAGGTGGGGCGCAAGCAGGGCAAGACGGTCATCGTCGTCAATGACGGGCCCGGCTTCTACACGTCGCGCATCCTCGCGCCGTACATGAACGAGGCCGCGTACCTGCTGGCGGATGGCGCGGACATCACCGCGCTGGACAAGGCGCTGGTGGAGTTCGGCTTCCCGGTGGGCCCGATTACCTTGCTCGACGAGGTGGGCATCGACGTGGCCCACAAGGTGGGGCCCATCATGGAGGGCGCCTTCGGCAAGCGGATGGCGGCGCCCAAGGCGCTCGACGGCGTGGTGGCCGATGGCCGACTGGGCCGCAAGACGCAGAAGGGCTTCTACCTCTACGAGAACGGCAAGAAGAAGGACGTGGACCCCACCGTCTACGCGCTCCTGCCCCATGGCAAGGACCGCAAGCCCATGGAGCGCGCGGAGATGGCCGAGCGGTGCGCCCTCCAGATGGTGAACGAGGCCATCCGTTGCCTGGGCGAGAACATCCTGCGCAGCCCGCGCGATGGTGACGTCGGGGCCATCTTCGGCCTGGGCTTCCCGCCGTTCCTCGGCGGTCCGTTCCGGTACGCGGACAGCCTGGGTCCCGCCCAACTCCTGCGCAAGCTGGAGCACTACCAGGACAAGTTCGGCGAGCGCTTCACGCCCGCGCCGTTCCTCATCGAGCAGGTCCGCGCTGGCAAGTCGTTCCACGGCGGCTGAGATGATGCCCCCCGTCGCGAGGGCTTTCCCTCGCGACCGAGGGGCGGTGGCTTGACGGCGGGGCGGAAGTGGACCAAGGGCAGACCTGCCCATGGAACGCTCCGCCTCCCGTACCGTGTTGCTCACCGGGCTTGGTGCCCTCCTCCTCTGTACCGCCACCGCCACGCTGGCGGCGATGGCGTGGCAACTGACGCCGCTGCCACCGCAGGACTGGTTTGGCTCCGCGCTCTTCAAGGGGTGGGTGCGCTGGGACGCGGGCTGGTACGCGCACATCGCGACGGTGGGCTACAGCTATACGCCCGGCCAGCAGAGCCCGGTGGCGTTCTTTCCCGCGTATCCGTTGGCGGTGCGCGTCGTCAGTGGGCTCGGGCTGAACACGAACCTGTCGGGCGTGCTGATTGGGATGACGTGCGGCATCTCGGCGCTGTTCGTCTTCTCGCGGTGGGCGCGCACGCGCGCGGACGAGGAGGTGGCGCGCGACGCGGGACTCGTCCTGGCGCTGTACCCGCTGGCCTTCTTCCTCTACGGGGCCATGTACTCGGACGCGCTGTTCCTCCTGTTGGTGGTGAGTGCGTTCCTGATGCTGGAGCGTGGGCATCTGGTGCCCGCGGTGCTCCTGGGCGCGGTGGCCACCGCGGCCCGTCCCGTGGCGCCCGCGCTCGTGCTGGGCTTGCTGGCGCGACGGCTGGAGTGGAAGCGCGAGCGGGGACTGAAGTGGAGCCTGTGGGACCTGCTCCCGGTGCTCGCCGCCACGGGCTTCATCCTGTACGTGCTCTATCAGTGGCGCGCGTTCGGTGAGCCCTTCGCCTTCGTGAAGGTGCAGGGCTCGCCGGGGTGGGATCAGCAGCCGGGTTGGCGCACGTGGCTGAAGCTGCGGTGGTTCCAGGGCTTCGGCTGGCACATGCGCCTGCCGGTGTTCTGGCGCCTGACGGGGCACGCGCTCGTGACGGTCGGCGCGCTCGCGCTGGTGTGGCCCACGTACAAGCGTCTGGGCTGGGGCTATGGCCTCTACACGCTGGCCATCGTGGGGATGCCCGCGATGGCCACCAAGGACTTCATGAGCATGGGGCGCTACCTGCTCGCGGCCTTCCCGCTGTTCCTCACGCTGGCCATGCTCCTGCGCGAGCGCCCGCGCGTGCACCGCGCCGTGCTCGTGTTCAGCGCGGCGTTGATGGTGGTGCTCGCGGGGGCGTTCGGCGCCGGGGCCTACGTCACGTGAGCGCGCGGTAGGTGCTGAGCGCGACGTCGCGCTCCCGCAGCCGCTCGCGCACGCGGGGGCTGGTGAGCGCGGCCAGCTCCGCCTCCCAGCCGTACGTCCACACCGGGTCCTCTGGCACGTGCGGCGTGCCGTCGCCGGGGTGACATCCCAGCTCGAAGTCTCCGGCCGGGAGCGAGTCCAGCACCGCGAGGAGCGCGGGCTCATCCAGCCGGCCCGCCTCGAACACGCCGCCCGCGCTCACCCGGCGCAGGTTCGGCGAGGCCAGGGGCGCCGTGCGCGCGAGCACCGCGAGCACGGTGGTCTTCAGCGCCGGACCGGGCGCGCGCAGCCAGCCGAGTCGGGGCAGGGCGTCGGGCCACCGCAGCGGCAGCCGCTCGCGCTCCGCCAACGCCTCGACGATGGCGCGCACGCCGGGCAGCACGTGCAGGTGTTGATGCCCATCCAGGTGGTCCACGTCCACGCCCAACGCGCGGGCCCGAGACACCTGGGCGGACAGCTCGCGCTCCAACTCCTCGCGCTGAACCTGACCGGTGAGCCAGGCGCGCGCGAACGCGGCCCAGCTCTGCCGCAGCCGTCCGTCAGGCGCCACGGTGGGAACGTCGGAGGCGGCCGAGGGCAGGCGCGTGGACAGCGCCAGATGCACGCCCACCGCCAGCCCCTGCTCGCGGGCGCGCCGCGCAGCCTCGGGCGCGGTGGGCCCGGTGGACAGGAGCGTGGCGCTCGTGACGATGCCTTCGCGGTGCGCCTTCAGGATGCCTGCGTCCAAAGAGGGATGCAGGCCGAGGTCATCCGCGTTGACGATGAGCCGGGTGCGGGCCATGGGCGGACCGGCTTAGCCGCGCGCGGCCCGGCCCGGGGCGGGCGGCGTGCGCAGGGCGGCCACCGTCGGCGGCAGGCGCACCGGCTGCTGCGGCGCCGTCGGGGTGCGGGTCTCCGGGTACAGCCGCACCAGCTCCTTCACCATCTTCACGATGACGGAGGGCGAGGCGAGCGTGGAGATGCCACGCGTGCGCGGGAAGTAGTCCACGCCCATCTGGAACACGCGGAAGCCCTTGCGGATGGCCTTCACCACCAGCTCGGCGTCGATGAACGAGCCCTGGCTCTTGAGCTCGATGGACTCCAGCACGCGCCGGTGCATCACCTTGAAGCTGAAGTTCACGTCCTTGATCTGGATGTCGAACAAGGAGCGGATGAGCATGTTGTAGACGAACGAGTAGATGATCCGCTTGGGACCCTCGCTCGTGCGGTCGAACCGGAAGGCGCAGATCATGTCCGCCTCCAGGTACTCCATGAGATGCAGCGCGCGCTCCAACTCGCGCATGTCCCACGGCAGGTCGATGTCGGAGTAGGCGATGATGTCCTTCGTCGACGACGAGAAGCCGGTGCGCATCGCGCCACCCAGCTTCAGGTTCTCCGGATGCGTGATGACGCGGACCTGCGGATGCTTCGCGGCCAACGCGTCGCAGATCTCCTGCGTCCGGTCCGTGGATGCGTCGTTGACGATGATGACTTCGTAGTCGTCGGTCAGCCGGGCCAGCGCCTCCAGGGCGCGTTCAACGGCTCGCTCGACGTAATCCTCTTCATTCCACGCGGGAAAGAAGAGGCTGATGCTCGGGTACTTGCCCACCAGGGAGACCTCGCGGCGTGTGTGCGGCTCTGAACGGCGCTCGCTAGCAGAGGCTTCCCGAGGAACGCAAACCGGGACTCGCTCTCCATTCAACACTCGTGCTACCATGGAATCACCATTTTACGGTGACACTGTGAAATCCAGGCCCTACTCCTTGCTGGTGGTCGACGATTCCCAGGCCGTACTCCCCAAGCTGGCGCGCGCGCTGGGCCCCGAGGACTTCGCGTTGCGCGTGGCGCGCACGGGCCCCGAGGTCCTTCGTCTGGCGCGCGAAGTGGATGGCGTGGTGCTGTGCCTGAGCACGAGCGACCCCGCGGCCGGCGTGGCCCTGCTCGACAGGTTGGGCGCCGCGGAGGCGGAGCGGACGCCGCCCGTGTTCGTGCTCGCGCCCGCCGAGGCCCGCGCCGCCTGGCTGGCGGCCCTCCACAAAGGGGCTGAGGTCGTCCTGACCCCATGGGATGAGGACGAGCTGCTCGCTCGGCTGCTGCGGGGCCTGCATGCGCACGCACGGTTGGAGGCCCTGGCCGTGCAGGTGGGGGAGCTCAGACATCTGTCGGTGACGGATGGGCTGACCCAGGTGCACAACCACCGCTATTTCCAGGAGCGGGTGAGAGAGGAGTTCCGACGGGCGCAGCGCTATGACGACGCGCTGTCGCTCATCCTCCTGGACCTGGACCACTTCAAGGCGGTGAACGACCGCTACGGCCACGGCACCGGCGACGACGTGCTGCGCGAGGTGGCCGCCGCCCTTCAGCGGAGCGTGCGCGAGACGGACCTCGTGGCCCGCTATGGGGGCGAGGAGTTCGCCGTGCTGCTGCCCCGCACGCACGTGACAGGCGCCCTCACCGTGGCGGAGCGGGTCCGCCAGGAGCTGGGTGAGCTCCTGCTCGGGCCCGAGCGAACCCTCCGGGTGACCGCGTCCCTGGGCGTCTCGGGCTTCCCCCACCGCACCGTCCTGTCCCCCGAGCAGCTCCTGCTCACCTCCGACGAAGCCCTCTACCGAGCCAAGCGCGAGGGCCGCGACCGTATCTGCTTGCACCCCCAGCTCTCCCTTTTCGCGCCCCCCACCTCGCAGAGCAGCTGACCTGGGTCAAAAACCCTGTGTCTGATTTGACCCATCTGTGCCGGGTGGGTTTGGATTGACCCTGCCGCTAATTGTCACACCCTGAAAAACGGGTGTGATTCCGGGGACTTCGCGTGCTTCCCGGGTTGGCAGGGTCATTGCAAAAGTCAGACGTCGGAAAGTCCATGGGGCCTCAGGTGGCACAGGTGCACGCACAGGAAGCAGTCCCTCGCGGGAGACTGCTGCTCGTGGACGACGAGGAGAACATCCTCAAGTCCATCCGCCGCGTGCTGCGTCGCGGTGACTGGGACATCGAGACGGCGACAGACGCGGAGCAGGGGCTGCGGTTGCTCGAGCGGTTCCACCCGGAGGTCGTCATCTCGGACTTCCGGATGCCGGGGATGAACGGGGTGGAGTTCCTCACCCGGGTGAAGCAGCAGGAGCCGCGCGCCCAGCGCATCATGCTCACGGGACAGGCGGATCAGCAGGCCATCGAAGAGGCCATCAACCGCTCCGAGATCTTCCGCTTCATCTCCAAGCCGTGGAACGACAGCCACCTGGTGCTCACGGTGAAGAGCGCGTTCGAGCAGTACGCGCTCCAGGCGGAGAACGAGCGGCTGTACCGCGTGACGCAGGAGCAGAACGCGGAGCTCAAGCGCCTCAACGCGGACCTGGAAGAGCGCGTCGCGCAGCGCACGCGCATGCTCAGCCTGGCCAAGCGCGAGTGGGAGCTGTCGTTCGACTGCATGGAGACGCCGCTCGCGGTGGTGCGCACGCGTGACTTCGCCGTGCGCCGCGCCAACGTCTCCTATGCGCAGGTGGCGCACCGGTCCATCGAGGAGGTTCCCTCGGATACGCCCTGTCACCGCTACCTCTTCGGCCGCGATGAGCCGTGCGTGGGCTGTCCGCTGCCCGCGGCCATGGAGAGCGGCAAGGGCGCGCGCGGCGAGGTGCAGCAGGCGGGGCGCACCTACGTGGTGGCCGCCTATCCGTTCGCGGGCGACGACCGCGCGGTGTGCACGTACCGCGACGTCACCGAGGAGCAGGCCATCACCCGCCGGCTCATCGAGACCGAGAAGATGGCGGCGGTGGGGCAGTTGGCGGGCGGCGTGGCGCACGAAATCAACAACCCGCTGGGCGGCATCCTCGCCTTCGCGCAGCTCATGTCGCGCGACGCGGGCCGCGGTGACTCGGACCTCGAGTCGCTCAGCCTCATCGAGGAGAGCGCGCTGCGCTGCAAGCGCATCGTGGAGAGCCTGCTGAAGTTCAGCCGCCACAGCCGCGTGGAGGACCGCCGCCTGTTCGACGTGTCCAAGTGCGTGGAGGACGCGGCGGTGCTCTTCCGCGCGCAGCTCAAGTCCACGCCCAAGGTGGAGCTGTCCCTGGGGCTGATGGAGGGGCTGCCCAAGGTGTACGGCGACCCCGGCCAGCTCGCGCAGGTGGTGCTCAACCTGCTGCAGAACGGCTTGCAGGCGCTGCCGACGCCCGAGGGGAAGCTGACGCTGGAGACGGGGCGCGACGGCGACCGGTGCTTCTTCGCGGTGTCGGACACCGGCACGGGAATCGAGGAGCGCTACCTGCCGCGCATCTTCGAGCCGTCCTTCACCACCAAGCCTCCCGGCGAGGGCACGGGCCTGGGCCTGTCCATCGCCTACCGCATCGTCCAGGACCACGGGGGGAGCTTCCACGTGGATACCCACCCCGGCTCGGGTTCTCGCTTCACCGTCTTCCTGCCCATTCCCCTGCAGCTCGAGAGGTTGCCGTGACCCAAATCAAGCGCGCCAAAGTCCTCGTGGTGGATGACGACTCCGTCGTCCTCAAGGCCGTCACGCAGATTCTCCAGCGCGAGGGCCATCCCGTGGTGGCCATCGATGACGCAGTGGAGGGCCTGACGGCCGCCAAGGACCCCACCATCGACGTGGTGGTGCTCGACATCAAGATGCCGCACCTGTCCGGCATGGACCTCTTGCGCGCCATCAAGGCGGACCGCCCGGACGTGGAGGTCATCATGATGACCGCCTTCGCCACGGTGGAGACCGCGGTGGAGGCCGTGAAGGCCGGGGCGTACGACTACCTCACCAAGCCCTTCGAGAACATCGACGAGGTGAGCCTCACGGTGGCCAAGGCGGCCGAGCGCAAGGCGCTCAAGGACCGCACGCGCGCGCTGGAAGAGGCCCTCACGGTGCGCAGCCAGTTCGAGGACCTCATCGGCCAGTCGTCGCAGATGCGCGCCGTGTTCAAGCTGGTGGAGACGGTGAGCCACTCCACGGCCACGGTGCTCATCCAAGGTGAGAGCGGCACCGGCAAGGAGCTGGTGGCGCGCGCCATCCACTACCGCAGCGCTCGGCGCGACAAGCCGTTCGTCGCGGTGAACTGTTCGGCCCTCACCGAGACGCTGCTGGAGAGCGAGCTGTTCGGCCACGTGAAGGGCAGCTTCACGGGCGCCACCGGCAACAAGAAGGGCCTCTTCGAGGCGGCCGACGGCGGCACCATCTTCCTGGACGAAATTGGCGACGTGCCTCCCGCCACCCAGGTGCGATTGTTGCGCGTGTTGCAAGAAGGCGAAGTCAAGCGCGTGGGCGCCAACGAGCCCGTGAAGGTGGACGTGCGCGTCATCGCCGCCACGCACGTGGACCTGTCGCGCGCCAAGGAGCAGGGCAAGTTCCGCGAGGACCTGTTCTACCGGCTCAACGTCATCACCATCGACCTGCCGCCCCTGCGAGACCGCCCCGAGGACGTGCCGCTGCTCGCGCACCACTTCCTCAAGCTCTACACGGCCAAGGCGGACAAGAAGGTCACCGGCATCAGCCCGCGCGCCATGGAGGCCCTCACCTGCAACCGGTGGACGGGCAACGTGCGAGAGCTGGAGAACGTCATCGAGCGCGCGGTGGTGCTCACGGCCAACGACTTCATCGACGTGGAGGACCTGCCGCCCGGCTTCCAGGCGGCGCCGCAGGCGGACTCGGCGGTGGAGGTGTTCAGCCTGGCCCACCTGCCGTATGCGCAGGCCAAGCGGCTGGCCATGCGCGCCTTCGAGCGGCGCTACCTCTCCGCGCTCCTGGAGAAGAACAACCACAACGTGTCCAGCGCCGCGCGCGCGGCCGGGGTGGACCGCTCCAACTTCCGTCGCCTGCTCAAGCAGTACGAGGTGGCGGGCCGCTCCATGAAGCCGCGCCCCAAGGGGCCCGAGGGCAGCGACGACACCGCGCTGGAGGCGGCGTCGTAGCACCCGTGGGTCACCCGTCCTCGCCCGGCTCGCTCTCCGCCACCCGGCGGGCGGCGAGCTGGCGCTGGATGTCCTCGTAGCGCTCGGACAGCTCCCGCTCGAAGCCGTTCTGCGAGGGGTTGTAGAAGTGCCGCGAGCGCAGGGCCTCGGGCAGATAGTCCTCGGGGACGTAGTTGCCCTCGAAGTTGTGGGGGTACTTGTAGCCGCCGCCGTAGCCCAGCGACTTCATCAGCTTGGTGGGCGCGTTGCGCAGGTGCATGGGCACGGGCAGCGCGCCCTCCTGCGTGACGGCGGCGCGCGCCGCGGCGTAGGCGGTAATCACCGCGTTCGACTTGGGCGCCAGCGCCAGGTACGTGACGGCCTGGGTGAGGGGCAGGGTGCCCTCGGGCAGTCCCATCAGCTGGAAGGCGCGCAAGGCATCCACCGCCACGCTCAGGGCGCGAGGGTCCGCGTTGCCCACGTCCTCCGACGCGAAGATGACCATGCGGCGGAAGATGAAGACGGGGTCCTCGCCCGCCTCCAGCATGCGCGTCATCCAGTAGAGCGCCGCGTCCACGTCGCTGCCGCGCATGGATTTGATGAAGGCGCTGACGACGTTGTAGTGCTCCTCGCCGCCCTTGTCGTAGAGCAGCATCTTCTGCTGGAGCGACTCCTCGGCGGCCTTGCGGTCCACCTGCGCGCCCCCGTAGGCCGCGGCCACCTCCAGCGCCGTGAGGGCCTTGCGCGCATCTCCGCCCGCGGCCTCCGCGATGAAGGCCAGCGCCTCGTCATCCACCTGCACCTTGCCCGCGAGCCCTCGTGGGTCCGCCACCGCGCGGCGCAGCAGCGCCACCAGCTCCTCTTCCTCCAGCCCGCGCAGCGTGACGACGCGGGCGCGGGACAGGAGCGCGGCGTTCACCTCGAACGAGGGGTTCTCCGTGGTGGCGCCGATGAGCGTCACCGTGCCCTTCTCCACATGGGGCAGGAGCGCGTCCTGTTGGGCCTTGTTGAAGCGGTGGATCTCGTCGATGAACAGGAAGGTGCGCTGCCGGTTCATCTTCCAGCGCTCTTGCGCGCGCGCCACCGTCTCGCGGATGTCCTTCACGCCCGCGAGCACGGCGGACAGCGCCTCGAACGCGGCGCCCGTGCTGCGGGCCACGAGCTGCGCGAGCGTCGTCTTTCCCGTCCCCGGGGGGCCCCAGAGGATGAGGCTGGGCACGCGGTCCTGCTCCAGCGCCCGGCGCAGGAAGCGCCCCTCGCCCGTGAGGTGCTCCTGGCCCAGGAACTCGGCCAGGGTGGTGGGCCGCATGCGCTCGGCGAGTGGGGCCTGGGCGGCCTGCTCCTTGAGGCCCGCGTGTTCGAAGAGGTCCATGTCGAGCCTCCACCCTAGCGTCCCGGCCGGGAAAATCCCCGGTTCGTACGCCGCCAGATGTCCGGGGGAGGGCAGCCCGCATTTCCGGTGAGCGCCCGGCCAGCCGCCTGGATTAGAAAGGTGTCCGCGTGCAGACCCTGGCAATCGTCGCGAAGAGGGACAAACCCGAGGCCGTGGCCCTGGCGGTGCAGATCCGCGAGCGCTACCCCCACCTGACCGTCCTGGCGGACCGGACCCTGGCGCAGACGCTGGGGTGGCCGCGGGTGACGGATCGGGAGCTGGCCACCCGCTCGGACCTGGTGGTGGTGCTCGGTGGAGATGGCACGCTCATCTACGCGGCGCGGATGCTCTCGGGGCGAGCCGTCCCCATCCTCGGCGTCAACCTGGGCAGCCTGGGCTTCATGACCGAGATTCCCGTCGAGGAGCTGTTCTCCTCGCTGTCGGAGGTCTTGGAGGGCCGCTTCCAGTCGGACTCGCGCATGAAGCTGGCGTGCCGGCTGCTTCGCGACGGCAAGGTGCTCGTCGAGGACGAGGTGCTCAACGACATCGTCATCAACAAGGGCGCGCTGGCGCGCATCGCGGACCACGAGACGTCCATCGATGGGGTGCCCATCACGACGTACAAGGCGGACGGCGTCATCCTCGCCACGCCCACGGGCTCCACCGCGTACTCGCTGTCGGCGGGCGGGCCCATCGTGCATCCCTCGGTGGACTGCACGGTGCTGTCGCCCATCTGCTCGCATGCGCTCACCCAGCGCTCGATTGTCGTCCCCGCGGACCGCGTCATCCGCATCACCTTGCGCAGCGAGACGGCGGACACCTACCTCACGCTGGATGGGCAGACCGGCCACTCGCTCCAGGGCGGCGACTGCATCGAGGTGGTGCGCTCGCCCAACCGCGTGAACCTGGTGCGCAACCCGCGCGTGGCCTACTTCACCATCCTCCGGCAGAAGCTCCACTGGGGAGAGCGCTGACCGTCGGGCGATGTTCCTCTTCCTGTCGAAGGTGCTGGACCTGTTTCTCGCGCCGCTGACGTGGGCGCTCGGGGGGCTGCTGGCGGGCACGGTGCTCGCGCGGCGCTGGCCTCGGGGGGCTCGTGCGTTGCTGGGGCTGGGGCTCGCGGTGCTGCTGGCCTTTTCGTCCGAGCCCGTGTCCGCGTGGCTCACCCGGGCCACCGAGGCGAGCGCGGTGAGCACCTGGCGCGAGGAGGTCGTCTACGACGCCGTCATCGTCCTGGGCGGCGGGTTGGACCCCTCGGCCTCCGAGCGCACCGGGCAGCCCGAGTACAACGCGGCGGTGGAGCGCGTGCTGCGTGGCTTCGAGCTGCTGCGCGCGGGCCGGGCTCGGCAGGTGCTGTTGTCCGGGGGCTCGTTGGATCCGCGACCGGAGGCGGTGGTGGAGGCGGACGTGCTCTCGAGGCAGCTCCAGGACTGGGGCATTGCTCCCGAGCGCATCGTCACCGAGGGGCGCAGCCGCAACACCCGTGAGAACGCCTTGGAGTCCGCGCGCATCATCCGCGAGCGCGGTTGGCACTCGCTCCTCTTGGTGACGAGCGCCGCGCACATGCCGCGCGCGGCCGGATGTTTCGCCGCGGTGGGCTTGCATCCGGACACCCTGGTGGTGGACGTGCGCGCCTCGAACACCCCGTGGTCGCGCATGAGCTGGTTGCCTCGCGCGGGGGCGCTCAGCCAGAGCACGGAGGTCTTGCGTGAGCTGGCGGGGCGCTGGGTGTACCGCGTGCGCGGATGGACCGCTCCCTGACTAGAGCGACTCGAGGAAGGTGACCACCGCGGCGCGGGCCTCGTCGGACAGTGCACGGAAGCGCTCTTGCGCGGGCGCTGCTTCTCCTCCGTGCCAGAGGATGGCCTCCGTGAGGGAGCGCGCTCGGCCGTCGTGGAGCAAGCGCGTGTGGCCGCTGACCGTGCCCGTGCGCCCGATGCCCCACAATGGAGGCGTGCGCCACTCGCGGCCCGTGGCCTCGAAGTCCTCGCGACCATCCGCGAGCCCCTCGCCCATGTCGTGCAGCAGCAGGTCCGAGTACGGCCAGATGCGTTGGCCCGACAGCTCGGGGTAGCCCTCCAGTGTCCCCGTCACGTACGACGGCCGGTGACACTTCGCGCAGCCCATCTCGTGGAACAGCGCCTTGCCGCGCAGCACCTTGGGCGCATCCACGCCCGAGCGCAGCGGCGTGGCCAGCGTGTGACTGAAGAAGTCGAGCGCCGCCGCCTGTCGCTCGCTCACCTCGGGCGCGCCTCCCGAGGGTTGGGCCTGACACGCGGTTTGTCCGGGCATGCAGTTCTCCGTGGGCAGCAACGGAGACGTCAGCCCGAGGTCGCCCAGGAGCGCGCCCGCGTTCTGGTGCGCCAGGTCCGGCTGGTTGGCCTTCCACCCGAAGCGCCCCGTCACCGTGGCGCCGAGCCGCCGATTCCAGACGCGGTTCGGTCGGCCGGAGATGCCATCGCCATTCGCGTCGTTCGCGTCCGCCCAGGACAGCAGGTCCGCCTCGCTCACCGCGGCGAGCAGGCCCAGTCCAATCATGGGCTGCGCCACGCGCGCGGAGGTGCGCAGGTCCGGAGACAGGGGCCCATGGGCCAGCTCCTCGAGCACGAACTCCGGCCGGGTCAGCGAGTAGGCCGCGCCATCGACGAAGGTGCCGGGCACCTCGGTCCAGCGAGCGCGCACCTGTCCCTCCGCGGGCACGCCGGCGACGGCTCGGGGCTGGAGCTGGTCTCCGTACGTGGGCTCGGGGACTGGGGCGCCGTGTGCGTCGCGTCCGGGCACCGACAGGCGCACCAGCAGCGTGTCGGCGACTTCGCCCACTTCGGGTGCGCGGCCGCGACCATGACCGAGGTGACATGCGACGCACGAGACGGAGTGGAAGAGGGGGCCCAAGCCGTCGCGGTCCGCGCGGGCACCGGGCGCGGCCATCCAGTCCGCCTCGAAGAGCGCCTCGCCCACCAGGAACTCCGTGCGGCGCTCCAGCGTGAGGTTCGCGGCGGGGCGCGTGAAGGCGCTCGCGCTCGTGTCGGCCACGCTGGTGGCACCCCCGGGCCGCTCCTCGCCCTCCTCCACCACGTCGTGGCGAACGGGCGGCTCGGGCGTGGGGGGCGGCTCGGTGGTCGGCGGTGGCTCCGTGGGCCGCGTGTCCCTCGTCTCACCGCAGCCGCCCAGCGCGAGCAGTGCGAGTAGCCCGAGCCGGGCGGCGCGGCTCACGGCAGCACCACCTGGAGCGGATCAGGAAACGACCAGTTCTCCAGCAGGTCCGTGCGGCCCAGCGAGCCCTTCGAGTTCCAGCCCCAGACGTAGACCGAGTCATCGCCGCGCAGGCTGATGACGTGGGTGGCGCCCAGCCCCAGCGAGGCGATGCGGCCGAGCCCCGGCGCCGACGGCGTCGCGGTGCCCTTGTCCTTCGTGTCGCTCAGCCCGAGCTGCCCGTTGCCGTTCTGGCCCCAGCCCAGCAGCGTGCCGTCCGCGCGGCGAACGAATCCAAACAACCCGTTGGCGTAGACCGCGCGCGCGTCCGTCACGTCCTTCACCTTCACGGGGACGGCGCTCTGCTTCTCCACGCTGATGGCGCCCGTGCCGAGCTGCCCCGCGGAGTCCAGGCCCCACGCGGACACCGTGCCGTCCGCGTGCACGGCGAGGACGTGGTCTCGGCCCGTGGCGATGTCCACCACGTTCTCCACGCCGGGGACCTTCTCGGGCGTCGGGTGGTTGATGGCGTCCGCGGCGCCGAGCCCCAGCGTGCCGTAGGTGTTGCGGCCCCACGTCCACACGGTGCCGTCCGCCTTGAGCGCCACCGAGTGCTGCGAGCCGGCCGCCAGCTTCACCACGTCCGTCAGCCCCACCACCGCGACCGGATAGTCGCGCGACGTGACGGTGCCGTCTCCGAGCTGGCCGTTGCTGTTGTCGCCGAACGCGCGCACGGTGCCGTCCTCCATCAGCACCAGGGTGTGCCGGTAGCCGAGCACGCCCGCCACCGCGCCCGCCACCGCGACCCGCGTGGGCTCCGAGCGCGGCGTGACGTCCGGCGTCCGCGTACCGCCCTCGACGGCGGGGGGCGCGCCGAGTCCGAGCTGCCCGTTCGCGTTCTCGCCCCATGTCCACACCGCGCCCGCGTCATCGATGGCCAGCGAGTGGTTCTGGTTGAACGCGATGGCGGCCACGTGGGTGAGCGTGCGCACGGCGTGCGGCACGGATTGATCCGCCGTCACCGATGCGCCCAGGCCCAGCTGTCCCTTGTTGTTGCGGCCCCACGTGTAGAGTGCGCCCGCGCGCACCACGCCGGTGTGCAGTCCGCCCGCCGAGGTGAGGCTGCCGAAGTGGAACGTCACCGAGGCCGTGCCGGTGTTGCCGCGCGCATCGGTGGCCTGCACCACCAAGGTGTTGGCGCCGGGGCGCGGCGTCACATCAAAGGTGAGCGCGCCATCCGCGCCGGGTCCCGTCACCGGCTGCGCCGTGGCGCCATTCAGCGTGAACGACACCTGCGCTACACCCTGGTCATCCGTGGCGATGGCCTGCACTCGCACCCGGCGCACCGTGAGGGCCTGGTCCGGCTCGGGCGTCACCAACCGGACGGAGGGCGCCGTCGTGTCGGGCGGCTCCTCGCGATGCAGCCGCAGCGTGCGCGTGCTGTGCCCGCCCGCCTGGTCCACCGCGTCCAGTCGCAGCGTGCTGTCCCCAAGCGGGAGCGACACCTGCACGCGGAAGCTCGGCGTGTGGCCCTCCGCCTTGTCCCATTCGACGGGCAGCGGCTCGCCCTCGTCGAGCCGCCCTTCGATGGACTCCACCGGACTGCCCGCCTGCACGTAGCCCGTCACGGTGAGGGGGGCCTGCGTCAGCGTGCCGGACACGGACGACAGCACCGCGATGTACGGCGGCGCGGGGATGCCAGGAGTCGACGAGGAGCCCTCCGAGCCGCAGGCCGCGAGCAACAGCAGCAGCAGCGAGGGCAGGAGACGGAAGCGCTTCATGGGGAGCCCGGTGTTGAAGTTGAAATTGATAGTGATTCGCAAAGTCGAAAGGCGCGCAGGAAATACCGCGTGGGTGGGCCATGACGCAAGAGGGGAGCGCGCCAGCGGTAGGGCCCGCGGCGCGCTCCCCGAATTCCCCGCGCGTGACGCTACGCGGAGTGGGTCTCGCGGCGATCCGGATCCAACGCGGCGTAGAGCGTGGGCAGCACGAGCAGCGTCAGCAGCGTGGAGCTGAGGAGCCCGCCGATGACGACGGTGGCCAGGGGCTTCTGCACCTCGGCGCCCGCCCCGGACGCGAGCGCCATGGGGATGAACCCGAGGCTGGCGACGAGCGCGGTGGTGAGGACAGGCCGCAGCCGCAGGTGCGCGGCCTCACGCGCGGCGTCGAGCGCGGTGCGGCCCTCCTGGCGCAGCTGCCGCATGCAGCTGACGAGCACGAGTCCGTTGAGCACCGCCACGCCGAAGAGGGCGATGAAGCCCACCGCGGCGGAGATGGACAGCGGCATGCCTCGCACGAGCAGCGCCAGGACTCCGCCCGTCACGGCGAACGGGATGTTGAGGAAGATGAGCGCCGCGGGCCTTCCCGCCCCGAACGTCCCGTACAGCAGCACGAAGATGAGGAAGAGCGTGAGCGGCACCACGATGGCGAGCCTCCGCGTCGCGGACTGGAGGTTCTCGAACTGGCCACCCCACTCGAGCCAGTAGCCCGGCGGCAGCGGCACCTCTCGTGCGACCACGGCCTGGGCCTCGGCGGCGAAGCCCTGGAGGTCTCGGCCGCGCACGTTGCCCTCGATGGTGATGCGCCGTTGGATGTTCTCGCGGCTCACCTGGGCGGGGCCCTCTTCCTCCACCACGCGGACCAGCTCGGACAGCGGGATGCCCTGGCCGCTTGGATTGGACACCTTGAGCGCGCCGAGGGCCTCCACCGTCGCGCGCGCGCCGGGGGCGAATCTCACCTGGAGCGTGAAGCGCTTCTGTCCCTCCAGCACGGTGCCCACGGCACGGCCGCCGACCGCCTCGATGGTGTCGAGCACCTGTCGCGTGTTGATGCCGTAGCGCGCGATGGCCTGTCGGTCCACCTGGATGCGCGCCACCGGCAGGCCCGCGACCTGCTCGGCCTTCACGTCGGCCGCGCCCGGGACGCGCGCGAGCGCCGTGACGATGCGGTCCCCCGTCTTCTTCAGCACGTCCAGGTCCTCGCCGTAGAGCTTCACCGCGAGGTCCGAGCGCACGCCCGAGATGAGCTCACTGACGCGCAGCTCGATGGGCTGCGAGTAGCTGAACACGCTGCCGGGCACCGCGCCGCGCAGGGCCGAGTCGAACGCGGCGATGAGCGCCTCGCGGTTCTTCGCGGTGGTCCATGTGTCGTGGGGCTTGAGCATCACGAGGATGTCGGAGATCTCCACGCCCATGGGGTCGGTGGCGATCTCCGCGCGGCCCGTGCGGGACACCACCGTTTCGACCTCAGGGAAGCGCCGCAGCACCTGCTCGATGAGCGTCGTCTGGCGCACGGACTCCTCCAGCGACACGGACGGCATGCGCCACGCTTGGAGCGCGAGCGCGCCCTCGTCGAGCCTCGGGATGAACTCCGCGCCCAGGAACGGGACGACAGCGAGGCTCGCGGCGAGCACGCCCACCGCGGTGCCCATCACCGCCTTGCGATGCTTGAGGCACCGCTCGAGCGCGGGGCCGTACAGCTTGCGCGCCCAGACGACGATGGGGCTCTCCTGCTCGCGGACGAAGGTGGGCAGCACCAGGGACGCCAGCGCCGGCACGAGCGTGAGGGACAGGAGGAAGGCCCCGGCCAGCGCGCAGATGACGGTGATGGCCATGGGGCGGAACATCTTCCCCTCGATGCCGGTGAGGCTGAGGATGGGCAGGTAGACGACGGCGATGATGCCCACGCCGAACGAGGCCGGGCGGACCATCTCGACGGCGCTCTGGTACGTCACCTCGTCGCGCTCGGCGCGCGTCAGCGGCCGGCCCAACTGGTGGTTCTTCTCCGCGATGTGGCGCACGGCGTTCTCGATGATGATGAGCGCGCCGTCCACGATGAGCCCGAAGTCGATGGCGCCCAGGCTCATGAGGTTGCCGCTGATGCCAAGCGCCCTCATCCCGATGAAGGCCGTCAGCATGCACAGGGGAATCGTGCTCGCGACGATGAGGCCCGCGCGCAGGTTGCGCAGCATCAGGAAGAGCACCACCACCACCAGCACGCCGCCCTCGATGAGGTTCTTGGCCACGGTGTGGATGGTTTTGCGCACCAGGTCCGTGCGGTCATAGAACGTCTCCAGCGTGACGCCCGGCGGGAGGGTGGGGCGGATGGCCTCCACCGTGGCCTTCACGTTGTTGACCACCTCGCGCGAGTTCTGCCCGATGAGCATCATCACGATGCCGGTGACGACCTCGCCCCGGCCGTCGCGGGTGACGGCGCCCTGGCGGACCTGCGGCGCGAACTTCACGTCGGCCACGTTGCGGATGAACACCGGCGTGCCGTGCGGGGACGTGGCGACGACGATGTTCCCGATGTCCTCCAGCGACTCGACGATGCCCTCCGCGCGGATGAGCACCTGCTCCTGCGCGCGAGAGATGGAGGCGCCGCCCGCGTTGGCGTTGTTCGCCTCCAGCGCGGTGAAGACCTCCTGCAAGGACAGGCCATGGGAGGCCAGCCGCGCGGGGTCCACCTGCACCTCGTACGTCTTCAGCTCGCCGCCGAAGGCGTTCACCTCCACCACGCCGGGGACGCCGCGCAGGCGGGGCGAAATCTGCCACTCGAGGATGGAGCGCAGCTCCATGGGGCTCGTGCCATCGCCCCGCACCTCGAACTGGTAGATTTCTCCGAGTCCACTGGAGATGGGCCCCATCTCGGGCGTTCCGTAGCCCTCGGGGATGCTCTCCTTCGCGGCGGACAGGCGCTCCTGCACGAGCTGGCGCGCGAAGTAGATGTCCACGTCGTCATGGAAGACGACGGTCACCACGGACAGGCCGAACTTGGAGACCGAGCGGATCTCCTCCGTGTCCGGCAGGCCGCTCATGGCGGTCTCCACCGGCACGGTGACGAACTTCTCCACCTCCACGGGCCCCAGGCCCGGCGAGGACGTGAGCACCTGCACCTGGACGTTGGTGACGTCGGGCACCGCGTCGATGGGCAGCTTGCTCAGGGCATGCAGGCCCAGGCCAATGAGGACCGCGGTGAGGACGAAGACGAGGAAGCGATTCCGGATGGAGAACCGGATGAGGGAAGCAAGCATGTGCGCCTCGCTCTCAGTCGGACTCGCCCAAGCTCTCCTTGGAGAGCTCGGACTTGAGGATGAACGCGCCCTGGGTGATGACCTCCGTGCCCGCGTCGAGCCCCGAGAGGACTTCCACCTCCTGGGCCGTGCGGGCCCCCAGCTTCACCGGCACCGGCCTGAACCGGCCCTCTCCCAAGGGCACGAAGACGACGCGCGCGTCGCCTTGCTCCTGCACGGCCTCGCGCGGGATGACGAGTCGGGCGGGGCTGGGCTCTGTGCCCGCGGCCTCGGTGGTGAGCACCTCCGCCTGGGCGAACATGCCGGACTTCAGCGCGCCGTCCTCGTTGGAGACGGTGACGCGCACGGGAACGGTCCGCGTCTTCTCGTCCACGATGTCGCCGATGGAGTCCACCCGTCCCTCGAATCGCCGCTCGCCCAACGCGGCGACGGTGAGCACCACGCGCTGCCCGGTGCGCACGCTGGAGAGCTGGGACTCGAACACGTCCAGCACGCCCCAGAGGCGGCTGGGGTCCGCCACGGTGAACAGCGGCGTGGAGGCCTCCACGCTTGCGCCCACCGCGCCGGTCATCTCCACCACCGTGCCGTCCAGCGGGCTTCGCGCGGGGAAGCGGGAGCTGTAGTGCTCGTCGGCCTTGAGCGCGCGGATCTCCGCGTCGTTGAGTCCGAGCGCATGCAGCCGCCCCTCCGCGGCGTTCATGTCCGCGCGCGCGGTGGAGAACTCAGCCTCGGCCTGCAGCGCCTCGCGCTCGGACGAGATGCCCTTGCGCAGGAGCTCCTGCTCGCGGCGGAAGTTCTCCTCGGCCACGCGAGACTTCGTCGCCGAGGACAGGTAGTCCGCTCGGGCCTGGCCCAGCTCCGGGCTCTCCAGGTAGCCGAGCACCTCGCCCTTCTTCACCTTCTGCCCGAGATTGACCTCGAGGCTCACGAGCCGCCCGGGTACGCGCGCCGCCACCTGCGCCACGGACTTGGGCAGGAACGCGAGTCGCGCCGTGGCGTTCAGGCCGCGGCGCAGGGGGCGGTGCTCGGCGCGAGCACGCTCCAGCTTGGCGTTCTTCAGGGCCTCGGGGGCCAGGGTGATGACCTCGTCATGCTCCGTGGGCCTCGGCTCGGGCTCGGCCGCCGCGGGGGGCGTGGGGGGGGCCTCGTCGCGTTTCGTGCAGGCGGGGGCGGAGAGCAGCAACGTCGTGAGCCACATCCAGGACAGGCGCTTCATGGAATGCTCCCCAGGGACTGCTTCAGGCGTGCGTCAGCGACGGTCATCTCCCGTCGCGCTTCGATGGCTCCGCGTCGCGTGTCCAAGGACTCGCGGCGGATGATGAGCAGCTCCAGGAAGTCCACCTTCCCCGCGCGGTAGGCCTCGTTGATCAACTCCAGGTTCTGTTGAACGGCGGCGAGCACCTCGTCGCTGTAGTTGGACGTCGCGGTGACTGCGGACTCGTAGCGTTGGCGGGCGAGCGTCACCTCGGAGCGCACCTGCTGCTCGACGGCGCGCACGGTGCTGTCCGCCGCGGTGGCGCGCGCGGCGCTGGCGCCGCGCGCCTCCTGGTTGCGCTGGAAGAGGGGCAGATCGATGGCGAGCGTGCCCTGGATGATGGTGGCGCCCTCCTCGCGGCCGTAGCTCGCGCCAAGGCGTGGACTGGGCAGGGCCTCTCTTCGCGCCAGGGTGGCCTCCGCGCGCGCGGCGGCAAGCCCGGAGCGCGCGGCGCGGACTTCCGGGCGACGGGCGAGGGCGGTGTCGACGAGCGCCGCGAGCGGCGGCACCTCCTCGGGCTTCGTGGGCGTGTTCACCAGGTCCAGCGTTTCGGAGGGCTCCAGTCCCATCAGGAGCCGGAGCTGCGCGAGCGCCACGTCGCGTCGCTGCACGGCGAGCGCGTGCTCTCGCGCGGCGCGGCCTTGCTCCACGCGCGCGGTGTTGACCTCGATGCTCGACGCCGCCCCCGCGGCGTGCCGCTCCCGCGCGGCGCGGAGGGCCTCTTCCGCGAGCGCCCGGCCTTCCTCCGCCAGCCGGGTCTCCTCCTGGGCCGCGAGCGCCAGGGCATGCGCCTCACGCGCCTCGGCGGCGAGGTCGACCCGGAGGGCCTCCCAGCGCGCCTCGCTCGCATCGAGCCGCGCGCCCGCCGCGTCACGGCGGGCACTGCGCTGGCCTGGCAACTCAATCCGCTGGCTGAGGCCGACCGACACATCCGCGCTGTCGCCTTCGGGGCGCAGCCGGGGCCCCGCGGCCACGGTCAGCTCGGGGTTTTGTTGGAAGAGGAGTCCCGCGCCTTGCACCCGCGCGCGGGCTTCCTCCACCTCCGCGCGGGCGGGAATCAAACGAGGGCTGTGGTCCAGCGCGAGCGCCACCGCGTTCTCCGCGGTGAGGGCGCGCTGGGCCAGGGCGGGCATCGACAAGAGGCCCACCACGAAGGGGAGCCAGGGTTTGCGTGCGACGGTGAATCGGAAACGAGACATGAACGTGCCTCCGCGACGCCACTCCGGGCACACCGGAGACGGCCTTCGCGAGGACTGCGAGAAGGTGCCAGGGCAGCCCCAGGCCCAATGCCTTGCATGGACCTGGGAGCGCCACGTTGGAAGCGTCAGGCTTTCGCGCGCGCGACGAGTCCACGGCGCGCGCAACGCCAGCGCGGCCCAGCCCGGACGAGCGGGTGGCCACGATGGACGCGAGCCATGACCGTGAGGGCGCGCGCTACGCCGCTATGGGCGGGCGCAGCAGCCGCTGAGGCGTTCCGGTGGCGACCTTCAGCTCGGCGCCGCGGATGGGCTCGTCCGCCCGGATGGGCGGGAGCACCGTCTGGGCAATCCCCGAGGGAAGCATCGACTGACTGACACAGCAGGAGCAGTGGTGGGCCACGGGGCCACAGCCATGCTCCCGGTTGCCCGCGTCCAAATCCTTCTCACCGGCCTGGAAGTGCGCCAGGTGGCCGGTCGTCGCGAAGTGCACGGCCATCTCCACGGCCTCTCCCAGGGGAGGCACGAGGCCGAGGACCAGCACGAGGACGAGGAGGAAGCGCAGCACCGCCCATGTCCTTAGCGCACGCCCCGCGAGGCCGCAACCGGCCCCTGACCAATGTCAGACAGACTGCGTTGCTTCCTCCCTGCTGGGCGCCAGGGTGGAGCGGCGCGGGCGGGTGAGCGAGCGCCAGCCAGGGCCTACTTCATGGGCGGGGCGGGCGCGTGCGCGGCGTCCTGGACAGGGCCGCCGACGTGTTGGATGCGCCCATCGGGCCTGGCGCGCGGCGCGGGGCGTCCGGTGCGCAATGCCGTGGCGAGCACATCCCAGGGCGTCGCGCCGGTGGGGGTGCCCGGTCGCGGAGGGAGGTCCTTGAGCATGGTGTAGCCGTCGTTGCCCGCGGTCAGGAAGCTGAGCGTGGCGAGGCGATAGGTGGCCGTGGGGTCGAGCGGCTTGCCCCCCACCTCCACGCGCGTCACCCGCTCGCCCGCGGGCTTGTCCAGGTCATAGGCGAAGCGCAGGCCCGACACCTGCGGGAAGCGTCCCGGAGGCTTGGGCTTGCCGCTGAGGCTCACGCCGTTCTCCAGCACCGCGCGCAGCGTGGCGCCGCTCACGTCCACCACGACCAGGTCGTTGCGGTACGGCAGTAGGGAGTAGAGCTCGCGTCGCGTGAGCGGCCCCGCGGGCAGCACGCGATCCGCGCGGATGGCGCCGCCGTTGCACAGCGCCACGTCCGCGCCCGTGGCCGCGCGGAACGCATCCGCCACGAACGAACCCAGGTTCGTCTCGCCCAGTCGGTTCTCCACGCTGCGCGCGTCCAGCGGCACCGGCGAGCGCCCCACGCGCTGCGACAGCTCCTTCAGCAGCGGCGCGTAGCCCTTCATCGCTTGGGTGAAGGCGGGCGATTCGGGGATCCGCGCGGTGATGGGCGTGGCCTTCCACGCATGGCTCCGCACGGCGCCCGTTGCCGCGTCCACGTCGAGGGTGAGCTCGCCCAGGTCCTCGGCGTCCTCATCCAGCTTGTAGATGGGCGTGCCCTCGACGGTCTCTTCCATCCGCTCGTGGCTATGCCCGCCGATGATGGCGTCCACGCGCACGCAGCGCGCCAGTTCGCGGTCCTCGGAATCTTCCAGATGCGTCAACGCGACGACCACTTGGGCGCCCGCCGCGCGCGCGTCCGCCACCGCGCGCTGGGCCGCCTCGCAGAACGGCTTGAACTGCGTGGTGGGGCCCGCCTTGGAGGCGCCCTGTGTCTCGGGCAGGACCACGCCGAAGATGCCCACGCGCACGCCGCCGACCTCGCGGATGTCCCAGCCCTTGAGCCCGGCGAACGTCTGCCCCGTGGTCGCGTCCACCACGTTGGCGCCCAGCCACGTGAAGCGCGACTCGCGGATGCGCGCGCGCAGCACGTCGTCGCCAAAGTCGAACTCGTGGTTGCCCACCACCGCGTAGTCCAGGCCGAGCGCGTTCCACGCATCCACCATCTGCCGGCCCTTGAGCGCCTCGCCGTGAATCTCGGCGGAGGACTCGACGGACGGCGACAGCGTGTCGCCTGCGAGCAGCGTCAGGACATGGGGCGACTTCTTGAGCGCCTGGGCGCGCAGCGTGGCCACGCGGGCCAGCCCGCCGCGTCCATTGGCCAACGGCTGGAACTGGTACACGTCATTGAGGTGCAGCAGCGTGAGCCGCACCGTGCCCGGGGGCGTGCCCGGGGGCGGCGAGGCGGCAGGCGCGGCCTCGGCGGGAAGGGCGGTCAGGACGAGGGCCAGCGCGCAGGACAGCAGCAGCGTCCAGGTGGTGCGAGTCGGCGCGGTCGTCTTCGTCATGTCCAGTCATCCACTCCAGGGGCGCCGCGACGGCGCCAACGAGGTCGGGACTAGCGCACTCGTCACTCGAAGGCGAGCACGCCGCGCGGTGCATTGACCAGAGCGATGGCATTCCTGGCCGGATGGGTGGGGGGCGGGCGCGGACCGCGCATGGAGTTGACGCGATGCATCGGCTCCCGCCCCGTGGGTCAGACGGTGTAGCGGCGACCCTGCTCGAGGGGTTCGATGTTGCTCGCGGCGAGGTCGAACGTGTCGGGGTAGTGGATGAGGCGCATTCGCGCGCGCAGGTCCGCGGGCAGCGCCGCGAGCTTCTCGTAGGGCGTGTGCACGCCGTAGTTCGTTTCGTGCACCACGAGGTCCGCCTCGGCGAGCCACTGGATGAGCCCCTCGTCAAACGCGGTGTCGGCGCTGTAGCCCAGGCAGCGCCCGCCGGCGTGGATGCGGAACGCGGTGGTGGGGACGTGGTGGTAGGTGAAGCGGCTCTCGATGCGGAACGGCCCGTGCTGTACCGCGTGCTCCACGCTCAGCGGGATGGGCGAGAAGTAGTCCTCGAAGTGCTTCGCGTTGGGGCTCGCGCCGCGCTCCTCGATGAGGCACTCCATGCCCGCCGCGAGATGTCCCTCCCAGAGTCGTCGGGTGACGCTCGGGTGCGCGAGCAGCTCCAGCTTCCGGCGCAGGACGAAGAAGGAGAAGTAGCCCAAGCCCTCCAGGCCCGAGGCATGGTCCGCGTGCAGGTGCGTGAGGGCCACGGCGCTGACGCGGTCCGCATCCAGCGGCACGCCCGCCGTGAGCGAGGCCTCGCGCATCATCTTGCGGATGGGGTGCGGACAGTCCACCAGCAGCACCTGTCCCTCCGCTTCCACGGCGAGGCATGACGAATAGTGCAGGGCGGAGAAGGCATCGCCCACGCCCAGCGGAATGAAGGACAGGCTCATGGCGTGCTCGGGGAGGTCGGGGCCAGTCGCTCCCGCAGCTTCGCGAGGACGGCGGGGAGGCAGTGGGTGGAGACATCCTCGCCGCGCGCGAGGCGGGCCTTGAGCGCGCTGCTGCTGACCTCGGCCAGGTGCGCTTCGGCGGGGAGGAAGAGGGTGGAGAGTTCGGGAGCGAGCGCGCGGTTGTGTTGGGCCAGCTCCGTCTCGAACTGCGCATCGGTGGCGCCGCGCACACCGCGCAAGAGCACCGTGGCGCCCATGGCTCGGGCGAGGTCCACGATGAGTCCCTCCGTGTGCAGCACGCTGACATTGGGGTGCAGCGAGGCTGCTTCGCGCACCAGCGCCACGCGTTCCTCTGGGGAGAGCAGCGTGTGCTTGGCTGGATTGACGGCCACCACGACGACGACATGGGCGAAGAGGCGCACCGCCTGACGGATGACGGACAGGTGTCCGGCGGTGATGGGGTCGAAGCTTCCGGCGTACAGGGCGATGGTCATGGCGAGGCCTCGGGGAGCGCAGCGGGCGCTGGGTCCAAGTCGGCGGGGAAGGCGATGGCCACATAGGCAGCGGCGAGGGCGCACAGCCCCGCGGCGAGCAGGAAGTGAATCGGATAGCCGAACGCCTGCGCACCAAAGCCGCTCAGCGCCGCCGCGCCGCCCGTGGCCACCACCACGAGCGAGGCTTGCACGGTGTAGTCGGTCGCGGCGTGGTCGGGCCGGCACACGTCCATCATCGCGGTGAAGAGCGCGGCGGTGGCCATGCCGCTGGCCAGGTGCTCCAGCCCACACGCGGCGGTGAGCAGTGGCAGGGGCGCTCCACGCCACGCCACGGCTGCGTAGAGCCCGACCGCGACGGCCTGGGTCGTGCCGAAGAGGAGCAGCGCGCGCCGCCGTCCCAGCCGCGCCACGAGCGCGCCACCGCCGAGTGCGCCGAGCAGCCCCGCCGAGAACCCCACGCCCCCCAGCATCCACCCGATGTCCGAGAGCGACAGCCCCGAGTCCACCAGGAACGTGCGGAGCATGCCCGTGGCCAGCGACTCGCCTGCTTTGTAGAGCACGAGCAGCGCCACCCACGCGCCCGCGCCAGGACGCTTCAGCCACCAGCGCAGGCCGGGCGCGGCGCGAGGTGGAGGCTGGGAGGGCGGCTCGCGGAACAGCGCGATGGGCACCGTGGCCGCGAGCAGCAGCGCGCCCATCCCGAAGAACGGCGCGCGCCAACCCGCCGCGTCGAAGACGAGGAGCATCGCGCCGCCGCCCACAATCATGCCGAGTCGGTAGCCCGCCACCTGGATGCCGTTGCCCCAGCCGCGCTCCGCGGGCGTGAGCAGCTCCACCGCGAGCCCGTCGGTGGCCACATCCTGCGTGGCGGCCAGAAGGTTGGTGCCGAGCACCGCCGCGAGGATCCACCGCATGCTCACGCCGCCCTCGGGAAGCCCCAGCGCGAAGAGCACGGCCACCGCCAGCAGCTGCAACGGGAGGATGTAGCCCCGTCGGCGCCCCCAGCGCGTCGAGCCGTACCGATCGAAGAGCGGGGAGTAGAGGAACTTGAGCGCCCAAGGCAGCGCGAGCAAGTGGGTCAGGCCAATCTCTGGCAGGGACAGCCCCTGCTTGCGCAGCAACACGGGCAGGGCCTGGGTGAAGAAGCCATACGGCAGTCCTTGGGACAGGTAGAGGCTGGAGAGCAGTCCCAACTTCGCGGGCGTCTTCATGCGTCCTCCTTCTCGGTCGCGGCGTCGAGCAGACCCGCCGCCATGCGCTTCACGGTCCCCGCCGCGGAGCCCGGGGGCACCAGGTCCGGCGCGCTCGCGGCCAGCACGAAGTAGCCCTGCACCGCGGCGAACAATCCCGCCGCCACCGCGCGCGCCCGCCGCTTCCCCGTGAGTTCGGCGACCAGGGACTCCAACTGCGCGAGGTCCGCGCGCACCACGCCCTCGTAGACCGCGCGCACTTCCGGCTGGCGAATGGCCTCCGCGCTGATGGTGACCCAGCCCGCCACCGCCGAGGGGTCCGCGTCCGCGCCCGTGGCGAGGAACCCCTCGATGAAGGCGCCGACTCGCGCGCGCTCGTCCCCAGGCCGTGCCTTCGCGAGCCGCCGCGCCACGCGGGCGCGCGCGGTCTCCGCGAGCTGCGCCACCAGCGTCAGGAGGATCTCCTGCTTGTCCTTGAAGTGATAGTGCACCAGGCCCGCGCTGAGCCCCGCCGCCTTCGCGATTTCATTCACCGAGGCCCGCTCATAGCCTCGCTCCGCCATGACGCGCAGCAGCCCGGTGACGATCTGCTGTCGGCGCTCCTCGGTGTTGGTCGGGCGAGGCATGTGGGCTCGTTTATTGGTTGTGTGACCAACTTATAAACGAGGCCCGCCGGGCCGTCAACGCGCGCTCGGGCCGGGGCGCTTAGTGGGGCGGCACGCCGATGCTCAAGGGCGTCCGGCGGGCGGTGATGAGCGCCTGGATGCCGGCGTCGACCAACTCGGGCACTTCGAGGGTGGGGAAGTGGCTGCGCGCGGGCAGCTTCAGGACGTGGAAGCCGGGGTGCTCGGCGCCGAAGGCAACCTGGGCCGTGAGGTAGTCGGCGTCATCGGGCTGCGCGTACAGGTGCAGCGCCTCCACGTCCGGCCCCAGCGTGGCCAGCATTCGCAGCGGGGACGTCTCTTGCGCGTAGGCGGCGCCTATCTCCCGCGCGGCGCGGGCCCACATCTCTTCGCCGAACGCGCCCATGACGTCGCGCACGTAGCGGAGCACCTCGGGGCGTTCGACGTTCTCGGTCCACAGACGGAACAGCCCTTCGCGCGCGGCGGTCCACCGGTCGGTCATCAGCTCTCGCAACGCGGCGTGGAATCGCGCGGGAGGCGTGGTGACGAGCCAGTCGAGCAGCACGATTTTGGGGATGCGCTCCGGACCCAGACGTCTGCGCAGCTCCAGGGCCCACCAGCCCGCATGCGACAGCGCCACGGGCACCACCTGCTGGGCTCCGCTGGCGTCGAGGAGCACGCGCAGGTCCTCGATGACGGTGCCGTTGTCGAAGTCGGGCACCACCTGCTCGGAGTCGCCGTGCCCGCGCAGGTCCACGCTGAGCAGGCGCCGGTGCGCGGAGGCGAGCGGGACGAGGGGTTGAAAGACTGCCCGCGTGGTGCACCACGCGGGGATGAAGAGCAGGGCGGGCTCGCCGCGTCCCACGTCATCGAAGCGCAGGCGTGCGCCACCGCTGGAGAGCACCTCGGGCATGACCGTTCCCCCTCGCGCAAGGTCGTCCCGATTCATCTGGGGACGCGCCGTCCGGCGGGCATGCGCGAGCGGACGGCGCGGCGCGCGGACGGCTAGAAGGACAGCAGCGTCTTCACCTTCTCCATGCCCAGGCGGCGCGGTCCCTCCAGAAAGTCGAGCGTGATGAGGAAGCTGAAGCCCACCAGCTCTCCGCCCAGCCGCGAGACGAGCCTCGCGGTCGCCTCGGCGGTGCCTCCGGTGGCCAGCACGTCATCCACCACGAGGATGCGCTCGCCTTGGAGAATGGCGTCCTCGTGCATCTCCACCCCGTCCGCGCCGTACTCCAACGAGTAGCGCTCGACGATGGAGCGGTGGGGCAGCTTGCCGGGCTTGCGCGCGGGCACGAAGCCCGCGTCGAGCGCGAGCGCCATCGGCGCGCCCAGCAGGAAGCCGCGCGCCTCCACGCCCACCACCTTGGTGATGCGCTGGCCCCGGAAGGGCGCGCACATCGCGTGGATGACCCGGCCGAAGAGGCGAGGGTCCGCCAGCATGGGCGTGATGTCCTTGAACGTGATGCCGGGCTTGGGGAAGTCCGGCACGTCGCGAAGGATGGCCTTCAAGTCGGAGACGAGCGTCAGGTCGGCGGTGGCGTTCATGGATGAAGCTCCAGGGTCGCGAAATGAAGCGGGCGCCTGTCCGCCCGTCCGCCTCGGGAGGCCTTCGTCATTCGCCGCGGATTCGCACTCAGAGTGCGTCCTCGGCCGAGTGGCCTGGCGAGCGCCGGTCCGCGGGCCAGGACGAGGGCCCGGGGCGGGAGCGCGCGGTGGCGAACGAAGCGGGGACGGGACCGGGACATGGCGTGCGTTGATGGTCTCACAGCTTCGAGTCGGCGGACCGCATCTGCTGGCCGACGCATCGTTTTTTCCAGCGCGCGGGGCCGCCATCGCTGTGGTAAGCGAGGCGGTTCCCCCGGCCAAGGAGTCTGGGGCCTTGCCAGCCGTGCAAACCACCGCCGACATCCGAGACGCTCTCTCCCCGCAGGACGGGATCTGGCTTCGCGCCCTCAAGGCCGAGTGCCTGCCCATCACCTTCAAGAAAGGTCGTGAGGTGGCGGAGTCTCGCCGCGTCTTCGGCCTGCAGCGCGAGGGCGATCGCATTCGCGCCCAAGTCGCCGGCACCACCGGCGAGCGCTACGAAGTCATCTTGAACGTGGGGGACGGTAAAGCCACGTCCACCTGCACTTGCCCTGTGTGGAACACCTCCGGGCCTCACTGCGAACACGTCGTCGCCGTGGCGTTGATCTACGCCGCGCGATTCCGTCCGCCCCCACCACCGGCTCCCCGCGCCCCCGCGCCCCCGCCGCCTCCCGAGCCGGAGCCTTCCGCCGAGCCCGAGGAGGTGATGGAGGCCGAGGCGGACGACCCCGCCCTGCCTCCCGGGACGGATCCGGTGACGCTGCCAGCGCTCGCGAAGGTCGAGAGCTGGCTGGGGTTGTCCTCCCTGCCGGACTACGAATTCCTGTACCGGTTGGCGCCCGCCAACTCCGGGACGGGAGTGTCCAATGGTCGGCACTGGGTGCTGGACGTGCGCCGCCAGGACGCCCAGGCCAAGGGCCCGGTGCATGTGAAGCGCCTGCTGCAAGCCGGCTCGCGCATCGCGCCCGCCGACGAGCGCATCTTCATGGCGCTGTCGCGGCACGAGCACCGCTACGACTCGCGCATCGTCCTGTCCGATGAGGACCTGGTCGAGGTCCTGGATCTGCTGAAGGAACGGCGGGTCATCTACCGAGGCACGGCGCTCCTGTTCATGGACACGCCGGTGCGTCCGCAGATCCATCTGGAGTCCCGTCCGGATGGCGCCACCGCGCGCATCGAACTGCTCTTCCCGGACGCGACGAGCCTTCCGCTGAAGGACGTCATCCTGCTCGCGGGCCGTCGCACGTGGGTGGTCCAGGGCCAGAACCTGCACCCCGTGGAGCCGGACTTCCCGCCGCGCCTGCTGCGCAAGTGGCTCCTGGAGCCCACCATGGCGTTCCCGGCCGCGCAGTTGGACCGGGTGCTGACGTTCTTCGCCGCGCACCTGCCGCGCTTCCGGATGTCGCTGAAGGCGGACGACATCGACGTGGACGA
Source organism: Citreicoccus inhibens (assembly GCF_019039035.1). Lineage (GTDB taxonomy): Bacteria > Myxococcota > Myxococcia > Myxococcales > Myxococcaceae > Citreicoccus > Citreicoccus inhibens. The sequence goes on along the minus strand of NZ_JAHNZT010000037.1, from coordinate 41,950 downwards.
GGCGGTGGAGCCGCGCTTCGTGCTGACGCTCGAAGGCGCCGCCGAGCGCGCCCGCGTGCAGCTCGCCGCGCGCTATGGCCAGACGACGGTGGCGGTGTCTCCCACGGCCACGCACCTGGGCTACGCCAGCGGCGTGGGCGCCGAGAGCCGCAAGCTCTACCGTCGCCGTGAGGACCTGGAGCGCGCCGCCGGCAAGCTCTTGCTGGACATGGGGCTGCGCTACGACGTGCCGGGTCACGCGTTCGAGGCGACCGGGGACACCGCGCTGGAGTTCTGGGCGCGAGGTCTGGCCGGGCTCCCCGAGGACTGGGAGCGCTTCGGCGTGCAGGCGCCCAAGGTGCGGCTGCGCCCCAAGCTCAAGCCTCGCATCCGCGTGGGCATGAGCGGCGTGCAGTGGTTCGACCTGGACGCCGAGTTCGTCACCGACGACCAGGCGGTGGACCTGGGCGCGGTGCGCATGTGGCTCGACTCGGGCCGGCGCTTCGTGCCCCTGAAGGATGGCTCCTTCGCGGAGGCGGACGTCGCGGAGATCAAGCGCGTGGCCGACATCCTGGAGGAAGCCGGCGCGATGCCTGGCCGCACCCGCACGCGGCTGCCGCTGCACCAGGCCGTCGCGTTGGACCTGCTGGCCGACCTGGGCGAGTTCACCGAGGTGGAGGCCAAGGCCCGTCAGGCCATGCTCGCGCTGCGCGAGTCGGCGGGCGTGCCCAAGGTCGGGGTGCCCGAGGGACTCAACGCCACGCTGCGCCACTATCAGGAGTCCGGCCTGTCCTGGCTCTGGTTCCTGCGCCGCCACGGCCTGTCCGGCATCCTCGCGGACGACATGGGTCTGGGGAAGACGGTCCAGTCGCTCAGCCTGATGCAGAAGGTGTCCAACGAGGAGGGCAAGAAGCCCTCGCTCGTGGTGGCGCCCACCAGCGTGCTCGCCAACTGGGAGCGCGAGGCGGAGCGCTTCACGCCCGGCCTCAAGTGCATGGTGTGGCACGGACAGGACCGCAAGGAGCGCGCCGAGGACCTCAAGGGCATGGACTTGGTCCTCACCTCCTACGCCCTGGTGCGCCGCGACCTGGAGCAGCTCTCCCAGGTGGGCTTCCGCTACGTCGTCCTCGACGAGGCTCAGAACATCAAGAACGCGGACAGCGCCACCGCGCAGGCCTGCAAGGCGCTGCCCAGCGAGACGCGTCTGGCCCTCACGGGTACGCCGCTGGAGAACCGGCTGTCGGAGCTGTGGAGCATCTTCGACTTCCTCATGCCGGGCTTCCTCGGCAGCGCGGAAGGCTTCAGCGACCGGTACGAGCAGCCCATCCAGGTGGCCAACGATCCGGGCGTGAAGGACCGGCTGCGCCGCCGCATCCAGCCCTTCATCCTGCGCCGTCTGAAGACGGAGGTGGCCAAGGACCTGCCGCCCAAGACGGAGAGCGTCGCGTGGTGCGAGATGGAGCCCGGCCAGGCCGCGCTCTACCGCGAGGTGCTGGACGAGAGCCGCCGCAAGGTGAACGAGTCCATCGAGAAGGTGGGCTTCAAGCGCAGCCGCGTGTCCATCCTCGCCGCGCTGATGCGGCTGCGGCAGGTGTGCTGTGATCCGCGCCTGCTGAAGCTGCCCCCCGGCACGCTGATGCCGTCGAGCGCGAAGCTGGAGCGCTTCCTCCAACTGGTGGAAGACCTGGTGGCCGAGGGCCACCGCGCGCTCGTCTTCAGCCAGTTCACGGAGATGCTGGAGCTGTTGAAGGGCGAGGCGGACAAGCGCGGCCTGCGCTACCTCTACCTGGACGGTCGCACCAAGGACCGCATGGGCAAGGTGGACGAGTACAACCGGCCGGACGGGCCGCCCTTGTTCTTCATCAGCCTCAAGGCGGGTGGCACCGGCCTCAACCTCACGGCCGCCGACTACGTCATCCACTTCGACCCGTGGTGGAACCCCGCCGTCGAGGACCAGGCCACGGACCGTACCCACCGCATCGGTCAGACCCGCGCGGTCATCAGCTACAAGCTGATTACCCGGGGGACCGTGGAGGAGAAGATCCTCAGCCTCCAGCGCCGCAAGCGCGACCTGGCCGCGGGAGTCCTCGGCGGGGACGGCGACGAGGCGGGCCGCAGCCTCACCGAGCAGGACATCCAGGAGCTGTTCACCGAAGTGTAGGCAAGCAGGCGATAGGAAGGTCGGGCTCTCGACGGAGCCCGGCCTCCCATTCGCCCTCCCGTCCAGCCCCAGACCCGAACGCCTGTGCAGTGTCAGAGGGACCTGTTAGGGTGTTCAGTGCCAGGGCCGTCGTTTTGGACCACGGAGGGCGCTCGTGCTGCTGGGGCTTCGCATTTCGAACGTGGCGGTGATCGAGGAGGTGGAGGTGGCGTTCGGAGCCGGCCTCACTGTCCTCACGGGTGAGACAGGGGCGGGCAAGTCCATCCTCGTGGATGCACTGGGCCTGCTGCTCGGGGGCCGCGCGGATGCGGATGTCATCCGCGCCGGGTGTGAGGACGCGGCGGTGGAGGGCGTCTTTGCCCGCACGCCCGCGTTGGCCGCGCGCCTGGAGGAACTGGGCATGTCGGACCTCGGGGAAGAGGTGCTGGTGCGCCGCGTCCTCGGGCGCTCGGGCCGAGGCAAGTGCTACGTCAACGGCGGCCTGGTGACAGTGGGCATGTTGGCGAAGCTCACCCGGGGGATGGTGGACATCGCCGGGCAGCACGAGCACGTCAGCCTGTTCGACGCGGGGCTGCACCGCGTCCTGTTGGATCGCTACGGCAAATTGGAGGAGCCGCTCGCGGCGTACTTGCTGGAGCACGCGAACCTGCGCGAGGTGGATGCGCGCATGGAGGCGCTGGGCGGGGACGAGGCGAAGGTGCGCGAGCGCGTGGAGTTCCTGCGCTTCCAACTCGATGAAATCACCCGGTTGGATCCAGAGGCCGGGGAGGACGCGGCCCTGGACGTCGAGCGGCGTCGGCTCGGAGGCGCGGAGAAGCTCAAGCGCCTGTCGGCCGAGGCGGAGCTGCTGGTCTCCGGCGAGGAGCACTCGGCCGTGGAGACGGTGGGGCGCGCCCTGGGGCTGGTGCATGAGGCCGTGAAATGCGACGCCGCGCTCTCCCCGGTGGCCCAGTCATTGAGCACCGCGCTGTCCGAGTTGGAGGAAGCGCAGCGCCGCCTCAACCGCTACAGCGGAGGCCTGGAGTCGGATCCCTCGCGGCTGGCGGACGTGGAGGAGCGGCTGGATGCGCTCAAGCGGTTGTGCCGCAAGCACGGCGTGGCCCTGGACGGCGTGCTGAAGAAGCGGAGCGAGTTGGAAGGGGAGCTGGGCACGCTGGAGAACCGCTCGGAGGTCCTGGAGGAGTTGTCCGAGGAGCGGCGGCGGGTGGAGGACCGGGCGCGCAAGGCCGCGGTGTTGCTCTCCAAGGCCCGCGCGGCGTGCGCGGTGCGCTTCTCCGCTCAGGTGCGCGAGGGGCTGGGCGGACTGGCCATGGGCAAGGCCGCCTTCGAGGTGCGGGTGACGCCGGGGACCGCGCTGCGTCCGGACGGCATGGACGACGTGGAGTTCTTCTTCAGCGCCAACCCCGGGGAGCCGCCGCGGCCCCTGGCGCGGGTGGCGTCGGGCGGTGAGGCGAGCCGTCTGCTGCTGGCCCTCAAGCGGGCGCTGGCGGACAGCGACGGGTGCGGCTGCTACGTCCTGGACGAGGCGGACGCGGGCGTGAGCGGGGCCATCGCGGACGTGGTGGGCCGGATGATTCGAGAGGTGGGCTCGCACCGGCAGGTGCTCTGCATCACCCACCTGCCGCAGGTGGCGGCCTACGCGGACGCGCACCTGCTCATCCGCAAGGGACTCAAGGGCGAGCGCACCGTCTCCGAGGTCGTCCCGCTGTCGGCGGGCGCCGAGCGCACGCGGGAGCTGGCGCGGATGATGTCGGGCATGGAGGTGACGCGCGAGGCGCTGGGAGCGGCCGAGGCGCTGGTCCGCTCGGCGCATCGCGGATTGCCCCCCCGCGCGCGCCGCGAGTCAGGACCCGAGGGAGGACCTCGGGGACGGCTGCGTCGGACGGCCTGACCTGGGAGGGGGGTATGAACGGACTTCCAGAAAAAGTCGTCTGGGGGCCCGCAAGCTGTTTCGCGTCCTTGCCCCATTAGGATGGCTCACATAGCATCCTGGGTGTGTCCAGCACCGCAGGGCAGACCGCGGCCCCCCATCATAAAGTGATCTCCGCAGGCCTGACGGACGTCGGGCGTAAGCGCACGCACAACGAGGACAGCTTCCTCATTGACGATGAGCTCCAGCTCTACGTCGTGGCGGACGGCATGGGTGGGCACGCGGGGGGTGGTACCGCGTCGCGCATCGCCGTCGAGACCATCGACAAAGAGCTGCGGCGCGCGAGAGAGAGCAAGGACAACCCGTTCATCACTGTCCCCAACCTTCAGGACTCGCCCATCCCCGAGTCACTGCGCACCGCGGTGGAGAAGGCGTGTCTGGCCATCTTCACGACGGCGCAGGAGGACGCGCGGCTGTCCGGCATGGGCACCACCGTCATCTCCCTGGTGGTTCGGGACGGTCACGCCTTCTTCGCGCACGTGGGCGACAGTCGCGCCTACCTCGTCCGGGGCGACCTCATCCAGCAGATCAGCGAGGACCACTCCCTGGTCAACGAGCAGATCAAGGCCGGGATGATTACCCCCGAGGAGGCGAAGCACTCCCGGTACAAGAACATCATCACCCGCTCCGTCGGCTTCGAGGAGGAGGTGCAGGTGGACGTCATGGGCCTGGTGTCCGAGCCCGGCGACGTCTTCCTGCTGTGCTCCGACGGGTTGGCGAACATGTTGGAGGACAGGGAGATCCACGAGGTCGTCGCGCAGTCCGCCTCGTTGGATGACGCCCCCAAGCGCCTCATCGAGTTGGCCAATGAGCGCGGCGGAGACGACAACATCACCGTCATCGTCGTGCGCGTCGCGGCCTGAAACTCCGTCAGTCACATGTCCACGGGGGGCCTCCCCCGGGTCTGTTGACCTTGACACTCTCGGAACACGGATGGTAGCTGCCCAAACGTTTCCACCATCGGCAAAATGCCGATGGGGCGACGAAGCGCTCAGGGTGGTGCGGTGGGGGGAGGTGTTGCGCGCGAGGGGAGCGACTTAGCTTCTCGCGGCTGATGTCCCACGCGGAGTAGAGACTCACAGGGAGCTGTCCGTGGCGAAAAAGTCCTTCACCCTGATGGTGATCCCGGATCACGACGCTCCGGTGAAGCGCTACACCATCCAGCGCTCCTGGCTCACGCAGGTGGCCATGGGCGTGATGTTGGTGGTGGGGCTGGGAGTCGCGGGGAGCATCCACTACTTCCAGGTGGCGGCGGACGCTTCCGAGAACCGCATCCTCCGCGACGAGAACCTCACGCTCCGCTCCCAGTTGAAGTCCGTGCGGGAGCGCATCGAGCACATCGGCTCCACGTTGGACAGGGTGGAGCGATTCGACCAGAAGCTCCGCGCTGTCACGCTCTTGTCGGATCCCCAGCGCAACCTGGCCATGGGGCCCACCGAGCCCGAGGCGGGCACGGCGCAGGCCACGGACACGCAGTTCACGCAGCTCACCACCACGGAAACGCCCAAGGCGATGATGGGGCGGCTGGACCGGTTGAGCGCGGAGGCCACGCGGCAGGAGCAGAGCCTCCAGGAATTGCAGGCCTACTTCCAGGACCAGAAGTCGATGTTGGCCTCCACTCCGTCCGTGTGGCCCGCGCGCGGTTGGGTGACCAGTGACTTCGGTCAGCGGTTGGATCCGTACACGGCGGATCGCGTGATGCACGCCGGCCTCGACATCGCGGCGGAGCACGGCAAGGAAGTTCACGCGCCGTCGGATGGCACGGTGGTGTTTGCGGGGCTCGAGGGCGGCTACGGCAACGTCATCGTCATCGACCACGGCTACGGCATCAAGACGCGCTATGGCCACTTGTCCAAGCTGATGGTGAAGGCCGGGGATCGCGTGAAGCGCGGCGCGCTGATCGCGGCGGTGGGCAACACGGGGCGCTCCACCGGTCCTCACCTGCACTACGAAGTCCGCGTGAACGGCATCCCGCAGAACCCGCGCAAGTTCATCCTGGAGGAGTAGCGCACCCTGGAGATCCCAGGCGCGCGCGAGTCGCGCGCCGGGTCTCCTGTCCCTCGGGCATTACGCGGGCGGGATGAAGGCGTCCAAGCGGATGCGCCGGTACTGGAGCCCCTGGGCTCGCCCCGAGCGCTCCATGACGTAGGCCCGCTCCAGCTCACCCCACAGCAGCGGCCCCAGCACCTGCCAGTGCGAGGGCTGATCCACGGTCAGCTCCAGGAGCGCCACGGTGTAGTCCGGCGTGTCCTCGGCGGCGGCCCCTTCGGGCAGGGCTTTGCGCGCGTCCTGGACGAGGCGCTCGCGCGTGCCTACTCCCATGGAGGCGTCCACCGCGAGCTGCGAGGTGGGGACGAGCAGGGCCGCGAAGGCATCGGGCTGGACGCGGACCACCTTGGCCCCCGGGTATTGCGCCGCGAGCGAGCGCGCGGTGGCCGCGAGCAGCGCGTCCCCAGCGGGGAAGCCGAACTTCGCGTTGAAGCGGATCAGCTCCCGGACATCGGCGATGACCGCGCCCACGCGCCACCCGTCATGGTGGGCGTGGGTGGACAGGTCGAACTCCTCCTTGAGGAGCGCGCCCTGGGTGAGCGCGAGCACATGGAAGGCGCCCGTGCGCGGATCCGGCTGGCCCCGCCGATGTTGCTCGGCGGTGATGAGCTCCGAGGCCGCGGCCTGCACTGACTCCTGGGGACGGCCGGGCCGCACGGAGCGGGGGAAGAGGGAGATGAGCGCCGTGGCGCTGGCGTCGTCGAGCGGGTAGGGCATCGTGGGGCCTCTCTATCGCGGCGGGAGTCGAAGCACAGGGGCTCAGCGCATGCGGTGCGCGGTGACCGTCACCTCGTCGCGGTCGTGGTAGAGCTGCCGGACCGAGATTCCCTCCCAGCCGCCCTCTCCCGCGAGCGTGTGGCGCACGCGCATCAGCCAGGGGTTCTTGTCCTTCATGGGCAGCTTGATGTTGGCCACCAGGTGGTGCGCCCACCCTCGGCGCCCCCACTTGGCCAGGAGCTGGGCTACCTCCAGGGGGCGCCACGCCATGTCGCAGAAGAGCCAGTCCACCGGCTCCTCCGGGGCGTAGGCGAAGGCGCTCTCCTGCATGTGCCGCACGCGCGGGTGGGCGGCCAGCTCCGGCATGAGCTTCGCCGGGTCCACCGCCACCACGCGCGCCCCTCGGGAGACCAGCCGCTGCGTCCACCCTCCAGGCGCGGCGCCCAGGTCCACGCAGACGTCGCCTCGGCCGGGCTCGAAGGCCAGCCCATCCAGGGCCTCCTCCAGCTTCATGGCAGCGCGGGACGGAGACTCACCCGCCCGCTTCATCCGCCGGCGCCCGCCGGGCGCCAGTGACAACGCCTCACTGGCGGCCACCGCTCCCACCACGACGCCCTCGGGCGCCACGCACAGTCCCACCAGCAGGGCGCCTGCCTCCCGTGCGCGCTGCTCGTCGTCCAGCAAGCGCTCCGCCGGGAGTTGCGCCCGGACGGCCGCCTCCAACGCCTCCGCCCGCGCCGTCTGGGTGTTGGCCCGAGGGGTGTCCGGCGTGAAGGCCTGCACCGCCCAGGGCCCTCGGGTGGACAGCGCCGCCACGGCTCGCGCCGCCGCTTGCGCCACGGACTCGGGGGTCCCCTCCAACAGCGGGGTCACCACCCGATGCCCCGCGCGCGCGAACGCGGGCTTCAATCCTGGGACGCCGTCGCTCTCCACCAGGGCCTCGCCCAGCAGCCGGGGCTGGGCTCCCGCCCAGGCCAGCTCCTCGTAGAGGTGCGCCTCGAAGCCGGCCCGGCACGTCCACAGCCACCGGCCTGGGCGGGGCGCCAGGAGGTGTGGGGGCATGGCGGGCATCCTCGCTCGAGGTGGGATGGAGGGGGCGGCGGGCGGGGGAGGGGGGGCTCGGGAGGCCGGGGGGCGACTGGCGGGGGGCCGGGGAGGGCGGGGGGAAGATGGCCGATCCGACCGGCGGCGTTGATTTCTGTGAGGGGACATTGCGTGCGCTCGGTTCCGCTTTACTCTGTGCCGCCGCGTACTGGGCGGCCAGCCGAGTGGAAGTTTTTGGGGGACGCCCGTGGTTCTGATGGTTTACATCCGGTTCTCCCTTACATCTCCTGGGACTTCCCTTCACTCGCCGCCGTCCAACATGGATTCCCCGGTGAGAGAGTCGAACGCATGATCGAATGGACGCTGAAGAAGCTCATCGGTACCAAGAATGAGCGCGAGCTCAAGAAGGCCCGGGCGAAGGTCATCCGGGTCAACGAGCTCGAGAGCCGGATGAAGGCCCTGTCGGACGAGGACTTCCCTCGTGAGACGGCCCGGATGAAGCAGGAAATCCAGAACGGCCGCTCCCTGGACGACACGATGTTCGAGGCGTTCGCGCTCACGCGCGAGGCGGCCCGTCGCGTCATCGGCCAGCGCCACTACGACGTTCAGCTCATCGGCGGCATGTTCCTGCACGAGGGCTGCATCGCGGAAATGCGCACCGGTGAAGGCAAGACGCTCACCGCCACGCTGCCCAGCTACCTCAACGCGCTGTCGGGCCGCGGCGTGCACGTCGTGACGGTCAACGACTACCTCGCCCGCCGCGACGCGGAGTGGATGGGGCGCGTCTACCGCTTCTTGGGCATGACGACGGGCTGCGTGCTGCACGAGCTGAACGACAAGCAGCGCCAAGAGGCGTACCGCGCGGACATCACCTACGGACAGAACAACGAGTTCGGCTTCGACTACCTGCGCGACAACATGAAGTTCCGCTTGCAGGACTACGTCCAGCGCGAGCTGAACTACGCCATCGTCGACGAGGTGGACTCCATCCTCATCGACGAGGCCCGCACGCCGCTCATCATCTCGGGCCCCACCGAGGACAGCACGGACAAGTACTACCGGGTGGATCAGGTCATCCCCGGCCTCGTCCCGGACCAGGACTACACCCTGGACGAGAAGCACCGCGCGGTGGCGCTCACCGACGACGGCATCGAGAAGCTCCAGAAGCGCCTCAACGTGGGCAACCTGTACGACCCCGGGGAGATCGAGACGCTGCACCACGTGGAGCAGGCCCTGCGCGCGCACACGCTCTACAAGCGCGACAAGGACTACGTGGTGAAGGAAGGCGAGGTGATGATCGTCGACGAGTTCACCGGTCGCCTCATGCCGGGCCGGCGTTGGTCGGACGGTCTGCACCAGGCCATCGAGGCCAAGGAGGGCGTGAAGATCGAGAACGAGAACCAGACGCTCGCCACGGTCTCGTTCCAGAACTACTTCCGCATGTACTCCAAGCTGTCCGGCATGACGGGCACCGCGGACACGGAGGCCGAGGAGTTCGCGAAGATCTACAACCTCGACGTGCGCGTCATCCCGACCAACCGGGGCCTGGTCCGGCAGGATCAGCAGGACGTGGTCTACAAGACCGAGCGCGAGAAGTTCGAGGCCGTCGCCGAGCAGATTGAAGAGCTCCACAAGGCCGGCCAGCCGGTGCTGGTGGGCACGGTGTCCATCGCCAAGAGCGAGGTGGTGGCCAACTTCCTCAAGAAGCGCGGCGTGCCGCACAACGTCCTCAACGCCAAGGCGCACCAGCGCGAGGCGGACATCGTGGCGCAGGCGGGCCGCAAGGGCGCGGTGACCATCTCCACGAACATGGCCGGCCGTGGAACGGACATCCTCCTGGGCGGCAACGCGGAGATCATGGCGAAGGCCGCCATGGGCGCGCCCCCCGAGATGCCGCAGCCCGTGGAGGGCCAGGCGCTGGACCTCACCGCCTACCAGCAGGCGCTGGCGGACTGGGAGAAGACCTTCGCCGAGACGAAGCAGAAGTTCGAGGAGCAGACCAAGCAGGAGCGCGCGGAGGTGATGTCGGCCGGTGGCTTGTTCATCATCGGCACCGAGCGCCACGAGTCGCGCCGCATCGACAACCAGCTGCGCGGCCGCGCGGGTCGCCAGGGTGACCCGGGCGCCAGCCGCTTCTTCCTGTCGCTCGAGGACGACCTGATGCGCATCTTCGGGTCCGAGCGCATCCAGGGCCTCATGGAGCGCCTGGGCATGGAAGAGGGCGAGGTCATCGAGCACATCTGGCTGTCGCGGGCCATCGAGAGCGCGCAGAAGCGGGTCGAGGGCCACAACTTCGACATCCGCAAGAACCTGCTCGAGTACGACGACGTGATGAACCAGCAGCGCCGCACCATCTACAAGCTGCGGCGCCAGGTGCTCGCGGCGGGCGCGGGCATGCCGCTGGTCGAGTACGAGGAGGACCCCAAGACGCGGGTCAAGTCGCGCTCCGAGCGCACGGTGAGCTGGGCGGACTTCCGCGAACTGGTGCTCGACGCGGTCGAGGATGTCATCGTCTCGCTGACGGACACCTACGCGCCCACGCGCAGCTCGGACAGCTGGGACGTCGAGTCGCTCCAGAACGCCGTGAAGGAGTCCTTCAACCTGGAGATGGACTTCGGCGGCACGGGCAACCGCGAGGAACTCCAGGAGCAGATCTACCAGGCGGCCGAGAAGATCTTCGTCGAGCGCGAGAAGGAGTTCGGCGAGGACTTCATGCGCTTCCTGCAGTACCGCTACCTGGCCACCATCGATCAGCTGTGGAAGGACCACCTGCTGGCCATGGACCACCTGCGCCAGGGCATCGGTCTGCGCGGCTACGGCCAGAAGGACCCGAAGCAGGAGTACAAGAAGGAAGGCTACGAGGGCTTCATCCAGATGCTGGGGGCCATCAAGACCCAGTTCGTCAGCCAGATGATGCGGGTGCAGGCCCGCTCGGCGTCGAGCGCGGCCGAGGAGGCTGCCCGCATCCAGAAGCAGCTGGCCCAGCAGCAGAAGAAGGCCGTCGAGGGCCGTGGAGACGCCGAGGGCCGTCTGGACGAGGCGAGCGTCGCCGCCGCTGCTCGCCCGGCCGCCGCCAAGGCCGACGGGCCGCGCGTGGGCCGCAACGACCCCTGCCCCTGCGGCAGCGGCCGGAAGTACAAGAAGTGCCACGGCGCCGCCGAGGCCAGCGTCTAGCGGACTCGCGGTGAAGCGGTTTGCGGCGCGGTCGCCCTCCTCACGGGGAGTGGAGGCCGCGCCGGTTGTCTTCCAGGCGGCGGAGGCGGCTGGCCGCTGGGGGAACAGGCAGGGTGGGGCGTTCGCGCCCGGACGTGGGGGCTTGCGAAGCTTGCGCCCCGTGTGAGGGTTCTGTTAAGGACCCCGCGCCCTGGAGGATCGGGGTGGGGCGCAAGCCCCAGGACCAACAAGCGGTACCTACTTCACACACGCGCGTACCGGCCACCGGTGCTCTCGCGGGTGAGGCACCACCTCTCGGGGTGGCGCCTCCTTCTCGGAGCGACGGCCGGAGTCACTCGGGCGTGGCGGAACAACCGGAGCGTAGACACATGGAAACGACGCAAGACACGCAGACCCAGGCGCAGGCCATGGCCGCCGCGAGCGGCATCACGATGCGGCAGCTCCTGGAGGCCGGCGTTCACTTCGGCCACCAGACCAAGCGCTGGAACCCGAAGATGAAGCCGTACATCTTCGGTGCCCGCAACGGCATCTACATCATCGACCTGCAGAAGACCGTGACGATGGCCCGGGCGGCCTTCCGCTTCGTGGCGGACATCACGGCGCGCGGCGGCTCGGTGCTGTTCGTCGGCACGAAGAAGCAGGCGCAGGACGTCATCCGCGAGGAGGCCCTGCGCGCCGGTCAGTTCTTCGTCACCAGCCGCTGGCTGGGTGGCACGCTGACCAACTTCAAGACCATCAAGCAGGGCATCGACCGGCTGAAGACCCTGGAGAAGATGGCCGAGGACGGGACCTTCGAGCGCCTCCCCAAGAAGGAGGTCGCCGCGCTGGACCGTGAGCGCGAGAAGCTCGAGAAGAACCTGGGCGGCGTGAAGGAGATGTCCAAGCTGCCCCGCTGCGTCTTCGTCATCGACCCGAAGAAGGAGCACATCGCCATCCACGAGGCCACCCGCCTGGGGATCCCGGTCATCGGCCTGGTGGACACGAACTGCGATCCGGACGGCATCGACTTCGTCATCCCTGGCAACGACGACGCCATCCGCTCCATCAAGCTGTTCACCTCGAAGATTGCTGACGCCTGCCTCGAGGGTGGTGCCCGCTACCGCGCCTCTGGCGCCGCCGAGCGCGACGAGCAGGAGGAGCGCGAGGGCCGTGAGGACCGCCGCGACCGCGACGACCGCCGGGGTCCGCGCCGGGGTGGTGACCGCGATCGCCGCGGTGGTGACCGTGGCGGTGACCGCCGGGGTCCGCTCGTGGAGATGAAGGGCGCGCCGGTTGCGGCCGAGCCCGCGCCTTCCGAGGGTGAGGGCGGTCAGGGCGGCGAGTAATCGTCCCCCTCTCCACCTGAAGTTCCCGGAGTCGGCCGGGCGGCAACCGCGAGGGCCTGCTGCCCGGCCGTTTCTATTTTCGTTTCGTATCAGTCGTCTTGAACCTGATTGCTCCGCGCATGGCGCATGGCGCCGTGGCACCGCGGAGGCTGGAGAAGAACATGGCCGAGGTCAGCGCCCAGATGGTGAAGGAGCTCCGCGAGCGGACCGGCGCGGGCATGATGGACTGCAAGAAGGCGCTCGCCGAGACGGGCGGCGACTTCACCAAGGCGGAGGAGTGGCTTCGCAAGAAGGGCATCTCCCGCGCCGCCGGCAAGGAAGGCCGCGTGGCGGCCGAGGGCCTCATCGGCAGCTACATCCACAGTGGCCGCATCGGCGTCCTCGTGGAGGTCAACTGCGAGACGGACTTCGTTGCCCGCAACGATGACTTCCAGGACCTGGTGAAGGACGTGGCGATGCAGATCGCCGCCGCCAACCCCAAGTACGTCCGCCGCGAGGAAGTCCCCACGGCCGCGATGGAGAAGGAGAAGGAGATCCAGCGCGAGCTGCTCAAGCAGCAGGGCAAGCCCGAGGCGATGCTGGAGAAGATCCTCGTGGGCAAGATGGAGAAGTACTACGAGCTCGTCTGCCTGGTGGATCAGCTCTGGGTGAAGGACGACAAGAAGAAGGTCGGTGACATGATCACCGAGCGCGCGGCGAAGATTGGCGAGAAGGTCTCCGTGCGCCGCTTCACCCGCTACGAGGTGGGTGAGGGCATCGAGAAGAAGAAGGACGACCTGGCCGCCGAGGTCGCCAAGACGCTGGGCCAGGCCTAAGCGCCCGTCTCATCCGTCGCCGTGCCGAGGGCCGCGTGCGCCGGCTCCCTTCCGGGGAGCGGGGGCCCGCGGCCTTCGCCGTTCCAGGGGCGCCTGGACCCCAGGCGCATGCCAGCCAACGATGTGGGAGCCGAGGGAGACTCCATCGTTGATCGGGCGCGGGCCGGGCGATACAAGCGGTCGCGCATGCCAGACACGACCCTTCCCTACAAGCGCGTCCTCCTCAAGCTCTCGGGTGAAGCCCTGATGGGTGAGGGGAAGTACGGCATCCATCCGCCCACGCTGCTTCGCATCGCGGAGGAGATCGCGGAACTGTCGAAGGCGGGGGTGGAGCTGGCCGTCGTCATTGGCGGCGGCAACATCTTCCGAGGCGTGGCGGGCGCCACGGAGGGCATGGACCGCGCGAGCGCCGACTACATGGGCATGCTCGCCACCTGCATCAACTCCATGGCCATGCAGGACGCCCTGGAGAAGCAGGGGCTGCACACGCGAGTCCAGTCCGCCATCAAGATGGAGCAGATCTCCGAGCCCTACATCCGCCGGCGCGCGGTGCGGCACCTGGAGAAGGGCCGCGTGGTCATCTTCGCTGCGGGCACGGGCAACCCCTACTTCACCACGGACACGGCCGCGTCGCTGCGCGCGATGGAGATCAACGCGCAGATCATCCTCAAGGCGACCAAGGTGGATGGCGTCTACAGCGCGGATCCGAAGAAGGAGCCCACGGCGCGCCGCTACAAGACGCTGACGTACATGGATGTGCTCCGCCAGAACCTGAACGTGATGGACTCCACCGCCATCTCGCTGTGCATGGACAACAAGCTGCCCATCATCGTGTTTGACCTCACCACGCGGGGGAACATCCAGCGTGCGGTGCTGGGCAACGGGGAGATTGGTACGGTGGTGGGCGCGGCCGAGACGGCCTGGGCCTGAACCCAAATCGGTGCTGAGGAGAATGCAATGAACGGAGACGTCGTCGCCGAACTGAAGGGCCGCATCGACAAGTCGCTGGAGGACCTCCGCCGCGAGCTGTCCAAGGTGCGCACGGGCCGGGCCAGCACCGCCATCCTGGATGGCGTTCGGGTGGACTACTACGGCACCCCCACGCCGCTGTCCGGCGTGGCCAGCGTCAACGCGCCGGAGCCCCGCCTCATCGTCATCAAGCCTTGGGAGAAGAACCTCCTCAAGGAGATCGAGAAGGCGCTGCGCGAGGCGAACCTGGGCATCAACCCCATGAACGATGGGGAGATGATCCGCCTGCCCTTCCCGCCGCTCACCGAGGAGCGCCGCAAGGACATCGTCAAGCAGGTGAAGACGAAGGGTGAGGACCACAAGGTCGCCATCCGCAACGTCCGCCGCGACGCGAACGAGTCCCTCAAGACGCAGCTGAAGGACAAGAAGATCACCGAGGACGACCACAAGCGCATCACCGAGAGCGTGCAGAAGCAGACGGACGCCGGCATCGCTCAGGTCGATCAGATTCTCGCCGCGAAGGAGAAGGAGATCATGTCGGTTTGATCGCCTCCGTTCTTCTGGCCGAACCCTCCGCCCCCGTGGCGGGGGCGTTGCGGCGCTTCCTGGACGTCGCCACGCAGGAAGTCACCACCGCGGCCAGCCTCGAGGAGGCGCTGCGCCACGCGCTGGCGCAGCCTCCCCCGTCCCTCGTCGTGGCCTCGGCCACGGGGGCATGGGACGGCGAGGCCCTCTGCCGCAGCCTGCGGGATCAGGGCTCGGACGTGCCCGTGCTCCTGCTGTATCCGCCTGATGAGGAGCACGCGGATGAGCGGGCCGCCTCCGTGGGCGCAGACGCGTGCCTGGTGGGGCCACTCAAGCGTGGCAACCTCCTCGGCTGTGTGCGGCTGCTGTCGAAGCTCGTCGAGGCACGCCGGACGCCAGCCCCCGCGCCGGCCGCGCCGCTGCCGCCCGCGGCTGCTGCATCCGCGTCCGCAGACTTCGAGTTCCTCAAGCGCTTGCTGCTGCTGGAGGTGAAGCGCAGCCGCCGCTACCGCTATCCCATCGCGCTGCTGGTGGTGGAACTGGACGCCTTCTCCACGCGCGTGGCCGCCCTGCCGCTGGCGCAGCGCACCGCGGTGCTGGGCGAGGTGCTGGGCTTGCTCATCGCCGGAGTGCGGGACATCGACGTGGCGGTGCCCTTCGCGGATGGCCGCTTCGGCATCTTCCTGCCGCACACGCCGCGCACCGGCGCGCTGGTGGTCGCCGAGCGCCTGCGCGCGCAGGTGAAGTCGCTGCGCTCCCTGCCAGGCGTCAGCGCGTCCGTGGGGGTGGCGGTGTCCGAGCCCTCCATGACCAAGGCCGCGCCCGCGCAGGGACAGGGCGTCAGCTTCGGCGGCATGTTGAAGGAGGCAGGTGAGGCGCTTCGGCGCGCTCAGGCCGCGGGGGGCGATCGCGTGGAAGCGCCCGCCGGCGCGACGGGTGCGGCTCAGGCGGGGTAGGGGAAGTCCTGCCCCGTGAGGGACTTCACCGCGTCCGCGACGAAGGTGAGCAGCTCCATCCCGCGCCCCTTGTCGTCCTTCCAGGTGCGGGTGGCTTCGTCGTAGTTGAAGTGGATGCCCTGGCCCATTCCGGCCACCCAGAGCTGCCGCACCGCGCGCTGCGTGTTGATGATGCACTTCTCACGCGCGCGCGAGGTCAGCGTCACCATGTCCCCGGTGCTCTCGGCCTCGAGCACGTCTGGATCCATGGCGTCCGCCGCCGCGATGATGCGCTTGAAGACGGCGGAGGCGAGCTGATTGAAGCGGGCTTCGTCCATCATGGCCGCGCTCGCGACGTCACTGAATGACGTCGAGGACTTGCTGACCAGGGGCCGCGTAGAACAAGAACTTGAGCTGCTGCACGGCCGCGTTCGCGTTCTCGCCCTGCTTGTCGTTGATGGTTGGCATGGCGTCGTCGTCGATGGGCGTCTCCGGACGCTCCATGGCGATGACGGTGCCCGGGTTCACCGGCTTGGGGAATGACTGCATCCCCAACAGGTGCGCGGCGAGCGCGCCCATGGACGGCTGGTGTCCCACGAGCACGATGTTCTGATCCGCGTGCTCAAGGATGACGGGCTCCACGGCGCCCACGGGCATGTCCGGCAAGAGGCACCGGTGCACGCGCAGGAGGCCCTCGTGGCGAGTGGCGGTGGAGAGGATTTGCGCCGTCTGCACCGCCCGCACCAACGGGCTGGTGAGGATAAGCCCGATGGGTCCCATCCGCTCCGCCAGCGCCGCGAAATGCAGCGCGGTGTTGGCGCGGGACTTCGCGGTCAGCGCGCGCGCCTCGTCGCCGAGACCCTCGGGGATCTCCGCGTCCGCATCGCCGTGCCTCACCAGGAAA
This sequence comes from Citreicoccus inhibens, assembly GCF_019039035.1. Classification (GTDB taxonomy): domain Bacteria; phylum Myxococcota; class Myxococcia; order Myxococcales; family Myxococcaceae; genus Citreicoccus; species Citreicoccus inhibens. The sequence continues at coordinate 25,423 of NZ_JAHNZT010000037.1, read as the reverse complement.
ATCCTCAAAGTCCCTCCACTGCTCTCGACAGGACCGCGGTTCGTACACGACCGCAGCCGGGTTGGTCAAAGGGAATGCTGCGATTGTTCAGTGCCCGGAAGAGCCCCTCTTCTAGCGGGGTTCGTGCACCAGCGCTCGCGCGCGAGGTCGGGAGCATATACTTCATCTCCCCCGGCGCGACCGGAGGAGAACGCATGCGCAAGGTGTCGTGGGTGTTGCTGGGGGCTCTGGCCTTCTCGGCCTGTAAGAAGGACGAACGGGCGAGCGAGTCCCAGGCTGCCGAAGCGGGCGCGGCGTCGCGTCCGACCACGCCGGGCGAGTCCGAGGAGCCCCGCCCCTATGCGGTGACTCCGCAGAAGCTGGACGCCTACGTGGGCTATCAGCGGCGGATGCTGGAGGTGTATGGCTCGCTGATGCGGGGCCTCCAGGACATGGGCTCGCTCATGGACGCGGGCACGGGCGAGGCGCGCGCGGGGCTCAAGCTCATCGAGCGCAAGGCCAAGGCCGAGGCCGAGGCGCGACAGGCCGCGGGGCTGAGCGAGGACGACGTCAACGGCATCGCGGAGATCGTCACCGCTGTCATCAGCCAGCGGCAGATGGGGCGCACGCTTCAGTTCGAGGAGGAGCTCAAGAAGCTGGAGGCGCTCCAGGCCCGATTGCCGCAGGAGCAGCGCTCACAGTTGGCGCCTCAAGTGGACTCCATGCGGCGCCAGGTGGAGACGTTCCAGAAGCTGCCGCAGGTGCGGTCCCAGTTCGGTGACGCGAGCGTGGATGCGGTGCTCGCGCGCGAGGAGGACCTGACCAGGAACTACCAGGACATGCTCAAGGCGTTCGCCGGACTGCGGCGCTGAGGGGTGGTGGGCCGCCCGGGCGTTGAAGGCCCGGGCGACCTGGTGAGTCGTCTCAGACGCGCTTGAGGTGCGGCGCGCTCTTGAGCAGGCGCGCGAGGAACGTGTCCGCGACCTTCTCCAGGACGGTGTTGCCGCGCAGCCGCTGGTTGAGGTTGACGAAGTCGACGTGGTCCAGGCGCTGGTCCTGGTTGTAGCAAGAGAACACCCACGTCTCCTTGCCCGTGGTTGGATCCACGTGCTTCTGGAGGCACTGGGCGCAGATCTCCTTCATCATGCACTGCATCGGCGAGTTGATGGAGCCGATCGCCTCGTGGCCCGGCTTGAGGTACGGCTGCAACACCCCGTGCCGCGCCTCGGCCACCGCGCGCATCATCCGGTCCGAGCCGATGGCGATGATGCGGTCCACGTCGCTCAGCGAGAGGACAGGCGCCACGCCCAGCTTGCCTTGCGCGTACGCGACCATGGCCTGCACCACGTTGCCCTGGAACGACGCGTCCTGCGGCCGTCGCGCGGGCAGCGGCTCGCCGGAGTCCACCGACCAGATGACCTGATCCGTGCCGGCCTCAATCTCCTCGTGCTTGAACGAGTCCGCCTTCAGCCGGTAACCGGCGAAGTACACGACGCGGCAGCCCGCGGCCTTGAGCGAGCGCGCAATGGAGAAGAGCACCGCGTTGCCCAGGCCGCCGCCCACCAGCACGACCGTCTCGTTGCGGCCAATCTCCGTGGGCGCGCCCGTGGGGCCCATGAGCACCACCGGCTCGCCCGGCTTGAGCGCGGCGCACAGGCGTGAGGACGAGCCCATCTCCAACACGATGGTGCCCATGAGCCCGCGCTCCTTGTCCACCCAGGCACCGGTGAGCGCCAGGCCCTCCATGGTGAGGCGGATGCCATCCACCACGGGCGCGTTCCGCTCGAAGTTCTGCAGCCGGTAGAACTGGCCGGGCTCGAAGTGGCTCGCCGCGAACGGGGCCTTCACCACGACCTCGACGATGGTGGGCGTCAGGCGGTTGACCGCGACCACCGTGGCGAGCAGGGCCTCGTCCAGCTTGGCGAAGTGCGCGGCGCGGCGCTCCTCGCGGCGGGCCTCGGCCAGCTCGTCGTGGACGTCCAGGGCGGCCACTTCCCGCGCGAACAGGCGCGCGACTTCCGGGTGGCCATCCTTCGCGCTGGCCATGGCCTTCACCACGTTGCCCGCGTAGGTCGGGTGGTTGTCGCCGTAGAAGCTGATGAAGCGCCCGTCCTTCTGGTACGAGGTGAAGAAGCCCACGCGCGCGGACAGGTCCTCCGCGGCCTCGACGGATTCGAGCGCGAAGCCCTCGGCGGTCTCCTTCAGGGCGTGGCCCTGGAAGTAGTCACCGGACGCGTCGAGCTGGAAGGTGCCCGGGTACTCCTTCTCGTATGTGACGTTGGGCGAGGTGCCGGCGGCGACGCACACCGTGCGGGCGGGCATCTCGAAGAACTGGCCGCTGCCCTTGAGCTTGCCGTCCACCGTCACCATGCGCTCGAAGCGCAGCGCGCGCACCGCGCCCGTGGCGTCCGGCAGCGCCTCCACCGGGCTCATGCGCTCGATGAAGCGGATGCCTTCCTCCAGGGCCTTGGAGACCTCTTCGTGGTTGAGGCGGTAGGCGGGGGACTCGGTGAGGCCGCGGCGATACACCAGGCTCACGCCGCCCCAGGTGCGCACGAGCTTGATGAAGTCCGGCGCGCGGTCCTCGGCCTTCGCGCGCTGCCGCTCGGCGCGCACCGCGCGGCCGTGCTCCAGGAAGGTCTGGTAGGTGGCGCGCTCCTCGGCGTCCAGCTTCGCGAGGATGGCGTCCTCGCCCAGGTCCGCCGCGAGCTTCTCGTGCCGGTCGAGCGCCTTCTCCACCTGCACCGGGTAGTACGCCATCAGCTCGGTGGCGGTGTCGACGCCGGTGAGTCCGCCGCCGATGACGATGGCGGGCAGCTGCACCTGGAGGTTCGCGAGCGAGTCCTTCTTGAACGCGCCGGTGAGCTGCAGCGCCATGAGGAAGTCGCTCGCCTTGCGGATGCCCCGGATGAGGTTGTTCTTCATCCCGATGATGGTGGGGCGCCCCGCGCCGGCCGCGATGGCGATGTGATCGAACCCCAGCGACCACGCGTCGTCGATGGTGAGCGTGCCGCCGAAGCGCGTGCCGCCGTAGATGCGGAAGCCCTCGCGCCGCGCGAGCGTCAGGTGGATGAGCGTGAGGAAGTTCTTGTCCCAGCGCACGGTGATTCCGTACTCGGACACGCCTCCGAAGCCCTCCAGCACGCGCTCGTCCAGCTCGCGCGTCAGCGCGCGCCAGTCGCGGATGGGTTGCAGGCCCTGGCCGCCGCGGCCCACCAGCGCATCGGGGAACGGCTCGACCTTGAGGCCGTCGATGCCGGTGACCGCGAAGCCCTCGTTGAGCAGGTAGTGAGACAGCGTGTAGCCCGCGGGACCCAGGCCCACCACCAGCACGTTGCGGCCCACGTAGGGCAGCGCGTACGGCCGGCGGATATTGAGCGGGTTCCAGCGCGTGAGCAGGCCGTAGATTTCAAAGCCCCACGGCAGGTCGAGCACGTCCGTGAGGGCGCCCGTCTCCGCCAGCGGGATGTTCACCGGCTCCTGCTTCTGGAAGATGCACGCCTTCATGCAGTCATTGCAGATGCGGTGGCCCGTGCCCGGACACATGGGGTTGTCCAGGGTGATCATCGCGAGCGCGCCCAGCGAGTCGCCCTCGCGCTTGAGCAGGTGCGCCTCGGAGATGCGCTCGTCCAGCGGGCAGCCGGTGAGCGGGATGCCGAGCGGGTTCTTCTTGTACGTGTGGCCCTCGGCGACCGGGTCCTTCGCGGGGAAGCCCGTGGAGCACGAGTCCTTCTGCCGCTCGTGGCAGATGACGCAGTAGTCCACCTCGCTCATCACGTCGCGCTGGGTGCCCCGGCGATCCGTGAGCTTGAAGCCATCACGGTGGCGCAGGTGGTGCTCCAGGCCCTCGGTCTTCTCGGGCAGCTCGGCGTCCGGGCGCTGGAGCTGGACGAGCTGATCGAACACGAGCGGCTTGGGGAGTCGGTGCGTGGGCCACGTGTGGAAGACGTCCTTCGTCTCCGGGTGCAGGGCCCGCGCGTACGTCCAGCGGTCCGCCAGCGACACGAGCGCGCGCACGGCCACCAGCTCCGCCGCGTCGTCGCCCTTGGAGACGAGGCTGGAGCCGAAGCTGTCGCGCCCCTCGGGCGTGGACAGGAGCGCGGTGCGCAGCGAGGTCCAACGGGCGCGCAGGGACTCGGCGCGGGGCTGGGACTCGGGCGGGAGGCTGCCGGCGAAGAGGCGCTCCAGGTCGAGCAGCGTGAGGATGGATTCGGCCAGCCCGCGTTCCAGGTCCCCCAGCGCGAGCGCGTCCGGGAAGCCCAGCTGCATGAGCAGGCGCATGCGCGCGTCGAGCGAGGGGAACTCGGCCAGCGACGGCCGCTCGGGGGCGCCCTTCTTGAAGACGCGGCGGGTGATGAACTCGCGCTTGAAGTCGAAGAGGGGCAGCTCGCCGCGCAGGTGGCCGGCCAGTCGCTGGGACTCGGTCTCGATGCGGAAGAGCTGGCTGATGAAGCGCGAGATGTGACGCGCGACGCGCACGAGCACATCCGCCTCTTGCGGACCGGAGAGGCTGGCGCCCCCCGACTGGCGGTAGGCGTCGAAGGCTTGGAAGAGGTCGGGCTCATCCTTGGCGAGCTGCGCGTCGAAGCGCTCCATGAGCCGCCGCAAGCCGCGCGGACGGTACAGGTCTTCGAACGTGAAGCCCGGCATGCCCAGGGTGAGGGAAGGGCCGGTATCGGTTTGCAGGTCGGTCAAGGCGCGCATGTCACGGAAGGAGAAAGAGGAACCGTGTTCAACGGCTCCGGGACGGGGCCTATTTCGCGGCGAGCCGCCCGGAAAGCAAGCGGGCTCGTCACCGGGGGTGATGGGAGCAATCTGCCTGGCTGGAGGGCGGAGTGCGTCAACCGACGCGTCAGGCCCTGCACCCCGGCGTGGCCCGCTGGGGTGTCCGCCGTTCAGTAGACCCCCTGGCGGCTTGGGTCATGCCTTCCCGGTAAACAGCGTGTTGAGGCGGCCCGACCTTGCGGATACGGTTCGCCGCCCATGACGGAACCCGCAGCCCGCCGCTCCTCGGAGCCTCACCTGGCTCCTGTCCCCGACGCCTGCTACCTGTGCCGGGGCGGGCGGCTGACGCTGCGCCACGCGGCGCGAGGGGGCGCGGGGCCGGATGGGGCCGCGGCCTACAACTGCACGTCCTTTGGTCATCGGCACCACCCGCCCATCTGGGGGTGCGAGGACTGCGGCATGTTGTTCCAGTGGCCCATGCGCTCGGCGCAGGCGCTGCTCCAGGCGTACCAGGACGTGGAGGACCCGCTCTACGTGGCGGAGAAGGACAACCGCTACCGCACCTTCCGCCGCGTGCTGAAGGAGCTAGGCCCGGCTGACAGCCGGAGCCTGCTCGACGTGGGGGCCTACTGCGGCTACTTCCTGGACGTGGCGCGCGAGGGTGGATTCCGCCCCGAGGGGTTGGAGCTGTCGCGCTGGGCCGCGGGGCATGCGCGCCAGCTGGGCTTCACCGTGCATGGCGTGCCCCTTCAGGAGTTGGCCTCGCGCGGGGGGACCTATGACGTCGTGACGCTGTGGGACGTGGTGGAGCACTTCGCGGATCCACGCGAGGAGCTGGCCGCCGCGTTCCAACTGGTCCGCCCGGGAGGCCGCGTCTACTTGTCCACCATCGATGTGGGCAGCCTGGTGGCCCGGATGCTGGGCGGGCAGTGGCCCTGGTTGATGGACATGCACCTCTTCTATTTCGCTCGGCGCACGCTCGCGATGCTGCTGGAAGAGGTGGGCTTCCGGGTGACGGACGTCCGGACGTACACGCACATCATCTCGGCGGACTATCTGTTGCGGAAGGTGTCCGCGAGCTTCCGGCCCGCCGCGCCGGTGTTGGAGTTGCTGCGGCGCGGGATGCCGGGCGAGTGGTCCATCCCGTTCAACCTGGGCGACAACATGTTGATGGCCGCCGAGCGGCCCCTCTGAGTTCTTCGACCCCCATGTCCCCTCTGCTGCGTCGGTTGTCGCACCCCGTGGTGCTGCTGGCGTTCGGCGTGATGTCCGCGTTCCACACCTGGCCCCTGGTCGCGAACCTGCGCGGCCACGTGGCGGGAGGGCGCGAGGACGTCTACATGAACATGTGGCACCTCTGGTGGATGCGCCAGGTGGTGTCCGAGGGGCACAACCCCTTCTTCGCGCCCATGTTGCACTGGCCGCTGGGGGCCGAGCTGTACTGGCACACGCTCGCGCCGGCGAAGACGCTGTGGGGCGCGGTGCTGCTGCCGTTCATGCCGGTGGAGACGGCGTACAACCTGGTGCTGTTCGGCTCGTTCGTGCTGACGGGCTACACGACGTGGTTGCTCGTGCGTTACCTGCTGGAGCGCGCGGGCCACGAGCCGTGGGTGTCCGCGGCGGCGGCGCTGGTGGGCGCGTGCGTCTTCGACTTCTCGCGCTACCACCTGAGCCACGCGCTGGCGCACCTGAACCTGGTGGCGCTGGAGGGCATCCCCCTCTACCTGTACTTCTTCTTCCGCTGGTTGGATGAGGGCCGCCGCCGGTGGCTGGTGGGGCTGGCGCTGACGGCGCTGTATGTCCTGCTGTGCGACTACTACTACCTGCTCTACAGCGCGCTGTTCTCGTTCCTCTGGGTGGTGGCCGAGCGCTGGCGGCGCGGGCCGGTGCTGTCGCTGGAGGCCTGGAAGGATCCGCTCGTGCGGCGCGCGCTGTGGGCGGGGCTCGCGGCGGGGCTCGCGTGTGTGCCGCCCGTGGTGCCCCTGCTTCTGCATGCCTTCCCCGCGCCGCTGCAGATCCACCACGGCGATTCTGACTACTACACGGACCTGTACGCGTTCTTCGTGCCGGACTCGCTGTCCGCGTGGCTGCCGGAGCTCCCCGCGGCGATGCGGGACTTCTCGACGGGAATCGTGCGCGCGAAGATGGCGAGCAACCGCGAGGAGGCCGGGACGTTCATCGGCTGGGTGACGCCGCTCCTGGCGGTGTTCGCGCTCTGGCGAGGCGTGCCCGACGGGCGCCGCTGGGCGGGGCTAGGCCTGGGCTTCGCGGCGCTGTCCATGGGCACCGTGCTCAACATCGGTGGCGAGGACCGCCTGTCGCCCGTGGTGCTGCTCGTCGTGCTCACGGGGGTGGTGGCGCTCGTGCCCGCGTGGCGCGAGCGCGTGTGGCGCCGGGACGTCCTGGTGGTGCTGGGGTTGGCCACGGCGCTGTCGGTGGCCACGCCGCTCACCTCGTTCGGTCAGCCCCTGCGCGTGGTGATCCCCATGCCCTACGTGGTCTTCAAGCATGTGGTGCCGCTGTTCTCCCGTGGCGGCATGCCGGTGCGCTTCGAGTTGCTCACCACCCTGTCGCTGGCGGTGCTCGCGTCCTTCGCCGCCGTCTATCTGGGCGAGTGGGTGGGGCGGCGCTCGGGGCAGGTAGCTCCAGGAGCCCTGGCCGCGCTCGCGCTCGTTGCCGTGCCGAACCTGGAGTTCCGCGGTCAGCCGCTGCCCATGCCGCCGCTGCCGAACCTGCCGCCGGTCTTCCAACAGATTCGCGACGACCCGATGCCTTCCGCGGTCATCACGGACCACGTGGTGGGGCAGTGGGAGCAACTCTTCCACGGCAAGCCCGTGTCCTTCGCGCGCCTGTCGCGGTTGCCGGTGCGTGAGGCGGCCATGCTGAACCAGCGCCTCTATCAAGCGCTCGAGGGACTCAACGGCGCCTTCGGGCCCGTCTCCGAGGAGGAGCGCGCGCGCATGCGTGCGTACCTCCAGGACAACCACTTCCACTGGTACGTCTCGCACTACTTCCACCCGGTGCGGCACCGCTTCGTGGTGGAGGAGCTGGGCGGCCAGTTGGTCTACAGCGACAGCTACGTCACCGTGTACCGGTTCCCGTGAGTGAAGGGGGGCGCGCTTCGTCGCGCCACCTTGTTGACCGCCGGTGAGGTGCGCCGCTCGGCCCATGCGTCGAGCCGCGGCGTCCACCTCCCCTGTGGGAACTCACGGTTGCTTGGGGCGGCGCGAGCGCTTGGCGCTGCCGCGCGCTCGGACTTGTCGCTCCTCGGTGCGCTTCGCGGGTTCGTTCGTCGCGGGGCGGCGGGGCGGGGTGGGGCCGGCATGGCCCGAGGTGGCGAGCGCGGCGGACTCAGGCGCGGAGGCGCGGGGAGTCGGGGCCGTGCGCGCGGCGGATGAGGGCGGGCGTGCCGCGGACTCGGGCGCATGCGAAGGCGCGGTCATTTGCGAGGCGCGGGGGGCGACTGGCGGATGCTCAGCGGCCTGGGCTCGCAGCGCCTCGACCTCTCGGCGCAGGCGGATGACCTCCGCGGAGAGCTGGGCGTACGAGTCGCGCACCACGCCGTTGAAGACCCGCTGCCGGCCGAACGCCTCGTTGATGAACACCTGGCACGAGGTGCGGAAGGCCCACTTGGCCACGAGCACGAGCTGCCCGACGCCGCCTCGGTGCGTGTGCAGGGGCAGCGGGCGCGTGGCGTCCGCGTTCTCCTCCAGGGAGTGCAGGTTGAACGACAGCGGATCCACGGGCGGCTCCACGCCCTCCACGGGCACCGCCACCGATTCGGAGGTGGGGAGGCCGCGCGTGCGCAGCCGCTCCTCGATGCGGGCAATCAGCTCGCGCGCGGGAATGTCTCGTCCCAGCAGCTTCATCGGTGCTTCTCCTCGAGGATGCGATTCATCTCTTCCCGATACGCCGCCACCACCTGCGGCCACCCGTGTCGCTTCGCGTACGTGCGCCCCTTCTTGCCCATGGGCCCACGCGCGCTGCCTACCTCCCGAAGCCCCTCGATGAACGACGCGAGGTCCATGTAGGCCCGGCCGGCGCCGCTGCGCTCGACCTGGCCCACCAGCACATCCGAGCGCCCGTTCACCAGCACGGGCGTGCCCTGCCCGAAGGCCTCCAGCGTCAGCAGCGAGAGGCTCTCGTACCGCGATGGCACCACCACCGCGAGCGCGCCCGCGAGCGCATCGTGCTTGTCCTGCTCATCGATGCGACCCAGGTGGCGCACGCCCTCGCCGCTCAGCTCCATGTTCGCCTCGCCCGCCAGCACGAGGTCCGGCGCATCCGCGTACCTCGCGCGCAGGGTGCGGTAGTACGAGAGCAGCTCGGGGATGCCCTTTCCTGGCTCCAGCCGTCCCACGTAGAGCAGGTACTCGCGATGCACGCCGTGCTTCTCGCGGAAGCGGGTGCTGTCGGACGCCGGCGCGTCCACGCCCACCCCCACCACGCGCGCTCGCGCGTGCCCGGGGTAGAAGCGCTCGATGAGGGAGATCTCCTCGGGCGTGTTGCACATGAGCACGCGGGGGCGCTCGAACGTGTCCGAGTACGCGCCGAATCGCAGCGGCGGCTCGTCATGCGCGGTGGGGACGAGCATGGCGCGGTCCGCGACCAGGGGCAGGCCCCACGCGGTGGGCGCGTAGAGGTACGTGAAGAAGAGGTAGCCGTCGTAGGCCCCGCGCGAGTGCGCCAGGTGGCTCAAGAGGTCCGGACACAGCGGGCCTTGCTCAGCGACCCACTGCTCCTCGCGCAACCGCTCGTTGTGCCGGTCGAACACCTGCCGCGACAGGTGATTGAACGGACGGATGTGGCGCACCCGCGTCACCGGGAAGCGCAGGACCTTGATGCGGTCCACGCGGTCCGGTCCGGGGGGGAAGACGTTCTCCCAGGTGAGGTGGTTCTTCGCGCACGTGGTGAGGACCGTGACGTCCCAGTGGGAGGAGAGGTGCTCGGCCACCTGCGCGGCGTGGCGCTCGGCGCCTCCCGTCACCTCTCCGTAGCGCTGGACCACCACCGCCACGCGCGGGCGGTGAACGGGGGCGCGCGGGTGGGCGCGGCGTGCCGGCGCGGTGGGCGCGGCCAGGGCTTGGGCCAGGGACTGCTGCGCGGACTCTGCGGAGAAGTGCCGCAGCCGCCGGGCCTGTCCGGCGAGCACGGCGTCGCGCAGGGCCAGGTCCTCGCTCAAGTCCACCACCAGCTCGGCGAGGAAGGCGAAGCGCTTCTGATCGAAGGTGATGCCCGCGCCGCCCATCGTCTCGGGCACGGCCGCGGCGCCGTAGGCGAGCACGGGCACCTCGGCGGCCATCGCCTCCAGCAGCGGCACGCCGAAGCCCTCGTGCTCGCTCATGGAGACGAAGACGGAGGCGGAGCGGTAGGCCGCCACCAGCTCGGGATGCGACAGGCGCCCGAGGAAGTGCACACCCGAGAGGCCTCGGGCCTCGCGCTGGAGCGCCTTGAAGTAGCGGCTGCCGGGCTCATAGCCGCCCACCATCAGCAGTCGCGCGCGGGGCCGCAGGCGCAAGAGCTCGCGGTGCAGGGCGATGAGGTCCTCGAAGCGCTTGTGCGGCGCCACGCGGCTGACCGACAGCATCACCGGGCCGGGGCCCGCCAGTTGGCCCGTCATGCGCGGATCCGCGCAGGTGGTGGAGAAGCGCTGCGGCTCGATGAAGAGCGGGACGGTGTGGACGTTGCGGTAGCCGGCCGCGCGCAGCTCCGCGGCGTTGTAGTCGGAGACGCCGAGCGCCACGTCCACGAAGGGCGCCATGGCGGCCAGTTGGGCACGGCCCGCGCGCAGCGCGGTGGCCAGCGGCGTGCCCCCGTAGAAGCGCTCGGGGCTGATGTTGTGGAACACGAGCCCGCGTCTGCATGGCAGGTGCAACAGCCGGCCGCTCAGCGCGGAGGCGATGCCGTGGTGGTAGAGCACGAGGTCGTCCGCCTGGGGACGCAGGGCGGAGGCAGGGCGCGCGAGGCCCTCCAGCCCGGAGCCCACCTCGTCGGCGTACAACTCGCCGAAGTGGCCCAGCCGGCGGAGCAGCAGCTGAAGATGCAGCGCGGCCTGTCCGGTGGCGTCGCCGGGGACGAAGCTCGGTATCAACTGGTGGACTGCCATGTCCGCCCTGCCTATCACACGCCCGTGGTATGAGGCGGCTCCGTGTCCACCACCGGACCCATCGCCCTCGACGCCACCCTCTGGGACGAGCCCACGACAGGCATCGGCTTGTACACGCGGTGTCTGGGCCAGGCGCTGCAATCCTTGGGCGTTCGCGTGGAGCGGTTGGGGGCGAGGACGAGCGGGGAAGCGCCTCGGGGCGCGCAGGGCCGCACCGCGTGGACCCTCGCCGAGCTGCCTCGGGTGCTTCAGCGCACCGCGCCGCCGCTGTTCCATGCCCTAGGCAACTTCAATCTTCCGCTCACACGCGTCGCGGGCACGGCCTACGTCGTCACCGTGCACGATCTGATCCCGCTCCAGATGCCGGAGACGGTGTCCAAGACGTTCCGGTGGCAGTTCCGCCTGTGGCTCGGTCGCAGCCTCACACTGGCGGACCGGGTGCTGTGCGTGAGCGAGCGGACCCGCAGGGACCTTGTCGAACGCTACCCGGAGGCCGAGGACAAGGCCGTGGTGGTGCACAACGGCGTGGACCACGTGGTGGCGCCCCGATTGGACGCCACGAGCGTGGACTTCCTCCGAGCGCTCTCGCTGCCCAAGGACTTCGTGCTGTACGCGGGCTCGCTCGATGTCCGCAAGAACGTGGAGCTGGTGCTGGACGCGCTGGAGCGGCTGCAAGCGCGCGGTCGCTGCGTCCCGCTCGTCCTCGCGGGGCAGAGCTGGTTCGGCTCGGGCCGGGTGGAGTCGCGCATCGCTCGGATGCGCGCGGAGGGGCTGGACGTGCGCGCGCTCGGCTATCAATCCGACGCCGTGTTCTACGAGTTGATGCGCCGCGCCGCGGTGTTCGTCTTCCCCTCGCGCTACGAGGGCTTCGGCCTGCCTCCGCTGGAGGCCATGCACCTGGGCACGCCCACCATCGTGTCCAACGCGGGCGCGCTCCCGGAGGTCTGCGGCGACGCGGCCCTCGCGGTGCGGCCCGACGACGCGGAGGGCCTCGCCCGGGCGCTCACGCGGCTCCTCGATTCTCCCGAGGAGCGCGCCGCGCTGGCCCAGAAGGGGCGCCACCACGCGGCCCGCTACACGTGGCGCCGCAACGCCGAGCAGACGCTGGCGCTGTACGACTCCGTGCTCAGCGGATGGTGAAGCCTTCCGCGAGCAAGTCTTCGCGCAGCTGCGTGAGGACCTTGCCCAAGAGGTTCAGCCCTCTCCAGCGGGACGGCTCCTGAATGCGAGGGTCCTCCGCGCTCAGCCCTACGCCCCAGATGCGATCCAACGGGCTGGCTTCCACCAGCTCCGTGCCCGCCGTCTTCAAGAGTGTCGCCAGCAGCGTGTCGTCCTGCGTGAACTTCGCGCGGTTGCCCTCGTAGACGATTCGCTCGCGCTCCAGCTCCCAGCGCGCGGCGTCGAACCCGCGCACCTTGCGACCGAGCGCCTTGTGCTGCTTCGGAGAGCTCGTGGCCAGGATGGCGGCCTCGTGCTCCCCGTCGCCGAAGAGCCGCGCCTTGCCCGCCATCATGTACTGCTCCGCACAGCCATACGCCTTCCCCTCCACCACGAACCGCGCGGGGTGCCATTGAGAGAACGGCGAGCCCTCTCGCCAGAAGAACGTGAACTTGCGTGCCCTGCCACCCATGGAGCGCTCCGAGGTTGGTGTTTGTATTACACGAACGTGCGGGTGACGCGAACCCTGACGTGAAGGCTCGCGTCGGGGGCGGGCGAGCGGGCTAGATTGCGGCCTGGACTCGCATGCGCCTCGAGGATGCCCAAGCCCGGTTGGACTGCTGCTTCGCGGGCATGGCGGAGGGGGCGCGGCGGCTGCACGAGCCCTCGGATTCGCGCTTCGCCCTGCGGCCGAGCGCCGTGTGGCTGGAGTATCGCTGGTACGTGCAGGGCGCGGGGCTGGCGGAGGTCTTCCTCAAGTGGGGGCGTCGGCAGCCCGCGGCCGAGGCCGAAGCGTCCGTGCTGCGCGTGCACCTGCTGGGCCACTCGCCCACGCTGGCTGCCTGCGCGCGGGGTGTGCTGGAGGGCGGCGTCCCTGCGCCCGAGGATGTGTTGGATTTGTTCGGAGACGATGGCGTGCGCCGCGAGCACGTGCTGCTCGGCCGCACGCGGGTGACGGTGGAGTCGTGGGCCGCACCCGGGCCGAACGGGCTGCTGGAGGCGCACCGCTTCCACGCGCTGGCGGCGGTGGTGAGCGGAGCGGACGCCTCGCCCGAGGAGCGGCACGAGGCCGTGCAGCGGCTGACGGCGGGGGAGCGCAGCGCGCGGGTCGTGGACGTGCTGCTGGAGCTGTTGGAGCGCGTCCCGTCGTTGATGGCGCTGCGGGTGTTGTCGGAGTGGGGCGAGGTCCGCTCGCGTCCGGCCCTGCGACGCGCGCTGGCCGCGGTGCATCCGGACAATCCCGCGGACCTGTGGGCGCTCACCGCGCTCGACCGCCGCTTGGAGGCCTGGGCGCGCGCCGCGCCGGGAGCGTGAGGCCCCCAGCGCGGGACGCCTCGCTCAGCCCAACCGCGCGACGCGCGGAGCCTTGGGCCCGAGCACGTCGCGGAGCGCATCCGCCACGGTGTGCGTGGGGTGCCACCCCAGGGCGCGCAGCTTGTCCGGCGCGCCGACGAGGCTCGGGATGTCCGAGGGGCGCAGCCGGGCGGGATCCAACTCGATGCGCGCGTCGACCCCGGCGAGCACGAGCATCTCCTCCAGCAGGCTCCGGATGGTGCGGCCCTCGCCCGAGCAGATGTTGTACGACTGGCCCGGCACGCCCTGCGTGAGCAGCACCCGATACGCCTCCACCACGTCCTTCACGTGCGAGAAGTCGCGGATGGCGTCGAGGTTGCCCGTGCGCAGCACCGGATCCACGGTGCCCAGCGCGATGGCGCGAATCTGCGCCGCGAAGGACGGCACCACGAAGGTGGGGTCCTGCCCCGCGCCCAGGTGGTTGAAGGGCCGGGCCTGCACCACCTCCATGCCGTAGCTGCGGTGGAACTGCTCACCGGCCAGCTCCGCCGCCGTCTTCGAGGCCGCGTACGGACTCAGGGGCACCTGGGGATGGGACTCGGTGGCGCGCGTGCCCTCGCGGACGGGGCCATACACCTCGCCCGAGCCCACGAGCAGCACGCGGGCCTTGGGCGCGCTCTCGCGCAGCGCGGTCAGCAGGTGCACCACGCCCAGCGTGTTCACGGCGAACACGCGGGACGGGTTCTGGTGACTCTTGGCCACCGAGCTGAAGCCCGCCAGGTGGATGACGGCCTCGGGCTTCACCTCGGCCACGGCCTCGCGCACCGCGGCCTCGTCCGCCACGTCGAAGTGGAGGGCCGTGCTGTTGATGCCCTCACCCCGAGGCCCGTGGGCCTCCACCACCTCGTCGCCGGCCGCGCGCAGTGCGCCGCACATGTGCCGGCCGACGAATCCATCCGCTCCGGTGACCAGAATGCGCATCTACCGCTGCCCCGCCTTCACGCGCTCCAGGTCCGCGTCCACCATCATCTCCACCAGCTGCTTGAAGCGCACGGAGGGCTCCCAGCCCAGCTTCTTCTTCGCCTTGGCGTAGTCACCGATGAGCAGGTCCACTTCCGCGGGGCGCACGAAGGCCGGGTCGATGTGCACGTGCTTCTGCCAGTCCAGCCCCACGCGCCCGAAGGCGATCTCCACCAACTCCCGCACCGTGTGCGTCTCATTGGTGGCGATGACGAAGTCCTCGGGCTCGTCCTGCTGGAGCATGCGCCACATGGCCTCCACGTAGTCGCCCGCGAAGCCCCAGTCGCGCTTGGCGTCGAGGTTGCCCATGGGCAGCTTCTCCGCGAGCCCCAGCTTGATGCGCGCCACGTTGTACGTGACCTTGCGCGTGACGAACTCGAGGCCGCGGCGCGGCGACTCGTGGTTGAACAGGATGCCGCTGACCGCGAAGAGCTTGAAGGACTCGCGGTAGTTCACGGTGATGTGGTGACCGTAGGCCTTCGCCACGCCGTAGGGGCTGCGCGGATAGAAGGGCGTGTCCTCGGTCTGGGGGACCTCCAGCACCTTGCCGAACATCTCGCTGGAGGACGCCTGGTAGAAGCGCACCTGCGGGCGCGTGTGCCGGATGGCCTCCAGCATCTTCGTCACGCCCAGCGCGGTGAACTCGCCGGTGAGGACCGGCTGGTTCCAACTCGTGGGCACGAAGGACTGCGCCGCGAGGTTGTAGACCTCGTCCGGCTGCACGAGGTTCAGCAGCGCCGCGAGCGAGAACTGGTCGAGCAGGTCGCCCTGATGGAGCTGAACTTTTCCATGCAGGTGCGCGATGCGCTCGAACTTCTCCTCGGACGAGCGGCGCACCATTCCGTGCACCTCGTAGCCCTTCTTCAAGAGCAGCTCCGCCAGATAGCTGCCGTCTTGCCCCGTGATGCCCGTAATCAGTGCGCGCTTGGTCGCCATGGCCTCGCCCGTTCGATGGAAGACGCGGGCTTTCTACTCGACGCGCTCACAGGTCGCCAACCGTTCCCAGGGGCCTGGAACTTGAATGGGCGCGGGCTCGTGCCTACTACGGACTGTCGTGCCCGGGCGTCATGCCCACTGGGAGACGGTCATGCGCATTGCCTCGTCGCTTCTCGCCGTGCCGGTGCTCTTCGCGAGCGCCTCGTCGCTGGCCCAGCCCGTCACGTTGCCTTGGTCGCTACAGACCCAGCCCGCGGTGGCGGGAACGAACACCATCCAGGACGTCGCCATCTGGGTGCATCCGCGTGTGCCGGCGAACAGTCTGCTGCTGACGGCCGACACGCAGAACGGACTGTTGACGTATGGATTGGACGGCGGGGCGCAGCAGCTCTACGCGGCGGACGGAATCGTCTCCAGCGTGGACGTGCACGAGGGCTTCCCGCTGGGCACGACGTCGCAGTCCCTGGTGGTGACGGCCAATCCCAGCCTCAACGGGTTGGTGGCCTATGTCATCGACCCCACCACGCTCACGCTGCGCCGCGTGTCGTCGGTGATGGACCAGGCCCACGGGTACAACACGGTCCGGCTCTACCGCAGCCCCAACACGGGCAGCTTCTTCGCCTTCGCGGGCGGGCAGGACGGCACCCTGCGCCAGCTCCAACTGCAGGCCGTCAGTGACGGTGGGGTGGAGGCGACCCCGGTGCGTGACTTCGGCAACGTGGGGACGGGGCTGGCGGGCGCGGTGGCGGATGACCTCGCGGGGGCGCTGTACGTGACGCGCGCGGGGCAGGGCATCTTCCGCTTCGCCGCCGAGCCCGACGCGGGCATCTCCGGGACGCGCGTGGTGGACCCCTCGTTGCTGTCCGCGCAGGCGGGGCGCTTGGCGCTCTACTCGGCGTCCTCGACGGATGGCTACCTGCTCGTCGCGGATACGGGCGCGAGCGCGTTCGATGTGTTCGACCGCCGCTCGCTCGCGAGCCTGGGGAGCTTCCGGTTGGACCAGGACGGCGGCGTGGACGCGGTGGACGCGCCCCGGGCGCTGGCCGTGTACTCGGGCCCGCTGGGCAGCGTGTTTCCCGAGGGGCTCTTCGTCGCGCATGACGCCATCCACGCGCCCGCGGACAACCTGAAGCTGGTGTCGTGGGGCGCCGTGGCGCGGGCCTTCTCGCCGCCGCTGCGCATCGCCAGCCAGGTGCCGCCGGCAGATGGGGGCGTGCCTGGGGACGGGGGCGTGGGGGACGGGGGCGTGGACGGGGGCTCGGGCGGGACGACCCAGCCAGGGGGCAATGGCCCCGTAGGTGGCTTCCCCTCCGTCCCTCATGACGATGGCAACGGCTGCGCCTGCGGCACGACCTCCGTGCCGGGCGCCACGCTGCTGGCCTTGCTGGCGATGGCGGTGTGGGGGCGGAGGCGCACGCGCCAGAGCTGAAGCGCGTTGCCTGCGGGCGGGCGCCGCGCTGAAGTGCGCCCTCCATGCCGCGCTCCCTTCGAACGACCGCCGTCCTGCTCGCGGCGCTTGCCTCGGCCTGCCGGGGCGGGCCCGCGCCCACGCCGCCCGGGTTGCCCCCGAGCTCTCCCACCTCCGACGCGCCCCTCCGGCTGACGCTGGTGGGCACCAACGACTTCCACGGGTGGGTGGAGGCTCGCCGCCAGACGCTCCCGGATGGGCAGGTGGTGGAGCAGGGGGGCGCGGCGAACTACGCGGGCTTCGTCGCGCGGCTGCGCGAGGACAACCCCGGCGGCGTGTTCCTGGTGGACGCTGGAGATCTCTTCCAGGGCACGCTGGCCTCCAACCTCACCGAGGGCGCCGTCGTCGTCGACGTGTACAACCACCTGGGGTACGCGGCCGCGGCGGTGGGCAACCACGAGTTCGACTACGGCCCCGAGGGCCCGCCGCCCATCGCGACCCACCCCGGAGAGGATCCGCTGGGCGCGCTCAAGGCCCGGGTGAAGCAGGCGCGCTTCCCGTTCCTGTCCGCCAACCTGCGCGAGGCCGACGGCCAGCGCCCGGCCTGGCTGGGCAATGACGGCACCGCGCTGGTGACGGTGCACGGCGTGAAGGTGGGAATCCTCGGCCTCTCCACGCCCAGCACGCCGCAGACGACGAACCCGGCCAACGTCGCCGCGCTGCGCTTCCAGCCGATGCTGCCGGTGACGCTGGCGGCCGCACAGTCGCTGCGCGCTCGGGGCGCGGAGGTGGTGGTCATGACCGCGCACGCGGGAGGCCACTGCACGAAGCTGGAGGAGCCGCGCGACACGTCGAGCTGCGATCGCCAGGACGGCGAAATCTACGCGCTGCTGGAGGCGCTGCCGCCGGGCACGGTGGACGCGGTGGTGGCCGGCCACACGCACCAGACCATGGGCCACTTCTTCGGAGACGTGCCCGTCATCGAAACCTCCGGCCAGAGTCGCTCGTTCGGCGTCGTGGACCTCTACGTGGATCCGCGCGCCCACCGCGTGCGGCCCGAGCTCACCCGCATCCAGGCCGCGGTTCCGGTCTGCCCGCGCGTGGACGCGGCCTCGGGGAGCTGTGACGTGGCCGTGTTGCGCGAGCAGGCCTCCGTGCACCTGGTGCCCGCGACGTTCCGGGGGGGCCCCGTGGCGCCGGACGCTCAGGTGGAGGCGCTGCTGGCGCCCACGCTCGCCCGAGTCGCGGCCGCGCAGCGCGCGCCCGTGGGCGTCACCGCGACGGAGAAGCTCCTGCGCGCGTATGAGTCAGAAGGGGCGCTGGGCAACCTGGTCGCGGACGCGCTGCGCTCGATGGCGGGCGCGGACGTGGGCGTGATGAACGCGGGCGGCCTGCGCGCGGACCTCGCGGCGGGACCGCTGACCTTTGGCGACGTCTACGAGGTGCTGCCCTTCGACAACACGCTGGCCGTGCTCAACCTCAGCGGCGCCGAACTGCGCCGGCTGCTGACGTTGGGCTATGGCAGCCGCAAGGGCGTGTTCGCCGTGTCCGGAGTCCAGGTGACGCTGGACACGTGCCAGGGGCCCCAGCGGCTCCAGCGGGTGACGCTGTCGGACGGGCGCCCGCTGGAGCCCACCCGCATGTACCGCGTGGCGCTGCCGGACTTCCTGGCGCGCGGCGGCGACGGCCTGGGGCCGCTGACGGACACCCTGCCGCCGGAGCGGGTGGACCTGGCGAGGGGGGATGATCTGCGCCAGGTGGTCATCTCCCACGGTCGGGCGCACGGCGGCACGTTGGTGCCTCCCCAGGTGGGGCGCATCGTCTTCACGCCGCCCCAAGGCGCGTGCCCGAACGCGGTGCGCTGAGGCGGGGCGCCGCTGGAAATTTGCCACCCGTGCTGATCCGCCCGGACTGCACGGGGCCGCAACCCTCCGAAAGATCGAAGGAATCGCGCCGGGGCCGACTTTTCGGCCTGGGAGCAGTTTCCAACGGGAGGATTCCTCCTTACTCTACGGAGGGCGAGTGCCCGTGCCAGCGCGGCGGAACCCTGCCTGCGCGCGCGGTGTGCCCGCCAGCGGAGGAAGAGACATGCTTTACAAGGTCACCCCGATGATGGCGCCGCCTGCGCCTGAGAAGGCTCAGTCACGGGAGCCGGGGCAGCCGCGCAAGCGGCGCAAGTCCGCGGTGTACGACGCGGACGGCCACGAGGTGCTCATCTCCCTGATGTGCATCAAGTGCCGCACGCTGAAGCCGCTGGCGCAGTTTGGCCTGCGGAAGATGGCGGACGGCGCCATCCGCAACCAGCCGTGGTGTCGCACGTGTCGCTCGGGCGCGGGCACGAAGAAGCCGAAGAAGGGCGAGGAGGTCGTGGCCACAAGCCCGGTCGCCGAGTCTCCTCCGGACACGGCGCCCGAAGCGCTCCCCGAGCCGGCCGTGGACGACGTGGCCGAGCCGGCCGTCGCCCAGGGCTGATCCACCCCCCAGCAGGACTCTCGGCGGGTCGCGAGGCATGTGCCCGACCCGACGGGAGGGCTTTACCCCGCCCCCCGCGCCTCAGGAGAGCCGCAGTCCCGCGGGCAGCGTATCGCCCAGGGCACGGGCCTCGTCCGCGGCCTCCAGGGCCACCACTTCCCGCACCATCCGCACCCAGGTGTCCGCCGCCTTCGCGGCCACGAGCGCCAGCGCGGTCCGCTCGCGCAGCGCCGGGGCGAGGTCTCGCGTCCGGTCGCCGGTGAGCCGCGCGAGCTGCGCGGCGGCGAACGGCGCGCCATCGAGCTTGCGCAGATCCATGTCCAAGAGGAGCGTGAGCCACGCCTCGGCGGTCTCCACGTCCACGACCTTGTGGCCGCTCCCATAGAGGGGGACGCGCGCGCCCAGTCGGCCCAGGGACCAGGTCCACGGGCCGCCGGACTTCGCCTCGGCTTGGAGGCGCGCGGCGACCCACTGGCCCAGCTCCGCCTTGTCGCGGGCCGGCAGGTGCTCCAGTGAGGCGGCGGTGCGGACCATCTCCTCCAGGCCCTCGGGCTGGATGCCCTTGAGCTTGCCCGGAGTCGCCGGCGCGGTGGGCGGCACGCGCCGGGCGAGGTGGGGCTGGAGGTACGCGTAGAGCTTCTGCTGCTGGGCCTCGGTGAGCCCGCCCGAGGCGCGGCGCCACATGACCCAGAACTCGGTCCACACGGCCTTGTCGGTGTGGTGCTGCACCAGCCCCTCGAAGAGGCCGAAGGTCTGCTCCGCGCGCCACGCGTCCAGCGGGTAGCCGAAGCCGGGACGCAGGCAGAAGCCGGTGAGGTTGTAGAAGACGCGCTCGTGGTCATCCGAGCGGCGGCGCTTGCTGGCCCCGGCGTACAGCGTGCCCCACAGCTCGCGCAGCACCGGCACGCGCCACGTGTCGCGCGGGCCCAGCGCCTTCTCCAGCGTGCGCGAGAGCTGCTTCACGTCCTTGGGGCCCAGCGGCAGAGGCTTGTTGCCGTACACCCGCTCCACGTTCTCCTTCGCCTCGGCGAAGCGCGCGGGCATGGACTCGGTGACGGTCAGCTCGTGGGAGCCGCTCGTGCCGCGCAGCTCGAACTCCAGGCGCCAGCGCTCGTCCGCCACGTTGGAGACGCAGTACAGCTCCAGGGTGCCAATCTCCGTCAGCGCCGCCTGCAGGTGCACCGGCACATCCGAGGCCTTGCCCGAGGCGCCTCGAAGCAGCGTGTGGATGGGCGGCAGCGGCTTCAGGTCCTCGGCCAGCGGCACCAGGTCCCCGGGCTTGTCGATGCGGTCGCTGGTGGTGGAGTAGAGCTGGAACTGCACGGGCTTGCCCAAGGTGAGCGTGAAGGGGCGCTCGCCCAGGTCCACCTTCTGTCCTTCTTCGAAGCCGCGGGGGATGAGACACAGCGCGGGCTGCTCGGTGCTGTCCGCCGGGCGCTGGAGCCCCACGTAATAGGCCCGCGCCGCGCCGCCGCCGATGCGCAGGCCATGCCCGCGCCGCACCAGCCCGTAGTAGGCCGCGCCGCGCGCCACGGCCAGCTCCAGGGACTCGTGCCGCAGCAGGGGGATGCGCGGCGCGTCCGGCCACCACGCCGACAGCGCCTCCACCAGCCGCTCGGAAATCTGGGGCGAGTTGAACACGCCGCCGTTGAGCAGCACCGCGTCCGGACGGGGCAGGGCGCTCGCATCGGAAGGAGACTGGCCCAGCGCCGCGAAGCCCGCCGCGGCGTGCGCCGCCAGGAAGGCCGCCAGGTGGCGCGTCACCGCCGCGTCCTGCACGTACGGCAGCCCCAGCTCCTGGAGCGCCATGCGCGCGGCCCGGCGAGGGCGCTCGGTGGGCGGCGAGCGCGGGAAGAAGCCATCGAGCACCAGGGCCTGCGCCTCGTCGCGGCCCAGCTCGGCGGACAGGGTGCCCCCGAGGAGTCGGCTGCCCTCGCCCAGGAGCGACACGCCGTACTTCTCTGGCGGCGCGTGGCCGAGCAGGGACTCCTTCGCGGTGCGCGCGGCCTGGATGGCCTGCGTCCACTGCGCGGCGGACAGGCGGCGGCCATCCGAGAAGAGCTTCTCCTCCACGCGGCGCGCGAGCGCGGCGTCCATGTTGTCGCCCCCCAGCATCAGGTGCTCGCCCACTGCGAGGCGCCGGAGCATGGGCCCCTCGGGCGAGACGCCCGCGTGCACGAGGGTGAAGTCCGTGGTGCCGCCGCCCACGTCCACCACCAGCACCAGCCGCACCTGTCCGAGCGCGGCCTCCAGCCCGGCGCGGTGGCGCGCGGTGTAGTCGTAGAACGCGGCCTGGGGCTCCTCCAAGAGGGTGAACTTCTCCAGGCCCGCCTTGCGCGCGGCGCTCACCGTCAGCGCGCGCGCGGCCTCGTCGAAGGAGGCGGGGACGGTGATGA
Source organism: Citreicoccus inhibens (assembly GCF_019039035.1). GTDB lineage: Bacteria > Myxococcota > Myxococcia > Myxococcales > Myxococcaceae > Citreicoccus > Citreicoccus inhibens. The sequence goes on along the minus strand of NZ_JAHNZT010000037.1, from coordinate 3,930 downwards.
CCACTTCCTGCTTGGACAGGGGCTCGCTCGGGTGGGCGAAGTCCCAGGCCCGCGCCATGTGCGTCAGGAGCAGCGCGCTGGCGTCCACGGGGGACAGCTTGGCCACGTCCGCGGGCGCGCCCCACGGGAGGATGGGCGCGGAGCGGTCCACGCCGGGGTGGCACAGCCAGCTCTTGGCGCTGGCCACGAGGCGGCCGGGCACGCGCGCGCCCTGCCATCGGGCGAACTCGCCCACCACCCACGGGCCACCGTCATCGCCCCAGGGGAGGCGGGTGGTGCCCGCGGCCAGCTCGGCGCCGGCGGGGACGTAGACGGTGGAGGGCAGCAGCGCGCGCGCGCTGACCTCGCCCTGTCGCACGAGCTGCGGGATGGGAAAGTCCTCGACGGGCGCGCCCGCTCCCTTCGCGGGGTCCACGGACGCCACCGCGCAGTGGGTGGTGCCCAGGTCGATGCCGACGATTCGCATACGCCTCCGGTTGACGCCGGCCCTTCTATTCCTTCATCCGCACGTTGAGTTCCAGCTTCCAGCGACCGGAGCCCCCCTTCTCCAGGCACCGCAGCTCCAGGGTGCCCAGCTCCGTCACCGCCGCCTGGAGGTTCACGGGGGTCAGGTCGCCAAAGGGCGTGGGTTGGCCGGGGAGGGAGGTCTCGATGGGGGCCAGCTCCTCCAGCGTGCCCTCCGCCAGCTCCATGTCCACGTCCTCCAACATCACGCCCACGGCGTCGTCGCGCCGCAGCGAGGAGGAGAAGAAGCGGAAGCGGGTGGGCTCGCCCGTGACGAGTCCGAACTCCTGCGGGGGCACGTCCGCCTGGGTGCCTTCCTCCATGCCGAAGGGGGCCACGCACAGCGCCTTCACAGGGGGCTCCATGCCGGGCACCGCGGGCATCGCCGTCTCCACGCCCACGTAGTAGGCGCGCGCCGTGCCGCCGCGAATGCGCAGGCCGTGGCCCTGGCGGACCCAGCCGTAGTACGCCGCGCCGCGAGCCACCGCGAGGTCCAGGTCCGCGCCCTCCAGCTCCTTCGCGGGCGCGCCACCATCCGCCGCCAGCCACGCGTTGAGCACCTCCAACACACGCGCCTTCAGCGGCCCCGCCTTGAAGACGCCGCCGTTGAAGAGCACCGCCGTGGGGTGGAGGAAGGCCTTGCCGGTGACGTCCACCGGCGCGTCGTGGCTGGCCGCGAGCGCCTGGGCCTGCCGCGTGAGGAAGGCGGCCAGGTGCCTGGTGACGGCGGCGTCCTGCGCGTAGGGCAGCGCCATCTGCGCCAGGCCCGTGCGGCGCGCGGTGCGCGGCAGGTCCGTCAGCGGGGACACGGGGAAGAAGCCGTCCGTGAGGACGCGGTCCAGCTCCTCGCGCGTCAGCTCCGTGCGCAGCGTGCCGCCGATGAGCGACGAGCCTCGGCCCGGAATGGCGATGGGCGCGCTCTTCAGGGATGGGTCGGCGTACAGCGCTTCCTTCGCCTGCCGGCATCCATAGGTGAGGGCGTTGAACTGCCACGTGTCGAGCTTCTTGCCCTCGGTGGCGAGCCGCTGGCTCAGCGTGTGCGCCAGGGCGAGGTCCATGTTGTCGCCGCCCAGGAGGATGTGGTCGCCCACCGCCACGCGCAGCAGCTCCAGGTCCCCGTCTCGGTCCTTCACCGTGATGACGGAGAAGTCGGACGTGCCGCCGCCCACGTCCACCACGAGGATGACCTCGCCGGGCTTCATCTGCTGGCGGAAGTTCTCGCCCATCGCCTCCAGCCACGCGTAGAGCGCGGCCTGCGGCTCCTCCAGGAGGGTGGGGTTCGCGATGCCGGCGGCCTTGGCGGCCTCCAGGGTGAGGTCCCTGGCCGCGGCGTCGAACGAGGCGGGGACGGTGACGATGACGTCCTGCTCGGCCAGCGCGTTGCCGGCGTCCTCGCGCGCGCGGGCGAAGGTGTGGTCCCACGCTTCCTTCAGGTGCCGCAGATAGCGCGCCGAGGCGTCCAGCGGCGAGACGCGCTGCACCTCCGGGGGCGCCTGCCACGGCAACAGCGCCGAGCGGCGGTCCACGCCGGGGTGGGACAGCCAGCTCTTGGCGGAGGACACCAGCCGGGTGGGCACCTTGGCGCCGTGCGCGCGGGCGAACTCGCCCACGATGGAGGTGGCGTCCGCGTTCCAGGGCAGCGCCAGGCTGCCGGCGGGGAACTCCTGCGGGCTGGGCAGGTAGAGGAACGAGGGCAGCAGCGGGCGCGCCTCCACGGTGCCGGGCGCGGTGAGCTGCGGGACGGGCAGCATGGATTGCGCGCGGCCTCGGGCCTTGCCGTCCTCGAGGTTGAAGTACGACACCGCGGAGTGCGTGGTGCCGAGGTCGATGCCGATTGCGTACCGGGCCATATCGGACGGGGACTCCTGAAGAAGGGCGTGCGTGCGTGCGCTGCGGCTCAGGCCAGCTCCACCTCGGCGGGGGCGAGCACGCGGGGGTCCATCGCCGGGCTCACCGCCGGGAACTTCACTTCGGTGGTCACCCAGCCGTGGTGGCGCAGGGTGCCGGCGAAGGGAGGCTCACCCGCCACGTTGCCGGTGAGCCGGATGCGCTGGGCGTCGAACCCGGCGGGCACCGTCACGCGCGCCCCCTCGCCCTCCGGGAGGACGGGCTGGAGCGTCAGGTACTGGTGCACCACCTTGCGGCAGCCCTCATGGACGATGCGCGCCGCCGCGCCCACGTCCGCGTCCGGGAACGCCGCCACGTTCTCCTGCACGAAGTCCAGGAAGCGTCCCTCCCGCTGGAGCATCCCCAAGAGGCCGAGCGCGCTGGCGTGCTCCTTCTCAGGGGGCGGGGCGGCGGGGGCCACCACGGTGACGGGCAGGGCCTCCTTCTGGAGGGCCGGCGCGCCGGCGGGCAGCTCCTTCAGCGTCCCCGAGTCGTACGCGCGACTGGCCGGAAGCACCGCCTGCGCGAAGTCGCGGGACACGAGGCAGCGCCAGAAGCACAGCCAGGCGAGCCAGAAACGGGCGAAGAACGACAGGGAGGCGGATGAATCGGCGGTCATCGGCTCCGGATAACAAAGCCCGCTTGCTTTGCAATTCGGCAGACGCCGCAAATGCAAAGGGCCTCACGGTTTCCCGTGAGGCCCTTCGTTTTCAACATGGTGGAGGTGGACGGGATCGAACCGACGACCTTCGCATTGCGAACGCGACGCTCTCCCAACTGAGCTACACCCCCATAATGGGCTACGACGTACTTCGGGACTCTCGTCCCGCCGCGCCGGTTTGGGGCCGACGAGGTGGATGCGGCTGATACCGAACCATTCTCCGGCTGTCAAGCATCTCAATTTCTGCCCAGAACCGTGCGATTGACGTGCCGCGCAGCGGATGCCATAAAAACCGTTCTTCTCCGGAGCATCCTTCCCGGTTCCCCGGCCCCTCCCGGATAATGTCTACGTCCCCTTCGAAAACGTTGAGCCCCGCCGAGCTCGCGAAGCTTGAGCACGCGTTCGCTTCCGATCCGTCGTCGGACGCCTACAAGCCCTTGGCCGAGGCCTATCTCGGGATGGGCCGCTTCATGGAGGCGATGGTCGTCTGCAAGAAGGGTGTGAAGGCCCACCCTCAGCTCGCGGCGCCTCGCATCCTCCTTGCCCGTGTCTACGCGGACCAGGGCAAGGACAAGAAGGCGCTCGAGGAGGTCCAGGGCGCGCTTCAAGCGCAGCCCGCGGACAAGGCCGCGCTGCGCATGGCCGGCGTGCTTCAGATCAAGACGGGTGAGGCCGATGCGGGCCGCGCCAACTTGCTGAAGGCGTGGGAGGCGGATCCCGGAGATCCCGAGACCGTCACGCTCCTCCAGCAGCACAAGGTGGAGCCGCCCAAGCCCGCCGCGCCGCCCCCGGCGCCGGTGCCGCCGCCGCCGGCTCCTGTCGAGGCCGCCCCGCGCGCCACACCACCACTCACCTCAAAACCCCACTCAAATACCACC
>NZ_JAHNZT010000036.1 GCF_019039035.1 Citreicoccus inhibens | reverse complement strand
CCTCGCTTCGAGCGCGGGCCAGTCCTGGGACTCAGGACCGCCTCAATGCGGCTCCACTCGGCATCGCTCAGCTCATGTCGGCGCATAGGCCTGTGCTGAGCACCCAGGGCCCCTACCAGCAACCGCGCGCGATTGGGAGTTGACCGAACTGAACGTTCGGCCAACCTCGAGTTGTTTTCCGAACGCGAGACCAGGGACAGCCCCTAGTCCTCCTCGTATTCCCGGGCGGGATCCGGAGCCGAGGGGCACCGTGAGACAATGGCCCGTGCACCGTCCTCGTCTCGGCAAGCGACCGCATCAAAGAAAGGCTCCGCCCGTGAGGTGAGTTTCTCCTCCGCAGGAGCGGTCTGGAGGAAGTGCAGGAAGGCTCGCGAGCTCTTGAACAGGTAGCTGTAGAACCCCTGGGGGTCACTGGACACGAGCAGCGTACCCACCGCGAGCCGGCGGTAGAGCAGACACACGTGGGCGTAGTGGCGAAGCGCGGCAGGCGTCTTGACCACGTGGGGCAAGATATCTTCCAGGGCGATGCCTGAGTTCTTGATGGCAATGGGGAGGAAGTGGGGCTTCATGGGCACCTTCCGCGGAGGCTATCGCGTTCCCGTGCGTCGTCGCCCTTCGGTCGGGTGAGCTTGACGGCCTCTTTGGGGCTCGACAACACTCTGCCCTATTCTCCGCGCACCCAAGGAGGAGTCTCCATGTCTGGCAAACAGGGACACTTCGGGGACGCGGAGCTCGACGAACTGCACGACCCGCAGAAGAACACGACCGAGAACGGCGCCTGCCTGACGGGCCATCAGGGCAACTTCGCGGACTTCAAGAACAAGGTCTCTTGTAATTACCGCTATCAGGCCTATGAGCAGGCGAAGGGCCACGACGGAATCAAGGCGCGGCTGCACCGGTACAACAACGACCTCCCCAAGCGGCGGCTGGAGACCTCGGCCTACCCAGCCAACAAGGGTGGAATGACACCCGACCGCTACTGCGCCCACCTGGAGATTCCGGAGCCAGGCGACTGGGACGTTGAGGGCCCCTTCAGGACCGTCCGGCGGCGCACCTTTGACAAGCGCAAGGTCAAGATTCGCGCGGGCTACAACTTCACGCAGGACACCTGGCCGTACTGGAACAACGCTCACCACCTCATCCCCAAGGGCACACTGGAATCGGAGTTCTCGAAGCAGGAGGCCATGGTCAGCAATCTGATGCAGAAAGCCCTGCTCAAGACCAGGTACAACGTCAACCACAAGAAGAACATGTTGATGATTCCTCAGGACCGTGAGGTGGCCGAGTTGCTCCAGTTGCCACGACACATCCAACTCAAGGATGGCGACACCTCCCGAGTCGCAGCCTCGTGCACGGACCACCCGGTCTACAGCCAGATGACCGTCGAGATGCTGAGCGGCCTGCAAAAAATCATCAGCGACTACCGAGAAATCTGCCAAGAGGCGCTCCTCGGCGTCGAGGGCAAGGAACACGCCATTCCAGATGCCGAGCTGGACAAGACCCGGCTGGAATCCCTGTCCACCCGCCTCCTCAATCTCATCCTCAGCTGGGGGCCGAATGGGGGCGGGCGCTCTCTCGACAAGCTTGCTTCTCGAGCCCTTTAGCAGCGCTCAACCTGGTTCCCACGCCCGGGTCATGCATGCCCTACTATCTGATTCAATTGACCACTTGCGACAATCCAGACCTCTGCTTCCTGGATGACTACCCGGAAGGGCTTGGACTCAACTCATATAAACTTAGCAAGGGCAAACAGCTGGGCTCCGACTATCCCGCCAACGCCCGTGTCTTCATGACGGATCGCGTGAAGGGCATGCAGGTCCCTGACCTCGTCTCGAATACATGCAGCATGGTCGTCACCAGCCGCCGCGTCAAAGAGGTCTTCGAGCGCTTGAACCAAGGCCCCACGGAGTACCTCCCCGTGGCCCTCTACAATCACAAGAAGCGCGTCGCCTCTCCGGACCACTTCATTCTCAGTCCGCTGGGTACCGTTGACTGCCTGAATCTTCAGGAATCAGAAATCGAGTACCACAAAGACAAGGTGGTCAACGTCGACTACTACGTCCTGGCCCCGAAGAAGCTGGAGAACGCCCCCGACTTCTTTCGCGTACGCGAAGACCCCTCCGCGTACATCATGAGCGAGCGAATCGCCGAAGGGCTGCGTGAGCTGAAGCCTCGTTTGATCAACTTCGTCGTCAAGGAGCTTGAAGAGGCCCCAACCCAGGGAGCCTGATCAACCCACGCACGGCATCGCCCCGAGGCTCAGATCTCCTTCTCACAGATGAGGCAGTTGCACTTGTCCTTGTCCTTGCCGAGCGCCACCACGGGGCCCTGGATGACGGGAAAGGGCGGCGTGTTCTTGTCGTTGTGGAGCATCAGGTCCATCGCGCGCGCCACGTTCTTCCCTTCGAACTTCACGTCGAAGGAGAAGTTCACGAACTCCGCCTTGCCCTTCGTCTTGCTCGACGCCACCCCGCAGACCGAGAGGCACTGTGCCGTAGTCAACGCTCTACCTGTGCGCGCCAGGAACACCCACTTCGTGCCATTCACTTTCGTGCCATTCACTCGCGAGAATCGGACCCGGACGGCTCCGGAACAGCGAATTCTCCACAACGCGGACAGTGACCACTGCTGAAGGCTCTCCATGGTGGCAGCACATTCAAGAGATTCCGTCGAAACCGGTTCGCCCCCGGAGATGGCACGCGGGCACTTGTCCTATCTTCTGCGGGGGCACTTTGGATCTCGCCATCACCAGTCTGGGGCTCATCTCATCCGTAGGGCGAGACGTCACCACTTCTTGTGCGGCGATCCGCGCGGGCATTGTCCGCCCTCGCCCACTCACATATTTCCAGGTACTGGACGAAGACACAGAGGAGATGGAGCCTCTCGTTGGTCATCCCATCCGTGGACTCACCGACGGCTTCACGCTCATAGGCAGGTGGATTCAGCTAGCGCGTGGGGCTGTGGCCGACTTGCTTCGCCAAGGCGCAATTCCAGACCGCACCCCAACCTCGTTCTGGCAAGCAACCGGGCTGCTCGTGGTCACGCCGTACCACGACGAGCGATTCGGCAGTGAGCCGACCGAGGCGCCCAGCTCGGATGAGCCCATCCGAATGGCCTATCTACATCCGCTGCTCGCGGCCCTGAAGCTCCCCATCGACCTCAACAACGTTGGCCTGTTGAGACAGGGACCAGCAGGAACCATTCATGCAATTTCACAGGGCAGTCACTGGATGTCGCAGCGCGGACTCGAGCGATTGATCGTGATCGCCGCCGATTCGTATTGCGATCCGCTGACGCTTGATTGGCTCATGTCAGCTCGGAGAATCAAGACTCCCGAAGTCCCTTGCGGCTTGATGCCAGGCGAAGCAGGTGCCTGCCTCCTTCTCGAAACCGCCACGAGCGCTCGCCGCAGGAATCCTCCCATGTGCTTCCCAGTCCTGGGAGCAGCGGTCCGAGAAGAGCCCTGCCACTTCTTCAGTCGAAAACCCAATGTGGGCGCCATGCTGGCGGCGTCCCTGGCTGAGGCACTGGGCGGCACCGCGCGCCGAGAGCCCTTCACGGGAAGCATCGTCTCCGATCTCAATGGTGAGAATTGGCGAGCCACTGAGTGGGGCTATGCCAGAGTCAGGTTGGCACGCAGCATCTCTGACGCTCTTCATGTCATGATGCCTGCAACTTCATTGGGAGATACGGGCACCTCGAGCGCGATGGTCAGCGTGTGCGTCGCCGCGATGGCATTGAGGCGGGGCTATGCTCGCGCCGAGCAGATTCTGGTCGTTTCCAGTTCTGAGCGAGGACACGTCGGTGCCTTGCGCCTTTCGATGAAGAGGTGAGTCATGTCGGATGCTTCGACTGAGCAGCATGAAGAGGACGTCGCCAACAGGATTCACGTCAGCAGCAAGAATACGACGGAAGGAGGACGATGCCTCAACCGTCATGTCGCGGCTTGGGAACCTGTGACTTGCTCTCATCGCTGGCAAGCCTACAAGCATGCCCTCGATCATTCTCATCTCTACAATTGGCCCGCATACAAGAAACTCGCACGAGGCAAGGATGTCCGCACCGATGCGATGCGCAATTACACGAGCAAGAGCGGCGCTTTGTATCCCATCTTCCCCGAGGGCTATCGTTTCCTGCTCAAAGCGCCACACCAGGGCGACTGGGACGTCTCTGAATCCGGGGCCAGCAAGAACTTCAAATGGGACTATCGGACCCCCTATCTCCACAACGGACATCACGTCGTCACCAATAGCCAACTTCGCGTTGCCATCAACAAGCTTGAGAAGAAGTTCCCGAACGCCACACTTATCATCCGCCGAGGCCTGGCCCGAGCCGGGTACAATCTGAACCACAAGCTCAACATGGTCATCCTCCCTATGGACCGGAAGGTGGCCGGGGCACTGAATCTCCCTCGCCACCTGGCAACGTTCCTGTATCGCGACCATCGTGCGTACAGCGACTATGTCTCGATTCGCCTCGACGCCATCATGCGCACCTACGAAGGGGAGCTGCGAAAATACGTCCGCAAGGAGAAGGAGCACACGAAGCTCGCGCACGAACTGGCCAAGGAGCAGATCGAAGAGCTGTCCCATGAACTCTATGCTCAAATCACCGCGCGCCAGAGCCAATCAGAGCGCGAGGGGAGCACTCCAGGCTATACTGGAACGCTTGATTCACTCCTCAACAGAGCACCATGAGATTCTTTAAACTTGAAACCTCGGGCGACCTGAACAATTCCGAACTTCTCTTCCTGGATCAGGAGCCGGAAACGGTGGGACTGGACGGGTATTGCATCGCCGCTGGCGAACCCATCGCGGACTCCTATCCCGTGGAGGTGAAAGTTCAGTCCAGCGAAGAGCGCACTGGCATTCAACTTTCATCGGTACTGGGCAACAGCTTCAACTACCTCATCGTGTCAAGCGCGATGAAGGAGATCATCGCGCAATACACGCCGCAGACGACCATCGAGTATCTACCGTTCACGCTCGTCGATCATCGGGGTCGCATTCGCAGCCAGGACTACTTCTTCATCAACCCGCTCACAAGCGTTGATGGACTCGACACACGAGCCAGTGACATCAAGTACCATCGCAGTGGCGCCATCGTCGGCATCCGCAAGCTGGTGCTCGCCGCGGAGAAACTGAAGGACGTCCCCGGTCTCTTCCGCCTCCAGCAAGCGCGTCAACACTACGTGGTGAACGAACTCCTGGCGCACGCGCTCCAGTCCCAAGGGTTCACCAACATGGTGCTGCGCGAACTCTTGGTGTCTACGGCGCAAGCCTGACCCATCCAGGAGAAAGGGGGCCGCATTGGCATCAAAATTCTTGTCTGTCTTCATTGACAACGCGCTCGGCGACAACGAGGAGAAACTTGCTGCATTCACCGCCGGCCAGGGAGGACTGAAGGAAGCCCTCCAGTTCAGTCAGAATTTTCGTATCGCCGGAATCGGCTCCCTGTTGATGTCTGGAACGGCGACCCGCTTTCACGAGTGCCTGCATGCGAGCGCGCGTGCCTTCGCATACTTCCTGCGCTCCGCACCCGACTCCCAGAAGCTGACCAGTCGTTCGGCCCCCTTCTTCGACGCCGTAGCGTGCGAGGATATCGAAGCGGCCCGTGAACTGGCACGCCACTCACCGCGCTGCCCCGACAGGGCTCGAGAGTACGAGGAGGACTTCCTTTTCGTCCGCTTCCTGATGGACTTCTTCTTTCAGGGGATGTCTGTGAATGAAGGTCTCAATCTCCTTGAGCACTATGAGACCATCCTTGAAGGCACCCAGGACATACGGCTGACCGTGTGTCGCGCATTCCTGGCATCGGACAGCGCCGGATTCGATGAGGCGCTCTCAAACATGATGGAGGAGCGAAACATGCGCGTTCAGAAGATGCGTGACCAAGAGGCCGCCGCAGAAGAGAGCCTTTCAACCGAAGGGTATCTCTCCGTAGAGGGCGTCGCACTCGTGCGACTTGCACTCTCAAGAGGTCTGACCCCGTCAGGCCACTACCTGTCCGTTCCCACAGTGGCCTGTGAGCCACCGCTACTTCGCTACCGCGAAGATGTTTGGAGGAACATGCTCGCGTAGCGGTTCGTCACGCACGGCATCGCCCCGAGGCTCAGAGCTCCTTCTCACAGATGAGGCAGTTGCACTTGTCCTTGTCCTTGCCGAGCGCCACCACGGGGCCCTGGATGACGGGAAAGGGCGGCGTGTTCTTGTCGTTGTGGAGCATCAGGTCCATCGCGCGCGCCACGTTCTTGCCTTCGAACTTCACGTCGAAGGAGAAGTTCACGAACTCCGCCTTGCCCTTCGTCTTGCTCGACGCCACCCCGCCGCCCGCCGTCCCCGCTTCGTCACCGCTGCTCGTCTTGAAGTTCGAGTCCTTCACGCACACGGGATTGCCCTCCACGGAGACCGTCTTCGTCCCCTGGTCCGTGTCCGAGGACTGCGCCACGTTCGGATAGGGAATGGGCACCGGTCCCGCCGGGCTCGGCGTCTTGCACACGTCCGGGAACGCCGTGGAAACACCCCCGCTGTCCTTGGTCACCACCGACATCTTGTTCACACCGGTATTGACGGCCATGGCGTCCCTCCCCACAACCCAGGAACCTACTCCGCTCCCCCTCTCCCAGGCGAGTACCCGCCAGGGCGCTCCGTCACCCGCCCCGCGCGAGCGCCTCCACGCGCCGCCGAGCCTCATCCCCCGCGTAACAGAGCTCCGCGAAGGCCCGCACCGCGTCCTGGCCCGTGAACAACGCCTGCATCTGGCGGCGCACTCGCGCCCACTGGTCCTCCGCGTCACTCAAGCGCAGGTCCGCTCGCGCATAGGCCACCGCGCAGTCGGGGGCGACCCCGTACCCCGCAGCCGCCAACGCCCGCGCCACTCCCGACGCGGCGCGGAGCATGTCGTGGCTGAACAACAGGTCCGGCAGCGAGGACTCCTCCCACGCAAGCTCGGGCTCCTCGTCGAAGAGGCCCACGTCGGGCCGCGTCTCCTGGAAGCCGTGGCGATACCGGAACGTCTCCAGCAGCGGATCCTCCGCGTCCTGTGACGACGGAATGGGCGCGAACGCGGGCGACACATCCAGGCTCACCCATGGCTGCCCCTCCATCCCCGTCGCGCCCGTGTAGAGCAGAACCAGACGCACCGGGATGCCCTGCTGCGCATGCAAGACCACCGCGCGGATGGGCTCGGCACCGGGCGTCACCGTCGCGCGGATGTCCCTCGCGCAGGTGTCGATGACACGCTCGGCATACGCGTCGAAGCCATAGGTGCCTGGCGGCGCCTCCGCGTCGTATCCGGGCCGCCCTCCTGTGTGCCCCTCCTCCGCCAAGGCATTCAAGGCGGCCCTCGCGTCCCCCTGCGCTGCCTTCAAGGCCTGCGAACACTCGGCGAGCGATGCCCCGCTGCGCACACGCATTCGCTTGAGCACATCGAGCGGCGATTCATCAGGAGCCATGGATCCTCGCGGGTTTCAATCGGTCCGCTCGCTTGTCGGGTTTCACGGCGACGTGATATCAAGAGCGTCCAGCCAGGGGGAGTCGCGGTGACGTTGGCACTCACCAGCATGGGGATGCTGTCATCCGTCGGCCATGACGTCGTGGCGGCCTGTGCCGCCATCCGCGCGGGCATCACGCGCGCCGCCCCCATCATCGGCACGGACGTGCTGGACCTGGACAGCGGGGAGATGATTCCTGTCACCGGGCACCCGGTCCGCGGCGTCACCGAGGGCTTTCACTTCTTGGGGCTCTGGGCGCGTCTGGCCGAGCGCGCGGTGCGAAATCTCATCGCCTATGGCCAGTTGCCGGAGCCCGAGCAGGCCGCGTTCTGGTCCGCGTGTGAGCTGTTGGTGGTGACCCCCAGCCTCGTGCCCGCACGGTATCCCGTGCTCGACGAGCCCATCGAGTTGGACTTCCTGAAGCAAGACTACGCGGAGACCGTGCTGGAGGTGACGGGGCTCGCCATTCCCCGGACGAGGATCCGCGCGTTTCCCGAGGGCCATGTCGGTGTCGCGGCCGCGCTGGAGTTCGCCGAGCGAAGCATCACCGGCGGACACGCCGCGCGCTGCCTCATCGTGGCGGTGGATTCCTACCTGGAGCCCGACACGCTCGATTGGCTCGCCAGCCGACAGCGATTGAAGCACGGCGACCACCCTGTCGGGCTGATGCCGGGCGAGGCGGGAATCGCGCTGCTGCTGGAGGCACCGCGCGCGGCCGAGACTCGCCAGGGCCGGGTGGATGCCTGGGTGCAGACCCTGGCCCTGACGGATACACGCCGGCCCCTCGAAGCGAAGGATGGACGCCGCGATGGCATCGCGCTCGCGGAGGCCCTGAGTGCCGTGCTCCCCCCGCGCGCGCCCTTCCGTGGCGACCTCCTCGTGGACCTGAACGGTGAGGAATGGCGGGCGCGGGAGTTCGGCAGCGCCCTGGCGCGCCTCGGCTCCACGGTGGCGGAGGCGCGCGTCGTGATGCCCGCGCTCTTTCTGGGAGACACCGGCGCGGCCAGCGGGGGCGTGAGCATCTGCGTCGCGGCGCGCGCGTTCGCGCGAGGCTATGCGCGCGCCCCTGAGGCCATCGTGCTCTCCCTCGCCGAGTCCGGGCGCGTGGCGGCGCTCCGGCTTGTCAGTCCCCACACGCCGGGCACGGCGCGAAGCACCTCTTGAGTTGGAGGAGACCCAGCCATGTCCGGCGACCACGTGAAGAAGGAAGACTACAAGGCGCTCCATCAATCCAAGGGCGGCGGCGGCGGCAAAGGCTGCCTTTGGTCCTGGAACACCAAGTACGACGTGGGGCACGCGTGCTCTTATCGCTGGCACGCGCGTGAGCACGCGCTCGCGGATGGGCACCTCTACAACTACCCGGCCTACAAGAGCCTCTGCGTCAGCGCTGCGCCGGGGGCGTCGGACGTGTTCTTCACGGCCGCGTATCGAGGACCCAAGTCCGTAGCGCCCTCGAACAACTACGCGCTGCGCAACCAGTTCCCCTACAAGAAGAAGCCTCGGCCCGGCCAATGGGATGTCTCGCTGCATCGCAACTTCACCGAGAGCTGGACGCGTCCGTACTGGCACAACGCGCACCACGTCATCCCCCGCTCCGTCCTGCATGACGAACTGACCGCCGCGGGGAAAGAAGACCCGCGCATCACGGACATGATCATCCAGGGGCTGCTCCGCGCGGAGTACAACCTCAACGACCGGGAGAACCTCATCATCCTCCCCATGGACCGCGAGGTCGCGACGTCCCTCGGGCTCCCTCGGCACCTGCTCGGAGACGAGGCCCAGCCCCACGAGCCGCTCCAGGGCCGACAGATCGCCGACCACCCCGACTACTCCCGGCGAGTACGGCTGATGCTCCGCCCCGTCATCAACCAATACAAACGCCTCATGAAGCAGAAGCTGAGCGAGGACCACCCCGGCCCCCCCGACGCGCTCGCGAAGGAGCAGGTGGTGCGCATCTCGCAACAAATCTACCAGGCCATCACCCAGGCAGGGCCCTTCATGAAGGGCAAGTCGATGGACGAGCTGAAGTTCTCGAACCTGGGTGGGCGATAGCGGATGCGGTACTTCGAGGTCGACACCCTGGGGGACGAGCAGGACAAGGAGCGCGTCTTCATCGAAGAGGAGCCCGAAGGGCTCGATGGCTTCGGCTTCCGACTGGCGGAGGGCGACTCCACCGATGACGTCTACCCGGAGGACGCCCGCATCTACTTGAGCCCCTACAGCGCGGGGCTGAAGCTGTCGACGCTGCTCGGCAACTCGATTGGGTATCTCATCGTCCATGCCGCGCTGATGACCATCCTGAAGGAGCACGCTCCCAGCGGCGTCGAGTACCGGCGCTTCTCGCTCTACAACCAGCGGCGGCGGCTCCACAGCCAGGAGTACTGGATCATCAATCCCTTGACCCTGGTGCCGTGCCTGGACCGTGAGCACAGCCGCATCCAGTACGCGACCTCGAACCCCGACCAAATCGTGGGGATCGATGAGCTTGTCTTTGATTCCCAGCGACTGGAGGCGGCGCCGGATCTGTTCCGCATCCCCGAGCAGCGCATGAGCTACTTCATCAGCGAGCGCATCGCGCGGGCCCTCCAGGGACAGGGCTTCGACAACCTCTTCCTCCAGGAGATTCGCCAGCACCCCTGAGTCGGGTTTCGCCATGCGCTCGAGATTCGTTCCCGTCATCGCCGCCAACGCGGATGTCGACCTCACCCGCCTCGTCCCGATGCTCGTCCAAGGCCCGCCCGTGGGCTGGGCATTCGCCCGCGCGTGTCGTGGCTATCGGATTCGCGGGGGCGCCGGCTTCCTCCTGTCCGCCAAGGCCAGGGACCTGCACGTGGACCTGCACCGCAGCGGCGCGGCCCACGCTTTCTATGTCTCCCAGGTACCCGAGCACGAGCAGGTCACCAGCCGCGCCGCGCCCTTCTTCGACGCCCTCGCGTGCGGAGATGACGCCTCGGCGCGGAGCATCGCGCGGCACGCGCCCACGCAGGCCAAGCCCGACCGGGAGCACGTCGACGACTTCCTCTATGTGCACCTGTTGATGCGCCACTGCGTCCTCGGTGGCAGCCGGGACGAGGCCCTGGACATCCTCACGCGCTGGGAGGACGTGGTCGCCGAGGAGAGCGCCAGCGCTCGGCTCGACGTGTGTCGTGCGTTGCTCGCCGGGAATGCCGTGTCCTTCCACACCGCCCTGCTCGCGATGGCGGAGGAGCACCGCGCCTTCTACGACCTCGGCTTCCAGAAGAGCCGCATCCCCGAGGAGACCTGGGCCATCGAGGGGTGTCTGTTCATCGAGGGGATGGCCCTCTGGAGGCTCGCGCGGGCCGCGCGGCTCGACGTGGCGGAGGACTACCCCTTGATGCCCTCGCTCGCGCTGCGTCCCCCCAAGCTGAGCTATTCCCCGGACGCGTGGCGCACGCCGTGAGCCGCCCCCTCTCACGCTTCACGGCGCGGGCAGCTCGCTCGGACGGAACTCCAGCGCGAACTGCTCGGCCTGGGGCGCGCGCGTAAAAGGCAACCGCGCCAGCCGCTTCCCCACGAAGCCCTCCAGGAGCAGCGCGGAGAAGGACTGGGCCAGCTTCACCAGACGGGGAGGCGTCCCGGTGGGCGTGCGGTGGTCCAGCGCGTAGAGCGCGCACTCGTCTCCGTCCGTCGGCTCGTCCGGCACCCAGAACAGCTCCGCGCTGCTGGCGCTGATGACGCGCGGCGCGGGCGGGCCCCCCAGGAGCACATATCCCAGTTGGATGGCCTTGCCCGGCAATGACTGGCGCGCGCCGCCGCTCGCGTCGACCAGCGAGCTGAGCCGCGAGCGGATGTCGCGGGGGGAATCGAAGAAGCCTCGCGCGTGCCAGGGCACCCACAGCTCCAGCAAGTCTCCCAGGCGCCCTGGCCCCACCTCGGTGCAGAAGCGCCGGTAGCTCTCCGGCAGCGTCACCTTCAACCGCGCCTCGGTCCTCGCGAGGTCCGCCTCGACGGGCAGCCGCGCCGGCGCGCCCAGGACTGCGACGCCGTGTTGCTTCAACACCTCGGGCCAGGGGCTCACGTGCACACCTCTCGGGCGAGGAATCCCACCGCTCCCGTCTATCACCCTCGCGGGCGGGACGCAGGGGCGCCCCTCGCATCGGTCTGGCCAGGACCCGGGGCGCGGGCTTACGTTGCAGGGGCATGCCCTCGCAGCCGCCCTCGCAACTCGCGCTGTTCGACGCGCCCGAGCCCGCTCGCGCCGCCGACCCCGTGCGCTCGCGATTGCCGTCTCGCGAGGACGCGCTGCCCCTTGCCGCGGAGCTGGCCCGGCGCATGTCCGCCGCGCTCGGCGTCCCGGTCCACCTGCGCCTCACGGACAACCGCGCCACGCTCGTCAGCTACCGCCGCGTCGAAGAAGGCCTGCGCCTGCGCGTGCATCACCTCTTCCTCGGCGCGCCGGAAGCCGTCGTGTGTGCGATGGCGGACTATGTGCGGCGCGGCGACAGCGCGGCCCAGCAAGCCCTGGAGGACTACATCCATCCCCGGCAGGGGCTCCTGCGCCGGGAGCGGCGCCCGGGCGCACCGCTGCGCACCCGCGGACGCTGCTTCGACCTGCGCGCCGTGGCCGAGCGGCTCGGCGCCACCTACTTCGGGGGACAGGTGCACGTGGACCTGGGCTGGGCCCGCAAGCCCGCCCGCCGCAAGCGCCGCAGCATCTACCTGGGCGGCTACGACGCTCGCCTGAGAGAGATTCGCATCCACCCCGCCTTGGATCGGCCTCACGTGCCGGCCTACGTGGTGGACTTCCTCGTGTTCCACGCGATGCTCCACGCGGACCTCGCCGCGCCCGACACGGACGCCCCTTCCGAGTCGGGCCGCTGCGCCGCCGAGCACTCCCCCGAGTTCCACGCGCGAGAGGCGGCCTTCCCCCTGCGCGACGCGGCCGGGCGATGGCTCGCCGAGAATCTCCAGACATTGCTGCGCGGCTGAGCCCTCGCGCGCGACATCGCCCCCGAGTCCCAGCCTCCTGTCGTGCGCGTCCAGGCGAGCCCTGTCCTCGCGGGCCATCCGGGCGCGCGGAGGGCATGCGGGGGTGGCGGCGGTGGGCCCCCCGGCTGCATGCTGTGAGCGATGCGCTTTTTCAGCGTGGAAGAGGCAAACCGACTCGTGCCGCTCCTGCACCGCACCTTCGAACGGGTGCGGCCGTGGGTGGACCGCGTGCAGAGGCTCGCGGAGGACCTGGAGGTGCCCGGGGACCGGAGCGAGGCGGCCCTGGAGCCCCTGCGCGATGAACGCGATGCCCTGCTCAATCGCATCCGCGGGGAGCTGCTTCAAATCCAGGAGATGGGGCTGGAAATCAAGGGCGCGGACGGGCTCGTGGACTTCCGCGCCCGCCGGGGTGAGCGCCACGTCTACCTCTGCTGGCGCTTCGGCGAGAACGAGGTCAGCCACTGGCACGACCTTCAAACAGGCATCGCGGGACGCCGCCCCATCGACAACCCGGATGACTTCGCGCCCACGTACCTGAGCTGAATCCCTACCCGGACGCGAGCAGGTGCGCGCGCAGCACGCCCAGCGCGTGGAGCGCGGAGTGGAGTTGCTGCCCCAGGCCCCCGGCCTGCCGCGCGATGTCCGAGAACTGACTCGCCTCCGCGGTCTCCGCCAGCGCGCGAGCCTCCTGCGCCACCTGCGTCATCCGCTCCTGGAGTGATTGGAATTGCTCCGCCAACTCCACGTCCTGCTCGGAGGTGCGCGAGGGTTGCTGGCTCAGCGCGGAGAAGCGTTGCATCCGCGCGTTCAGCTCGGCCGCGCTCTGCCCGAGGGCGCCGTACCGGGTCAGCAGCGCCTTGAAGACCTCGGTGCGCGCCTGGAGTTCGCGAGCGCGGGTGTTCACCGCCTCGGCCTGATGCTGTTGGCGATCCCGAACGCGGGTGATGGCCGAGACCAACTGCGCCACCTGCTCGCGGAGCTGTGCGTCCAGGTCCGCCAGGTCCCGCAGGGTCGTCGAGGCGTGCTCCAGGTCCTGCTCGGACACCAGCGCGGACTGCTGGAGCCGCGCGGCGAGCGCCTCGAAGCGAGCCAACTGCGCGTCGAGCGCCTGGGCGGCGGACACCAGCTCGGAAGGTCGAGACGGCGCGGGCGAGTTCATGACGGCGGACACCCTGTCACGGCCTCCTCGCGGCCCGCACGCGCGAAGTCCCGAGAACGTCGCGTCGGGAACGCCTGCCGGGGTTGCCCGCCTGCCCTCGGAGAACTGTCGACACGGCAGGCATGCGGGGGACCCGGGGCCTCGCCAGCCCGGGACCGCGACCCCACCTTGTGCGGACAGGCATCACGCCTGGAGGACACCCCATGCCCGTGGACTTCTCCCTCACCGTGCTCGTCACCGGCGCCACCGGCCATCAGGGCGGCGCGCTGACCCGTCAACTCCTGAGTCGGGGGCATCGGGTGCTGGCCCTGGTGAGAGACGTGGACAGCCCCGCGGCCCGGCAGCTCGAATCCCGAGGAGCCACGCTCGCGCACGGCGACTTCGAGGACGTGGGCTCCATCGAGCGCGCCGCGCGGGAAGCGGATGCCATGTTCGCCATGGCCTCGCCCTTCGGCCCCGGCGGCCCCGACGCGGAGACGCGCCAGGGCATCAACATGGTGGAGGCCGCGAAGCGCGCCAACATCCGCCATTTCATCTACTCCTCCGTGGCGGGCGCGGACCGGCTCACCGGCATCCCGCACTTCGACAGCAAGCACCGCGTGGAGCTGTACGTGCGGCGCAGCGGCCTGCCCGCCACCATCCTCGCCCCCACGTTCTTCATGGAGAACTTCCTGGGCCCCATGCTCATGGAGGGGCTGAAGTCCGGAGTGCTCGCACAAGGGCTCCCTCCCACACGCGGGCTGGAGATGGTGGCCTTGGACAACGTGGCCGCGCTCACGATGTTGGCGCTGGAGCATCCCGAGCGCTTCGTCGGCGAGCGCATCGAGCTGGCCTCCGATGAGGTCACGGGACAGCAGGCCGCGGGCCTCCTGTCCATGGTGAGTGGCCACCGCATCAAGTACGTGCAGGTCCCGCTGGAGGACATCCGCCAGAGCAGCGAGGACCTCGCGATGATGTACGCGTGGCTGGACCGCGTGGGCTACCGCGTCGATGTGCTCACCCTGCGGCACGACCATCCCCAGGTGAGCTGGCTCACGCTGGAGGAGTGGGCGCGGCACCAGGATTGGAGCGCCCTCACCTCGCCGGCCTGGCCGGGCGAACCCGCGGACCCCATGACGCCCGCCGAGCCATAGCGCCCCCGCCTCCCTGTCCGGGCTCCGGGGCAGGTCTCGTGCCAGACATTCACGCCGCGCTCCCCGCCCTAGCTTGAGTGGAAGGAGGAGCTGCGATGCGCGCGCGAGCCGTGGGGATAGCAGTGTTGATGTTGATTGCGGGCTGTGCTCCGACGGCGTCGCAGTTGCGACCGGCCCCGTCGGCCCAGGTCGTCCAGGGGGACACGGCGGCGGCCACCACCCAGCAAGAGGGCGTGCACCTGGTGGCGGACGGCACGGCGTGGAAAGGACATCCATCCGACCTGGGCCAGCGCCTCACCCCCGTCTTCGTACAGGTCCAGAACCAGAGCGACCGACCGCTGCGCATCCAGTACAGCGCGTTCTCGCTCGTGGGCGCGGACTCGCATTTCCACTACTCCGCGCTGCCGCTGCTCGCGCTCCAGAATGGACTGGCGCAGGGGACGGGCGGCTCGGGGAACAACAATGACAACCGCTACGCGCCCGCATCGTGGAGCGTGGGGCTGGGATATGGCTTTGGCTACGGCCCCGGGTGGCGGCGCGGGTTTGGCTGGGGTCCGTACTGGGGCGGCCCCTGGTTCGACCCGTACTACTACCCGGGCTACTACGGCGCCCCGTACCCCGAGCCGCTGCCCACCGAGGACATGCTCACTCGCGCGCTGCCCGAGGGCACGCTGGCGCCCGGCGGACGGCTGGATGGCTTCCTCTACTTCCAGGGCGTGACGCGTCGGGAGAGCGCGGTGAAGCTGGAGCTGAAGCTCGTGGACGCGAGGACGGGCGAGGCCTTCGGCACGCTCGATATTCCCTTCCAGGTGAGCAAGGGCTGAGCGCGCGTCAGTGCAGCGTGGGAGGAACGAGGCGCGGGCCGGGCCGCGAGTTCGAGGTGTGGAGCAGTGGCGCCGCCTCGGGCTGACCCAGCGCGCGCCGCACCTCCGCGCCGCGCCAGGAGAACCCGAGCAGCGGGCCCAGCAACACGACATCGAGCGCGCCCGACAGGAGCGGCACCAGCCCCACCGCCGCCAGCCTCGCGCCGCCCGGCGTGCGCGCGGACAATCCGCCCACCAGGAGTCCCGCGCCGGCCACGATGCGCACCCACCGCCCCCGCCGAGACGCCATGAAGCCGATGAGCTCCTCCATGCCGCACCTCCCCACGCCCAAGATGGGCACGCGCGAGGGAGCGACCAGCTGCGCTGTCGTCCGCACGAAACTCGCCCTGGGGCCCGCCCGCTCGCCTGGAGGGGCGTACCTCAGAGCGGCAGGGAGGCGAGCCACTCGGGCAGCTCCGCGCTCGGCGCCTCGCGAGGCTCGCGCCGACGACGGGCGAGCAGGTGGTCCAGCGCCTTCTCCGAGAAGTCGTAGGCGGTATGAGCCAGCGCGCGTTGCTCCACGGCCCGAAGGGCGGAGAGCTGCGCGCAAGAAGACACCAGCGCCATGTGCGTGAAGGCCTGTGGGAAGTTGCCCATCGGCTCGCCCGTGACGGGCATGGCCTCCTCGGCATACAGGCCCACGTCGTTGGAGAGCGCGAGCAGGCGCGAGAGCAGCGCCTCGGCCTCATCACGCTGACCCGAGTGCGCCAGGACATCCACCAACCAGAACGAGCACAGCAGGAACGCGCCCTCCGAGCCGTCCAACCCATCCGGCACGAGGTAGCGGCGCAGGAGCCCGTCATGCTCCAGCCGCTCGCGCACCACCTGCACCGTGCGCACCACGCGCGGGTCTTCCACGGGCAGGAAGCCCAGCGCCGGCACCAGCAGCGTGGAGGCATCGGCGGCGTCCATGCCCTCGGCCTGCGGAAACCAACCGTCGCGCGCGCACTCCAACAAGTAGCGCCGGAGCTGCTCGCGCTCGCGCGTCCACCGGAACAGGGGCGCGGGAAGGCCACGCGCCTTGGCCAGTCGCACGCCCCGGTCCACCGCCACCCAGCACAGGAGCTTCGAGTGCACGAAGTGCCGAGGCACATCGCGCACCTCCCACAAGCCCTGGTCCGGCAATCGCCAGCGCTGGATGACCTCCTCCACCAGCCCGGAGAGGAAGTCCCAGTTCGTCTTCGTCACCGGCCCACCCGCGCGCGCGTAGAGCCACGCCACCTCCAGGAACTCACCGAACACGTCGAGCTGGAGTTGCTTCACCGCGCCGTTGCCGATGCGCACCGGGCGCGAGCCGCGATAGCCCGCGAGGTGTGGCAGCTCCACCTCGGGCAACATGCGGTGGCCGCGAATCCCATACATGATTTGCATGTCCACGGCCCGGCCCGCGCTGGTGCGGCGCATCCAGAAGCGGAACGCATCCGCCTCGTCGCGATAGCCCAGCGCCAGCAGCGAGCTGAGCACGAGCGATGAGTCGCGGATCCACGTGTAGCGATAGTCCCAGTTGCGCATGCCGCCGGGCTCTTCAGGCAGCGACGTCGTCGGCGCGGCCACCAGGGCGCCCGTGGGCGCGTAGGTGAGCGCCTTGAGCGTGAGCGCGCTGCGGCGCACCGCGCGCCTGTGCTCGCCGGTGTAGACGCAGCGGGCAATCCACGTGCGCCAGAAGGTGAGGGTGTCGTCGAGGTGCTGCTGAAAGGCAGCACGGTCCGGCGCGTCGGCGGAGGCGCGCTCGATGAAGGAGCGCGTCCACGCGGCCTCCACCCAGACCTCGTCGCCCGCGCGCAGCTCCCACCGCGCGCGCAAGGACGCCTCGCACGCGACCAGGGGGTGCGTGGACGAGACCCACAGCGCGTCCGCGCCGCCCACCACCTCGGCGGTGCGCGACGAGGTGAGGCGGAAGCGCGGGGTGAAGGCGCCGTACTCGAAGCGCGGCGCCAGGACGCAGCGCACGCGCACCGCGCCGCCAAGGCACCGGATGCGGCGCAGCAGCGCGTGGCGGGTGCCCACGTGCGTGCCCATGCCACCGCCGGGATAGACGGGCATGCAGTCGGTCAGCTCCAGCACGCCGCCGGGCGTGGTGAAGGTGGTCACCAGGACGTTGGTGTCCTCCACGTAGCCCCGCGTGGACTGGAAGCGCCCCTCGGGCGCGACGCCGAACGAGCCTCCGCGCCGGGGGTCCAGGATGCGACAGAACACCGCGGGAGAGTCGAAGCGCGGGAAGCACGCCCAGTCGATGGAGCCGTCGCGTCCCACGAGCGCCGCGGAGTGACAGTCTCCGAGCAGCGCGTAGTCGGTGATGCGGCGCATCCCTCCTCCCTCCCGAAGCCGCGGGCCGCGTCCCCTCCCGCGTCTCTCCAATCTGGCCACCGTTCGCCCGCCGCCACGGAAGGCCCAGGCAGGCGGGCAGCCGGTCCCGTGGCCGACCCCGCGCAATTTTCTTCAAGACCTCCACCCCGCCGCTCTCTACGCTCGGCATGCCGAGCCCTCGCCTCGACAGGGAGGTTCGCCCGAGAGTGTCCGCGCCGTGATGCCAACGCCCCATCGCCCCGTCGCCCCCGCGCTGCTGGGCCCGCGCGAGGAGTGCGTGCTCTGGCGCCCCGAGGAGCTGGGCGGGCTGGAGCTGCTCAAGGCCACGTACATCACCCACGCCTTCGCGCCGCACAGCCATGACGGGTTCGCCATCGGCGTCATCGAGCGAGGCGTGGAGGCGTTCCGCTGCCGCGGACAGATGCGGTACGCGCCCGCGGGCAGCATCGTGCTCGTGAACCCGGGCGAAGTGCACACGGGCCAGGGCGCCGAGGAGGACGGCTGGTCCTACCGGATGTTCTACCCCGAGCCCCAACTGCTGGAGGACACCGCGCGAGCGCTGACCGGCCACACGCGCGGCGTGCCCTTCTTCGAGTCCCCCGTGGCGGACGACCCGGAGGTGGCCGCGCTCATCCGCGCCCTGCACGCCTCGCTGGAGCGGCCCGCCACCGCGCTGGAGCGGCAGACGCGGCTGTTCGCGGTCCTGTCGGCCCTGGTCGCGCGCCACACCCGGCCGCACCCGGAGCAACGGCCCGTGGGCGTCGAGCACGTGGCGGTGCGGCGCGCGCGCGACTACCTGGAGGCGCACGCCGGGGAGAACGTCACGCTGGAGCAGCTCGCGAGCCACGTGGGGCTCAGCGTGTTTCATCTGGTGCGCGTGTTCCGGCGCGAGCTGGGCCTGCCGCCCCACGCGTATCAAATCGAGCTGCGCGTGCGCCGCGCCCGAGAGCTGCTGCGCCAGGGCAAGCCGCCCGGTGAGGTGGCCGCGCAGTTGGGCTTCAGCGACCAGAGCCACCTGACGCGTGAGTTCAAGCGACGGGTCGGCCTGTCGCCGGGCCGATACGCCGCGAGCGCAGGATCCTTCAAGACTCGACAGGCGGTCGCTCCGTAGCGTGAGGGCATGACTTCCGTTGTCGCGCGCGACTTCTTCCGAGGCTTCCGCGCCGTCGTTCCCCTCTGGTTGGGGTTGATTCCCTTCTCGCTGGCCTACGCGGTGAGCGCGCGGGGGGCTGGGCTGAGCGTGCTCGACACGCTGCTGATGAGCGCGCTCGTCTTCGCGGGAGGCTCCCAGTTCAGCGCGGTGGGCCTGCTCGCGGCGGGGGCCTCGGGGGTGGAGATCATCCTCACCACGCTCCTGCTCAACACGCGGCACCTGCTCTATGGCCTGTCCCTGTCGCAGCGTGTGCCCCTGCGGCCCGCGCAGCGCTTGCTGGCGGCGCACTTCCTCACCGACGAGGCCTACGGCGTGGTGCTCGCCGAGCCTCGCGCGTCGTTCGCGTACGTGTTGGGCGTGGAGCTGAGCGTCTTCATCCCGTGGAACCTCTTCACCCTGGCCGGCTCGCTGCTGGGCCAGGGGCTGCCGGACCCCACGCGGCTCGGGGTGGACTTCGTCTTCCCGCTGGCGTTCCTCGCCCTGCTCATCCCGCTGCTGCGCGGCAGCGTGGAGGTGGGCGTGGCGGTGCTGTCCGGTGTCCTCGCGCTCGTGGCCTCACGCTTCCTGACGGGCGGCGCGGCCTTGCTGCTCGCGGGCGTGGTGGGGAGTCTCACGGGCGCGTGGTGCACGGCCGGCGCTCCCGCGGCTCGACCCACCGAGGAGTTGGAGGCGCCATGAACGTGCTGCCCATCATCCTGGGGATGGCCGCCGTCACGTACGCGCCTCGGCTCGCGGGGCTGTGGCTGCGCGTGGAGGTGCCACCGTTCTGGCAGCGCTTCTTGCGGTTCGTTCCCATCGCGGCCTTCTCGGCGCTCGTCGTCCCCGCGCTGCCGGGAGAGCGGGGGGAAGCTGGGGTCCGCCTCTTCGCGGCCCTCCTCGCGGCGGTGGCCACGTGGCGGTTTCGCAAGCTGTGGCTCGGCATCCTGGTGGGCATGGCGGCCTACTGGCTGCTGCGCTGAAGCCCTCGAAGCCGAGAGGGCTCACGCCGCCACGAACTGGCGCTCCACCAACCGGCGGTAGAGCCCGTCCACGCCCATCAACGCCGCGTGGTTTCCGGTCTGCACGATGCGCCCCGCCTCGATGACCACCACGCGGTCCGCGCCGAGGACCGTGGACAGTCGATGGGCGATCACCAGCGTGGTGCGTCCCTTCATCAGCCGCTCCAGCGCGTCCTTCACCAGGTGCTCGCTCTCCGCGTCCAACGCGCTGGTCGCCTCATCGAGGATGAGCAGTCGCGGATCCATCAGCACCGCGCGGGCAATGGCCACCCGCTGCCGCTGCCCACCGGACAGCTGCATGCCGCGCTCGCCGACCTGGGTCTGGTAGCCCTCGGGGAAGTGCTGGATGAACTCGTGCGCGTGCGCGGCGCGTGCGGCGGCCTCCACCTCCGCGTCCGTCGCCTCCGGGCGGCCGTAGCGGATGTTGTCCGCCAGGGACGAGGAGAACAGCAGCGGGTCCTGCGACACGATGCCCGTGCGCTGTCGCAGCCACACGGGGTCCAGTTCGCGCAGGTCCTTCCCATCCAACAGGATGCGCCCCGCTTCCGGGTCATAGAGCCGCGTCAGCAGCGCCACCAGGGTGGACTTGCCACCGCCCGAGGGGCCCACCACCGCGACCGCCTCGCCGGGGTTCAACGTCAGGGAAAGCTCGCGCAGCACCAGGCTCTCGGGCCGCGCGGGATAGCGGAAGCTCACCGCCTCCAGCTCCACCCGTCCTTCCAGGCGCGCGGGTTGGAGGCCGCCGCGCGTGGCGAGCGCGGGCTTGCGGTCGATGAGCTCGAAGACGCGCTCGGTGGCGCCAGTCGCCTTCATCAGCTCGGCCCACAGGTCGCTGAGCGCGCCCATCGCCATCGCCACGAGCAGGGTGTAGACGAGGAAGGACGTGAGCGCGCCCACGGTGAGGCGGCCCTCGCCCACCAGTCGGCCGCCGTACCAGAACACGAGCGCCACCGCCGCGTACGCGCCGAAGATGCCCCCGCCGCTGAAGATGCCCGAGGCGCGCAATTGCTGGCGCGTCACCGCGAAGGCCCGCGCCAACGCGGCCGCGTAGCGCCGGGCTTCCGTCTCCTCGGCGGCGAAGGTCCGCACCGTGCGGATGGCGGCCAGGCTCTCCGAGGCCACGTGATGCGCGGCACCATGCAGGCCCTGCACCTCACGCGACAGCTTGCGCACGGCGCGGCCGTACGCCACGGCGCTGATCGCCATCGCGGGGACGACCAGGAGGATGGCCAGCGCGAGCTGCGGCGAGGTGTAGACGAGGAAGCCCACCCCACCCACCAGCACGATGACGTTGCGCAGGAGCACCGAGATGTTCGAGGTGACCACGCCCTGGATGAGCGCCGTGTCGGACGCGAGCCGGCTGGTGAGTTCCCCCGTCTTGTGCAAGTCGAAGAACGCGATGTCCTGATGCAGCAGGCTCCGGTAGAGCTGCTCCCGGAGCCGGTTGACGATGCGCTCGCCCGCCGTGAGGTACAGGACGTAGCGCAGGGACGTGGCCACGGCCTGCACCAGGAAGATGCCCACGAGCCCCAGCGCGATGCGGTCGATGGACGACGGGCCACCGCTGAGCAGCGACGCGTCCACGATGTGGCGCAGGGCCTGGGGAAACAGCAGGCCCGCGAAGCTCCCCACCACCAGGAAGAACGTCCCCAGCGCCAGGGAGGACGCCTCCGGCCGGGCCAGCTCGACCAGCCGACGAAACGGCACGCGGGAGAGGGGCCGCCGCGACGACGCCGTCATGACCCCAGCTCCTGCCGACCGAGCCGCGAGCGCACGCGACTCACGGGGAGAGCCGACTCGCGGCCGGGGCGTGCGGCGCGGCCACGTGCGCCAACACCGTCGCGAGCTGGGCCTCCACCTCCGCGCGGTCCGGGGCCTCCGGGCTCAGCTCCAGATACATGCGCCAGTCGCGCGCGGCCTCGTCGGCGCGCCCCAGGTCTCGCAGCGCCACGGCCCGGTTCTGGTAGAGGTCCGCCATCTTCGGCGCCAGGGTGATGGCCTGGTTCAGGTCCTCGACCGCGGCCTCCAGCTGACCGGCCTCGTAGCGCAGCACGGCCCGGCTGGCGTGCACCAAGGGCTGGGCGGGGTTGAGCCCCAACGAGACCTCGTAGTCCTTCAGCGCCAGCTCGACCTGTCCCAGCGCTTCATAGGCGTGCCCGCGCCCGGACAGGGCCTGCGCCACGCGCGGGTTGAACTCGAGCGCCCGCGTGAACGCCTGCGCCGCGTCCTGAGGCCGCCCCATGTGGCGATAGCACTGCCCCAGGTTGGTCCAGACCTCCAGGTACGGAGGGCTCAGCTCGATGGCCCGGAGCAGGTCCCGCTCGCTCTCCTCGTAACGCCCCGCTTGGAGATACAAGCCACCGCGCTCGTTGTAGTACTCGGAATAATTGGGGTCCATGCGCATGGCCGCCGAGTACATGTCGATGGCCTCGTCGAGCCGCCCCACGGCCGCGTACACCTGGGCCACGTTGTAGAGGAGCACGGAGCGATGCAGCAGGTGCTCCCCCGGCTCCAGGTGCGCGTCCAGCTCCGCGAAGGCGTTGCGACACAGCTCGATGGCCTCGTCGTGGCGCTTCTGGAAGTGGCGAATCATCGCCAGGCCATTGCGATTGAAGGCCTTGCGGAACAGGCGCTTGTGCAAGGGCAGGTCCGCGCGCTCGATGTGCGCCATCCCCTGGTCCAGGTAGCGCTCCGCCAGCGCGTAGTCGCGCTCGGGCAGATAGCGCCCGTGATACATCGCCTTCACGTAGGACCACGAGATGAGGTACGCGGGGTCCGTCGTGCTCGCCAGCGCCTGGTCCACGATGGCCAGACCCGCATGGGGCTGCTTCAGCGCCGAGTAGCAATTGGACATCCGGTTGTAGATGTGGAGCCGGTCCTGCACGTTCTCGGGACAGAGGCGCTCGAGCAACTCCAGCGCGGCCTGCGCGTAGCGGAGCGCGTCGTCGTAGAAGCCTCGGCTGGAGTAGATGGTCAGCGCGTGCAGCAGCAGTTGGAGGGCCTGCTTCGGCTCGTTGCTCTGCCGCCAGCAGTGGATGAGCCGTGGCAGCACGTTCTCCAGCGCCGTGAGGTCCCTCACCCCTGAGGCAAGCTCGCGCGCCCTCCGCGCCATCGCCTCGGGCGACACGGGCGGCGAGGGAGGGTCCGCCGGCAGGTCCAGGGAGAGCGAGCGCCGGTGGGTCACGGACTCGAACTGCGCCTCGGTGGCGGCCAGCGCCCCGGGGCTCACGACCACCACCAGCCGCACCCCCATCCGCGCTCCCGCGCGACGCATCAGGTCCGAGAAGAACTGGCGAATCAACGCGCCGGAGTGGTCGAAGTCCTCACAGACCAGGAGCCAGGAGCCGGCGTCGGTGAGGGCATGCCAGCGCTCCAGCAGATCCACCAGTCCGTGGGGGATGCGGAACGCCCGGTCCGCCGCGTAGTTGCGCGTCCGCTCCGCCTCGGGGCTCACGTCCGTGAGGCTGGGATTGCGCACCACGACGTCGCGGCGAATGTCTGGCACCACCAACGCCAGCTCATAGTCATGCTTGTGAATCAATTCAGGCGCGCGGCGCTGGAGGTCCGCCACCTCCCCCGCCAGCAGGGTGCTCAGCCCCGCCCAGGGCCCTCCCACGTCCCGATGACAATCGAGCATCCAGGCCCGCTGCGCCACGCCCACGGATTGCTCCAGCAAGCTCCGCGAGACCGCCTGGCGCGCGCCGCCGGCGACGGCCTCCAGGATGAGCACACCACCAGGGGGAGGCAGGACGATGGAGGAGTCCATGCGAGGGTTTCCTCAGACAAGCGGGCCCGAAACACGTAATGTCAGACACAGCCAATGAAGACCGGCACCCGAAGCAAGCTCCGAGTGCCGGCGCCCGAAGACCGGCGCATGACTACCGCGCGACCCCTGTCTTCAGGTGAAGCCCTCAGGACAGCCCGAGCAGACCGAGCAGCGAGTCCAGCGTGCCCGCCTTGCACCAGGGGGCGTCCGGGCACTCGGAACAGGCGTAGTCGGCGGCGGAGGTCTTCATCGTCTGCACGTGCAGCGTGTTGATGCGCTTCATGGCGTTTCCTTTCGAGAGAGGACTGCCGTGATGCCCACCAGGAGGGAGACGCCGCATCGAGGAAGATTGACTTCCTGGTTTTCAAATCGTTCCCTACTTAACTGTTTTGAGTCAAGCCCAGGGGAAACACAAGCTCCCAGGTCATCGCCGCCCCGCCATGAGTCCGCGCATGTTCAACGTGCCCACGACGCGGCGCTCCACAGGATGCCCGCTGCGAACCCACTCGCGCTCCGCAGCTTTTCCGAGAGGCCCGACGCGCGTGGCCTCGGGGAGCCATCGCCATGTTCCGACGCTGGGAGATTCAGAGGGGAATGAAAGTGAAGGGCCATGATGGCCACACCATTGGCCGTGTCATCGGCCTGACCGCGGATGAAATCATCGTGGAGAAAGGAATCCTGAGACATCGCGACTATGCCGTGTCACTTGACGACGTGCGCGAGGTGGCTCACGGCGAGGTGCAGTTGATGCACGGCAATGACAGTCTTTTCTCCGCGCCGCGTGAAGTGGCGCACGGGAGCTGGTAGCCCCGCGTGAGCTGCGAGTCGCCGCGCGAGCCTCTGGCATACTGGCCCGCGTGACCGTCTCCCCTCGCTGGACTGCCGTGCGCCGCCCCGTTCGCTCCCTGGCTCTTCGTGCCGCGGAGGTGGCGTCATGAGCGCGCTGGAGCGGGCGCTCGCGGAATGGCGCGAGGCCCTGGGCGAACCCCACGTCATCACGGAGCCGGACGCGCTGGCTGAGGCCGAGACCGCGACCTTCGCCACCTCGCAGCGCATTCCCGCCATCCTGCGGCCCGCCAGCACGGAGGAGGTCCGCGCGAGCCTGCGCATCGCCCAGGCGCACGGCATCCCTGTCTACCCGGTGAGCAGCGGACGCAACTGGGGCTATGGCTCCCGCGTGCCCCCCAGCGATGGCTGCGCGCTGATGGAGCTGGGGCGGATGAACCGCATCCTCGGCCACGACGAGAGGCTCGCGTACCTCACCGTGGAGCCGGGCGTCACGTTTCGACAGGCGCACGCGTGGCTGCGCGCTCAGGGCTCGCGCCTGTTCATCACCACCATCGGCGGCTCCGCGGACGCGAGCCTCATCGGCAACGCCTTGGAGCGCGGTGACGGGCGCGGCCCGCACGCGGACATCTTCCAGCACGTGTGCGGCCTGGAGGTGGTGCTCCCCACGGGCGAGCATCTGGAGACGGGCCACGCGCGCTTCGCGGGCTCGCGCACCGCGCCGCTGTTCCGCTGGGGCGTGGGGCCCTCGCTGGACGGGCTGTTCAGCCAGTCCTCGCTGGGGGTCGTCACGCGCATGACGTTCTGGTTGGCGCGCAAGCAGCCCTACCTGCGCGAGTTCTTCTGCGCGGTGCCGGACGAGGCGCAGCTCTTTGAGCGGGTGGATCGCCTCCAGGAGCTGGCGCTCGACGGCACGCTGCGCGGCAGCTTCTTCTTCTGGAATGACCTCAAGGCCTTCAGCGTGGCCCGCCAGTATCCCTTCGCCGAGACGCACGGCCGCACGCCGCTGCCCGCCTGGGCGCTGGAGCAGTTCCGCGAGGGGCTCGGCGGACGCTGGGCCATCAGCGGCGCGCTCCATGCGCCAGACGCGGAGCTGGGCGCGGTGCTGGAGCGACGGCTCCTCGCCGCGCTGGACGGCCTGCCGCGGCCAGTGAGGCTCGGCCCCATCCCGTCGGAGGGCGAGAGTCCCTTCCAAGGCGTCCCCTCCGACGCGAACCTCACCATGGCGTACTGGCGCAAGCGGAGCCCGCGTCCGGAGGCACCGCACCCGGATCGCGACCGCTGCGGCTTCATCTGGTGCTCGGTGGCGGTGCCCTTCACCGGGGAGGAGGCCCGACGCGCGGTGGATCTCGCGGAGCGGATCCCTCGCCTCTTCGGGCTGGAGCCCAACCTCGCGCTGCTGACCCACTCCCCGCGCTGCCTCTATCTGGTGCTGGCGCTCGCGTATGATCGCGACGTCCGGGGCGAGGACGCGCGCGCGCAGGCCTGCTACCAGGCCCTGTCTCGTGAGCTGGCGGGCGCGGGCTACTACCCCACCCGCCTGGGGCTCCAGTCCGCCGGGGACACCCTGGCCGTGACGGACGATTCGCTCGCCGTCCTCCAGCGGATCAAGTCAGCGGTGGATCCCTCCGGCATCCTCGCGCCGGGGCGCTATGCCCTCACCCCGCCCCGCGACACGTGAGACATGTTTCACACGGGCCGTGAGCCACGACGCGGCCTGGGAGCGCGAATTTCGCTCGATTTACGAAAAAACGCGCGAGAAACGGCCCGGGGAGGAAACTTCCCGCAGCCCCCGCGGATAACTCCTACAAGTCGCATCCATCTCCCCAAATTCGCGCCGCTTCGGAGTCGCCCATGCCCACGCGTTCCCTCGAGTTCAACCGTCAGCGTCCCGTCTTCCGGAACCGCGCAGAGCAGGGTGCAGAGCGCAACACGATGCACCGCGAGGTGCAGGCCGACCTTCGCAGCAACTCCAACCCGGCCCGCCGCGCGGAGATCGACGCGGCCCAGGCGAAGAAGGACCGGGGCGAGACGCTGACGACGCAGGAGCAGGCGCTCCTCGACGGCAAGCGCGTCCAGACCAGCCGCACCAACACCAACAGCGCCGAACAGAACGCCATCCAGCAGCGCCTGGAGACGAGCGGCTACGAGCAGCAGGTGGCGTCCGGTGAGTTCAGCAAGGACTGGACGGCGTTCTCCGGCTCGCACGAGGTCGGCGACAAGGACGGCTCCTTCTACAACAAGGTCGAGGGCCAGGCCCTGACGGCCTCTGTCGGCGGCAACGGCTCGGTGAGCGTGGATCCGCTCAAGGGCAAGGTCATCGCCGAGGGCTCGCTGGAGGCGAAGGCGGACCTGGTGCGCGGCTCCGTCGAGGGCCACGTGGACAGCCCCGTGGGCCGCACGACGTGGGGCGCGCAGGGCAACGTGGGCGCCGAGGCGAACGTCACGGGCAAGGTGGTCGTGGATCCGCTCCACGGCGATGTCGCGGCCCAGGTCGGCGGCGAGGCCTTCGCCGGTGCTCGCGCCAGCGCCGAGGTGAGCCAGGAGATCGGGCCGGCGACCGCGCACGTGGGCGCCGAGGCCTTCGCGGGCATCGGCGTGGAGTTCGAGGCCAACGTCGGCCTGAAGGACGGCAAGCTGTCCGCCAACTTCGACGTGGGCGCGGCGCTCGGCATCGGCGGCAGCCTCGAGTTCGGCGTGGACGTGGACGTGAGCAAGGTCACGGACGCGGTGAAGAACGTCGGCGAGGGCATCAAGAACGTCGGCGAGGGAATCAAGAACGTGGGCGAGGGCATCAAGAACCTCGTCCACGGCTGGTAGTCCCCAGTTCGGGGCCGCGACTCCCCGCGGCCCCGCGGTTTCTCATCCGCTCGACAGCCCCAGGTCCCTGGGGGACACTCCCGACATGAATCCTCTGGAGAAGCTCCTCGCCGCGGGGCAGACCGCCCAGGCGAAGGCCGAGGCGGAGAAGACGCTCGCCCGCCAGCCCACGAATCGCGACGCGCTGGTGGTGATGTGCAAGCTGGCCCTCGTGGAGGGACAGCTCCCCCAGGCCGAGGCCCTGCTCGCCAAGGCCGAGGCCCAAGGCGCCACGGCGGAGACCTGGCTGGTGCGCGCGAACCTCGCCGCGCAGAAGGGCCAGCTCGACGCCGCGCTGAAGGCCTTCGACAAGGTCCTCGCGCTGGACGCGGCCCGTGCCGAGGCCCACTTCGGGCGCGGCATGATGTTGATCAAGCAGGACAAGGCGCCGCAGGCGATGGACGCGCTCGCCAAGGCCGCCCAGCTCGACCCCACCAACGGCGTGTTCCGCTACCGCCTGGGGCAGGTTCAGCTGGAGGCCGGCAAGGTGGACGAAGGCCTCGCCTCGCTGCGCGCCGTCGTCGCGCAGCAGCCCCGCTTCGTCCCCGCCTACCTGGGCCTGTCGCACGCGCTGTCCGCCAAGGAGGACTTCCTCGGCGCTCGGCGCGCGCTGGAGCAGGGCCTCAAGGCGGTGCCCAACCAGCCTCGCCTGCTGGCCGCGCTCACCGTGCTGGCCATGGCCACGCGGGACCAGCGCACGTCCTACCAGGCCGCCTCCGCGCTCGCGGCGCAGCGTCCCAAGGACCCAGACGCGCAGGCCAACCTCGCGCAGCTCATGCTCGCGCGCGGGCAGTTCGCCCAGGCCCTGCACCTGTGCCGGACCATGGACTCGCTCGGGCTCTCCAATGAGGGCCTGAAGATGGCCGAGGCCACCTGCTACGAGGCCGAGGAGCCGCCCGCGTTCGAGAAGGCCGTGGCGGCCTACGAGGCGGCCATGGGGCTGTCCCCCGACGGCTGGCGCGCCGCCAACAACCTGGGCCAGCTCCTGCTCCGCATGCCGGCCGAGCCCGCCGAGCGTCACCTCCCCCGCGCCGTGACGGTGCTGGAGGAGGCCGTGCGCCGAGGCCCGTCGCAGCCCGAGCCCCTGCTCAACCTCGCGCTCGCCCAGGCCCGCTCGGGCCAGAAGGACAAGGCGCGCGCGACCGTCACCAAGCTGCTGGCCCTGTCCCTGCCCGAGGGCAGCGAGCTGCGCGACGAGGCCACCCGCCTCCAGAAGGCGCTGGCGTAGCCGCTCGCCTCACCCGCCGAAGTCCAGCCCGTGCAGTGCCTCATCGGCCTGCGCGGACTGGTACACGTGCCACGCCGCCGTCAGGTCCATGAGCGGCGGCCCCACCGGGGCGAACACCGTCACCTGCGACGCGGACGTGCGGCCGGGCTTGAGGCCCGCGAGGACCTCGCCCAGCTCCACCGGGCCGGGCTCCACTGCCGCGGGGCCCATCAGCAGTCCACGGTGATCGCACGCGAAGAGGGTCTGCTGGCGCAGCAGGACCGCCGCGTCCCCACCGCCGGACTCATCCATTCCCAACACGGTGAGGTGCGCCCCCGGAGGTAGCTGGCTCGGGGACGGCAGGGGCTGGCGGCTCGCCAGGTCCACCACGATGAGGTCCGCGTCCACCAGGGCCTCCTCCTGCGACTCCGCCACGCGCACCGGCACGTCCAGCTCGGTGAACAGGCGCGCGGCGAGCGCGGCCGTGCGCGAGGCATCCGTTGGCTCAAACACACGCACATGCTCCAGCGAGCGCACCAGCCGCAGTGACTTGAGCTGCAACACCAGCGAGGCGCCCGTGCCCAGCAGCGCCACGCGGCGAGCCTCGGGCCGGGCCAACACATCCGCGCCCAGCGCGCCCATCACGCCCAGGCCCACCGCCGTCAGGTGACCCGAGTCCATCACCGCCATCAGCTCGCCCGTGCCCAGGTCGTGCAGTTGAACCACGCCCTGGACGGCGGGCGCCCGCGCCGGAAACCGCGCGCTCACCTTCACCGAATAGGCGGGGACATTCGGCAGACAGCCGGGGAAGCGCACCATCGCGGTGCCTCCCAGGTGCAGGGACACGCGCGGGCCCTGCGCGGCCACGGTGCGGGCCAGGGCATCGGCGCGACAGCCCTCGCGGAGGTCCTCCAGCAGCAGCGGCGACTGGAGGTTGCGAGACACATCGGAGCGGGAGAGCAGAAGGGTGCGCATCTTCCGGACACCCTACCCGAGCGCGTGCGGCCCCACAGCCTCGCCGTCGACGCCGCGGCCAGGGGCAGACACTTCCAGCGGGCGCTCGCGCGGCCCTCCTCCGACGCGGGGACGAGGCCATTGGGCACCAGCGTGTCCAGACTGAGGAGAAGGCGGCATGGGCGAGCGCCCCCCAGGAGGTGGGTGATGCAGGAGCCAGACTCCCCCTGCATGGAGACCATCACCAGACGCGCGGACGGGCTCCGCGCCGCGGACTTCCTGCGCCGCGAGCACGACGCCGTGCTGGAGGCGTGGCGACGCGCGGCCCAGGTCCAGTACGCCGGCCGCGCCCATGCCCCTGGGTTGCTGGACCCCATGCCCCCGCTGCTGGCCGCGCTCGCGGACGCGGTGGAGCAAGGTCCGGAGCGGTTTGATCCACACCCCGCCGAGGCCCACGCGATGACACGGATGGGCCAGGGCTTCGACGTGGGCGAGCTCGCCACCGAGTACGCGCTCCTGCGCCAGTGCCTGCTGCGGCGCCTGGAGGCGAGCGGACGTCCCCTCATTCCGGGGGAGCTGGAGCGGCTGGAGGCGGCCCTGGACCGCGCCATGGCCCACGCGCTGACGAGCCACGCCCGGGCCCGCGAGCGCGCCGCGCGGCAGGAAGCCGAGCACTCCCTGGCCCTGGTGGATGTGCTGCTCGCCACGGCGCCCGTGGGCCTGGCCTTCCTGGATCGCGACCTGCGCTACCTGCGCATCAACCAGACCCTCGCGGACATCAACCGCGTGCCCGTGGCCGACCACCTGGGCCACCACATCGACAAGGTGCTCCCCGCCTCGGTCGCGGACCCCGTGAGGCCGCTGCTGCTCCAGGTGCTGCGCACCGGAGAGCCCATCCGCGATGCCGAGTTCAACGTGAAGGATGAGACCACCGGCGAGGAGCGCAGCTGGCTCAGCAACTACTTCCCGGTGCGGACCGCCAGCGGCGAGCTGCTCGGCGTGGGCTGCTCCGTGGTGAACATCACCCAACACAAGCGCACCGAGGCGGCGCTCCAGCGCGCGGTGGACTTCCGCGAGCAGCTCCTGGCGGTGCTCGGCCATGACCTGCGCAATCCCTTGCATGCCATCACCGCGTCTGCCTTTCTGCTCGGGCATGGCGAGCCCTTGGACGCGCCCCAGCAGCGCGCGGTCGAGCGCATCCGCGCCTCCACCGCGCGCATGACGCGGATGATCAACGACATCCTGGACTTCGCGCGCAGCCGGCTCGGCGGCGGCATCCCTGTCACGCGCCAGCACGTCGACATGACCGAGGTGTGCCGGACAACGCTGGAGGAGCTCGCGGTGGCGTACCCCGCGCCCGAGCTGCGCCTGGAGTCACACGGCGACACGTGGGGAGATTGGGATCCCGACCGCGTGGCCCAGGTGCTGGGCAACCTGGTCGTCAATGCCGTGCGCCACGGGCGAGAAGGGGCCCCCGTGCGCACGCGTGTCATTGGTGAGGCGCACGACGTGCGGATGGAGGTCCACAACCTGGGCGACCCCATCGTGCCGGAGATGCTTCCGCGCCTGTTCGACCCCTTCAAAGCGCCGAGCGCGCCCGACCCCGCCGCCCAGCGACGGCGCAGCCTGGGCCTGGGCCTCTACATCGTCAGCCAGATTGCCCAGGTGCACGGGGGCGAGGTGGGGGTGCGCTCCACCGCGGAGGAGGGCACCACCTTCACCGTGACCTGGCCGCGCCGCGCTCCGCCCGGCCAGGAGTGACGTCAGCGCTTCAGCGAGGCGCGGGCGTCAGCGCCAGCGTGTGGACCGCCTCCGAGAGCATCTGCGTGCCCACGCTCAGCGTCTCCAACGCGATGGACTCATCGGGCGCATGGCCCGTGTACTCCTCACCGGGGAAGGCGGGCCCGAAGTCCACCGCGCGAGGGAACAGCCGCGCGTACGTGCCACCGCGCACCGAGCCCGCCACCGCGTCCGGCGCGTTCCGGTGCCGACGGTAGATGTCCAGCAGCGTGGTGACGAGCGGCCCCGAGGTGTCCGCGACGTGCGGGTCGCCCACGTAGCGGCCCGTCGCCTCCTTCACGCGCCCGCCCGTGTCCTGCCCCAAGCGCTCGGCGGCCTTCTCCAGCGACGCGGAGAACGTCGCGGTGTCCTGTCCGCGCGGGCGCCGCATGTTCACGTCCAAGGTGACCTTGCCGTCCTGCACGCGCAGCACCGTGGGCGCGACCAGCAGCGGGCCCATCAACGTGTCCGAGTACGCCAGCCCCAACTTGTCGCCGTGGTGGTCGCCGTCGAAGCGCCGCGCCACCACGCGCAGCATGGCCGCGATGCCGTTGTCCTCCAGCGGCAGGCGCTCCGCCACCGCGGCCAGGTCCCACATCGCGTTGTGCCCCTCGTCCGCCACCGACGAGTGGATCGCCTTGCCGTGCGTGGTCAACACCACCGCGTCGCCCTCGAGGCCCGCCTCCGCCGTCAGGTCCGCGCGCGCCTTGCGCACCTCGACCAGCGCCGCGCGCACGTCCTCCAGCACCTGCTCGCCCGTGCGCCCCGCCGTGGGCGCCAGGGTCAGCGTGGCCTGTCCCGGCACCTGCGTGAGGAACTCGCCCGCCTGCGCCTTCACCGCGCGCATCCTCGCGGCGCCCGCCGCGGCGGCCGGCGCGCCCACCGGCGCCTCCAGGTGCCACGCGACAAAGCCAGACTGCGCGGCGTTGACCGGATAGCCCGAGTCCACCGAGATGACATGCGTGGGCAGCGGCTCGGTCGACGCGTAGCGGCCCATGCCCGTCCAATCCCCCTCCTCGCCGTTGCCGATGGCGATGAGGATGCGGCCCTGCGGCTGGAGCCCCAGCTCCTTGGCCATCGCGAGCGCGACGAGGCCCGTGGCGATGGGGCCCTTGTCGTCCTCGACACCACGGCCATACAGGCGGCCGTTCTCCACGTACGGCTCGAAGGGCGGACGCTTCCATTCGTGCGCCGGAGCGGGCACCACGTCACCGTGGAAGATGAGCCCGAGCCGCGGCTCGCCCTTCCCCCACGACAGCTCGAAGACGTCGTTGGCGCCCACGGCGCGGAAGTCAAAGCCGTGCGCCTTCGCCCACTGCGCGAGGAAGCGGCCCATGGCCTCGGCCTCGGGCCCCTTCGACGCGGGCGTCTCCGCGCTCACTGTCTGGAAGCGGACAAGCTGCTGGGTGAGCGTCACCACGTCGCTCAGCGCACAGGCGCGGACATAGGCGGCGTAGCGCTCGGCGGGCGAGGCGCCCTTCATCGCCTTCGCGGAGAAGCGGGCGGCGCGGGCTTGAGGCTTTCCCGCGCAGCGGGCGTCCGGAGCGGACTCGGCGAGGACGGTGGCGGGAGCGAGCAGACAGAGGGCGGCAAGAAGTCGAGAGCGCATGGCGGGCTGGACGCTAGAACACCCCTGGCCACATGGCATTCCTGCCCCCTGGAGGCTATTGCTGGAGCATGTTCTTCACATCCCCGAAGAAGCTGAGGCTCCCGACCCCCCAGGAGGCGTTGCCCGGTCGCGCCTCGGAGATGCCGGTTCCCGCCCGCCACACGGTGCTGGGCACACCGCTCAAGGGACCCGTTCCGGAAGGCGATGAAGTCGCCGTGTTCGGCATGGGGTGCTTCTGGGGCGTGGAGCGGAAGTTCTGGCAGGTGCCGGGCGTGTACAGCACCTCGGTGGGCTACGCCGGGGGCCTGACGCCCAACCCCACGTACGAAGAGGTCTGCAGCGGCCTCACGGGCCACAATGAAGTGGTGCGCGTCGTCTACGACCCGAAGAAGGTCTCGTACGAGCAGTTGCTGCGCGTCTTCTGGGAGAACCACGACCCCACGCAGGGCATGCGTCAGGGCAATGACACGGGCACGCAGTATCGCTCCGGCATCTACTTCACGAGCGACGCGCAGAAGCGCGCGGCCGAGCAGAGCCGAGACGCCTATCAGGCGGCGCTCAAGGCCCGAGGCCACGGAGACATCTCCACCGAAATCCTCCCCGCGCCGCCGTACTACTACGCGGAGGACTACCATCAGCAGTACCTGGACAAGAACCCGGGTGGGTACTGCGGCGTGGGCGGCACGGGCGTGAGCTGCCCCATCGGGGTAGGCATCAGCGCCTGAGTCCCCGGGCGAGCGAGGAAGGGCCTCTCATGACGGCCGCCTCGCTCGCCTTGTCAGTCTCCAAGTGGCTGACGACCTTCCGTGAGCACATAACCCCTGCTCACGCGAAGGAGCGCCACCATGAAGGCCGTTCGCATCCACAACTACGGTGGAGTCGATGAACTCAAGCTCGAGGAGGCGCCCATGCCCTCGCTCGGGCCAGACGACGTGCTCGTGCGCGTCCACGCGGTGGGCGTCAATCCGTTCGACACCATCTTCCGCCAGGGTGTCATGAAGGACGTGTTGCCGGTGAAGCTGCCCGTGGTGGTGGGCCAGGACTTCGCGGGGGACGTGGCGGACGTCGGCAAGAACGTCACCCAGCTCAAGAAGGGCGACCGCGTGTATGGCTTGAGCCGGACGGGCTCGTTCGCCGAGTACACCGCGGTGCCAGTCAGCGCGCTCGCGCGAATCCCAGACACGGTGGATGACAAGACCGCGGCGGCGCTGCCCGTGGCGGGCCTCACCGCGTATCAACTCGTCACGCAGGTGGCGAAGGCCGCGCCCGGCAAGACGCTGCTCATCCACGGCGCCGCGGGCGGCGTGGGCGCGATGGCGGTGCAGATCGCCAAGGCCAAGGGCGCGCGGGTCATCGCCACCGCCGCGGGTGAGGACGCCGACTATTTGAAGCAGCTCGGCGCCGACGTGGTCGTCAATTACCAGACGCAGCGCTTCGAGGACTTCGCCAAGGAAGTCGACGCGGTCATCGACCTGACGCGCAGCGCGGACGTCCTCGCGCGCTCCTATCCGCTCGTGAAGAAGGGTGGCGTCATCACCGCCACGGCGAACGCCATCGACGAGGACAAGGCCCGCGCGATGGGCATTGGCACCGCGGTCCGATTCCTCGTGAAGCCGAACACGAAGGACTTCGAGGACCTGGTGGGGCTCGTGGCCAAGGGCGCCGTGCGACCCCGCATGGACAAGGTCCTGCCACTGGCTGACGTGCGTCAGGCGCAGGAGTTGATTCAGACGAGCAAGACGCACGGGAAGATCGTCCTGACCGTGGCCTGAGCCCCCGGGTTCCATCCCAGGGCCGTGGGCGCGCTCCACACTTTCTCCATATCTGTCGCGCATCCTCTTCCCACCTTGCGAGGCGCTTGGGGCGCCTGGAGGGGGGAGGCAGTCATGACGGATGTGAACCTGGGATGGAACCTCGCGATCGGCATCGACCCGACGCTCGTCACCACGCTCATCACCCAATCCACCGCTGGAGCCAGGCCCGTGGTGGTGCCCGTGAACGCGTCGCTGCTGTTGCAATTGGACGTCGCGAGCATGACGCCCTCGCTCGACACGACGGCGGGGGCGCTCGTGTTGACGTTGCCCTATGCGCTCGTCACCACGCGGGAAGCCGTCCTCGTCTCGGGGATGATGTCCATTGGCGTGAAGCTGGCGAACCTCGGCTTCGGGTGTGTCTACCGGGACTGGTTCCTCTCGACGACAGGGACCGCGCCCTCGGCGGGCGCGCCGGGCGGAGTCTGGGCCTTGAACAGCTACGCCCTCACGTTGGAGACGTGGGTCCGCACGGAGAGCACCGGGCCGCAAACCCTGCTGTCCATGAGCCACGAGGGCCTGTCGCTCAGCCTGGAGGACAATCAGCTCGTGCTCACCTGGGGTGAGCAGCGCTGCGTCGCGCCCGGCGCCCCCGCGGTGATGAGCGATGGGAGCTGGCACCACGTCGCGGTGACCCTCGACCAGGAACTCGTCACCTTCTTCCAGGATGGTCAGCCCAAGGGCACCGCGCGCTTGAGCTCACGTCAGCAGGCCTCGGGCGCTGACCTCATGTTTGGCGAGGACCTCGCGGGAGACCTCGCGCTCACGCGCATCTGGAATGTCGTCCGCGCGCCCGCGCAGCTCCAGCAGTCCATGAACGTCCTCGTCCCCCCGCAGAGCACCCCGGGGCTCGTGGGTGATTGGACGTATGCGAATGGCCAGTTCGTCAACCTTGTCACCGGACTGAAGGGCGCTGTGAAGGGCGGAGCCGCCATCCGCTCGCAGGCCAGCCTCGTCCCGCCAGACGAGACGCCGCAGGCCCAGACCTATGTCTGGCTCTTCGACCCACAGAACACGTTCACCGTGCAGGTGACCCCGGACTCCGACTACGCGGACCCACTCGAGGCTGGCGTGCTCCAGTACCTGCGACAGCTCAGCATCTCCGCGAAGCAGCCCTCTCAGCGTGACCTCTCGGCGTCCATGCCGACGACAGGCGTGTTCCGACTGACGCAGGAGCCCGAGTCCGACCTCGTCCTCTTCGCGATGGCGGGCAACCTCCCGCCGCCGGTGGATCCGCTGCCCATGCCCGTCCAGACCAGCGTCTGGCTCGCCACCACCGCGACGCAGAACACCAGCCTCTCCATCGACGACACCTGCCTGCTGACGTTGATGGGCCCCGTCATGGCCAAGGTCCTGCACATCCCCGAGTCCGCGCTCCAGGTGACGGGCTCGCCGCCCGTACTCGGCCTCACGCATTCGGTGGATGGCAAGGTGAATGGACAAGACATTCACCTGACGTCCTTCAAGCTCTCCGTCTCCAATGGCAAGGGGTTGGCGATGTCCTTGAAGGGGACCTCGCATCACCTCGTCACCCAGGCGTCCGGCACCATCACGCTGGAGCTGCGGAAGAAGGATGGCGTCGAGTCCCTCTACTACGACATCGACAACCCCAAGGTGTCGCTCACGCCAGACCAGGATGACCCGCTGGTGGTGAGCTACGAGGCCAGCCTCGCGCTGGGCACGCTGCTGTCGCTCGTGACGGGCCTCATCGGCGCCATCTTCATGGGCGTGGTGGCGTGGAAGCAGTCGCAGGCGCTCCAGAAGATGCGAGACAAGCAGGGCTTCCCCAAGGACGCGCCAGCCTTCCAGGACCTCACGCTCCAGGGCGTCGACTTCGTCACCGGACTGGTGTTGCAAGGCCAGTACGCACCCGCGGCTCCTCCTCCTCCGAGCACGGTGAAGTCCCTCTCCAGCTCCGCCGCGCCCGTCATCACGGACATCGCGCCGACAGGAGGCGCGCCGGGGACGATGGTCACCGTGACGGGCTCGGGCTTCACCGGCGTGAAGGCGGTGCGCATCGCGGGGGCGCGCGCGTCGTACTTCCGTTGCTGGGCGGACAACCGCATCGTGGCGCGCGTCGCGGACACCGCGACGACCGGCCCCGTCGAGGTGACCACGCCCGCGGGCACCGCCACCTCCACCACCGCGTTCACCGTGACGCCTCCGCCCACGCTCTCGGCCATCAGCCAGGGCAGCGGCACGATGGGTCAGAAGGTGGTGCTGCGCGGCAGCAACCTGGCGGGCGCCACGGTGTCCTTCTCCGAGAACCTGCTGAGCGCGTGCGTGGCCAATGACACCCAGGTGTCCACGCAGGTCCCCAGCGGCGCGGTCAGCGGCCCCATCACCGTCGTCACCCCCAGCGGCAAGGCCACCTGGGATGCCTTCACGGTGATGAGCAATGTCACCCCCGTGGTGACTGCTCTTGACCCGCCCGCGGGTCCCGAGGGCACCGAGGTCACCCTCACGGGCACCGGCTTCACAGGCACCACCGCGGTGAGTTTCCAGGACGTGCCCGCCATGGCCTTCACCGTGCTCAGCGACACCTCGCTCGTGGCGAGCGTGGGGCTGCGGACGACCTCCGGGCCGGTGCGCGTCACCAACACCCATGGCTCGGGAGCCAGCCCGCAGCCCTTCAGCGTGACGCCCGCGCCTGCCCTCACCGACTTCTCGCCGAAGCAGGGCGTGGCCGGAACACGCGTGACCGTGACGGGCCATGGGCTGCTGAGCGCGACGAATGTCTACATCGGCGCGCCGGGGGTCTCGGTTCCGTTCACGGTGAGCAGTGACACGCAGCTCACCGCGACCTCGCCCGGCGGGACGACGAGCGGCCCCATCAGCGCGGACGTGTCCAGCGGTCGGGTGAAGACAGACATGTCCTTCACGGTGTTGAGTGACGCGGCCCCGCGCATCGACGGGTTCTCGCCCGCGAGCGGCGGACGCGGCACGGCCGTCACCCTCACGGGCGCGGGGTTCACGGGCACCACGAAGGTCAGCTTCGGCAACACCCCCGCCGCGTCCTTCGAGGTGTCGAGCGATGCGCAGCTCATCGCCTACGTCCCCAACAACGCGCCCAGCGGCGTCCTCCACGTGAGCAACTCGCGAGACAGCGCGCGCTCCTTGGAGTCCTTCCAGTACGTCACGCCTCCTTCCATCTCGCGCATCAAGCCCACGACCGGCAAGGCGGGGGACACCATCACCCTCGACGGCACCGGGCTGGCGAGCGCGACGCGCGTGCGCTTCGGCCAGCTCTCCACCGCCGAGGCCGCCATCCAGGTGAAGGGAGCCGGCGACCAGGCCCCACTCGTCGTCACCGTTCCGCCCGGCGCCGTGACAGGCAACATCCTCGTCGACACGCCGAGCGGCAAGGCGCGCAGCAGCGACACGTTCGAGGTGAAGCCCCAGCGCGCGCCCGAGGTCACCGGCTTCTCGCCCAACTCGGGCGGCGCGGGCACCCAGCTCACCCTCCAGGGCAGCGGCTTCACGGGGACGACGGCGGTGAGCGTGGGGAAGGTCTCCGTGGCGCGCTACGAGGTGCACAGCGACACGGAGCTGATGGCGGTGCTCTCCAGCGCCACCGTGACGGACGCGCTCGTCGTCACCAACTCGCTGGGCGCGGGGCATTCGAAGCAGGTCTTCACCGTGCCCCTGTCGGTCACGGGCTTCTCGCCGGGCCACGGCGTCGCGGGCACGGCCATCCAGCTCACGGGCTGCGGCTTCACGCAGGTGCAGCGGGTGAGCTTCGGAGACTCGGCCATGCGCGCGAGCTTCAGCGTGCAGAGCGACACGAAGCTCACGGCCTACGTGCCCGCGGGCGCGGTGAGCGGACTGCTCCAGGTGGCCACCAACGACCTCGCGGTCGTGACGTCGGACACCTTCGCGGTGGAGAGCAGCGCCAAGCCTGTCATTCAATCCCTCTCCCCCACCTCGGGGCCCGCGGGCACCCTGGTGACGGTGGAGGGCTCGGGATTCACCGGCGTGACAGGCGTGAGCGTGGACACGCAGCCCGCGACGCATGTCCAGGTGCTGAGCGACACGCGGCTGACCTTCACGGTGCCACAGGGCGCGCGCAGTGGAGCGGTCCAGGTGAAGAACACGCTCGGCACGGACACCTCGCGCACGAACTTCATCGTGCCCACCGAACCCGCCACCCCGCGGGCCCTGGCCAGCTAGGCTCGTAAGCCTGAACCGAGGAAGGTCGTCCCCATGGACATGCAGGGCCCCATCCTGGTCATCGAGGACGATCCTCCCATCGCCGCCAGCATCGTGCGCGGGCTGAAGCTCGCGGGCTTCCAGGTGTCGCTCGTCACCGACGGGCGCCTCGCCCTGGAGGCAGCGGAGCGCGAGCGCCCTGTCCTGGTGGTGCTGGACCTCAACCTGCCGGGCCTGGATGGCTTCGAGCTGCTCCAGGCCTGGCAGGGCCGTCTCCGAGTCCCCATCCTCGTCCTCACCGCGCGACAGGAATTGGAGGCGCGGCTGCGCTCCTTCGGGCTCGGCGCGGTGGACTACCTGGCCAAGCCGTTCTGGATGGAAGAACTCCTCGCGCGCATCAAGGCGCGGCTGCGCATCCCGGACGAGGCCACCCGGCGCAAGCGGACTTGGTCAGACGTGAGCATCGACCTGGACGCGCGCACGGTCAGCCGCGAGGGCGTGGGCCCGGTGTCCTTCACGCGCAACGAACTGGATGTGCTGCTGTACCTGGTGGAGCGCCCGGGTCGCGCGCTCACCCGGGAGCAGATCGCCGAGCAAGCCTTGCCGCTCAATGAAGAGCGCGACGCGCGAACGGTGGACTCGCATGTGGCGCGCATCCGGAAGAAGTTGGGCCCCGCGGGCGCGAGCGTGCGCACCGCCTGGGGCATCGGCTATCGCTTCGAGCCGGAGGACGCGCCATGAAGCTGTGGAGCGGGCTGGCGTGGCGCACCGCGCTCGCCTCGGTGCTGCTGGGGATGTTCGCCACGCTCGCCACGGCGTACTTCACGTTCCACAAGGCGATTGAAATCACCACGCGGCTGAGCGCCCAGGTCTTCACCGACAGCGTCCTCCAACTGCATGGCGAGGCCTGCCGCGCCGCCCCCGACGGCTGGAGCCACGTCCTGACACAAGGGCTCACGGTGGTCGCCTACGACGCGCACCGCGTGCTCACCCAGCCGAACTCACGGCCCGCCCCCGCCGAGTCACTCGTGCAGAAGCTGCGAGAGGGCGACCCCCAACCCTTCGAGGTCTACGTCCCGCTCCGGGAAGATGGCCACAACACGCCCTGGGCGGGCGCGCTGCTCATCCGCGTGGCGGACTCGGGGCCGTGCAGTCTCTTGGAGTATCACTGGCCGCGCCTCGTCAACCGCGCGCAGGGACTGCGGCGGCTGCTGCTCGCGGCGCTCACCTTCACGACGCTGGCCGCGGCGCTGTCCACCGCCTTCGTCATCTACCCGCTGCTGCGGCGACTGCGGCGACTGCACGGTTCCACCGGGGCCATTGGGAGCACGGCGTATCACTCCACCCGAGACACCTCGGCGGACGAGCTGGGTGACCTGTCCCGCGTGCTGGACGCGGCCCACGCACGGGTGCGCTCGGATGCCGGGCGCATCGAGGCGCAGAAGCAGGCGCTGGAGCGATTCCTCTCGGATGTGGCGCACGACCTCAAGACGCCCATCGCCTCGCTCCAGCTCGCGCTGGAGTTGGCTACCACCGCGCCGGCCGCGGAGCTGTCGCCCCTGCTGGTGCGTGGCATCGAGGACACCGTGTACCTGGCGGCGCTCGTGGATAACTTGCGGCTCGCGTGTCAGCTCGGCGAGGGGGTGGATCCGCTGGAGGGCGAGCCGCGCGCGGAATTGGGGATGTTGGTGGAGCGCGTGGTGCGACGTCTGGGATTGCTCGCCCGCCGCAAGGACGTGGCCATGGACGCGGCCCATCCCGACACCCCGCTGTGGGTGCGCTGCCATCCCACGATGTTGGAGCAGGCGGTCAGCAACCTGCTCCACAACGCCGTGGCACACGGGGATCCGGGAGGACACGTGGTGGCGCTGCTGGAGCCCGTGGGCGCCGAGCGCTTCCGG
The DNA here is from genome assembly GCF_019039035.1 of Citreicoccus inhibens. Taxonomy (GTDB): domain Bacteria; phylum Myxococcota; class Myxococcia; order Myxococcales; family Myxococcaceae; genus Citreicoccus; species Citreicoccus inhibens. The sequence continues at coordinate 40,739 of NZ_JAHNZT010000036.1, read as the reverse complement.
CTCACGGTCCTGGATGACGGCCCCGGAGTCCCTCCCGAAGACCTGGGTCGCCTGGGCGAGCGCCTCTTCCGAGCCAGTGAGGCCCGTCAAAGAGATCCGCGAGGCAGCGGCCTGGGCGTGGCCATCGTCCGGGAGCTGTGCCTGCGCGCCGGCCTGGAACTCTCCTTCGCCGTCAACGAGCCCCGAGGACTGCGCGTCATCATCGAAGGCCCGCGCGCCCCAGCTGCTCCACCGGGATGAAGGCGAGGGTGACCGCGCCAGGTCCCGAACCCCTCATTCCCGAGTCGTTTCTCCGGCGGACTCCATGACGGGCTGATTAGTGATGGGGCGCCGCGTTCGGCACCTCGACGCTCGCTCGAAATCACCGGAGCGCAAGGCGTCCCGCCGAACGTGCCCCTCCATTGGAGTCCGCGCATGCCGTCCAAGGAAGGCGTCAACCGCCGCATCGTCCTCGCCTCTCGCCCGCGAGGCCAACCCACCCCACGGGACTTCCGCATCGAAGAGACCGCCATCCCGACTCCAGGCGAAGGAGAGGTGCTGCTGCGCACGCTATCCCTCTCGCTCGACCCGTACATGCGCAACCTGGTGGACGAAGTGGGGCCGGGTTACGCCCCGCCAGTTGAAGTGGGAGCGCCCATGGTGGGCGGCACCATCAATCGGATCATCTCGTCCCGAAACCCGAAGTTCCGCGAGGGCGACCTGGTGCTCGGCAACGCGGGCTGGCAGGACTACGCGGTGTCCGGAGGACAGGACCTGCTCCCGCTCGGCGAGATGGCGCGGCCTTCGCTGGCCCTCGGTGGGTTGGGCATGCCGGGGTTCACCGCCTATGTCGGCCTGCTCGACATCGGGCAGCCCAAGCCGGGCGAGACAGTGGTCGTGGCCGCGGCGACCGGCGCGGTGGGCAGCGTGGTCGGACAGCTCGCCAAGATGAAGGGCGCGCGCGTGGTCGGCATCGTCGGCGGTGACGACAAGCGCCGCTTCGCGGTCGAGGAACTCGGCTTCGATGTCTGCCTGGACCGGAGAGAGCCACGGCTGGCCGAGCGCCTCGCCGAGGCGTGCCCCAAAGGTATCGACGTCTACTTCGAGAACGTCGGCGGCGCGGTGTTCGATGCCGTGCTGCCCTTGCTCAACATCGGGGCGCGCGTACCGGTCTGCGGGTTCATCTCGCACTACAACGAGGAGAACCTGCCGTCCGGACCGAACCAGCTGCCCCTGCTGCTCGCCAAGGTGCTGCAGAAGCGCATCCGCATGCAGGGCTTCATCATCCTCGACCACTACGCCGATCGCTTCGAGCCCTTCCGTCGCGACATGGGCGCCTGGGTCGACGCGGGCAAGGTGAAGCTGCGCGAGGACCACGTCACCGGACTGGAGCACGCGCCGACCGCGTTCATCGGCATGCTCGAGGGCCGCAACTTCGGCAAGCTCGTGGTGGACGTCACCCCCGGCTGATGCACGCGCGAGGCTCCGGGCCGCGGCTTGCATGGCGCGACGAACAGCAGGGCCCCCACGATGAACAGGCGACCCGGGGACGCCTCTGCGTGGGGCCCAATGGACGGGGAGCCTTCCGAGCGTGACGACGGGGCGTCCGCCAGCCTCGCGCGCCCATAACAGCCCGCTCCCACGAACGAAAGCGCACCCCGCCCTCACGAGACGCGGAGCCAGCACCGCGCCTCAGGGACCGGAAGCAACTCCAGGCAGCCGCCCCACCGTGGGATGCGCCTCCAGGCGCTTGGGCCACACACGAGAACAAAGTCGCACCTCACCTCCCGCGCTGCACGGCAGCATTTCTCCGATGGGGTCATCAACGCCCCCGGGTGGATGCGTGTAGATTGTTCACGAAGAAAATCGCGCTACTGCTACTTTCCCTGCGCTTCCCGCGAGCCAAGGAGCTATTGCACAATGCGATTCTTCAAACGGGCTGTCTGTCTTTGTGCTGCTGTTCTCTTCCCTGCCTGCGGCGGAGGAGACAGGGTGTCTGGGCAGGACGACGTGCTGGCGCAGCAAGAGTCCGCGCTCTCATCCGTCTCGCTGAACGGATGCATCTACAGCATCTCCGCATACCCGCAGCCGAACGTGACGCCCACGGTCTATGACGTCAAGCTCTTCCGCCAGCCCATCCCGACGTGTGCGTATGGCACTGGCAGCGTGATCCTGGGGACGTCCGTCGTCTATGAGCCGACGCGGTCCGTGGCAGGGAACGCGCTGGGACTCGCCGCGAGCTACACCCTGAAGTCGAGCAGCAGCGGCAGCGCGCCCATTACCGTCAACGTGCACCAGGTGGACCCGGCAACGCTGACCGTCATCCGGAGCAACAGCCTGGGCGTCTACCTGGGGGCGGGCAACATCTCGTCGGAGAACGTGGCGATTGCCGCGGACGGCACCACCGTCACCGTCTCGGGCTCGAAGACCGGCGTCATCTTGGGAGAGAGCGGCAGCGGGAACCACTACATCGCGAGCTTCCCGGACTTCTTCACCAGCACCACGCCGCCGACCGTCGCCGCGTCCCCGTGACGCCTTGCCTCGCACCTCGGGTCACCTGAGGCTTGGGGGCGGGAGAAGCCTCGCGCGAGGACTCCCGCCCTGCTTCATCCGCCCTGCTCGCGAATCACCCACCTCGCGCAGGTGACCCAATCGCCCCAAGGTCCACAGGACCCGGGCGAGGCAGGCATCCGCCGCCGGAACCAACTTCAGCGCCCGGTCCACCGGTTGGGGCGGGGCGAGGAGCAGCTCTCGCAGCGCGGCGATGGCCCGGGGCCGTTCATGGAGATACCCCTTCGAGTTGGGAGAGGTCAGCCGTCAGCTCCGCGGGCGATGGGATTTTCCAAGCCCCGCTGCACCAACACAGCGCCACGATGCGAGCGCAGCGAACATCCCCCCTCATCGGATTCCTCCGGCCAGATGCGCGCGCGGACCGCGGCGCGCGTGCGAAGGCGAGCATCGCCCGAGGGCCCCGCACCCACGCATCCTCCCTGGCCGTTGGGTGGAGAAGCGGAGACCGCGGGGGCGCCGCGCGAGGTCTCCTGTCACCTCGCGCGGCGCCCCGTGCCTCACAGGCGATTCAGGAACGCCAGGAGGTCCTGCTTCTGAGCGGGCGTGAGGGACTCGGGGAAGCCTTGCGCGTCCTCGGGCGGGTGGACGGCTGGCAGGTGCATGTCCGGCAGGAACGGCAGGATGAGCCGGCTGTAGGTATTCACCACGTCCACCAGCGTCGCGTTGCTGTTGTCATGGAAGTACGGCGCCGTCTTCGCCACGCCTCGCAGCGAGGGAATGTCAAAGGCCTCGAAGTCCGCCGGGTCTCCCGTGATGAGCGCGCGGCCCGGGTCCGTCGTGAAGAGCTGCGGCGCGCCATTGGGTCCCACGATGGGGAAGCCGTTCGAATCCAACGCGGACCGGGGATCGAGCGGATCCCCGCTCACGGTGACCGGGACGGGCGGCAGCTCGGTGACGGCGTGCTGCCGCGTGCCGTCCGTGTAGAACCGGAAGCGGTAGCGCGGCAGCTGCACGTCCGAGTTGTACATGGGCAGCTGGCCCACCTGCCCCAGGTAGCTCAAGAACGTGAAGCCCACGTTCAGGAACTCGTCGTTCGGGCGCGGCACCCGCTGAAGCACTGGCCCCTTCTGCGGATCCACCGTGAAGATGACCGTGCCGTTGGGCTTGAGGGCGAGGAACGCCGCGTCGTGGACGGCGCGGTTGACGATGCGGTTCTTCGTGCTCCCGCCATGGCAGCCCTCGCAGGCGGTCGTGTACACGTCCCGCCCGCGCTGCTCCTGCGGGGTGAGCCACATGAAGCGCTCGGGATCCGGAATGAACGCCAGCGGGACGCCCCAGTCGAACAGGTTCGAGACGAACCGCGCGCGGTCTGACGTGAAGTCGTCGCGCTCCGCGATCGCAATGGCATCCAGCTCCTCCGGCGAGACGAGGCTGCCCTCGCTGTGGCTCAGGATGGCTGACTGGGCCTGCGATTGGAGCGACGCCTCGCGCCCGTCGTACTGGTAGGGCCCCAGGATGGCCGTGTCCCGGACGCTCGGCACCCCGCGCCAGACGGAGATCTTCCGGTTCGCCGGCGTGATGACGTTCCCTGCCGCATCAATGACATCCATGTTCGCGGGGACCGGCAAGGTGACCCGCACGAGGCCCTTCTTGAGGTGGGAGTAGGTGAGGATCGCCGCGCTTGGATCATCCGCATCCAACCGATTGAACAAGGGATCCGTCGGAGACTGGGCCCACAGCGCCTCCACGTGCTGAGGTGTCAGGACCGTCTCCTCTTCCAGGACGTGGCAGGTCGCGCACGAGCGCCCGTTCGTCCCTGGAAAAGGCTTCAGAAAGAGTTCTTTACCGTTGGGTGGCGCGGCTTGCGCCAACCCTCCCAATGCCAAGGCACTGATCAACCCGATGAACTTCTGCAAGGACCCCATGGTGCACACCCTCCGGGCCTTTCGCCCGATAGGGAACACCTCGGGAGAAGAAGAGTGTCACTCAGCCAGAACAGGCCATGTCCCCCATCCCCTCATCAACATCCGCCCAACGCGCGAAATCGCTTCCCAGGGACTTGAATGAGCAGTCAGCGTTCCAGTTAAAAAGAAGCGCTCAGGAGAGACCGGGATATAAGGCCCAGTTGGCTCGACAGTCGCTGACTGTCACATCCATCGAGGTTTCGACTCCATGCGTTTCCCCATGCTCGCCGCAATCGCGCTCACCACGCTTCCCCTCCAGATGGCCGCCGCCGAGACGGCGAAGGCCGATGCGCCCATGGAGGCCAGCGCCTCCAGCAATGGGCCCGCCGCGGGTGCCAAGGGCCTGACGCTGGGAATCAATGCCCTGCCGACGGTGGGCGGCTTCTACTACCTGAGCGACGTGGGCTCGCTGCGCCTCGACCTGGGCCTGGCCTTCGCGCTCAAGCCCGACGCGGACGCGCAGTTCTCGCTGGGCGCGGCCTACCGTCACCACCTGCGCACGGGCGACCTGCGGCCCTACGTCGAGGGCGGAATGACCTTCGACTTCCTCTTCGATGACGACGTGAACTTCGCCCTGCATGGCGGGCTGGGCGCGGAGTACTTCTTCACCCCCAACGTGAGCATCTCCGGGACGGTGGGGCTGGCGCTCCGCTTCGACCACAACGCGGACGTCATCAGCATCCCGTTCGGGACCACGGGCATCCAGCTCAGCGTGTTCCTCTAATCCCGCGCGCCGCACGGCGACACGCGGGAGTAACGCGTGTCGCTAGCGCGAGGCCGCGGCGGGACGCTCGGACGCGTCCGCGTTGGCGCCCGCGTTGGCGCGCTCCAGGTGCGGCCCCAGCTGACCCGTGAGCATCAGGCCCGCCATGCGGAAGTCCGAGATGAACGACCAGAGCGGGTACTTGAAGGTCGCCGGACGGTTGTGCTCCAGCGTGAAGTGGCTCACCCACGCGAAGCCGTAGGCGGACACGAACGCGGCGCCCACGAGGCCCGCGCGGCCCGTCACCGCGGCCGTCACGCCCAGGCCCACGCCCAGGCTGGTGCCCAGCAGGTGGAGCCAGCGGGTGATGGGCAGGGAGTGCTCGCGCAGGTAGAACGGCCAGAACTCGGCGTAGGTCTGGATGCGGTCGGACATACGTGAAGTTGTGTCCAGGCTCCCCCCTCGCGTCAACCCGGGTTCACGCCCCACCGTGTGTCCATGGACAGGCACTCGGGGCGAGCGCCCAGGCGGGCCCTCGCGCGAGGGGCGTGCTCCCGAGTAAAAAACCCTGCCTGGACGCAGGGTTATCCGTAGGCCCTCGGAGGTCGAGCGATGGGGCGCGCCGTCATCGTGGAGTCATGGCCCGTGGACGCAGGCGCGCGCACGCCCGCGCAGAGCAAGGTCTTCGAGCAGCCGGAAATCACCTTGGGCCGCTCCTGGGAGGCCGACGTCGTCCTCGATTCGGCGCGCGTCTCCCGGCTCGCGATCCGCCTGTGCATCACGGACGACGCGCTCGTGCTGGTGGATGACAGCGAGGAGGGCTCGTTCATCGACGGCGTGCATGGGCACGGTCGGCGTCCGCTGCGCGAAGGCGCGGAGTTTCGCATCGGGCCCTACGGCCTGCGCGTGCGCGACATGCCTCCGGGCTCATGACTGCATTCTCCGCACGGAACGCGGCCCCCTGCCGAACTGCTTCGAATAGAGTGAGCGCAATGCCCATGGCCTTGTCTGTCTATGCGCCGTCTCACCGCCTCGGTCAGCGGATGCCGGTGCTCGTCCCGGTTCTGCTGCTCTGCACCGTGCTCCTGGGAGCGCTCTATCAACCGCTCCTCTATGTGCTGCCCTTGCAGATCCTGCAGTTCGTCCTGCCCTGTGCGCTGGGAGCCGTGGTCGGCGCGCTGAGCGCGGGCGTCATCTCGCGGGCGCCCTGCCGGAGTCCTCCGTTCGCGTGGGGACTCATCGTGGTCGCCGCGCTGGTGGCATGGGTCGCGTCGTGGGCCAGCACGCTGGCGCTCGACCTGCGCGAGGCCTATCCCGACGCGTCGTGGGACCTGCTGCTGAGCAGCCTGACACCGGACTTCGTCTCCGAGTGGATCTCCGCGCGCAATGCCGCGGGCTGGGTGGACAGCAAGGGGAAGACCACGCAGGGCGTCTTCGTGACCATCGTCTGGGTGGTGGAGCCAATCGTCATGATGGGCACGGCGGTGTTCGCGGGCCGCGAGGCCGCGAGGCGGCTGTTCTGCGAGCCGTGCCACCGCTGGCTCGACACCCGCAGCCTGTCTGCCCATGGACTGAATGCCACGGACGTGAAGCCGCTCATCGACGCGGGCGACTTGCGGAGCCTGGTGGAGCTGAGCTCGGACGAACTCATGGGCACGAACTTCCGCATCTCCGTGTCGCGCCACCGTTGCACCACGTGCAACCAGAGCACCTACCTGAGCATCGAGGAGGTCCGCGTCATGAATACCCGCTACGGACCTCAGGACCGGCGCAAGTCCCTGCTGCGCAACGTGGTGCTCCCCGCCGCGCTGGACCGCCGATTCGACGAGCGGCTCGCGGAGTTGGAAGGCGCGCCGTCACGCGCCGCGTAGCCCCACGGCGGCGCATCCCACGGCATGCGTGGGGCATGCGCGAGTCATGATGAACCGGTGAGGATGTCCCACGCCCGGGCCCCTAGCGTGGCGACATGCTCCTTCTTGGACTCGGGCTGGCGGTAGGCGGCCTGCTGCACGCCGCTCCTGAAGCGCCCATCACCCACGTCACCCTCTACCGGGACAGCGCGAGGGTGAGCCGCACCGCGACCTTGAGCCTCACGGGCTCCGAGCGCGTGGAGTTTCCCCTGCTCCCCGCGGGCGTCGACCTCGACTCCATCCAGGTCGAGGCTCCGGGGGCGGTGGTCGCCGCCGTCGACATCGCGCACACGAAGCTCCCGGAGCACCACCTGCCCGGGCAGGAGACGCAGCGGTTCCTGAGCGAGCTGAGTCGACTGCGCCAGTCCTCCGTCAGCATGGACGCCGAGCGGGACCTCGTCGCGTCACAACTCCAGGCCCTTCGCGGCATCCATCCGCCCTCGTCCGCGAGCCTCACCGCAGACGTCTCGAAGCCCCTCGCCACGCCCGCGGCCTGGCGCGCCGCCACCGACTTCCTCGTCACCCAGGCCACGAAGCGCGAAGCGCGCCTGCGCGAACTGGAGGCCCAGCGGAGCGCGCTGGACAGCGAGACCACGGGCCTCTTCGAGGAGGCCAAGCGACTGGAGGAACAGTCGCAGGTCGACCGGATCCAGGTGTCGGCCTTGCTCACCGGAAAGGGCCGCGTGAAGGCCACCCTCTCCTATCGCGTGAGCCAGGGCGTCCGCTGGACGCCACGCTATGAGTTGCAATTCCAACCCGGGCAGCAGCGCGTCCAGGTGTCCCTGTCAGGGCGCGTTGTCCAGAACACCGGCGAGGACTGGGTGCAATCCATCCTGACGCTCAGCGTGGCGCAGCCCTCCGCCGCGACCTCGCTGCCGCAAGTGACCACGTGGACGATTGGCAGCGCCGAGCACTTCATCCCCCACGCCTCGGGCCGCATGCCGCCCATCAGCGGGCCGCCGACCCCCGCCCCGCCGCGGGCCGCGCCCTCCCTCGACGAGGTGCAAAGCGCCCAGCTCTGGCGGCAGTTCGAGAAGTTCCGCGAGCCCCGAGTCACCATCGAGGAGGTAACCGCCGCTCTGCTCACGACCGTCCCGCCACTCAGTGGCGCGGTCCTCGATGTCATCACCCACCAGCCCGTGCAGGGGCTCCAGGTGGAGGCCCAAGCCCTGGGCGGCGGGGCGCGCGGCGCGGACGTGCCGAAGCCCATCAAGGTCCTCACGAATGTGCAGGGGCGCTACGCCTTCGATGCACTCCCACCGGGCACCTACACGCTGAGCTTCCGCCAGCCCGACCATGACGTCCTGCTCCAAGCAGGCATCGCTTCACGTGAGGGTCATCCTCTTCGGGTCAACGCCACCCTAAGCTCACCCGCCGACCCCGTCCCCCAGGAGAACACGACCCCCGAATACGGCTACGTCGTGGACGGACTGTCTGACAATCAGAAGAACGTGTTCGGCCTGAACGGCCACAGCTACACCGTCTCCGGATTGACAGGTGGCTGGGAGAGCAGGCCACGCGTGATGGTTCCGATCGATCTCACCCCGCCAGGCGGCTGGGCGCCATCCATGGATCCGAACTTCCCCGCCGCGCTTGCGGCGAGCCACGAACTGGGCTTCACCACGGCGCTGCCGGAGACGGTGCGCAGCGCCACGGGCGAGCGCACCCTTCCCTTGCGCACGGAGTCCTGGCCCGTGGAGGTCGAGCGACACCTCGTCACGTCGCTCAGCACCGAGGCCTATCTCGTCGCTCGCATCAAGAGCCCCGCGAGCAGCCCGCTGCCGGGTGGCCAGGCAGCCCTCTTCGTTGGCGCGGACCCCGTGGGCACCGCGACCTTGTCCCCCATGTTTCCCGGAGAGCCGTTCACCCTGCCGCTCGGAGTCGACCGGTCCGTCCGCGCCACCCGCACAATCCATGTCGTGCAATCCACCCAGGGCCTTCTCTCCAAGGACGACGTCAACGCTTACGAAGTCACGCTGGAGATTCCCAATCCCTATCCATTCCCCATGCCCGTGCAGGTGGTGGACCAGTGGCCACTCAGCCAAAGCGATGACGTGAAGGTGAAGCTGGTGGCCACCCAGCCCACGGCGCGGACGGATGAGCAGACGGGTGAGCTGCGCTGGGAGCACCTGGTGCTGCCGCCCTCCAGCAAGCAGGTCATCACCTTCCAATACACCGTGCGCCGTCCGAAGTCCTGGCGCCTGACCCAGTCTCCGTGAGGACCTCCGCATGTTCGCGCTTCCGCTGCTCCCCTTCCTCGCGCTCACCGCCGCGCCCTCCGTGTCTTCCGTCATCGTCCACCCGGACCGCGCCCAGGTGACCTGGGCGCAAGATGTCGCCTGCGACGGCGCCACCACGGTGGTCTTCGAACCGCTGCCCGCCTCGGCCCCTCCGGCGAGCTTCCGCGCCTCGGTCCAGGGCGCCTCCCTGGTGGGCTCCTCCGTCGAGCGCGTCCCCCACCGCGCGGAGCTGACGCGCGACCTGGAGACCTGGCGGACCCGAGAGCAGAACCTGAACCGGGAGCTGGCCGCGCTGGCCGTCCCCCAGGCCCGAACGCACCACCTGGAGCAACTCGCGCGCGACTCCACGGACGTCGCCGCGGCGCGTGTCACGCAGGAGCTGACCCGCCCTCAGCCAGATTCGCGAGGCTGGGCCGCGGGCTTCGACGCCGCGCTCGAGCTGGGCATGCAGGGCATCCATGAGGCCCGGTCGCTCGAGGAGAAACGGCAGGCGCTCGAGTCGCAGCGAACCGAGGCGCTCACGGAGCTGGCTCGGCTCCAGGAACTCGATGCGCGCGGCGAGTATCGGGTCGAGGTGCGGCTCACCTGCCCCGCCGCATCCCGGCCTCATGTGGAATTGTCCGCGCTGCTGGGCGGCGTGAGCTGGGTGCCGACCTATGAGGCGCGCGCGGACGAAGCGCACCAGCGCGTGGAGCTGACCACCCTGGCCACGGTGCGTCAGGAGACTGGACTGGACTGGGCTGGCGCTCGGATCTTCATCTCCACCGCGCTCCCCTCCGAGGACGCCACACCGCCCGTGCAGGAGCCGATCTATCTCATGGCGAACAGCCAGCCCGAGCCCCAGCCGGTGCTGGTGCGGCGCGAGTCGACGCCCCAGCACGCGGAAGTGGCCAGCCCGACGCCCGCATCCGAGGGCAAAGGCCTGCGCGTCATCGACCAGGGGCTCTCCGTGCAGTGGGAGGCGCTGGAGGTGACCACCATTCCCGGCGACGGGACGGCGGTGCGGGTGCCGCTGGGGCGGCATGTGCTCGCCGCGGAGTTCTCCTGGCGCACGGTGCCCAAGCTGCGCCCTGTCATCTACCGCGTGGCGCGGATGACGAACACCACGCCCTTCGCGCTGCTGCCGGGGCAGGTCAGCGTCTTCCGGGACTCGGCCTTCTTGGGGCGGCACTCCCTGGGACGCGTGTCCACGGGCGCTCCGTTCGAACTGACCTTCGGTCAGGACGAAGGGCTCCGCGTCCAGCGCACCGTGATGGATGGGGTCATGTATCGCAAGGGATTCCTGGGCAACCAGACGCGCTTCCGCTACGCGTATCGGTTCCTGCTCACCAACCTTCACCCGAGCCCCGAGACCGTGGTGCTCTCCGAGCACGTGCCCGTCTCCGAGATGAAGGACGTGAAGGTGGAGCTGGAGACACAGTCCACCCCGGGCTACTCGCTCGCGAAGATGGACGGCATCGCGGAGTGGAAGGTCCCGCTCGCACCGGGCGAGACACGCCCCGTGGAGCTCATGTTCCACGTCGATGTTCCGTCCAGCTACGACACGGGCGACCTGTAATCTTCCAGCGTCTCCGGCCGAGCCCGTCCAGGCACGGCACCGCGCATCAAGCGAGCGGTGCCGCGCTGACCGTGGGAGACTCGCGGGCGCATGAACGACTGGATTCCCCAGCTCGCGCCGGGTGTGGACCTCCGGCGCCTTCCGCTCGGCCCGGAAGAGGGCTTCGTGCTGTCGCGCCTGGACGGACGCACCCGGGCCCGCGACCTCCAAGCCCTCACGGGCCTGCCCACGGAGCGCATCCACGCCATCCTCACGCAGCTCGTCGCCCAGGGTGCGCTCGTGCCCGATGCCGCCGCGCCCGCCGTCGCGCCCCGTCCCGAGCCGGAAGCGGAACCCGAGCTGCTCCTCACCGCCGAGCCGGAAGCAGACGCGGAGGGCGAAGCCTCCGAGCCCCTCGACGACGAACCCGAGGACGCACTCGTCACCTATCGCCAGCGCTTCGAGACGCGCCTGCACGCGCTCCCCGAGGACCAGCGCGTTGCCCTGGCTCGCGCGGCGGAGGAGCCGGACCTGAGCGCGCTGTGCTTCGACCCGGTGCCCGCCGTCATCAAGGCCGTGCTGGAGAACCCCCACGTGGGGCTGACGCATGCGCGGCTCGTGGCGCGACACCATCGAAACCCGGTGGGGTTGGAGGCGGTGGTCGCGCGCGCGGCGTTCGCGGCGGATGTGGGCGTGCGCCGATGGCTGGTGCGCAATCCCCAGCTCCCCAGTGGACTGTTCCGGCGACTCTGGGGCGCGCGCCGGCTCCTGGAGCAGCACAAGCTGACGGTGGACCGAGACATCCCCGAGGGCACGCGCCGCGCCGCGCGCGAGGTGCTCCGTCAGCGCTTCGCCAGCGGCCCCGCCGAGGAGAAGGCCGAGCTCATCCTCAACACCGAGGGCCGCGCGTTGGGTGCGCTCGTAGGCATGCCCGTGGATGGCAAGACGACGTCGCTCCTGTGTGGGCGCACCTATCGCTCTGCCATGCTGGTGCAGAACATCGCGCGGTGGAGCGCGGCGCCCCCCGCCCTCATCGCGCACCTGCTCAAGCAGGAGCTGGTGCGCCGTCAGCCCCCACTGCGCCTGATGCTGGCACGACACCCCAACGCCCCCGCCGAGGCGAAGCGCGGCTGACGGCTACGGCCGGCGCGCCGTGATGATGTGCTGGTAGAAGCCGGTCTCCTCGGGCGTGTACCAGCGAGGGTCCACCAGCCCGGCCCGCGTGAGCGCGCGCTCCAGGTCCACGCGCTGGAGCGCGCGGTACACGCCGGTGTGCTCGGTGGTCTGCCACGTGCCGCCATCCTGGCGCAGGATGAACTGGTGCACCGTGTACTGGCCGCCATCGGCGGACCAGTCCCAGAGCTGGAAGAGGATGCGCCGCCCCTCGGGCGTGTCGAGCACCCGCTCCGAGGTGAAGCGCGGGCGCCCTTCGCGCAGCACGTCGTAGTCCCGGATGCTCGCGAGCAGGAGCCCCTCGGGCACCAGCCGCGACGCCATGGCGCGCGCCGCCGCGTCCAGGTCCGCGTCCGTGAGCAGGTGCGACATCGCATTGTCGAACGACAGCACCGCGTGGAAGGTGCCCGGCACCTGCGTGTCCAACCGGCGCATGTCCGCGATGCCCGTGGTGAGCGTCACGTTGAAGGCCCGGGCCTCGCGCTCCGTGCGGGCCACGGCGGCCGGGCTCAGGTCCGTGGCGTGGACGTGGTACCCGCGCGCGGCCAACCCCAGCGCCTGGGTGCCAATGCCACAGGCGCAGTCCAGCACCCGCCGAGGCGGGGGCGCGCCGGATCGCCGCAGCAGCGCATCCAGCACCGCGCCCTGCCGCTCCACCGACTGGGCCCAGTCCGCGAAGAGCAGGTGGTACTCCTCGGCCAGCCCTTCATAGAAACCCAGGACGGGGTCGTTCATGACGCGCCCCTTCCTAACAGCCGGCGCGCCCCTCGGGGCGGTCCCGTTCGGCCGCACCCCGCGCTCCCCCTCCAGGCGTACGGCCAGTGCGTCGGCGTGCTCGACTGGGTTGAACTCGACCCATCACTCTGGTCTGTTCGCAGCCGCTGGGCGAGTGCCGTCCCGCGCCCTGTCCCCACCTCGCAGCCGGGTCCATGCCTTCCGCCTCCGCTTCCGAATCCCCTGTCCGCGGCGTCCCCTTCTGGGGGCGATGGCGCCCACGAACGCGCCGCTGGGGACTCGTGGCACTCCTCGTGGGCTGGGGGCTCGCGGCGGCGGCGGGGGCTCGCGCGTTGTGGGTGCACGCGCTCACGGCGGGCCCCTCGGAGGCGGCGCCCTCGACCCTGCCCGCCGACCTCGCGGCGCGGACGCGCCCGGGGGCGTGGTCGCTGTGGGTGTTCGTCCATCCTCGCTGCCCCTGTTCGCGGGCCACGCTGACGGAGCTGGCGCGGCTCATGGAGGACTCGGCCGGGCACCTCACCACGCGCGTCTTCGTGGGGTCTCCGCGGCAGGCGCCGCGAGGCTGGGAGCGCGGCGAGCTGTGGGCCCAGGCCGCCGCCATTCCCGGCGTGGAGGTGACCGCGGACGTGGACGGCGCGATGGCGCGGCGGCTCGGCGCGCAAACCTCCGGGCAGGTGGTCCTCTACGGCCCGGATGGCACCCACCAGTTCAGCGGCGGGCTGACCGTCGCGCGGGGACACGAGGGAGACAGTGAGGGCGGACGCGCCATCCGCGCGCTGCTGGCCTCCCGCCCCGCGTCCTCTTCCTCCACCCCTGTCTTTGGCTGCCTGCTGGGCACGCCCGCCTCGCCATGAACATCCGCCTGTCCCACCTCGACGTGGAAGCGCGCGCGCAGGAGTTCCTCACCGCGCAGTCCCGCATCCTGCACCGCCGCACCGACCGCACGTTCGCCCTGCTGATGGGGTTGCAGTGGCTGGGTGGCATCGTGGCGGCGCTCATCGTCTCGCCGCGCACGTGGTCGGGGCTGGACAGCCGCGTGCACGAGCACGTGTGGGCCGCCGTGGTGCTGGGCTTCCTCTTTGGCAGCGTGCCCGTCGCGCTCGCGCTCGGACGTCCGGGGCGGGTGTCCACGCGCCACGTCATCGCCGTGGGACAGGCGCTGATGTCCGCGCTGCTCATCCACCTGACCGGTGGGCGCATCGAGACGCACTTCCACATCTTCGGCTCGCTGGCGCTGTTGGCCTTCTATCGGGACTGGCGCGTGCTGCTCACCTTCAGTGGCGTGGTCGCGGCGGACCACGTCCTGCGCGGCGCCTACTGGCCGGAGTCCATCTTCGGCGCGCACGGCGCGGAGTCCTGGCGCTGGCTGGAGCACGCCGCGTGGGTGGTGTTCGAGGACCTCTTCCTCATCGTGTCCTGCATCCATGGCCAGCGGGACTTGCGCGAAGCCGCCGAGCGCGAGGCCCGGCTGGAGCTGTCCCGGAGCGCGGTGGAGGAGCGCGTCGTGCGCCCCCTGGCCCGCTCCGCCCAGGCGCTGAAGGACGCCATGCGCACCCTCACGCTCGCCACCGCCGCGCAGCGCGAGACGCTGGGTCGCCAGGCGCAGGCGCTCCACGAGGCGCAGGTGACCGCGGAGGAGATTCGTCAGACAGCGCAGGTGGCCGCGCAGCAGGCGCAGCGCGTGCTCGCGACCACCGAGGACGCGGGCGACGTGGGCGCCACCGCCGAGTCCGCCATCAGCAGCAGCGTGAGCGCGCTCGCGGACATCCGCGCGCAGGCCACGGAGATCTCCGAGCGCATCCAGGGGCTGGAGACGCACACCGCTCAAATCGCCGGCATCGCGCAGGCGGTGAAGGACCTGGCGGACCAATCCAACGTGCTCGCCCTCAACGCCGCCATCGAGGCGGCCCGCGTCGGCGAGCAGGGCAAGGGCTTCGCCGTGGTGGCGCGAGAGATTCGCAGCCTCGCGTCACAGTCCGTGCAGGCCACGGGGCAGGTGCGCTCCGCCGTGGATGACACGCGCCAGGGCATCCAGGACGTCGTGGAGCTGGCGCGACGCGGCGCCGAGCGCATGGGTCGCGGAATGGAGGCCATCCAGGTCTCCGGCGAGAGCCTGCGCACGCTGTCCGGCATGGTGCGCGGCAGCTCGGACTCCGTCCGGCAGATCGCCGCCACCGTGGGACAGCAGGCCGCGGGGGTGGCGCAGCTGTTCACCGCGGTGACGGACCTGACCGGGCTCATGCAGGCCACGCTCGACCGCGTGGACGCCACGCGCGGCGCGGCCGAGACGCTTCAGGCGGTCACCGAGCAGGTGAACGCCGTCATCGAGACGTATCAGAAGCCGGACTGAACGACCGGCCCTCCAGCGCCTCGATGGCGGCGCGGATGGGCTGGGGCACCGGCACCTTCTCGTGCGCGGCGTAGCGCAGCGTGACGATGACGGAGCTGCCGCGCGTGTAGAGCACGCCGTCCTCCTCGCCCGCCACCGCGTGCTCGAAGGTGATGGACGCATTGCCGATGCGCGTGACGCGCGCCCCGGCCACCAGCCGCGCCGGGAAGACGACGGGCCGCAGGTAGTCCGCCTGCGTGGTGGCGAGGATGGGGCCCACTCCGCCCGGCGCGGTGTCCGCCCCCGCCGCCGTGGGGCCGGTCAGCCCGATGCGCGCCAGATAGGCGATGCGCGCGGACTCGAACCACGTGAAGGTGCGCGCGTTGTTCACGTGCCCGAACGCGTCCATCTCGCTCCAGTGGACGGTGAAGGGCACCACGATGGGGAAGTTCTCGAGGGGCGAAGCCGACATGCCCCCCAGGGTGCCCGAGCCCGCGCCGCCAGGGAAAGACATCCCGTGCATGCCTCCCCTCCAGGCAAGGGTGGAGGACATGGTAATTCAGGCGTCATGCCTCACCGACCCCTGCTCGCCGTGCTGACCGCCATGGCCCTGGGCACCGCCGCCCTGGCGTGGGCCCGCGACCCGGCGCCCCCTTCTTCCGAGCCCGCGCGTTCCGAGCCCGCGCGTTCCGAGCCCGCGCGTTCCGAGCCCGCGCCGGCCGCGACGCCTCGCTACCGCGTGTCCACCGCCGGGTCACCCCGCTACACGATTGCCGGCGGCAGGGGCCACGCGACGCTGATGCTCAACGCGAGCACCGGCGCGACCGCCGCGTCGATGTCCGTGCTGGAGCTGGACGCGGGCGGCGAGGTGCCCGAGCACGTGCACGCCACCAGCGCGGAGCTGCTCTACGTCCAGGCGGGCGCCGCGGACATGACCGTGAATGGCCAGGGGATGCGCGTGAGCGCGGGCGACGCGGTCTACATCCCCGCGGGCGCGAAGCACTCGGCGCGGGTGGTGACGCCGGGCCCCGCGTTCCGGGCCGTGCAGGTGTACGCGGGCCCTGGGCCCGAGCAGCGCTTCACGCAGGGGCCTCGGGAGGACGTGCGCAATGGCGGGTGAGCCCGAGCTTCGCAACCCGCCCACCCCGCTGGAGCCCGAGCCCATCGCCCGCCGCGTGCGCGAGCGAGGCAGCGCCACGGCAACCAAGCCGCACCACCACGCGGACATGGTGCGCTGGCTGCATCCCGGTCAGGTGTTCCGCACGGGGTTGGACGCGCTGGTGTCCACGGTGTTCGGCACGCGCGCGGACCTGCGGCTCATCGAAGCGGTGGTGCGGCCTCAAGAGCCCTACTTCGACTATTCGAGCGAGTCGGCGCCGAACGGCGAGTTCTGGCTCGACTACGTGTCAGACATTGGAGACGGCTGGGACTCCACGTACACGGTGGCGCGGCTGTTGGCGCTGCCCGAGCTGAACCTGCCGGTGCGCGGCGGCACGGCCACGCACGCGACGAAGCGCGGCCGGGTGCTCGTGTTCGGCGGAGACCAGGTGTACCCAGGCGCAAGCCGCGAGGTGTACGAGGAGCGCATGGTGCAGCCCTACGAGGCCGCCATGCGCCGCTCGCACCCGCCCAACCAGCCGGACCTGTTCGTCATCCCAGGCAACCATGACTGGTACGACGGCCTGTCTGCCTTCATGCGCCTGTTCTGCGCGCAGCGCTGGGTGGCCGGACGGCGCACGCGCCAGAGCCGCAGCTACTTCGCGCTGAAGCTGCCGCAGTCATGGTGGCTCATCGGCACCGACGTGCAGCTCAACAGCGACATCGACGTGCCCCAGGTCGAGTACTTCCGCAACGTGGCGCAGCAGATGGGCCCCGAGGACCGCGTCATCCTCTGCAACGCGGAGCCGGCGTGGATCATGGCCGCGTCCACGCGGCGCAAGGGCAGCTACCTGGAGAACAACCTGGAGTACCTCCAGGAGAAGGTGCTGGGCCGGCGCATCAGCGTCTTCCTCGCGGGCGACCTGCACCACTACCGCCGACACGAGGACGCCGCGGGCCGGCAGAAAATCACCGCGGGCGGAGGCGGCGCCTTCCTGCACCCCACGCACGCGCCCGCCGCGCCCACGCTGCGCGACGGCTACAAGCTCCAGAAGAGCTTCCCGGATGAGAAGACGTCGCGGAAGCTCGCGCGCAAGAACCTGCTGCTCATCCGGTACAGCCCCGGGTTCGGCGTCATCACCGGCACGCTGTACCTGCTCATGGCGCTGGCCGCCTACGCGGAGGTGGGCTCGCTCGGCGTGTCGCAGCTCCCCGAGGTGCTCACCGCGGTGGCCAACAACATGGTGAACCGACCGTGGACGCTCGCGCTGGGGCTCGTCACCATCGGCGGGCTCATCTCGCTGGCGGACGCGGCGTTCGGCAAGTGGCGCGCGCTGGTGGGCGCGGTGCACGGCCTCAGCCACATCCTCGCGGCGTTCCTCGTGTCGTGGGGCGGCACGTACCTGACGGTGAGCAAGCTGGGCATCTGTCCGGTGCTCACCGCGGACGGCTCGCATTGCGCGGACGGGTGGATGCACCTGGCCGGCAAGTTCCTCCTCTCGTGCACCTTCACGTTCATGGGGGGCTTCCTCGTCGGGCCGTTCCTCGTGGGGCTGTACCTCTGGCTGAGCGTCAACGTCTTCGGAGCACACTCCAACGAGGCGTTCGGCTCGCTCGCCCTGCCGGACTACAAGAACTTCCTGCGGCTGCGCATCGACGCGGACGGACGGCTCACGGTGTTCCCCGTGGGCATCGAGCGCGTGGCGCGCCACTGGAAGCCCACCGGCGCGGGGCCAGGCTCACCCGCCTTCGACCCGGACGACCCGAAGGCCACCGACCCCATGCTCATCGAGCCACCGCTGCGCCTGTGAGCAACGAACGCGCGGCGCCAGGCTGGTCGCCGCGCGCCATTCACTGCTAGAGCGAGCCCATGCGCTTCCCTCGCAGCGTGTCCCTGCTCGCCGCGGCCTTGCTGTCCGCCTGCGCCAACACCGCGCCGAATCCCGAGCCGCAACCGCTGTCCCCGAGCACGTCCCTCACCCTCATGCCTCCCGCGGGCGGGGCGTGGCACCGGGGCGCCGTGTTCTACGAGGTCTTCGTCCGCAGCTTCCAGGACTCCAACGGCGACGGCGTGGGAGACCTGCCGGGCCTCACCTCGCGGCTCGACTACCTGCGCGACCTGGGCGTGGACGCGCTGTGGCTGATGCCCGTGTTCGCCTCGCCCAGCTACCACGGCTACGACGTCACGGACTACGAGCGCATCCAGCCGGACTACGGCACGCTCGCGGACTTCCAGACGCTGTGCGACGAGGCACACCGGCGAGGCCTGCGCGTCATCCTCGACTTCGTCATCAACCACACCAGCGCGCAGCATCCGTGGTTCGTCGACTCGGCCGCCTCGCCCACCGCGGCGCACCGCGATTGGTATGTCTGGCGCGACCGCAACCTCGGCTGGAATCAGCCGTGGAGCCCCTACGCGAGCGACCCGACGTGGCACCCGCTCAATGGCGCGTACTTCTACGGCGTCTTCTGGAGCGGGATGCCGGACCTGAACCTCGCCACGCCCGCGGTCCGTGACGAAGTCAAGCGGCTCGCGTCGCTGTGGCTGTCGCGCGGCGCGGATGGCTTCCGCCTGGACGCGGCCCGCTACCTCATCGAGACGGGCGGTGGCCCGGGCCAGTCCGACACGCCGCAGACGCACGCCTTCTGGAAGGAGTTCGCCGCGCACGTGCACGCCGTCAAACCAGACGCGGTGCTCGTAGGCGAGAACTGGAGCGACACGCCGGTCATCGCCACGTACTACGGCGACACCGCGCAGGTGCCCGGCGGAGACGAGCTGTCCCTCAACTTCAACTTCCCCATGTCCGAGCGCCTCATCGCGGCGCTCGGCTCAGGGGACGCGAGCGGCATCGCGGGCAAGCTCGTCGACATGACCGCGCGCTATCCCGCGGGCGTAGCCGATGCGCCCTTCCTCACCAACCACGACATGGTCCGGCTGGCCACCCAGCTCCAGGGTGACTCCGTCAAGCTGGGCACCGCCGCCGCGTTGCTGCTCACGCTGCCCGGCGCGCCCTTCCTGTACTACGGCGAGGAGGTGGGGCTCGCCAACGGCGCGGGCAACAACGACGAGGCCAAGCGCACCCCCATGCCCTGGGACACGAGCACGGGCGGCGGCTTCACCACCGGCACGCCGTGGTACGGCTTCTCGACCGGCCGCGAGACGGCCAACGTCGCGGCCCAGCGCGGCGTCACCAGCTCGCTGCTGTCGCGTTACCAGGCCCTGCTGCGCGCGCGCCACGCCTCGGCCGCGCTCACGGCGGGCGGCCTGACGCTCCTCACGCCCCCCAACGGGGCCTCCCCCACGCTCGCCTACGTGCGCTTCTCGGGCGAGGAGCAGGTGCTGGTGGTGCACAACCTCTCCGGCGCGCTCGTCACCAGCGGGCCCTTCGCGGTGCCCGGCGACACCGCCGAGCCCCTCTTCACCGACCGGGATGTCCCCGTGCCCACGGGTGGCTCGGGCAACTGGCGCGTGCGCCTGCCCGCGCATTCCACCGGCATCTGGCGGCTGCGCTGAGCGCGACGCGCGGAGTCGTGCCAGACAGGACGACCCGTCAGGTCAGCGCGGGTCGAAGCACGTCACGTGGCCATTCGAGGCGGTGCACACGCCCCTCGGCGTCTGGGCGCATTTGACCTCGCCATAGTTGGCCACGCAGCCATAGCCGCACGCCGTCATGCCGTAGTTGCTGACGCACTGGGCTCGAGGAGAGTCGGAGTCGTGCTCGTGGCGGTGGTGGCCTCTCAAGGGCGGGTCCCAGCACACCACCTCGCCATAGTTGGCGGTGCAGACGCCCTCTTCCGTCTGGGCGCACTTCACCTGCGCGTAGTTCGCCACGCAGTGATAGCCGCAGGCGGTCTTCCCATAGTTGCTCACGCACCGAGGCTCTTCAGCCCTCGCGGAGACCCCACACAGCAACAACGCCAACACCACGATGCGGCTCATTCGCTTTCTCCCGAGGAAATCGGCCCGAGCCGCCTGGACGCACGCACCGTGCGACATATTCACGCGCCTCGCCCCATCGAGCATCCGAGCCAACGCAGGTGCGTCCTGACGTGACGCAGATCCGCCCCACGCTCGCCGCCATCCCCAGCGCAGGCGCTCTGGAGCGACATCGGGCCCATGGCTTGCACAGGCGCCCCGGCCGAACGCTGCCATCACCCTTGGGGGGCACCATGCCGAGCACGAGCGCATCCGGAACCTGGGTCCAATTCTTCGACGTGTGGGGCTATCAGCACGCGTACATCAACTTCACCGGCGCCCAGAACGTGCCGGAACTGGACGACTACAACTTCACCTTGTTCGGCTCCAGCTCCCCCAGCGGCGCGAAGGTGGGGGACCACATCGAGTCCTTGGTCACCGGGCCCCAGACGTGGCTGATTGTCTATGAAGACGAGGACTACAACGAGAAGCACTCGGACAAGAAGAAGCTGTACTTCGGCCCCAACTCCCTGGTGAGCGACCTGAAGGGCCAGTTCAACATGGGAGACAACATCGACAGCTTCCAGATGTACAGCTCGCAGCCCTCGGGCTGGCCGGGCGTCTCCAAGGCCACCAACGGCACCGTCACCCAGCTCGCGGTCGTGGACGGCGAGGAGACGTTCTCCACGGTCGCCAGCGACATGGAGGACCTGGTCGGCGCGCTCATCAATCTCATCCCAGACGTCGGCGGCTTCCTGGGGGACCTGCTGGACATCTTCTGGCCCTCCACCACCGACATCAACGCCGTGTGGGAGGCCATCCAGCGCTTCGTCGTGAAGGCTGTCTTCACCGGGGTCGAGTCCTCGGTGATGAGCCAGATCGAGGATGAGTTCACGGGCGTCCTCAACGCCATCAAGCTGTATCTGAATGACGGCCTCTACAACGAGTATGACAGCCTCTGTCAGCTCCTCGCGGACCGGGCCCCGTTCTTCACCTACAACGCCAGCCATCCCGCGTCCCAGTACCCCACCCAGAAGCTTCCCTATACGTCCGCCTACTTCACGGTGGCCCTGGCCGTGTACAGCGCGCGGTGGCGCTACTTCGATCAGATCTACGCCTCGGCGCCCTGGTACGGCACGGAGGGCGCCCAGAAGCGCGAGGCCTTCAAGCAGGCACTGGACGCGTTGCTGGCGGACGCGACTCCCGCGCTGAAGGTGATGGCGAAGCAAGCCTTCGTGGAGCAGCAGGCGTGGGCCCAGACCCAGCTCCAGTTCAACGACGCGGAGAAGTTCCTCTACACGCAGCAGTTCGTCGTCAACGTGCTGGGCTGGGTGAACCTCTCGTACATGTGGCCGTGCTTCGGCTCCACGGGACAGGTGCCCATCGAGAGCTACGTGCACGCCGTGACGGGCCCGCTGGGCGGGGCTCGGAATGTGTCGGGCGGCGGCCACGAGAAGGACGCCGCCACCAACGACCAGGACGTCACCCGCATCCTGCTGCGCTCGGGCAGCCGGGTGGACTGCCTCCAGATATGGCTTGATGGCGTCCAGCAGCCGATGCGCGGCACCGCGAGCGGCAGCGACGTCTGCGACGTCACCCTCTCGGTGGGGGAGTACGTCATCGCGGCCTTCGGGTGCGGCGGGAACATCGACTCGGGGTCGATCAATCAAATCTACCTGCGCACCAACCTGGGCCGGCAGTTCGGCGGCGGCGCACCGGCGAGCACGCAGTTCCAATCCCTCTCACCCCAGGGCGTTGGCGCGTGCCTGTCCGGGTTCACCAGCGCGCTCCAGGGCTCCACGCTCAACAGCGTGTCGTTCATCTGGCGCTTCGAGACGCCCACCACGCCCGGGTTCAACCCCATCGCGTGGCTGGACCTCCCCGGGCTCACGGGCGGGTAGCCCCGCGCCTCACAGCGAGGGGAACTCCACCACCACGGAGCCCAGCTTGACCAGCTCGTAAGTCTCCACGCGGGTGAGCAGGTTCTTCTTCTGCGCGACGAGCTGCACGCGGAAGTCAATCTGCCGCGACTCATGGTCCAGGAGCGCGTAGACCACGTAGAACTGCGCGCTCCGGACATTCGTGTCTGGATCCACGCTGAGCTGGATGTCGTCGGGGTTGGTGCTGCTGTTCACCACGCACTTGAAGCCCGCGATGGAGTGCTCGAGCTGGGCCTCGGCGGTGGTGCGCGCCTCGTGGCGGATGAGGATCTTCTTGTCCTGGAACTTGTACCAGAGGCTGCAGCCGCTCAGGTCCGCGGTGAAGAAGTAGTCGATGGAGTCGGATTCGAGGCTGATCTCGCAGCGGGTGAAGGCGCCGTTCGCCCACGGAAGATAGTGGGCGTTCGGTGTCGTGCTGACCGTGAGGACGGCGATCTCCCGGTCGGTCACCTTCTTCCCATCCCCGTCTCGGTCCGTGAACGCGACCGCGAAGTTGCCCGAACCGGGTGACGGAATGGGCCCCACGATGAGGGGCTTCTGCTTCGCCTTGACCGCTGTATTGCCCATGAGTTGCTTTGCCCCGGGTGTCCGCGCCTCGCCAGACGCTAGGGAGGCTTCCCGGAACGGTCAAGGCACCGAGCCGCGCAGCTCAGTCGCGCGCCGGAGCGCCCAGCGGGAAGTAGTGCCGGTACGGCCGCGCCTCGTTGACCGCGCGGGCGAACGAGGGCCGCGCCAGCAATCGCTTCCGGTATGCCCTCACCTGGGTGAACTCCTCCGCGATGGGATGGGTCCAGTCCGCGTAGAACAGGAACGGCGCGGCGGCGCAGTCCGCCAGGCTGAAGTCCTCTCCCGCGGCCCACGTGCGGCCCACCATCTTCTGGTCGAGCCATGCATAGGCGGACTCGAGCTGCTTGCGCGCCTCGGCCACGCCATACGGGTCGCGGTTCGCCTCGGAGCGGATCCGATCGAAGACCACCTTCTGCTGGGGCGTGGAGATGTAGTTGTCGAAGAACCGGTCCATCATCCGCACCTCCAGCGCCGCCTTGGGGTCCTCGGGCAGCAGCCGCACGGGTCCCGGGTAGTAGAGCTGGAGGTACTCGATGACGCAGGTCGCTTCGATGAGGGTGCGGTCCCCATCCACCAGGATGGGGATGCGCTTCAGCGGCCAGAGCCTCTCATGCTCTTGAGGCACCCCCGCCTCTTCCATCGAGCGGTACTCGAAAGGCGTTCCATTCTCATACAGCGCGGTCAGCGCCTTCTGGCAGTAGGAAGAGAACGGATGGGAATAGAGCTTCAAGGTCATGGGGCGCCTCGTGGAAAAGGAACTGCACTGCCACGTCGAATGAGGCCGTGCGGAATCGACGCGGCCTCATTCGATTTGTCGGCGCACCCGCCGTGAGCCCCGAGCCCGGGGCTCCGGCGACTCATCCTCACGCTAGTGAGGATCCCACCCCGCGTTCACCGTCATCCGGTCGAGCGCCCGCACCGAAACATACGGCACGAAGCCCGCGGCGCGGGAGCGCGTATAGGCATCCGCGACGTGCGCGGCCTGCACCGCGTAGTCCACCGTCAGGACCAACTTGCCCGCCGCGCGCACCCGCCCCGCGTTGGTGCGATTCTGCGCGCACCAATCCTGGGTGCACGCCGCGTCATCGGACCAGTACATGTCCTCCATGGCCACCCCATCGATGGCGGCCAGATAACCGGCCTCGTCCACCAGCTCCGGCGAGTTCTGGGGCATGACGCGGAAGGACGGCTTGCGCGCCTTCGCGTACTGGCTGACACGCTGGATGAGCGCCACCATCTTCCGCGCGAGGTCCGCGCGGTTGGTGCCCGCGGCGTTGGCGGCGATCTCCTCGTAGGTGACGATCATGTCCAGGTAGCACCCATCAAAGCCGGCGGTGATGGCCTGGTCGATGCGCCCCTGAACGATGGGCCACCAGCGCTCATCCCAGTACTTCACGTACTGCTCGGCGGGCCAGCCGGCCACGGCGCCCAGCTTGAGGTCCGCGGGAACCTGCGGCCACTCCGGCCGGGTGTCCTCGATGGCGCCGATTTCAAAGTACGCGAGCACCTGCTTGCCCGTCGCCTTCACGGCGGCAATCTCATCAGCGCGGAAGTAGTCGCTGGTGCCATCGCGCGACAGGTCCACGACAGCGAGGTCGAACTTCGAGCCGGCGATCTCATCGAGCTTCAAGTGGGTGTAGTTCGTGAGCTGATAGGTGAAGCTGGACACGCCCGACCAGGGCACGGGCGCGGTGCCCGCATCCACGGCCGTTCCGGCATCCACCGGGGTCCCCGCGTCCAAGGTCGTGCCGCCATCCGCGTCCGTCGCACCGGCGAGTTGGACGCGCACGACGAGCAGGTCGAGCTGGGACACATCCCCCGTCGCGGCGGTGCCGTAGCGCACCAGGATGGGACCGCCGCTCGTGAAGCGCTCCAAGGGGCCGGGCAGCGTCAGCGCCGAGGCTGTCCACTTCCACGAGGTGGCGAAGGTGTTGTCCCCCACCGCGACCCACGTACCCGTCGAGTAGTCCCACGCCTCGAAGGTCCACCGCATCTCCGCGCGCGAGGGACCTCGGTAGTTGATGCCGACCTCGGCCGCCGACAGCGCGACGCCGGTCAGGGACGCGGGCAGCGCGAAGGAGCACGTCACCTGACTGTTGGCCGCGAACTCCACGTACTCGGCCCAGCGGTCCTGCGTGCCGGAGAGCGTCTGCGTGGCCAGCCCCGTGATGCCCTGCCCCGCGCCGATGCCGCCGCGGACAACCTGGAGGGCTCCACAGGTCAGGAGCTGTCCCGCGAGCGGAGCGACCTCGTGCGTGTCTTCCGAGGGCGAATCCGGGGACTGCTGGCAGGCGCCGAGCACGACCAGCCAAGGCAACACCCATCGAAGCGAGACGAATCTCAAAGGTGAACTCCTGCGAGGGAGAGGTTCCACGGGAGACGGGGGCGCACCCGGCGGACCGGGGCGCCTTTCCCTAACCCCTCCGCGCGCCGCGGGCCATGGAAAGACAGACACCCTCGCGCGAAACCCATCCGTGACCTGGAAGGTGCATTCCCGGTGGAAAGCTCTTGCACGGTGGCCCATGGGCACGCACGTCGGCGCACCTCCGCTTGCGTACGCCAGGCGGAGGGAGACTCCCGCTCACTCCTCGACGAACTGCTTGAGGCGCTCAAGCGCCATGTCCCATTGATGGGAGATGCGGTCGAGGTAATCCCGCGCATCCTCGATGCGTTTGGGCTCGACTTCCCAGATTCGCTCGCGGCCTTCTCGATTGCTGCGAATCAGCCCCGCCTCCGCGAGCACTTGGAGGTGCTTGGCGATGGCCTGTCGGGACACCTGCGACTGCTCGCTCATCCGCGCCACGGTCCGAGGCCCACCCTTGGAGAGCTTGACGAGCAGTTGGAGCCGCGTCTCGTCTCCAAGCGCCGCGAACAGGGGCGCCGCGTCCCGAACCTGGGATGCAGCCAGCGCGCTAGGGGGCGACATGCTGCTCGATGTTCTGCAGCTGCTTGGCCCACCCACCGGAGTTCATGCGGAAGGCCTCATCGCGCCGCCCGGGCGGCAGGCGGTCGAAGCCCGACTCGGTGATAGTGAGATGAACGCCCTCGGCGACGGGCGCCAGCCGGAACTCGACCAGCGTCATGGGCTCGGTTGAGTAGTCCACCTTGGGGTCGATGGCATACGGGTGCCAGCGGTAGGAGAAGAGGACCTCGGCGTCCATCTTGTCGACGACGAGGGCGAAGGCCAGGTGCTCGAAGCCCGGGTAGGTGAGCTTGCCGTGAACCTCTCGGCCTGGGACGAAGGGGCCAGCGAGCTTCACGCGGAACCAGGTGCCGAACTCCTCGGCGTGGGTGATGGCTCGCCAGACGCGTCCCTGGGACGCGCGCAACAGGGTCGACTTCTCGATGCGGTCGGTCGTGCTCATGTGCAACCTCCTGGTTGCACATTGCATCATCTCATCTCGAAGCGCAACCATTCGGTTGCTTCACCCCTGTCCCTTGCCTCAAGCGCGCAGGGAGCCCTTCCGCACCACCACATCTCCGCGAGGAGCGTTCTGAAGAGGGGCGCCTCGACCAGGAACACAGGCGGAGCTGATGCACCTGCCGTTCGGAGCGCTCGGCGTCCTGTCGAGAGTTCAGCGCTGCCCCAAGATGAACCCGGTGAGGCTCGGAGCATTCCGGGGCGACTCCCTCGGGAATGCCGAGGCCGTCAATGCACGGAAGTTCGCTTCTCGGGAGCCGTCTCCGACGGCTGACGCCCTTCTGTCCCTGGCGCTCCCCCGAGGACGAAGTCCTTGTCGTTGCTGATCAGCATCTGCAGATGTGTCGCCAGCAGGAGCAGCTTGAACAGGGGATGGGACTTGTTGTCCTGCACCTCGCCCAAGTTGAGTTCGATGACAGCAGGGCCACCGGCGGTGAGGACGGTGAAGCGCATGAGGTGGTCTTCCACGGGCTTCGTGGGGTGTGCTCCGGGCGCGGGGCGCTCCACCTCCATGACCGCCGCGACGAGCTGCTGCGCGGCCTCGTGGACCTGTTTCTGTGATTCGGGTCTGGCGAGAACCGTGCGCTGTCCTCGACTGAGGACGGATGAGCCATCCAGATAGGCCGCGAGGGTGAGGGGCATGGCCGGAGCGCCGTCTTCCTCGAAGTAGTTCACTTCGACGATGACCCCGAGCACGGTGCTTGCCGTCTCCTGGTCGGGGATGACGTTCATCTCCCGCAGGTGATACCAGGTCTGCAATTGCGACTGGACTTCGGCGTTGCCCACCGCCGAGAAGTAGGTCTGGGCAATCTGCGCAGCCCCTTGATTGTCACCCATGGCGAGGCGTGCGCGCATGAGGAAGCAGGTGGCGGGGCGCGAACTCGGTGTGGCGGCATGCACCGCCTCCGCCCCGCGCATCGCCTCATCGACCTTGTCCGCGGCGAGCAGGTTCATCCACTCAGCCATCTGGGGAGAGAGGTGGCGAATGAACGCGATCTCCTCGTCAAGGCTCAGCTCCGCGCGGAAGATGCGGAGGGTCTTCTCCGAGAGGCGCTGGTGTTCCTTCGAGGAGCCGGCCTCTCCCGAGGCGGACCCCGACGAACCGCGCGAGCGGAAGACCGCGAACACGATTCCCCCAGTGCACAGCAACGCCAGCAGCACGAGCAAGCCGGACATCAATTCCCCCGAAATGAGTCGTGACCGGGCGGGCACCCAGACAACTCGATGGAGTCGGACGGCGCTCTCCACCCTAAGACGGATATCGGGTGGTGTGGAGATGGAATCGCCGTCACGCCAGCAGAACTTGGCACGGTGGCGGTCCGAAACGCGCGGATCACTGAAGCAGCATCGGAGGACCGCGAAGGCTGGGTCGTTCAGGCCTCGTCGAACTTGCCGCCGGAGCACCGAGTTGCCTCCAGTGCTTGCTTGATGCCCTCGTCGACAGTGAGGGGCGTGCGCCAACCCCACGTCCGAAACGCGCGAGCGTCACCCACTTTCGACTTATCGATTCTCAGCCCAATCACCGAACGATACTCTTCGATGCGATCCTTGAACTCGGGCGCCGTACGAAACTGCACTTCGAGGGAAACCTCTTCATCGACACAGCGAATCTTCCGAACCACATTGAGCAAGAAATAGGGACCCGGCTCGCCAATAACAACCACAGGAAACAGCTGGACATCATGTGAGGCCAGCGCTCGGAAAACACTTGCAACACGTTCAGTCACAATAGGAATGAGGCCAAGCCCCGCAGACTCGATGTCCAGGGTCTTTCCAGATCGCGCGACCGGGAACTGGTCAGCGCGAGGCGGAACGCCACCTCATCGTTCTCGACGGGAGGCGTCTCGGATGGTGCGTAGACAATCGAGTTGCCTTGCCCGGTACCCAGCCGGACGATACGCGTCGTCGCACACCCGACAGTCACTGCGACCAACGCAGCCAGCGCCCAAGCGCTCATCGTCCCCCCAGGACATCCGCCGACACGCGGTGAGGGGCGACATAACAGCCGCGTCTGACAACCCCCATTGTCCCGCAGTTAATTCAGGACCCTCAGGGTCCAATCATGTGCTCCAGGACACAAACGCATACTCGACAACGGCCTGGAAACACCACTCAGGGTGTGCCATCGGCCTCCGTCGGCGCGGGCATGGGCACCGCCGCGCTCGCGGCGGGCGTGGGCACCACCGCCGGCCAGGGTGACTTCGCAGGGCCCAGCACGGCCTCCTGCGCAATCCCAGACGGCACCAACAGGTCCACCACCGGTGACTGGTCCGGGTCCCCCGTGCGCGCGCCTCCGAACCTTGCCTCGGATACCCCTGGCCCAATCCCCATCACCATCAACCCCGAGGCCTGTGTGTCATTGGCGCCCAGCAAGCTCAGCTCCACCTTGCGGTCCAGCGACGCCCCCGTCACCGCCACCGCGTACCCCCAGTCCGCTCGCGCGTGCTCGCCCAGGAACACGTCTGGCACCTCGAACGACACCGTGCGCCCGCTCACCTGGATTCGCGTGGCGAAGAAGACACGCGCGTCCACCTCCTGGTCCGCCACCGCCTCCAACCGCCGCTCCTCTTTTCCAGACACTGGACCGTGCTCCGCGCGATGCGCCGCCAGCGCCACCTGCCGCCAACGCTTGTGCAACTGCTCCCGCGCTTCATACGGACGCGGCGTCAGCACCAGCGCCTTGTCCCATGCGGACTCGGGCGCCAGCGCCAGACCTCGCCCTGGCAGCGTGTCCGTCCGCCCCGAGCCCACCACGTGGTCCTGGTCCACGTAGATGTCCACGTTGAACGTGTAGAAGCCGTGGCGCGCGATGTCCGCCAACGTCCCGCCGCCAATGTCCACCGTGTGCGCTCGCGTCGGCCTCGCGATGGGATGCGCGAACGTCACCTCGAAGCGCGTCCCGCCCTCCATGCCCAGCGCCTGCACTGACACCACGTCCAGGTCGCCTCGCCCCAGGTCCGTGCGCACCGGATAGACGAGCTCGCCATCCCCGTGGTCGTCCCCCACGGGGTCCTCCAATCGGAACAGCAGGGGCTCGCCCGCCCGTCGGGAGTGGCAGGCGGTGCTCAGCGTGGAGGCCAGGATGAGCGCGGGCAGGGCTCGACGGACGTGAGACATGGCGGGGACTCCTCGGGGTGCGGCGCCCTGGACATGCCCGGGGCGCGACCTGAACGCAAGGAGCCCGGCACGCGCGAGGGCGCACCGGGCTCCGGAACCCCCTGCTGCTTCAGCGAAGGACTAGAACTGCGCCTTCATGAAGGCCTTCATGCGCAGCTGGGTGAACTCGCGCTCCTCCATGCTGTTCCAACCGCCGTAGCGATTGGTGAAGCCCGCCGAGCCCACCTTCACGTGGTGGTCCGCGGAGATGGTCTCATCCGCGTACTGCGTGACGAAGCCCGTGCCGAAGTCCGGCTTGTACGTGCCGAACGCGTACTGCCCCTCCAGGCCGAACTCCACGCCGGACAGGATGTAGCGCGCGCGAATCAGGAGCTGGTTCTTGTTGTGCTTGCCGGAAGCCATCTCGTGCAGGTTGTACGCCTGGAACGCCGTGTTGCCGTCCAGCAGGTCCGCGAAGAACTTCGAGTAGCTCGCGGACACATACAGGTCATCCGTGAACTGGTAGCCAGCGCCCGCCGTGAAGGTCGTGTAGTCCAGCACGCGGTCGTCGTCCGCGATGTTGTCGAACGGCTTCCACTGGTAACCCGTCTGGCCCAGGCTGTTGGTGATGACGCCCGGGTTGGCATACAGGCCCGACGTGCTGTTGCCCGTGCTGTATTCATTCACGAGCGAGTTGTCGCAGCCGCTGCCGTCCGCCGCGCACGAGCCCGCCTGGTACGGCAGGAAGCGCGGGTCGTTCAGGCGCTTGTCCGTCTCGTGGATGTACTTGAAGCGCCCAAACAGGTCGATGCCCTTGGCCACGTCCAGCACGTACTTGGCGCGCAGCGCCACGATGTTGGTGTGCTTGTCCTGGAACGGCTGGAAGATGGAGCGGAAGTTGTGGCCCACGCCGGAGTCCAGCTCCGCGCCCGGGTACTGCGTCGCGTTGAGCGGCTGGTCCGCGTTGCCCCACGCCTGCCAGTTCTGGCCGTAGGTGATGAACGAGTACTCGCCGGACAGCTCCAGCGCGCCGTGCGTGTACACCGGGTTGGCCGTCACGCCGCGCCAGCCGATGACCGACTCGGCGAAAGGCTCGTCGAAGTCCGTGAAGTCGTTGTCCACGTTCACGGTGGCCACCTGCTGGCCCTCGCTCGTCCAGCCGCCGTAGCCGATGCGGGTGGGGTTGCCCTTGAACACGCCGTAGGACGCGTTGGACGGGCCCGGGAACGCGAAGCTGCCGTCATGGCCCTCGGTGAGCAGCACGTCCGCCTCGCGGCGGCTGGCCATCACGGAGGTGTAGTTCTTGCCGATGCTGAAGAGCTGGAGGTTCAGCGACAGGCCCACGTCCAGCGGGTCATTCAGCGCCGCGTTGAACATGTACGTCTGGTCCGAGTGCCGGCCGGCAATCACCGCCGAGTAGCCGTTGATGCCGTTGAAGTTCGCCGCGGAGAGAATCGGATCCGCGTTGGAGTACGACGTATAGAACGCGGCACGCACGTCCATCCACGAGCCCACGTGCACGCCGGCCTTCAGGCCGCCCACGCCGTTGCGGTAGCGCGGCGTCAGCGAGCGACCGTCGTCGATGTTGTTGTCGCTGGCGCGGACTTCCTGGTCGTTCGCGTAGTCGAAGATGCCGCCCAGGTCGACCATCTCGTTGACGGTGTACTTGGCCTGGAAGCCGTAGACGGCGTCATTGGCGTGGAAGAGGCCGGTGCTGAAGCCCGGGCCCGCCCACAGGCGGGGAAGCGCGATGCGCGCCGCGTCCCACGTCAGCCGGCGCTCGAACGCGGAGCCCTGGAGCAGCACGGCCTGGGCGTTGTCGCGGTCGATGTAGCGGATGCGGCCGATGACGAACGGGTCGAACTGGCCCAGGTCGTTGGAGCCGATGACCGCCGTGTCCACCAGGTAGCCCGGGCGGAGCGTGACGGACATGCCGCGCAGCTTGATGTACTGGTTGGAGCGCGGGTCGAACTCGCCGCAGTCACCCGCGACGCACGGCTTGCTCGGGTCACCGCCGAAGCCACCAAAGTTCGTCCAGAAGTTCTGGTTGAAACGGCTGTGAATGCGGCCGTTCACCTCGACCTGCGGAGACACCTTGGCGTTGAGGAGCAGCTCCAGCTCCGTGCCGATGCCATTGTCGCCATAGCCTTCACCGGGGACCGTGGTGAAGTTGTACATGGCGCCCTGCTCCTGCATGTTGCCCAAGAGCCACTTCGTGTAGGTGGTACCACCGATGGTCAGCTTGGGACCGCTGTCGTCGGCCAGGGCCGCCGCGGGCACGAGCGCCACCACCGCGGTGAGCGCACACGCTCCCCGCACCGCATGCTTGCGAATCTTCATATCGTTCCTGAAAACCTTCCCTCAGATGTTGTGACTGAGAGGGTTTCCCCTCTCCCGAGCCACCTCGAAAACCGAGGCAGCCCTCCCCAGGTGTCAAAAGCGCGTGCTGCCTACTTCGTCTCGGCGTTGGCCGCGGGCTTCTCCGTCGCCGGAGCCGCGGGCTTCTCCGTCGCCGGAGCGGGAGTCGGAGCCGGGGCCGGGGCCGCGGGGGCCGCCTGCGCCGCGGCGGGCCGGTTGCCCACCATCTTCAGCGTGGCCTTCTTCGTCGCGGTGCCGTCCGCCGCGCACTCGTAGGTCAGCATGTCGTGCTGGGCCTTCACCTCGGACGCGTCGCCCTTGCCCTCGCCCGCGAGGATGTCGATGGCGTGCGGGTCACAATCTCCGTCGTTGCCACCGCCAAAGCGGTGCTGGCCCTCGTACTCGTTCACCTTGCGGGTGAGCAGGTCGTTGCCAGAGGGGAAGCCCTCGTTCGACTGCATCACCACCTGGTAACGCCACTGCGTCAGGTCACCGGGCCCCAGGTCGGCGGCGTCCACGGTGGCGGTGATCTTCTTGCCGGAGCCCTTGGCGCGCAGGGGGACCACGACGGAGTCCTTCATGGCCGCGGCCTTGGTGTTCACCTCGTTGCGCACGCGCGACGAGCCCTGCGGCGAGATGACGACGACCTTGTCCCAGGCGTCCGCCGGGTCGAACGCGACGTTCAGTCCCGGGGGGCTGTCCGTGCGCCCGCTGCCGGGCTTGCCGTCGGTGTCGATGAAGACAAACACCTCCTGGACGGAGAAGCCGTTGCCCATGCGCCACGGGTCCTCCAGACCCGCGTTCACGCCAATCACGAAGTCCACCTTGGAGCCGGACTTCTCCACGGTCAGCTCGGTCAGGTCGAACGAGCCCTTCTTGTACACAGGGTCCGTCGGATAGACGTACTTGCCCGGGCCGTTGTCGTCGCCCGTCGGGTCCTTGAACGTGATCTTGTCGGCCGCCAGCGCCGAGCTGCCCGCCAGCGACGCGGCGAGCGAGAGGATTGCGATACGGGAGTGCTTCATGGTGGTGCGGCTCCTTGCGGGGGAGAGACAGCGGGCTCTAGCCCTTGACGCTTCCGGCGGTGAGACCGGAGACCAAGTACTTCTGAAGAAAGAGGAACAGGACGACGACCGGCACCGACACGAGGATGGCGCCGGCGGCGAAGTAGCCCCACTGCTGGCTGAAGCCGCCCACGAAGAAGCGCAGACCCACGGGCGCGGTGTACATCGCCTCCTGGTCCATGAACGTGGCGGCGAGGATGAACTCGTTCCACGCCGTCATGAAGCTGAAGAGCGCCGTCACCGACAGGGCCGGCTTGGCCAGGGGCAGGATGATGCTCCAGAAGATGCGGCTGACGGACGCGCCCTCCATCAGCGCCGCCTCCTCCAGGTCCTTGGGGATGGTGTCGAAGTAGCCCTTGAGCATCCACACGCTGAAGGGAATGGACGTGGTGGCGTAGACGATGATGAGCCCCAGCCGCGAGCTGCCCAATCCCAGCCACTGCACCAGGATGATGTAGAGCGGGATGAGCATCAGCGTGCCCGGGAACATCTGCGACACCAGGAACGCCATCAGCCCCGCGCGCTGGCCGGGGAACTTGAAGCGACTGAAGGCATACGCCGCCGTGCACGCCACGAAGACGCCGACCACGGTGGTGCCCGTGGAGATGATGACGCTGTTGAGCACCCACCTGGCGAAGGGCTGGTCCGTCAGCACCGACGTGAAGTTGGAGAGCGACCACGTCTCCGGCCAGGGGATGACGGCGCGCAGCCGGTCCATGGCGGTGGGGGACTCGGGCAGCGTGGAGAGGGCCAGGCTCTGGCGGCCGGAGAACGCCAGGCTCACCACCCAGAGGATGGGATAGAGCGTGAACAGGGTGAAGCCGAGCAGGAGCACGTGCAGCGGCAGGTGCGGCACGCCCTCGCGTCGTGACGAGAAGAGCGCCATGGGATTACGCGGCCTCCGTGGCGCGGCTGACGCGGTTCTGCACCAGGCTGTAGAGCAGCAGGATGCCGAAGATGATGGTCGCGTACGCCGCCGCGTAGCCGTACCGGTAGCGCTGGAAGGCGAACTTGAAGGCCTGCGTCACCAGGATTTCGGTGGAGTTGCCCGGGTCTCCGCCCGTCACCAGGAAGATGATGTTGAACATGTTGAACGTCCACACCACCGACAGGATGACGGCCGGCACCAGCGCGGGGCGGAGCGCCGGCAAGGTGATGGCGGTGAACTGCTGCCAGCGATTGGCGCCGTCCACGCGCGCGGCCTCATAGATCTCGGCCGGGATGGACTGGAGCGCGCCCAGGGACACCACCATCATGAACGGGAAACTCAGCCACCCGTTGGTGGCCAGCGCCGTGAGGAATGACGTGGTGGGCGAGTCGAACCACGACACCCCCTGTCCGCCAAACATCCGGATGACTTGATTCACCACGCCGAACTGCTGGTGGAACATGCCCTTCCAGATGAGCGCGGTGATGTAGTTGGGCATGGCCCACGGCAGGATGAGCACCACGCGATACACCGGCCGCAGTCGCAGGTTGGGCACGTTGAGCGCCAGCGCCAGCACCAGCCCCACCGTGACGCCGATGGCCACGTTGGTCACCGTCCACACCACGGTGAAGAACAGCGTGTAATAGAAGTTGAGGTAGTTGAAGACGAGCGAGCCGTCCGCCGCGCGCCGCGCAATCTGGAAGTCGCCCAGAATCTCGACGTAGTTGCGCAGGCCGACCCACAGCTCCGACAGCGGCTGGTGCGTGTTGTAGAGGTTCGCGTCCGTGAACGACAACGCGATGCCGTAACCGAACG
Source organism: Citreicoccus inhibens (assembly GCF_019039035.1). Taxonomy (GTDB): domain Bacteria; phylum Myxococcota; class Myxococcia; order Myxococcales; family Myxococcaceae; genus Citreicoccus; species Citreicoccus inhibens. The sequence continues at coordinate 6,454 of NZ_JAHNZT010000036.1, read as the reverse complement.
GGAAGAAGACCAGCAGCAGCATGCCCACCAGGGCGGGCAGGATGTATGCGTACGCCTGTCGGTGCTCCTTCAGCGTGGCGGCGGTCCGATGCAGGCCGCCCAGGCCCACGTACAGCAGCAGCGCGAGCCCCAGCACGCCCAGCAGTCCCAGCGCGCGACTCGCCTCGTCTCGCACCTGGGCCACGCGCGTGGCGAGCATCGCCTCCACGGGCTGGCCCGCATCCGTCAGCAGGCCGAGTGGATGGCGCAGCGAGTCCGCGTCCCAGGCAGCGGGCGTGAGCGGGGGCTCGGTCCGCAGGCCATGGGCCGCCAGCAGGGCTTGCGCGCGTGTGGTGCGCTCGCGCAGCTCGGCCCCCACGGCCTCCTGAGTCCCGCGCAGCTCGTCCGCCAGCGTGCGCATGGAGTGGACCGCATAGCCCCCCAGGCCCGCCACGAAGAGCACCGCCGCCACCCCAGCGAGCACGCGCTGGCGCCGCACGAGGAAGCCCGCGCCCCCGCAGACTCCGAGCGGCACCAGGAACGCGGCCAGCGCCTCGGCGAGCCCGCCGCGGCCCACGGGAGGCACGGGCGGAGTGGCGACCTCCACGGCCCCCACCACCGTGCCGTCCACCTCCACGGGCGCGGACAACAGCCGTCCGCCGGAGGGCCGCGCCTCGGATTCCACCTCCGGCTTGCGTGCGCCCCCCTCCTCGCGGTTCGTCTCCACCGCGGCGCGCAGCCGCTGGCCTCGGTCGTAGAGCGGCTTCTCGTCGCGCGACAGGCGGCGCGGGGCCGCCTTGTCGCCCGTGTCCTCGGGGAAGGTGGAGGCCTCCAGCCGGATGCCATTGAAGGCAATGACGCGCACGGAGGCGCCCGCGGGCAGCGGCCAATCCTTCACCGCGGCGCGCACCCCATCGCCGGTCCCGCCCGCGCGCTGGACGACATCCGCCAGCGAGAGCAAGGCCACGCCGGCGCGGCGCTGCGCACGCTCCACCGCGCGCTCCTCACGGGCGCGCGCGAGCAGCCCGTTCGCCAGGAACAACGACAGGCCCAGCGTGAGCGCGAGCCCACCCAGCACCCGCCCTCGGCGGAGCGAGGATGCGGGGCCGCCGTTCGCGCCCGTCAGGAGGACGTCCCCCGATTGACCGGACGCGACGCCTGGGCCCGGTCCTCCCAGGTCACCCGCGGGCTGCTGTGGTGCGTTCGTGCTCACCCCGTCCTCACTTCTTGCGCAGGTTGGCGACGTCCTTCGCCACGGCCTTCTGGGCCACGTCCATCGCGGCCTTGGGCGTGGAGGCCTTCTTCACGATGGCGTTCATCGCGCTCGTCGCGGGGGACCAGACCATGCTCATCTCCGGCACGTTGGGCATGGGCACCGCCACCTCGACCTGCTCGCGCATGGCCTTGAGCTGCGGATCCGCGGCCACCTTCGCGTCCGAGTACACCGCCTGATTGGACGGGCTCTGGCGGCCCTCCAGGGCCAGCGTCTTCGCGGAGGACGCCTCGGTGAGGAAGCGCGCGAAGTCATACGCCGCCTCCTTGTTCTTGGACGGCGCCGCCACGTACACGCCCTCCACCGTCATCCATGGAGACATCGGCTTGCCGCCGGCCTCGTCCAGGATGGGCAGCCGCGCGAGGCCATAGTCCACGCCCTTGGCCACCTCGCCCAGGAACCAGGGGCCGGAGAACACCATGGCCGCCTTGCCCTCGTTGAACAGCGCGGTGATGAGCGCCGTGGACGGCTCGGTGGGGACGATGCCGTCCTTCTCCAGCCACTTCATCATCAGCTCGAGCGACTTCACGTTCTGCGCCGAGTTGAGCGTGGGCGTGACGTTGGCTCCGAAGACCCCCCCGCCAAAGCCATTCATCAGCGCCGCGTGGTAGTAGAAGTCGGAATAGGCATACGCCAGCCCGAAGCGGCCCGCCTTCTTGTCCGTGAGCGTCTTGGCCAGCTTCACCAGCTCGCCCGTCGTCTTGGGCGGCACCGGCACCAGCTTCTTGTTGTAGATGAGCGTGATGACCTTGTAGTTGAGCGGCAGCCCGTACGTGGTGCCCCGGTAGGTCATCGCCTCCATCGTCGAGGGGATGAAGCGCTTCTTCGTCGCGTCATCCAGGTAGAAGTCGATGGGCTCCACCGTGTTGCCGGATTCAATCCAGCCGCCCAACCGGTCCTGCGCGAAGATGAAGAGGTCCGGCCCCTTGCCGCGCGGCACGGTGGCGGAAATCTTGTCCGCGTAGGCGTCGTAAGGGACGGCCAGCGTCGTCACCTTGATGCCCTTGGCGGCGTTGGCGGCGTTGTACTCGGCCACCACCTTCTCCAGCGCGGCCTTCTCCTCGGCGCGGTAGGCGTGCCACAAGACCAGCTCGGTGGCGGCGAAGGACGGCAGGGGCAGCAAGCCCAGCGCGCACAGGCACAGGGCCGCGACCAGGGTTCGCACGGTTGTCATTCCAGGGGTCTCCAATGTCGGGGGGCTCAGACGGCGAGGCGCCGCTCGGTGGCGGCATCGAAGAGGTGCAGAGAGTCCAGCTCCACGGCCACGGGCAGCGCGGCGCCCGTCGCGGGGGACTCCCGAGGCGGCATGCGGAAGACGAGCGGGTTGTCACCCAGGCGCGCGTGGACGATGAGCTCGTTGCCCAGGGGCTCCACCAGCTCCACGCGGGCCTCCACCTGGGCCGTCTCGCCGCGCGCGCGGGCATCCCCGGCGATGAGCTGATCCGGCCGGATGCCCACCTTCAACGCGGCGCCACCCTTGCCCGCGGTCAGCGCGCGCAAGGACTGCGGCACGGGCAAGCGGAAGCCCTCGCCCGCCAGGCCCGCGCCGTCCGCCTCCAGCGTGGCGGACAGCATGTTGATGGGCGGCGTGCCGATGAACTGCGCCACGAAGACGTTGGCGGGCCGCTCGTACACCTCCAGCGGCGTGCCGAGCTGCTGAATCTTGCCCTCCTTCATCACCGCGATGCGGTGCCCCATCGTCATCGCTTCAATCTGGTCGTGCGTGACGTAGACGGAGGTGACCTGGAGCCGGCTCTGGAGCTTCTTGATCTCCGAGCGCATCTGCACGCGCAGCTTCGCGTCCAGGTTGGAGAGCGGCTCGTCGAAGAGGAACACGGAGGGCTTGCGCACGATGGCGCGCCCCAGCGCCACGCGCTGTCGCTGTCCACCGGAGAGCGCCTTGGGCTTGCGGTCCAAGAGGTGCGCGATGCCCAGCACCTCGGCCGCCTCGCTCACCAGCCGGTTCATCTCCGGCTTGGGCGTCTTGCGAATCTTCAGCCCGAACTCCATGTTCTCCCGCACCGTCATGTGCGGATAGAGCGCGTAGTTCTGAAACACCATCGAGACATCGCGGTCCTTGGGCGGCAGGTCATTCACCGCCCGCGGGCCGATGGAGATGGTGCCGCCGGAGACCTCCTCCAGGCCGGCAATCATTCGCAGCGCGGTGGACTTGCCACAGCCGGAGGGGCCCACGAGGACCATGAACTCCTGGTCGCGAATCTCGAGGTTGAGCCCCTCGATGACCGACACATCCCCGTATCGCTTCGCCACGTCCTTGAACCACACGCCGGCCATCAAGCCCTCCCGCGCGTCGCAAGACTGAACCGCCACATGCCCACGCCACGCCGGGGCCGCTCATCGCTTGCGCCCCAGGAGCCGCGTGGACAGCGGCTCCAGCACCAGCTCCAGCGCGGACCCGGCCGTCACGCGGCCTCCGCCCAACACGTCCTCCACGGGCTCCTGCCCCCAGGCCTGCGGCCAGGGCACGGACACGGTGGCGCGCGTCTCGCCGCGGTTGATGGCCACCAGCACCGCGTCGTGCGTCTCCGGGTCGGTCCGAAGAAAGACATACACATCGCCGTCGGTGGAGAGCGCCTGATGCGCGCCCCGAGACAGGGCGGGATGCGCGCGGCGCGCGGCGATGAGCTGCCGATAGAAATCGCGCAGGCCCTCGTCTCGCGCGAGCCCCGCGCCCGGCTTCACGGCGCGCGAGCCCCAGGGCATGTCTCCGCGGTTGGCCGGCCAGTCGCCACCGGGGCGCGCCACTTCCTCGCCGTAATAGATGACCGGGATGCCCGACGTCGTGAGCTGCAACGCCACCGCCAGCTTGAAGCGCGCCAGGTCTCCGCCGAGCTGATGCAGCGCCCCGTCCACATCATGCGAGGACAGGAAGTGGGCCAGGTGGTGACCCGCGCGCACCCTGGCGCGCGACTGGAGATAGCGGTCGAACGCGATGGCGCGCCCGCGCCCCTGCACGAAGCCCAGCACGCTCCCCTGGAAGGAGAAGTCGAAGCCGGCGTCCATCTCGTCGCCTTCGAACCACGCATCCAGCGTCTGCGCGTCGCCGCCCCACACCTCGCCCAGGAGGAAGAAGCTGGGTGAGACCTCCGCGCGCGTCCGGCGGCGGTGCTCCTTCCAGAAGTCGTGTGACACATGCTTCACGGTGTCCAACCGGAAGCCATCCACCCCTGAGCGCTTCGCCCAATCGAGCTGCGCGTCGAGCAGGTAGCGCGCCACCTCGGGCTGCTCCGTCTTGAAGTCCGGCAGGCCCGAGACACACGACGTGACGTCGTCCTGTCCGCAGGTGCCCGTCTCCTCGGAGCGCAGCCACCCCGGGTGGTCCTTCAGGTATCGCGAGCCATAGCCGGCGTGGTTGTAGACGACATCCAACAACACGCGGATGCCTCGCTGATGACACGCATCCACCAGCGCCTTGAAGTCCTGCTCGGTGCCGAAGCGCGGATCCACCTGGTGGAAGTCATCCGCCCAGTAGCCGTGGTAGCCCCAGTCCGGGAAGCCCGCGCCCGTGACGAACCCGTCGATGTTCTTCACCAGCGGCGTCAGCCAGAGCGCCGTCACGCCCAAGGAAGACAGCTCATCCAGCCGCGCGGTGAGCCCCTTCAGGTCTCCGCCATGAAAGGCCCCGGGCGCCGAGACATCCACCTTCGCGTCGTTGGAGGTGTCTCCATCCGCGAAGCGGTCCAGCACGACGAAGTACAGCACCTCGTCCGCCCACCGCCGCTCCGCAGCCGCGGGCTGGCGCGATGCGCTGGCGGGCTGCGCCACCTTCGGCGCGGCATCCACCGGGGTAGGTAGGGACTCAGTGGCCCCATGGGCGCACCCCAGCAGGCACGCCGCTGCGAGGCCGGAAAGCACGCGCCGGGTCCTTCCGAGGCGCCGGGGAACGTTCGTTTTCCGGCGAGAGCTGCGTTCGGCCATGGGCGGCGCACTGTACCGAACAGATTCCATCCCGGTGAAGTTCTCGCGGAACATTTGCGGCGGGCCACTCCGCTCTCAGGCGGCCCCGCCCCTCTGAGTGACGAGCACGTCACACGACGCAGCGCGGCATCCAGGTAGGGCGCCAGAGAGCTGACCCCGCGTTGAAATAATTTCCAGTTTTACCGTCAATCATGACTGGCCCGATTTCAAGCCGGCGGGCCTTGGAGGTCGTCCTGAAATCCGTTCTCTTGCATCCGCGCGTGGCACGAGCGCTCGCCCTGGGCGCGCTCGTCGCCGCGCCCCTCCTGCCCGCGACGACGTGGGCCGCTGCCCCCACCCGCGTCACCGTCGTGGGTGATTTGCAGACCGAGCTGGGCTGCGCGACAGACCGCGACGCGAGCTGCACCGCCACGGACCTGGCCTATGACGCGTCCGATGCGATGTGGCAGGGCACGCTCACGGTGCCCGCGGGGACGTGGCACTTCCAGGTCGCGCTGGATGGCTCGCTCTCCCAGACATACGGCGGGCCCGGCGGCGCGGATGTGGTGCTCACGCAGTCCGCCGCGGGGCCGGTGAAGTTCTACTTCGATGGCCAGACACACTATGTGACGAGCAATCGCAGCCAGGTCATCGCGGTGGCGGCGGGGAGCCTGCAAAAGGCGCTCGGCTGCGCGGATGACTGGAAGCCCGATTGCCTGCGCACGCTGTTGCAGGACCCGGACGGAGACGGGCTCTACACCTTCACCACGCGGGCGCTGCCCGTGGGCGCCTATCAGGTGAAGGTCGCGCTCGATGAGAGTTGGACGGTCAACTACGGGGCCAATGGCGTCCCCAATGGCTCGAACATTGGATTCACTGTCCCTGCGTCGGACACGGAGGTCGCGTTCTCATGGAGCGCCACCACCAAGAAGCTGCGCGTGAAGGTGGAGGGTGAGCCCGTGGGAGACCTGCGGATGGCGCGCGCGCATTGGATATCCCGCGACACGCTCGTGTGGGAGCCCGAGCAGCTCAAGGACGGCGCCACGGTGCGGCTGCACACCGACCCCGCGGGCGCGATGCACCTCTCGGGCACGGGCGTCGTGGGAGGCGAGGCGCTGACGCTGACGCGCTCGACCTCGGGGTTGAGCGCCGAGCAGCAGGCGCGCTTCCCGCAGCTCGTGGGACGCCCGGTGTTCAAGCTGGCGGCATCCGAGGTGGCCCGCGTGCCCGCGATGCTCAAGGGACAAATAACACTATCCATGACAAACCCCAATAAAAAACCCA
>NZ_JAHNZT010000035.1 GCF_019039035.1 Citreicoccus inhibens | reverse complement strand
CAACACCAGTCGCCGCCACTCGGCGGCTCCAATTCGTCTCGTCATTCGCTCCTCCATCGCGCCCCTTGAACGCATGGAGGTGTCCCGACTCACTCAACTCCTCGACGCCTAGATCCGGACGGGTACGCCCCTCCTGCTTCCAGAGTCGGTAGGCCTTGTCAGGACACATGGGGTGCCCGTCGCGCCCCAGGAAGATGCGGATGCGACGGTAGACGTACCTCGGGTACTGCAGAGCAAGCTCACGCATCCGCTCCACCACGGGATTCTCCCGCTGTGCCTTCTGCGACTCGTACCCCAGTGCCGAGCGCGCCACCCGCAGCAGCCTGCATGCTCGCCGGGTGGACAACCCTATCGCGCGGGCATGCTCCACCTCCTGCCTTCGCGCGAGCGCGCTCACCATTTTCTTGCTTGGATTTCCTTCAGCACCTCGATGTCCAAGTCCCGCTCGGTCAGCAGCTTCTTCAACCAGGCATTCTCCGCCTCCAACTGTTTCAGCCGCTTCGTGTCGTTGGCGTCCATGCCCCCGAAGCGCTTGCGCCACGCGTACACCGTCGGCTCACTCACCCCGTGCTTCTTCGCGGTCTCCGGCACCGAGGTCCGCTCCGCCTCGCGCAGAATCGCGACCATCTGCTCCTCGCTGAATCGACTCTTCTTCACCGCCTGCCTCCGTTGTACCCGGAGCGGCATCTTCTCAATCTTCAGTTGGTCCGAAAATCCCAGGGCATGTCAGCAGCTCGCCGGCTGCCCCCTGCATCGCCACCTCGTCGGCCAGGAACTCGCCCAGGAGCGCCGCCGCGCCATCGCGGCGCGCGCTGGTGGCCATGCCCTGCAAGTCCGAGGTCGCGAGCAGCGCATCCACCCCCGGAGGTAGGGCATCCACCCAGCCTCGCAGCAGGGGAAGTCGCTCCACCCGGGTTCCTCCTCGGGGCGCGGCGTTCAGGTAGCGCCATTCCAAGAATGGCGTGGTCTCCACAGAAAGGATTCGCATGCGCCGTGGACGACGCGTCTGCGCTCGGCTGACTGGAGGTCTCAGCCCAAGCCGAGTCGCCCGAGGGTGACCTCGCGGACGCGAGGAATCCGGAAGCGGAACATGAACGCATCCGAGAAGTAGTGCGCCAGCACGATGGCGTTCGTGACGATGACGCCCAGCGACCACAGCGGTTGCTGCCGCAGCAGGAACTCCGTCGCCGCGCCGTTCGTGCTCCGGTCCACCAAGGGGATGAACGGGCTGTTCGCCACGCCCACCAGGATGATGGGCAGCATCACGAGCATCATGGCCGCCCAGACGCCGGCGCCGCGCAGCCTTGCATCGGACTCCTTCGCCGTGGGCTCCATCATCCGCCCCGTGAGGAAGAAGTACTCCAGCCCATGGATGCCCGCGCTCAGGATGGCGCCCCACGTGGGCCACACGAGGTACACGGCGACCACCGACGCGTGCCCCAACACATACAGGCGGCGCGGACCGCTGGACCCTCCAGCGCCACGCATCGAGTTCACCAGCACGCCCACGAAGACAATCCAGGCCGCCAGCAGGACCCACGTCGTCGCGTAGGGGAGGCTGCCACCCTCGGCCTGCCCGATGTTCACCATGGGCGCCGAGCCCTTCGCTGCCGACAGCGGCACCGCCAACGAGCGCGCCATCATCAACAGCAGCGCCACGGGGACGAAGTTGCGCTGCATGCGGCGCTCGGCTTCGGAGAGGGGCGGGGCTCCCGCCGTGCGGGCTCGCAGGCCGTGCAGGGCCCAGATGCCCTTCACCTGGGACAACGTGTGGTGCACCGCCAAGATGTGAATGGTCGCCGCGAGCATCAGGTCCAAACGTGGCGCGTGCTCGCCCGCGTACCAGAGCAGCGAGGCCGTGAGCGCGAACACGACCGCGGCTCCGCCCACCAGGAGCCGAGGCTGCGTGGGCGTCGTGTGCAAGAGCTCGCGCCGCGTGCCGAGCAGCAGGAACGTGAGGATGACGTGTGTGCCATTGAGCAGCACGTACTGCGAGGTCCACTGTCCGATGGCCCGTGAGAAGCCCAGCGGCCCTTCACCCGTAAGCTTCGCCAGCCACACGCAGAAGAGCGTCAGCAGCGCGGGCAGGAGCAACAGGCTGACGTCCATTCGCGGCGAGAACAGCCACAGTCCGGTGAAGCGCACGGACGCGGGGGCTGCGGGCTCGCGGAGGGCCGGGGCGGGGATGGACGAGGACATGCGCGCCCCATCATAGACGACAACGCGTCCCTCACGGGCCCGGCACGAAGAGGCTCTGGTACTTCGCCCACGTGGTCCGGTCCGGCGGCAGCACGTTGCGCCAGTACTGCACCATGAGGAAGCACTGGAGCAGCACCAGCCCCACCGTCAGTCCGCCCACGATGGCGCGAGATGCCGGACGTCGCAGGCTCGTGAACAGGCCCGCGAGGCCCAGGGCGAACAGCGCGCTGGCTTCCGTGTACGCGCGATGCCCGAAGCTGCCGCCGTAGGGCCAATGCCACCAGCTCGCCACCAGGAACGTGTGCAGGAGGAAGAAGAGGAACACCGGCAGCACGTAGGGCTCCAATTGCTCACGCGCCTTGCCGAACCCCGCCACCGCGAACAGCCACACGGGGGCCCAGAAGAAGAGTCCCTTGCGCACGCTGAACAGCACCGGCAGCACCTGCGGATGGTCGAAGCGGAACCCGTAGCCGCGATACGAGTAGACCAGCCAGGCCCCCGTCACGAAGTGCCAGTACGCAATCAGGACGCCCACCACGGCGAGGAACGCGAGCGACACGAGCGCCACCTGCCGCGCGTTCGCGCGAAAGAAAGCCAATCGCGCTCGCTGCGTCGCTCCATCCACCACGCCGTACAACGGGACGAGCAGCAGCACCACGGCGTTGGGATTGCGCACCAGGACGATGAACCCCGCCACCAATCCCAGCACCACCGAGCGACGCGCGGTGGGCTCGCGATACCACTCCGGCAACACGACGAGCAGTGCCGCGAACAGCGCGAACGAATAGACGTGGCTGAAGATGGCGTCGTACGTGCCGTAGTGGAACAGGTTGGTGCCCAGCGTCACCGCCGCCAACGTCGCGAGCACCACGCCCGGCGAGAACAGCGCGGACAGCGCACGTCGAAGCAGCGCCAATCCCACCAACAACGCCAGCCATCCATTGAGGGCCGCCATCACCTGATAGGGCGTGGAGAAGCCATCCGGCACGCCCCCTGTCACGGAGGCATAGGCATGCGCGACGAGGAACGCGGGCAACATGAGCAGCGCCTGCCCCGGTGGGAACCGGTTCAGGTATCGCCCCGTGCGAGGATCCTCCGTCAGGCCGATGTTGGGGTCCCAGTTCTCGCCCCACTCGGCGACTTCGGTGCGCATCGACAGGTCGTGCTGCACGAAGACCGCGGGCAGGTAGAGGTAGTGCCCGTATCCATCCGAGCGGATGGGCTCCAACTCCGGATGGGCTCGGTAGAACAGGCCCATCGCGAGCAGTCCGAGCAGACCCACCACGGGAATGAACCCATCCAACGCGCGGGCGAAACCTGGCCGGGAGAGAGAAGGAGCGGGGACCGCGGGGGAAGGCGTCATGGGGCGTGGGCACTATAGCCAGCACCCGCGAGCCTGGATGACATGCCGCGTCTTGGATTCCTCAGGGACGGAGCGTGTTATGTCAGCGGAGCGCGGGGCGCTGGCCGGAGTGCGCCGCACGCACGAGGCGAACATGCGGTTCCCCAAGGCAGCGTGGTGCGCGGGCCTCCTCTCTGGAGTGCTCGTCGCTGCTCCCGCTCGGGCTGATTTCGGCAAGCGCTCGGACGAGTCCAAGTCCGAGAAGCCCACGCATGCGGCCACCGCGATAGGCACCGAGGATGAGCCCGCGAAGACGCCTCATCGCGAGACGGTGTCCTCGGACGAGGATGTCGTCGAACCCGCTCGTGACGATGATGACGGGGGCGGCGGCGATATCGGCAGCGCGATCGCCGGCTTCATGGTCGAGCTGCTGGTGCGCAACCTCGTCTTCATCATCGCGCAGTCCGGGAACCACCCGTCGGTGTCACCGAACGGCGAGCTGCCCGCGGGCGTCATCTCGGATCAACGCCACGCCGCTCCCATCTCCGTGCGCATGGGGGCCCAGGCCCTGCTCATGTCTCGGCAGGGGAGGGGCGCGGACTACTTCCTGGGCGTGGATGGGCGCTACTTCGGCGTGGACGCGCGGCTCGTTCGCCTCTTCCTGAAGGGGGATGACGGCTCGAGCGGCTCGGACGCCATCTCCGTCTCGGAGGTCCATGTCGCGTGGGCGCTGGTGGCCATCCCGCAGGCGCGGTTGCGCGCCGAGGCGGGCATCAGCACCGCGCACGGCCCGGACGTCACCTTCATCGGGCCCAGCGTGGGGCTCTCCTTCGAGGGCTGTGTCGTGGGGCCGCTCGACCTGGAAGCCCGCGCGCAGGCGACGCCCTTCCCGCATCGCCAGGTGGATGGCGAGGCCGGGCTCGCGCTGCATGCCGGAGGGTTGGTGCTTCGCGGTGGCGTGCGCGGTCTCTTCCTCGATGACGCGGGGAAGATGGATGGTGTCGCGCACCGCGAACGGTTGTTCGGCCCTTACCTCGGACTGGGCTTCACGTTCTGAAGCCCTCGCCCGACGCGGGTGCGGCTACTTCTCTTTCGAGGCGATCTTCCGCAGCGCCTTCTGGTCGCGCACGCAGAGGATGCGGCCCACGTTGCCCAGCACGCCCTCGCGCTTCATCTCGTTGATGAGCGTGGACACGAACGAGCGCGAGGCGCCCACCAGGTCCGCGAGGTCTTGCTGGGTGATGCCGCGCAGGTCCGTCTCGCCGCCGTGCGGGCAGCGCTCGCCGTGGGCTTCCACCAGCGTGAGGAGCGTGTCCGCCAGTCGCGCGGGCACTTCCTTGAAGGTCAGGCCCAGCACGCGCTTGCGCAGGGCACGCACGCGCTCGGCGTAGGCGCGGACCACGTCCACCGCGAGGGCGGGACGGGCTTCGAGTTGGGCGCGGAAGTCGCGGCCCTCGATGCTCCAGACCTCGGCCTCACCCGCGGCGATGGCCATCTCCTCGATGGGCGTGCCTTCGGGACGGAACAGCTCGCCGAACAAGTCACCGGGGCGAAGGATGGACACCACCGAGCGGGTGCCATTCTTCCCGATGCGCATGAGGCGCACGCGGCCGGACTTCAGCAGGTAGACGCGGTCCGTGTTGTCGCCGGGCCGGTAGATGGTCGAGTTGTGCGGGAACGACTCGACCTTGAAGTACCCCTTGAAGTCGATGGCCTCCTGGCCGGGGACCAGCTTGTTCGCGGTGACCATCATCCCGGAGCTGGTCGCTTGCAGCGGCGCCACGACATTGGAACCGATGGGGCCCAGAGGGCGGTTGAATCCGTGCATGGCATTCACTCCTGAGAATGGGGGAAAGGCAGCCCGCCAACTCGCTGGCCGGCGAATGGGAAGTGCCTTCTCCAAGGAATGTGCCAAGCGGATTGAAAGTGCTGCCGAGGGAACACATCCAGGAATGGCGGGTACTTAGCGCTACAGCCCCGGATCTCCCTCATTTCCGTGTCCAAAACCTGAAACAGAACGTTCAAACAGTCTGATCAGATTGAACGAAATGTTCAATCGATGGGCCGGACTGTCGAAGGGGGGACAGTGTTCAGCAGGCGGCCGTCAGGGGGACGGCGGCACCTGTGGCCCCTGGCTCTGTGCAAGGCCGTACTTTTGAAGCTTGCGCTCCAGGGTGGGGCGACTGATTCCAAGAATCTGGCAGGTGCGACCCTTGTGGCCCTTGGTGACGGCCATCGCGCGGGCGATGAGCTGTCGTTCCGCCTCTTCCAGCGTGGGGATGAGGCTCACATCGTCCACGGCGGGGGCGGCGAACATGGGGGCCGCAAGGCGGCCGGGCTCGGGCGGGGTGGTGGGCTCCAGCGCGGGCAGGTCGTCTCCGCGCAGGACATCGCCGGGGGCGAGCACCACGGCGCGGGTGAGCACGTTCTCCAACTCGCGCACGTTGCCGCGCCAGGGCAGGAGGGTGAGGCGCTCCATGACCTCGGTGGGCACGCGGGTGACGCGCTTGTGCACCTTCTCGTTGATGCGCTCGAGCAGGTGCTTCACCAGGAGGGGGATGTCCTCACGTCGCTCGCGCAAGGGAGGAATCTGGAGGGTGATGACCTTGAGGCGTTGATAGAGGTCCTCGCGGAAGCGGTTCTGTTCCACCTCTTCGGCGAGCGTGCGGTGCGTGGCGGCGATGACGCGCGCGCGCAGCTTGATGCGTTTGACGCCGCCCACGCGCTCGAACTCGCGCTCCTGGAGCACGCGCAAGAGCTTGGATTGGAGCATGAGCGACATGTCTCCAATCTCGTCGAGGAAGACGGTGCCTTCCTCGGCCACCTCGAACTTGCCGGGCTTGCCCGTGGTGGCGCCGGTGAAGGCGCCCTTCTCGTGGCCGAACAGCTCGCTCTCCAGCAGCGTGTCCACGATGGCCGAGCAGTTGATGCCGATGAACGGCCGCGCCTCGTCGTAGGAGTAGTTGTGGATGACGCGCGCGATGAGCTCCTTGCCGGTGCCGCTCTCGCCAGTAATCAGCACCGTGGCGGCGCTGCTCGTCACCTTGCCAATCTGTTTGACGAGCTGCTGCATGGAGCCGCTGGTGCCGACGATGTCGCCCAGGCGCACGGCGGCGTTCTCGCGGTTGACCTCATCCGCGCGGCGCGAGAGCTGCCGGTACTCGAGCGCGCGCTCCACCACGAGGTCGAGCGCGGCGGGGTCCGGGAACGGCTTGTGGATGTAGTCGAACGCACCGGCCTTCATGGCCCGGATGGTCGTCTCCATGTCGTGGTAGGCGGTGACGAGGATGATGCGCGCGTCGCCGCACAGGCCCTTCATCTCCTCGATGATCTCCAGGCCCGTGCGGTCCGGGAGCATCATGTCGAGGATGACCACGCTGGGCAGACACTCCTGCGCGGCCGTCAGCCCCGCCGACGCGTTGGTCGCCGTGACGACCTGATAGCGCGGCTGCCCGTCCTGCTCGATGTCCTCGAAGTGCATCGTGAGGGTTTCGAGCAGTGAGACGTCGTCGTCGACGATGAGGAGGGTCTCCATGGGCGGTTCAGGCGGCGAAGGTCAGCGTGAACACCATCCCCGGCTCCGCGCCCCCCTCGGCGCTCACGTCGCCGCCCTGGCTCATCATCACGCGACGAAGCGCGGCCAGGGACAGGCCGGCGCCGCGCGCCAGTCGGGTGCCGAAGGGCTCGAAGAGGGAGCCCCGCTCCTCGGGGGGCAGGGCGGCGGCGGGGTCCTTGAGCACCATGAGCACGCGGCCGGGTCCCCCCTGGCGCAGCGACACGTGCATGCGGCTGTCCTCCGGTTGCCCCATGGCCACGTTGAGCAGCACCTGCGCGAGCACGGGCCGCAGCCGCGAGCCGTCCATTCGCACGCGAGGCAGGTCCGGCTCCTCGTCCACCTCCAGCTCGATGCGGCGCTCGGCCAGCTCGGGGGCCACCATGGCGTTGGCCTCCTGGAGCACCGTGCGCAGGGGCTGTGACTCGAAGTTGGGCGTGGTGTCGCGGCCGTACTCGGACAGGAGCCACAGCATGCGCTCCATGGTGCGAATCTCCCGGTTGGCGATGGTGAGGCGCCGCCGGTCGCGGTCTCCCAGCGTGGTGTTGCGGGCCAGTGTCTGCACGGCCATCTTCACGGAGGACAGCGGGTTGCGAATCTCGTGGCTGAGCGAGGAGGACAGCCGGGAGATTTGAACGGGTGGGGCGCCCTCCAGCACGGTCCCCAGGTCCATCACACCCGCGCTGGTTTCTCCCTCCACCAGGCCCAGGACCAGCCGGAGGAAGGAGGGCTCCTGCTCGCCCAGGTGCGTGGCGGCGAACTCCACGGCGCCGCGGTTCTCGCGGGCGCGGGCGTCCAGCTCGCGGGCGCGCTCGGCGCTCACGCCCAGCGCCACATGGAGCGGACGGTCCATCAAGTCCGCGCTGGTCCGGCGCAGCACGGTGGTGGTGTCGCCCTCGGCGCGCGTGACCCGCAGACCTGGGGACCAGGCGAGCCGTGCGACCTGAAGGAGGTGGGAGTTCATTGGTGGGTCTGGAACATACCGAGTAAGCTTCCTCGCTGTCCCCATGTCTGGATCCACGCGTTTCCCGAAGAACCTTGTGGCCGCCCTCTTGTTCCTGTCGGGGTCGACCGCACTGGTATACGAATTGGTTTGGTCCAAGTACCTCGGGAATGTGCTGGGGAACAGCGGACAAGCCCATGCCGTTGTCCTGGCTACGTTCATGGGCGGGCTGGCCCTGGGGGCATCTGTCTTCGGGCGGACAGCGGACCGGGTGAAGAGCCCCCTGGCCCTGTACGGACTGCTGGAACTCGGAGTCGGCCTCTATGCGCTGGCGTTCCCCTCGGTGCTGCGCGCGCTGGGGGCGCTCTGGCTCGCGGTGGCGCCCAGCGTCCCCGAGGGGCTGCGGGCCGGGCCTCGGCTCCTCGTGGCGGCGCTGTCGTTGGTGGTGCCCACGCTGCTGATGGGCGGAACGCTGCCCGCGCTGGTGCGGCACTTCGCGGCGAGCCTCGCGGGGGTGCGGCGCGAGCTGGCACGGTTGTACGCGGTCAACAGCCTGGGCGCGGCGGTGGGCGCGTTCGTGGCGGGCACGCGGTTGGTGCCAGTCATTGGCCTGTCCGCCTCGGCCACGCTGGCAGCGGGCCTCAACATCCTCCTGGCGCTGGCCGCGCTGGCCCTGGCTCGGACCACGCCCCCTGCGCTGCGGCCGGGAGAGTCCGCACCGAGTTCGGAAGGGGAGACCGAGGTCGCCTATCCACGGACGGCGGTGCGCGCCGCGTTGGTGGGCGTGCTGCTGTCTGGCTTCACGTCGATGCTGTACCAGGTGACGTGGATCCGCCTGCTGTCCATCGTGCTGGGCGCCTCCACGTATGCCTTCACGCTCATCCTGACCGCGTTCATCCTGGGCATTGGCCTGGGCAGCTTCTGGCTGATGATGCGCCGCGAGGGCGTGGACTCGCTGCGCCTCTTCGGGCGGATGCAGGTGGCGCTGGTGGTGAGCGTCTGCGTGGCGCTGCCGCTGTACGTGCGCTTGCCGCACCTGTTCCGCCAGGCGCAGTGGATGCTGTCGCGCTCGATTGACACGTGGCCGGTGTTCCAGGTGCTCACGTTCGCCTTCTGTTGCGCGGTGTTGCTCGCGCCCACCTTCTTCATGGGCGCGGCGTTCCCCGCCGTGGCGCGCGTGGCCACGGCGAAGGTGTCCGAGGTGGGGCGTCAGCTGGGTGGCGTCTATCTGTGGAACACGGTGGGCACCATCACCGGCTCCGCGCTGGGCGGCCTGCTGCTCATGCCGTGGTGGGGCATGGAGGGCAACTTCGTCGCGGGCGTGGTGGCGAACCTCCTCGCCGCGGGGCTGGCCTACGGGGCCGCGCCGGGCGCGAAGGTGGAGGGCCTTCGTGGTGGAGGCCAGGGTCGCGCGCTGTGGCCGGTGGCCGCGACGGCGGTGCTGGCCGTCGTCGTGCTGGGGAGCATGCACGGATGGCCGGTGCGGCTGAGCGCCATCGCCGCCATCCGCGTGCACCAGAAGCCGCCCGAGAGCTACGCGAAGCTGGTGGCGGACACCGAGCGCGACATCCGCCCGGTCTTCTATCGCGACGACACGTTCGCCACGGTCCTGGTGGGCGACTATCCGCCCGACCACCTGCGCTTCATGAAGCTCAACGGGAAGGTGGACGCCTCCAACGGCAGCGACGTGGAGACGCAGGTGGTGGCCGGGCACCTGGGCGTGCTGCTGCACCCGCGCGACCCCAAGAACGTGCTGCTCGTCGGCGCGGGCGCCGCCATCACCGCGGGCAGCGTGCTGGCGCATCCCATCGAGCGGCTGGACATGGTGGAGATCTCCCCCGCGGTCATCGACGCCGCGCGCCTCTTCAAGGCGGACAACCGCAACGCGGTGGATGATCCGCGCACGCACGTGCACATCGACGACGCCAAGACGTTCATGGCGCTGGCGCCGCGCAAGTACGACCTCGTGGTGAGCGTGCCGTCCAACCCGTGGGTGGCGGGCGTGTCCGGACTCTTCACGCGGGACTTCTTCCAGACGGTGGATCAGCACCTCTCGGACGACGGTGTGCTCGTGCAGTGGATCCACACCTACGAGAGCAACGAAGAGCTCATCAAGCTGGTCATCCGGACGCTGCGCGACACCTTCCCGCATGCGACGACGTGGCTGGGCCCGCAGGACCTCATCCTGGTGGCGAGCCGCAAGCCCATCACCTTCGACGCCGCGCGCGTGGCCGAGCGGATGAGCCGCCCCGAGCCGAAGGCCGACCTGGACCGCGTGGACATCCGCGACGTCTTCGCGCTGCTGTCCAAGCAGGTGCACAGCGAGGCGGGGCAGCTGGAGTTCGCGGGGCCGGGCCCCATCAACACGGATGATCACAACCTCCTCGAGTACGCCTCGCCCATTGCCTTCTTCGTGGGCAACCTGGACGTGCGCGTGAAGGACGAGCGCCGCGCGCCGGATGGCGGCCCCCGCCTGTTCATCCACGACTACGTGCGCGCGCACCCGCCCACCGCCGAGCAGGTGGCGGGCCTGGCGCGCAACATCGAGCGATTCCACGCCGCGAATGATCCGTTGGTGCGTGGCGTGGCCACGCTCTGGCATACGCTCGCGCCCGAGAGCCGCGATGCGGCCGTGGCGCTGGCCAAGGCCGCCCTGGCCCAGCAGGACCTCACGCTGGCTGCCTCGCTGCTCGTTCCAGAGGTGGAGAAGGGGGGCCGGGAGCCCGAGCTGGTGACGGCGTACCTGAAGCTGATCGCGGCGCAGATCTGGGCCCAGCGCACCGTCTGGACGCCCCAACAGACCGCCGATGCCGTGGCCCTGGGCCGAGATGTCTCGCGCGCCCACCCGGAATATGCTCCGCTCGCGGCCGCCCTGCGCTCGCTCTGCGAGGCCCTGCCGGCCACCGCCTGCGCGCCCGCCACGGAGCCCGTGGCGGCCCCTTCTGGCCCCTGAAATGGCCTGGGCGGCGGGCCGAGTGGGGCAACTGGCCCGGAATTCCTAGATTTTCTCCCCATCCTCCCGATGACGGATGGAGGTGGAAGTGGGATCCCTCTACTGTGCGTTTCGAACCCTGGCAGCTCAGGGTGAGCAACTCCACCGCTTCAACCCGGGAGCTTCCATGAAGGCCCTCAGCAAGAAGACCCAGCTGCGCAAGTCGCGTGGTCAGGGTATGACCGAGTACATCATCATCGTTGCCCTCATCGCGATCGCCGCCATCGGCGTGATCACGCTGTTCGGCGACAACATCCGCAAGCTGTTCGGTGCCTCGGCCGCGGCCCTCGCCGGCGAGGACAACGTGGACAACACGGGTCAGAAGTCCAACGACACGCTGAACAAGAAGACCATGAAGGACTTCGGTCACAACAACACCTACTGATTTCTCAGGTGTTCGTTGCACGAATGGCAGGTGCCTCTCTCGAGGCGCCTGCCATTTTCGTTTGGGGCCATGGCGCGCGAGGTGACGGCTAGGATGCGTGCCTTGTGAGCACGCCCGTCCCCGATGCCCTCGTTTCGTTGAATCGCCGCCTCTGGCTGTACCGCGGGCTGGTGGTCGTGCTGTCGCTGTCGCTCCTGGGCGTGCTCGGCGCGGTGCGGCGGGCCATGGCGACCGCTGCGGATCCCGACGTGGAGGTGTTCGACGTGCCGGCGCGCTTCGAGGCGCTGGCTCGGCACAACCCGAGCGCGGCGGATGTCTCGGAGACGTACTTCTACGGAGACAGCGCCACCGTGCATCTGCATGCCATGGGCAAGGGGCAGACGTGTCCTCTGCACATCCACCGAGGCACCCACGAGGCGACCGTGATTGCCGCGGGGCAGGCCCTCGTGCGGCAGGTGTGGGGGCATGATGATGCCCTCATCGAACTCAGGTCTCCGCGGCGGCCCGGTGAGCTGATCGGCTCGCCGCCCTTCACGGGCCATGAGTGGCGCAATCCCTCGGCGGAGCAGTTCCTGGGCAACCTCGTCTTCGCCACGCCCCACTTCGACGGCAACCTGTACGTGGACGCGGATGACGCGCGGATGAAGCAGGGCCGCGAGCCCTTTGCCTTCGACCCGGACGCCGCGCTCGCGGCGCTCCGTGCGAGCGGGGAGGCGTCGCGCGAGGAGCCGTTGCCTGTGCTCGATGGGCACATGTCGAGCCTGCTGCTGGAGCGTGGCGAGCATGCGCTGACCGCGACGCTCGAGCAGCCCGTGGTGCTCTACGTGGCGCGGGGCATGGGGACGCTGACGGCGCCGGAGGCTCGACCCGTGAAGGCGGGCCAGCTCTGGGTGCTGCGTCGCGCGGCGCAGGTGCGCGCCGAGGCGAACGGTGGGCTGGTGCTCTACGTCTTTCGCCCGCCGTCCGGTGCGTCGCGCTGAGCGTCGCGGAGGGACATCACGGCGGCGTCGCCGTGGCGGCGCGGTCGCGAATCCAGAGCACATACTCGCCATCGCGCGAGGCCTCGCGCCAGCCGCCGCGCGTGCGCAGATGGTCGAGCAGGATGTTGCCCGGATTCACCGTGTCCCAGACGAGATAGTCCGGGTCGTAGCGCGTGAGCACGTCCTCCCAGCCGGGCTCGGACCAGACGAGCCGCTCGTAGTCGTCATGGATGGCCATGGGGAAGGGGTCGTTCCGGCTGTCGATGAAGACCTTGTAGTCTGCGCCCGCGAAGTACGAGATGGGGCCGCCGATGACGAACCGGTTGAGCACCTTGCCGGGCGGCAGCTTGCGCAGCGCCTCGAAGACCTTCAGCGGGATGGTGGCGTGCCGCACGCCTGCTTCAATGGGCAGGGGCGTGCGCGCGTGCACCGTCACGAGCCCCGCGAGCACCACCGCTGGCCACACGTTCCCTCGCGCCTCGGCGCTCCAGGTGGCCACGCGACGATCCACGCCCTCAAAGAGCCGACGCACGGAGTCGGGGAGGGCGAACCGTCGCTCGGACCGGGCCGCGTGCTCCAGCAGGGCAAGTCCGAGCAGCACGCCCGCGAAGGGCGCGTGACGTTGCACCTTGAGCGCGGCGATGCCGAGCACCAACGTGGGCAGCAGGCTGGCCACCTTGCGCGTGGGCGCCTGACCCACGGCGAAGAGGGTGGCACCGAAGAGCGCGAGGTATGCCCAACTCGCGCCCATGTCGAGGTCGAGCGGTCGCCACTCGACGATGGTCTGCGTGGACGGCAGCACCGAGTGGTGCAGCGGGTAGAGGTAGATGGCCGTGCCATCCGGGCCCAGGCCCGCGGCCAGGAACATCGCCACGCAGAAGCCCAGGGCCTTCACGGAGCGCTGGCGTGACTCCGGCGTGGGGACGTCCAGCGCCTGTCCCACGGCCGTGGCTCCGAGCAGCGCGGGGCCCAAGAGCCAGCTTCCGTGCACGTTGGCCCACAGGACGCCCAGCACGGGAAAGGCCCACAGCACGCGGTCATTGCCAGCGCGCCAGGCCAGCACGGCCATCACCGCGAACGCGAAGAGGAGGTGACCCAGGTGGTAGGGCCGCTCTTGCGGCCAGGTAGGTGACTGCACCGCGAGCACCGCTGCGAGCGTGGCCACCGCGAGCAGCCCGCGCGGTCCCGATGCGGCGCGGCCCAGCGCGCCCCACAGCACGAGCACGTTGGCGGCGACCAGTCCGGAGACGAAGAGCGCGGGGCCCGCGGCGCCCAGCAGCTTGACGAGCAGCACGCACGCGACCCCGAAGCCCCACTCGTGCGGCACCCAGCCCGCCGTGCCAGTGAGGCTGAAAGGATCCACCCGCGTGAATCCGTGCTCCAGCACGAAGCGGCCGCCCGCGAGGTGGAAGAACAGGTCGTAGTTCTTGAGGGGCGACAGCCCGAGTTTCGTGACGAGCCAGAGCGCCACGAGTGCCGCCGGCCCGGGGAGGAGAAGGAACCGCTTCCGCATGTGGGCGCAGGCTACCGCGCCCGAGGTGTCCGGAAGAAGACGGGACGCATCCGGAGGCACCAACCGGGCACGACGTGACCCACCCCACGAAAGGCCGCCCCCACCTGCGGCGAGTCGATATTTCCCCAGGGGGCCCATGCTAAGACGCGAGCGTCCATGGAAGGCCGCCTGTTGCTGAAGAACTGCGCCGTGTTCCGCGCAGATGGTCGGGTCCGTACCGGCATGGCCGTGGTGGTGGAGGGAGGCCTCATCCGCCGCGTGGCGCCCGATGCCGAGGTGCCCGTGCTGCCCGGCGACTGGGAGGTGGCCTGTCGTGGGCGCCTCGTCGCGCCGGGGTTGGTGGATTGTCACTCCCACCTCGTGAACGGCCAGCTGTTGCCCCCCAATGGCGACTTCCTGCTGCGGCTGCCGCGCTCGCGCCTGGGCCGGATGCGCCACGTGGCGGCGCACGTCACCGCCGAGGACGTGGAGGCGCTCACGCGCTTCGCCGCGGCGAGAGCGCTGCGCGAGGGCATCACCTTGGTGGTTGAGCACCTGGCGTGCCCCTCGGATGTGGCCGGAGCGCTGGCCGCGCAGGCGCGTGCCGCGGAGCAACTCGGGCTGCGTCTGGTGACGGGTCACTCCACCCACAGCCTGGACGGGCCCTCCGCGGCCGAGGCTCAACTGGAGGCCAACGCGGACTTCGCGCGTCGCTACCTGACGCATCCGCTGGTTCGCGGCGTGCTGGGCTTCCATGCGTCCTACACCGCCGAGGATGCGTTCCTCACTCGGCTGGCGCGCCTGCGTGAGGAGTTGGGCGCGTTCACCTTGTTCCACCTCGCGGAGAGCGAGGACGACCTCACCACGACGTATGCGCAGTTCAGTCGTCGCGTGGTGCCCCGGCTGGAGTCGCTCGGGCTGCTGGGTCCGCATGCCATCGCGGGCTATGCGCGCGTGGTGGACAACGCCGACGCGGAGCGGCTCGCGGCGACGGAGACGTTCGTCGCGCTCACGCCTCGGGGCACTCGCACGCTGGAGCATGGCGGCGATCCGATGGAGGCCGTCCTGTCCAAGCTCCACCTGGTGGGCCTGGGCACGGGCGGGCACGGCACGCTTCAGGAGGAGTTGCTCGCGGCCACGGTCGGGGTGCTGCACATCGCGCGCACCGGGCGACTATTGGACCCGGACAGCTCGCTGGCGCACCTGCTCGTCAGCGGGCCCGCCGAGCTGTGCACCCGCATCTTCGGGGCGCCATCGGGCGCCGTGGAGGAGGGGGGGCTCGCGGACCTCGTCGTGTATGACGCAGTGCCCGCCGCGGATCCGGAGACGGGTTACTCGCCGCACCTGCTGGGACAGGTCGCGCACTCGCGCGTCGCGTGGACCATCGTGCACGGCCGGGTGTGCGTGCGCGAAGGGCAGCTCCTTGGCTCCGATTATGTGGAGCTCTCCCGTGCCGCGGCGGAAGCGCTCGCGCGTGTGTGGACCCGGGCGCGGCTCCCGTCGTATGGCGGGGTATGAGCGCACTTCCTCCTGGCCTCGCTGATGTGCTTCGCGCGGCCCGTGCTCGACGCGGGCCCCTGCTGTCCGACCCGCGCACCTCCGCCTTCCGGTTGCTCAACGCTGGCGCCGATGGCGTGCCGGACGTGACGGCCGATGTCTTCGAGGACCTGTGCGTGGTGAGCCTCTATCGGGACTTCACGCCCGAGGAGGAGTCGGCGTTGCTCGACGCGGCGATGGAGGCCTGGGCGCCGCGTGCGCTGTACCTCAAGCGCCGCCCTCGCGAGGCGCGCGTGCTCGCCAATGTGGCGAAGGATGCGCTCGCGCCGGAGCAGGCCGCGCGGGGCGAGTCGCGTGAGTCCTGGGTCGCGAAGGAGGGCGGACTGTCCTTCCTCATCCAGCCGGGACAAGGGCTGTCCGTGGGCCTGTACCTGGACATGCGCGACACGCGCGTGTGGCTGCGAGAGCAGGCGCGTGGCCTCACGGTGCTCAACCTCTTCGCGTACACGTGCGCGTTCGGAGTGGCGGCGCTCGCTGGAGGCGCGACGCGCGCGCTCAACATCGATGCGAGCCGCCGGGTGCTGGAGTGGGGCGAGGAGAACGCACGCCTCAATGGCCAGCCGGTGGACCGCTACGACTACATCGCTGGCGACGTCTTCGAGTGGCTCAAGCGGCTGGCGAAGAAGGGAGAGACGTTCGACCTCGTGGTGTCGGACCCTCCGTCGTTCTCCACCACGAAGACGACCCGCTTCTCCGCCGCGCGCGACTACGCGCAGTTGGCGGAGTCCGCCGCTCGGCTGGTGGCGCCCGGAGGCCGGTTGGTCGCTTGCTGCAACCACGCGGGGCTGCCCGCGCGGCGCTTCGAGGCGATGGTCGCGGAGGGGGTGGCGCTCGCGGGGCGGGCGGGGCGAGGGGTGGGGTCGCTCGGCCCTTCCGCGTTGGACTTCCCCTCGCCAGAGGGCGAGGAGCCGGCCTTGAAGGTGCACGTCGTCCAACTTCGTTAGCGTCGCCGGGCCGGGCGCGGTTACAGTGCCTCCAGTCATGCCTTCCGCCGCATCGCAGCAGCGCGACGCCGGCCGCTTCGGCAAGTACCGGCTCATTGACCGGATTGCCGTGGGCGGCATGGCGGAGATCTTCCTCGCCCATCAGACGGACAAGCAGGGCCGCGAGACGCCCGTCGTCATCAAGCGCATCCGGCCCCACCTGTCCAAGCACGCCGCCTTCGTGAAGATGTTCCTCAACGAGGCGCGGCTGGCCTCTCAGCTCAATCACCCCAACATCGTGCAGATCCACGACCTGGGGAAGATCGCCGAGAGCCACTTCATCGCCATGGAGTACGTCTCCGGCCGCGACATGCGGCGGGTGGTGCCCAAGGCCGAGTCCCTGGGGATTCCCTTCCCCATGGTGTACGCGCTGAAGATTGCCTCGTGCGTGTGCGCGGGCCTGCACTACGCCCACCAGAAGGTGGACCTGTACGGCAACCCGCTGAACATCGTGCACCGCGACGTGACGCCAGAGAACATCGTCGTCTCGTTCGATGGCTCGGTGAAGGTGCTCGACTTCGGCATCGCCAAGGCCACCACGCAGGTGGAGCAGACGCGCACCGGGGAGATCAAGGGCAAGCTCAGCTACCTGAGCCCGGAGCAGTGCCTGGGTCGCCCCGTGGATTGCCGCAGCGACATCTTCTCGCTGGGCACCGTGCTCTACGAGTGGCTCACGGGCTTCAAGCTCTTCACGGGCGAGACGGACGTGGCGGTGATGCGCAGCATCACCGAGGGGAAGATCTACGCGCCCTCGTACTTCCGCGAGGACCTGCCCGAGCGCGTGGAAGCCATCCTCATGAAGGCCCTGGACCGCGACCGGGACCGCCGCTACGCGACGGCCGCGGACCTCCAGCGGGACCTGGATGCGTTCCTGGACGCGTACGAGTTCACGCCCACGCCGCTGCACCTCGCCAACTTCATCAAGCAGCTCTTCGAAGATGAGCTGGCCGAAGAGCAGCGGCGGCTCGCGAGCCGTCAGGCCTCGGCGCCGACCTCCGAGGAGGCGCTGGAGCTGTCCGAGGTCGTGGCCGCGGTGGCGGACGCGCCCGCGGCCGAGGCGCCGGCCCTGGAGGTCGTCCCGCCATTGGAGGAAGCGCCCGTCCCCGAGACGCCCACGGCCCCCTCGGTGGTCGAGCCCGCTCCGGTGGAGGCCGCGGCCGAGCCAGTGCCCTGGTCTCACGAGGAGCGCACCGAGCCGCGCATGCTGGCCGTGCCCTTGAGCCCCGCGCTGTCCGAATCCCTGGAGGCGCTGGCGCGCAAGCACGGCGTGCCCGCCGGCCGCATGGTGGCCGAGCTGCTGGAGGCATGGCTGAAGTACCGCTGAGCGCCCATGCCGCGATTGAAACTGACGCTCGAATACGACGGCACCCGTTACGTGGGCTGGCAGATGCAGCCCAATGGGCCCTCCATCCAGGCCGTGATGCAGGACACCCTGGCCCGCTTGCTGGGCGAGCCCGTGGTCGTGAACTCGGCGGGCCGCACGGACTCGGGCGTTCACGCCGAGGGGCAGGTGGCCTGCTTCGACACCGCGCGCGTGCTCCCGCTGAAGGCCTACCGGATGGGGCTCAACGGGATGCTGCCCTCGGACATCGCCGTGGTGGCGGCCGAGGAGGTCCCCGCGGAGTTCGACCCGCGCCGCTGGTCGCGAGGCAAGCGCTACCGCTATCGCGTCAGCAACCGGCCCACGCGCTCACCGCTTCGTCGGGACACGCATTGGGAGGTGTTCGCGCCGCTGGACGTGGAGGCCATGCGACGCGCGGCGCGGGTGCTGGAGGGGCGCCATGACTTCTCCGCGTTCCGGGCCTCGGACTGCCAGGCGAAGCACGCGATGCGGGAGATCCGCTCGCTGCGCGTGGAGGGGACGCGAGGCGACGCGGTGTCGTTCGTGGTGGAGGGCACCGCGTTCCTCAAGCACATGGTGCGCAACCTGGTGGGCACGTTGGTGGATGTCGGGAAGGGGAAGCGCCCCGAGGCCTGGGTGGCCGAGGTGCTGGCCTCGCTCGACCGGAAGCGGGCGGGACCGACGGCGCCGCCGCAGGGGCTGGTCCTGGAGGAGGTCTTCTATGGCGATGGCCCTCCGGGCGGAGACGAAGACGAGGACTGAAGTGCGGTAGGCTGGGCGCGTGAGCAATCAAGACGGTGTCCTCGTCCCGCTGCGCGTCCGCGTCCGGCGCTTCCAGTTCATCGTTGGGCTGGGCTTCCTGTCGCTCGTGCTGGGCTCCATCCTCAGCGTGGCGTTGACCCTGCGGCTGTCCACGCGCGTGTTGGACCTGCCCTTCGAGCCGCTGCGCATCGCCATGGCCGTGGCGCTGGAGAACCTGTGGGTGCTCGGGGTGTTGCCCGCGCTCGCCTACGGTGCCGCGCGCGCGTTCGACCTGCGGCCCTGGAACACGGCGGTGGGCTCGGGCCTGTCCGGCGCGCTCTTCGTGGTGGCGTTGGATCTGGTGCGAGATGGCACCGGGAGCCTGTGGGAAGGCGGCCTGCCGACGGTGCTGCGTTGGGCGGCCTTTGGCGTGGGCGTGTTCCTCACGGCTCAGGCCGTGAAGGCAGGGCGCGCGGCGGCAGCCACGGTCGCGAGTCAGGCGGCGACGAAGGCGGAGGCGCGCAAGTCGGAGTACGACGAGTTCCTCCAGGCCGCGGCCCAGGGCGGCGCGCGGCTGGAGCAGCGAGAGGGCGCCCTCGCCGCCGGTGTCGCCACGCCGCCCGCCGCGACGGTGGACGTGGCATCGGCTCCCGTGACGTCGCTCCCGCTGTCCGCCGCGTCGGAGCCCGTTCCTGTCGCGCCGCCTGAACAGGCGCCGTCCGAGGGACAGGCCCCAGGCGCGGTCACTTCGCTCACGCCAGCGGGGACGCCCGAGGCCGTGGAGCCGCAGGCGCCCAAGTCGCCCGCGGCGTGAGCGGTCCGCGGGTTTACGGGTAGCAGGCGGCCTGACGCAGGCCGATGTCCTCGGGGAGTCCGAGCGCGACGTTGAAGTTCTGCACCGCCTGTCCGGCCATGCCCTTCACCAGGTTGTCGAGCGCGGCCATCACCGCGACCGAGCGGCCCTTCGTCGCGACCGAGATGTCGCAGAAGTTGCTGCCCACCACGGCGGCCACGCGCGGCGTGCCCTCCACGATGCGCACGAACTTCGAGCCCTCGTAGTAGCGGCGGAACTTCTCCGTCAGCGACTGCGTCACCACCGCGCCGCCGTGCTCCGGCCACTCGAACTGCACGGTGGCGAAGATGCCGCGCACCATGGGGGCGGAGTGGGGCACGAAGGCCAGCCGGTGCCGGGAGGCGCCGTGGGCCACGAGCATGACCTCGACCTCGGCCTCGTGCTGGTGCTCCAGCGGCTTGTACGCGCGGAAGTCATGCGCGCGCGTCGGGTGGTGCGTGCCCTCGCCCGGCAGCGAGCCGGAGCCCGAGGAGCCCGTCACGCCCGAGACGGCCAGGAGGCCCAGCCCCGGCGTGCTCGCGATGGGCAGGAGCGCGAGCTGCACCGCGGTGGCGAAGCAGCCCGGGTTGGCGATGCGCCGCGCCTGCTTCACGCTCTCGCGCTTCCACTCGGTGAGGCCGTACGTGAAGGTGCCCAGCAGCTCCGGCGACGGGTGCGGCCGGCCATAGGCGCCCGCGTAGCGGCCCGGGTGGTCCAGCCGGAAGTCGGACGACAGGTCCACGAGCAGCATCCGCTCGGTGAGCCCGAACTCGGCCCACTTCTTCTCCAGGCCGGCGAACTGCGACGCCAGCTCGCCGTGGCCCAGCGCGCTGAACACGACGGGGCGAGGAGAGTCCGCCAGCCAGCGCCAGTCCGGCTCGGCCTCGAAGCGCGCGTCCACCAGCCCGCGCAGGTGCGGGTGCACCTTGTGGATGGGCTCGCCGGCGTGGTGCCGGGAGACCACGCGGATGCCCGCCACCGCGGGATGGCCCGACAGCAGCCGCAAGAGTTCGCCGCCGCCGAAGCCGGAGGCCCCCAGGATGTAGATGTGCGCCTGCGTCATGACTTCCTCCCCGCGCCCAGCTTGGGGGCGAGCTTCTCCAGGACGAGCCCGCCAAGGGCCGCCGCATCCGCCCGCGCGTTGCGCGCCGGCAATCCCACCACCTGCTCCACGAAGCGCACGCCCACCGCGTTGTCCGTGGCGGGCCCGGCCACCATGTCCACCTCGATGCCGTAGACCTCGCGCAGGTGCCGCACGCCGCCCGCGGCGCCCACCGGGTCGTTCGCGCACAGCACGAACGCGCCGCCCAGCGCCTTCAGCTCGGGGTCCGCCAGGATGGCCTGCACCCCGTACTCGCCCATGATGCCGTCGCCCGTCTCCGCGACGATGACGTCCACGTTCGCGGCGGCCATCTCCGAGAAGATGGTGCGCGCCACCCGCGCCGCCGTGCGCGAGCCCGTGCACACGATGCCCGCGTCCGTGAAGTCCATCACCACGTCCGCGCCGCTGTCCTGCATGCTCAGCGTGTCGCGCATGAGCGAGACGCCCGTCAGCTTCGCGCCGCCCACGCGGTAGCCCGCCTGCATCAGCCGGCGCACCATGGCGCTGGCCGCGTACGTCTTGCCCGCGTTCATGCACGTGCCCACCACGTACACCACGGGGCACGTCACTGGCTTGGCGGTGCCCTTCAGCGCGCCGTTGCTGATGTGCGCCGGCTGGCCGAAGCGCGACTGGAACTCGGGGAACACGAGCACCTGGCCGAGCACCTCGGCCTCGAACGGCGTGCCCACGCCCGGGTTGTGCGAGGTGCACTTGCCGATGACGCCGCCCATGTTGAGCACGTTGATGCGGTCGCCCACCTTGACGGACTCGGGCACCACGCCCTCGTAGCCGTGCAGGGCGTTGCGGTGACCCAGCGCGCCCACGACGATGTCGCCCGCGTGCAGCGTGACGAGGCGGCCGTTCACGTCCTCGAGCTGGTTGTAGACGCTCTTCTCTCCGTGGATGCGCACGGCCACCACCGCGCCCTCCTCGGCCCGCACCTCATCCGTCAGGTGCACGGTCCGGCCGAGCTGGAGGTTGCGGGTGACGCTGCCGACTTTGTCGACGTAGATCTTCATGTCACTTCGCCGCCTTGTGAGAGAGCATCTGCGCCACGCCGTAGAGCTTCGCGAAGCCCGCGGCCTCGGCGCCCGTCCACAGCACGTTGGCCTCGCCGTACGTCGCCACCTTCGCGTCCATGAGCGAGTAGGGCGAACGCACGCCCTCCACCACCATGGTGCGCGGGTGGAGCACCAGCTTCACCTCGCCCGTCACGCGCTCCTGCGACGACGCGAGGAACGCCTCCAGGTCCTTCACCAGCGGATCGAAGAAGTGGCCCTCGTGGAGCAGCGAGCCGTACAGGTTGCCCATCGACTCCTTCCAGAAGAGCTGCTTGCCGGAGAGGACCAGCTTCTCCAGCTCGCGGTGCGCGGTGATGAGCAGGTGCGCGGCCGGGGCCTCGAAGCCGACGCGGCCCTTGATGCCCAGGATGGTGTCGCCCAGGTGCACGCCCCGGCCGATGCCATACGGCTTGCCCAGCGCGTTGAGCGCCTCCACCACCTGCACGGGCGACAGCGACTGGCCGTCCAGCGCCACGGGCACGCCCTTGTCGAAGGCGATGACCAGCGGGCGCGGCTTCAGGTCGCCCGGAATCTCGCCGCCGGGGAACGCGGCCTCGGGCAGCGTGCTCCACGAATCGAGCGTCTCGCGCCCGCCCACGGACGTGCCCCACATGCCCTCGTTGACCGAGTACGAGCCCAGCTTGGGCGGCATGTGCACGCCGCGCTCGGCCAGGAAGTTCAGCTCCTGCTGACGGCTGAGCGACAGCTCGCGGATGGGGGTGATGAGCTGAAGCTCCGGCGCCAGCGAGCGGAACGCCACGTCGAAGCGGACCTGATCATTCCCCGCGCCCGTGCTGCCGTGGGCCAGCGCCTGCGCGCCGCGCTCGCGGGCCACGCGCACCACCTCCACCGCCTGGCACGCGCGCTCGGCGGAGACGCTCAGAGGGTAGAGCTGGCCGCGCAGCACGTTGCCGGCGATGAGGTGGCGCAGGTAGCCCTGGAACAACGTGGCGCGCGCGTCCACCGTCTGGTGCGCCACGGCGCCCAGCTGCTTCGACAGCGCCTCGATGCGCGCGAGCTGCTCGGCCGGGAAGCCCCCCGTGTCCACGGTGACGGTGGTGACGTCGTGGCCCTGCTCGCGCAGGTACACAGTGCAGAAGGCGGTATCGAGGCCGCCGGAGAACGCCAGCACCACGGGTTTCTTGCTCATGGGGTACTCCTCGGATGAATCAAAAAGGGTTCAGGCGGACCAGACGCGCGCGGCGGACTCCGCGAGCGAGGCGTGAAGACGGGTGAGCCACTCGCGCGAGGCGGTCAGCTCCTCGCGCGCGGAGGCCACGGCGAGGTTTCCGGCGCCGCCCAGGTGTGTGGCCGTGAGGGCCTGCCGGTCGGGGTGGAACGTGCCCTCGCCGAGCTGACGGCCCACCTCGCGGTAGGCATCGCGGAACGGAAGACCCTGGGCCACCAGCACGTACGCGTGGTGGGCGGCGTACAGCGAGTCGTCGCACGCGCGCGCGGCGGCCTCCGGCTGCACCTGGAGCGCGGGCACCAGCCGGGTGAGCACCTCCACCAGCGCGCGCATGCTGGTGAGCGCGGACAGGGTGGGGCGCTTGAGGAGCTGGAAGTCGCGGTGGTAGCTGGACGGCAGCCCGCCCGCCACGGCCTCCACCTGGTGCGCCAGCCCGCGCAGCTCGCGGCAGCGCCCGCGCGCCAGCTCCACCACGTCCGGGTTCTTCTTCTGCGGCATGATGGACGAGCCCGTGGTGAACGCGTCCGGCAGCTTGAGGAAGCCGAACTCGTCCATGCTGTAGAGCTGCACGTCCCACAGCCACTTCTCCAGCGTGCCCGCCACGGAGCAGGCCCAGCCCAGCAGCGCGGACTCGTGCCGGCCTCGGCTGTCCTGCGCGTCGATGGGGCTGCGCTGCACGCGCGAGAAGCCGAGCAGCGACGCGACGTACTTGCGGTCGATGGGCAGCGGCACGCCGAAGCCCGCCGCCGCGCCGAGCGGGCAGCGATCCAATCGCGACCACACGCCCTTGAGCGCCTCCAGCTCCTCGAGCAGCCCCTCCGCGAAGGCCATGGCCCACAGCCCGAACGTGGACGGCATGGCCCGGCGCAGGTGCGTGTAGCCCGGCAGCGGCAGGGCCGCGTGCGCCTCGGCGAAGTCCAGGAACGCGCCGGCCAGCTCCGCCACGCGCGCGCCCAGCGTGAGCAGCTCCTCGCGCATCAGCAGCCGCAGGGCGAGCAGCACCTGATCATTCCGC
Organism: Citreicoccus inhibens; assembly: GCF_019039035.1. Classification (GTDB taxonomy): domain Bacteria; phylum Myxococcota; class Myxococcia; order Myxococcales; family Myxococcaceae; genus Citreicoccus; species Citreicoccus inhibens. Next base: position 58,720 of record NZ_JAHNZT010000035.1, on the reverse strand, counting down.
GAGCGCGCCAGATGGATGCGCTTGCCGGCCTCGCCCGCGCGCACCACCAGCGCGACCTCCAGCGCGGTGTGCCCATCCTCCTGCTCGGGGAGGATGGTGAACTGACCCGCGCGCGCCTCGTCGTGGAGTTGGTGCAGCGCGGCCACGAGGTCCGCGGCCTCGGACGGCTTGAGCAGCCCCACGTGCGCCAGCATGCGCGCGTGCGCGGCGCTGCCCAGTGCGTCGTGCGGCACCAGCGACAGGTCCACGATGGGGTCATCCCCCACGGTGAAGCGGTGGATGGCCGCGTCGAGCGGCTGCCCCTTGCCCCAGAGCGTGTCAGCCACGGCTCACCTCCGCGAAGTAACCGCGCAGGAGCGAGCCATAGAAGGCGATGCCCGCCTCCAGCTCCGCGCGCGTGAGGAACTCATTGGCCTGATGGCTGCGGTGCGTGTCTCCCGGGCCCACCTTCACCGTGGGCACGCTGCCCAGGAAGGCCCAGTCGGACGCGGTGCTGGAGCCCACCGGGCCCACGCCCGAGGCCGTCACGGCCGCGCGGACGATGGCCTCGGAGGCCGAGGTGGACTTGGGCAGGTAGCGCGCCGAGTGCACGCGCACGTCGCTCTCCAGCACCCCTGCTACATGCTGTGCCACCTGCGCGTGGTCCATGCCCGGCGTGGTGCGCAGGTCCACGAAGAACTCGCACTGGTCCGGCACTTGATTGCGAGAGATGCCGCCGGACACCTGCGTCACCTGCGGCCGTGCCTCGCCCAGCAGCTCGTGCGCGGGGAAGCGCAGCTCGGACAGGACGTGGATGTCTCGCGCCGCGCGGTGGATGGCGTTGTCCGCGCCGTTGGCGTGCGCGTGCGCCACGTGGCCGCTCCTCCCGTGGGCCACGCACTTGAGCAGCAACATGCCTCGCTGCGCCGTGCAGGGCTTGAGCCCCGTGGGCTCGCCCACCACCGCCGCGTCGAGCGGTCCCAACTCGGACAGCATCGTGCCCAGGCCCTTGCCGCCCGTCTCCTCCTCGGCGGTGAAGGCGAACACCAGCTCGCCGCCCGCGGGCGCGCCTTCGCTGAGGAAGGTCCGCGCCGTGAGCAGCATGGAGGCCACGCAGCCCTTGGCGTCATTGGCGCCCAGGCCGTACAGCGCGTCGTCCTTCCACACGGGCACGTGCGGCTCCGTGCTCCACCCAGCGCACGGCTTCACCGTGTCCAGGTGGGAGTTGACGAGCAGCCGCCGCGGCCCGCTCCCCACCGAGAACCACACGTTGTGGCCCTGGCGGTGCACGCGCGCACCCCAGCCCTCGGCCCAGGTGCTGACGGTGTCCGCCAGCCGGGCCTCATCGCCCGAGACGCTGGGCGTGGCCACCAGCGCGGTGAGGAGCTCTTCCGGCTTCATCCCTGCGCCGCCTCGCCGTGCTTCTGCGGGTGCTCGCGCACCACCATCGTGCCGCTGCCCTCGTTGGTGAAGACCTCCTCCAAGAGCGCGTCCGACTGCATGCCGCTGACCAGGTGCACGCTGCCCACGCCGCCCACGAGCGCGTGACGGATGGCGTGGGCCTTGGGGCGCATGCCGCCGGCGAGCCGGCCTTCGACCTCGAGCGACGCCAGGTCGGCCAGGGTCGCCAGGGTGATGAGCGAGGACGGATCCGTGTGGTCCTTCAGGAGGCCCGGCACCTGCACGAGGAAGAACAGCTTCTCCGCATTGAGCGCCACGGCGAGCGAGGCCGCCACGGTGTCCGCGTTGGTGTTGTACACGGCGCCGTCCGGACCGCCCGACAGCGGGGCCACCACGGGGACGTAGTCCGCCTGCCGCAGGTGCTCCACCACGCGCGTGTCCACCGACTCGATGTCACCCACCAGTCCGTAGTCCACCACCCGGCCCTCGGTGGAGCCCGGCTCCGTCACGAGGACGGGCGGACGCTTGCGCGCCTTGAGGAGTCCCGCGTCCACGCCGCTCAGGCCCACCGCGGGCACGCCCGCCGCCTGCAGGTCCGCGAGCAGGTCCGTGTGCAGCTTGCCCGCGAGCACCATCTTCGCGGCGTCCAGCACGGGCGCGGACGTCACGCGCCGGCCGGCCACCTTCTCCACCGGCAGGTGGAGCGCGTCGCAGAGCGAGTCCAGCTCCGGGCCGCCGCCGTGCACCACCACGGGCCGGATGGCGAACGTCCACAGGAGGGCGATCTGCTCGCACACCGCGCGCCGGGTGCGCGGGTCGCTGAGCACGGGGCCTCCCAGCTTCACCACGAACGTCTTGCGGCGGAACTGCCGCACATAGCGCGCGGCGTGGCGAAGGGCGGCGTAGGGATCGGGTGACAGGGGCACGGAGGACCTCGGAAGGCTGAAGGCTGAGAAGGAAGGGAAGGGGAACGGCGCGCGCTCAGGCGAACCGCATCCAGTTCAGGAGGGCGCGCTGCACGTGGTAGCGGTTGCCCGCCTCGTCCACGACGCGGCTGCTCGGATGGTCGAGCACCTCGTCGGACACCTCCACGTTGCGGCGCACCGGCAGGCAATGCAGGAAGGCCGCGTCCTTGGCCGCCTGGGCCATGTGCCGACGCGTGGGCATCCAGCCCGAGTACGACGCGAGCAGCGTGGCCACGTCCGCCGGCGTGAAGGCCGACTCGGCGCTGGGGCCCCAGGACTTGGCGTACACCGCGCGGCTGCCCGCGAGCGCCTCCTCCTGGTCGTGCGTGTACGTGATGCTACCGCCCGTCGCCTTGGCGTAGGCCTCGGCCTCGGCCCGCACGGCCGGGTGCAGCTCGAACCCGGGAGGGTGCGCCACGCGCACCTCGCAGCCCGCGGCCGCGGCTGACAGCAGGAACGAGTTGGGCACCGCCTTGGGCAGCGGCTTGATGTGCGGCGCCCAGGTCAGCGTCACCGGCAGCTTGCGCGTGGTGCCGAACGTCTCGCGCAGCGTGAGCACGTCCGCCAGGCCCTGGCACGGGTGCTCGCGCGCGGACTCCATGCTCACCACCGGCACCGTCGCCCACTTGCGGAAGGCGTTGATGACCGGATCCACCTCGTCCTCCGCGTCACCGCCGCCCTGGGAGAACGTGCGCACGCCGAGCATGTTCACGAAGCGCGACAGCACCGGCGCCGCCTCCTTGATGTGCTCCGCGCGGTCCGCGTTCATCACCGCGCCCGGCCGGTCCTCCAGCTTCCACACGCCGGAGCCCACATCCAGGACGATGGCGTGCCCACCCGCGCGCAGCATCACCGCCTCGAACGAGGTGCGCGTGCGCAGCGACGGGTTGAAGAACACCATGCCCAGGAGCTTCCCCGCGAAGATGGCGCCGGGGTCCTGCTGCTTCCAGGCGGCGGCCTGCGCCAGCACCGCTTCGACGCCCTCGGGGCCCAGGTCCAGGATGCGGGTGACATGCTTCATCGGTTGCGCTCCCCGGCGGGGCCGGTCAGTGGCTGGAATATTGTGAATATGCACGCAATCTCGTGCATAAATGACGAATTCGGGCGGATATTATGCACAACGGCGCGGCGCGCAAGAAGATTCTGGGGAGGCTATGCAGCGGCTTGCACGCGTATTCACTCGCATGCATGGTGAGGGGGTATGAAGAACCTGGACGACGCGATCCTCCGGCTCATCTCCGAGCGTGAAATCACGGACCAGTCCGTGCTGCAGGAGCTGCTGGAGGCGGGCGGCCACGAACCGAGCCAGTCCACGCTGTCCCGGCGGCTGAAGAAGCTGAACGTGCAGAAGGTGAACGGGCGCTATCAGCGGGTGGAGGCGCCGGTGGCACGGGTGCCCGAGCGCCCGCGGGTGTCCATCATCGAAGCGCCGCCGAACATGCTGGTGCTCAAGACCGCGCCTGGGTACGCGCAGATCTTCGCGCTCGCCTTGGACCGGGAGCAGGAACTGCCGGGGTTGGCGGGTACGGTGGCGGGCGACGACACCATCTTCGTGGCGGTGAGAGACCCGTCGCTGCTGCGCGAGGTCCGCGCCGCGGTAGAGCGGCTGACCACGCAAGGTCCCTGAAAGGGGAGTCTCGTCCCAACGCCAGCGCGCTTCGCCCCGCGCGGCGGAGACTTCGACACTTCCGGCTTATGCACCGGAGGTGTGGCCCCTAAGAGAGCCCACGTGCATTCCGCACAGGCATTTCAAGGGGGCATCGTGGAAGTCATTCAGACGTTGAAGCGGCTGTTTCTGGCGGGCGCGGTGGTTGCATTGTCATTGCCGGGGTGTCAGGGCGAGGCGTCGTCCGAGCCAGGCGGTGAGGAGTTGCTGAACACGAGCGCGCAGGCGCTGTGCGGGTCCTCCGTGGCTCCCGTCATGACGGGAAACACCACGCCCACGGGAATCGTCAGTCGCTCGGGCGTGTTCAGCTCGAGCTACGAAGCCTGGCAGGCCTTCGACTCGAGCTTCCCCACGATGTGGCTCTCTCAGGAGAACCAGACTCCGGCGTGGCTTGCCTATGAGTGGACGGACGGGCCACAGGTCGTCCATCGGTATGCCATTCAGTACAGCAATGGCTCCATCACCACCCGAGCGCCGAAGGACTGGACGTTCGAGGGATGGAACGGGAGCGCGTGGTTGGTGCTCGACACGCGCAGCAATCAAATCAATTGGGGCGGCGCCGAGCGGCGCGAGTTCCAGGTGACCTCGCCCGGCTCCTATCGGAAGTATCGGCTGAACATCTCGGATGACAATGACACCCGCGCGGGCGTGGTGGTCATCTCCATCGGGCGGTTGGAGTTGCTCAGCTGCGCGCCCACCACGACCTCGCCCCTGTGGACGAAGACGCAGGGCTCGAACAACGGCTACTCGGAGACGCGCGCCCTCGCGGCAGATGGCAACGGGCGCACGTACGCCGTGGGCATGTCGACGGTGGGGATTGAAGGCAACGCGGCGGTCGGCACGCTCGATACCTTCCTGAGCGTGTCGGACGCGAGCGGGGTGACGCAATGGTCTCGGGTCCTCGGCGTGCCCGGCGTCATGACCGCGGGCATGGGGGTGGCCTTCAATCGCGTGTCCAATACTGTCTACGTGAGCGGCTGGGCGGACGGCGCGCTGGGTGGGGTTCCGATGCCCGGTCCGCGCAATGCATTCGTCACGAAGTACTCCGCCGCGGGCGTGTATCAGTGGACCCGGTTGGTGGGGGTCGCGGGTGGCTCGACCTACGGGTACACCGTGGCCACGGACGCCTCGGATAACTCCTTCATCATGGGGGATGTCGACGCGGGCCTGGACGGAAACGTGCGGGCGGGAATGTCGGATGTCTTCGTCACGAAGTTCGATGCCGCGGGCAACAAGCTGTGGACGCGGCAGACGGGCCTCGCGGGGGCGAGCACCACGGGCAAGGGCGTCGTCACGGACAGCGCGGGCAATGTCTACGTGTCGGGCACCACGAACGGCGCCTTGGATGGCAACTCGACGGCGACTGGCTGGAGTGTCTTTGTCATCAAGTACGACGCGGCGGGCGTGAAGCAGTGGACGCGTCAGTTCTACGTGTCCGCGGGGAGCGGCGTCACGCTGTTGGCCTCCACGATGGACCCGGCCGGCAATCTCTATCTGTCGGGCTACTCCAACGGCGACCTGCCGGGGAACTCGGTGGGAGGCCGGACCACGGCGTTCCTGGCGCAGTACACCAGCGCGGGTGTCCTGCAGTGGGTCCGGCAGCTGGGCTCCAATGGCGGCGCGTATGGCAACGCGGTGGTTGCCAATTCCTCGGGCGTCTTCCTGGCGGGCGACGCGAAGGGGGACGTGACCGTCCCGTCGAGCACGGGAACGGAGCAGCATTCCTTCCTTGCCCGCTTTGATGCGGCGGGTGTCTTGCAGTGGGTGTCTCAGCAGGACACCGCCTTCCGGAATGGCTCCGCGGTGGGCGTGCGGTGCTATGGCGCGGCCATCGACCCGAACGGGAATTACTACCTGGCGGGCAGCACGATGGGGAACTACGGCGGTAACACGCTGAAGGGGTCCACGGACACGGTCCTCGTGAAGTTGTCCCCGCAGTAGCGCGGAAACCCCACGGGTGCGGGCACGCAGCGTGCCCCGGGTGGAGTTTCGCATCAGGATTCGCGCGGTTCGTCACTCGGGAGGGCGGGTTCGTCACATCGTCCCGCCCTCTCGAGGGAGTTCTGTGTATTCCCCGCCGTGTGCACGTTGCACATGCCTTACCCAGGGGGAACACATGTCAGTCATGAAGTCATTCAAGAACTTGTTTCTGGCGGGAGCCATGGGCGTGTTGGCCCTGCCGGGTTGCCAGGGCGCGGACTCACCCGTGGAAGGGGCCACGGATGAGACGGGCTCCAGCGCTCAATCTCTGTGTGGTGTCACGATGGTCCCTGCGATGACGAGCGCGACCTCGCCCTCGGGCATCGTGACGGCCTCGGGAGACTTCAGCACGGGCTATCCGGCGTGGCAGGCGTTCGACTCGAGCATTCCTTCGATGTGGATCTCCCAGGAGAACCAGACGCCAGCGTGGCTGGCGTATGAGTGGGTGGATGGACCGCGCACGGTCCAGTCGTATGCCATTCAATACAGCAACGGGAGCATCACCACCCGCGCGCCGAAGAACTGGACCTTCGAGGGCTGGAACGGCAGCGCCTGGGTGGTGCTCGATACGCGGACGAACCAGGTGAGCTGGGGCGGCGGCGAGCGGCGCGTGTTCACGCTCTCCACGCCCGCGACGTATCGCAAGTTCCGCATCAACATCTCGGATGACAACGACACCCGGGCGGGCATCGTCGTCATCTCCATGGGAACGCTGGAGCTGATTGGCTGTGCCCCCACGACCGTCAACGCGTTGTGGGTGAAGACGCAGGGGGCGCCGGATGGCTTCACGCGTCAGCACGACCTGGTGGGAGACCTGGCCGGGCGCACCTATGTGACGGGCATGACGAACGTGGGGCTGGAGGGGAACCCCGCCGTAAGCGCCATGGACGGCTTCCTGAATGCGTACAACTCCAGCGGCGCCAAGATTTTCGCCGCGCAGTTTGGTGTCACGAATGGCGCCACGGTGGGCTACGGCATCGCGCGCAACAGCACCTACGAGCAGATCTACGTCGCGGGCCTCACGGACGGCTCGCTGGACGGGACCGCCTCCTCGGGGGGGCGCGACTTCTTCCTCACGAAGTACCGCTACACGGGCGTGCGTCAGTGGACGCGGCAGCTCGGCGTGTCGGGGTATTCTACCGAAGGCTATGGCGTGGCCGTGGATGGCTCGGACAACGCGTTCGTGGTGGGCTCCACCGACGCGGGGCTGGATGGGAACGTTCGCACGGGCCGCTACGACGCGTTCGTGACGAAGTATGACGCCTCGGGCAACAAGCAATGGACCCGGCAGGTGGGTGCGACGAGCCAGGACACCATCGGCCGCCGCGCCTCCGCGGATGCCGCGGGCAACGTGTTCGTCTCGGGCTGGACCACGGGTGGCTTGGATGGCAACACGCGCGTGGGCGGACAGGACTTCTTTGTCGTGAAGTACAACGCTGCGGGCGTGAAGCAGTGGACGCGTCAGAACAGCGCGCCGGGTGGAGCGGTTGCCTCGATCTATGGGTCGGCACTGGACGCTGCGGGCAATATCTATCTCGTGGGGTATGTGAACGGCCCCATTGATGGCAACCCGACGGGCTATCGCCAGACCACCTTCCTCGCGAAGTACGATACGGCGGGCGTGAAGCAGTGGACCCGGCAGTTCGGTTCGGCGAGCGGTACTTTTGGCAACGCGCTCTTCATCGATGCCAGCGGCGTGTACGTGTCGGGTTCGGGCGTCGGGGACGTGTCCAATTCCGCGAGCACGGGCACGGAGCAGCATCCGTTCATCGCGAAGTTCGATACCGCGGGCAACATCCAGTGGTTCTCCCAGCAGCCGCCGGCGACCAAGGGCGGTGTCGACCAGCGCGTCTTCAACATGGGCATGTCGATTGACGAGGCCGGGAACTTCTACATGGCGGGCTATCTGTACGGGGACTACGGCGGCAACACGATCAAGGGCAACCCGGACGGCTACGTCATGAAGCTTCCGCCTCACTGAGATTCCCTGGGGGGAGCCCCGACGTGGCCGGTCCTGGCGCGTCGGGGCTGATGTTTTTGTGGTGTGCCCGCAGACCGGGCAAGCGTCACCCCGAGCCGACGTTCTGCTTGCTTCCAGGTGCAGGTTGCGGGGACACCCGCGGTCGTCGAGAGTCCGCGGGAACGTGTCCTGGGTGGCGCGAGGAGCGCCGCGGTGGGTGGCCCTGAAGGCGCTGGGGCGTGGGAGTGAGTGCGCAGTGTCGGAACTCGTGACGTACTTCGAGCCCCAGCCCGCTCCGGGCGAGGTGCCGGTGCGGCTGCCCAGCCCGTTCCGTGAGGACGCGCCGCATCCCCTGGCGCGGCGAGCGGCCGAGGCGCTTCAGCGCGAGTTGCGTCGCGGCGTCATCGCGCCGGCAGTGGAAGCCCGAGTTCTGGCAGGGGCAGGGCAGGGGAAGATGTTCGGGGTGTTGGTGGTCGCCTCGCCAGATGGACGTCTCGGCCATCTGCGTGCTTTTTCGGGGATGCTCGCGGAGCGTTGGTGGATCGCGGGGTACGTGCCGCCGCTCTTCGACGCGGTAGCGCGCGAGGCGCTGTGGGAGACAGGGGACGCCACGTTGGCGCTGCTGTCGGCGCGGTATGCGGAGTTGACCCACGGCCCCGAGGTGACGGCCCTGCGCGAACGCCTGTCTTGGCTGGAGGCCGCCCGCGGGGTGGCTGCCTCGCGACAGCGGGCGGATGGCCGCGCTTCGGATGCGGAGCGGATACGGGAGGCCCTGCGTGCGCTGGCCGTGCGGCGCGAGACGGTCGCGAGGGCTCGGGCCGAGTTCTCGCGGGAGCTGTGGCGGCGCAATGCTCGGACGTATGTCTTTCGCAATGCGCGCGGGGAGCAACAGACGTTGGACGCGATGTATGCGCCGCTCGCGCCCCCGGGTGGCGCGGGCGACTGCGCGGCGCCCAAGCTCCTCGGCGCGGCGTATGGGCTTGGGTTGAGGCCCGTCGCGTTCGCGGAGTTCTGGTGGGGGGGCGCGCCCGCGTCAGGAGACCGGCGCGAAGGGGCGTTCTATCCCGCGTGCCGAGCCAAGTGCGGGGACGTCCTACCCTTCATGCTCCAAGGCCTGGACGCCGAGCCCGCGCCCCCGGTCGAGCGTGGTGCCCCCGCGGCGCTGCGGTTCCTCTTCGAGGATTCGTGGTTGCTCGTGCTGGAGAAGCCCGCGGGCCTGCCCTGTTCGCCGAACCGCCACGCGCGCGAGCGCGACTCCGTGCTGACGCGGCTGCGTCAACGCTCGCCGCCGGTCGTGACGCCACACTTCGCGAGACGCTTGGAGCCCGAGTCCTCGGGTCTCATGGTGGTGAGCAAGGACGCCCAGACGCACGCCGCGCTCATGCGTCAGTTCGCGCTTCAAGAGGCGCACGTCTCCGCGAAGGACTGGGGACACGTGCAACGGGCGGATGAGCACGGCCTCAAGGCGTGGCCGCTCGGTTCGCGAGGCGCGGCAGACGCGCGAACCAGCCAGCACGTGGATGCGCTGTCCTTTCGTCATCCCCACACGGGCGCGCGCCTCACGTTCGACAGCCCGCTGCCCTTTGACTGATGCGCCCCGGTGACGACTGTCTGTGTTCGTGCGTGTCCGGCCTGTCTCAGCCCATCGCGAGGCGACTGCCCGCGAGCAAGGTGAGCCCGTCTTCGAACAGCGCGGCGACGACATCCGGCACCCGCAGTCGCTGCGTGGCGAGCTGGCGCAACCCATAGAACGCGAACGACGAGGCGAGCGCCGCGAGTCCGCCCATGACGGCAAAGGCAAGCACGGGCTGTCGCTTCGCCCGCGCCAGCGTCGCCCCGGTGAAGGCCCCCGAGGCCAGTCGTCCGGCGAGCGCGGGAGGCGCAATCCTCGGCGGCGCGAAGGGGAGCTTGTCCACGACGAGCTCTCCTGCCGCCAGGGTCGTGAGGAGCCGCGCCACCCGGCGTGTCTTGCTCGCCCGGCCCCACCTCCAGCCGAGGTGCTCATGCCGTGCGAGCCGGTGCTCCAGGAATGCGGGCGCGGAAAGCGATCGCATCCCCGCGATGACTCCAAACCCGGTGGCCCTCAGTGCCTCGCGTGTGTGCATGCGCTCGCTCCCCCTCGACAGCAGGGTAGGGCGTGAGGTCCGCACAGGGGACCCCATGGCGAGCAGGCGGGCGCCAGCCCGGATGTCATGAGGTAGTGTCAGCGAGACTGCCCCATGACGACTGAAACGCCCCCGGAATACACCCTCACGCTCTCCTGCCCGGACCGCCGTGGCCTCGTCCACGCCGTCTCGGGGTTCCTCGCCGAGCACGACTGCAACATCCTCGACAGCGCCCAGTACGGCGATCACCAGACGGGCCTGTTCTTCATGCGCGTGCACTTCGCGGATGAGCATGCGCGCCGCGATCACGCCGCGCTGAGCCGCGCCTTCGCACCGCTCGCCGAGCGCTTCGCCATGACGTGGCACTTGCACGAAGCCGCGGTGAAGCCGCGCGTGCTCATCCTCGTGTCGAAGATTGGCCACTGCCTGAACGACCTGCTGTATCGCTACCGCAGCGGCATCCTGCCGGTGGACATCCCCGCCATCGTGTCCAACCACATGGACTTCTACCAACTGGCGGCGTCCCACAACGTCCCGTTCCACCACCTGCCCGTCACCGCCGCCACCAAGGCGCAGCAAGAGGCGCGGCTGATGGAGTTGGTGCGGGAGCACCGCATCGACCTGGTGGTGCTCGCGCGCTACATGCAAATCCTCTCGCCCGAGACCTGCGAGGCGCTGCGCGGCCGGCTCATCAACATCCACCACTCGTTCCTGCCCAGCTTCAAGGGCGCGCGTCCCTACCAGCAGGCGCACGACCGAGGCGTGAAGCTCATCGGCGCCACCGCGCACTTCGTGACGAGCGACCTGGACGAGGGACCCATCATCGAGCAGGGCGTGGAGCGCGTGGACCACACCATGACCGCCGACGAGCTGACCGCGCTGGGCCGCGACGTGGAATGCGTCGTGCTCGCCCGCGCGGTGACGTGGTTCGTCCAGCACCGCATCCTGCTCAACGGCCACAAGACCGTCGTGTTCCGCTGACGCACGAGACGCGAAGGGCCCGAAACCCCACGGGGTTCCGGGCCCTGTTCCTTCCGTGACGCGAGCGCTGCGTCAGGCCGGGCGCTTCACGTTCTTCGCGGAGTCCACCAGCACCTTGGCGAAGGTGATTCCATCCGTGCTCGCATCGGCCTGGATGTGGTCACCCGGCGCGAAGTCGCCGTTGAGGACCTTGAGCGCGAGCGGATCCAACAGGTACTTCTGCACGGCCCTCTTGAGCGGCCGGGCGCCGTAGGTGGGGTCGTAGCCCCGGTCCGCGAGGAACTCGCGCGCCTTCTCCGTCAGCTCCAGCGTGAGCCGCTTGTCGGCCAGGAGCTTCTGGAGCTTGCCGAGCTGGATGTCGACGATGCGGTAGATGTCCGACTTGCGCAGCGGCTCGAAGATGACGATTTCGTCCACGCGGTTGAGGAACTCCGGGCGGAAGTGGCTGCGCAGCGCCTCCATCACCTCGTTGCGGGCCAGCTCCGTCAGCGTGTCCTTGCCGGACATGCCTTCCTGGATGGCCTGCGAGCCCAGGTTCGACGTGAGGATGAGCACCGTGTTGCGGAAGTCCACCGTGCGGCCCTGGCTGTCCGTCAGCCGGCCCTCGTCGAGAATCTGGAGCAGGATGTTGAAGACGTCGTGGTGGGCCTTCTCGATCTCATCGAAGAGCACCACGGTGTAGGGCCGCCGCCGCACGGCCTCGGTGAGCTGTCCGCCCTCCTCGTAGCCCACGTAACCCGGGGGCGCGCCGACGAGCCGGGCCACGGAGTGCTTCTCCATGTACTCGGACATGTCGATGCGCACCATGGCGCTGTCGTCGTCGAAGAGGAACTCCGCCAGGGCCTTGGCCGTCTCCGTCTTCCCCACGCCCGTGGGGCCCAGGAAGATGAACGAGCCGATGGGACGGTTGGGGTCTTGCAAGCCGCTGCGCGCGCGGCGCACGGCATTGGACACCGCCTCGATGGCGCTGCGCTGCCCAATCACGCGGTTCGCGAGCCGGTCCTCCATGTGGACCAGCTTCTGGACCTCGCCCTCCATGAGGCGCGAGACGGGGATTCCCGTCCACTTCGCCACGACCTCGGCGATGTCCTCCGCGTCCACCTCTTCCTTGAGGAACTTCTGGTTCTTCTGCAGCTCGGCCAGCTTCTCGTTCTGGGTGTTCAGCTCCTTCTCGAGCTGAGGCGTGACGCCGAACTTCAGCTCCGCGGCGCGGTTCAGGTCGCCCTGTCGCTCGGCGGCCGCCTGATCATTGCGCGCCTTCTCCAGCTTCTCCTTCGCGGAGCGGATGGCGCCAATGGCCTTCTTCTCCTCATCCCAGTGCACCTTGAGCGAGTTGAACTTCTCGTTGAGGTTAGCCAGCTCCTTCTCAATCTGCCCCAGCCGCTCCTTCGAGTGGGGATCGGTCTCCTTGCGCAGGCCCTCCCGCTCAATCTCGAGCTGGGTGATCTTCCGGCGGATGTCGTCGATCTCCGTGGGCATGGAGTCGATCTCGATGCGCAGTCGGCTGGAGGCCTCGTCGACCAGGTCGATGGCCTTGTCCGGCAGGAACCGGTCCGCGATGTAGCGGTGGCTCAGCGTGGCGGCGGCCACGAGCGCGCTGTCCTGGATGCGCACGCCGTGGTGCACCTCGTAGCGCTCCTTGAGGCCACGCAGGATGCTGATGGTGTCGTGCACGCTGGGCTCGCCCACGTACACGGGCTGGAAGCGGCGCTCGAGCGCGGCGTCCTTCTCGATGTACTTGCGGTACTCGTCCAGCGTGGTGGCGCCAATGCAGTGCAGCTCGCCGCGCGCCAGCGCTGGCTTGAGCATGTTGCCGGCGTCCATGGCGCCCTCGGCCTTCCCGGCGCCCACGAGCGTGTGCATCTCGTCGATGAAGAGGATGATCTCCCCGGCCGCGTCCGCCACTTCCTTCAGGACGGCCTTGAGGCGCTCCTCGAACTCGCCGCGGAACTTGGCGCCCGCGACCATGGAGCCCAGGTCCAGGGTGATGAGGCGCTTGTTCTTCAGGCCCTCGGGGACGTCGCCATCCACGATGCGCCGCGCGAGCCCCTCAGCGATGGCCGTCTTGCCCACGCCCGGCTCACCGATGAGGACGGGGTTGTTCTTGGTGCGCCGGCTGAGGACCTGGATGCAGCGGCGGATCTCCTCGTCGCGGCCAATCACCGGATCCAACTTGCCGGCCCGCGCGGCCTCGGTCAGGTCGCGCCCGTACTTCTCCAGCGCCTGGTACGTGGACTCCGCGTCCTGGCTGGTGACGCGCGCCGAGCCGCGGACCTCCTTGAGGCCCGCCAGCACGCGCTCCCGCGTCACGCCCGAGGACTTCATCACCTCGCCGGTGGCGCCCTTGTCGCTGGTGAGCGCGAGGAGCAGGTGCTCGGAGGAGACGAACTCGTCCTTCAGCGACTTGGCCTCGTCCTCGGCCTTGTCGAAGGTCTTCATGAGGCGCTGGCTGAGCGTGGCGCCCTCGCCGCCCTGGAGCTTCGGCAGCTTGCCGAGGGCCTCGCCCAACCGGGCCGCGAACAGCTTCACGTCCGCGCCAATCTTGCGCAGCAGCGGCTCGACGATGCCGTCCTTCTGGCTGAGCAGCGCGGTGGCCAGATGCTCGGGCTCGTAGGTGGGGTTGTCCGCTCGCCGCGCGAGGGCCTGACCCTCCTGGATCGCCTCTTGCGCCTTTACCGTGTATTTGTCGAGTCGCATGGCTTCAACGTAAGGGCAGGCCCCCCCTTGGCAAGCCAGCGCCGGGTGCTCGCCCTGCGATTTTCACGGAATACTTTGAGCTGCTGGGACCAGCCGGCTTTTCTCGGTGACGGAGTTGCCAGGGACGGGGTCATCGGTTATAGGCGGCGCCCAACCCCCGGGGGGCTTTCTGGACGCGCACGGCGGCTATCTCGTTCGACTCGACAGTTTCTCCGGGCTGGAGCTGCTCCGGCTGGCCCGTGAGGCGCTGGCGCTCGACAGCGCGGAAGGCGCGACGGCCCTGCGGGTGACGGTGAACCGGCGCCGCAAGGTGGTTCGCCTGGCCTTCGTGGCGCCCTTCACGGCGGGCCGGCAGGGGGCGCACTGGTACGCGGCGCACCACGCCCTGGCCCGGCTGCTGTCTCGGGCCGCCAACGCGACGGTGCATGCCTACGTCTACGACGCGGACGAGGGCGAAGAGGTCATCGCGTATGGCAACGGCCGACGGGTGGGCGGTGAGCGGGTGGTGTACGAGGACGCCGAGCTGCCGTGCCCGCTGGACGAGCTGGATGATGCGACCTTCGAGCGATTGCAGTCCCGCTGGCCACTGGGGCACCTGGCGTACGTGTTCGGCCTGACGCGCGAGGAGCTGGTGCGGATGCCCCGCGCCATGCCGGCGCACGTGCTGATGCTGGATGCGGCGGACAGCAGCGCGGAGGCGGCCCTGGCGACGCTTCTTCCCGAGCCCCAGGCCCCGCGCGCGGGACCGGACGCGGGCTGACGCACGCTACTCGGTGGGGCCGTCCTTCGCGGTGATGGCGTCACGCACGCCCTGGCTGCGGAAGTACTGCCCGATGAGCGCGAAGGTGCCCGCCACCACCGCCGTCTGGAGGACGGAGCTGCCCGCCATCAGCGACGGCATGAACTGCTTGAGTTGATCCGCCGCGAGCGGGTCCTGGAACTCGGGCAGCTTGCCCAGGTTCTCCGCCATGGCGACGCCCATGCGACGGGCCACCACGGTCCACTGGGCGCCGTCGATGGTGCGCAGGATGGCGGCGGTGAGGGCCGCGCCCCCGAGCATCCGGCGCATGCCGTCCCGAGGCAGGCCCGCGGGCCGCAGCAGGCGCCCGGACGCCACGAAGGTGAAGGCGCACGCGACGGCCAGCGCGCCGAGCAGGACGGAGCGGGGCTCGCGCATGGGCTCGAGCGCGGCGAACTGCGCCTCGTACAAGCGCTCGGCGACGATGGGGTCTCCGCCCAGGAGCGTGGTGCGGCGCTGCTCCAGGTGGGCTTCTCGGTACTCGGAGAAGTGGGAGAGCCCGATGGCCTCCATCGCGGAGAGCATGCCGGTGAGGATGGAGAGCACCAGACACACCGCCGCCGCGATGCGAACGCGGCGGGGCAGGCCCTCGGGGCCGGAAACCAGGGACGTCACTTCTGGGTCGCCTCCACGTAGCGCATGCGCAGGTCGGTGAGGAGGCCGTCGAGCAGCTTCTCCTCATCGGCGGTGAGGTTGCCCCGGGTCTTCTGCCGGAGCATGGACAACAGGTCCAGGTTCTGCCGAGCCAGCGGCAGGTCACGCGCCTGCTGGCCCGTCTCGGGATGGGGCGCGTTGCCCAGGTGGATGAGCACGGCGGTGCCCAGCCCCACGATGAAGGTGGTGAACGACAACGGCTCTTCGCTCGCGGAGCGGGACTCTCCCTTCATCACGAAGGTCTCGCCGCGCTTCTCCCCGGCGCTCATTCGGCCGCCGTGTCCTCGGCGTCGTCGTCCGAGTCCTCGTCCTCGTCGGACTCGGTGTCGTCGAGCTCGTCCTCGTCCTCGTCGTCGTACATGTCGAGGTCCTCGTCCATCCGAGTCTCCACCGGGACCGCCTTCTCGGCGACGTCCGGCAAGCCCTTGATGTGGCTCTCGTACGCCTTCTCGTTGAGCTGGCCGCCGCGCAGGTACCGGTCCGCGGTGCGCTTGTCGAGGTGCTTCGGGTCCACGTTGTCCGCCATGATTCAAATCCTCGGAATTGCTTGGAAAACAGCGCGCCACCTTATAGCAGGGAGGGCGCCTGTCAACGCCGCCATACCATTCCTCGGACCCGATGAACGCCGCATTCCGTCCTTCGCTTCCCCGTGGCCCCTACCTGCTGTGCGACGACAGCCTCCTGCCCGAGGTGTCGCTGGCCGAGAAGGCCGCCCGCCTCCTGGCTGGGGGCGCCCGCATCCTCCAGCTCCGGATGAAGCGCACCCCGGTCCGCGAGGCGCTCGGGGCGGCGCGGGAGGTGGTGGCCCGCTGTCACGCCGCTGGGGCGCTGTGCCTGGTGAACGACCGGGTGGACCTGGCGCTCCTCTCGGGCGCGGATGGGGTGCATGTGGGAGACGAGGACCTGCCCCCGGAGGCCGCGCGCCAGCTGCTGGGGCCGGGCCGGCTGGTGGGCGTCACCGTGCGGGGCGTGGAGGGGGCGCGGGCCGCGCGGGATGCCGGAGCGGACTACGTGGGGTTGGGGCCTGTGTTCGGGACCACGACCAAGCAGGTCGCGGCCCCGGTGTTGGGGCTGGAGGCGTTCGCCCAGGTCGTGCGGGCCTGTCCGCTGCCGGTGGTGGGCATTGGTGGCGTGGGGCTGGAGAATATCGGCCGGGTGGCGGCGGCCGGCGCGCACGGGGCGGCGGTGGCGTCGGACGCGCTGCTCGCTCAGGACATCGCCGAGCGGGTCCGGCGGTTGGCGGACGCGTTTGACAGGGGCGCATAGGGGGCTAGCCTCGCCGGCCGGTCACCCCCCCATGAACCATCCTCCGCGTCACCACGGCCAGGCCCCGCGTCGTCCCAACATCGGCATCACGCCGGACTTCGTCCAGCCGGCTGACTCCGCCTTCCCGCGCTATGAGCTGAAGGTGCCCTACGCGGACGCCGTGCTGCGCGCGGGGGGCCTGCCCTTCGTGCTGCCGTACTCGGATGACGCAAGCTGTGTGGAGGCGTACCTCGACCGCGTATCGGGGTTGCTCGTCACGGGTGGCGCGTTCGACATTCCCCCCGAGGCGTATGGCGAGAAGGTGCGTGACGGCATGGGGCAGGTGAAGGAGGGCCGCACCGCCTTCGAGACCCAGCTCATGCGCGGCGCGCTGAAGCGCAACATGCCCGTGCTCGGCGTCTGCGGCGGGATGCAGCTCTTGAACGTGGTGCTGGGCGGCACGCTCTTCCAGGACATCGGCCGTGAAGTGCCCGGCGCGCGTGAGCACGAGCAGAAGCACGACCGCACCCAGCCGCAGCACCCGGTGGAGGTGCGCAGCGGCACGCTGCTCGCGGAGGCGGTGGGGCACGGCCAGCTCATGGTGAACTCGACGCACCATCAGGCCGTGGCTCGGCCGGGCACGGACGTGACGGTGTCCGCGGTGGCGCCCGATGGCGTGGTGGAGGCGATTGAGTCCACGGCCACGGGCTTCGCGCTCGGCGTGCAGTGGCACCCCGAGATGATGCTGGGGACCATCCCCGTGCAGCTCGGTGTCTACAAGCTCTTCATCCAGCGAGCGCGCGAGCATCGACGGTGACGCCGCGGGTGTTGTTGCTCGCGGGCCATGAGCCCACGGGCAGAGCGGGGCTCCTCGCGGACCTGTCCGCGGCGCGAGCGCGCGGAGCGGAGGCGGTCGCGATTCCGACCGGGCAGACGGCGCAGGGGACTCGGACGTTCGGGACGTTCCCTTCGCCCGCGCGGGTGCTCGCCGCGCAGGTGGCTGCCGCGCGCGAGCTGGGCCCGCTGCACGCGGTGAAGCTCGGCATGGTGGTGGGGCCGGCTCAGCTGCGGGCCTTGCGGGCCGTGCTCGCGGACCTGGACGCGTGGTGGGTCGTGGACCCGGTGGTGCGCACGTCCCGAGGTCAGGTGCTCTCGCGCCTCTCGGCCCGTGACTACCTGGGGCTCGCGGGCCCTCGCGTGGTGCTGACGCCCAACCTGGACGAGGCCGCGTGGCTGCTGGGACGGCCCGTGCCGCGCACCGTGGCCGAGGCGTCCGACGCGGCCGGGGCTCTTCATCGTTTCGGCTTTGGCGCGGTGTTGGTGAAGGGCGGACACCTGCCGGCAGGGCAGGGCGTGGCGGATGTGCTCGCCCTGGCGTCTCGGGTGCGCGTGTTGGTGGGGCGGCGGCTGGCGCGACCCGCGACACGGCGGGGGACAGGCTGCCGGTTGGCCTCGGCGCTCGCCGCGGAGCTGGGGCGGGGGCGCCCCATGGTGACGGCCGTGCGCCTGGCGCGCGCGCAGGTGGCGCGCTATCTGCGCACGGGTCAGGACTGAAGCGGAGCGCTACTCGCCGCGGCTGCGGCTCTCGAAGCGCGTGTATTCGGAGAGGAACACCATCTCCACGGAGCCGATGGGGCCGTTACGCTGCTTGGCGACGATGAGCTCCACGGGGATGACCGTGCTGGAGGCTCCACCTCCGCCCCCGCTGCCTCCTCCTCCGCCACCCCCACCACCGCCGCCTCCCTCGCCGCCCTCATCGGTCTCCTCGCGGTGGATGAACATCACCACGTCGGCGTCCTGCTCGATGGAGCCTGACTCACGGAGGTCGGAGAGCATGGGCTTGCCGCCCTTGCGCTCCTCCACCTTACGGTTGAGCTGACTGAGGGCGATGATGGGCACGGAGAGTTCCTTGGCGAGCTGCTTGAGCGCGCGGGAAATCTCGGCGACTTCCAACTGGCGGCTCTCCACCTTGCCCTTCTGGTGCATCAGCTGGAGGTAGTCGATGACGAGCAGCGACAGGCGCGGATCCTTCTGCTTCACGCGCCGCGCCTTGGCGCGCAGGTCGAAGGGGGACAGACCGCCGGAGTCGTCGATGTAGATGGGGGCGTTGTAGAGCGCGCCCGCCATCTCCTGGAACTTCTCCTCGTCATGCGGGCTCAGCCGGCCGCCACGCAGCTTCTTCATGTCCACGCGCGCGGTGGACGCGAGCAGACGCATGAGGAGCTGATCCGCGGGCATTTCCAGGCTGAAGATGCCGACGGCCTTGTTCTCCTTCATGGCCGCGTGCACCGCGATGTTCATCGCGAAGGACGTCTTGCCCACGCCAGGACGCGCCGCGAGGATGATGAGCTCACCGGCGTGAAGCCCCGTCAGCTGCATGTCCAGGTCGATGTAACCGGTGGACAAGCCCGTCACGCCCGTGGACGCGGCCTTCATCTTGTCGAGCAGATCGAGCGTCTGCTCCATCAGCTCGCTGACCGGGCGCAGGTCGCCCTCGCGCTTCTTCTCCGCGAGGAGGAACACCTTGCGCTCGGCCTCGTCGAGCAGCACCTCCAACTCGCCCGTCTCCGTGCTGGCGAGCTCTTGAATCTCGCGCCCCACGTTGGCCAGGCGGCGGCGGATGGCCTGGTCCTTGACGATGTTCGCGTACTGGACCGCGTTGGAGGCCAGGGGGACGACCTGATCCAACCCCATCAGGTAGGCGGGGCCGCCCACCGATACGAGCTGCCCCAGGACCTTGAGCTCCTCGGCCAGTGTCAGGTGGTCAACCTGCTTCTGCTGGCCGTCCAGCTTCATCATCGCCGCGAAAATCTGCGCGTGCGCCGGACTGGAGAAGTCGTCCGCGTGGACGACCTCCGCCACCGGGGCGATGAGGCCATTGTCCGCCAGCACGGCCCCCAGGACCGCGCGCTCCGCCGCGAGATCCTCGTGGACCCGCCGTCCTTCTCTGCCGTCCATGATGTTCTGCATGGCTACCCGCTTCCTCTACAGGCAGCGTCTGACACGGCCCAGGGCTCGTCTACTTTTCATCCAACAGACCTGTAGCAGCGGGTCCGAATCACACCGGACGTCGGGCTTCTGCCCACACCGGGTCGGGCGTGGCGCGGCTCACCCGGCGGGCGAGCAGGCTCAGGTCTCCAGGCCCCAGCGGCGCAGGAACTCCTCCCGGTGGGTGCGGCTGAGGACCACGGTGGTTCCGTCGCGGAGCACGAGGATGCCATCGCCGTGGGTCCACGGCTCCAGGCGCGTCACGGCCTCCAGGTTGACGAGGTCGCCGCGATGCACGCGGATGAAGCGCGCGGGGTCCAGGCGCTCCTCCAGCGTGCGCAGGCTCTGGCGGACGAGGTGCTCGCCCTGCGCGGTGCGCACGCGGACGTACTTGTCGTCCGCCGCGAGGTGCCAGACGTCATCCACGCGCAGGGGCACCCAGCCTTCGCCCACCTTCACCACCAGCCGCTCCAATCGGGCGGTGGCGAGCAGCGCGCGCAGTCGCTCCGGCTCACGCCGCTTGCCGCGCAAGAGGGCTTCCGCCTTGTCGAGCGCCTTGCGGAATCGCCCCAGGTCGTAGGGCTTCAGCAGGTAGTCCACCGCGTGCGCCTCGAAGGCCTGGAGCGCGAACGCATCATGGGCGGTGGAGAAGATGATGGCGGGGCAGGCGTCGGGATCCAGCGAGGCCAGCACCTCGAAGCCGGTGAGGCCCGGCATCTGCACGTCGAGCACGAGCAGGTCGGGCTGGAGCGCCTCGACTTGCGCGAGCGCCTCCGGCCCGTCGCTGGCCTCACCCGCCAGCGCGAAGCGCTCATCGCCCGCGAGCAGGCGCTTCACCTTCGCGCGGGCCGGGGCCTCGTCGTCCACCACGAGCACACGGAAGGGCGTCATGCGGCCTCCTGAGGAAGCCACAGGGTGACGCGCGCGCCGCCCTCGGGCCCCTGGCTGCGTTCGAGCGCGGCCTGGGGTCCATGCAGGAGCGCCAGCACGCGCGACAGATGCGACAGCCCTACGCCTGGGCCCGCTTCGGGCGAGGGCGCGCCGAAGCCACGGCCCGTGTCCTCCACCTCCAGGCGCCAGCGTGCGCCCTCGGCGTCGGCGCGGATGCGAACCTCGAGCACGCCGAGCAGGTCCTGGTTGTGCTTCACGGCGTTCTCCACCAGCGTCTGGAGCGCGAAGCAAGGCACGCGCACCGAGTCGAGCGCGGGCGCCAGGCTCCACCGCACCACGAGCCGCTCGCCGAAGCGGGCCGCGAGCAGCGCGACATAGCGCTCGGAGTGGGCGCGCTCCTCGGCCAACGTCCAGGTGGGCTCGGTGCGCGCGAGACTCGCGCGGAGCAGTTGCCCCAGGTCGCTCAGCATGCGGTCGGTGCGGCCCAGGTCCTCGTACATGACCGAGCTGATGGTGTTCAGCGCGTTGAAGAGGAAGTGCGGCTGGAGCTGTCCGGTGAGGGACTGGAGTTGCGCGGTGCGCAGCTCGCTCTCCAGCGTGGCCTCGCGCAGCGCACGCTCATGGCGGGCTCGCCACAGGTCCACGTTGACGATGGCCGTGATGGCGATGCCATACGCGATGACGTCCTTCTGGACCTCCATGGGGACGCGGAAGGCCATGACGCCGTAGTGGTAGTCGCCCCAGCCGAACAGCGAGTACAGCGCGTGGCGCGACACCACCATCACCACGATGTGCAGCGACGTGTAGAGCGCGAAGGCGATGGCGTGGATGCCGAGGAATCGCGTCCATCCCACGCGGGGCCGGGGCGCGTTGAGCGCCGCCGTGCGCATGATGGGCAGCAGCAGCGCGGCGGAGAGGGCTCCCGTCACTTCCCAGACGAGCGGCCGCGAGGCGGGCAGGGTGCTCCCATCCGCCAGCAGCGCCAGGCGCACCACGGTGCCTTGCCACAGCCCCATGACGAGGCAGATGCCCCACACGAGGAGCGTCGTCCTCGGCTGGACCTGGGGCCACTGCCAGCGCCAGGGGCGCGGCGCGCTGTCATGGGCAGGCGAGGTCATCGTGCGTTCACGCAGTATGCCCCGAGGCGGGAGTCGAGGAGATGGGGCTCGCCTGGCGGCGCGGAGCGCGTGGTTTCATGCCGAAGCAGGGACGCAGCCAGTCCACGCGGGCAGCCCCCTCGCACAGCGCCCAGGTGACGAGGAACGAGGCGGCCAGCACCGAGGCGAAGAGCGCCCAGGGGCCCAGCGGCAGGCGGAGCATCGCGAGGCCCAGGACGACGATGACCGTCTGGTGGAGGATGTAGAACGGATACGAGAGCTCCTGTGCGCGGGCGAGCCACGCGGGCCGAGTCAGCAGGCGGGCCCTCGCGTAACCCAGCGCCGACAGGAGCAGCGTCCAGAGGATGATGCCCTGTCCCAGCCGCTCCGCCACGAGCGGGAACGCGCCGTCCGGGAGCATGGGCACCAGCACCGCCACGCCAATTCCCAACAACACATGGCGCAGCGCCACCAGCCGCTCCCACACTCCGGGGCAGCGACCGAAGAGGTGCCCGAACAGGAAGAGCATCGCGTAGTGCAAGAGCGTGCGTGGATCATCCACGAGCGCATGCGTCTCTGGGGAGCCGTTCAGCGCAATCTGATTCAGCACCATGGGGAGGCACAGCAGCGCCACGTTGAAGCCGCGCGACAGCCACGCGTTGGCCCGCGCGAGGAACGCCTGTCCGCCTCGGGTCTCCATCCACGCGAACAGGGGCAGCGCCAGCACGCAGTACACGAAGAGGTACGCGACGAACCACAGGTGGTGCCAGCTCAGGCTGCCCCGGGGATAGGTCACGAACTCGAACACGGACGGGTAGAAGTCCAGGTAGCTGCCAGCGAACTGCCCGCGCTGAAGGCGCTCGGCGTAGATCTGCGGCGGGACGATGACGAACATCCCGAACACGAGCGGCCACAGGAGCCGCTTCGCCCGGTCCTTCGCGAAAGAGCCCAGCGAGCGGTGCCGCAGCGCGAGCGCCGTGCCCACGCCGGAGATGACCATCAGCAGGGGCATGCGCACCAGGTGGAGCAGCTCCATGAGCGGCTCCAGGGCGGGCAGCGGCACCGGGCTCTTCACGTGCCAGTCCCACCGGTTGAACATCATGCCGGTGTGGAAGAAGTGCAGCAGCGCGATGGCGATGACCCGGAGCCAGTCCAGGTCGGGGCGGTGCTCGGATGCGGGGCGTGCGGGCGCGTTCATGGGCGGCCTCCTGTGCCACCGATACGCGTCGCCGCGCGAGCCCTCCACGCGGATGTCGTGAGCCGGACTGCCCGCGGCGCCGGCCGGACTGGTTGGGCCCAAAGCAGAAGGGCCGCCCGGTTTCCCGGACGGCCCTTCCGAACTTCAGCGGTGATGCGGGGGCGGACTACTCCGCCGCCACGTCGACCTTGATCTTCGCCACCACGTCGCGGTGCAGCCGGAGCTCCACCTCGAAGCTGCCCAGGGCCTTGATGGGCTCGGGCAGGTGGATGTGACGGCGGTCCACCGTCTGGCCCGCGGCGGCGAGCGCCTCGGCGATGTCCAGCGCGGTGACGGAGCCGTACAGCTTGTCCTGCTCGCCCACCTTGCGCTTGATGGTGACCTTGGTGGCGCCGACCTTCTTGGCCTGCTCCTCCGCGGCGCCCTTCAGCTTGGCGTTGCGGGCCGTCATGACGGCCTTCTCGTGCTCCAGCTGGCGCATGTTCTGCTCGCTCGCCAGCACTGCCTTCTTGCGGGGCAGCAGGAAGTTACGGCCGAAGCCGTCCTTCACCGTCACGAGGTCCCCGGACTTGCCGAGGTTGTCGATGTCCTCTCGCAGAATGACCTTCATGTTCAGTCTCCTGGGCGGACGGCTAGCCGACGACCGCGTTGTAGGGGAGCAGCGCGATGCCACGGGCGCGCTTGATGGCCACCGCCACCTCGCGCTGGTGCTTCGCGCAGTTGCCAGAGATGCGGCGGGGGATGATCTTGCCGCGCTCGGTCACGAAGTACTTCAGCGTGGCCTGGTCCTTGAAGTCGACCTGAGCGTTCTTCTCGGCGCAGAAGCGGCAGACCTTCTTGCGGCCAAAGCCGCGGCCACCACCACGCTTGTCGTCGTCGCCCATGGGACCGCCGCGATCGCCGCCGCGCTCACCACGCTCGCCGCCGCGGTCACCGCGGTCACCGCCCCGCGAGCCGCCGCCAGGGCCCCGAGCGCCCGAGGCGCCCGTGCTCATCTTGTTGTCCGTGTTCATGAAGTCTCTCTTTTCCTGGATAGGTCTCTAGGAGATGTCCACCGGGGGCCCTCAGGCCTCCTCGGTCGACTCCTCCTCGGACTCGGCCCCAGACTCCTCGGCGGGCTCAGCCCGGAAGGAGCCATCGCGCTCGGAAGCGGCGCCCGGACGCGTCTCCTCGACGTCGCCGGCCAGCTTCACATCCTCGAGCACCGGACGCGTCTCGGGATCCACCTCGTCCGCGAGCTTCACGGAGATGTAGCGGGAGACCTCGTCGAGGTTGCGGAGGTTGCGCTCCACTTCCGACACGGCCTTCCCGTCACCCAGGAAGTGCGTGTGGACGTAGATGGCGCGGGGCTGCTTCGCCACGGGGAACAGGGTCTTCTTCTTGCCCCACACCGTGAAGCGAATGACCTTGCCACCCTCACGCGCGACGATGGAGCGAACGCGCTCCTTGATCTTGTCGACGTTGTCGTCGGTGAGGTCCGGCTTGACCAGGAAGATGGTCTCGTACTCACGAAGCCGCTTGGCGGCCTGCGTCTCTGCCATGTTTCTCTCCCCTTGGGGTCGAGTGCCCCCCGGCCTATCCGGGGAGCGGGGAAACGGTCCGTGGCCCAGAAGCCACAACCGGGGACGGGAAACCTGCGCGCCCGTCACCGCCGCGCCTTGTCCCGTGCAGAACACGGGAAGATGAAAAAGAGCATCCCGGTACAGCGGACTGTCACACCCGGGGAACGGGCCTTCTAAGGGGGGCCATCCCCCAAGTCAAGCCGCCCGCGCCCCCAGGGCTCAGGCTTTGCGGTTGAACCGGTTCATCGCGGTGGCCAGGCCGTCACGCACCCAGCACTCGGCCATGTCGATCGCCCGGTCGCTCAGGGCGTCCAGCTCGCGGCGCTCGCCATCGTCGAAGTTGGACAGCACGTAGCCGGCCACGCGCTCCCGGGCGTTGGGCCCCTCGGGCTTCCCGATGCCGAAGCGCAGCCGGATGAAGCCGTCCGCGCCCAGGCTGGAGACGATGCTCTTCAGGCCGTTGTGTCCTCCCGAACCGCCACCGGCCTTCAGTTGGAGCCGACCCAGGGGAAGGTCCAACTCGTCGTGGATGACGAGCACGTCCTCCACGGCGATCTTGTAGAAGCGCGCGGCCTCCGCCACCGAGCGGCCGGACAGGTTCATGTACGTCTGGGGCTCGACGAAGAGGATGCGCTCGCCGGCGAGCGTGCCCTGACCCACCCGGGCCTGGAACTTGTCCTGGTTCAGGTCGGCGCGGGCTCGGCCCAAGAGCGCGTCCACCACCATGAACCCGATGTTGTGCCGGTTCCGCTCGTACTCGCGCCCGGGGTTTCCCAGTCCGCAGATGAGCTTCATGACCGCTCCGAGGAGATGGCTCCCGAAAAGACCGCGGGGCTGGCCCCATGACAAGGCCAGCCCCGCGAAAGAAACACAGACCGCGACGAGGAACTACTTCTTCGCCGGAGCCTTGGCAGCGGCCGCGGGGGCCGCCTTGGCGTCGCCCGCCTTGGCGTCGCCCGCCTTCGCCGCAGGAGCCGCGGCGGCCGGAGCCGCGGCAGCCGCCGCCGGAGCGGCCTCGAGGGCCTCGGGCGCGGACAGAACGGCCACGGTGTAGTTGACGTTCGTCTTCACCGACACGCCCGCGGGGAGCTTCATGTCGTTGACGTGGATGGCCTCGTTGATCTTGAGCGCCGAGACGTCCACTTCGATGGCCAGCGGGATGGCCGTGGGGAGCGCCCAGACCTCCAGCTCGCGGCGGATCTGCGTGAGCAGACCGCCATCGGCCACGCCCGCCGCCTTGCCGGTGAGCACCACGGGGACGTTCACCTTCACCTGCTCGGTCTCCTTCACGGCGATGAAGTCCGCGTGGAGCATGCTGCGGGTGAGCGGATCCTGCTGGTAGTCCTTCAGGAGGACCTGGTGCGTGTCCGCGCCGACCTTCAGCTGGATGAGCGTGTTGAACTTGTGCGGGGTGTTGATGGCGGTGCGGATCGCCTTCGGATCCACCGCGATGTGCTGCGGGTTCGCCAGGTGCTTGCCGTAGACGACGGCGGGAATCTGACCCTTCGCGCGCAGACGGCGGGCAACGCCCTTGCCGGAACCTTCACGCGCCTGGGCCTCGAGGGTGCTCTTGTCGACGGACATGGTTCTGCCTTTTCTTGGGACCGCGGGTGCACCGGCTTCCTGGGCGTCCTCGGCATCCCGCCCCTGTGGCGGGCCCCGATGACGACGCCCCCGTAAAGCAGGGGAGGCCGGTGGAGGAGGGTGCACATGCCAGCCGGGGGGCCTGGAGTCAAGCCGCCCGGCGGGCAGGGATGGGGCCGCTCAGACGAAGAGCGAGCTGAGCGAGTCGGCGCGGTGGATGCGCGCGATGGCCTCGCCGAAGAGGCGCTCGGTGGTGAGCACGCGAATCTTCGGGCAGGCCTGGGCCGCGTCCGACAGCGGCACGGTGTCCGTGAAGACGACCTCTTCCAGCACCGAGTCGGTGATGCGCTGGATGGCGGGGCCCGAGAGGATGGGGTGGACGGCGTAGGCCACCACGCGGCGCGCGCCCTTGTCCTTCAGCGCGGCGGCCGCCTGGGCCAGCGTTCCCGCGGTGTCCACCATGTCATCCACGAGGATGGCGTCCTTGCCCTTCACGTCGCCAATGAGGTTCATCACCTCGGAGGCGTTGGGGCGGGGGCGGCGCTTGTCGATGATGGCCAGGCCCGTGTTCAGCCGCTTGGAGTAGGCGCGCGCGCGCTCCACGCCGCCTGCGTCCGGGCTCACGATGACCAGGTCGTTGGGCTCGGGGAAGCGCTTGCGCAGGTCCTCCAGGAAGACCGGCGAGCCGTAGAGGTGATCCGACGGGATGTTGAAGAAGCCCTGGATCTGCCCGGCGTGCATGTCCATGGACACCACGCGGGTGGCGCCCGCCACGCCCAGCAGGTCCGCCACCAGCTTGGCGGTGATGGGCGTGCGCGCCGCCACCTTCCGATCCTGCCGGGCATAGCCGTAGTACGGAATGACGGCGGTGATGGAGCCCGCGCTGGCGCGCTTGAGCGCGTCACACATGATGAGCAATTCCATCAAGTGGTCGTTCGAGGGAGGACAGGTGGACTGGATGATGAAGATGTCCAGTCCACGCACGTTCTCGCCGATCTCGACGTGGATCTCCCCGTCCGAGAATCGCCCGACGACGGCCTTGCCCAGGGGGCGCTTGAGGTACTCGCAAATGCGAAGCGCCAGACCGGGATTCGAGTTCCCGGTGAACACCTTGAAGTCACGCGGCTGCATGGTGGGCCGCTGACTATCCCGTGGCCGCGCGGAAGGGAAGGGCGTTAGTCGAGGTCCGCTGCCACCGCGACGACCTGCCCAGCTTGCGCCTGATGGAGGTGTCGCTCGTACTCAATGAGGATCACCCGCTCCATCTGGCTGCGCGTGTCCGCGTTGAGCGGATGCGCGATGTCCTTGTACGTCCCATCCTTCCGCTTCTTCGCGGGCATCGCGATGAAGAGCCCGGTTGAGCCGTGGATCACCTTCAAGTCACGGATGACGAAGCAGTGGTCCAGGGTGATGGTGACATACGCCTTGAGCTTGTCCTCTTCGACCGGAAACACCCGGACGTCGGTGATGTTCATGGTCCCCCCCCCGAACCCGAAAGGTCGGAGCTAACCGGGAAGCCTGGGACATGAGGGGTGGGAAATGCAAGCACGCCCGGAGCGCAAGTGCACCGTACCGAGCACTTCAAACCGGCCTGCCACCCAGGATGGCGGGCCAGTGACTTACCAGGTGGGTGAGGAAGGCCAGGTGATAGACGACGATGATGGCGTAGATGATGGCGCCCGCGCGGATCGCGATGCGGCTGGCCTTCATGTGGCGGTGCAAGCACAAGAGGCACAGGCCCGCGTTGACGATGAGCAGCTTGGACAACATGAAGAAGAGCGGTGACTGCTCATAGGCCACGCGCATCACCGGGTTGAGCTCCTCGGCCACCCCCAACTGCAAGAAGAGCAGGGTGAAGAGCCCGTCGAACAAGTTCAGGACGAGGAGCGCCACCGAGGCCGGTGACGCATAGAAAGAAGCCCGCTTCGTCCACGCCGCGCCCTGTGCCTGCTCGACCGTCGCCGCCACGCCCGCCCCCTCGCCCAGTTCCCCAATCCGGAGCGACCTCCTTTCAAGGCGCTTGCCAAGGCCGCGGCGCGCGCCACCGCTCCGCGCGAGGGGCGCGCGCCGCGTTCGAAAAGGGAAATTGACTCAGGGGGGACCGTGCACGAGATTGCGCCCCTCCGCCCTCTGTCCGGCGAGCCTTCCTTGCACCAATTCCCTAAAGATATCGGGTGGATAGAAGTCATCTGCGGGTCCATGTTCTCCGGCAAGACGGAGGAGCTGATCCGCCGCGTCAAGCGGGCCGTGTACGGCAAGCAGAAGGTCCAGGTGTTCAAGCCGCGACTGGACACGCGCTACGACGAGACCCAGGTGGTGAGCCACTCGCAGCTGAAATTGACGTCCAATCCCATCGAGCGGGCTGAAGAAATTTTCTACCACCTGGAGGCCGACACCCAGGTGGTGGGCATTGACGAGGTGCAGTTCTTCGGGCCCGAGGTGGTGCAGGTGTGCGAGGCGCTGGCCAACAAGGGCCTGCGCGTCATCTGCGCGGGGTTGGATCAGGACTACCAGGGCCGCCCGTTCGAGCCGATGCCGCAGCTGATGGCGGTCTCGGAGTACGTGACGAAGGAGCTGGCCATCTGTGTGGTGTGTGGCAATCCGGCCAACCGCTCCCAGCGCATCCTCTCCAGTGGGGAGCGGGTGATGGTGGGCGCGGCGGGCGCGTACGAGCCGCGCTGCCGCAAGTGCCATGTGCCGGACCCCACGGAAGGCACGCCGCCGCAGACGTTGAAGCTGTTCGACTGAATCGACGCGCGGCCCGGGCCTGGGGCCGCCGCCTGGAGACCGAGCGATGCGCGACACCCTCTATTCGAACGTGCCCTTCCGGCTGAACGAGATGGCGCACCACTACGGGCCCAACGTCCACCTGGTGGGCAACCCGTTCCTCTTGTCCCAACTGGCCACGCTGTGCGCCAAGGGCACGCTGCAGCCGCAGATCAACCGGCTGGTGGAGTTGCTCTACACGGACCTGGTGAAGACGGTCATCAACGCGGAGTTCCCGCGCAAGATGGTGGCGCTGCCCACGCGGATGATCGATCACACCCCGCTGGGCATCTACCAGGGCGAGGTGGTGGAGCCGCAGTTGCGCGTGGTGACGGTGAACATCGCGCGCGCGGGCACGCTGCCGTCGCAGGTGACGTACGACCTGCTCAACTTCACGGTGGACCCCACGCTCGTCCGGCAGGACCACATCATCATGAGCCGGATGATCGACGCGGCCGAGACGGTGGTGGGCTCGTCCATTGGCGGCGCGAAGATTGGCGGCGACGTGGACGACGCGTTCGTCCTGTTCCCGGACCCCATGGGGGCCACGGGCGGCAGCCTCTCCACGGCCATCCAGCTCTACAAGACGAAGGTGCCCGGCAAGGCCAGGCGCATCATCACGCTCAACCTCATCATCACGCCCGAGTACCTGCGGCGGATGACGAAGGAGCACCCGGACGTCATCATCTACGCGCTCCGGTTGGATCGCGGCCTGTCCCCGCCCGAGGTGTTCGGCACCGAGCCGGGCGCGCTCTGGGAGAAGGAGCGGGGCCTGGATGACCGTCAGTACATCGTCCCCGGCGGCGGCGGCTTCGGGGAGATCATGAACAACGCCTACGTGTAGAGGGAGCACCCGTGACGTTCCACCAGAAGGATGTCGACGTCCTCATCTCCGAGGAGAAGCTGCACGCGCGCATCAAGGAGCTGGGCGCGGCCATCACCCGTGACTACCAGGGCAAGGAGCTGACGCTCGTTTGCGTGCTGAAGGGCTCGGTGTTCTTCGCCACGGACCTGGCGCGGGCCATCGACCTGCCCTTGACGCTCGAGTTCCTCGGCGTGTCCAGCTACCAGGGTGGCACCGAGTCGACGGGCGAGGTGCGCATCACCACCGACGTCAGCAAGCCCATGGCGGGCAAGCACCTGCTCGTCATCGAGGACATCATCGACACGGGCCTCACCATGAGCTTCCTCATGGAGAACCTGGCCGCGCGTCACCCCGCGTCGCTGAAGCTGTGCTCGCTGTTGGAGAAGCCGGCCCGCGCTCGCACGCAGGTGAACATCGACTACAAGGGCTTCGTCATCGACGACCACTTCGTCGTCGGGTACGGCCTGGACTACGGCGAGAAGTACCGGAACATCAACTTCATCGGCGTCTGGAAGGGCAAGTAGGCGCGCCCCCGCCGAGCCCGCCGCCTTCCTACCGGGGGGCGGCTGCTCCCTGGTGGTGAGGCGATGCATGCGCAGCATCCTCTTGGGCTTCAGGCGCCGCGTGTGCGTGCCCGGCCCGGAGCGGGGAGGCTGCGCATGGATGCGTCGAACGTGAAGGCGGAGAAGGAGGCGGCTGTCGCCACCGGCGATGACGCGCTTCGCAAGTACACCGCGGAGCTGGTGGGCACCTTCGTCCTGGTGTTGGGCGGAGTCGGGGCCGCCGTGCTGGCGGGCGATGACATTGGCTACGCGGGGATCGCGCTCGCGTTTGGCCTGTCCCTGCTCGCGATGGTCTACACGATTGGGCCCATCTCCGGCTGCCACGTGAATCCCGCGGTGACGCTGGGGATGGTGCTGGCGGGCAAGCTGGAGCGCCGCCATGCGCTGGGCTACGTGGTGGCCCAGTGTCTGGGGGCGTTCCTCGCCGCGGCGGTGGTGCTGATGATTGCCCGCGGCGTGCCCGCCGGCTACTCGGCGTCCCAGGAGGGGCTGGCGACCAACGGCTATGGCACCTGGTCCCCCGGGGGATACGGCGGCGGCGCGGCCTTCCTCGCCGAGGTGGCGCTCACCTTCCTCCTCGTGCTGACGGTGCTCGGCGCCACGGACTCGAAGGCGCCGGTGGGCTTCGCGGGCCTGGCCATTGGCCTGGTGCTGACGCTCATCCACCTGGTGGGCATCCCGGTGACGAACACGTCCGTGAACCCCGCCCGCAGCCTGGGGCCCGCGCTCTTCGTGGGCGGGCACGCCCTGGGCCAGCTGTGGCTCTTCATCATCGCGCCCTGCATTGGCGCGGGCCTGGCGGCGGCGGTGTACCGCTCGGTCATCCAGACCGTGGCGCGGCCCATCACCGCGGCCACGGCGGAGGGGTCTCTTCAGCGGCAACGCCGGGAGCGCTTGCTGCGCGACCGGCGCGAGAACCCCACCTGAGGGGGCGAGCGGGCGCCTCCCGTCCCGTAGGAGGGGAGGCGCTGGGGGTCAGAAGGCCGCGTCGAACACGACATCGTTCGCCGCGCCCACGCCCACGGCCACCTGGTACGAGGACACGCGGCGCTCGAAGAAGTTGGTGAGCTCCTGCACGTCCTGCAGCTCCATGAACCCGAGCGGATTCTTGGTGCGGAACACCGGCGCCATCCCGAGCATGAGCAGGCGCTGATCCGCCACGTACTCGAGGTAGCCGCGCATGTCCTGCGTGGACAGGCCCACCACGCCGCCGCTGAGCAGGTCCTGCGCGAAGGTCGTCTCGCACTCGACCGCTTCACGGAGCATCTGCACCACGTCGCGCTCCATGCGCGCGTCGAACAGGTCCGGCTCCTCCTTGCGAGCCACCTGGATGGCCTCGAAGGCGAACGCCATGTGGGCGCTCTCGTCGCGGAACACCCAGTTGGTCCCCGCGGCCAGCCCGTTGAGCAGGCCCTTGCTGCGCAGGAAGTACACGTAGGCGAAGGCGGCGAAGAAGAAGAGCCCCTCGATGCAGCCCGCGAAGCAGATGAGGTTCAGGAGGAAGCGGCGGCGATCCTCCTTCGTCCGGGCGGCCTGCACGTCGTGGATGCTGTCCATCCACTTCATGCAGAAGGCGGCCTTGCGCTGGATGGAGGGGATGTTGTCGATGGCCGCGAAGGCCTTGGCCCGCTCCGCCGGATCCGGCACGTAGGTGTCCAGCAGCGTCAGGTAGAACTGGACGTGCAGGGCCTCCTCATAGAGCTGGCGCGACAGGTACATGCGCGCCTCGGGGGCATTCAGGTGCTTGTACAGGTTGAGCACCAGGTTGTTGCCCACGATGGAGTCACCCGTCGCGAAGAACGCCACCAGCCGGTGGATGAGGTGACGCTCCGCCTCGGTCATCTTCGAGCGCAAGTCCACCAGGTCCGTGGAGAAGTCCACCTCCTCCACGGTCCACGTGTTCTTGATGGCGTTCCGGTACATCTCGAAGAAGACCGGATAGGCCATGGGGCGCAGCGTCAGGTTCAATCCAGGGTCGAGCAGCATTGCTTCCGTGACTCCTTACAGGTCCGGGCGGAGGTGCGCGGGCGCGCCTACTGGCACGCCTCGCACGACTCGGGGTTCTCCAGCGAGCACGCCACGGCTTCCGCCTCGGGCATGGCCTGGGCCATGGGGGCGGGGGCAGGGGCCGAGGTCGCGGCAGCGCCGCTGGCGCCCACCGTGGCCTTGGCGATGCGCGTGGCCGGACGCGAGCGCAGGTAATAGGTGGTCTTCAACCCCTTCTGCCATGCGTAGAAGTACATGGAAGAAAGCTTCCCGATGTTGGGCGTCTCCACGAAGAGGTTGAGCGACTGGCTCTGGTCGATGAAGGCGCCGCGGTCGGCCGCCATGTCGATGAGCGAGCGCATGGGGATCTCCCACGCGGTGCGGTAGACGTTGCGCAGCTCGGCGGGCAGCTCGGTGAGGTCCTGCACGCTGCCCTCGGCCATCTTGATGCGGTTGCGCGTGCTGTCGTTCCACAGCCCCAGCGCCTGCAGGTCGCGCACGAGGTAGCGGTTCACCTGGAGGAAGTCACCCGAGAGCGTCTCGCGCTTGAACAGGTTGGACACCTGCGGCTCGATGCACTCGTAGCAGCCCGCGATGGACGCGATGGTGGCCGTGGGCGCGATGGCGATCATCAGCGAGTTGCGCAGGCCCGTCTTCTGGATGCGGGCGCGCAGCGTGCTCCAGCGCGCGGTGTCCTCGGGCACCACGCCCCAGCTCTCGAACTGGAGTTCGCCCTGGGCGGCCCGCGTCTCCGAGAAGCCCGGGTGCGCGCCGAACTGCTCGGCCAGGTCCGCCGAGGTGCTCAGGGCCGCGTAGTAGATCTCCTCGGAGATCTTCTGCGACAGCGCGCGCGCCTCGGGGGCGTCGAAGGGCAGCCGGAGCTGGAAGAACACGTCCTGCAGGCCCATCAGCCCCAGGCCCACCGGGCGCCAGCGGCGGTTGGAGTCCGCGGCGGTGGGGATGGGGTAGTAGTTGAGGTCGATGACGCGGTCCAACTGGCGCAGCGCGAGCTGCACGTTGGCGCGCAGGCGCTCGAAGTCGAACTTCCCGTCCGCCACCATCCGGCCCAGGTTCAGCGAGCCCAGGTTGCACACCGCCGTCTCGCCCTGGCTGGTGACCTCCAGGATCTCCGTGCAGAGGTTGGACAGGTGGATGACGTTGGCCGGCTTCGCGGTCTGGTTGCTCTTGCGGTTGCTCAGGTCCTTGAAGGTCATCCAGCCGTTTCCGGTCTGGGCCAGCACCTTCATCATCCGCGCGTACAGGTCGCGCGCCTTGACCTTGCGCAGCGCCACGCCCGAGGCCTCGGCCTCCGCGTAGGCCTTGTCGAAGGCGTCGCCCCACAGGTCCGTCAGGTGCGGCACCGTCTTCGGATCGAACAGGCTCCAGTCGCCGTCCGTCTCCACGCGGCGCATGAACAGGTCCGGCACCCAGTTGGCCAGGTTCAGGTTGTGGGTGCGGCGGGCCTCGTCACCGGTGTTGTCGCGCAGCTCGAGGAAGTCCTCGATGTCCGCGTGCCATGACTCCAGGTACACGCAGCACGCGCCCTTGCGCTTGCCGCCCTGGTTCACCGCGGCGACGGAGGCGTCCAGCGTCTTGAGCCAGGGGACGATGCCGTTGGAGTGGCCGTTGGTGGAGCGGATGAGCGAGCCGCGGGCGCGCACGCGGTGGTAGCCCACGCCGATGCCGCCGGAGAACTTCGACAGCATCGCGATGTCCGAATACTTCTTGTAGATGGAGTCCAGCTCGTCCGCGGGCGAGTCCAGGAGGAAGCAACTGGAGAGCTGCTCGTGGCGCGTGCCCGAGTTGAACAGGGTGGGCGAGCTGGGCAGGTACTCCAGCGAGCTGAACAGGCGGTACAGCTCGATGGCCTCGCGCGCGTTGTCGCCGCTGAGCGCGCACGCCACGCGCAGGAAGAACTCCTGCGGCGTCTCGATGACCTCGCGCGTCTGCGGGTTCTTCAGCAGGTAGCGGTCATAGACGGTGCGCAGGCCGAAGTACTCGAAGAGGTCGTTGCGCGCCGGGTCGATGGCGGCGTTGAGCTTGCGCGCGTTGGCCTGGACGAACTGCAGCAGGCGGTCCGCGATGAGGCCGTGCTTGTGGCCCGCGGCGATGGACTGGCTGAAGGAGTGGATGTCCTGGTTGCTGACCTCCTTCTGGATGAAGGTGGCGAGCAGGCGCGAGGAGAGCCGCGCGTACTCGGGCTCCTCCACGATGAGGGCGGCGGCGGTCTGGATGGAGAGGCTGTCCAGCTCGCGCGTGGTGGCGCCGTCATAGAGGCCGCTGATGGTCTTGGTGGCCACGCGCATGACGTCCACGCGCGACAGCCCCATGCAGCTGCGCCCCACCGCGCGGACAATCTTGTTGAGGTCCACCGGCTCCGCCGTGCCGTTGCGCTTGCGCACCCGCATGGTCGTCGTGCCGAACTCGGCCGGACCTTGCGCCGGTTGCGGGGAGGTGGCCGGCGCGGCCGTGACCGGGGGCGCGGGCGGGAGGGGCAGGGTGGTGGCGGCGGTCGGCTTCATGGGCGTTTCGACGGTCACGAGCGGCTCACTCCAAGTGAAGCATTGGCAAGACAATGGCGTGGCCACGGGACGGACACCGGTCCCGTTCGGGGGAAGGGCCATTCCCCGCCACGTTACATGAAAATCTGTTCAGGGGAGACCCTCCGCGTCGGTCGCGCGGGAGGGTCTATCGTCTCGGTGTGTCGACCGGAGCGAGGTTCGTTTTGAGGCAGATGGGCGCGGTGAGCAAGAAAACCACATCTCCTCCAAGAACCCCCTCTGCCGACACCGTCGGTGGTGGGGGAACCATCGACGGGGCACAAGGTATGGGGGCACCCATGGCCTGTCAACGCGAGATCTTGTGCCCCCCTAGGATCGACAATTGCAATCTACGATCGATCCTCTCGGCGGTTTCTGGCGTCCGGGTCACGTTCTCTTCAAGACACTGAGACAACGTCGAGTCCGTGTGGGGGAAATACCCGCTGTGAACCACCTGGCAGGGTGGGCGGGGCATTTCCGGCTCAGGGAGTGGGGCCCGCGTCCGGGGGCTGGGCGGGGGCTCCAGGGCCCTGGGCGGGCACGGGAGCGCTGGGCGAGGTGGGGGGCTGGGGCGAGGGGGAGACCTGACGCGTCGGGGCCGTGGCGCCGTCCTGGGCCTCCTGGGGGCCGCTTTCGGTGTGCACCGCGCGGCGGAGGGCTTCTTCCAGGTCGCGGGCCGGGGGGCCCACGGTGGACAGCATCTGGTTGGCGCTGCGGGCGTGGCGGTTCTGGCTCTCGGCGGCGAGCTTGAGCTGGGCCAGGCTCTCCGAGACGAGGCGCCGGGCGTCCTCGAGCTTCTGGCGGGCCTGGTAGTAGGCCACGTCCGCGAGCATCCCCTGGAGCGAGCGGCGCTGCTCGTCGGTGAGGCCGGAGAGCTTCTCGGCGCGGCGCAGGTAGTACAGGCCCCGGTCCACGCGGGCGGGTTCATCCGAGGCGATGCGGGGCCGAGCCAGGGACTCCAGGAGGGGGAACAGGGCGCGGTCCAGTTCGTCGCGCTCGGAGTAGCTCTGGAGGGTGAGGAGGGTGGCGTCCTGGCCCTCCAGGGGGATGGGGGCGTAGGCGTCCGCGAGCCGCGCGTCGCCGGGCTGGTAGGGCGCGGCGCCCGTGGGGAGGTTGCGGCCCTTCATGACCACCAGGGCGCCGTTGTCCACGGTGAGCGTGAAGGTCCGGGCGTTGATCTTCCCGAGCAGGAAGAGGACGCCCACCCCCAGCGTCAAGATGACGAGGAGGGTGACGGTGCGCATGAAGGCGCGGCGCGCCCGGTGGCCAAATCCCTGGGGTGAGTTCACGTTCATGTCGCCTACCCTCCTGTCGTGCAGGCCCCGGAGCTGGAGGTGGGCCCGGCGCTTTCCTTGGGGCTCGGGAGCCCCTGGCTATACTCCCACTCCCGAACACACCCATGCATCCCACATTCCGCCGCATGGGGCCCAGTGAACTGCTGCCCCGGTACATCTTCGCGGAGAGCCTCTTCGCGCGTCGCAGGGTGCTCGAAGTGGACGCGGTGGCCTCCACGGGGGGCGAGAGCGCGCGCTTCCTCCTGGAGCGCGGCGCTCGCGCGGTGGTGGCGTGCGACTCGGACATCTCCGCGGTGGAGGCGGCCCAGAAGGGCCCCGTCGCGCCGGGACTGCGCTTCCGCGCCAACATCTACGACGACCTGGAGCCGGGCAGCTTCGACGTGGTGCTGGTGGCGGACCTGGCGCCCTATGTCCGAGCGCCGGAGCTGCTCGCCGAGCTGGCGCGGCTGGTGTCTCGCCAGGGGTACCTGGTGGGGGGGCTGCGCAACATCGCGGGGCTGGCGCTCACGCAACTCATGGAGCCGGAGGAGGGCGTGCCGCCCACGTTCGGCCAGGCGCTGGACGCCCTCTCCGTCCACTTCCCCCAGGTGGAGGTGGCCACCCAGTCCCCCGTGCTGGGCTACCAGCTCGCGTTCGAGCGGGGCGAGGGGCTCCAGGTGGACGGCTCGCTCGTCACGGGTGGCGAGGCGGCCTACTTCGTCGTGGTGGCCGGTCAGGAGCCCGCGCGGGTGGTGGACCCGACGTGGGTGCAGCTGCCGCCCGAGCCGCTGGCCTTCACGCGCGGGAAGCTGGATGACGTCGCGGCCCGGGCGAAGTCCTGGGAGGAGCGCGCCGGTCGGCTGAAGGAGGCGTTGACCAAGGTCCGGGCGGAGGCGGGCGACCGCGAGGCCGAGGTGGCGGCGCTGCAGCCCGCGCTGGAGGTGGCGCGGCAGGACGTGGCGCGTCTCACCGCGCAGTTGGAGCAGGCGCGGGGCAGCGCGGAGTCCGCGCGCGAGCGGGATGAGCTGAGCGGACGACTTCGGCGGCGCGAGCTGGAGCTGCAGGTCGCGACGGAGCGGCTGGCGGATGCGGACCGGCGGCTCTCGGCGCACCGCTTGGATGTGGAGGCGGCGCAGCGGGCCCAGGCCGACGCGGGCGTGCAGGTGCTGGCGGCCCAGGAGTCGGTGCGGCTGGAGCGGGCGCGGCGTGAGGAGCTGGCCTCCTCACTGGAAGAGACGCGCGAGCGGTTGACCCAGGCCTATGCCCAGGTGCGCGAGCTTCAGGATGAGCAGGGGACCCTGCGCATCGACCGGGAGAAGGACCGGCTGGCGGCGGAGCGCGCCCTGGACGCGGCGGAGGCTCGGCGCCGGCAGGCGGAGGCCGCGCGTGAGCGCGAGCTGCGCATCGCCGAGCAGTACTCGGCGGCGCTCGCGGCCGTGGAGCACCTCAAGGAGCAGGTGACCCGCGCCGAGGAAGCCGTCCGGGCCGCGGGCGACTCCGTTCCCGCGAAGGAGGCGGAGCTGGCGCGGGCGCACCGCGAGCTGGCCGAGGCGCACCTGCGCATGTCCGCCGCGGAAGGGGCTCGGCAGGAGGCGGAGTCGCGGCTGGAGGCTCGCGAGGCCACCCTGCGCGGGTTGGAGACGGAGGTCGCCTTCACGCGCGAGGCCGAGGCCCAGCTTCGCGAGTCGCTGGAGGCGCGCACGGCCGACGAGGCCCGGGCGCGGGCGCTGGCCGCGTCTCTCGAGGAGGCCTTGCAGGCGGCCCGTGAGCGGCTGGGGCTGCTCGAACAGACGGGTGAGTCCCGGACGCGAGAGCTGGACTCGGAGCGGGCTCGGTTCGAGCAGGCGCTGGGCGAGGAGCGGGCGCTCGCGACTCGGGCCCGGGAGGCAGGGGAGGAGGAGCTGAGCGCGCTGCGGCGCGCATCGTTCGAGGCGCACGAGGCGCTGGAGGCTCGGCTCGTCGTGGCGTTGGAGCAGGCCGCGCGGGTGGACGCGGCGCTGCGCGAGGCGCGCGCGGAGCTGGAGACCACGCGGCGCGCGCTGGAGTCGGCCGAGGCGCTGTCGGCGCTCGCGAGCGAGGAGCTGGAGCGCGAGACTCAGGCGCGCAAGACCGCGGACGCATCGCTGACCCGGCTGGGGGAATCTCTCGCCGAGACCGAGCGGCGGCTGGCGGGCGCCACGGCGAGTGGCGAGGCCCAGCAACAGACCCGGGTGGAGCTGGAGTCGGCGCTCGCCGATGTTCGCGAGACGCTGGAGTTGGAGCGCCTGGAGCGCGAGGACGTCCAGGGCGCGCTCGATGCCGAGCAGGCTCGGCGGGAACTGTCGGACGCGGAGCTGGCGAAGACCCGGGAGGCGCTCGCGGCCGAGGAGGAGCGGCGGGCTCGCTGGGAGGCCGCGCTCGCGGACACTCAGGCCCAGTGGCAGACGGAGCGCGAGCAGCGGGCCCGGGTGGACTCGGCGCTGGAGGCCGAGCGGACCCAGCGCGAGGCGCTGGAGGCTTCGTTTGCCGAGACGAAGGCGACGCTGGATGAGGAGCGCGCGCACCGGACTCGGACGGACCTGTCGCTGACGGAGACGCGGTCGGCCCTGGAGACCGAGCGGGAGCACCGGGCTCGGTTGGAGGCCACGTTCTCGGAGATCCAGGCTCGCGCCATCGGCACCGATGAGGCGCTGGTGCGCTTGCGTGAGGAGGCCGAAGGCGCGCTGGCCCAGGAACAGGCTCGGCGCGCGCGGGCGGAGGAGTCGCTCGCGGAGGCTCGGGCCGCGCTTGCCTCGGCCCAGGACGCGCACGCTCGCTCGGTGGAGGCGCTGGCCGAGACCCAGGTCGCGCTGCAGTCCGAGCAGGAGGGGCGTGCGGTCTCGCTTCGTGAGGCGGGCGCGGCGCTGGAGCGTGAGCGCGAGGCTCGGGCGGAGGCGGAGGCCTCGCTCGCAGAGGTTCGCGCGGCGCTGGCGGCGGAACAGGCTGCGCTCGCCTCGGTCCGGGCGACGCAGGAGTCCACGCACCAGGAGCTGTCCGAGACGCAGGCGGTGCTGGCGGCTGAGCGTGAGGTTCGCGCGGCGAACGAGGTCTCGCTGGGTGAAGCGCGCGTGGCGCTGGGCGCGGTGCACGAGGAACTCGGTGCGGCCCGGTCCGCGCTGGAGGCCGAGCGTGGGGCTCGCTCCGAAGTGGAGGCTTCGCTCGCCGAGGCGCGGAGCGCGCTGACGTCGGAGCGCGAGGCCCTTGCCCGAATCAAGGCGTCGCTGTCCGAGACCCAGGCCGATGGGGAGCTGGAGCGGGCCCGGCAGGAGGCCGTGCTCGTCGAGGCCCGGGAGGCACTGGCGTCCGAGCGCGAGACCCGGGCGCAGGTCGAGTCCTCCCTGGCCGAGGTTCGTGGGGGGGCCGAGGCGGCTCGGGCCGAATTGGAGCGCCTCCGCGCGGAGCTGGATTCCGAGCGGCTGGGACGCAACGCGGGCGAAGCGGGGCTGGCCGAGGCGCAACGTCGCCTCGTCGCGGAGCAGGAGGCGCTCGCGCAGGCCGAGGAGCGGCTGCGCGCGGAGACCGAGGCTCGCGCCGGGGCCGAGTCCTCGCTGCGGCAGAGTCGCGAGGCGCAGGCTCAAGGGGAGGCGTCGCTCGCGGAGACTCGCGAGACTCAGGCGCGGACCCTGGCTGAGTTGGAGACGCTTCGTACTGAAGCCGCGGAGCTGTCGTCTCGACTGAGCGCGGCGGAGCGCGTGCTGGAGGAGCATCGCGCCGCCGCCGAGGCGCAGGAGACAGAACTGCGCGCGAGCCTGGAGCGGCTGGAGGCGGAGCGGGCCTGGGCCGAAGGGACTGTCCAGGAGCAGCGCTCGCATTGGGAGTCGCAGCTCTCGGAGACCCGCGCCGCGCAGGCCTCCGCAGAGACTCGCCGCGAGACGCTGGAGTCGTCGCTCGCGGAGCAGGAGAAGCTCGTTGCGTCCTTGCAGGAGAAGCTGCGCGAGGAGGAGCTGCGGGCTCAGCGGCTCACGGAGACCGCGGGCACTCGCGAGCAGACGCTGACGGAGGCGCGTGCTCGGCTGGTGTCGCTGGAGGCGGAGCTGGAGGGCTCGCTGTCCCGTGCAGAGCGGCGGCAGCAGGACTCCGAGGAAGCGCTCCAGCAGCTCGCGCTCCGCGACCAGGAGTTGGTTGGTGCGCGGAGCGAGCTGGCCCACCTGGGCGCGACCCGTCAGGAGTTGATGCGGCTGGGGACCGAGCTGCAACGGGCCCATGCGGCGCTGCACGAGCGCGGCATTCACATCGCGCGGTTGGACGCGGAGTTGGTGGATGCGCAAGACCGCCTCTCCGCCA
The DNA here is from genome assembly GCF_019039035.1 of Citreicoccus inhibens. Lineage (GTDB taxonomy): Bacteria > Myxococcota > Myxococcia > Myxococcales > Myxococcaceae > Citreicoccus > Citreicoccus inhibens. The sequence goes on along the minus strand of NZ_JAHNZT010000035.1, from coordinate 18,672 downwards.
CGCGCGAGCACGCCGAGTTGCTCGTGGTTCAGCTCGAGACCGCGCGGCGCTTCGCCGGCAAGGCCAACAATCTAGAGTCCTCGCTGGAGGCCGAGCGCACCGCGCTGGAGTCCGCTCGCTCCGATGCCGAGGCCGCGCGTGTGGAAGTCCAGCGTGCCACCGAGTCCGCTCTGGCCGAACGCGAGCGCACCGCGGCCCTGGAATCGAAGCTGGCCGACCTGAGCGCGGAGCAGGAGGCGCGCTTCGCGGAGCAGGTGTCTCGGTCCACGTCCGACAAGGCGGAGCTGGAAGCGCGGCTCGCGGAGCTGGGCGCCCGTACCTCGGCGGAGAAGGCCGAGTGGGAGACGCGGCGCGCGGAGCAGGAGGCCCTGGCTTCAGCGCAGAAGATGGAGTGGGACACGCGGCTCGCGGAGCAGGAGGCCCTGGCTTCAGCGCGGAAGACGGAGTGGGAGACGCGGCTCGCGGAGCAGGAGGCCCTGGCTTCAGCGCAGCAGACGGAGTGGGAGTCTCGGCTCACCGAGACGACGGCTCGTTCTTCGTCCGAAGTGCGGGACGTGGAGGCACGACTCGCGGCGCTGACGGCTCGCGCTGAGTCGGAGCGGGCCGCGCATGAGGCCCGGCTCGCGGAACTCTCGGCTCAAGCCGCCGAGGCCCACTCCGCGCTCACGTCGCAGCGCTCCGCCCTCGACACCCGGGTCGCGGAGCTGTCCCAGGCCGCCGCCGACGCGGAGGCGCAGGCTCGACGGGCGGAGGCCGAGCGCACGACGCTCACCTCCGAACGTGAGCGCCTCCAGTCGGACCTCACCATCGCTCGTGCTGCCCGCATCCGCTTGGAAGGGCGCGTGAGTGCCTTGGAGACCGCGTCCGTGGATGCCGTGCGGCTGCTCGACGCGGAGCGGGCCGAGCGCGAGAAGCTTGCCCAGACCCTGGAGCAGACGCGCGAGCGGTCCTCTCGTGAGGGGGACTCCTCGGCGCAGCTCTCGGCGCTTCACTCGGAGCTGTCTTCAACGCGGGCCCTGGCCCAAACGCTGGAGACCGAGCGCGCCGAGCTGCTCGGCACGGTGGAGTCCCTCAAGGCCGCCGCCCAGCCTCCCGAGGCCGTCCTGGAGATGGCCGCGGAGATGGAGCAGCTCCAGACCCTGATTGAGTCGCTCCAGGACAAGGTCGCCGCACAGGAGACCGAGCTGGCGACCCTGCGCGCTCAAGGCCCCGCAGCCCCCCCGCGAGACGCCCCGCAGCGCCCGGCGCCGGGCCCGGCCGCGTCCAAGCCGCGGGCCGCGGTGCCCGCGTTGGACCTGCCTCCCACCCCGACCAAGAAAGCGGGCGAGCGGGAATGAGGGCTCGCGCTTAGGATTGCCGACGTGGACGCACGCGAGCGCATCTTCAAGTACCAGGGCCTGGGCAATGACTTCGTCGTGCTGGACCGTCGCCGCACGGGCCAGGACATCGATGCGCACACGTCGCGATGGCTCTGCGACCGGCGCCTGGGGGTTGGCGCGGACGGGGTGCTCTCCCTGCTTCCTTCCTCGCGCGGCATGGCGCGGATGGTCGTGCACAACGCGGATGGCAGCATCGCGGAGATGTGCGGCAACGGCCTGCGCTGCGCCGTGAAGTACCTGGTGGATCACTCCGGGGAGCGCCCCGAGTGGCTCGACGTGGAGACGGGGGCCGGAGTGCTCCGGTGCGTCCCCGGCTACGTCGCGAGCGGCGTGGTGGAGGTGGACATCTCCATGGGCCCCGCGCGGCTCGTGGCGCCCAACCTGCCCTCGGGCGTGACAGGCACCCCCTTCGTGGGCGCAGCGGTGCCGGGCCACGCGGACTTGGTGGCGGGGACCGCGGTGAGCATGGGCAATCCGCACCTCGTGCTGTTGGATCAGCCGCTCTCGGATGCGCCGCTCAAGGGGCCGATCCTGGAGGTCCATCCATCCTTCCCGGACCGCACCAACGTGGAGTTCGTCCGAGTCGAGTCCGATGGGCTCACCGTGGTGGTGTGGGAGCGGGGCTGCGGGTTGACTCAGGCGTGCGGCACCGGGGCGTGTGCGTCCGCGGTGGCGGCGGTGCTGGCGCGGCGGCTGCCAGCGGATGCCTGGCTGCGCGTGACCCTGCCGGGTGGCGACCTGGGCATCCAGGTGCCGGCCGACCTGTCCGACATCCGCCTCCGTGGGCCGGTGGCCTTCGTCTTCGAAGGCGTTGTGGCCCTTCCCACGGGCCAGTAACCTCCGGGCTCCCTTCCTCTCGATTCCGAGCTCCGTGGCCGGTCCCATCCTCGTCGTCGACGACGACCTGTTCTTCCGTCAGCTCGCCAGCGACATGCTGTCCCGCCGGGGGCACCGTGTGGTCGCGGTGGAGAACGCCACGATGGCGTTGCAGGAGGTGGCGCGCGCCGCCTTCGACCTCGTCATCACCGACGTCGTCATGCCGGGCGTGGACGGCTTCGCGCTCACCGCGCGCCTGCGCGAGCGCGACCCGGACCAGGAGGTCATCCTCGTCAGCCAGCGCTCCGACGTGAAGGGCTCGGAGACGGCCCTGCGCGCAGGCGTGGCGGACTGTCTCACCAAGCCGGTGGACGAGGCCGACCTGCTGCTCGCGGTGGACCGGGCCCTGGAGCGCGCGCAGCTCCGGCGCGAGCGTGCCCAGCTGCGCGACGAGAACCTGGAGTTCGCGCGCTTCCACAACCTGCACCAGCGCTGCCTGGAGCTGCTGTCCCATCCGGACTTGGAGTGGCTTCAGGAGCGCATCATCGCGGACCTGTCCGCGGTGTGCGACGCGCAGAGCGCCGCGCTGTGGGTCATCGATGATCGCGGCGACCTGGTGCTGCGCGCGTACCGGGGCCTGCTCGACAAGCAGTTCCTCGCCGAGAAGATGAGCCCCGAGGGCCCGCTCTCCGGCCGCTTGCGCGAGGCCCAGCCTTGGGTGGCGCGCGATGAGCGCTCGATGGTGCTCTATGTCCCGTTGATCGCCTCGGGCGAGGTCATGGGACTGGCGCAGATGAGCGACCCGCTCGCGGGCGACTTCCGTCCCGAGAACACGCGCGACGCGAAGCTGCTGGCGGACTTCGCCGCGGTGGGCGTGAAGAACGGTCGCCGCCTCCTGGCGCTCCAGCGCCTGGGGCTGAGGGACCGAGACACTGCCGCGTACAACCTCAGCTACTTCACCGACTACGCCTCCAAGGAGATCTACAAGGCGCGTCGCTACGGGCGGACGTTCTCCCTGCTGACGTTCTCCGTGGACAACCTCCCGCTGGTGCGCGTGCGCCTGGGGGCGGCGGAGGCGAAGAAGGCCGTGCGCGGCATCATCCGCGCGCTCAGCCGGATCATCCGAGACTCGGACGTCATCGCGAAGGCGAGCGACCAGGAGTTCTACTTGCTCCTGCCCGAGACGGATTTCTTCGGCGCGATGATGTTCGTGCGGCGCGCGGTGGCCGCGGTGCGCGAGGAGCCCGAGGCGCAGGAGGTGGAGCAGCGCCTGCCGCTCGCGCTGGTGGGCGGGGCGAGCACGTTCCCCAAGGACGGAGAGGACTTCGACGAGCTGGTGCACCGCTGCCGCCGTCGCATGGACGAGCGGCGCGCGTCGTTGCAGCGGCGGTTGATGCTGGATGGTCTGCCGTTCTGGGACGAGGTGGACCTGCTGCTCGGCAACCCCACCAGCCCGCGCCTGCCCTCGGATGAGCGCGCCGAGCCGAGCCGCCGGGGCAAGGTCGCGGACGTGCTCTTCGACGAGCTTCAGGCAGAGATCGCGCGGGAGCTGGTTCGGGATCCAGGTCAGCGTGGACTCTTGTACGTGGGCGGGCCCGAGATTCGCGCGGAGCTGCCCATCGCCTCGGGGTTGGAGTCTGCGCCGCCGGACATGGCCTCGCGCATCTACCTGCTGGGGCGGCGCGGCGACCTGGAGTCGCATCCCGCGCTCACGCCGGTGTTCCTGGAGGGCGACGAGCGCGTCACCCGCCACGAGTTCATCCTGTGGTTGTCGGAGACGGCGGCCTACGCGCTCATCCAGCGGCGCGGGCGCGGGGCGACGTGGGGCTTCCATACCTCGGACACCGCGGTGGTGGACGGGCTCATCTCCAAGCTGCAGGCCGAGTACGACCTGCAGCCCTACTGAAGCGAGGCGCGCGGCCGTGGCCCAGGTGCGGAAGATCCTCATCGCCGACCCCGACCTCGACTCCGTGCGCGCCCTGTCTCGGGCGCTGCGGACCAAGGGCTATCAAGTGCACTACGCGCCGGATGGCTCGCGCGCGCTGGAGGTGGCGGTGCTGCGCCATCCGGACCTCGCGCTGTTCGACGAGGCGTGCCGCCTGCTGGACGCGCGCACCTTCATCCAGATCCTGCGCACCAACCCCCGCACCGAAGACATCCCCGTGGTGCTCACCACCTCGAGCCTGGACGCGGACCGGGTGCGCGCGCGCGACGGCTCGCTGCGCAAGCCCTTCAACCTGGACGAAGTGCTCAGCCGCATCGAGCACATCTTCCGGCGCAGCGAGGCGGCCAAGGACCTCAAGAGCGAGCAGCAGGAGATTGAAGGCTCGCTCACCCAGCTCAGCATCCCGGACCTGATGCAGATCCTGGGGATGAACAAGCGCAACGGGCGGCTCGCGCTGGAGCGCGGCGCCGAGCGCGGTGAAATCTCCGTGGCCGAGGGGCGCCCGGTGAACGCGCGCCTGGGCCGGGTGGAAGGGGAGAAGGCCCTGTTCCGCCTGTTGGCGTGGACCGAGGGCAACTTCACGTTCACCCCGGGCACCAGCGCCGCGCGCCCGCGCATCTCCCGGGCCATGGACGACGCGCTGCTGGAGGGCATGCGTCAGTCGGACGAGGTGAACCGCCTGTTGCCCAAGCTTCCTCCGCGGCACACGCGCCTGTTGCTCGCGCCGGATGTCGTGCTGCCGGACGAGTTGCACCCGGTGACGGCGCAGGTGGTGGAGCTGTTGCGCCAGCCTCGCGCGCTCGGCGAGGTGTTGGACCTGGCGCCGGCGACGGACATGGACGTGCTCGGCGTGCTGTCCACGCTGCTCACGAAGGGCGTGGCCCGGCCGGTGGAGGGCGACGGCGCGAACCTGGGCGCCAGCGACCTGCTCGGCGCGGCGGAGGTGCATGCGCTGCGTGGACGCATCCTGCGCACCCGGGCGCCTTCGAAGGTGGCCACCGCGAAGGTGTTCGTCTGTGGCAGTGGCGCGTCCGCGGCCCGGCGCGTGCTGGCGCGCGTCCCGGGACTGGAGGCGCTGTCGGCGGACCCCACCGCGGTGAAGAGTGGCTTCGGGACGCTGGGGCGGCTGGAGTTGAGCGAAGTGCTGCGCCTGGACTTCTGCGTGTTGCCTCCGGCCGAGGCCGCGCGTCCGCTCTGGCGTCCGTTCTGCGCCGGGGCGCTGGGCGCGCTCCTCATGGACGTGTCCGAGGGCGCGGTGCGGCTCGCGCGCTACCTGGCGTGGGAGGTGCGCGTGCCTGTGGTGGTGGTGGGCTCGGAGGTGCCCGCCGCGCTGCAGGGCTCTCCCGCGGGCGCGGTGTCGGTGGGCGAGGACCTGGCCGAGGCGCTGCGCGCGCTGCTGATGCACGCGCTCAACCCCGCGCCCACGCTCCCTGGCGTCACGCAGGTGCAGCGCGCCAGCGCGTCCTGAGCCTCGGCGCAGGGGAGGTGCTACGCGGCCTCGTCGCGGAACTCGAGCGCGTCGCGGACGCCGGGCAGGTTGGCGAGCAGCTCGAACTCCGCGGCCTGGAGCATGGAGACACGCCGGCCGGCCAGCCGCTCCATGAGCAGCTCCAGGCGGTGCTCACCGGCCGGGTTGACGCGGCGGGAGATGCAGGCCCGCCGGCCCTCGGCCTGGCAGGCCAGGATGTCCCGCTGCAGGCTGCGCAGGCGGCGGAACACCTTCAGCGCCATCCGCCCCTCCGGTGTGTCGAAGGTGTGGAAGTGCCTGTTGCGAGACAGGGGCTTGCTGGGATCATGGAGCCTCTCCACGAGGCGCCGGACGAATGGGTCCATCGACGGGAGAGGATAACATCCGCTACCCTGCGCCTCAGTGATGCCTCGACGATTTTTCCTTCGGCCATGGGCGCTGGCGCTACTCCTCCCGCTTGCTTGCAAGGACCCGGAGACTGTCGCCGCGCAAACGCAGGCACAGACCGCGCAGACGGCGCTCGCCGAGGGCAAGGCGGCCCTGGCCAGCGGTAACACCAGCCGCGCCATCGCCGCGCTCCAGCGCGCCTCCGTCGCGGCACCGGAGAGCGTGGAGCCGCTGCTGCTCTTGTCCGATGCCCATCAACAGGCGGGCAACCCGGGCGCCGCCATCCTCACGCTGAAGCAGGCCGAGGCGCTCGCGCCGGGGACGGACCCCGTCATCCAGAAGCAGCTCTCCAATCTCTACCTGCGCGAGGGGCACTCCTCCGAGGCCCTGGCCATCCTCCTGTCCCTGCGGGACGCGGATCAGCTCCGCGACGACGAGGTGTTGTCGCTCGCGCGACTCCAGGCGCGCATGGGTGATGTGGATGCCGCCTTCAAGACGCTGGAGCGAATCCAGACGGACCGGCCGGACGACCCCGGCGCCAAGGTGGTGGAAGCGGACATCCTCCTGCGTCGAGGGGACGAGGTGCTCGCGGCCAACCTCATGGACCGGCTGCTGAACCAGGACCCGGGCCTCACGGCCGCACGGCTCCTGCGCGCGCACTACTTCCTCACCAGCGGCTACCCGGACCTCGCCCTGGCGGACTTGCAGAGCGTGCCCGGCGAGGAGGGCAAGAAGCTGGAGGTCGTCGCGCTGCGGGCCCAGGCGCTCATCGCGCTCAAGCGCGCACCGGAGGCCGAGGCGGCGCTCAAGGCGCTGCTGGACGCGGAGCCCGGCAATGCGGACGCCATGGCGTGGCTGGCCGAGGTGTCCCGCGTGCAAGGCCGCGAGTCCGAGGCGCTCCAGTGGGTGGACCGCGCGCTGCGCGTGCGCCCGCGGCTGGCCCAGGCCCTCTACGTGCGAGGCCGCGTGCAGGAGCAGCAGTCGGACCGGCGCGCCGCCGAGGAGAGCTTCCGCCACGCGCTGAGCGCCGACGCGACCTTCGCCCCCGCGCTCTCGCGCGTGTGGCGGCTCCACCTGGACGCGGGCCGCAAGACGGACGCCATGTCCACGCTGGAGCGGCTGCTGGGCCTGGGGGAGGCCACTCCGGAGGAGAAGGCCAACCTGGCGGACCTCTCCGCTCAGCTGGAGACGCAGGTGCCCCGCGGCAAGAAGCTCATCGAGGAGCTGCTCAAGCGCGAGCCCGCCAACCCCGAGTACCTGCGCATCCGGAAGGCGCTCGACAACGCGACCCCGAAGACGCGGAAGCGTCCCACGGGGCCCGTCATCATCCGAGGGAGCCGGCGCTGAGCACGGGCGCGCCCAGCGAGGGCAGCCCGTCCGCGTCCGCGACGACCTTCTCCAGCGCCTTGATGCCCTTGCGCTGACCCACCGCGACCACCGTGAGGTTCTCGCGCGCGAAGTAGCGGCGCGCCACCTCGCGCACGTGGGCCGCGGACTGGCGGTCCACCAGGTCTGCGCGGTGGCCGAACGTCTCGGGCGGGCGGAACAGCTCGGTGCCGCCGAACCACCCGGCCAGCTCGCCCGGCGAGTCCTGGGAGAACTCCAGCAGCATGCGGTGCCGTCGCTTGGCGCGCCGCAGCTCCTCCTCGCCCACGTCCTGGTCGCACAGCGCGCCCAGCACGCGGAAGGCCTCGGCCACCACGAGCGACGCCTTCTCCGGCGCGCTGGCCGCTTCAATCTCCAGCAGCCCCGCGTCGTGGTACGTGTCCAGCGACGCGTTCACCGAGTACGCCAGCCCGCGCTTCTCCACGATTTCGAAGGGCAGCCGCGAGGAGAGGCCGTCATCCAGCAGGCGGCGCAGAATCTGGAGCGCGGCGTAGTCGTCGTGCTGCTCGGGCACGGTGCGGAAGTTGAGGCGGAACTCCGTCTGGGCCTCGTCGTGCGCCACGAAGTGGAAGGTGGGGCCGCGCGGCGTGTCGGGCGGGGCCTCCTCGGTGGTGGCCGGGCCACGCGGCAGGTGCGCGAAGGCGCGCTCGGCCAGCTCCATCACCTCCGAGTGCTTCACGCGGCCCGCGGCGGTGATGACCAGGTTCCCGGCCACGTAGTGCCGCGCGAAGTGCTCCAGCACCTGCGCGTGGGTGAGGGCGGTGACGGACTCCCTCGTCCCGGCGATCTTCAGCGCGAGCGGGTGGTTGCCGAACAGCGCGCGCTTGGCGAGGTTGTCCAGGTCGATGTCCCGGCCCTTGTCGTCCACCTCGTCCAGCATCTCCTCGAGGATGATCTGCCGCTCCACCTCCATGTCGGTGAGGCGGGGGCGGGTGAGCATGTCGCCCAGGATGTCCATGCCCACGCGCAGATGATCCGGGTGCAGCGGCGTGTAGTAGTAGCCGTGGTCTCGCGTGGTGACGCCGTTGAGGTTGCCGCCCACTTCCTCCACCGCCGCATTCATCCGCACGGTGTCCGGCCAGTTCGCGCTGCCGCGGAAGAAGAGGTGCTCAAGATAGTGACTGACGCCGTTGTTGGCGGGCAGCTCGTGGCGGCTGCCGGTTCGCACGTACACGGCCAACAGGGCGGTGTGAAGGTGGGGAGTCTCGACGGTGACGACGCGCAGCCCCGAGGGCAGCACATCCCGATACGGTGCGAAGCTCATGCGCGAGGAAGCCTTAACACGAAGGTCGTGCCCTGGCCGGGAATACTCTGGCAGGAGAGCGAGCCGCCGTGAGCCTGGAGGATCTGCTGACTCACCGCCAGCCCCAGGCCCGTGCCGCCCTCCTTGGTGGTGAAGAACGGCTCGAACAGGTGCCGGCGGACCTCCGCCGTCATGCCTCCGCCCGTGTCCTGCACCGTCACCTCCACGTCGCGTTCGCGGGGGAGGGTGGCCACGCGCAGCCGGCCGCCCTCGGGCATGGCCTCGCGGCTGTTGCGCAGCAGGTTGAGGAACACCTGCCGCAGCTGGCCCTCGTCCGCGAGCACTCGGGGGGTGTCGGGCGTGAATTCGCGCACCACCTCCACGCCCGCGCGTGCCAGCTCCTCGCGGGTGAACTCCAGCACCCCGTCGAGCACCTGGGTGATGTCCTCGGGCTCCAGGTCCGGGCGCGGGGGCCGAGCCATGCGCAGGTACTGCTCGGTGACCTCCGTGAGCCGGTCCACCTCCCCCGTGACGGCGGCCAGCAGGTCCCTGGCCTCGGAGCCCGCGTCGGCGGGGAAGCGGGCCTCGGCCAGGGCGTCCTGGAGCAGCTCCACGTTGAGTCCGATGGACGACAGTGGGTTGCGCACCTCGTGGACGATCTGCGCGGAGATGCGGCCCACGGCGGCGAGCTGCTCGGCGCGCATGAGGGCCTCGGCCTGGGCCTTGATTTGCGCCTCGCGCGTCTGGAGTGAGTGGGCCATCTGGTCGAACTCGCGAGCGAGCACGGCCACCTCGTCATCGCCGCGCACGCCGAGCTGAGCGTTGTAGTCACCGCGCGCGATGCGGGACACGCCCTCGATGAGCGTGCGCACCGGGCGCAGCGTGCGCGCCGACCAGGCGGTGGCGCCCAGGCCCACGCCGATGGCCATGACGGACAGGGTGATGATGGCCAGGCCCGTGCGGCGCTCGCGCTCCTCGGCGCCGTCCACGCGCTCGCGGATGCGGTTCTCCAGGGTGGTGCGCAGCACGCTCAGCTCGCGGCTGATGGTGCTCTCCACCTGGCTCAGGTCCCCCATGGTGCGCGCGAGCGCCACGTGGTCCGGCGCGTCCGCGGCCAGCACCGCGTAGACGGCCTCCGCGGCGCGGCCATAGGCCTCGTACTGGTGGGCCAGTTCCCCGAAGCGCGTGTCCAGCCCCCGCACGAAGGGCACCTCGCCGCTGGGGGCGAAGGAGAGCACCTCGCGCGCGCGGGCGCGGGCGGTGCCCAGCCGCTGGGCCATGTGCGGCGGGAAGTACAGGCGGGTGAGGCGGATGAGGGCGCGGCGCGTCTCCACGCTGTTCTGATCGAACAGCCGCTCGGTGTCCTTCTTCTGGTTGTTGTGGAGGGCTTCCAGCTCCGCGGCGTCCTGCGAGAGCTGGAGGTAGCCCTGGCTGACGAGGCGGATCTCCAGCCGGTTGCGGTGCAGCTCCGTCACGCTGAACAGGGACACCGCCCCGAAGGTGACGAGCACCACCGCGTAGCCGAGGAAGATGCGGGTGGCGAGCGAGAGCTTCATTCAGGAGCCGGCCGGGACTGGCCGTGGAACGTCATCGCTACGCGCCCCAGCGTCCAAGCGCAAGTCATCCGTCCACTTCCCGGGGCTCCGGGGGCCCTGGCCTGACAGCCCGCGCTCCCCTGGGGGGCGGGCCTGCTAGCGTGGGCCCTCCATGTCCGCGCGAACCCTCCTCTGGCTCCTGCCCGCCTCCCTCGTGGCCTCCCTCTGCGCGTGCGGGTCGCGCGAGGCGGCCACCGACCTGGACCTCATCACCACGGCGTGCACTGGGACGGCGCCGCTCGACGGGGTGACGCACCTGTCCTTCCGCGTCAGCGGGCCGGACATGGCGCCGCGCGAGCACCTCGGCACCGTGCGCTGGGCCCCCGAGGACGTGCCCGAGGTCCCCGCGGGGCGCGCGCGCGTGCTGGAGGTGCGGGGCTATGTGGGCTCACCAGGGGCCCACCCGGTGAGCGTCGCGCTCGGGCGCTCGGCGCCGTTCGATGTTCCAGAGAGCGGCACGGGGCGCGTGGCGGTGCGCGTCTTCCTGCGCCGCGTGGGCGAGTTCGCCGCGGCCAACGTCGCGAGCAACCCCACGGGCTGCGCCGTGCCGGGCACGCAGCGCGCGGGCCATACCGCCACGGCGCTGCCGGATGGCCGCGTGCTGGTGGCCGGTGGCTACCTCGACGTGGGCGATGGCACCACGAAGGGGCTCGGTTCGGCCGAGGTTTTTGATCCGCACGAGGGGACCTTCTCCCCCGCGCCCGACGTGGGCGTTCGCGCCTTCCACACCGCGACGCTCCTGCCGGATGGGCGCGTGCTCCTCGCGGGAGGGGACACGGGCGCCTCGGGCATTCGCCCCTCCGACGCGGGTGTCGCCGACGCGGGCGGCCCGCTCGAAGGGCCCTTCGATGCGGGCTCCACGGGCGTGGGCTCCCCGGATGCAGGCGCGATGGACGCGGGCACCCGCATCGTCCCCGAGTCCCTGCGGAGCGCCGTGCTCCTGGACGTGGCCCAGGGCACGGTGAGCGCGCTGTCGCTGGGGCTGCCTCGCTCCCACCACACGGCCGCGGTGGACGCCGAGGGACACGTGCTGTTCGTCGGCGGCGTCAACACGGATGGCTCGACGGTGGGCACGGCGGAGGGCTTTGACTCGGCGCTGGGGCAGGGCTTCGCGGTGCCCACGCCGATGCCGCGTGCGGACGGGCGGCTGGCGGTGCTCCCGGATGGGCACACGCTCGCGCTGGTGGGCGGTTCCGAGGGCGGGCAGGTGCAGGCCCTCGTGCCGACCTTCTCCTTCGTGGACGGCACGTTCGCGCCTCAGGGCGAGGGCGTTTCGCTGAAGGTGCCGCGCACGGGCGCCGCGGTGGCGTGGCTGGGGCGGGCGCTGTCCGAGGGACCTCGGCTGTTGGTGGCGGGCGGCCAGGTCGCCACCGGACAGCGGGCGCGCACCGTCGCGGCCTCCGAGCTGTTGGACGTGGGCGACGAGGGGTTCCGAGGCGTGGCGGCGGGGCCCAACCTCGCCTCGCGCGCCAACGTCTGCGCGGTGGCGCTGCCGGATGGGCGCGTGCTCGTCCTGGGCGGCTCGCGCCCGGACGAGGATGGCATCATGCGCGCAGTGGACCAGGCGGACTGGGTGCAGCCCGAGGCGGACGGCGCCTCGGTGGCGCTGTCATTGCCGCCGCTGCCCCAGCCTCGCTGGAAGCATACGTGCACCGTGTTGCCGGACGGCTCCGTGTTGGTGGTGGGCGGGGTGGACAACAGCCAGGACGCCTCGCGGTTCCCCGTCGAGGCGCTGGTGGTGATGCCCCCGCCGCGCGACTGACGCGGGCGGGGACGGGCCTTCACTTCGGGAAGGCCCAGCGGGTGATCTGCTGCTGGCGCGTCGAGATGGCCGCCAGCGCCAGCGGCGCGCGCGTCCACAGCAACGTCTTCACGTCCTCCAGCGGCCCGAGCAGGTGCGGCGGCCCCACCGTGTCCACGACCTGTTGGGCATAGAGGCGCGCGGGCCCAGGCTCCGTCTGCGTGTAGAAGATCCATCCGCCGTCGGGCGAGAACTCGCCCAGCTTCACGCGCTCCAGGGGAGACAGTCGCGCCAGGGGCTCCAGCTTCGCCTCGCCTTCGTCCCAGGTGGCGCGCCACAGGCCGCCCACGTCCTTGTCCGCCGGGGTGAGGCCCGCCACGGTGAAGATCGCGAGCGGACGCGTGGGGTGCAGACGCAGGCGATCCAACCGCATGCTGGCGGACAGCAGGCCCGCGAGCGCGCGCGGCAGCGGGTGGTCCACCGGGCCCTTCAGCGTGGGGCCGAGCACCTGCACCTGGTTGTCCTTGCGCAGCACCAACACGCCATGGCCCGCGTCCCACACGAAGCCGCCGTCGGTGCCCATGTCGAGCTGGCCCACCGTCTCGGCTTCCAGCCCGCTCAGGTCGAGCACCCGCAGGCGGAAGTCCGCCTTGCCGGTGTCCAGGTAGTTCGTGAGGTCGCGCACCACCACCGCGATGCGCTTGGGCTCCACGGAGAGCCACCGCGCCGTCATGGGCATCTCCTCCATGGTGTCCGCCGCCATGTGGAGCTGATGCTCGCGCTTGGCCAGGTCGTAGAGCACGAGCAGCCGCGTCTGCAGGTACGCGCACGAGTCAGGGAGCACCGCGGGCGCGATGCCTTGCAGACTGCCGCCGGACACCTGCGGCAGGTAGCCCCGCTCCACCTTGGTGAGGTGCGCGGAGGAGTCGCCCAGCTCCATGAGGCGCAGCGTCTCGTCGAAGAGGATGACCGCCGCGCTGCCCGGTCGGGGCGTGGGCATCACCAGCGCGAGCTGCTCGGCCGTCACCGGCAACGCGTATCGCTTCGCCGCGGCGGGGAAGGGCACGCTCTGGCCCAGCGTCAAGGGTGCGGAAGGCATGCGGAGGACTCCGAGGCGACGTTCACGACGTGGGCACCACGTTCACGAAGCGGACCTGATCCAGGTACAGCCGCCCCTTGTCGTCTCCCGACGCGCTCTCCACCTTCTCGAGCACCGCCGCGAGGTTCTTCAGGATGGGGTAGTTGCGCGTCATCCGCTCGGACGTCTGCGAGAAGCGCTCCTCCTTCTCCTCCTCGGTCAGCGGCGCGTCGTTGACGAAGGCCTCGATGCCCGCCTTGAGGTTGTCCGCGATGAGCGGCAGCCGGTAGAAGCGCATCGGGTTCACCACCGCGAACTGGTAGAAGAGGTTCACCTTGCGCGGGAGGTTCAGCTCCTTCTCCACGTAGGACAGCCCCTCGATGGTCTCCTGATACCACTTCGAGTAGCTCTTCTTGGACGCGAGGATCATGTACCAGTCGCTGCCGAACATGATCTTCGTCAGCATCTTCTTGTTCGCCTTGCACGCCTTGGCGAGGCCCTGCCACATGAGCGGCAGCTTCTTGTCCTTCACCATCTTGCTCAGCGCCTTCTCCTCTTGCTTGGAGCGCGCGGGATAGGGGACCAGCGGCTCCAGGAGCGGCAGGTACGACAGGTCCGTGTAGAAGTTCTCGAACTTGTCGCAGAGGTCCACGATGGACGTGACCCAGTTCTTCTCGTACTCGACATCATCCAGGTCGCGGCACTTCGCGTTCTCGTCCTTGAGGTAGTGCGACCACAGGCACGTGTCCGAGGCAAAGTGCGCCAGGCACAGCTTGAGCTTCGGGTGCTTCTCCAGGAGCGGACGCCACGCCTCCGGATGCAGGTGCTTCTCCTTGAAGTACTTCAAGCGCAGGGGGGGATCCTGGTCCATCTTCGCCAGGTCCTTGTTCGCCCGCTTGTAGCGCGCGGAGATTTCTTCGTGGTTGCGCAGCGAGCGGGCGATGCGCTCGTAGTCCTCGCCCGCGTCGTTCATGGCCGTGCGCGCGTCCTCGTATTCGCCGTAGTACTGCCAATACTCGGCGGGGAGCATCACGCCCATGTCGGCCGCGAGCATGCCGTGCTGCTGGTACAGGTACGGGTTCAGCGCCAGGCCCTTCTCCGCGCAGTAGTCCTTGAAGGTCTTCTCCTTCTGGGTGTGGACCTCCTTCGCATCCAGGTAGGCATCGCGCTTCTTGCGCCCGTCCTGGTACGCGTCCTTGTCCGTCTGGCTGAGCGTGTCCGCGGCCGCGGGGTCCAGGTCGATATAGAGCCGGCGATCATGGGTGAAGTGCCCGGACGGCGTGCAGTGGGTCATGATGGGCACGCCTTCCTGGGCGCACCGCGCGAAGAACTTCGCCAGGCTGGGCACGTGCGGGTCGATGGGCTGATACGCCTGCGACGTGTACATCTTGAAGCCGGCGAACATGCCCGCCTGCGACTCGGTGGCCAGCTGCGAGAAGGGCCGGTCCCAGTTGGGTGCGAGCGAAGCCTCCTTGAAGGACTTCTCCTGGCCCGTCCACTTAGAATATCGGCGCGGCTCGTAATGGTACATGGGGATGAGGCGCAGTGGGTGCTCGGCGCAAGCCACCTTGGTGGCGAGCAACTGCGCGCTCCACTGCTCGAAGAGGCCCCACTCCCCTGGGTGCGCCACACCTGTATCAGGCCGCTCGTCCACGGCTCCGGTGAGCCGGGTATTGAAGAGGTATCGCTTCTTTTCCTTTCGCGCGGTTGGAGTGTTTGCGTCACAGGAAGTCTTCCCCAGCCCGTTAGTCGGGGGAGGGAGCCCCTCGGGCGTGGCCACCGGCGACCCAGTCGAGGTCCGCGAGTCGTTGGCCGGGGCCTCTCTGTAGACTGGGTAGCCCTTGTAGCCATCGAGCTGGCACAGATCCATGTCCATGGTCAGCACGATGGAGATACCCAGGAAGGATGGCCGGCAGTCGCGCAGTTCCTTCACCGCGTCCATCTTGCGGAACACCGCGGGCACACTGTCGTTCTGATCGACGGTGTCCTCGCCAATCTTCAGCGTGACACGTGGGGACCAGCCGAGGAACGGCATGACGAAGCTGAATACTTTGCCGACTCCGTTGAGGGTCTTGCGCGAGCTCGCGGGGGACAGGAGTCCGCTCACACGCGGCTCGATTTGCGTGTAGTAGGCCACCGGGAACGGCGTGCAGTTGCCGCTCATGATGTGCATGTGCGCGTCGATGATGACGGGCGCGAGCGGCAGCTTCTCCGAGGCCATCAGCGTCGCGCTGGAGCCGCTGGGCAGCTCGATGAACGCGTCCGGGATGGTGACGGAGTCTCCGGGTTGGATTTCGTTGGGGCCGCGCTTGCCGCGAAGCGCCTCGTTGGACTTGTGCTCGTAGATGCTCTTCCAGTCCTTGAATCCGAAGAGCGAGGCGAGGCCGTGGGGCGTGTCGCCGTCCTGCACGGTATAGGTCTTCATGGTGCCCTCAGCTCTTGGAGATGCCCGCGTCCAGGTCGGGGAAGGACATGCGGCAGTTGCCCGGGGGGACGTCCTTCAGCTCGGCCTTGCCGCTGCCGTCGAGCGTGCCCTTGCGCACGGTGCCGTCTGGCAGCTCCATCTCGTACTTCACGTTGGCGAGTGACTTGCCGTCCTGACTCTTGACCTGCACGGACATGGGGCCGGGCTTCGCGTCCTCCAGCTTCTGGATGTCCTTGAACTTCTCCTTCTTGGACTTGAGCGAGCCCGCGGCCAGCTTCTTCACCTTGCCGCCCTTGATCTTCACTTCCTTGCCGTCGAGCGTGAGCTTCTCGGCGTAGAGCTGGAGGCCGCCGCCTTTCTCCATGCTCAGGATGAGGTTGCCTCCCACGATGAGGGAGAACTGCTCGGCCTTCACCTGGAACGTCTTGGCCATCCACGACATCAGCTCCACCGCCTGGAGCTGTGAGTCGCCGCCGGCCTTCTCGTCGAGGTCCTTGCCCATCGTCTGGTTGAGCGTGCCCTTCACCTCGGTGACGAAGTCCTTGCCCACCTTGCGGGAGAAGTCCTTCGCCACCGACTCCTGCTTCGTGCCGACGATGAACTCGGTGGCCGCGCCGCCAATCTGGAGGCTGCGCAGGCCGCCCGTCGCCTCGTTCATCGCGAGCGCGACGTTGACCACGTAGCCTCCGCCAATGGTCATCGCGCGCGCCGCGCCCACGAGCATCGTGGAGGCGAGGCTCGTGTCGATGCGCTCGTTGCCCGCCACGGTGACGGTCTGGTTGCCCTCCACCTGCTCGCTGTGACTGCCCTGGGTGGCGGACGTGCGGTTCTGTTGGACGAGCAGCGTCTGGTTGCCCTCGACGATGCCCACGTCGTCCTTCGTGACGGAGAGGAACTGGTTGCCATCGATGCGGCGCTTGCGGTCCTTCTTCACGAGCAGGGCCTCGTAGGCGCGCACCTCCTGCTCCTTGTCGTTCTCCGTGACGAGCTTCTGGTCCTTCTGCGCGTGGTGGAAGACCTCCTCGGAGCCCTTCGCGTCCTCGAAGCGCAGCTCGTTGTAGCCCTGGCTTCCCTTGCTGGACGCGCTCTTGTTGGTGCTCTTGGTTTTCTCGTCCGGGAGCGCGTAGGGCGTGGGGTTGTTGCCGTTGTAGACGGCGCCCGCGACGAGGGGGCGATCCGGGTCGCCCTCCAGGAAGCGCACCACCACCTCCTGGCCAATGCGCGGCGTGAAGCTGGCGCCCCAGGCGGGACCGCCCCAGGCCTGACTGGTGCGCATCCAGCACGAGGCGCGGTCATCGCCCTGCGCCTCGCGGTCCCAGTGGAACTGGACCTTGATGCGGCCGTGCGGGTCCGTGTGGATCTCCTCGCCGCCGGGGCCCACCACCGTGGCCGTCTGGAGGCCGGGAATGCGCGCCAGCGGCGTGAGGCGCCGGGGCCGGAAGGGGACGCTCTCCGGGAGGAGTTGGATGTGATTGCGGTAGGCGCCGCCGAGCGCCTCGGTGCTGCCCGGGCGCTCGGCCTGCTCGCCGTGGTGCAGCACCTGCGTGACCAGATAGCGGCCCGCGTGGGTGCCGCCGCTCTCGTCCACCTCCAGCAAGTGGCCGGCGGTGGCGCGCGGACACACGCCTTCCGCGTCGAGCGTCAGGGCGGACTGGGCTGCCTCCTGTGCGCGCACCCGCGCGGTGGCCTTGCCGGTGCCGGGCGCGACGTAGCCGCCGGGATAGTCATACAGCTCCAGGGCCGGGACGCCCTCGGCCTGGGTGGCCTTGCCGGACACGTCCAGCGCGGGCTTCTCGAAGTCAAAGTCCTTGAGGTGCACCGCGCCGGGGCGCAGGCGGTGGATGCGCGACAGGTGGACCAGGTACTCGCCGGACTCCACGCGCCCGTCCGCGGGCCGCACCGGGAGGATGGCGCCGGCCGCGGGCTCGGGGTGCGCGCTGGGCGTGTCGCCGAGCACCAGCGTGTGCCCGTCCGCGCTGTGCTCGAAGAAGTAGAAGATGCCCTCCCACTCCATGAGCCGGCTGAGGAAGGCGAAGTCGGACTCGCGATACTGCGTGCAGTACTCGCGCGCGACGTAGCTGCCCTGGAGCGCGACGCGCGCCTCCACCTTGGCGGCGTCCAGCACGGCCTTGAGGATGTCCGGCACGGACTTGTTCTGGAAGATGCGGCTGCGGCTCACCTGCGTCAGCCGCCAGAGCGTGGGCACCACGCGCGCGCGATAGCGCCACCGCCCCCCGCGATGACCGAGCGCCTCCACCGTGGACACCATTCCGTGCACGTGGCGCGGCGTGCCGTGCGGCTGCTCCACCGTCAGCAGGGCCGTGGTGCCCGGCAGGGCCGTCGCGTCCAGCGGGCCCTCGGCCCACGGCGCGAAGTCGACCGTGAAGTCGTACAGGCGGCTCAGGCCCTCCTGTCCCGCCACTCGGTGGACCACCAGCTCTTTGGCTTCATGAGGCCCCACCCGCAGCGAGAACGCGGGTGAATTCTGCGTGGGTGACATGAGGCTCCCCCTGTCGTGACACCTGCGACCGGCCACGCATGCTACCAGGAGTGAAACCTTCCAATACACAGCCACCGGCGCTTTTCCGGCGCGCTTCAGGGGCCCGCAAATGAAAAGCCCCCCGGCCGAGTGGGCCGGAGGGCGGGGGACGACCCAGAGGGTGGTCCGGGATCAGGCGCTGGGCGCCGTCTCCGCGGGCTTGGCCTCGGTCTCCGGGGGCGCCTCGGTGGGGGCGGAGACCTGGGCGGCCTGGGCCTCGGACTCGGCGCGCACGCGGGCGGTCTCCTCGGTGCGCTGATCGCTGGCGGCCATCTCCTCGGGCGTCAGCTCCGTGCGCTCGGCGAGCATGCCCGTCTTCTTCTCCAGGTCACGGATGGCCCGGCGAATCAGGTCGCGCTCCAGCAGCGTCCGGTTCAGGCGCTTCTCCAGCGCCTTGTACTTGTCCTTCATCAGGTCCAGCTCGCCCTTGGTGGCGGCGTAGATGCGCTGCTGGGTGTCCGCGCGACCCTTGACGCGGCGCACTTCCTTCTCCAGCTCCACGGCCCGGCTGCGGTCCTTGTTGGCCGCGGTCTCCAGGCGCTCCATCTTCTCGCGGTCCGCGTCGTTCAGCTCGCGGAAGCGGCGCACGGGCTCGGCGGCGGGCGCCGGGGCCGGCTGCGGCGCGGCGGCGGGGGCCTCGGCCTCCGGCGCGGCGGCGACAGGCTGCGCC
>NZ_JAHNZT010000034.1 GCF_019039035.1 Citreicoccus inhibens | reverse complement strand
CTCTTGAGCGTCACAATGGTCCCCTCGTGGGTGCGAGTGGGCTTGCCCGTGTGGCGCGCCAACAACAGGCCCGCGGCCTTCATCACCCGGTAGACGCGCTTGTGGTTCACCCCGGGCTTGCCCTCGGAGGCCCGCTGTCGGTTCACCAGCGCCGTGACGCGCCGGTAGCCATAGCTGGCCCGCTGGTGGACGACGGCGCGGACCAGGGGTAGCAGCCATTCGTCATCCGCCTTCAGGTAACCGCCGCGCGGCTTGCTGGGCGCGGTAGCAGACGTGCTGCGCACCAGGTTGCTCCTGGAGACGCCCAGGGCCTCCGCCACGGCCTTCAAGGGATACCGCCCTTGGGTGGCAAGCTGCGCTGCGAGGAATGTTTTTTTGGGCGGGCGAGCTCCAATGCTTCCTTCAGAATCTCGTTCTCCATCGTCTTCTTGCCCAGCAACCGCTCCAGCTCCTTCACCTGGGCCTGGAGGCGCTTAACCTCGGACTCGGGGACCACCGATTCTTCTGTGCCTAGGCTGGACATAGTCCCTTCCTCTACCAGCCTCCTCCAGTGGAACAACATGCTCGCCGACAGTCCGTACCGGCGAGCCACCGAGGAGACGCTCTGCCCGGGGGCCATCGTCTCTTCCAGAAACCGGCGCTTCTCATCCGCACTGAAGCGTCGACGACGTCCTGCTCGGGCTGGCTGGATGACCTCTACTTCGTGTGTCTTCGCGTCCATTCCTAGGCTGGTCCTATGCGTTAGCGACCTGTCCGTTTGAAATGGGGGCTACACCAGGTTCTTCATCGGCCTCTTTGGCATCGGCATTGTCGCTCCTCGTGTCCGCGAGGAGCGTGGGTTGAAACCGCAACCCGTAGCCTGTGTTGACGGCGTCAAAGTCGCTCCTCGTGTCCGCGAGGAGCGTGGGTTGAAACCTGTTGCGAGATTCAGCCTGCGCCCGCAAATCTGAGTCGCTCCTCGTGTCTGCGAGGAGCGTGGGTTGAAACGTCGGGTTGCTCGCGGCTTGCTCCACGCTGCGCTGCGTCGCTCCTCGTGTCCGCGAGGAGCGTGGGTTGAAACGAGTTGACGGTTACCTCGCGCCGCGCAGAGCGCGTCGCTCCTCGTGTCCGCGAGGAGCGTGGGTTGAAACGCGATTGTCGCGGATAAATAATCTCCCGGGTTGTCGCTCCTCGTGTCCGCGAGGAGCGTGGGTTGAAACCAGGCAGCGTGAGGAGTTCGCGCGGCTCGCGCGTCGCTCCTCGTGTCCGCGAGGAGCGTGGGTTGAAACCTCACATCCACGTCTTACCTCGGCATGGACTCGTCGCTCCTCGTGTCCGCGAGGAGCGTGGGTTGAAACGACGCCTCTGGAATCGACGGGCTAACGAGCAGCAAAGTCGCTCCTCGTGTCCGCGAGGAGCGTGGGTTGAAACTCAAGGCACTCTACAACGCCGCGCGCTCGGGCAGGTCGCTCCTCGTGTCCGCGAGGAGCGTGGGTTGAAACTGCGTCTGCGCACTCAGTGCGCAGCCAAGCCGTCGCTCCTCGTGTCCGCGAGGAGCGTGGGTTGAAACGCGACCTGCCCAGGGGCGAGGCGTCCCCGGTTGGTCGTTCCTCGTGTCCGCGAGGAGCGTGGGTTGAAACCAGCGAATTACACCACCCAATCCGGAGCAAATCGTCGCTCCTCGTGTCCGCGAGGAGCGTGGGTTGAAACCTGGGACAGCAACAGCTCGTAGTGGGTCACCAAGTCGCTCCTCGTGTCCGCGAGGAGCGTGGGTTGAAACAGGGTCGCGATGACCTCCTTGGTGACAGGGTAGGTCGCTCCTCGTGTCCGCGAGGAGCGTGGGTTGAAACCAGCGAATTACACCACCCAATCCGGAGCAAATCGTCGCTCCTCGTGTCCGCGAGGAGCGTGGGTTGAAACCGCGCTGATGGCCAGCGCTCGGGCCCAGCGCGGGTCGCTCCTCGTGTCCGCGAGGAGCGTGGGTTGAAACTGGCGCCATGGACGTTCCAGACCTTCAATCCGAGAGTCGCTCCTCGTGTCCGCGAGGAGCGTGGGTTGAAACCACCGTCACCACATAGGGCACGGTGAGGGGCAGTCGCTCCTCGTGTCCGCGAGGAGCGTGGGTTGAAACCGGACGCGCCTGTGTCGGCAGCTCAGCGAGGAGTCGCTCCTCGTGTCCGCGAGGAGCGTGGGTTGAAACGCGGTACACGACATCGCTCGGCCCGAGCGCTCGCGTCGCTCCTCGTGTCCGCGAGGAGCGTGGGTTGAAACTCGTTCACCCCAACGCGGAGCTGGGCGCTCAGCTTGTCGCTCCTCGTGTCCGCGAGGAGC
Source organism: Citreicoccus inhibens (assembly GCF_019039035.1). Lineage (GTDB taxonomy): Bacteria > Myxococcota > Myxococcia > Myxococcales > Myxococcaceae > Citreicoccus > Citreicoccus inhibens. The sequence goes on along the minus strand of NZ_JAHNZT010000034.1, from coordinate 88,741 downwards.
GTGGGTTGAAACACGACGTGGCGCCACAAGTTTCCGAGGCGCTCCGTCGCTCCTCGTGTCCGCGAGGAGCGTGGGTTGAAACGGTTTGGCACCCGAGGCGCGGACACGTGGTTCGTCGCTCCTCGTGTCCGCGAGGAGCGTGGGTTGAAACCACGGCCTGCTCCTCTCGTCTTCACCTGGCACCCGTCGCTCCTCGTGTCCGCGAGGAGCGTGGGTTGAAACTGTGCGGCGAATGGACGCCGCTTGGAGGTCGTGGTCGCTCCTCGTGTCCGCGAGGAGCGTGGGTTGAAACTGGATGGGCTGGAGTGGCAGGCGGATGCCGTGGTCGCTCCTCGTGTCCGCGAGGAGCGTGGGTTGAAACGCCATCGCGCGCGCCGTGTCCCAGCGCGACAGCACGTCGCTCCTCGTGTCCGCGAGGAGCGTGGGTTGAAACTCGACGGTGGAATTGGTCATCGACACGGCATACTGTCGCTCCTCGTGTCCGCGAGGAGCGTGGGTTGAAACGCCTCGCCGCAACCACTCACGAAACAGCACAACAGTCGCTCCTCGTGTCCGCGAGGAGCGTGGGTTGAAACTCTGGGAAGGCATCCATGCTCTTGGCGCGCAGCTTGTCGCTCCTCGTGTCCGCGAGGAGCGTGGGTTGAAACCCGCCGCGGCCGCGGCCGCGACTCCGAGTCGCTCCTCGTGGCCGCGAGGAGCGTGGGTTGAAACATCACCCGGTGGTTGGACGCGCCCAACTACACGGGTCGCTCCTCGTGTCCGCGAGGAGCGTGGGTTGAAACGACCCGAGCATGCAGGGCCTCACCTCGGCCGATGTCGCTCCTCGTGTCCGCGAGGAGCGTGGGTTGAAACCCGACGGGCAACACGTTCGCGGAAATCGGCATCCGGTCGCTCCTCGTGTCCGCGAGGAGCGTGGGTTGAAACCGAAGGGGACCCAGGTTTTGGAGCGCGACGTGGGGTCGCTCCTCGTGTCCGCGAGGAGCGTGGGTTGAAACGGATATCGTGACTATGCACCTACCCTAATTATCGGTCGCTCCTCGTGTCCGCGAGGAGCGTGGGTTGAAACATGAGTGACAACTGCTTCTCAAACTCAGACTTCGTCGCTCCTCGTGTCCGCGAGGAGCGTGGGTTGAAACCTCGGGGCCATCCTGTTGGAGCTGTCCGTCGACTGTCGCTCCTCGTGTCCGCGAGGAGCGTGGGTTGAAACTCGCGGGCCCAGCTCACGCGCTCGGCGGGCGTCAGTCGCTCCTCGTGTCCGCGAGGAGCGTGGGTTGAAACTTCGCAATCTCGCGGCGCAGCTCCTGACGCACCCGGTCGCTCCTCGTGTCCGCGAGGAGCGTGGGTTGAAACGCGGCGCAGCGGCGACTCTGGGCGTTGATGTACGTCGCTCCTCGTGTCCGCGAGGAGCGTGGGTTGAAACTGGAACGACTACCCCGGGCGCACGCACGCCCAGGTCGCTCCTCGTGTCCGCGAGGAGCGTGGGTTGAAACTCCATTCCCCTGGAGGCCACGCGCCAGCTCTACCGGTCGCTCCTCGTGTCCGCGAGGAGCGTGGGTTGAAACCAGGTCGGCGCAGGTGGCGACACGTTCTCCGCGTCGCTCCTCGTGTCCGCGAGGAGCGTGGGTTGAAACGCGGCCAAGCCATGGCCGCCCCAATCAACGACGAGTCGCTCCTCGTGTCCGCGAGGAGCGTGGGTTGAAACTACGAAGAGACGTACCTCGCCCGGCAACGGCCGGGTCGCTCCTAGTGTCCGCGAGGAGCGTGGGTTGAAACGTACTTCTTGCGGTCCACCACCGAATGGACCGGGTCGCTCCTCGTGTCCGCGAGGAGCGTGGGTTGAAACAGCCGGTCGGTTGACGCCGTCAACGCGTGCGTCGGTCGCTCCTCGTGTCCGCGAGGAGCGTGGGTTGAAACCCGTATCCGAGGCTCTTCGTGAGGTCGAGCCCCGTCGCTCCTCGTGTCCGCGAGGAGCGTGGGTTGAAACATGCGCCACGACCGGTTTACCGGCCTCACGTGCGGTCGCTCCTCGTGTCCGCGAGGAGCGTGGGTTGAAACAGGTTGCCGGCTGGTACTGGGTGCGCGGCACGTCGCTCCTCGTGTCCGCGAGGAGCGTGGGTTGAAACATGTCCGAGGACGTGTGGCGCCGGCATGTGCCCGGTCGCTCCTCGTGTCCGCGAGGAGCGTGGGTTGAAACCGAGGGGCCTCAAGCTTGCTGCGACATCCGTACGGTCGCTCCTCGTGTCCGCGAGGAGCGTGGGTTGAAACGCTGTCATCCTCGTGCGGCGGGGGGCGGGCTCAGTCGCTCCTCGTGTCCGCGAGGAGCGTGGGTTGAAACGCGCCGCTCTTCGTAGCGTTGGGCACGCCTGGCACGTCGCTCCTCGTGTCCGCGAGGAGCGTGGGTTGAAACCTGTTGCGCGCAAGGTCGAGCAAGGCGTCCACGGTCGCTCCTCGTGTCCGCGAGGAGCGTGGGTTGAAACCCTGGGACGCAGGCCGGACCTCCATGTCCGAGCGTCGCTCCTCGTGTCCGCGAGGAGCGTGGGTTGAAACGATGCCGCTGAGGTGTTCCGGACAGTCTTGCGACGGTCGCTCCTCGTGTCCGCGAGGAACGTGGGTTAAAACGATCATCGCGATGACGCGGAGCGAGCTATGAACGTCGCTCCTTGTGTCCGCGAGGAGCGTGGTTTGAAACCAATCCGCGCGCGCATCCCTCTGGTTGCGGAGAAGTCGCTCCTCGTGTCCGCGAGGAGCGTGGGTTGAAACATATAGGCCCAGACCTCGTCAGCAAAACAGAGGAGTCGCTCCTTGTGTCCGCGAGGAGCGTGGGTTGAAACTCAAAGTCCAACTGACGATCTCGACGACGAGCTGTCGCTCCTCGTGTCCGCGAGGAGCCTGGGTTGAAACAGGACTCGCTCGCCCAGCACAACGCCCTCGTTGTCGCTCCTCGTGTCCGCGAGGAGCGTGGGTTGAAACTACAACGCGGGCCTTGATGCAGCCGCCGCGGCCAAGTCGCTCCTCGTGTCCGCGAGGAGCGTGGGTTGAAACAAGATCATTCGCGATATGGCCTTGGAGCACACCGTCGCTCCTCGTGTCCGCGAGGAGCGTGGGTTGAAACTGAAGATGGTCCGCGAGCTGGCTGACAAGCAAGTGTCGCTCCTCGTGTCCGCGAGGAGCGTGGGTTGAAACTGCCTTCCAGGCGGCCCGTAGAGAACCTCTCGGTGTCGCTCCTCGTGTCCGCGAGGAGCGTGGGTTGAAACCTGAGCCGCAACCCACAGGTAGAGGCCGTCACCAGTCGCTCCTCGTGTCCGCGAGGATCGTGGGTTGAAACCATGCGCAGGGACACGCCAGCACCCACTGCGGACATGTCGCTCCTCGTGTCCGCGAGGAGCGTGGGTTGAAACCGCCCAGTTGTGCCACGCCGCGCAGTGTGGCTAGTCGCTCCTCGTGTCCGCGAGGAGCGTGGGTTGAAACGATGAATCAGCGCTTCCTCGGGAGTCGCGAAGAGTCGCTCCTCGTGTCCGCGAGGATCGTGGGTTGAAACAAGCAGGCGGGGCACGTGCTGAAGGCGGCCACCAGCCGCTCCCCGTGTCCGCGAGGAGCGTGGGTTGGAATTTGCCCGCGCTACCGGGCTCCTCCTCGAGGTAGGTCACTCCTCGTGTCCGCGAGGGGCGTGGGTTGAGATGTCAAGGCGGGGTTGGGTGGTCGCTTTATTCGTGGCGTCTGGCGATGGGCTCAGGGCTTTGGGGTGGATTGGGTCATCCGGTGATAGGTGATCGGCTTGTCTGGGGTGTTCTGCTGTTGCTCTGTGGGCGTGCTGCCGTTCTTCACATAGGTCTCGCTCCGGATGAAGGAGTCTTTCCCTCTTAGTGTCATCCAGAAGGCGTGTTGATGTGATTTGTTTTTGACCTGCAAGTTCGTTCCATCTCGGAAAATGAAGGACAGCTTGTCGGCGCTGCTTCCCTTCTCCAGTTGGAGACGGGGGGTGTTGCCTTGCGGGCAATAGTGGTCCGCCACCAGGGCGTCGCCATCCAAATGGTAGAGCGTCAGGGATTCGCGTCCGGGCGCGAGCGTCCAGGTCTCGACGAGCGTGGTGCCTCCCGCTGTGAGCCGGTACGTGACGCTGTGCGTTCGGCTGTCCTCGAACTTTCCTTCCCAGGTCCCCACCAGGGTCGTCAGTTGGTGGAACGCCTGCTCCGCGTTCAATTGGGGCTCTGCGGCTTGCAGCCCCATCGGAGACAACAATGCCAGCATGGCGATCCAGGACCTGTGACTCGAACGCATCCGCCTCTCCTTGGCAGGACGGTTTGCCTGCGCTTCGCGGACCATAGGCTGCGTGTCACCTCCGCGCGCATGGGATGTTGCTTCGGATTGGGTCTTCAGGCTTGTTAGCGCTTTCGTCTCGGATTTGGGACGAGGGGTGGTTCCGGTTCGGTGAGGGCGGTCAGGGCGTCTAGGAAGACTCGGACCTTGGCTGGGAGGTTTGTTCGGCTGGGGTAAATGGCGTGAATGGCTCGCATCATCGCGGGCTTGGGGCCGAAGAGGACCTTCAGGCGGCCGTCTTGGACGGCTTCGCGGATGAGCGGGACTGGGACTCTCGCGATGCCCACCCCGGCCAGCGCTGCCTCACAGGCGAGTTCCAAGTCATTCAGCGTCAGGACCGGGTCGATTCGAGTTTTCACTCCCGCGACCTCCCAGGTCTCGAACGCTCCGATGCCAATGCAGCGCGCAGCGCCGAGGTCCTTGGGACTCGGGGAGCCGTACTTCGACAGGTAGCGCGGGCTCGCGACGAAGTGGAACGGAATCTCAGCGAGCTTCTTCGCCACGAGGGACGAGTCGTCGAGCGGCCCGATGTGGATCGCCAGGTCCAGGCCCTCTTCGATGAGGTGGATGCGCCGATTCGCCAGGACCAGCTCCACGCGCGCCTGCGGGTGGCGGACCAGGTAGCTCGCAATCACGGGAGTGAGGAAGCGCCGCCCGTAGAGCGACGGCGAAGCGATTCTCAGCAGTCCTGAAGGTTCATCCTGCCTCTGCTGTATTTCGCTGTTCGCCTCCTCGATCTGCGCGGCGATGGCGGAGCAGCGCTCGTAGTACGTCACTCCGGCTCCGGTGGGTCTCAGGCGCCGCGTCGTTCGTTCGAGCAGGCGCACCCCGAGGCGCTTCTCCAGATTGCCAATGCGCTCGCTGACGGTCTGCTTCGTGATGCCGAGCTGGCTCGCGGCCCGGGTGAAGCTCTCCGCTCGGACCACGGTGACGAAGAGCATCATGTCTGCGGGGGAGATCATGACGTCAAGTTTAACCTGACAATGTGTCCGGAGCAGGGCGCATTGTCAGGACGGCTCGGTCACGTCACCTTGGCGCTCGTTCAAGCCCAGGAGCGTGCACATGAAGCTGTACTTTGCCCCTCGAAGCCGTGCGACCCGTGTCCGTTGGCTGCTCGAGGAGATTGGCGTGCCCTACGAATTGGCGCGCATCGACCTTTCCAAGAAAGAGAACCTGTCTCCCGACTATCTGGCGATCCACCCGCTGGGCGAACTCCCCGCGCTCGTGGATGGAGACCTCACGCTGCTGGGGCCTATGGCCTGTTGTCTCCATTTGACAGACATGTTCCCGGAGAAGGCCCTGGCCCCGCGGTTAGGTTCCCCAGAGCGTGCCCTCTATTACCAGTGGTTGGCGTTCGTGGACGGGGTCCTCGAACCCGCGGTGCTCGAGTTCTATTGGGACGCGCAGTCGTCCGAGGCTCCATCGGTCGGCCCGCGCTCGTCGGAGGAACTCGCGAATCGCCAGGAGCGCATGGTGAAGGTGCTCGACATGATTGTGGCGGGCCTGGGGGGCCGCGAGAACATCGTTGGAACCACCTTCACCACCGCGGACATCGCGCTCGCATCCATCCTGCATCTCGCGAACAGGTTGATGCTGCTCACCCAGCATCCTCTACTGGTCGCGTACGTCATGCGCCACTGCCAAGGCCCGGCCGTGCGCCGCGCTGTGATGTGAGTACGAGAGGGTTCCCTGATGGGCGAGACGCTGTGTCAGAAGCCTTGCGCGCATTGCCACAAGGACGCGTCCTTGCGTGATGGGCGCGACCTGTGAGTGTGCTTGGGGATGATCCATGAAGGTCCAGGATGGGGACGGTGTGTGTGTGCCGTTCGCATCCTAGGTGCGAGTTTCACACATCAGCAGGTCCTGTGCCGTCCGTACGGGGTCAGACCGCTTTGATAATCAGTCCCTGGCATCACTCCAGTGTTGAAGGTGATGCCAGGGGGGGCGATGAAACGGGCACGAGCCGTGGCGCTGTCGCTGCTATTCGTGGCAAGTGGAGCGTGGGCGGACGAATTGACGGAGTCACAGTCTGCCCGGTCGAACGGGGTATCCAACCCATTGCCTTCAGGTGGTGAGGTGCCCCCTCAGCCACCTCGCGCCGCGTCGTTGCCTTGGCCGGAGGACCCAGCCGGGCCACCTCCAGACGAGACGCTGCCGCGGGTGAATCGCTGGAACTACCTGGCCCGGATAGACGCAATGCCGTTGGCGTTGCTCCCGCGTCGTGGAGTGGGTGAACGGGAAGGCTTCGTGCAAGTGGAGCCAACGCTGGTCGTCGACGGAGGGGCTGAGTTTGGCCTCAACCTGGGAGCGCCCGTCCGCCTTCGACTGGGAGGCGGGGATGCGAGGGGCGGATGGGTGCGGAAAGAAGACTGGGACACGCTGTCGGACTGGGGCCAATGGGTGCGTGCACTCAAGCTGGGCTCGGACGCCGCCCCGATGGGCGTTTGGTTGGGGGCCCTGGAGAGCTACAGCCTTCTTTCCGGGCACCTCGTGCAGCGCTACTCCAACCGAGGCAACCCGAACTACCACCCCGCGGGCGGATTCCTGACGGGGGCCTTGGCGCCCTTCTATGTCGAAGCGTTTGCCTCGGATGTTCTGGGCGCTCGTCTCATCGGCGCTGAAGTAGAATTGGATGTGCAGCACGTCCTCTTCGGCCGACCGAGTCAGGCGGGGCGCTTCACGCTGGCTTTGTCCGCGGTGCACGACTGGGGACGCGCGGGAGGAGATTCTCCCGAATTGACGCTGGCTCATCTGGATGGAACTGCCGTGGTGGTGGTGCACCCGGACTACGAGATGCACCTCCTGGCTGGCTACGGAGGACGTCCAGGCAGGGGTGGTGCTTGGGGCGCGGTGGCGGGTGTGGGGATGGACGTGGAGACGCTCTCTCTGAATGCGCGGTTGCGATTGGAGCTGCGTCGGCAACACGGTGGTTTCCGCCAGGGGACCTTCGGACCGGACTACGAGTTGGCGCGCTTCCGGGTAGCTGGCGTGACGGCGGGTGGAGGCCCGGCGGCGGAGGCGCCATTCCCAGACGGGTACTCCGTCTATGCCGAGGCGAATGTCGGGTGGGACAGGGTTCGTTTGGGCGGACTTCTCCAGCGGCATCTGGACGGCTCGTTGGCCGTCGAGGCATTCAGCTGGGGGCGCGTCGACATGGATGGCCGCGTGGCGGTGCAGTTGTTTACGCGGAGTCTGGAACTTGCGCTGAGCGGGCGGGTGGTGGGGGCGAATGTCACAGGGACTCGCTCTCTTGTTTCGGCAGAGATGCGCTGGCGCTTCGCGGGAAAGCTGTACGCACTGGCGCGAGGGGGTACGCTGCTGTTCCCCTCGCCCGGGTGGGAACTGCGTCCAGGTTCCTTCGTCTCCATGGGGCTGGGGGTAGACAATGCGCGTTGATGTCTTGCTGCTGTGTAGCGCCTTCCTGGTGACGGGATGCGCTTCGGTGAGAGGCCGCCCCGAAGACAGCGGCGCGGCGCGGGATACTCCTCCCTCGACTTCGAGGGTCACCTTCCATGCGCAGGGGGATATGGAGGGTGCGCATGAGTTGGTTATTCCTCGACGCTCATCTCCTGACTCCAGCGCGTCGGAGCGGCTGCGCCACCACCGAGAGCTGCGTGCGCTCAGTTCGGGGGTAGGCATGGTGAGTTCTTCGGATGGTTTTGGGCATCCCGCCATGGTTGAGGGCGAAGAGTCATTTCAGCGCTTGCTGGTGCGCGCGGGATTGGATGAACGCGACGCGCTACCGGTATCGGGCAGTCCCTTGTCTTCGGCATGGGCGGCTCGGCTTCTCGCTGAGTTGATGAGGAAGCCCGTGACGCTGGGGAGCTTTCCACCGCGCATGGGGGCCAGCTTCCTCTTGAGTGAGGTGTTGGCAGAGGGGGCGGTGTCCGTGTCTGGTGCGGAGTTGCTGAAGCGAATGGAGCGGCTGCGCGGGGTGGCCGTACTTCGACCGGATGGCTACCTGGCTTGGGTGCTCAGTGGCCGGACCCAGCAGAGGGTGGGCCCGGTGGAGTGGCGCGAAGGGGCATTGAGGGCGGCTCGCTTCGAACTGGGGCGCTTCTACTTGGGGCGGACCGCGGTCTTTCGGCTCGCGGATGAGCAGTTGAGGGCGATAGGCGACGAGCCGCTCGCGGAGGTGCACTCTGACGCGGATGTCATCGGTCGCTCGCTGGATGGCGCGCAAGAAGCGCTTTTCGACATGGCGATGGCCATCGGGAAGTTCCTGACGTTCCCGGTGGATGGCTTTATGGCTTTGCAGAAGCTTCCGGCGGGAGTGGTGGCGCTCCTTGACTCTTCACCGGAGTATCTGGAGCGCTTCCAGCGCATGACTCAGGGGGAGCAGATCCAATCGGTGGCGAAGTGGGTGACGAGCTTGTATGCCGTTGGAGGAACTCTATCGGGAGCATCACGTGCTGTGACCGCGACGATGGGAGGCTCCGAGGCGATGGTGTCGACCTTGTCCCTCTCCTCCTCCGGGGAGTTGGTGATGGAACACATCGCGGTGCCTGTGGGGCAGGCTGCGATGGTGATGAGTGCCACTGCGGGTCGGATGCTTGTCCTCAGCCAGGCGATGCCCTCTGGCGCTCAGCCACCCGCGACACTTGGCAGAGCACCGCATCGAGTGCCTCCTCACTTGGACGAAGGGAACCTGCAAGAGGGCTGGCAACATATTGAGGCACGGCACATTTCGGGAACCCATCCAGAGGGTGCCGGTGACCTGTTTGCTTCGGGAACAACTCGCGCGCAGGTGTTGGAAGCCGCTGAGGAGGTAGTCAAGAACGGCAACCGAATCTCGACACCTGGGCGGCGGCTCCAGGTGTTTCAAATGAAGCTCAAAGTGAATGGCTTGCGAGACCTGATTCGGGTCGTGGTAGATTCCGGTGACGCGAACCGAATCATTACGGTTTTCCCTGTCAGGGGAGGATGAGGAGATGTTCCGCTTCCAATGTGAATGGGGCGCTACCCGAACAGGGGAGGCTCGGTCCGGGTATGAGCTGGGGCACATGGCGTTTGCCGGAGAGACCGGCGTCTGTACTTCGCGCGGGCGGAGCCCCGACCAGGCGATGATGGTCTGTGTGGCCATCGTGGAGCTGCTGGATGGGCTCGGTCGGTTCATGACCGAGAAGCTGGCGGAGTACACCTTTGTCGGGACCGACTCTTCATTCGCAGTGCACTTCAAGAAGGGGCGCAACGGGACCATCGCCGTTTCCTGCGGTTCGACATCGCTGGGAGATGTGTCGCCGTCGGTGCTGAGCAAGGCGATCCTCTCTGGCGCGGAGACGTTTGTTGGTCAGGCGGACCAACAACTCTCCAAGAGTGCCGCGGTCCGGGAGGACATGTTCGCCGCGCTGGAGAGCTTCAGAGGGCTTGTTCGCGCGAAGTGATCAGCCCGCCGAGGATGTCCGGGCATGGGTCTCCAGCGCGAGGAGGCTCGCGCCGAGGTCCCAGCACGCGTAGCCCACGCTCTTGAAGACCACGGGCGCGTGCGGATGGTCTCGCAAGGGTTCGGTGTCCTGGAGCGCGCGCACTCGGTCCCAGTCCACGTGGGCTTGGAGCAGGTCCCCCGCTTCGTCCTTCACGCCAAAGAGAGTGTCCACGCGCAGGCGCTCATGCTTCGCGGCCAACTGCACCAGTCCCGCCGGTAGCTCGCGCATCTCCGGACGGAAGGCCCCGATGGCCGCGACGAAGTGGCGTCCTCGCCAACAGCCCGCGTCCAGGTCCGGCAGCACGGGCGCGTGGCTCGTGGTGGCGGTGACGACCAGGCCCACGCGCTCCAGGACCTCGGGCAGGGCGCTCGCCCGTGGCTCCACCTCCACGTTCGCCCCTTGCTCGCGCAGGTGCCTCGCCAGGGCCTCCGCCGGGCCCGGTGAGCGGGAGTGGATGACCACGCGCCGCGTGCCTCTCGCGGAGAGGAACGCCTCGGCATGCGCCCGGGCCTGCACGCCCGCGCCCACCAGCAGCAGGTCATCGTCCGGCCTGGGCGCGAGCCGCTGCGCCGCCAACAGCGTCACGGCCGCCGTGCGGCGCGCGGTGACGATGGCGCCATCGAGCACCAACCGGCGCTCACCCGTGGCCGCGTCCAACACGAGCACCTCGGCTTGGATGGCTTTGCGTCCTCGCGAGGGATTGTCCGTGTGCACCGTCACCAGCTTGGTGATGGCCACCCGCTCGTTCGTGGCGGGCATCACCAGGAGCGTCCCGCCCGGCAGGTCCACCGCCAGCCGCGGCGGCGCGTGCGCCCGGCCCTCGCGCAGCTCCCCGAGCATCCCGTCGAGGACGCGCACCAGCGCGGGATAAGGCAGACACGCAACGGTTTCAGCCGCGGACAGCCAGGGCACGGGGTCCATTCCCGCGAGTGTAGCGAACCCTCACTGGGGGAGCGGCCCCGCAAAGACAATCGGCGCCGGCCTGGGAGGCCCGGCGCCGATGTCGTGCCACGACAGGCAAAGACTTCAGCCTGGCTGGCAGACCTGCCGGAGGATGTCGAGCGACTCGAGCGCCTTGCCCGCGCCAATCACGACGGCGGAGAGCGGATCCTCGGCGAGGAACACCGGGAGGCCCGTCTCCTCGCGCAGCAGCGTGTCCAGGTTCTTCAGCAGCGCGCCGCCACCCGCGAGCACGATGCCGCGGTCCGCGATGTCACCGGCCAGCTCGGGCGGGGTGCGCTCCAGGGTGAGCTTCACGGCCTCGACGATGCCGTTGACGGGCTCGGCGAGCGCGTCACGCACCTCGTCGCTGGAGACCGTCAGCGTGCGCGGCACACCGGCCACGAGGTCGCGACCCTTGATCTCCATGGTCATGACTTCGTCGGTGGGGTACGCGGTGCCGATGCCCATCTTGATGAGCTCGGCGGTGCGCTCGCCGATGAGCAGGTTGTACTTGCGCTTCACGTACTGAATGATGGCTTCGTCCAGCTTGTCGCCGCCGATTCGCACGGACTTCGCGAACACGATGCCGGCGAGGCTGATGACCGCGACGTCGGACGTGCCGCCGCCGATGTCGACAATCATGTTGCCGCTGGGCTCCGTCACCGGCAGGCCCGCGCCAATGGCCGCGGCCATGGGCTGCTCGATGAGGTACACCTCGCGGGCGCCCGCGTTGGCCGCCGCCTCACGCACCGCGCGCCGCTCCACCTCGGTGATGCCAGACGGGATGCCGATGATGATGCGCGGGTTCACCAGCGTCTTGCGGTTGTGCGCGCTCTGGATGAAGTAGCGCAGCATCGCGGCGGTGATCTCGAAGTCCGCGATGACGCCGTCCTTCATGGGACGGATGGCCACGATGTTGCCCGGCGTCCTGCCGAGCATCTCCTTGGCCTCCTTGCCCACGGCGAGCACCTTCTTGCCCCCGCGCGAGTCCTGCTGCACGGCGACCACCGAGGGCTCATTGGACACGATGCCCTGGCCGCGGATGTAGATGAGCGTGTTCGCCGTCCCCAGGTCGATGGCGAGATCGCGCGAAAACAGGGTGTGAAGCCAGTCGAACATACGCGGGCGGAAACTTTCGAGGGGGCGGCGGAATTTCCCCTCAACGTGGGAAGAATGCGCGGGGCAAGGTACTACGCGCCGCAGCACGGAGGAAGAAAAGCCGAAACGCTCGGGGGATTCAGCCTGCTGGGCAACCAGGCCCACCAGGGGCCGTGCACTTCGCGGCTCAGGAGCGCAGGTGGCTCAGTGCAGCAGCGACGCGGCCTCGTCCCGAGCCAGCTCGCGCGGGCCCGAGACTGGCTCCAGGCGCTCGGGTGGCGTTTCGGTCGCGGCCCATCCGGGCCCCGGACCCATTGGCAGCGCGGCGGGCGCGGGCTTCGCGTCCGCGCGGGTGGCATAGAGCAGCGCGTCGCGCACCGGCTCGAACGCGAGCGCGGTGAGGTACCAGGCCGGGGCGTAGTCCAGGCGCACCAGCCCATTCACGTTCCAGCCGCTGCGCGAGTAGTCCCACGGGCACCGACCGAGCAGGCGCCGCAGCGTCCAGCCCGTGCCGTACTCGGCCGCGTAGATGACGGCGGTGTAGGCGAGCGCCCTCACGGGCCGGGGCAGGTGCTTGAGCCGCTCGGAGACCCCCTCCAGGGCCAGCGCGGTGAGGCCGTAGATGGGGTGCATCCACAGGTAGGTCTTCGACGTGGCGCTCCGGTCCTTCTTCAGGGCCGCCCCCGCACCCGTGAAGAGAACCTCCAGCACCCAGCCTGCGCAGCCGTAGAGCAAGAATCGCGAGAGCACGGAGCAAGCTAAGGCATCCCGTGTCCGGGGGCAGGCCTCCCTCGAAGCCGTGGAGCCCGCCCCAGCGATGTCGTCCAGTGGACGCTCGGGCAGGAGGGGCCCGCGCGACACCCGGGTGTCTAGCTCCGCTTCACCGAGTACTTCGCGATGGCGTAGAGGGCGCGCACGCCGTCCTTCCAACCAATCTTCTTGCCCTCTTCATAGGTGCGCCCGTGGTAGCTGATGGGCACCTCGAAGACGCGCCAGCCACCGCGAGCCACCTTGGCGGTGATTTCCGGCTCGAAGCCGAAGCGGTCCTCCTCCACGTTGACGCTGCGCAGGACCTCGGTGCGGAAGGCCTTGTAACAGGTCTCCATGTCCGTGAGGTTCAGCCCGCTCGTCATGTTGGAGAGCGTGGTGAGCATGTTGTTGAGGACGGTGTGCCAGTAATACAGCACGCGCCGCGGCGAGCCGATGAAGCGGCTGCCGAAGACGACATCCGCTTCACCATCGATGATGGGCTGGATGACGCGGGGGATGTCGCGCGGGTCGTATTCCAGGTCCGCGTCCTGCACGAGGATGATGTCCCCGCTGGCCTCGGCGAAACCCCGGCGCAGCGCCGCGCCCTTGCCCTGGTTCTTCTCCTGGAACAGCACCCGCAGCTCGTTGCGGTTCTGCGGCGTGGCGCCCAGCATCCCCAGGCCCTGCTCAGACAGCTGTTGGAGGAATTCCCGGCTCCCGTCCTTGGAGCAGTCGTCCACGAGGACCAGTTCCTTGGGGAAGTCCACGGCGGCGCAGCGACGGAGGATTTCCGCCAGGGTAGGAATCTCGTTGTAAACGGGGATGACGAGTGACACGAGCATGATGTGCCGCCGTCTACCTGATTTCGCTACGGCGGGCGACTGTCCTGCGCTGGACCCGAGGAGGGGGGGCTGGGACTCGGGAGGGGGCCCGCGGGCGTCATGAATGTGGCGGGGGGCGCTGGATTTGCGTGGAATGCGCCCACGCCGGTGGCTGGTGGGCAGGGGTGAGGGGCCAGCCAGGGAGTGACCAGGGATGAGTCACCAGCTCGAACGCGCCAGCCAACTGCTGGGTCCCCGTGGAGGGGAGGGCGGGGTGGCCGAGGGCGGGGTGTTGTCCTGGTTGTTCGACGGCGCGTGGTTCATGCCCCACGGGCACTGCTACCTGTGGAAGCCCGAGTTGATGTGGCTGCACATCGCCTCGGACACCCTCATCGCGGCCGCGTATCTGTTCATCGCGCTGTCGCTGTGGCGGCTGGTGCGCCGGGGCCGCTTGCCCTTCAGCGGGATGATTGTCTCGTTCGGGGTCTTCATCGGGGCGTGCGGCCTCACGCACGTGATGGAGGTCTGGAACGTCTGGCACTCCGCCTATTGGCTCTCCGGGAGCATCAAGCTGCTCACCGCGCTGGCCTCGGTGGCCACGGGCCTCTACCTGGTGCCGTTGCGCGGGCGCATCATGGAGGTGGCACAGACTGCGCGCATGTCGGAGGACCGGCGCGCGCAGCTGGAGATTCGCAAGGCGGAGCTGGAGACGCTGTACGGGCGGTTGAAGGAGTCGGACGCGCACCGCACGGAGTTCTTCGCCAACATCAGCCATGAGCTGCGCACGCCGCTGGCGCTCATCCTGGGGCCGCTGGAGCGCTTGCTTCAGCGGGACGGGCTGGCGGCGGTGGACCGCAAGGACCTGGAGGTGGTGCGGCGCAACGCGCGCGTGTTGCTGCGGCACGTGAACTCGCTCCTGGACGTGGCGAAGCTGGACGCGGGGATGATGCGGCCGGCGTATGCGGCGGCGGACCTGTCGACGCTGGTGCGCCTGTGCGCGGAGAACTTCCAGGGGCTCATCGCCGAGCGCGCGCTGAACTTCCAGCTGGACCTGCCCGAGGCGCTGCCCGCGCAGGTGGACCCCGACCAGGTGCAGCGCGTGGTGCTCAACCTGCTCTCCAACGCGGTGAAGTTCACCCCGCCCGGCGGCCTCCTCCGGGTGGCGCTGACGGCGCATGTGGACACCGCGCAGTTGGTGGTGGAGGACTCGGGGCCGGGTGTGCCGCTGGCATTGCGCGAGGTCATCTTCCAGCGCTTCCGCCAAGGGGTGCCGGTGGAGGCGAGCGTGCTGGGGGGCACGGGGCTGGGGCTCGCCATCGCGCGCGACTTCGTGGTGCTGCACGGGGGCCGCATCGTGGTGGAGGACCGGGCCGGCGGCGGTGCGCGCTTCGTGGTGACGCTGCCCTTGTGCGCGCCGGAGGACGAGGACGTGCGGGCGCGCACGGAGCTGGATGCGAGGGCGCTGGGCGCGGTGGCGCGGGAGACCGCGGCGGCGACGCGGGAGCTGGGCGAGGACGTGCCGACCTCACCCGAGACGCCGGAGGATCCGCTCCGGCCGCGCGTGCTGGTGGTGGAGGACACGCGCGAGATGCGCCGCTTCGTGGCGGAGACGCTGGCGGCGGACTTCCGCGTGGAGACCGCCGTGGATGGCGAGGAGGGGCTGAGCAAGGCGCGCGCCCTCAAGCCGGATGTCATTGTCAGCGACGTGATGATGCCGCGCATGGGCGGCGAGCGGCTGGTGCGCGAGGTGCGCGCGTTCGAGGAGCTGTCGGGCACGCCGGTGTTGCTGCTGACCGCGCGGGCCGACGATGCGATGCGCGTGGAGTTGCTGCGGGCCGGCGCGCAGGACTACGTGGTGAAGCCCTTTGTCGCCGAGGAGCTGCTGGCGCGTGTGCACAACCTGGCGGTGATGAAGCGCACGCGCGAGGTGCTCCAGTCGGAGGTGTCCGAGCGCTCGGAGGACGTCGAGCAGCTCGCGCGCGAGGTGGGCTTGCGGCGGCGCCAGTTGGAGGTGGCGCTGGAGTCCACCAGCGCGGCACGGGTGGTGGCCGAGCGGGCCAGTGAGTCCAAGAGCACGCTCTTGCGGCTGGTGTCGCACGAGCTGCGCACGCCCTTGTCGGTGCTGCACCTGACCCAGCACGCGTTCCTGCGGGAGCTGGGGCCGCTGTCGCCCCGGGCCTCGGAGATGTTCGACCGGATGGGCCGCTCCGCCTCGCGCCTGCGGGACATGGTGGAGATGGTGCTCCAGTACACGCAGCTGGAGGAGGGGCAGCTCGTGGTGCGCCGAGGCCCCGTGGACCTGGTGGCGGTGGCGGAGGAGGTCCTGGAGGAGTGTCGCGCCGAGGCCGAGCGCAAGCAGCTCACCCTGGAGCTGGAGCGACCTCCGGGCCCGGTGGTGCTGAGCACGGATGCGCGCATGGTGCAGCTGGTGCTGCACAACCTGGTGCTCAACGCGGTGAAGTACACGCAGCACGGCGGGGTGCGCGTCTCCGTGGAGGTCGTCCCCGAGCTGCGCCGGTTGGTGGTGCGCGACACGGGGCCGGGGATTCCGCCGGAGGCCCAGACGCGCATCTTCGAGCCCTTCCAGCACCTGGAGCCGCTCGACCACAAGTCCAAGCCCGGCGTGGGCCTGGGCCTGACGCTGGTGCGCGAGCTGACCGCGGTGCTGGGGGGCAAGGTCATGCTGCGCTCGGTGCCGGGCCACGGCAGCGTCTTCACCGTGGATTTGCCGTCGTGAGTCGCGCGCGTGCGCGGGGCCGCGCTGGCCGCCGGCTTGGCGCCTGATTGGCCTCCTGGCTCGCGGGGCAGGGACGGGTGGCCTCGAGGGCGGGGGCGCTCCAGGTTGAGGGGGACGGAGGGGGTCCGATGGAACTGGAAGCATCGCCGCTCGAGCGTCGCTCCATCGTCCAGGGCATGCGGGTGCGGGACGAGGACGGCGCCCTGCTCGGGTATGTGGCCTTCATTGGACAGGAGCACCTGTACGTGCGCCGCTGGCCGTTCTCGCGGCAGTGGGGCGAGGTGCCGCTGTCAGCGGTGCGGCAGGTGCTGGCGGGCGCGGTGCGGGTGGAGGGCCGTGGCCCGGCGGTGATGACGCCCGCGCCACCCGGGCTGCATGGGGAGATTCCCACCCAGACGTTCCCCGTGACGGTGGGACCGGACGCGTAGTCCAGCTCGCGCACGCGGGTGCGGCGCGGGGGCCGGAAGTGTGATTCAAGAGGGCCACATGGCCTCCATCGAAGAGCTGTCGCAGAAGGTGTCCGCGGCGTTCGCGGACCGCACGAAGCTGAAGGACCCGGAGTACGTGGCCGCGGTCCGCGAGACCGTGGCGCGCCTGGATGCGGGCGAGCTGCGCGTGGCGGAGAAGGGGCCGGACGGCTGGCGGGTCCACGCGTGGGTGAAGGAGGCCATCCTCCTGTTCTTCGCCGTGTCGGAGATGCGGGTGATGGAGATGGGCCCCTTCGAGTTCTACGACCGGGTGCCGCTCAAGAAGGGCCTGGAGCAGGCGGGCGTGCGCGTGGTGCCGCCGGGCACGGTGCGCTACGGCGCGTTCGTGGAGAAGGGCGCGGTGGTGATGCCCGGCTATGTGAACATTGGCGCGCGCGTGGGCGCGGGGACCATGGTGGACACCTGGGCCACGGTGGGCAGCTGCGCGCAGGTGGGCCGCCATGTCCACCTGTCCGGCGGCGTCGGGCTGGGCGGCGTCCTCGAGCCACCTACCGCGTCGCCTGTCATCATCGAGGACGGCGCGTTCCTGGGCAGCCGCAGCATCGTGGTGGAGGGCGTGGTGGTGGAGGAGGAGGCGGTGCTCGGCGCCAACGTGGTGCTCACCGCGTCCACGCAGATCATCGACGTCACCGGCCCCGAGGAGCGCGTCTACAAGGGCCGCGTCCCCGCGCGCAGCGTGGTGATTCCCGGCATGCGAGAGAAGCAGTTCCCCGCCGGCAAGTACATGGTGCCCTGCGCGCTCATCATCGGGCAGCGGACGGCTTCCACGGACCAGAAGACGAGTCTCAATGCCGCGCTGCGCGACTTCGGCGTGCAGGTGTGACGCGGAAATCCGCGGGCCCCCGCGCTCCCGTATAGCCCCCGAGCGGGACGCCACCGGCCGAGACGATGATGCATCTGGACGACATCCTGCCCGGCTGGCTGCTCGGGACCCTGGAGCCGGAGGAGCGGCGGGCAGCCGAGCGTCACCTCGCGGTGTGTGGCGAGTGCCGAGCGGATGCGGAGCGCCTGCGTCCCGCGGTGGATGCGCTGGGAGTGAGTGTGGTGCCCGTGGCGCCGCCGTCCGGTGGGCTCGCGCGGTTGATGGGCGTCATGGAGGGTCCGGAGCGACTGGCTCGCTTCGCCGAGCCGGTGGCGACCTTGTTCGATGTGACGCGGGAGCGGGCCGTCGCGCTGCTCGCGTCGCTCGGTGGACCCGAGGCGTGGCTCCCCGGGCCGGTGTCCGGTGTGGAGCTGGCGCCAGTGGAGCCCGGGCCAGGACGCGTGGGGATGATGGCTGCCTTCGTGCGGCTGCGCCCCGGTGCGCGCTACCCCCGGCATACCCACCTGGGGCGTGAGTGGAACCTGGTGCTGGAGGGGGGGCTTCGCGAGCAGGACGGGCGCGAGGTCTGGCCCGGCGAGGCGCTCGACAAGGCGGAGGGGTCCTCCCATGACTTCACCGCCCTCATGGGTCCTGCGTGCATCGCCGCCACGGTGTTGGACGGGGTGGTCGAGTTCGAGTCGGAGCCGTCCCCGGCGCCCTGAGCGGGCGTTGCTCCTCCTGCGCCCGCGTCGGGTCGGGGTTATGGTCGGGGCCGCATGTCCCCCACCGACCTCGCCGCCCGCCTCGCCCACAAGACGCTCGAGTTGTGTCGCATCGCCAGCCCCATCACCCAGGAGGGACCGCTGGCCGACCATGTCGAGCGCTGGGCCCTCGGGCACTTCCCTCGGGAGCAGGTGTTCCGGGTGGGCCACACGTTGCTGGTGGGAACGCTGGATGACCCGCGTCCCACGGTGGCGCTCATTGGACATCTGGACACGGTGCCCATGCACCCGAGCGACGCGGGCCGCGAGGCGCGCATCGAGGGCGAGCGCGTGTTCGGCCTGGGCGCGTCCGACATGAAGGGTGGGCTCGCCGTGATGATGGCGCTGGCCGAGGACCTGCGCCGCGACACGCTCCCGGTCAACATCGCCTTCCTCCTCTATGAGCGCGAGGAGGGCGCCTATGCGGAGAGCGGCCTCATCCCGCTCTATGAGAAGCGCCCGGACCTGGCGCGCGTGAAGTTCGGCATCGCGATGGAGCCCACCGACGGCGTCGTGCAGGTGGGGTGCGTGGGCTCGATGCAGGTGACGGTGCGCTTCACCGGGCGCAGCGCTCACTCCGCGCGGCCGTGGCAGGGCGAGAACGCCATCCACAAGGCGGGGCCCTTCCTCTCGGAGCTGCTGGCTCGCCCGCGCGTGGAGGTGGATGTGGCGGGCTTCCCCTTCTACGAAGTGATGAGCGCCACGCTCGCCAAGGGGGGGCGCGCGCGCAACGTCGTTCCAGACGTGTTCGAGCTGAACCTCAACTACCGCTTCGCGCCGGGCAAGAGCATCGCGCGGGCTCGCGAGGATGTGCTCGCGCTGGTGGCGGGCCGCGCCGAGGTGGAGGTCACGGATGCCTCGCCCAGCGGCCCCGTGGCCGCGAGCAACCCGTTGTTCCAGAAGTTGATGGCCCTCACCGGGCTGCCCGCCGCGTCGAAGCAGGCCTGGACGGACGTGGCGCGCTTCGGTGAGTGGGGCGTGGACGCCATCAACTTTGGCCCGGGTGAGACGGCGCAGGCGCATCAGGTGAATGAGAGCGCGCCCATCCCTCCGCTCGCGGTCTCCTACGAGAAGCTGGCCGCGTTTCTGCGGGGCGCGACGTAGCGCGACGCGAGGGGCCGGAAACTCGGCCTCCGCGCGCGTTCGCCTTCTGACCTCCCGGCGCGCGCGCATGGCGTGATTCGTCCGATGGTGTTCACCCGTGCGGGCTCGCGTGCGCGAGTCGCGCGCGATGAGGCGTACCCTTCAGAGGGTTTCACCCCTGGAGGATATGGATGACCGACGAGACGCGTTCCACGGATGCGAGCAGCACCTCTTCCACTGATGGCCTGGCGGGACTGCCGGGCGCGACGACTCCTTCTCGCCGTGGACGTGGCGCCACGCGGCGCAAGACGGGCGGCACGCGCCGCACCGCCAAGAAGGCCTCCGCTCGGAAGAAGACGGGGGCTCGGGCCAAGCGCCCCGCGCGCAAGGCCACGGCGAAGCGCGGCGCCTCGGCGCGCAAGGCGAGCACTCGCAAGGCGAGCACGCGTCGCGCCGCCGCGGGGAGGACGGCGCGCAAGGGCGCCCGCAAGAGCACGGCCAGGCGCGGGGCGCGCAAGAGCACGGCCCGCAAGTCCACGCGCCGCTGAGCGCGGGCGCGGCCTTGCGCGAACATTCAGTGCTTCACGCGCAGGAGGAACACGTCCGAGCGCGCGGGCGTCTGGTGGCCGGTGCCGAAGTCGGTGTCCCGGTCCGAGTGACCGAAGAGCACCGCATCCCCATCCGCCAGCACCGCCATGGCGGGCACGGCCTCGAGGCCGAACAGCTCTCCCCGCGCCACGGGCGGTTCCGCCAGGTACAGGCGCGAGGCGAGTGACTGGCCCGTGGCGTCATAGCCGAGCGTGAAGAGCTGCGCGGCGCCCAGGCCATCCTGGCTGGCCGCGCCGTTCTCCAACATGGAGTACGTGAAGCCCGCCACCGTGGCCTCGCCCGTGGGCCTCACCGCGAGCGCGCCCACCTGGACGTCGCTGCCCAGGCTGTGTGCCCAGTGCTCGGCGCCGTCCGCGCCCACCGAGAGCACGAAGGCGCTCAGCCGGGGCGGCGGCCCCGACAGGTGCGCATCCCCCCAGGAGATGCCGCCGAGGAAGGCCCCCGCGGCGACCACCTCGCCCGCCGCGCTCACGCCCATGCTGTCCACCGTGCCTCGGGCTGACTGGAGCACGCGGGCCCAGGCCAGCGTGCCGCTCGCGTCGTACACCGCGAGGAAGGGGCTGCCTTCCTTCTGCGCCACGGTGGACTGCGCCCCGAAGTGCACCGGCCCCTGGCTGTTCCCCCCGACGATGGCGCGCCCACCCGCGTCCACCGCCACCGTGGTCAGCTCCACGGCCGCGTCGCCGCGGTCTGGCTGGCCCACCATCACGGCGCCCGTGGCGTGCCCGTCCGGGGTGTACGCCACCACGCCAGGACGCGAGGCGCGCGCGCCTCCGAAGTCCACTCCGCCCGGGGTGTTGAAGGCCACGCGAGCCTGCCCCCCGGCATCCACCGCCACGTCCACGAAGGTGGCCGCCGCGCCCTGGGGCGTGCTCACCCACTGGAGGGTCCCGCTCGGGTCCAGCTTCGCGAGGAACGCGGTGTCGTGCAGCGGCCCGGAGCCCAGGTTCACCGTGCCGTGCACGTTGCCCGCCATCAGCAGGTTGCCCGCGCCGTCCGCTGCCAGCCGCACGCGGATGTCCGCTCGCAGCGTGGGAGGTGTGGCGGGCACATTCACATCGAAGGTCTTCGACCAGCGGTTGGCGCCATCCGGCGACCGTCGCGTGAGCACCAAGCGCACCGTGTCGTCCGAGGGCTGGCGCGACTGGAGGCCATCCACGCCATACACGGCCGCGGTGAGCAGGTCGCCCGACGCGTCCACCGCCAGGTCCTGGGCGAGGTCATCCTGCGGCGTGCCGTCGCGCACCAGCCACAGCGTGGTGCCCGACGCGGGCACCACGGGCGGAGGAGGCGTGCCCACGGGAGGCGGCACCGACGGCGCGGGAGGGCCATCTTGCGTGCCTCCCACGGGAGGCGGCGCGTCGGAGGGGTCACTCGGAGGGGGCGTGTCCTCGGGAGGTGTCTCGCAGCCCGGGCCCGAGCCCTGACAGTTCCTGGCCTCGGGCGAGTGGGCCGGGCCTCCACAGCTCCACGAGGCCCCCACCATTCCCAGGAGCGTCGCGCTCGCGACAGTCGTCCGCCATCGTCGGCCCAGGTGCATGGCATCCTCCTCGCTGCCCTGGACGTTCTCCATGCTGGAGGGGGCCCGCAACGCGAGCCGGCGCGGGTTGGCCGGCCGGCCGCCGACGGTGTGGCGACTCCCGGACGCCCGGGGCCTCACGTCCCCCGCGAGGCAGGCACGCCGCGAGGGTGGGGCGAGCGGCCCAGCGCGCCCGACTGTCGCTACCGCCAGAACCCGATGGACACGCCCACGTTGCTGTAGCGGCTCGCCATGTCGAACGAGGCGGTGAGGGACCAGTCCTCCCAGTATCGAAGGATGAACAGCTCGAAGCCGCCCGTCACGTGGGGACGCGGGTTGCGCCCCTCGAAGGGCGAGGGCTCCAGCCAGGTGCCCGCGCGCAGCCGCAGCAGTCCCACCAGCGCGTCCCACTCCGCGCCCAGCCGGGGCTGGATGGTGGAGGTGGCGCCCACGCGCGCGGACTCCGCGGTGGACGCGAAGGCGCGCACCGGGACGGCGTTGTCCACGCCGGAGATGAGGTCCACCTGCGCGGTGATGAGCCACCGCCCCGCGGGCGCGTTGGGCGACTCCTCATCCGGCACCGTCAGCGCATCCCCGTCCACGAGCAGCTGTCGCCGCGCCGCGGGGGCCAGCCGGTTGTAGTGGTGCGCGCCATCGCCCAGTCGCCAGCTCGCGCCGATCGACAGCACCGCGGGCGCCACCACCGCGGCGTAGAGCCTCCGTCCGGCGATGACTGGGAGCTGACCCTCGTCGCGGCGCCAGTCCGCCACCACCTCGGGACGCACCGACACGCCGATGCGGTAGGGCCGCCCGTGGGGCCGGTACAGCATGTCCACCGCCACGCCCGTGTCGCCGTAGCGCCACGACTCGTCTCCCAGCTGACTGAAGCTGGCCTGCGCGGAGAACAGCCCGAGCGCGAGGATGAAGTCGTCCTGGCCGAAGGCCACCGAGCCCGCGAGCACCGACTGCGTCAGCGACACGCGCAGCCGCCCGCCCTGGCCCGCGCACGCGTCGGTGAGGCAATAGGCGGAGCGGGTGTTGCGCCACGAGAAGCCGATGCCGAAGCGCTTGTATTGCAGCGTCAGCGCGCCCAGGAGCTGCCGGCTCTCCACGGACTCGTCTGGCTGCCCATCGTTGTCCACGTCGCGGCGGCGGGTGCCAGTGAAGGGCAGGTCCAACCACGACAGCGTGACGCCCACGTCCCAGTCGCGGTCCAGCGCGGGCGCCCGCTGCGCCAGCGCCGTGAGGTTGCTGGGGAAGCCCGCGGCGCCCTCGGCGATGCCCACGTAGGCGCCGCCCAGGGCCACGACTCTCGCCGAGCCCAGCAGCGTGCCGGAGTTGAAGTACAGCCGCTCGGGGAGCGGCGTGGACGTGTCTTCTTGGGCCCACGCGGCGGGGCTGGCCGTGCACAACGCCAGCGCGCAGCCGAGCGCGCGCCATCCACCCAGGTGACGACTCACTTCGACCGCACCACCTCCGCGAAGAGGCGGTCCGCCTCGGCGGCGAGGTCCGTATCGCGGTGCGTGAGTCCTCCAGCATCATGGGTGACGAGCGCCAGCGTCACCTTGCGCCACCGGATGTCGATGTCCGGGTGGTGGTTCGCGGACTCGGCCGCATGTGCCACCCGCTCCACGAAGGCGATGCCAGCGAGGAAGTCGGGCGCCTCGTAGGTGCGCCGGATCATCCCGCCCTCGTGCTTCCAGTCGGGATGCCGCGCGAGAAAGGACGCCAGCGCGGCGGGAGCAATCAACGAGAGGTCGTCGGTGGCCATGGTCGCTTCTTAAGGGAGCATGTCCCGTGAGTACACCCACGCGTGGGTCGTGCCGGCGAGGTCGAGCCCCCACACCCAGCGCTCATTGGCGTGCGCGGAGTCGGCCCGCAACTCGGGGAGTGACTCCAGCGAAAGTTCCGTGCGCGTTGCATCCCAACGGGCCACCGCGACCTGGGCGACGCCGGAGGATGACATGTAGTTGATGATGGGCGCGACGGGCCCGTTCTTCATGAGCGGCGGCGTCGTCGAGAGCGAGAAGGGCAGCGACAGCGAGCCCACCTCCACGAGCTGTCCCTCGCGGACCTCCCACCGGCGCAGCGCCAGGGTCGAGCCCGTCGAATCCGGCACCACGTCGCGCAGCCACACCGCGCCCGCCTCGAAGCCCACCACCGTCCCGTTGATGCTCTGGCATGCACGCACCGCGCGCGACCAGTTGTCCCCCGCGTTCCGTTGGAACTCGCACGCGAGGACCCCCAGCGTGCCCGGGTTGGGAATCCGCGCCGGGCCCAGCGCGAGGAGCGAGTCATGGCCCGCGCGCAGCAGGAGCACTCCGGATGGAGCCCCTGGGGCGGGTGTCTCGATGGGGTCCTGCCAGCGCGCGGTGGAGGTCTGCACCAGCCCCTGCGACTCCGTGAACGTGATGCGGGAGAGGGTGGTGGAGACGAACACCAGCAGCTCGTCCTCGCTCGCCAGCTGCATCGTGTCAGGTCCCAGCACCAGGGCCAGCGTGCCGGTGAGCTTCAGCTCCGTGTCCGTGTCCACGTAGCGCTTCACCTGGCGGTCATCCACCGTCCAGACCACGTCGCCGGAGACAGACACGCGCAGGGCGTTGCCGAGCCGTTGATCCGCGCCCGCCCCGTCCCGCATGGCGAGCCCGTCGCACAACCACGTGCCTTTCGCGGTGCGGTCCACGGTGTTGCACGTCCCCGCCTCGCTGAGTCGAGACACGGGCTCGACATCCTGTCGCTGTGCGATCGCGAGCACGTCGCGTTGCACCACCCCGCCAACGGGCGCGAAGCGGATGATGGCGTGGTAGCGCCCGGGCTCGGGGGGAACGAAGGAGATCTCCGCGTCGGGGCTGGGGTTGATCAGCTTGGCCGTGGCGGGGACGAGGAGGTTGTCCGGGCCATACACCTGGACCTCCACGGACTCGGGGGACTGCGGAGGGGCCTCGGAGCCGCATTCGGTGGAGGCCGATGCCTGGACGAAAATCGTGGTGGTGCGCCCCGTGAAGGTGAGGGGCGAGGACTCGGGCACGCCCGGTGGCAACCCGATGAAGCACGGGTCGTCGCCCGTGCCGCATTCGCATGCGGAGAGGGCCAGCAGTGCCAGCGCCGTGAGGCGCGCCCAGGCGAGCCGCTTCATGCGCGCTCGACCGCCCGGCGCCACTTGCTCAGGTGGTGCTCACGCTGCGCGGCCTTCATCTTCGGCTTGAAGGTCTTGTCCGCCTTCCACGCGCGACGGATGGCGTCCGGGCTGTCCCAGACCCCCGCGCCCAAGCCGCCGAGGAACGCCGCGCCCAGGCTGGTCGTCTCCAGGTTGCGCGGGCGCACCACCGGCGTGCCGAGCACGTCCGCTTGATATTGCATGAGCAGGTTGTTGGCCGCCGCGCCGCCGTCCGCCTTGAGCACGGGGATGTCTCGGCCGCTGTCGCGCCGCATGGCGTCCGCCAGGTCGTGAATCTGGAGCGCCACGCCTTCCAACGTGGCGCGCGCCAGGTGCGCCACCGTGGTGGAGCGGTCGATGCCGGCGAAGAGTCCGCGCGCCTCGGGCCGCCAGTGCGGCGCGCCCAGGCCCGCCAGCGCGGGGACGAACACCACGTCCCCCGAGTCCTTCACGCTGGCCGCGAGCGCCTCCACGTCCGGGGCCTTCTTGATGACGCGCAGGCCATCGCGCAGCCACTGCACGGCGGCGCCCGCGATGAACGAGCTGCCCTCCAGCGCATAGTGCGTGGTGTCGCCCAGCTTCCACGCCACGGTGGTGATGAGGCCCGCGGTGGAGCGCACTGGCTGCGTGCCGGTGTTCATCAGCAGGAAGGCGCCCGTGCCGTACGTGCACTTGGACTCGCCCGGCTCGAAGCAGGCCTGTCCGAAGAGGGCCGCCTGCTGGTCGCCCGCCATGCCCGCCACCGGGATGCCGTCCGGCAGGCTCCGCATGCCGCGCGTGGTGCCATACACCTCGGCCGAGGCGCGGATGTCCGGCAAGCACGCGGCGGGCACCCCGAGCAGCGAGCGCAGCTCGTCATCCCAGGCGAGGGAGCGCAAATCCATCAGCAGCGTGCGGCTGGCGTTGGACACGTCCGTCACGTGGGCCTTGCCGCCGGTGAGCTTGTAGACGAGCCACGTGTCGATGGTGCCGAAGGCCACGTCGCCCTTCTCGGCACGGGCGCGCGCGCCCTTGATGTGCTGGAACATCCACGTGAGCTTCGTGCCGGAGAAGTACGGGTCCAGCACCAGCCCCGTCACCTCGCGCACGCGCGGCTCCACGCCCTTGGCCTTGAGCGACTGGCAGATGTCCGCGGTGCGGCGGTCCTGCCAGACGATGGCGCGGCCCAGGGGCTTGCCGCTGTCGCGCATCCACAGGCCCGTCGTCTCGCGCTGATTCGTGATGCCCACCGCGGCGATGTCTCGCCCGGTCAGGCCCGCGTCCTTCAGCGCCTTTGCGATGCACCACTCGCTCGTCGCCCAGATTTCATCCAGGTCGTGCTCCACCCAAGAGGGCTTGGGGAAGTGCTGGGTGAATTCCTTGTACGAGCGCCCCACGACGCGCAGCTGCTTGTCGAGGATGGAGACATGCGTTCCGGTGGTGCCCTGGTCCAGGGCCAGGACGTGCTTTGCCTTCGCCATGCGGTGAACCTACTCCAAGCCACCGCTGGGCGGGACTCCCCGTATGAGGGCGCTCAGCGCGCGGGCACGAGCCCTTCCTGGCGCAGGAAGGCGACGGTGCGGGCCACGCCTTCAATGAGCGGCGTGGGTTGGAAGCCCAGCTCGCGGCGGGCCTTGCTGGCGTCCACGTGCGCATCCCAGAGCAGGAACGAGAGCTGCCCTGGCGCGATGAGCGGCGTGAAGCCAATGCCGCGCGCGAGCGGCGCGGAGATGCCCGCGAGCGCATGCAAGAGAAACGCGGGCGCGGTGGGCGGAGGGCGGCGCCCGGTGCCCGCGGCCTGGAGGATGGCCTCGGCGAAGGCCGCGGGGCTCACGTGCGTGTCGGCCACGAGGTAGCGCTCGCCGTTCACGCCTCGCTCCGCCGCGGCGAGGTGCACGTCGGTGACGCCGTCCACATAGGCCACGGACACGCCGCCTGGAGGCAGCACCGGCGCCTGCCGATTGAGGACCTGGAGGAACAGCGAGTTGATGGCGACGTGGACCGGGCTGGGGCCGTAGACCGCGGCCGGGTTGACGTAGACGACGTCGAGCCCGCGCTGGCGAATCACCTCGGCCTCGCGCTCCGCGGCCTGCTTGGAGCGCTCGTAGGCGGTGGGCTTGGGCGCGGTGTCGAGGTTCGTCTCCACGACGACGCCGCCGCGCGGAGCCGCGAACACGTCCATGGTGGAGGTGTAGACGACGCGGCGCACGCCGGCGTCGAGCGCGGCCTGGAGCACGTGGACCGTGCCCTGTCGATTGACCTGGTCGAAGAGGCGCTCATCGCGCAGCCACTGCTCGGGCATGCCCGCCGCGTGGAAGACGCGCTCCACGCCACGCAGGGCCGAGGGCAGCGAGGCGGGCTCGGTGATGTCTCCGCGCACCAGCTCCACGTTGCCGGGCAAGAGCCGCGCGGCCTTCACCGGGTCCCTCACGAGCGCGCGCACGCGGTCGCCTCGCGCGGCGAGCCGGTGGGCGATGGCGTTTCCAATGAGGCCGGTGGCCCCGGTGACGAGCACGTCCATGGCGGTGTGGTCCTCCCCGAGCGCCGGGTTGTAGCACCGGGAGGGGCGCCCCGCGGTTGCTCGCGGCTGAAGTCGCGTAGTAACACGCGCGCCTCTTTCGAGCGGCGGGAGCGCCTCGCGGCGGTGCCGCTGGGGAGCCCGGCGCCCTCCTTCCCCGTGGGTATGACCGCAGACCGAGTCGCCCAGCTCTATCGCCTCTATGGCCCGTCCATCTACGCCCGGTGCCAGCGGGTGTTGGGGGATGGCGCCGCGGCCGAGGACGCCACGCAAGAGACGTTCATGCGCGTGCTGCGTCAGCTGGAGAAGGCGCCCGATACGCGCACGGGGCTTCGATACATCTATCGGGTCGCCACGCACTACTGCCTCAACCAGCTCCGCAATGCGCGGCTTCGTCCCGAGCCCCTCGCCGAGCTGCCCGACCTGCCCACCGGCGCCAACCTGGAGCACGCGCTGCTGGATCGCGACTTCACGGTGAGATTGATGGCGAGGGTGCCCGAGAAGCTGCGCGCCATTGTCTGGCTTCACTACGTGGACGGTCTCGACCAGGGCGAGGTGGCGCGTACGCTCGATGTCTCACGGCGCACCGTGGTCAACCGACTGGCCGACTTCCATGAGCGCGTCGAGCGCTTCTCGCGAAAGGACCTCGCATGAGCCACCTGTCGCAGCTCGACCTGGACGCGCATGTCCTGCGGGCGCTGCCGCCCGAACTCGCCGCGCACGCCGAGGCCCATCTCGCCGCGTGCGCCGCGTGCGCCGCCGCGCTCGCTTCGCTTCAGGCCGCGCACCGTCGCTTCGACACGGACGTGCTGCGCCGCACCTTGCCTGGGGTGCGCGCGCGGGGCGAGGCGCGCAGCGTCCGGAGCTGGCGGTGGTTGCTGGCGCCCGCGGCGCTCGTCGCCGTCGCCTCCGTGGCCGCGCTCGTGTTTCGCGGACCTTCGGGCGTCGAGCCTTCGGATGTGTATGGCCTCAAGGGCGGCGCGGTGTTGCGCGTCCATGCGAAGCGAGGTGCGCGCGTGGACGTCGTGGCGGACGGCGTGCGGTTGTCCGCCGGAGACGCGCTGCGCTTCACTGTCGTGTCGTCGAGTGGGTTGCCCTACGTGCTCATCGTCTCCCTGGATGGCACTGGCGCGGTGAGCGTCTACTCCCCCGCGCAGGGCACGCTGAGCGCGGAGCTGCCCCAGCGGGGACGCAGCGCGGATCCGGTGGAGTTGCCCGGGGCCATCGTGCTGGATGCGGCGCCGGGCCCCGAGCGCATCTGGGCCTTGTTCTCGCGCGCGCCCCTGGCGCTCTCGGATGTGGAGCCTTCGCTTCGGGCGCTGCATGCCCAGGGGCCGGAGGCCGTGCGCGCCTCGCGACAGGTGTCCATTCCGGGCGTGGAGGCGCAGGACTCGTTCCTGCTGGAGAAGTCCCCGCCGTGAAGCGGGGCCTCTCGCGATGGACTATCGCAACGCGGTGTCTCCGGGCACGCGCGCGTCCGCGTAGCCGGTGAGCTCCACGTAGCCGCGTCCCTTCACGGGCTGACCCTCGCGCGTGCCCTCCAGCGATACCGCGCCCTCCCAGTAGCGGAAGCTCAGCACCAGCTCCTGGTCGGCCAACCTCGGCGTCACCGTCAAGTCGAGCCGCCGCTTGGGCACCTGCACGCGCCATCGTGAGGGATACGTGGCGCCGCGCGGACTGCGCCACGTGTCCAGCACCTCGAGCTTCACGTCCTCGCGCGTGAGCCGCACGGGCTCGCCCGTGGGCGGTATCCACAGCCCCGCGCTGTATGGATCCGCCGTGCCGTCCTCGCGCCGGAGCTGGTACTCCATCAGCTCGCTCCCGTCGGAGAGCTGGAGCGAGAACCAGTCCCAGCCCACCTGTCCGGCGCCGAGCGCGCTGGTGCTCCACTCGCGATCCATCCAGCTGTCGCCCGTCACGGCGAAGGACTCGCTCCCCACCGTCACGGTGCCTCGCGAGGGCATGCGCGGGAACGAGTAGTAGTAGGACGCGTTGCCCTGCTCGGGTCCCTTCTGGCTGAGTCCCCGGTCTCCCTGGGCGACCGCGGGCTTGCCCGGCTCCAGCGTCAACGCCAGCGCCACGCCGTCCGCTTGGGCGCGCAGGTACATGGGCCACGGCTCCATGTCGCTCGCGCCGCGGACCTCCCAATCCTGGAGCCACACATGGAAGGGCGTCGCGGTGGCGCCCGCCAATCCCACGGCCGCTCGGCTGAAGCGCTCGGCGGCGTGGAAGCGGCCCGCGCGCACGTCCGTCAGCGTGAAGTGCCCCATGAACACCTGCCGCGAACCCCAGGCCGAGCCTCGCGCGGGCGCCTGCGCCGTGAGCGCGCTGCGGAAGAGGGTGAACTGATAGCCAAACGCGCGCCCATCCGCGGTCTCCAGGTTGCCGGTCCAGTACCACCACTCGGCGCGGAAGTCGGGATGGGGACCGTGGTCCTCGGGAAAGTGGAAGGGCCGGGGCTCGAGCGCCCGCGCGAAGCCGTCCGCTCCACCGTCCGAGGCCCCCAACACCCCGGCCACGGTGAGCGCGCGGGGCCCCGCTGCCACCCCGGCAGCTGGCTCGCGCGTGACGAGGACCACCGCCACGGCGAGCGCCGCCAGCACCCCCGATGTCCCGATGACGAGTCCGCGTCCCTGGCTCACCCGTTACTCCTCTCGCAGCGCCAGCGCGGGTCGCGCCCGCGCCATCTTCCAGGCCGGGTACAGGCCCGCCAGCGCCGCCGCCACCAGCGCGAGCACCACCGCTTGCCACAGCACGCCCGGCGAAACCGTGAGCCGCAGCGTCCACCCGAAGGAGCGCTGATTGATGACATGCACGAGCACGTACGCCAGCGCGCCGCCCAGCGGCACGGAGAACAGGCCCGCCAGCAAACCCAGCAGCCCCGTCTGCAACGACACCATGCCCCAGAGCTGTCCCGGCGTGAGTCCCATGGCGCGCAGCACCGCGTACTCGCGCGCGCGCTCCAGTTGCAGCGCCATGAGCGCGCTCAACACGCCGACGAAGGCGACGGCGATGGCCAGCAAGCGCAGCACCTGTGTGATGGTGAAGGTCCGGTCGAACACCTCCATGGAGGTCTGCCGCAGCACCCGATTGGCGCGCACCTGGAGCGCTTGCGCGCCCGCCGCGCGCTCGCGAACACGTGCCACCAGCGCGTCCACGTCCTGGCCGGGCTGCGCGTAGAGCGCGACACCGCTGACGCCTCGGTCGTCGAACCACCGCGTGTACGTGGCGCGGGGCATCAGCAGCGTCCCCACGTCCGAGCCATAGTCGAAGTACACGCCCACCACGTGGAAGGCGTGCGGCCCGCGGTCCGTGGCCAGCGTCACGGTGTCGCCCAGGTGGACGCCGCGATGGAAGCCGAAGGGCTCGGAGACGAGCAGGGCGTCGGCGGATGCGTCCAGCTCGCGCCACACCCGCTCCGCGTCTCCCTCCTTGAGCCGATAGGGCCGATGCCCCGCGGCGAAGTCGATGGCCATCAGGTCCGTGGGCACGCCTTGGGCGCGCACCTGCGTCACGCGGATGCTGCTGCTCGTCTGGACGCCGGGAGTCGCGCGGACGCGCTCGGCCAGGCCGGGCAGCAGCGTGGCATCTCCGCGCCGGGCGACCAGCGACGGCGGCGAGATGAACACATCGGCTTGCAGCGAGGCCTCCAGCCACGACTCCACCGTGCCGCGGAAGCTGGACACCATCAGGCCCACGCCCACCGTGGTGGCCACCGCCACCATCAGCGCCGCGAGCGCCACCGCCGTGCGAGACAGGCTGGCCGTCACCCCGCGCGCCGCCATGCGCCCCAGCGGACCGAAGAGGGCGCCGAGCGGACGCGCCGCGCCCGTCGTCAGCTTCTCCGTCACCCACGGCACCTCCAACGACGCGCCGAGCAGCACCGCGAACAGTCCGGCATAGGCCGGAGTCAGCGCCGGGGTGGGCCACGCGAGCAGCCCCACGCCCACGGCCAGCACGCCCAGCCCCAGCAGCGCGAGCCCCGGCGCGCGTCGCCGCGAGGTGTCCTCCAGCGTGGAGCGCCGCATCGTCGTCACGGGCGTCGAGCGCGCCGCTTCCCACGCGGGCACCAGCGCCGCCGCCAGCGTGGCGCCCAGGCCCAGGGCCAGGCCCTTTCCCAACGTGAAGGGCGTGAGCGTCAGCCGTCGCGCGTCGACCACGAAGTACAGGTCGTTGATGGTTTGCGTGACGAGCCCCAGCAGCCCGCGCGCCATCAGCACGCCCATCAGCATGCCGGCCGTGGTGCCCACCAGCGCGAGCACCGAGGCCTCGCCCAGCACCATCGCGAACAGCTCGCCGCGCGTGAGCCCCATGGCGCGAAGCCGTCCGAGCTGCCCGCGCCGCTGCACCACCGAGAACGTCATCGTGTTGTAGATGAGGAACATCCCCACCACGAGGGCCAGCAGGGACAGCGCGGTGAGGTTGGTGCGGAACGCGCGCGTCATCTGCTCCACCGTGCCCGCGCGCGCGGAGGGACGCGTCAGCTCCACGCCGGGAGGCAGCGTGGCCGTCAACCGCTGGGCCTCGGCCTCGCCATCCGTCAGGCGCAGGTCGATTCGCGACAGCCGGCCCACCTGGCCCAGCAGCTCCTGCGCCGAGGACACATCCATCAGCACGAGCGACTCCAGCGCCCGGGCCGCGCGCTCGTCTCGTGGCGCCAGCAGCGCCACCACGTGCAGGTCCCGGCGCGTGCCCGCCACCGTCACCGGCAACGTGTCGCCGGTGCCGAGGCCGAGTGCCCGCGCGGCTCGCTCGCCCAACAGCGCCGCGCCGGGCCGAGTCAAGAGCCCGGTCACGTTGCCCACCGCGCCTCCGCTCGCGAAGTCTCGGAAGGGGGCCTCCGCGAATGGGTCCACGCCCAGCACGGTGAGCGCGCGGCGGTCACCCAGGTCCGCTTGCACGGTCCCTTCCACCACCGGCGCGGCGAGCGGCGCGTCCGCGCGCAGGCGCAGCGCCGTGTACACGCCCTCGGGGAGTCCGGAGGTCCCTCCCACGAGCTGATGCGTGGCCCGCCCCGCCACCAGGTCCGTGGAGCGCTCGAAGGCGCTCAGCGCGCTGCCGCTCGCCAGGTCGATGGACACCACCACGGCCACGCCCAGCGCGATGCCCAGCAGGGACAGCGCCGTGAGCCACGGGTGCTTGCCCAGGTGGCGCAGGCTCGCGCGCCGCAGCAAGGCGTTCATGGTTGCTCCCGCCGCGCGCCGCCCGGCCGCTCCACCAGACGTCCCGCCTCCATCGTCAGCACGCGGTCCGCGCGCGCCACCAGCCCGGGTTCATGCGTGACGACGAGCGCGCAGGCGTGTCCCTCGCGCGTCAGTCCCTCCAGCAAGTCGAGCACGCGCTTGCCGGTGCTCTCGTCGAGGTTGCCGGTGGGCTCGTCCGCCAGCAGCAGCGGCGGGGCGTGCGCCAGGGCTCGGGCCACCGCCACGCGCTGTTGCTCACCGCCCGACAGTCGGTCCGGAAAGCTGTCCGCGCGGCCCGCCAGCCCCACGTGCTCCAGCAGCGTCCTGGCCCGCTCATGGGCCGAGGCGCCGGTGCGTCCGGTCAACTCCAGCGGCAGGCGCACGTTCTCCTCCACCGTCAGCGTGGGCAGCAGGTTGAAGGCCTGGAAGATGAAGCCCATGCGCTCGCGGCGAAGCAGGGTGCGCTCCCGCTCGCTCATCCGTCCCAGGTCGCGGCCCTCCACGCGCACCTCGCCGCGCGTGGGCAGGTCGATTCCACTGATGAGGTTGAGCAGCGTCGATTTGCCCGAGCCGCTGCGGCCGAGCAGCACCACGAACTCACCCCTTCTCAGGTGGAGCGACGCGCCCGCGAGAACCTCTCTCACGGAGTCGCCCTCCTCATAGGACTTGGTGACGTCACGCAGCTCGACGAGAGGGGCGGGCTCGGAAGGAGAGGGCATGCCGGGCTCCCGACATAGCCGATGCACCGCCCGGCGTCGCCTCGGGAGGGTGCCCGTTTCCGGACGCGAGTTGGAGCAAAGAGCCCATCCGCCGACAGTCAGCTGCCTTCCAGGGGTGCTTTTTGTGCAGGCACGGTGCACTCCGCGTTTAATGGCGGAGGGGAAGGCCTCCGCACCGGGAGGGACGCGTGGACGATGCCCAGGGCGGGCGGCGGCAGTCGCCGGTCGATGAGCGCGAGCGCATCCAGGAGCTGCTCGCGCAGCTGCCTGCCTTCTTCGCGTTGCATCGGGGCCCCACGCACCTCATCGAGTTCCTCAGCGACACGCGGCTGGCGCTCCTCTCTCGAAGCGCCGCGCCGGGCGTGACGCTGCGCGAGGCCTGTCCGCAGCTGGAGGGACAGGGTTGGTACGAGGCGTGGGACCGCGTCTTCGCCACCGGCCAACCGCTGCACCTGCGCGAGGCCTCCGCGCGCCTGTGCCCCGAGGACGAGGAGCTGTTCTTCAACCTGTCGC
Organism: Citreicoccus inhibens; assembly: GCF_019039035.1. Taxonomy (GTDB): domain Bacteria; phylum Myxococcota; class Myxococcia; order Myxococcales; family Myxococcaceae; genus Citreicoccus; species Citreicoccus inhibens. Next base: position 55,319 of record NZ_JAHNZT010000034.1, on the reverse strand, counting down.
TCCTGCCGCGCCGAGACGCGAACGGACAGGTGGAGGGCGTGCTGGCCTTCGCCGTGGATGTGACGGAGTTGGTTCACACCCGCCGCGCCGCGTGGGCCACCGCGTCGTGGCGCACCGAGCGACTCCAAGCGATGACGGCCGCCCTCTCCGAGTCCCTCACCCCGGGGCAGGTGGCGGAGGTGGCCGCGCGCGATGGGGCCCTGGCGCTGGGCGCCATCGCGGGCGTGGTGATGGTGCCCGTGCAGGGCGATGCCTTCGAGCTGGCCGCCTCCCATGGCTACCCCAGCGGCAGCCTGGAGAACTGGCGGCGCGTCTCCGCCCGCGACAAGTTGCCCATGATGGATGCGGCGCGCACGGGCGACCTGGTGGTGCTCGGTTCCCAGGAGGAGATGGCCACGCGCTATCCGCTGGTGGCCTCGGTCGCGCAGCAGGGCGCCGCGGGCGCCTGGGCCGCCATCCCGCTGTTGAGTGGAGGGCGCTCGTTCGGCGTGCTGGGGCTGGGGTTCTCGGATGCGCGCGTCTTCGATGCCTCCGAGCGGGCCTTCCTCATGACGGTGGGCCGCCAGTGCGCCCAGGCCATGGACCGCGCGCGACTCTACGACGAGGAGCGCGCCGCCCGAGCCGCCGCTGAGGCCGCCAGCCGCGCCAAGGACGAGTTCCTCGCCATGGTGTCGCACGAGCTGCGCACGCCGCTGACCTCCATCCTCGGCTGGGCGCAGATGATGCGGCAGGGGCGGCTGACGGACGAGAAGCTGCCGCGCGCGCTGGAGGCCATCGAGCGCAACGCGAGGGCGCAGCGCCAGCTCATCGAGGACCTGCTGGACATCAGCCGCATCGCCAGCGGGCGGCTGCGCCTGGAGATGGGGCCGCTGGAGATGGCGCACGTGGTGGAGGCCGCGCTGGACGCCGTGCGCCCCGCCGCCGCCGCGCGAGAGCTGGAGCTGGTGTCGCTGGTGGACGTGGACGGCGTGCCCATGTGGGGCGACCCGGATCGACTCCAGCAGGTGGTGTGGAACCTGCTCGCCAACGCCATCAAGTTCACGCCCGCCGGTGGACGCGTGGAGGTGTCCGCCCGCCGTCGTGAGAGCGGGGTCGAAGTGGTGGTGCGCGACAACGGCGAAGGCATCCCGCCGGACTTCATGCCGTTCCTCTTCGAGCGCTTCCGCCAGGCGGACACGGGCGTCAGCCGCCGCCACGGTGGACTGGGCCTGGGGCTGTCCATCGTACGCCACCTGGTGGAGCTGCACGGCGGCACCGTCACCGTGTCCAGCGAGGGCCAGGGGCAGGGCACGGCCTTCAGCGTGTGGTTGCCCCAGGCGCGCACGGGCATCAGCCGCGGCGCGCAAGGCGTGGCGGACCTGGTGCTGCCGCCGTTCCCGGAGCTGGAGGGGCTGCGTGTGTTGGTGGTGGACGACGAGTCGGACGCGCGCGAACTCATGGCCGCGCTGCTCACGCGGGTGGGCGCGCAGGTGCAGCTCGCCTCCAGTGTGCATGAGGCCTTGGAGCATGTGCGCCGCTTGCCGCCCACGGTGCTGGTGACGGATGTGGGGTTGCCCGGCGATGACGGCTACGCGCTGCTGTATCGCCTGCGTGAGCTGCCCTGGGACTCAGGGGGCGGCGTGCCCGCGCTGGCCATCACCGCGCTGGCGCGGCGCGAGGACCGGGACCGAGCCCTGCGCGCGGGCTTCAGCGCCTTCGTGGCCAAGCCCCTGGACGCGGTGGAGCTGCTCACGGCGGTGGCGCGTCTGGCGCCGCCTCTTCCGGCCAAGGGCTGAGCCCCGCGTCGCGCCACGCATCCAGGAACGTGCCCACTTCGTCGGACAGCCGCGGGCCGCTGGTGTCGCGCGGGATGATGTGGAACCCCTCGCGGAAGGAGATGAGGCGCACCTCGGGCGCGCCCGTCAGCCGCCGCGCCAGCCAGCGCCCTCCTTCTGGGTCCACCACGTGGTCCTGCTCGGCCACGGCCACGAGCACGGGGCAGCGCACGCGCGCGGCGTCGGGCCCCACGCCATCCTGCAGCGCGCAGACATCGCGCAGGCGCGCCACGGGAAAGGCGGGCAGGTGGGGCGCTGCTTCGCGCGCCACCGGGTCGCAGATGTCCGAGCCGGACTTGTCCGCCCACGGCTTCGCCCAGGCCAACAGCGGCGTGCGCGCCAGCTGCCGGATGACCGCCATGCGCGGCCCCCGAAACCGCACCGCGGGCGCCACCAGGGCCAGGGCCTCCACGACCCCCGGATGTCGCGCCGCGAGCCCCAAGGCCAGCAATGCGCCCACGGACAGTCCGCCCACGAAGACGCGGCGGTGCCCGCGCAGCGAGGCCAGCGCTGAATCCGCCGCGTCTCGCCAGTCCTGGTGCGTCACGTTCAGGAGCGCCTCGGGCGTGGTGCCGTGGCCCGGGAGACGAGGCGCCACCACGCGCATGCCCCGCGTCGCCAGGGACTCGCCCAGGGGCCGCAGGTCCCACGGGCTGCCGGTGAAACCATGCAACAACAGGCACGCGTCCGGGCCTCGCCCCAGGTCGAAGGGGGCCGTCTTGACGGGGTCCATGGCTCGGGCGGGCGCGCTCACCCCATGACACTGGCCATGGCCTCGCGCAGGCGCTATGCCGCCTGACACATGGCGGACACTTCGAAGCCCCCGGACATGCCGTTGCAGATACAAATCGACGAGGATGTGGCCAACGGCCAGTACTGCAACATGGCGCTGGTGAACCACACCGACACCGAGTTCGTGCTGGACTTCATCTTCGTCCAGCCGCAGCAGGCCAAGGCTCGGGTGCGCTCGCGCATCGTCACCAATCCCAAGCACATGAAGCGCCTGCTGCTGGCCATGCAGGACAACCTCCAGCGCTACGAGGCGCGCTTCGGCGCCATCGTGCTGGGCGAGGACGATGGCCCGGTGCATTGACGTGGTGTCCCCACGCGGGCGCTTTGCCTGGAGCCGGGGGGCGGCGCAGACTGCGTCCACCGTGCTTCGCGCCCTCCTCGTCCTCCTCGCGCTCGTGTGGGCGCCGGCCGCCTCGGCCCAGTGTCTGGGTGACGGTGTGCAGCTGTTCCCCACTCCGGGCGCCGTCGTCCCCACCAACACGCGCTTCCTGCTGGAAGGCGTGGGCACCGCGCGCTCGCCGGTCTCCGCGCTGCCAGGGCGCACCGTGCGGTTGTCGGCGCCGGGCCACTCGGTGGAGCTGAAGGTGACGCGCGGCTGGGAGAGCAGCCTCGGCCGCGTCACCGTCGTCCTCCAGGCCTCCGAGCCGCTCCAGCCCGGCAAGCGCTACGAGATGCACCTGGACAGCGTGTTGCCCAACGTCACGCTGCTCAACGGCCGGGGCTCGGGCCTGCCGGGGTGGCTCACGGGCAAGGGCCCGGACAAGAGCCCACCCCTCTGGCAGAAGAAGCCCGCCGTGTCCGAGGGCTTCTTCCGCCGCTCCGCCCAGGGCATCTCCCGCTTCGTGAAGCTCAACCTCGCCCTGCGCGAGGAGAGCCCCTCGTATCTGGTGGTGAAGCTGACGCCGCGCCGCGCCGGCATCGCGCCCCAGACCTACGTGCTGCCCGTGGTGCAGGGCAACGCCGCGTTCCTGGGCCACGAGTCCTGCGGTGGCGCCTTCGCGCTGGAGGATGGGCGCAGCTACCGAGCGCGAGTAGATGCCTTTGACGCCGCGGGCAATCCAGCGCCCGGGACGGCCTCCGTGGACTTCGAAGCCCCTTCCGCTCAGACCGCCCAGCAGTAGCATCCACGCCCGTCACGACTGGCATGGGGAGACGTGCATGACGGTGGACGTGGAGAGCCTGAAGACGCGCATGTCGGCCTTCATCCACGCGCTGCAGGACGACATCTGCGGCGCGCTGGAGCGGCTGGATGGACAGGGTCGTTTCCGCGAGGACCCGTGGACTCGTCCGGGCGGCGGCGGTGGGCGCAGCCGCGTGCTGGAGGGCGGCGCCGTGATTGAGAAGGGCGGCGTCAACATCTCCGTGGTGCACGGCGAGCTGGAAGAGGCCTTCGCCAAGCGGCTGCAGGGCGAGGGGCGCACCTTCTGGGCGGGCGGCCTGTCGCTGGTGCTGCACCCGCGCAACCCGCATGTGCCCACGGTGCACGCGAACTACCGGTTCATCCACCAGGGCGGCAAGGCGTGGTTCGGCGGCGGCGCGGACCTGACGCCCTACTACCTCCAGGACGAGGACGCGGCGCACTTCCACCGCGTGCACAAGGCGGCGTGCGACGCGCATGACGCCACGTACTACCCGCGCTTCAAGCAGGCCTGCGACGCGTACTTCCACGTGCGCCACCGCGGCGAGGCGCGCGGCGTGGGCGGCATCTTCTTCGAGAACATGGGCGGCGACCTGGAGAAGGAGTTCGCCTTCGTCCAGGACTGCGGCAAGGCCTTCCTGCCCGCGTACCTGACCATCGCCGAGCGCCGCAAGAACACGCCCTTCACGGAGGCGCAGCGCTACTGGCAGGAGATCCGCCGCGGGCGCTACGTGGAGTTCAACCTCGTCTACGACCGGGGCACCATCTTCGGCCTGGAGACGCAGGGGCGCACCGAGTCCATCCTCATGTCGCTGCCGCCGCAGGTGCGCTGGCTCTATGACTACCACCCGGAGCCCGGCACGCCCGAGGCGCGGTTGGTGGAGGTGCTGCGTCAGCCTCGGGAGTGGGCCTGATGGAGCCCGTCGCGGCGCCGCCTCCCGCCACGCGGAGCCGGCGCGTCCTCGTCGTCCTGGGATTGGGCGGGCTCGTCCTGGTGGCCGCGGTGGCGGGCTTCCTCGCGAGCCACGCGTCCTCCGTCTCGCCCGAGCAGCTCGCGAACGAGGCGCGCGTGCAGGTGCTGGCCCTGTGTGACGCGGTGCAGGCGTTCCGCGACGAGCACGGCAACTACGTGACGGCGGGCCCGCTGCCTCGCCCCGTGCCCCGGCACGGCGAGGCGGTGCCCTTCCCGCACGACGACGAGTCCTTCCAGCGCATCGGCTTCAACCCCGGGCCGAGCGTGCACTTCCAGTACGAAGTGACAGTGCAGGAGAGCCCGGTGGGCGAGCCCGAGGTCTCCTGCGTCGCGCGCATCGACACGAATGGAGACGGGCACAACGCGGTGTACCGCGTGCGGCTGGATGCGAACGGGATGACCAGCCCCGTCGAGGTTCAGCACGAGGGCGAGTAGCCCTCCGCGTCAGCCGGCGAGGGGGCCTCGGGCCGTGCGGAGCAACCGGACGAGTCCGCTCCGGGCCCGAGCGCGCTCCTCGCGATTCTCGTCGTCCAGGTCGCGTGCCATCAGCCAGGACGACACCATGGCCTGGGACGCGGTCTGCGCGCGGCGCCAGGGGTCCGTCTCCTCATCCACCTCGCCCGTCGTCACCGCGGCCCACACCTCGCAGAGCTGCGCGGCGCAGTCCGCGAACGCGGCCACCGCGGGCTTCTTGTCGAGGATGTTGCGATTGACCTGGTCCCCCAGCGCGCTCGCGCTGATGTGACCCTGGCGAGGGCCTCCGCCTCGGGCCTGGGCGAAGAGGTCGGGCACCTCGCCCGCGCCGGGGACCTCCATCGCGCACAGGCGCAGCCACTCCAGGCAGATTTCGAAGGCTTCCTCCTCGGGGAACCGCGCCGCGAGCCACCCCAGCAGCGGGAAGAGGGGCTCGGAGCGCTGCCACGCGTCCTCGGCCGAGTCGAACGTGATGCCGTTGTGTCGGAAGAGGGCGAGCAGGGCTTCGTCGGCGGAGTCGTTCGGTGCCATGCGTTCCGTGTATCACCGGGACGGGCAGGGCGTGCGGCGCCTCAGGTGTCGCGGCGAAGCGCCTCGAGCGGAGACACCCGGGTCGCGGCGCGGGCAGGCCACCAACTCGCGGCGAGCGCGACGATGAGGAGCAGCGCGGGCGCGCCCACGAAGATGAGCGGGTCATGCGGAGCGACGCCGTACAGCAAGGCGCCCAGCGCGCGAGACAGCGCCCCCGCCGCCACCAGCCCCACGCCCAGGCCGATGCTCGTGAGCCCCATCCCCTGGCTCACCACGCCACGCAGCAGGTCCGCCGGGGTCGCGCCGAGGGCGCCGCGAATGCCCAGCTCTCGCGTGCGCTGCGAGACCCAGAACGCGAGCAACCCATACAGCCCCACGGCGGCAAGTACGACCCCCAGCCCCGCGAAGGCGCCCAAGAGTCCACTCAGCACTCGCATGCGCGCATCGCTGTCCGCCACGACTTCGTCCAAGGCCCGCACCTTGAGCAGCCTCAGCTCCGGGCTCGTGCTGCGCACCTCGCGCTGCATCAACGCGAGGAGCGCCGGCGCGGGCAGCGAGGACTTCACCGCGAGCTGGAGGCTCTTGCGCATGTCCTGTTCCAGCGGCAGGTAGACGTCGCCGGAGCGCTCCTCCGTGCGCGACACCATGGGCACGTCGCCCACCACGCCAATCACTTCGCGGGCCACGGGGGGGCCGCCGTCGCGGTCCGTGTCGAGCAAGAGCCGAGCCCCCACGGGCTCCTGTCCCGCGAAGTGCCGCTGCGCGAAGAACTCGGAGATGAGGGCGACGGGCGGTTGATCCGCGGTGTCCGTCGTGCGCATCCATCGCCCTCGCTTCAGGGGCAGCCCCAGGGCTTGGAAGTAGCCCGCGTTGGCCACGAGCAATCCCACGCGGGGCCTCGCGCCCTCGGGCTCCGGCGTGCCCTGGACGCGGACCCCCGTGGTCTCGCGCCACACCTCGCCGGAGAACGGCAGTGCGCTGGTGATGCCCGCGGCGCTCACTCCGGGCACGGCCTCCAGGCGCGCGGTCAGTTCCCTCGCGAGCACGGGAGGGCGTGACGAGTCCGGGAACTTCTCCAGCGGGAAGAACACCTCCGCGACGGTGACCTGCCGAGACTCGAAGCCGAGCGGAACGTCCTGCAGCTTCCAGAGGCTGCGCAGCATGAGGCCCGCGCCCACCAGCGGCACCATCGCCAGCGAGAGCTGAGTGATGACGAGCACCGAGCGCACCCAGCCCACGGAGGAGCCACCCGAGGCCCCGAGGTTCCGAGGGCCGAGCACTGTCCCACCGCGTGAAGCATGGAGCGCGGGGAGGATGCCCACCAGCAGCGCCGTCAGCAGGGATGTCGCGGTGGTGATGCCCAGGACGACTGGCCCCTGGTCGGGACCGGTGACGAGCTGCGGTGGGATGAACGCCTGGAGCAGTCCGCGACCCCAGAGCGCGACGAGCCACCCGAGCGCGCCGCCGAACAGGGCTTGAAGCAGGTTCTCCACGAACACCTGTCGGACGAGCTGTGCGCGGGTCGCGCCCAACGCGCTGCGCACCGCGAGTTCTCGCAGCCGCGTGCTTCCGCGGGCGAGCAGGAGGTTCGTGAGGTTGGCGCAGCCGAGCAGGAGCAGCAGCAGCGCCACTCCGCTGGCGACGTGGAGTTGTGTGCGGGATTGCTCGACCCAGAGCGCGTGGAGGGGCTCCACGCTGATGCCCATCATCGTCACCCCTGCCACGTGCGGGGTGTCCATCGCGAGGGACTGCAGCTCCGCCTGGGCCTGCTCCCGAGAGACCCCTGGGCGCAGGCGTCCCACGACGCGCAGCACGCTCTCTTGCTCATGCAGGAGGTCCAGGGCCAGCGGCTTCCAGACCTCCACATCCGGCTCGAAGCGGAAGTCTTCGGGCAGCACGCCCACGATGGTGTGTGACACGTCATCGAGCAGCAGGTGTTGGCCGAGCACCGCGGGGTCTCCGCCGTACAGCCGCTGCCACGCCGCATGCGTGAGGACGAGCTCCCGGTCACGTCCTGGTACCTCCAGGTCGGCGCCCCAGAGGCGGCCCCGTGACGGCAGGACGCCGAGCATGGGAAGCAGCCCGGCGGAAGCTCTTCCCACCGTCAATCGCGCGTCGAGCCCGGCGCCGCCGAGGACGTGCTTCTCCGCGCGCAGGCCCTCGATGTCCGAGACGCTCCGAGCCCGCTCGCGCCAGGCGCTCCACACGGGAGAGGTGACGCGCGTGCGGTCCTTGTGGGGCCCCGCGCCCGCGCCCGGTGTCGTCGTCTGGAAGAGGCGGACGAGCTGGTTCGCGTCCGGGTAGGGCAGGGGCTGCCAGAGCACCGGATACACGACGCTGAAGACCGCGGACGTGGCGCCGATGGTGAGCGCGAGCGTGAGCACGACGACGGCGGTGAAGGCTCGTTCCCGAGCCATCGAGCGAAGGGCGCGACGGACTTCCATCCAGAGCATGGGTCGTGGTCAGCGTGCCAGGGGACGAGTCCCGCGAAGCAACGACAGTGCCAGGACCCGCAGGCTCCGCGATAGACGCAGAGCGTACTCCCATGACTGGGGACACGACCGGAAATGGGAACCCGCCATCCCATTTCCGCGCACGCTGCGGATGCTGTCCCTCATCCGGTGGTGACGGAGCCACGCCCGAGCAAGGGGCGGGGGCATCGGGCGTAGATGGCGCCACGCCCATGCGATGCATGGGCCCACGCGGGCGTATGGCTCAAGGGCTCGGAGGGGGCGGCTTCGCGCTCTGGCCAAAGTCGGCGCCTCGGAGCTGGAGGGCGCAGCCCACGGGCGGTGCGTGGGTCGGGTCGCGGAGGAAGGCGAGGGTGATGTCCCTGCCGCAGAGGTTGAAGCCCGCGCCATGGCTCAGGCCGCGCATCTCCACGAAGTACGCATGGGGCAGGGTCTCCAGGAGCTGACGCCCCCAGTCCGGCGGCGTGTCCGGGTCGAACTCGCCCGCGTAGATGAGCGTGGGGATGTCGCTGCGGACGGGCTCCTTCACGCGAGCGGGCGCGGGGGCGACATTCCATGCGCGGCACACCTCGGTCGGAACCGTGCGCCCATCGATTCCTCCCAGCCCCATCGCGGGCGAGAGCTGCGCGGTGGCGCGAGGCACGTTGGCGAAGGGATTCTCCTCCGCGCACGTCACGGACATGCGCAGCCCCCACGTGAAGTTGGACGGGCCTTGCGTGTCCTTCACCAGCGCGGCCAGCTCCTCCGGATGGCCCGAGGCGGCGCGGGAGATGATGCGCGGCAAGCGGGGAATCGTGTCGCGCTGATGCAATCCCGTGGCGAGTGCATCGGCCACCTGCGCGCCGCGGATCTCCAGCGGGTGTCCTCCCGACATGGACAGGTCCAGCCCGAGCGCCAGCGGTCGCGCGTCCGCGCTGGTCATCAGCCGAGCGAACTGCGCGCGCAGCTGCGGATACGCGGCGCCGCACTCACGGTCCGCCGCGCAGCCGTCGAAGACGAGGTTCAGCGAGCGCAGCAGATTGCTGGCCGGGTGCTCATCGAACACGACGTCGGGCGGGAACACCGAATCCAGGATGACGCTCTGGAGGCCCTCTGGGTGGCGGCGCATCAGCTCCAGCGCTGGCCGAGTGCCATAGGACAGCCCCATGAGGCTCCACTTCTCGATGCCCACCGCCCGCCGCAGGTCGTCGAGGTCATCGGCGATGGCCTCCGTCGTGTATCCGTCGAGGTCCACGCCCGCGCCGGTGAGCGCCGCACGGCAGCGCCCCGCCGCGCCCGCCATCGCCTCAACGAACTGCTTGCCGCGCAGCCTTCCCGCGGACGCCTCCGCGGTGAGCGCGTTGATCTCCGGGCACTCCAGGTTGGGCTTCGCGTGCTTGCCGCCTCGCGGCTCCAAGAGGATGAAGTCGTGCTCCTCGACGATGGGGTTCGCCTTGCCCGAGCGCTGGTGGTCCACCGCGCTGACGCCGGGGCCTCCCGGGAGGAACACGAAGGGGATGCCCGGCTTCTCGGCGCGGCTGCGCAGCCGCATCACCGGGAGTTGGATCATCCGAGAGCCCGCTTTGCCTCGGTTCTCCGGCACGGTCAGCACGCCGCACTCGATGGGCTCGTCCTTCGCGACCTCGTCGGCGCAGGCGGTTCGCTCGTAGCGAGCGGCTGGGGGCTCCGACGGGGGAGGCGGAGTCGCGGTGGACAGGGACAGCATCAGCAGCGCGGACGCGGCGGCCTGAATCATGGCGCCGTTAGAGCAAGGGCGCGCATGGGGGTCCAATATCGGCTTTGATGCCTGTGATAACGAAATGCTCTCACCGACCCTCGACTCCCGCCGCCTCGCGTACTTCATCGCAGTCGCGGAGCTGCTCCACTTCCGCAAGGCCGCCGAGCGCCTCCGGCTGGCCCAGCCCGCGCTCAGTCAGCACATCCGTCGCTTGGAGGAGGAACTCGGCTGTCAGTTGCTGAAGCGAGATCGCCGCCGCGTGGAACTCACGCCCGCGGGGGCCGCGCTGCTGGACACCGGGCGTCGCGCGCTCGCGCAGCTCTCCCACGCCGCGGATGCCGCGCAGCGCACCGCCGCCAACCAGGTGGCGCTGCTGCGCGTGGGGTTCCTCAGTCCCGCTGCCTTCGCGCTCGTGCCGGAGGTCCTGCGCCGCCTGCGTCAGGCGCACCCGGATGTCCACCTGGTGCTCCGCGAGGCGGACAGCGTGACGTTGTTGGAAGAGGTGCGGCTCGGTCAGCTCGACGTGGCCTTCGTGCGAGGCCCCATCCCGGCGCCGGGCATCCGCGTGGACACGCTGTATGAAGAGCCCCTCGTGGTGGTGCTGCCCTCGAACCACCGCCTCGCGCGACGCGCGAAGGTGCCGGTCGAGGCGCTGGCGGACGCGCCGTTCATCGGCTTTCCCCGCGAGCCCGTGCCACCCCTGCACGACGCGATGATGGCCATGTGCGCCAGCGCGGGCTTCACGCCGACCTTCGTCACCGAAGCGAGCGAGTGGTACACCATCGTCAGCTTGGTGGTGGCGGGCATCGGCGTGGCCATCCTCCCCGAGTCCGTCCGCACCTTCAGTCGCAAGGGCGTCGTCTACCGCCCGCTCGTGGGCGAGCAGCGGCGCGTGGCGCTGACCATCGCGCGCCCCCTCGCGCCGCCGGGACCGGCCCTCCGCGCCTGTCTCCAAATCGTCTCGCGGCTCACGGGCGTCCGGCTCGCGTAGCGAGGGGCCCGTGGAACTTCCCGCAACGGGCGCCGCCGACTCAGCGAGAATGGGGACATGGGACACGTCGGTGATGTGAAGGGACCTCGGGGCCGGCCGGGCGAGCCTCGGCAGGGCTCCGGCTCGGACGGTCCTTCCGATGGGCGGATGTCCACCGGTGAACAGGGCGGTTCCGAGGACGGCGGCGCTTTCCGAGGGCCCAAGTCAGGCGGGCCGGGGCGCTCGCCACGCGGACAGGGGGGCCGCACCCTCGGGGACGACGGCCCCCAGGACGGCCGCGCGCGCCCCGCCACCGAGGCAGCTCCCATGTCGTCCCGCATCTCCGAGGGGACTCGCGGCGTCCGCGTCTCGCCGCCCGGAGAGTCACCCGCCACGCCGCGCCCTCGCGGTGGGGGCGCGCCGATGCCGGAGCCCCAGCCGGTCGCGGATGGTTTCCTGTCGAAGTCCGGGACCTCGGGCGCTCGCCCCGCGCTGGGCGCCACCGCGCGCGAGCCCGTCCTGGACGTGCGCGAGCTGCTCCCCCCGGGGCTGGAGGGCCTGGAGGGGCAGGAGTCGCTGGCGGGCCGCTTCGCCTCGGACTCCGCGCTGCTCGCGCCCCGGTTGAGCCCCGCGTCGCTGCCGTCCTCGGAGCGGGTGGCGCGCCTGTGGTCCTTCTTCGCCGCCTACGCGGAGGCCGCCGCCGCGCACCCTCCCCAGGATGAGGCACGCGCCGCGTTCCGCGAGGCGCTGGACGACCAGGGCTTCGCCACCTTCCACGACGCGGACACGGGGCAGGACGGCGTGACGGCGGCGCTGTGGGTGCTCGACGCGGACAGCCCCGAGGAGGCGCGCCAGCGCGCGGAGACCGTCCGCCTGGAGCCGCCTCCCGAGGTGCTGCGCTCGGAAGCGGCCTTCGTGCCGCAGAAGGAAGCGCCCCCCCGTGAGGAGCCCGCCCGGGAACGCCCCGCGGTGGAGCAGCGAGGCCCCGAGCGCTTCGAGCCGCCCGGCCTCACCGCGGGCCAGCTCGCCGCGGCGAACCTCGCGCGCGGGCTGGGCGCGTCCGTGCCGCTGGAGCGCCGCGACCGCTTCGATGCCTCCCCGTCGCCCGCCGACCCGAGTGCGCGCCAGGGCAGCGCTCGCAAGCTCGGCGGCCCCATGCTGTGGAACGTGCTGCACCGCTTCCGCGCCGGCCCCGAGGAGGACGGGGCCGTGACGCAGGCGAGGTGGGAACGCATGGCCTTCGGGGCCATGCTGGCGCTCGTGGGCATCGCCTTGGTTGCGGTTGCCCTCATCAGCAGCCTCTAGGCCCGCCCTCGGAGGGCGCCCCCAGGCTCGCCCCCCAAGGTACCGGGGGCATGGTGGCGCGGGGCCGCGTGATTCGCTTGGGCGGCAGCAGGCTTGTGGTACGGTGCCGCACAAGTTGGCCACCGACGACCTTACACTCGTCAAGCGCGTCCGTAGCGGGGACCAGCGCGCTTTCAAGCTCCTCGTCGAGCGCTATCAGCGCAAGGTGTACGCCGTTGCGCTGGGAATGCTGAAGGACAAGGAGGAAGCGATGGACGTCTCCCAGGAGGCGTTCGTCAAGGTCTACAAGTACCTGGACCACTTCAAGGGCGACGCCTCCTTCTATACGTGGCTCTACCGCATCACCTCGAACATCTGCATCGACGTGCTGCGCAAGCGTCGCGGGGGTGGGGGAGACCCCGTCGAGTTCGATGAGACGCAGGCGGTGGACCTGTCCGAGGCGCGCATCGGCGCGCTGGGCAGTCGGCTGGGGACCAATCCGCAGAAGAGCGCGCTCCGCAAGGAGCTGGCCGAGAAGATTCAGGAGGCCCTCGCCACGGTGCCGGAGAAGCACCGCGCCATCCTCCTGCTGCGGGAGATCGAGGGCATGTCCTACGAGGACCTGGCCCGCACCCTGGACATTCCCAAGGGGACGGTGATGAGCCGCCTCTTCCATGCCCGCGCCAAGGTGCAGAAAATCCTCAGCGATTACCTGGAATTGGACGAGGCGAAGAGCGGGGTGGGCGGTGAGTGAGCGGGCGTCGAATATGCGGGGAGCGCCCCCGTCTCACCGCGGCACCTTCACTGATTCAGCAGGGTGAATCCATGGCCGGAAATCCCGCGTGCGAGCGCTTCATCCCGCTCCTGTCCCCCTACATCGACGGAGAACTGCCTCCCGCGGAGCGCGTCACCGTCGAGCGTCATCTGACGGCATGCCGTGACTGCACGGGCCGCGCGGCGGATCTCCGCGCGGAGTCGGGCCTGTTGCGCGTGGGCCTGGACATGGCGGTGGACGATGTCGACTTCAAGGACTTCGCCCAGAAGGTGATGGCGCGGGTGACGCCGGAGAAGCCGCCGCTCCTGGAGCGGCTCAGGCTGGCGCTCTCCGAGATGTTCCTCTACCAGCGCACCGCGATGCTCTCCTCGCTGGCCACCGCCGCCGTGCTGGTGCTGGTGGGGCTGCCCCTCTTGCTCTCGCAGCGCGCCCCGGTGGGCTACGCCGGCGAGCGCATGACGGTGAAGGCCATCCAGCCCTACGCGGGAGCCCACGTCGCGCCGGTGGTGATGGAGACGGACAACGGCGGCTCCATCATCTGGATGGTAGATGAGCAGGAGGCCCCCGACGCGAATGGCGGGGGCGCTCGTCCGCCGCGCGACGAGGCGGACAGCGAGGAGCTGGGCATGGAGCCGGATACCCAGGCTCCGGGCGCGACGCCGGCGAAGCCCGCGGGTCCCGGGGCGCCACGCCCCACCGGAGGAGCACTATGAGAATGCACGGGGTGGCGGGACTGGCCCTCTTGGGCGCGCTGGTGCTGGTGGTCGCGCCCGGCGCGGCCCGCGCTCAGGATGAGAAGGTGAAGGTGCAGGTGGAGGTGGTGTTGGCCTCCAACAAGGGCACCGCGGTGGAGCCCGCCGAGCTGAGCAAGATGAAGGAGACGTTCCAGAAGCAGAACTTCAGCTTCACGTCCTTCAAGCGCTTGTCCCAGGAGGTGCTGGAGGTGGGCACCGACAAGGCCACCGAGGTGAAGCTCCCCAACGGGGTGAACGCCTCGCTGAAGCTGTTGGCCATGAAGGGCGGCATCGCCACGGTGCGCGTGGACATCCCGCGGCAGTCGTCGCTGGACGTGGAACTGGGCCGTCAGGGCTCGGTGTACCAGAAGGCCGGTCGGCACGTGGGCGGCGAGCTCATCCTCGTCCTGTCCCCGCCGCCCAAGTAGCTCGCGTCCTGCTCGCGGCCCGCGCCTCGCTTCTGCTGGCGCGTGTGCCCCAGGACGTGTCGTTCGCGGCTCACTTCCATGCCCGAGGCGTCGCCTCCCTGTCGGGGACGTGACGGCGCCTGCGCCTGGGGGCCCTGAAGAAATGCCAGTCCTCCGACGGCCCCGGGCGGGTCGTTCCACGCCACTCCCTGCGAGCACGCGGGGTTGGCTACCGGCACGGGCGTTGCTCGCTGCCCCGGGCAGCAGGGCGGCAATCCTCAACCTAGGGAGAAGCGAGCATGGCGAAGGCTCAGCAGCGTGGTCAGGTCATTCGTCGGAAGGCCCGGCAGGTGAAGGTGGGGACGGCGCGGGCGATGACGGGCGCGGGGCGGCGAGTGCGGCGGGTGCAGGTGACGTTGGGGGACCTCATCGCGGCGGCCTTCGACACCGTGGGCGATGAGGCGCGCAAGGTGGCGCAGGTGGTGTCGTCCCGTGACATGACCGTCGCCACCGGCAAGCACATCGTGTTCGTGGGGTGAAGCGCGGAGTCGAGCCTGCTCGCCTGGTTGCGAGCAGGGTGTGGCGCGGCCTCCCACACGAAGGCGCGTTCGGCTTCTTCGTTGCTCCAGAGGGGCGGGTAGAGTGCACGTCAATGACTGGCGCCGCCCCCTTCATTGCCCTCCTCGCGTTGATTCACACCCAGTCCTCCTCGGTGCAAGAGGTCCCCAACGATCCGAACCCTCCCTTCCAAGTCGATCCGGTTCCGGACCACGACGGGCCCAGCGAGAGTCCAAGCTGGCCCAGCGAGCCCAGCGGAGGCTCCAAGGGGGGCCTCGGCTTCCGCGCGCTGTTGGAGGTAGGGCCGCTGAGCTTCCCGTCGGGAACTCGGGGCGGGAAGCAGGACCTGTTCGCCTACGCCTATCCTTCGCTGGGCGTGGATGGCGGCGAGGACTTCGCGTTCATGCTCGGCGCGCCGCTGCGCTTCCGCATGGTGGATGAGGCACCGAAGCAGAAGGACCAGGACTACGGCGCGTATCTGCGGCGCGAGGACTGGGACGAGCGCAGCGACTATGGGCAGGTGGTGCGCCTGCTGCGCATTGGCAATGAGGACGGCCACGGGAGCCTGCGCATCGAGCCGTTCCTGGAGGAGTCCCTGGGGCGCGGCTACCTGGTGAACCGCTACGACAACCAGCTCTCGGCGGACTACCACCCGGCGGGAGGCACGCTGGCATTCACCGCGGGCCCCGCGCGCGTGGAGTTGCTCGCCAGCGACGTGCTGGCCGCGCGCATCTTCTCTGGCGAGCTGCTCCTGGACATTGGCCGCCTGGTGAGCGGCAACCCGGAGCGCTTCGATCGCTACCTGGTGCGCGCGTCAGCGGCGCATGACTTCGGTGAGGCGGGAGGCGTCACGCCCGAGGTGACGCTGGCGTCGATCGCGGGCGAGGTCGCCATGTACAAGGGCGAGCGGCTTCGGGCCTGGGTCCTGCTGTCCGGCGGCGCGCGCCTCAACGGCGACGCGCAGGACGTGGGGGGGCTGCTCGGGCTCGCCTTCGAGGGCACGTTCAAGGGGACGCAGATCAGCACCACCATTCAAGGGCGCCGCCAGGGCGGTGGCTTCCGGTTCGGCTTCTTCGGCGCGGGCTATGAGCTGGCGCGCTTCTCCGCGCAGGGCCTGTCCGAGGAGCCCGCGGCGCGCGAGCACCTGCCCGAGGACTTCTCCGGCTACCTGGAGGTCTCCATGGCGCGTGGCTCGGGGACGGACTCCACGGAGGTGGTGGCGAGCGGCTCGGTGGAGTACTTCGCCTTCGGCCGCACGGACGCGGACCTGTCGCTGAGCTTCAGCACGCCAGGGGGCAAGTCGCGAGGCATCGCGCGGGTGGTGGTGACGGGCCTGGGCTCGGCGCCTCGCTACTCGGTGGGCGTGGAGGGACGTCAGCGCATCCTCCCCGCGCTGTACCTCTGGGCCGCGGGCAACACGGTGCACTTCCCGCAGCCGGATGGGACGTTGGTGCGCGGGGTGAGCGCGGGCGCGGGGGTGGGCGTGGACTTCGCGCGCCACTGACGCCATGGGTCGCGCTCGGGTGACATGCGCGGAGGGGGCGGCGGGCTCGCTTCGCACGTGGCGTCCCGCGCTGCTGCCTGGCGTGGAGGTCACCCGCGTGGAGGAGGACGTCCGCCTGTGGGCGGGGCACTCCACGCGCTACGCGCTGCTGGCCACGGACGCGGGCGCCTTCGACTTCTGGTACCGCAAGCGCGTCTGGACGCAGGGGCCGGGGCGGCTGAAGCTCAAGCAACCCGGCGAGGTGCACCGCGACCTTCGCGTGCATGCCCCCGTGACGGCGCTGTCCCTCGCGTTCGAGCCCTCGCTCGTGGAGAACGCGGCGCGGGCGGTGGGCCTGCGCGCGCCCCTCGCGTTTCGCGACGTGCTCACGCGCGGCACGGGCCACACCGAGGCCGCGTGGGGGAGGCTCCGCGCCGTGCTCTCCGATTCGGGAGTGGGTCCGCTCGAGGCCGAGTCGGCGCTCGCCGAGACAGTCGAGGCGATGCTGCGCGAGTACGCCGAGGAGGCTCCCTTGGAGACGGGGGACGCGCGGCACCTTCCCGCCGTGCGCCGCGCGCGGGACTTCCTGCACGCACGCGTCGCGGAGGCCGTGGGCCTGGAGGCGCTGTCGTCCGCGGTGGGGCTCAATCGCTTCCAGCTGTTGCGCCAGTTCCGCGCGGAGTTCGGCCTGCCACCGCACGAGTACCTCACGCACCTGCGCGTGGCGCGGGCCCGCGTGCTGCTCGCGCGGGGACGTCCCGCGGGCGATGTCGCGCTGGAGGTGGGGCTCTACGACCAGAGCCAGCTCAACCGCCACTTCAAGCGCATCGTGGGGCTCACGCCGGGCCAGTACGCCCGCGCACGTCAATAACGCCCAAGCGGCGCACGCCGCGGCCCGCCTATCTCCTGGAGCGCTGGACTCTCGTGCCGCTCGTTCGCGCGGCCGTGCTCCGCGAGGTGATTCGAATGCGTGCTTCCCTGTCCGGGCCCGCGTGGCTCGTCTTCTGTTGTGTGTCTCTCGCCGCTGTTGCCGCGCCACCGCCCACGCCCACGCCGCCTCGCGCTGCGGTACAGGTGACGTGGCTGGGACACGCGGCGTTCGAGGTCGTGTCGCCCGGAGGCACACGGCTGCTCATCGACCCGTGGCTGAAGGGGAACCCCAAGACGCCGCCCGCGTGGACGGACGTGACGCGCTTCACGCGCGAGCGCCCCACCGCCATCCTCGTCACCCACTCCCATGGGGACCATGCGGACGATGTGCCCGCGCTCGCGTGGACGACGGGTGCGCCCGTGGTGGCCACGGGCGAGCACCTGCGCGCGATGAAGATTCCCGAGGCGCAGCAGCACAGCGTCAACGTGGGTGGCACGTTCCAGCTCGGCGACGTGACGGTGCACGTGGTGCCCGCCATGCACTCGAGCGAGGCCGGAGGCCGGCCTCTGGGCTACGTGCTGACGTTCGCGGATGGACGCTCGCTGTACCACACGGGGGACTCGTGGCTCTTCGGGGACATGGCCCTCATCCAGGAGCTGTTCCACCCGGACATCCTGCTGCTCAACGTGGGCGGCGGCCGCTGGGGCATGGACCCCAAGACCGCGGCGCTCGCCGTGCGCAAATACTTCCGGCCTTCCCTCATCGTCCCCATGCACTTCGGCACCTTCGAGCCGCTCTCCGAAGAACCCGATGTGCGCGCCGCCTTCGCCGGTGACCCCCGGCTGCGCGTGCTCGTTCCCGGACAGCCCGCGTCGCTGTAGGCCGCTCGCGGGCGGGCCTCTTGACTACGACTGTAGTCACGCGTACCTTTCGCCGTGACTACAGATGTCGTCACGCGAGGCCCCGATGAAGAAACCCGTGGGAGAGCAGGAGCTGGCGGTGCTCCGGCATGTGGCGGAGCACGGACCGGCGACGGTCGGCGAGGTGGCCGAGCGCTTCGGTGAGGCGCAAGGGCTGGCGCGCTCCACCATCCTGACGGTGATGGAGCGGCTGCGGCTGAAGGGCTACCTGACGCGCCGCAAGGTGGAAGGGGTCTTCCAGTACGTCTCGCCGGTGCCCGCGGGCGAGCTGCTGCGGGGCGTGGTGGGAGACTTCGTGGAGCGGCAGCTCTCGGGCTCCCTGTCTCCCTTCGTCACCTACCTGGCCGAGGCCGAGGACGTGTCCGACGAGGAGCTGAAGCAGCTCCAGGACGTCGTGGCGCGGCTGCGGCAGAAGAAGCGGAAGGAGTGAGCCATGGGCCTGCTCTGGGAAGGGCTGTGGCGTGCGTCGTGGCAGGGCGCGGTGTGCGCGCTGCTCGTCTGGGCGGTGCTGCGCGCGGTGCCGAGCGTGCCCGCCTCGTTGCGCGCGGGACTGTGGTGGCTGGTGGCGCTGAAGTTCGTGCTGTCCCTGGGCTGGCCGCATCCGGTGGCGCTGCCCCTCTTGTCGGCCGAGCCGCCTCTTGTCGCGAGCCCTCCCGTCGCGCGGAGGGAGGCGCCCATCGAGACGCACGACCTGTCGCCGGCTGCGCGCGTGGTGACGCGGTGGGAGCAGGGCACGAGCGCGGACGCGCCTGTCATCCCCTTGCGTGTGGGGGGAGCGGTTTCTGCGCCTCGGATGAGCGCGACTCCGCCGACGGCTTCGGGGCTGGCGTGGGGCATGTCGCTGCTGCGGGACGTGGTGGGGGGATTGCTGCTCGCGTGGGCCGTGGGCATCGCGTGGCAGGTGCGCATGCAGGTGCATGCATGGCTGCGCGTGCGGCGCATGTGTCAGCGAGCGAGGCCGCTCCAGAGCGCGGAACTCGCGGAGGAGCTGGAGTTCCTCTCAGGAGAGGCGGGACTGCGCGCACCGCCACGGCTGCTGGTGTCGGACGAGGTGGCGAGCCCGCTGGCCGCGGGGCTCTGGTCTCCCGTGGTGGTGCTCCCGTCCAAGGCGGTGCGCTCGTTGCCGGTGGACGTGCTGCGCATGGCGCTCGCTCACGAGGTGGCGCACTTGCGGCGCGGGGACCTGTGGCTGGGCTGGGTTCCGGCGCTCGCGGAGACCCTCCTCTTCTTCCACCCGTTCGCGCGCCAGGCGGCCCGCGAATACGCGCTGGCCCGCGAGGAGGCCTGTGACGCTGAGGCCCTGCACCTCACGGGCGCCGAGCCCGCGGACTACGGCGATCTGCTCATTGCCTTTGGAGTCACACGGGCTCCCGGTACCGCGGCGGCGAATGGCGCCTCCGCTCATCTCCACGCACTGCACAGGAGGCTTCGCATGCTCGAGCACGTCGATGTGGTTGTTCCTCGGTCCCGCCGCTGGCTGAAGGGAGCACTGGGATTGTTGGGCGTCGTGGCGCTGGTGCCCGTCACGGTCGTCGCCCGACCCGCTGAGCCCACGCCGGCTTCCTCGCGGACCCAGGCGACGCCGGTCGTCTCGGCGAGTCCGGCCACTCCGAGTGGGACGGGGGACGCGGTGGCGCCGCATGTGCGCACTGCCCCTCCGGCTCCGGTCGCACCCGTGGCTCCGGCCCCGCCGCGCGCGTTCGTGACGCCAGTGACGCCAGTGACTCCTGTGACGCCAGTGACTCCTGTGACGCCAGTCACGCCGCGCTCGCTCTCCGTTCCCGCGCCGCCGGCCCCTCCGCGTCTCGCGATGACTCCCCCGCCGCCGGTGCCTCCTCGGGCGGCGGCTGGGATGACGGCGCCCGTGCCTCCTCCTGCGCCGCCGGCTCCGCGCTATCGCGAGGACGATGACAACGAGGACAGCTACGTCCTCATGTCCGATGGCCATGTCAACATGTCGGGCTCTTCGGACGACGTGAACGTGGCGCGCACCTTCAAGCGGCCGGGCAAGGACCTGCTCTATGTGCGCCGCGCCGGCAAGTCGTTCCTCATCCGTGACAACGGCATCATCCAGCGCATGCGCGACGCGACGCGGCCCGCGCAGGAGCTGGGCAACGAGCAGGGCGCGCTGGGTGAGAAGCAGGGCGCCTTGGGCGAGCAGCAGGGGGCGTTGGGGGTGAAGCAGGCGGCGCTCGGCCAGCAGCAGGCGGCGCTCGGCGTGAAGCAGGCGGAGCTGGGCCACAAGCGCGCGCTGGTCGGGTTGGACGAGTCGACGATCGACCATATGACCGACGAGCGTGAGCGGGACCGTCGGCGCCAGGAACTCGCGAAGAAGGAGTCGGAGCTGGACCAGCTGGAGGCCGCGGTGGATCGC
This sequence comes from Citreicoccus inhibens, assembly GCF_019039035.1. Lineage (GTDB taxonomy): Bacteria > Myxococcota > Myxococcia > Myxococcales > Myxococcaceae > Citreicoccus > Citreicoccus inhibens. The sequence continues at coordinate 35,033 of NZ_JAHNZT010000034.1, read as the reverse complement.
GAGCAGGCCGCGCTCAGTGAGAAGCAAGAGGCGCTGGCCCAGGAGCAGGAGAAGCTCGGCCAGAAGCAGGAGGCGCTGGGCCGCGAGCAGGAGAAGCTCGGCCAGAAGCAGGAGGCGCTGGGCCGCGAGCTGAACCGCAAGATGTACGAGATCATCGACGAGGCGATCCGCCAGGGCCTGGGCGAACCACTGCCCACCTGACGACGAAGTCACGCAACCCCGTGACGCCCGACGCGGGCATCTCCTATACCTTCGGGAGAGCCCCATGCCGTCGGAGGTCGTCACCATGTCCGTCGCCGTTCCGCGGTCCACTTCCAGTCAGGCACTCGAAACCGTGGTGCGCCGAGTCCAGGAGGGCTCGCGCGCGTGGGTGAAGCGCGGCCTGAAGGAGAAGATCGCCCTGCTGGAAGAGCTGCGCCGCGCCTACGGCGTCATCGCCGAGCGGAGCGTGCGCGCGGCGTGCGAGGCCAAGGGCATCGACCCCGCGAGTCCCCTGGCCGGAGAGGAGTGGCTCTCCGGCCCGCTGCCGGTGCTGCGCAACCTGCGCCAGCTCGTGGACTCGCTGAAGGACGTCCAGCGGCACGGCGCGCCCGTCATCCCCCGTTCGCGGCTGCGGACGCTGGATGACGGGCGGCTCGCCGCGCGCGTGTACCCGATGAACGCGCTCGACGGGATGCTCCTGCCGCGCAACGTGGGCGAGGTGTACTTCCAGCCGGGTGTCACCGCGGACAACCTGCGCGAGCACCAGGCTTCGTTCTACCGAAAGCCGCACGGCGGCCGGGTGTGCGCGGTGCTGGGGGCGGGCAACGTCAACTCCATCCCGCCGCTGGACTGCCTCTACAAGCTCTTCGTCGAGGGCACCGCGTGCGTGCTCAAGATGAACCCGGTGAATGGCTACCTCGGGCCCTTCCTGGAGGAGGCCTTCTCCGTCCTGACGAACCAGGACGTCTTCGCCGTGGTGTATGGCGGCGCGGAAGAGGGCGCGGCGCTGGTGCACCACGCGGCGGTGGACGAGGTGCACATCACCGGGAGCGACCGGACGCACGACGCGCTCGTGTGGGGACCTCCCGGGCCCGAGTCCGACGCGCGGCGCGCGCGCAACGAGCCGCTGCTCAGGAAGCCCATGTCCAGCGAGCTGGGCAACGTGTCCCCCGTGGTGGTGGTGCCCGGCCCGTACTCCGACGGTGAGCTGCGCTTCCAGGCGAACGACATCGCCGGCATGGTGTCCAACAACGCGTCGTTCAACTGCAACGCGGCCAAGCTGCTGGTGCAGCCCGCGGGGTGGGCGAAGCGGGGACCGCTGGTGGACGGCATCCAGGCGGGTCTGGGCCGCGCCGCCGTGCGCCGCGCGTACTACCCCGGCGCCGACCAGCGCTGGAGGCAGTTCACCGAGGGGCGCAGCGGCCTGCGGCTGGTGGGCTCGGCGGGCGAGGGCGAGCTGCCCTACGCGCTGATTCCCGGCGTGGACCCAAGCCACCTGGATGACCGCGTCTTCCGCCAGGAGCCCTGGTGCACCGTGCTGTCCGAGACGGGCCTGCCCGGGGGCGATGACCCGGTGGCCTTCCTGGACGCGGCGGTGCCCTTCCTGAACGAGAAGGTCTGGGGCACCCTCAACGCGACGCTCATCGTCCACCCGAAGACCCTTCAGGACGCGCGCGCCCGGGCCGCGGTGGAGCGCGCGGTGCGCGAGCTGCGCTACGGCACGGTGGCCATCAACACGTGGCCGGCCGCGGGCTACGTGCTGGGCAGCCTGCCCTGGGGCGGCCACCCCTCGTCCACGCCCCAGGACATCCAGAGCGGGCTGGGCTGGGTGCACAACACGCTGATGCTGGAGGACATCGAGAAGGCGGTGCTGCGCGCGCCCCTGACGAACCTGCCGCCCCCGCCCTGGGTGCCGGGGCACCGCGGGGCGCTCGACCTGGGGCGTCGGCTGGTCCAATTCGAGCTGGGGCCCTCGTGGCTGAAGGTGCCGGGCATCGCCGCCGCCGCGCTCCGGGTGTGAGGGGCGGGTGAAGCGGCCTGGACCCGCGCCGCCGAGTGAGCGGCGCGGCGGGAGCGTGGTAGGTATCGCGGCATGGCATCGATGCACGCGCGCGAAGGTGGCCGGCTCTTGCAGATGGGTGTGCCCCAGGAGGCCGTGAAGGCCTTCCAGAAGGGCCTCTCCATCGACCCCCACGACGTGGATTGTCTCCTGGGGCTCGTGCGCACGCACCTGAGCACCGGGGCCGCCGCCGAGGCCGAGGCCGCCGTCCTGAGGCTCCTGAAGGTCAAGCCGGACCACGTGGAGGGGCAGGGGCACCTGGCCATGCTGCGCGCCCAGGCGGGCAACGCCGAGGCGCTGGAGGCCCTCAAGGTGCTGGCCGCCGCGCCGGACGCGGGCTACTTCGAGCGCTTCAACCTGGGCTCGCTCCTCTTCGAGCGGGGGGACCTGGCGGGCGCTCGGGCCGCCTTCGCGTCCGCGCTGGAGGTGGTGCCGGGCAGCGCTCACACCCACTTCGAGCTGGGGCGCATCGGGATGCAGTCCGGGGACCTGCTGTCCGCCGTGACGCACTTCCAGAAGGCCTCGGAGCTGGCGCCCCAGGAGGCCATGCCGCTGCTCATGTTGTCGCGAGCGCACGCGGCGCGGGGCGACGTGGGGCTCGCGCTCCAGACGGCGACGCAGGTGTTGGACAAGGCGCAGGGCGCCACGCAGCGCGCGGCCCTGGAGGACCTCTTCAAGCTGTACCTCGCCGCGGGCAGCCCGGATGGGGCCAAGCGCGCGGTGCTGGAGCTGCGGCGCCTGGAGCCCACCAACGTCAACTACGTCTACCTGCACGGCGTGGCGATGATGAGCGCGGGCCAGGGCGCGGAGGCCAAGGCCCTCTTCGCCGAGGCGCTCCAGGGTTCACCGTCGAGCTGGCAGGTGCGTCACGCGCTGGCGCAGGTGTGCACGGCGCTCGGTGAGCGCGACATGGCCCGCTCGCTGCTGGAGGAGGTCGTGAGCGCCGTGCCGCGCGAGCTGGGCCCCGCCAATGACCTCGCGGCGCTCCTGATGGCGGAGAACGCGCACGCGCTGGCCCTGCCGGTGTTGGAGCGAGCGCTGGCGGCGCATCCTCGGGACGCGGGCACGCACCTGAACCTCGCGCGGGCCACGCAGTCGGTGGACGCTGTCACCGCGGCCCGCCACGCACGGCAAGCCCAGGCGCTGGGTGACAGCGACATCCAGGCGCAGGCGGCCCAGTTGCTCGAACAGCTCGGCGCCTGAGCCCGCGCCGACAGTCGGGCGCATGCATCCGCGCATCCGGCGATGACCGGGCGGCTGCTCCCGCCCGTGTCGCCGCGCACGCGCGACAGCAGGGCACCCGAGGGCGCTGCCGGTTCAGGGCCTGCGTCGACCCGTGTGGGCCGGCGCTGCGCCGCGCGTTGGAGCGTCTTGGACGAGGCGCGCGGCGCTCTGCTTCGCGTCAGCGGCCGAACAGGCCGCGGCGCTTCGTGGGAGGCGCGTTGCTCTGCGCGCGCGTCAGGCGCTGGCCCAGGATGCGGCTCATCTCCAGCGCCACCGAGGGGTTGGCCATCACCACGCCTCGGAAGTCCTCGCGTCCCACCGCGGCCAGCTCGCAGGTGGTGGACGCCACGGCGGTGGCCGTGCGCGGCTCTCCGGTGAGCAGGGCCAGCTCGCCGAAGAATCCTCCCGCGGACACGGTGGACACCGTCTGGCCCACGTTGTCCTTGAGCGCCACCTCCCCGGTGAGCACGACGTAGAACGTCTCGCCCGCGTCGCCCTGGTGGAAGATCTGCTCGCCCGCGGCCTTGGGGAGGAACTCGGCGCCGCGCGCCACGGCCTCCACTTCGTCGTCGCTGAGCGGGGTGAGGAAGTCCACCTTGCGCAGCGTCTGCGCCAGCGAGGACGTCACGCCGGTGCCCTGCGCGGGCTCGTAGGTGAGGAACTCCACCGCTTGCGCCACTTGCGCCCGGCGCGCCACCAGGATGGCGGTGTGGCCGCCGCGCAGCACCGTGCTGCCCTCCGGGAGCGCCGTCTGGCCGTCCGGATCCAACAGCGCGATGAAGATGCACTCGCGAGGAAAACCCGCCGTCGCGCGCACCTGCGCCACCGTCTGCCCGGCCACTCCGGCGCGCGCGGGGATGGTCAGCTCGAAGAGGAGCGCGTCGCCGCTCGTCAGCGGCAGCGAGCCCGCCACCTGCGGAAAGTCGATGGCGGTGGTCATCTTCGCCACCACCACTTCCGCCTCGGCCACCAGCTCCTTCACGCCCGCCATGCGGTAGGCCTCGCGGTAGCTGGTGTCCAGCATGCGCACCATGACGCGCGCGCTGGACACGGAGCGCGCCAGCATCGCGAACGCCAGGTTCTCCGAGTCGCGCGCCAGCACGCCCGCCGCGATGTCCGCCGCCCCGATGCCCGCGGCCTCCAGGGTCTTGGGGTTGGTGGCGTCCCCGCACACCGTCACCACGCCCACCTCCTCGAAGAGGCGGGCACACGTGGCCGGGTCCCGCTCGATGACCGTCACCGCGTGCTGCTCATCCACCAGCCGCGCGGCCAGCACGCTGCCCACCCGGCCGCCCCCCGCGATGACAATCCTCATGACGCGTGCTCCTTCTGAGTGTCCGAGTCCGCGCGGCCGCGCAGCACGTGCTCCAAATCCAGGATGCGCTCGTCGAGCTGCCCGAGCATGTGCTCCGCGGTGGCCTCGGGGATGAGCCCGTTGCGCCGCGCGCCCTGAAGCGCGGTGCGCTCCGCGTCGATGAGCCGCCGGCGCATGGCCAGCAAGTCACGCGCGCCCTCCGCGAGGTGCTGCTCCCCGATTCGGCGCAGCTCCCGCTCCGCGCGCGCGATGTTCACCTGGTACTCGCTGCGCAGGTGCTCATAGGCCCCGCGCGGCAGCAGCCCCTGCGAGTGCAGCGCCTCCAGCTCCACGTGCGCCGCGCGGCTCGCGATGAGCCTTCCGCGCTGCTCCGCCATGGCCAGCGCCACCGCGTCCTCTTGGATGAGGCCCAGCTTCTTGAGCGCGCCCGTCAGGAGCAGGCCCTGGCCCACCAGCGACACCAGCGTGACGCCGAACGAGAGCGCCACGAGCTGCTCGCGCGAGGGCGTGGACTCGGGCATGCCCAGCGCCAGACCGATGGACAGCGCGCCCTTGATGTTGCCCACCAGGAAGACGTGCTGCCAGCGCGGCGGGATGCTCTCCGCGGGCCGCAGCCAGCGCAGCAAGAGGAAGGGGATGTACACGCCCACCGCGCGCCCCACGAAGACGCTGAGCACCGCCAGCCCCACCCCGGGCAGATAGCCGCGCAGGTCGCCGGGGTGCGTGGTGAGCCCCACGGAGAGGAACAGGAAGGTGTTCACCCCGAAGGCGACGTACTCCCAGAAGGTGTGGATGGAGAGCTGGCTCTGCGGCGTCACGTCGCGATGCAACGTCACGCCCACCGCGAGGCCCGAGGTGACGGCGGAGATGGCGCCGGACAGGTGCAGCTGCTCGGCGAGCACGTACGAGGCGAGCGCCACGGCCGTGGTCACCATGATGTCCGCCAGCGGCTCCTCGGTGCGGCGGATGATGAACGCGCCCAGCATGCCCAGGGACAGGCCCACCACGGCGCCGCCCATGGACGCCAGCACCATGCGCGCGCCCATGGACGCCAGCGTGGGCGGCGCGCCTCCCGCCACCACCGCCGCGATGGCCGAGTACGCCACCAGCGCGGTGCCGTCGTTGAAGAGGCTCTCGCCCTGCACGATTCCGGACAGCCGCGCGGGCACCGGCGCCTTGCGGAACGCGTAGAGGATGGAGACGGTGTCCGTGACGGACAGGATGGCGCCCAGCAGCAGCGCGGGGCCCCAGTCCAGGCCCACCAGCGCGTGGAGCATGCCGCCCGTCGCGCCAATGGCCAGCACCATGCCCAGCGTGGACAGGAGGCTGATGGGCGCGGCGTTGGCGCGGATGCTCGCCAGGTCCGCGGTGATGCCGCCCTCGAACAGGAGCAGCGGCAGGCAGACCAGGAACACCACCTCCGGATTCAGAGGGGGCACGCCCGGCAGCAGGTGTCCCACCGAGATGAGCAGTCCGCCCACGACCAGCGCGACGTTGTAGGGCACGCGCACGCGCTTGGCCGCGATGGCCAACGCGATGGCCGCCACCATGAGGCCAATGAGAAGGGGCATCTCGAGGAGCACGGCCCCAGCGTCTCAAATGGAGCCGCGCCGCGCACCCCTCAAATCCTCCGCGAGCGCACGGCCGGGCGGATGCCCCCCGCGGTGTCCGTCAGTGGTCGCCCGCGCGCTTCTCGCCCGCCTCCACGCGCAGGGCCAGCCGGTTGCCACGCGGCGGCAGCGGGCAGGTGGCGAAGCGCGTGAACGCGCAGGGCGGGTTGTACGCGCGATTGAAATCCAACGTCACGCGTCCGTCCTTGTCCGGCAACTCCGCGGAGAGGAAGCGGCCCGCGCCGTAGGTGGTGTCGCGGTTGGTCTCGTCGGCGAAGATGATGAAGAGCTGGTTGGCGCCCTCCTCGATGACGGGCATCAGGCGGTACTCCTTGCCGTTCACCGTGAACACCAACGTGCCCGGCGACGGCATCTCCTCCACCATGCCCAGCACGTTGGGGACGGCGAGCGTGTGGGGCGCGGCCGCGGGCTCCAGGCGCGCCTGCACGCGCCACGCGGCGCTCGGCTCATACACGGGGATGCCGTGGAACGCCTTGCGCGTGGGGGCCTCCGAGTCCTTCACGCGCACGCCCAACCGGTCCCCGCGCTTGATGACCTGGAACGTGACGCTGCCCACCTTGAGCACGTCCGGCTCGCCCTTCGCGTCCGACTGGAGCGCCCCGCCGGTGAATGGCAGGCCGTTGCGCGTGAGCGTCACGCCCGGCGCGGGCTGGAAGGTGACGGCCTCGCCCGTGCGCGTGAAGGTGCCCACCCGGGCCGGCGTGGAGGCGGGGAGCGGCACGGCGCTGTTCGGCGCGGAGCCGGCGGTCTGCTCGCCCTCCTTCAGCCACGAGAGGCCCACCAGGGTGAGCCAGCCATCCTCCGACGTCAGCCGCTGGATGCGGCTCTCGTTCCAGGCGCGCGTGGCCGTGGTGACATCTTCCGCGGGGGCCGCCGCCTTCGCGGCCGGAGGCGGCGGGGCCTTCTTGGGCGGCTGCGGGGTGGCGTGGAGGGACAGGGCGAGAGCGAGGGCGAGGGGGCTCATGGGAAGGGCCTCGAAGCGAGAGGGACCGGCCTGCGGCTCCCTGTCTAACAGGGCGGGAGGTGGGTTGCAGGGGAGTCTCGGGCGTGCGATGGCCCGGAGCCGAGCGTGAACCTGGACCTCCAGCCGGCGCGGACCCCCAGCGCCTTTCGCAAGCTCGCGCTGGGCACGTGGCGCACGCCGCGCGACCCCAGCGCGTATGCGTCGTTGGAGGTCCGCATGGAGCGCGCGCTGGCCTTCATGGCCGCGCTGCGGAGGGACTCGGGTCCACGCCTCACGGTGACGCACCTGGTGGCCAAGGCCGCGGCGGACGCGCTCGCCCGCTACCCCGAGGCGAACGTGCTGCTGCGCCGCAACCGCCCGTGGCAGCGCCGGGACGTGGGCGTGTGCGTGATGGTGGCGCAGCCCGCCCAGGGCACCGGCCGCGTGGACCTCACCACCGCCACCGTGCACCGCGCGGACGCGATGTCGCTGGAGGCGATGGCCGAGCAGCTCGAGGCGCGCGTGTCCCAGGTCCGCGCCCGCCGCGACGCCGTCATCGAGCGAGGCAAGCGCCGCTCCTCTCGGCTCCCCGGCTGGCTGATGGGGCCGGCGCTGCGGCTGCTGTCCTTCGTCTGGTTCGGGCTGAACGTGGACCTGCGCGCGGTGGGCATGCCCCGGGACCCCTTCGGCTCGGTGGTGGTGACCAACCTGGGCTCGCTGGGGCTGGAGCGCGGCTATGTGGCGCTGGCGCCGTACACGCGGGTGCCGCTGTTGCTCGCTCCCGGCTCGGTGCGCGACGAGCCCGTGCTGGAGGACGGCGCGCTGGTGCCGGGCAATCTCCTGACGTTGACGTGCACCTGGGATGCGCGGCTCATCGACGTGACGCTGGCCGCGCGCGTGCTGCGCCATCTGGGCGAGGCGCTGGAGGACCCCGAGCGCGCCTGGGGTGCGCGCGGCCTGGCGCCGGGGTAGAAGAGGGGACAGCCGGAGGCGCCGCCATGCCCGTGGATACCAACCGCCGCGTCAGCTCATCCCGCCCCGTGGGCCGGGTGCTGGGGGGGCAGGACCGCTTCGAGAAGGAAGGCGTCGAGGGGCCGCCAGAAGGTGGACTCGCGGCGACTCGCCGGGAGCGGCTGTCGGGCGGTCCTCCGTCGTCCGCGGGCGAGGAGAGCCCCTTCGCCGCGAAGCTTCGCCGCCTGGCGGATGGCGCGGCGAAGAAGCCCGACGGCGGACGCTGAGACGCGCGTCGGCCGCCGAGGCGGACCCCGGCGGCCGACTTCCTCGCGGCGTTCGCGTTACCGCGGCGCCACGCGCTGCTGCGGCAGCACGAGCACGCGGGTCAGGTAGTTGTCCCCGTTGGCGGTCAGGTTGTAGGCCGCGCGCACCTGACTCCCGGGGGGCAGCCCCTGGATGAGCGGCGAGCCCTGGCCCGTGCGCAGGTCGTAGATGGCGCCCGACTCACTGTCGCGCAGCGCCAGCCGGTCCCTGCCCACCGCGGCCACCTGGCCCTCCATCACCACGCTGGCCACCACGGTCCTCGGGCTGGCCTTCACCGCGCCGCCCGAGCCCCCCGTGCCCGCGTTCTCGCGTCGCAGAGAGGTCACCTGTTGCTGGAGCGAGTGCACCGTGGCTCTCAGCTGGGAGACCTCGTGCTGCAGTGGCTCTAACTCGGTCGCCCCTTGGCGCAGCGCCACCGCGGAGTCCGCGCGGCTGCCCGCGGCCTCGGCCCGACCCCCGCCACCACTCGTCCCCGAGCCGCTCGACGTGCCTCCACCGCTCGTGCCGGTGCCCCCCTGGCCCGTGCCGCCGGGGTTCACCGTGTCCTGTCCATCCAGGCTCGCGGGCGGGGTCCCGGTACCGCCCGTGCCGGTGGAGTCATTGCCCAGGGTCCCCGTGCTGCCCGAGCCCCCCGTGCCACCGCCCGTGGTGCCCGTGCTGCCCGCGCCATTGCTCCCGCCATAGGTGCCCGTGGAACCCGGGTTGCTCGTCCCGGAGCCCGTCGTGCCCGTGCCGGTGGTGCCCTGCGTGCCACCGCCGGTGCTGGTGCCCGTGCCCGTGGACCCGGCGCCGCCCGTCCCGCCATCCGTCGTCATGGACGAGCCCGAGCCGCCGGTGCCCACGTCCACCCCGGAGGAGGTGGAGTCACCCGTGGTGCTCGGGGGCGTGGAGATGGAACCTCCGGTGGTGTCGCCGGTCGAGGAAGAAGTTCCCGACTGGCCCGTTCCCCCCTGCGTGCCCGTGGCGCTCCCTCCCTGGGGCGCGGCGGAGGCGTGGGTCGCGAGCACGAAGCTGAAGGCGAGGGCTGCTGCGGTGAGAGTGCGGCGCATGGTTGGCTCCTTTGCTGCGTTACCAGGCGCAAAGGTGCGGACACGGACGGATGGGACAAGCCAAGGGCGGACGTTCTGGGCATCGGCAGCCCGGCGGCCTGCCCCGGCTGGATTCCCGCTGCCCGGGCGCTGTGGTGTGCTGCCCCGCATGCCCGCGCGCGGCGAGCGTGGGGAGGAGTGGCGGTGAGTGGACGTGACGGTCCGGGGGCGCAGAGGCGCGCGGCGCGTGCGCCGGGACGGTCGTTCGCGCTCGCCCAGCTCCGCGCGTGGTCGCTGACGGTCGTCTCCTCCGCCGCGCTCGGGCTGCTGCTCTACGTCGTCTCGTCCAGCCTGCCCTTCGTCATCGTCTCGCCCTCCAGCGACACGAATCTCGGCGCGCTCAATCGCTGCCTGTTTCGCGCGCTGGGAGAGCGCACGCGGCTGGGGTGGGCCGTCTCTCCAGATGCCTCGCGCGCGGCGGTGTTCGGCCCGCGCGTGGTGGCCGTGTGCGATCTCCAGGGCGGCCTGTTCCGCGAGGAGGTCCCCGGCGCCACGGCGCTCACGTTCGATGGCGCCCAGCGCCTCTGGGTCGCGGCGGGCCATCGCCTGCTGCGCGAGGAGGGCGGCGCGCTGCGCCCCGTGGGGGACTTCTCTCCGCCCGTGTCGCTCGCGGGGCATGCCTCGGGCGTGCTCGCGCTGGATGCCTCGGGCCAGCTCGTCTCCGTGTCGCCCGAGGGGGCCGTGCTCGGCCAGGTGATGCTGCCGGGGCCCGGAGGCCGGCTGTCCGTGGGCCCTGGCGGCACCCTGGCCACCGTGGTGTGGGGCGGGTGGGTGTTGGCCTACGAAGCCCGCACGCTGACGCCGCTGCTTCCCGAGCGCGCGCCGCCCTGCCCGGTGGAGTCGCTCTGGTGGCTCGATGCGCCGTCCGAGGTGCTCGTGGCCTGCGTCGCGGGCACGCCCCCTGACGCCGGCGCGCCCCAGGCATCCTTCATCCTGGATGTCCGCCTGGGCACCTCGCGGGCCGCGCCCTCGCGCCCTCGCGCCCCGGCCCGCCGCCTGCTCGGCCGCGCGCTCTACGTGCATGCCTGCGACGGGTTCCCCTGCACGGCCCCCGCGCCCTGAGCCCCAGGACAAGGCATCCGCGCTCCATGTGTTGCACGGAGAGTCGGGGGCACTTCATCAGGATTGTTCAGCTCAAAGCATTTGGGTGAATTGCTGGCCTTTGGAATCGACAAACCCGCGTACTTCCTGGAGATTCAGGCAGCCCGTCCCTCCGCTGCGCATCTTCGCAACGTACATCTCCGACCCGAGGTTTCAGCCGTGGACGAGAACAAGGCCGGCAGGACTTCCCCTGGAAGGAAGCGCGCCGCGACGGGCGCGGGCAAGGGGGCTCCCCATCCACTCCAGGCGCTGCTCACGGCGCTGCGGGCGGTGCATGACGGCGACTTCGGGGTGCGCCTGCCCGTCGAGACGGCCGACCCGGTGATGGCGGAGATCGCCCGGGCCTTCAACGCCCACGTGGCGCTCAACGCCCAGCTCACCCACGAGATGGTGCGGGTGGCGCGCGTGGTGGGGCGTGAGGGGCGCATGGCGGAGCGCGTGTCGCTGGGCGACGTGCGGGGCGACTGGGCCACCAGCGTCCAGTCCATCAACGCGCTCATCGGCGACTTGGTGCAGCCCACCACGGAGGTCGCGCGCGTGCTGGTGGCGGTGGCCGAGGGCGACCTCACCCAGAAGATGGCGCTGGAGATCGACGGTCAGCCCGTGAAGGGCGAGTTCCTGCGCATCGGCACCACCGTGAACGCGATGGTGGATCAGCTCAACTCGTTTGCCGCCGAGGTGACGCGCGTCGCGCGCGAGGTGGGCAGCGACGGAAACCTGGGCGGACAGGCGGTCGTCAAGGACGTGTCCGGCGTGTGGAAGGACCTCACGGACAACGTGAACCTGATGGCCGGAAACCTCACGGCCCAGGTGCGCAACATCGCGGAGGTCTCCACCGCGGTGGCCAACGGCGACCTCTCGCGGAAGATCACCGTGGACGCCAAGGGCGAGGTGCTGGAGCTCAAGAGCACGCTCAACACCATGGTGGACCAGCTGCGCGGCTTCGCGTCCGAGGTGACGCGCGTGGCGAAGGAGGTGGGCACCGACGGGAAGCTGGGCGGACAGGCGGATGTGCGGGGCGTGTCCGGCGTGTGGAAGGACCTCACGGACAACGTGAACTTCATGGCCTCCAACCTCACCAGCCAGGTGCGCGGCATCGTGCGCGTGGTGACGGCGGTGGCCAACGGCGACCTTTCCCAGAAGCTGTCCATGGAGGCGAAGGGGGAGATCGCCGCGCTGGCGGACACCCTCAACGGGATGACGCAGACGCTGTCCATCTTCGCGCAGCAGGTGACAGACGTCGCGCGCACGGTGGGCGTGGAGGGGAAGCTTGGGGCCCAGGCGGAGGTGCCGGGCGTCGCGGGCACGTGGAAGGACCTCACCAACAACGTGAACCTGATGGCCAACAACCTCACGGCCCAGGTGCGCAACATCGCGGAGGTCTCCACCTCCGTCGCCAACGGGGACCTCTCCAAGAAGATCACCGTGGACGCCAAGGGCGAGGTGCTGGAGCTCAAGAGCACGCTCAACACCATGGTGGACCAGCTGCGCGGCTTCGCGTCCGAGGTGACGCGCGTGGCGAAGGAGGTGGGCACCGAGGGGCGCTTGGGCGGACAGGCGGATGTGCGGGGCGTGTCCGGCGTGTGGAAGGACCTCACGGACAACGTGAACGTGCTGGCCGGCAACCTCACGGACCAGGTGCGCAACATCGCCAAGGTGACCACGGCGGTGGCCAACGGCGACCTGTCCCAGAAGATCACCGTCAGCGTGAAGGGCGAGGTGCTGGAGCTGAAGAACACCGTCAACACCATGGTGGACCAGCTGCGCGGCTTCGCGTCCGAGGTGACGCGCGTGGCGAAGGAGGTGGGCACCGAGGGCAAGCTGGGCGGACAGGCCGCGGTGCCCGGGGTCGCGGGCGTGTGGAAGGACCTCACGGACAACGTGAACGTGCTGGCCGGCAACCTCACTGACCAGGTGCGCAACATCGCAAAGGTGACCACGGCGGTGGCCAACGGCGACCTCTCTCAGAAAATCTCCGTGGAGGCTCGAGGCGAGATGCTCGAGCTGAAGAGCACCATCAACACCATGGTGGATCAGCTCCGCGCCTTCGCGTCCGAGGTGACTCGCGTGGCGCGCGAGGTGGGCACGGACGGCAAGCTGGGCGGCCAGTCCGACGTGAAGGACGTGGCGGGCGTGTGGAAGGACCTCACGGACAACGTGAACAGCATGGCCTCCAACCTCACCAGTCAGGTGCGCAACATCGCGCTGGTGACCACGGCGGTGGCCAACGGGGACCTGTCCAAGAAGATCACGGTCGATGCGCGCGGCGAAATCCTGGAGCTGAAGAACACCGTCAACACCATGGTGGATCAGCTCAACTCGTTCGCGTCCGAGGTGACGCGCGTGGCGCGCGAGGTGGGCACCGAGGGCAAGCTCGGCGGACAAGCGGATGTGAAGGGCGTGTCCGGCGTGTGGAAGGACCTCACGGACAACGTGAACTTCATGGCCTCCAACCTCACCACGCAGGTGCGCGGCATCGTGCGCGTGGTGACGGCGGTGGCCATGGGCGACCTGCGGCAGAAGCTGGTGGTGGAGGCCAAGGGCGAGGTGGCCGCGCTCGCGGAGACCATCAACAACATGACGGACACGCTGGGCACCTTCGCCGAGCAGGTGTCCACCGTGGCGCGCGAGGTGGGCGTCGAGGGGAAGCTGGGCGGACAGGCCCGCGTGCCCGGGGTCGCGGGCACGTGGAAGGACCTCACGGACAACGTGAACTTCATGGCCTCCAACCTCACCACGCAGGTGCGCGGCATCGTGCGCGTGGTGACGGCGGTGGCCAACGGCGACCTCACCCAGAAGCTCATCGTGGACGCCAAGGGCGAGGTGGCCGCGCTCGCGGAGACCATCAACAACATGACGGACACGTTGGGCACCTTCGCCGAGCAGGTGTCCACCGTGGCGCGCGAAGTGGGCATCGAGGGGAAGCTGGGCGGACAGGCCCGCGTGCCCGGCGCGCGCGGCACGTGGCGGCAGCTCACCGACAACGTGAACCAGCTCGCCGGCACGCTGACGAGCCAGCTGCGCGCCATCTCGGACGTGGCCACCGCGGTCACCAAGGGCGACCTGACCCGCAGCATCACCGTGTCCGCCGAGGGCGAGGTCGCCGCGCTCAAGGACAACATCAACCAGATGATCGTCAACCTGCGCGAGACGACGCAGAAGAACCAGGAGCAGGACTGGCTCAAGACGAACCTGGCGAAGTTCAGCGGCATGATGCAGGGCCAGAAGTCCCTGGACGCTGTCAGCCGCCTCATCATGAGCGAGCTGACCCCGCTGGTGTCCGCGCACCACGGCGCCTTCTTCCTCGTGGATAAAGACGGCGGCCAGCCCACCCTCAAGCTCACCAGCACGTACGCGTACCGCGAGCGCAAGTCGCTCACCAACCGCTTCCGCCTGGGCGAAGGGCTGGTGGGGCAGTGCGCCCTGGAGCGCAAGACCATCCTGCTCACCCAGGTGCCCGCCGACTACATCACCATCTCCTCCGGGCTGGGCGAGGCCGCGCCGCTCAACATCATCGTCCTGCCCGTGCTCTTCGAGGGCGAAATCAAGGCCGTCATCGAGCTGGCCAGCTTCCACCCCTTCAGCACCATCCATCAGCTGTTCCTGGATCAGCTCACCGAGAGCATCGGCGTGGTCCTCAACATGATCATGGCGAACATGCGCACGGAGCAGCTCCTGTCCGAGTCGCAGCGCCTCACGCAAGAACTCCAGAGCCAGTCGCAGGAACTCACGCTCCAGCAGCAGGAACTCAAACGCACCAACATCGAACTGGAGGAGAAGGCGCTCCAACTGGAGGACCAGAACGCCCGCGTGGAGGAGAAGAACCGCGAGGTGGAGCTGGCCCGCGTGAGCCTGGAGGACAAGGCCGCGCAGCTCACCATCATCTCCAAGTACAAGAGCGAGTTCCTCGCCAACATGAGCCACGAGCTGCGCACGCCGCTCAACTCACTGCTCATCCTGGCCAAGCTGCTGTCGGACAACCGCGAGGGGAACCTCAGCAGCAAGCAGGTGGAGTACGCCAACACCATCTACACCTCGGGTGGGGACCTGCTCAGCCTCATCAATGAAATCCTCGACCTCTCCAAGGTGGAGGCGGGGAAGATGCAGGTGGAGCCCCGAGACATCGTGCTCGCGGAGCTCAACCAGTTCCTCGACCGCAGCTTCCGGCCCGTGGCCGAGCAGAAGGGGCTCGACTTCACGGTGGACGTGCAGCCCGGCACGCCGCGCCACATCCGCACGGACCCCCAGCGCCTCCAGCAGGTGCTGAAGAACCTGCTGTCCAACGCCTTCAAGTTCACGGACTCGGGGGGCGTGAAGCTCACCGTTATGCGGGCCGAGCCGTCCGCGCGCTTCGACCATGAGGTGCTCATGCGCGCGCCCACCGTCCTCGCGTTCGAGGTCGAGGACTCGGGCATCGGCATCGCGCGGGACAAGCAGCGCCTCATCTTCGAGGCGTTCCAGCAGGCGGACGGCTCCACCGCGCGCAAGTACGGCGGCACCGGCCTGGGCCTGTCCATCAGCCGGGAGATCGCCAAGCTGCTCGGCGGCGAAATCCACGTGCGCAGCGAGCCGGGCAAGGGCAGCACCTTCACCCTGTTCCTGCCGCAGGACTACCAGGGCCTGGAGGAGGACGGCCTGTCCGAGCCCCCACGCGCAAGCGAGCCGCCCGTCGCGACGCCTGGGCCGTTCGCCGCGCCGGACGTGGTGGAGACCGCGCTCCCGCCGCACTCGGACGTGATGCCTCCCCTCGCCGCGGTGGAGGACGACCGCGAGCACATCCGCGAGGGGGATCGCGTCCTGCTCATCATCGAGGACGACCTGAAGTTCGCGCGCATCATGGTGCAGATGGCGCGCGAGAAGGGCTTCAAGGCCCTGGTGGCCACGCGAGGCGACAGCGGCCTCTCCATGGCCAATGAGTTCCAACCCCACGCCATCACCCTGGACATCCAGCTTCCCGTGGTGGACGGCTGGAGCGTGTTGGACCGGCTCAAGCGCAACCCGCGCACACGCCACATCCCGGTCCACATCATCAGCGTGATGGACAAGAACCTGGGCAACTCCCAGGGCGCCTTCGGTTACCTCACCAAGCCCGTGAGCAAGGAGGGCCTGGAGCGGGCCTTCGGTCAGCTCTCGCGCTTCCTCGAACGCAAGACGCGCCACCTGCTCGTCATCGAGGACGACGACGTGCAGCGCGACAGCCTGGTGAAGCTGCTGAGCGAGGGCGGGGACGTGGAGGTGACCGCCGTGGCCACGGGCGCCGAGGCGCTGAGCAAGCTGGAGGAGGCGGAGTTCGACTGCCTCGTCATCGACCTGCTCCTGCCCGACATGGACGGCATGAAGCTGCTGGAGGAGGTGAAAACCCAGGCGCGCTTCCGCGACCTGCCCATCGTCGTCTACACCGGCCGCGAGCTCACGCCGAAGGACGAGGCCCGGCTGCGCCGCTACACCGGCAGCGTCATCCTCAAGAGCGGGGTCAAGAGCCCGGATCAGCTCCTCAGCGACACCGCGCTCTTCCTCCACCGCCTGGACCAGAACCTGCCCGAGCGCGCCCGCGCCGCCCTCGCGCACCGAGACGAGGGCGATGCCACGCTCGCGGGCCGCAAGGTGCTCGTGGTGGACGATGACATGCGCAACATCTTCGCGCTCACCAGCGTGCTGGAGAACCACGGCATGCAGGTCACCTTCGCGGAGAACGGGCGTGCCGCCATTGAAATGCTGGAGCAGCACCGTGACGTCGATGTGGTGGTGATGGACGTGATGATGCCGGAGCTGGACGGGTACGAAACCATGCGTGCCATCCGCAAGGACCCTCGCTACGCCAGCCTGCCCATCATCGCCGTCACCGCGAAGGCCCTGAAGGATGACCGGGAGAAGTGCATGGCCGCGGGGGCCAGTGACTACCTGCCCAAGCCCGTGGACACCGACAAGCTGCTGGAGCTCATTCGCCTCTGGGTGAGCGCCTGAGGGTGGGTATGACGCCCAATGAACACGGCCAGGAAGGCGCGGGAAATCCGCCCGCGGTGTCTCGCGCCAGCATCCTGCTGGTGGACGACCATCCGTCCAACCTGCTTGCCCTCGAGGCCATCCTCGAGCCGCTCGGTCAGGACCTCGTGCGCGCCACCAGCGGCGAGGAGGCGCTCAAGCACCTGCTTCATCGGGACTTCGCCGTCATCCTGATGGACGTGCAGATGCCGGGCATGGATGGCTTCCAGACGGCCTCGCTCATCAAGCAGCGCGAGCGCACCCGCACCACGCCCATCATCTTCCTCACCGCGCTCAGCCGCGACGCGGACCATGTCTTCAAGGGCTACGCGCATGGGGCGGTGGACTACCTCCTCAAGCCGTTCGATCCGGAGATCCTCCGCTCGAAGGTGAGCGTCTTCGTGGACCTGTTCCTCAAGGAGCAGCAGATCCAACGCCAGGGCGCGCTGCTGCGTCAGCGTGAGCGCGAGGCGCTGGAGCAACTGAGCGAGCTGCGCTACCGCCGGCTCACCGAGTCCCTGCCCGAGGCGATGTGGGCCGCGCGCGCGGATGGAACGCTCACGTATGCGAACCGCGCGTGGCGCGACTACACGGGACGGCACAGTGAGCGGACCCTGTCGCTGGCCACCTTCCTGGAGGACGTCCACCCCGCGGATCGCGAGCGGCTGCGCACCACGTGGACCCAGGCGGTGCGCCATGGCCTGCGCGTGGAGCGGGAGTTCCGCCTCAAGCGCTTCGATGGCGTGTACCGCTGGCACATGGCGCGCGCGGTGCCGGAGCGGGACGAGGACGGCCGGGTGGCGGGGTGGCTCGCCGTGGCCACGGACATCGACGACAAGCGCCGCGCCGAGCAATCCCTGGCGAGCTTCAAGGCCACGCTGGATGCCACGCTCGACTGCGTCCTCATGTTCTCGCCGGACTCGCTGACGCTCACCTACGCCAACGCGGGCGCGGCCCGTCAGCTCCATGGCACCGTCGAGGAGCTGATGGGGCTGGGCATCCTCGACGTGGAGAGCGCCTTCGACGAAGAGGGCTTCCGCAAGCTCCTCGCGCCGCTCATGTCCGGCACGCTGCCCTCGCAGACGTACACCACCACGCACCGGCGACGTGACGGCTCGGAGGTGCCGGTGGAGGTGATGCTCCAGTTCATCCCCGGCGACGAGGGGCCCGGCCGCTTCATCTCCGTGGCGCGCGACATCACCGAGCGTCAGCGCGCGGAGACGGCGCTGCGACTGGCCAGCGAGGCCAAGGACGCCTTCCTCGCCGCCGCGAGCCACGAGCTGCGCACCCCGCTGGCGGCGGCCAAGGGCCACGCGCACCTCGCGCTGCTCAAGCTGGGCGGGCAGACCGAGGCCGGGCCGGGCAAGTCGCTGAAGATCATCAACCGGCAGATCGACCGCATGGCCAAGCTGGTGGAGGACCTGCTCGACATCAGCCGGCTGCAAGCGGGCCGCTTGTCGTTGGAGCTGGAGCGGTTCGACCTGCGCACGCTGGTGAACGAGACGCGCGACCGCATGGCCGTGCTGTCCCAGGCCCACGAGCTGACCGTGGAGGGCCCCGAGTCATTGGAAGGAACGTGGGACCGCGGGCGCGTGGAACAGGTGCTGACCAATCTCCTGTCCAACGCCATCCGCTACTCGCCCGAAGGCGGACAGGTGCGGGTGCGCCTCTTGCGCGATGGCGACACGGGCGTGCACCTCGTCGTGCAGGACCAGGGCGTGGGCATTCCCCGCGAGAAGCAGGCGCTCATCTTCGAGCGCTTCGGTCGCGCGCACGGCAGCAAGTACGGCGGCCTGGGCCTGGGGCTCACCATCAGCCAGGGCATCGTCGAGCAGCACGGCGGACGCATCTGGGTGGAGTCCGCGGGCGTCCTGGGCAAGGGCTCCGCCTTCCACGTGTGGCTCCCGCGCGAGACGGAGGCGCCCTCGCCGCACGTGGGCAACGGGCCGCCCCCCGCGAGCTGACCGACTCGGCGTGGCTAGCGCTTGCGGCGCGCGATGAGGATGACCGACACCAGGATGGTCGCCATGGCGACCCAGGTGACGGGGCGCAGGGACTCGCCCGCGAGCCCCACGCCCAGCAGCACCGCCACCGCCGGGTTGACGTAGGCGTAGCTCGTCGCCAGCGCGGGCCGCGCATGGCGCAAGAGGTAGCCATACGCGCTGAAGGCCACCAGCGAGCCGAAGACCACGAGATAGAAGAACGACAGCACCGCGCGCGGCTCGGGCACTCCCGTCAGGTGCTCGCCCATCGCCAGGCTGATGCCCAGCATCATCGCGCCGCCGCACAGCATCTGCGCCGCGGTGGCCATCAAGCCCTGGGGCAGCGGCAGGCGGCGGCTGAACACGGAGCCGAACGCCCAGCTCAGCGGCGCCAGCAGCATCGCGAGCATGGGCAGCGGGTGACCTCCCAGGTCGCCTCCCAGGTTGAGCACCACCACGCCCGCGAACCCCAGCGCCAGCCCGCCCAGCTCCGCGCGGCCCGGCCACTGCCCGAACACCCCGCCGAAGAGGGCGGCCCACAAAGGCACACTGCCCACCAGCACCGCGGCCACCCCCGAGGGCACCCCCAGGTGTTGCGCGAGCGCGACTCCGCCGTTGCCCACCACGAGCAGCAGGAACCCGATGAGGGCGGACGCCCCCCACTGCCGCGGGGAGGGCAGCGGCGCTCCTCTGAGCCACATCACCGCGAAGAGCAGCGAGCCCGCCGTCAGGAAGCGCGTCCCTGCCATCAGGAAGGGCGGGAAGCTCACCAGCGCCCACCTCATGGCCAGGTAGGTGGAGCCCCAGATGACGTACAGCGCGAACAAGCAGAAGAGCAGCCATCCTCGCTGCGCCCCGGCGGGCGCGACGTCTGAGGTGGGGGCAACCGGGGCGGGCGTCGAGGGGGCGGGAGCGGAGGTAGACACGGGCGGCGGTCTTCTAGCGTCCGACCTTCGCGCCCGCGATGTGCGCATTGCCACACCCAGGTGCGCCGCGGGGGAGGGCCCGGCTCGCCGCCTGCCCGTTGCCCCACGCGGTGGTGCCCCTTTACACTTTCGCTGGAGCCACGGCGCATGATGCGAGCCGGGTCGCGGCTCCGGAGTGTGAACCGGGATGTCCGAGGAGCTGGGAGACCGCGAAAAGGAAGTCCTGCGCGCCGTCGTGCAGGAGTACATCACCACGGGCGGCCCTGTCGGCAGTCAGCAGCTGACGCGCAAGGCCGAGTTCGACGTGTCGTCCGCGACCATGCGCAACGTGCTCGCGGACCTCGAAGCCCTGGGCTTCCTGGAAAAGCCTCACACCTCGGCGGGCCGCGTCCCGACGGACCGGGGTTATCGGTTCTACGTGGACACGCTGGTGAAGCTGCGAGACCCGACGCCGAGGGACCGCGAACTCATCCACGCGGGGCTGGTGTTGGACACGCACCTGGGCGACGTGCTGTCGGAGGCGAGCCGGGTGCTGCACTCGTTGACGCGGCACGCGGGCGTGGTGCTGGCGCCGCGACCGGATGCGGCGGTGTTCCAGCGCATCGAGTTCGTGCGGCTGCGCGAGGACCGGGTGCTCGCCATCCTGGTGGGCCACAACGGACAGGTGCACAACAAGGCGCTGACGGTCGATTTCCCGCTCACCTCCGATGAGCTCATCAAGGCGAGCAACTACCTGTCCGAGCTGCTGCGCGAGGTCCCGTTGGAGGAGGCGCGCGAGCGCATCCGGGTGGAGATGGACCAGGAGCAGGCGCTCTACAACGCGCTGACGGCGAAGGCGCTGCGGTTGGGCGCAGCGGCCACGGACCTCCAGGCGCCGGAGCGCGTGTTGATTGAAGGCACGGGCTCGTTCCTGGAGCAGCCCGAGTTCGCGGACGTGGAGCGGATGCGCGCGCTGTTCCGCGCGTTGGATGAGAAGCACAAGCTGTTGCACCTGTTGGACCGAGTGCAGCGCACGAACGCGATGCACGTCTTCATCGGCGCGGAGAGCGAGTTCTCCGCGGCCGGGGACGTCACGGTCATCGCGAGCCCGTACGGCACGGGAGAGCAGGTGCTGGGCACGGTGGGCGTCATCGGCCCCACGCGCATGGACTACCGGCGCGTGATTCCGTTGGTGAACTTCACCGCGCAGGTGCTCTCGCGCGTGCTGGAGAAGGCGTAGGCGCCGCGCGCACGGCGCTCAGAAGTCGCACCGCGCGGAGAGCCGAGCCTGTCGCGGGGGCTGGTACTGGAGCGGCAGCCCCTGCGCGTCGAGCCGTGTCTCGGCCTGCGCGTTGAGCACGTTGAAGACATCCAGGCCCACCGTCACCGAGGTGGTCGGCGTGAGCGCGTAGCGCGCGTCGGCATGGGCATCGAGCGACTGGAGCCAAGGAAGGCGCCGCGCCGTGCCCGCGACGGGAGTCCCCGAGGCCCCGAAGTACGCGAACCCCACCTGTGCCGAGGTCGACTGCGAGAACGAAATCTTCCGGTGGCCGGAGGCCTTGAGCACGTGCGTGCGGTCGGTGGACAGCAGTCGCTCCGATGAGAGCGATGCGCGGTCTGCCTCGGCGCGCAGCTCCGCGAGCGGCAGCAGGCCCGGGGAGTTCCCGCGGAGCCGTGACCATGTGTAGCTGATGCGCCCGTCCCACTCCTCGAACGGGCTCCGGAAGATCTCCACCGTGACCGCGTCGTAGCGGCGCGTCGAGCGGGCCAGGTCCACGCCCAGTCCCGTGCCCGGGTTGACGATGGCGGTGGTGCCGTCATCGCGAGTGAGCGCTTGGAGTCCATTGCGCCACTCGCGATGCGTGAACGTGGCGCCCAGGACGATGTTCCTGAGGGCCTCGTATTGCAGGCCCGTGACGAACTCGCGCGCGGTGGGCGCGGTGAGGCTGGGGTCGGCCGTGGTGTTCTCCTCGGCGAACAGTCCGAGCGGAAGCGGGGCCTGGAGTTGCCCGATGTGAGCGAAGAACCGCGAGTGATAGTTGCGGAGTGGATCCAGCGAGAATCCCAGCCGAGGCGAGAAGGTATTCGCGACTCGAAGCGACGTCTCGCCCACGGCTGGCTTCAGCCATTGGGCGTCGTAGCGGAGGCCCGCGTCGAGGGTCAGAAAGTCGAGGAGGTACCATTTATCCTGCACATAGCCGCCGACGAGCTGGCTCGTGACGAGCGCCGGGGCAGGCGCATCTCGCAGGGCCTCCACATCCAATCCTCCTATGAACATGTGCTTCAGCAGGGCTGGAGAGCCACGCGGGAGAACCAGCACGCTGGAGTGCACTTGATAGCGCTCCTGGGTGTGCTCAATCGACGAGGCCGTGTCTTGGAGATGGAGCCAGCCCGCATTGACGTCGAACCAGAGTAACTGCTCCATCGCTGCCCCGGAGTAGCTCAGCGAGGTGAGCCTGGCGAGATCATGCGTCTCCGTCGCTTCCGCGGAAGGTGCCGAGGACTCAGCTGACGTCATGAGGGTGCTCAGGGTGAGGAGATGATGGGCGTTGGTCAGATAGGTCAGCTTGGCCAGCGCTTGGATCCCGCGCTGATCCGTGAACGGGGTCGTCGAATCGGAGGTGCGAAGGAACGCGGGCGCGACGCCCGCGAGGAACCACAGCTTGTTCTCGAGGAGGGGGCCCGCGATGGTGGCGCCAAAGTCCGCTTGATATTGGAGGACTCGGTTCGAGGCGGAGGTGCTGCCCAGCGCCCTGGGGACCCAGTGGCTGAAGATGGTACCGCGAAGAGAGTGCTCGCCCCATCGCGTGATTGCCTCGACAGTTCCGCCCAGGTGTTGACCAGACTCCGCCTTGGGACCGCCCGTGATGATGAGTGCGTTTCTGAGGAACTCCGTGTCCACCGGCAGCGCATTGGCGCCCGTGGCTGGGGCGTTGGTGGTGAGGCGGTCGAGCAGATAGTGATTCTCGAAGGCCGTGGCGCCGTGGATGGTGAGGCCCAATGCCTCGCTCGTCACGCCCGGCGTTACGTCGAGAACGCGGTCCAGCGAACGGAACGGCGTGCTCTGGGCCGACGGTCGAGCCCGCTCGAAGCGCCAGCGCTCACTCTCCAATATTTCCTCGCGGGTCGTCGACTGGTCCTTGTCGACGGCCACGCTGCAGGGCCCTATTGCGACGTAAGATTCGGAGCCTTGGAACAGTTCGGAGTTGATGCGCGGGGTGCGCCCCGGCCGCAGGATGATTTCCTCTCGGAGCCATGGGTTGTATTCGCTGTGCTCGAAGCGCAGCGCATAGATGCCGGGCGGCACATCCTCGATGCGGAAGTTCCCCTCGGCGTCCGTCACCGTGGTGCGCGGCTCCGCGAGCACAGGTGACGTCGCGGTCACGACGACGTCGGGCAAGGACTGCTTCGTCTCCCCAGACACCACGTGCCCCGTGAGGGCCTGCGTGGTGCGTGCTTCCGAGGGTGGATTCGCAGCCGTTGCTTCCTCCGGCGCTGTTCCACCCGATGCCATGACGACCACACTCGCCAACCAACCCCAACCCAACCCAGACATGGACATCACCCCTCCGGCCCGTGGCGATCATGCCATGCATGCGCAACGGACCGCGAGGTCAGTCCGCGCGAGACACCCGTACCTCGCGCTCCGTGCCGCTGTCGTCTCGGACCTGGAGTCGAACCGATGTGCCGGGTGGACCGAACGTGCGGGCCTCGGCTTCCTGTGCGTCGCGGACTTCTTGTCCATCCACCGCGAGCAACCATGCGCCGACGTGTGCCCCCGCGCGGTCCGCGGGCCCATTGGGAATCAACCAGGCGATGGCGACGCGGCCCTGCTCCTCGCGGAAGCCCGCGCCCACCGTGCCCGGCGCGGCCCGCCGTGTCTCCGGCGCGGTGGGCTCGAGTCGCTGGGTCTCGTCATGGGCGGGCACGGCCCCGCGCGCATTCGGGTCGAGCGTGGCGGTGACGTGAGGCCGAAGACTGGGTGAGCCCGGTGGCGGCATGCGCAGCCACAAGAGCAGCATCGCCGCGCAGCCCAAGGTGCCGGCGAAGAGGAGTGGGAGGCGGGAACGCTGGCGCACGGGCTCGTCCTCCGTCGAGCGGCGGGGAACCGCCACGGTGAACACCGAGCCTAGGCCAGAAGTCTCACGCTCGCGAGAACCCCACCCGGCGTCTCAGTGCGGCGCGGGCGCGTAGACGCGAAGGGCAGCGGGGGCCACCTCGAAGCGCACCGGTGTGCGGCAGCCCAGCTCGCCGTCCACGTTCACCTCCAGGGCCGGCTGGGTCTCCACGTAGAGCCGCGCGGTGCGGAGCGTGATGACCGATGGGTGCTCGGGATGCTCGCCGGTGCGCAGCCCCAGCGCCACGCGCGCCAGCGTGGCCACGTCCTGCAAGTAGCCCAGGCCCGTGCCAGTCCTTCCACCCTCCGAGGACGCCGCCGCGACGGCATACACATGCAACAGCCGGTCATCCAGCGTGGCATCGGGCGCCACCATGTTGCCGGCGCCATGGAAGAGCCCATTGCCCACCACGAGCTGGAGCGCGTCCAGCTCCAGCATCTCGGTGTCGGCTTGCAAGCGCAGGTGGAAGGGACGCAGGTCGCGCACCTGCGCGGCGGCGGCCACGGGATACGCGAGCTTGCCCGCGCGCTGCTTGAGGCGCTTCGTGAGCCGCCGGGCGATGCCCGCCGTCAGCCCCACGCTCGCGGCGTTGAGGAACGGCCGCCCGTTGGCGAGCCCCACGTCCACGCGCGCCGCGTAGCCTCTCGCGATGACCGCGCAGGCCGCCTCCATCGAGTCGGCGATTCCCAGGGAGCGGGCGAAGTCATTGCCCGTGCCCAGGGGTAGGACTCCGAGCGTCACGTCTCGGCCCAGCAGCGCGCCCACGGCATGGCTCACCGTGCCGTCGCCGCCGCCCACCAGGATGCGACGCACGCCGCCGTGAATGCCTTGCTCCAGCACCGCGCGCAGTTGCTCCGGCGTCGCGAGCGCATGCGAGGACTGGAGTGTCACCCCCAGCGCGGCGAGCCGCTCGCGTGCCTGGGCGAAGGCTTCGCGGCCGGAGCGTGAGCGGGTGTTGACCACCAGGATGGCGGGGCCCTCGTCCAGGGGGCGGCGACGGGGAGGCTCGATGAGCGCGGGTTCCAGGGTGGCTCCTCCTCACGGGTGTCGTGCCCACAGGGTGTGCACGCACGCGCGCGAGGGCCAGGTGTGGGGGCGGCCGTTCCCATGTGGACAGAGGAAGTGACATGCGCACTTCCGCCGAGGCGGAGGGCTGAACACCTTGCAAGCGACGCTGGTTCCATACCGACCGGCGGGGTGCATGGGCAGGAGGTGGGGATGGCGAGAGGGAGCAAGGCGAAGTACTCGAACAGGCAGCAGCGAATGGCTCGGGACATCGAGCAGGGTTACGAGCAGCGAGGAGTTGACGAGAGCACGTCCGTGGCGCGGGCCTGGGCCACCGTCAACAAGCTCACGGGGGGCGGTATGAAGGGTGGATCCGGAAGCAGGGCGAAGGTGGCGCGTCGGCGTCCCGCCGCGCGGAAGAACGCGCGCAAGGCGGGTCGGGTGTCGGGCCGCAGGCGGTCCGTGGCGGCCGCGCGCAAGCGCACGGCGCGCAAGGCGACCGCGGCGCGCAAGCGGACGACGGCGCGTCGCTCCACGCGGGCCAGTCCTCGGCGGGCCACGCGCACAATGGGGCGCAAGTCCACGGCGCGCGCGGGAACCGCGGGCAAGCGCGTGACGTCTCGGCGCTCACGGGTCTCCGGTCGCGGCGCCAGGCGCGCCACCGCATCGCGGGGCCGAAGCATGACGAAGCGGCGCGGTTCGCGCAGATAGTGGCGCGGGCTCGTGACGAGGCCCTCGGCGGTGAAGGCCGCCGAGGGCCCATGTGTCTCGACTCAGTGACACCTCAAGCCCTCACGCGCGCCCGCGCAGGTCGCAGGAGGGCAGACTCCACGCGCATGACCCGGTTCATGGTCCAGGGGTTGGGCTCCGAAGCGTCTCGGGCAGGTCTCGGCACCCGACCGCGCATGAGGACCTCAGCGGCGGCCTTCGTCCTTGCTCGTGGCCTCGGCGCGCGTCTCCTCCCACGGCCAGCTTCGCGGATTGGACTCGAAGCGGCGCAGCAGGGCCTCCGGGTCCTTCACGAGCGTGCGACACCCCGCGGCGTTCAGGTCCTCGCGCGAGAAGCCGCCGCACAGCATGCCCACGGTGGACAGTCCCAGCCTGGTCGCGGCGAGAGCGTCATACGGTGCATCGCCCACCACCGCCGTCGCGGCGGGCGCGGGCTTTCCCAGTCGCGCCAGGGCGGCCTCGTAGATGTCCGGGTGCGGCTTGCTCTGGTCCACCTCGTCCTGGCTCGCCTTCGCCTCGAACAGACCGTCGATGCCGCACAGCTTCACGTAGTGCTTCAGCTCGTCGCCCTTCGCGCTGGTGGCCAAGGCCAGGTGGCGGCCTTCCTGGCGCAGCCGCTGGAAGAGCTCCTTCACACGTGGGAAGGCCCGGACCTTGGGGAGGAACTCGCGCAGGTACAGCGCGGAGCGGTAGTCCTCCAGCTCCTTGCCAATGCGCTCCAGCTCCTCTTCGCTGAAGAAGACGGGCAGGAGCTGATCCGCGCCCTTTCCAATCTGGCTGCGGACATGGGCGAAGGGGATGTCCCGACCGAAGTGCAGGAACGCGCGGCGCCATGCTTCGGCGTGCTCGTCCACCGAGTCCACCAGGGTCCCATCCACGTCGAAGATGACGTTCTCCACCATGCGGCACCTCCCCCCGGCGGAAGGTGGGGACGCGTGGGGGATGGGTCAACCGCCGTCCGAGCTGGCCGCCCCACTCTCCACGAGCGTGCGGCTCTGCGCGGTGTAGCCCGCCGGCGCCACCAGGGTGAACGTGTCATTGGGCAGGGCGGCCTGGAGGTCCACTCGGGAGAGCGAGGTCTCTCCTACCTGCTTGCCATCCACCCAACGGGTCAGCCGACGCGGCACGCAGAGCTGGAGCGCCGCATCGCAGTGCTCGTCCTCCACGCGCACCTCGGACGTGCCACCGTCGGGCGCGTGCGTGCGCTTGGCGAGGAAGTCCAGCGTGGGCCAACGCAGCACGTAGGCCACTTCCAGGCCCTCGGCCTCGGCGCCCTCCAGCTTCATGGACAGCTCCACGGCGTCCCTGGCGCGCGCGTGCGTCACGCGCTTCGCGGTCACGCTGCGCAGCAGCAGCGGCGCGCGGAAGCCCTCGGGCACGAAGGGCGCGAACACCTCGGTGAGAAATCCCGACAGCTTCTCGGGAGGCAGCTCATTGGCGAAGGTGGTGAACTGCTTGGGCTCATCGAGCTTCTCGAACAGGTGCGTGCCATCCCAGGCCACCGTGCGAGACATCGGCGCCGTCACCGTGCCCAGCATTCGCTGGGGCGCGCGATAGGTGAAGGTGAAGGACGCCTGCGCGCTGTCTCCCTCTCGCTGCGTGCCCTCCAGTCGGTAGTGGGCGAGCTTCGCGTCGCGCTCGGCCAGACGCTGACGCGCTTGCGACAGCAGCGCGCCGGGCTCCTCCGTGGCGGAGCGGGAGCGACAGGCGACGAGTGCGACACACGACAGCAGGAGAAGAAGACGCATGAGGGACCCAGAAAAAAGCAAAGGCCCCGCTGTTTCCAGGGGGCCTTTCTTATCCGCCAGGAAAGGCGGAGCGGACTACTTGACGGCGACGCCCGTGGCGGAGGAGCTGGTCACGCCGATGATGGTCCCGAACAGGGCGTAGATGCCGTGACGGGGCGTGGTGGAGGCGCCCTTCAGGTCAACCTTGGAGGCGCCCATGGCCTTGGCCTCGGTGATGAGGAGCTTGTTCACCACGGTGTCGAGATCGCTCTGCACGATGTCGATGATGTGGAAGATGGCCGTCAGACCCAGCGCGTTGGCCTGAACGACAGCCACGGCCTCGCCATTGGCGGCGATCTCGCTGCCGGAGACAACGGCGGACTCGACGCTGGTGCAACCCACCAGGCTGCTCGCGAGAACGGCGGACAGGATGAGCTTCTTCATGGTTGTTCGCTCCCTTAAAAACTAAGAGTTGAGCGCTTGCGAGGTGGCTGGGCGGCCTGGGCAGGCGCCCAGCCGTTCGATGAAACCTCAAGCGGCCGGGTTTCGTAGCAGATGTCAACTGTCTGTCAAGACCCGTCCCCGTCTCATTCCAGGCTGTGCTGAAAGCCTGGTCGCGTTGAATTACATCGCTCCTGTTGCTCGCCACCCGCCGAGGCTTCACCTGTCCATGGACTCCGTCTCCGTTGCCCGTCCCTATGCCCGGCTCTGGCTGCACGTCTTGTTGTTCGTGCTGACGGTGGGCACCACGTTCCTCGCGTATCTGGTGCTCTTCACGGGCTCGTTTCCGTTCACCGAAGCGGGCCTGCGTCCCGAGGATGGCGCGCAAGCGCTGGCCTTCAGCCTGTCGCTGTTGGCCATCCTCGGCTCGCACGAGATGGGGCACTACGTGCTGGCGCGGATCCACGGCGTGGACACGTCGTTGCCGTACTTCATCCCGCTGCCGGTGCCGGGCAGTCTGGGCACGCTGGGCGCGGTCATCCGGATCCGCAGCCGCATTCCCTCGCGCAATGCCTTGGTGGACATTGGCGCGGCGGGGCCGCTCGCGGGGCTGGTGGTGGCGCTGCCCATCCTCTACTGGGGGCTGCGGCACTCGGCGGTGGTGGATGCGCCGTCGGTGGCGTCGCCCTTCCCCGGAGAGTCGTCGCTGTGGGTGCTGGGAACGGAGTTGTTCCATTGGCTCGTCGCGAAGCTGACGCACGCGCCGCCGCCGCCCGAGGCGCCGCTGCGACAGGTTCAGACGTTGTTCGGTGACAGCTTGCTCATGAAGGGGCTCACGCGCCTGGCGGTGGGGCCGGTGCCGGAGGGCAAGGATGTGGCCGTGCATCCCGTGGTCATCGCGGGATGGTTTGGATTGCTGGTCACGCTGCTCAATCTCATGCCAGTGGGACAGCTCGACGGCGGACATCTGTCTTTCGCGGTGCTGGGTTCTCGCGCGCGTCGGGTGGGGCAGGGCGTGGCCCTGTTGCTGTTGTTCCTCACGGTGTTCGCCACCGCGTCCTGGGGGCTGTGGTTGGTGGTGACGAGCAAGATGGTGGGGTTCGGCCATCCGGAAGTCATTGAACCGCGCGAGCCATTGAGCCGAGGTCGTCAATGGATATGCGCCATCTGCCTGCTGGCGCTCATCGGGTGTGCCATGCCCATTCCCTTGCGGACGGTGATGTCATGAAGTTCCAGTGCGAGGCCTGTGAGCGGTTGGTCCCATTGGAAGTCTTCCGCGTCGAAGCAGGCGCGCTCGTCGTCGCGTGCGGTCGCTGCGGAGCGGAGAGCCGCGCCGCGCTGACGGTGGCCGCCGCTCAGCCCGAGGCCGTGGCCGCGGTGGCCACGCCCACGCCCGCCGAGCCGTCAGTTCGCCCGAGCGTGCCCGCGCTGCGCGTGGTGCGCACGGAGGACGCGACCGCTGTCGCGACGGGCGGCGCCCCGGTGCGCGATGACTTCAGTGCTCCGCCGGGCTTCTGTCCCAAGTGCGTGTCCCCTCGGCGCGAGGACCGTGAGTCCTGCGCGGCGTGCGGACTCGTCTACGCCAACTTCCTGGCGGAGGAGCATCGGCCCTCGGAGGTGCTGGCCCAGGGCTGGCGGGCGCTGCGCGAGCGATGGGCGGACTGGGACGCGCACGAGCAATGGCTGGCGCAGGCCCTGGCGCGAGGCGAGCTGGCCATGGCGGGGCGGCTGTATCGCCTTCAGCTGGCGCAGGCTCCCGAGGATGCGCAGGCGCGGCGCGGGCGAGAGGAGGTCGTGCGTCGCGCCGCCACCGCTTCCTCCGCGGAGATGACGCACGCGGAGGTGCCGCTGGCCGCGCGTCGCGCGAAGGCGGTGATGATGGGCATCACCCTGGTGGTGGCGCTGGTGCTCACGATGATGGCCATCCACTTCGCTGCCGGTGCGTTCCTCGGCGGACCGTAGTCCCCACCTGTTGGCCCCCCGCTGAGCGGGCGGGCGCGAGGGCCTGGCGCGGATGTGCGGTCAGGAACGCGCCGGAAGCGGGTCCCGCTGCTATCTTGACCGGCCGGGCGCTTCCTCTGGCGCACCGGCTCGCGCGCATGTCCCTCTCCGCCACTCCATCGCTCTCCGTCGACAGTCTGTTGGGCCCCGGTGGCGCCCTACAGGAAGCGTTGCCCGCGTACGAGCACCGTCCGGAACAGCTCCAGATGGCGCGCGCCGTGGAGCGGGCCTTCTCCGAGCACAGCTACCTGCTGGCCGAGGCGGGCACCGGCACGGGCAAGACGCTCGCCTATCTGGTCCCCGCGCTGCTGTCTGGGCGCCGCGTGGTGGTCTCCACCGCGACGAAGACGCTGCAGGATCAGGTCTTCTTCAAGGACCTGCCGCTGCTGCGCGAGAAGATGGGCCTCAAGTTCGAGGCCGCGTACCTCAAGGGCCGCAGCAACTACCTGTGCCTGCACCGCTACGAGTCCTTCGCGAAGGACCCGCAGTTCCCCTCGCGCGAGGAGGCTCGGCAGTGGCCCCGGCTGAAGGCGTGGGTGGGCGAGACGAAGACGGGGGACCGGGCCGAACTGGACCTGCCCGAGTCGTTCGGCGCGTGGTCGCGGCTGTCCACGACCTCGGAGACGTGTCTGGGTTCGCGCTGCCCGCTGTATGAGACGTGCTTCGTCACGCGCATGCGCAAGGCCGCGGAGGCCGCGGATCTGCTGGTGGTCAACCACCACCTGTTCTTCGCGGACCTGTCGCTGCGCAGCTCGGGCAAGCGCGTGGAGGGCGTGCTGCCCTGGTACGACGCGGTCGTCTTCGACGAGGCGCACGCGTTGGAGGACGCGGCCAGCGGCAACTTCGGCTACGGCGTCTCGAACTTCCGGCTGGAGGAGCTGGCGCGCGACGCCTCCGCGTTGCTGCCCGCCACTGACGAGCGACACACCACGCTGTCAGCCTTGGCCGCTCGGGTGCGCACGCACGCGGAGGCCTTCTTCAATCAGGCGCCGCGCGCGCTGGGCCTGTCGGGCGCGGAGTCGTCCGTGGCGCTGCGGCCGGAGAGCCTGGCGAAGCTGTCCGGCGCGATGGAGCAGGTGCGCGAGGGGCTTGCCGCGCTCGCGTCCTTCGCGGCGGGGGAGCGCGAGCCGGAGCTGGCGGCCATCCACCGGCGCGGCGAGGAGATGGTCGAGCAGCTCTCCTTCTTGGAGAAGGCCGAGTCCGCGGACCACGTGTATTGGGCGGAGTCGCGAGGCCGGGGCGTGTTCCTGCGCGCCAGTCCCATCGACGTGGCGAAGGAGCTTCGCGAGCGCCTGTATGGCGCGGTGGACACGGTGGTGTTCACCTCGGCCACGCTCGCGGCCGACAGCCGCTTCGACTTCTTCGCCAGCCGCATGGGGATGTACGACGACGAGGGCCAGCCGGTGGCTCGCGTGCGCACGCTGTCCGTGCCCAGCCCGTTCGACTTCCCGCGCCAGTCCGCGCTGTACCTGCCCACGCACCTGCCGGACCCCAGCGCGCCCGGCTTCATCGAGGCGGCCTCGGAGGAGATTCTGGAGCTGTGCCAGGTGACGGGAGGGCGCGCCTTCGTGCTCTTCACCAGCCTGCGGAACATGGTGCGCGCGTATGAGCTGGTGGCGGGGCGGCTCATGGTTCCCGCGCTGCTCCAGGGCGAGCGCCCGAAGGCCCAGCTCCTGGAGTCCTTCCGCTCGACGCCGAGCGTGTTGTTCGCGGCGCACAGCTTCTGGGAGGGTGTCGACGTGCCCGGGGATGCGCTCAGCCTGGTCATCATCGACCGGTTGCCGTTCGCGTCGCCGGGAGACCCGCTGGTCGCCGCGCGCATCCGGCAGCTTGAAGCGCGAGGCGAGGAGCCCTTCGAGCAGTATCAACTCCCGCAGGCGGCGCTCGCGCTGCGACAGGGCTTCGGGCGGCTCATCCGGACGCAAGCGGACCGAGGCATCGTCGCCATGTTGGACCGACGCATCGTGACCAAGGGTTATGGCCGCGTGTTCCTGTCCAGCCTCCCGCCCGCGCACCGCTTGGATGACGTGACGGAGCTGAACCGCTGGTTCAACGGTCCCGTCCGTCTGGTGCGCTGAGCGGCGCTCGAGCGACCCGAAAATGGGCCTGGGTGCGTATGCAGGGTGCGGCCCCTCGCTGCCCCCATGCCGCGCGAACCCCATGTCCGTGGCGCCCCTTCGCCGCTTGTTCTTTTGCTGTCTCGCCACTGGGCTGGTGCTGGGGGCGTGCGACCCGATTGTCCTGGGGCCCGCCGCGAGCGGTGAACCCATGGCGCCGGTCGCGCCAGACGGGGGCTCGTGGCATCGCGAGGACGGGGGGGCGGAGCAAGTGCCTCCGGATGACTCGGACCCCGGTGGTGGGCATCCCTGGGAACACGAACGGCGATGAAGGGCCCGGTGCCCTCCATCGCCGTCGCATGAAGCGTGGGTGTATCAGGGCGCGGCTTACGCCGTGGCCGACGGACCCTGATAGTTGGCGTCGCTGAAGCCCAGCATCGGGTAGAAGATGAAGCCCAGCAGCCCGAGGCCCAGACCGAAGCCCGTGCTCTTGCCGAACGACTTCGCCATATCCATGCCGAGGATGATGAGCGCGATGAAGTTCACGCAGGGGATCATGAGGAGCACGAACCACCACATCGGCCGGCCGACAATCTTCAGCATCACGATGATGTTGTAGATGGGGACGATGGCGGCCCAGCCCGGCTCACCGGCCTTGGCGAACGTCTTCCACAGCCCGGCGATCATCAGGCCAATGACGGCGAGATAGATGATGCCGCCCACGATGCCGATACCGCCGGCCGCCTGCTGCGCCTGAATCATCTCCAACTGCTGCTGCTCATCCATGGATTCCCCCTCCAAAGGTGGTGCCCGTGAACCACGGGCGCATTGGTGTGAAACCGAACAAAAGACGATTCCTGGAGGGGATGCAATGCGTTGGCCCCGCACGGCGTGAACACCCCTGCTTGGGTTTGCGGGGGCGTTTCGAATTCGCGGAGTTTGAGTGGGCGAAGGAGGTCAGGCCTTCGCGGACTCGGGGATTTCCCAGTCGGGCTTGAGGCGCTGGATGACCTTCACGAAGTTCTCCTTGTCGGCGGCCTTCTCCAGCGCGGACTCGGGCGTGATGACGTTGTCCTTCACCAGCCGCTCCAGGTGCATGTCGAGCGTCTGCATGCCCTGGCCCTGGCCTGCCTGCATCTTGGAGGCGATCTGGAAGACCTTGCCCTCGCGAATCATCGCGGCGATGGCGCTGCTGCCGATGAGGATCTCCAGCGCCGCGACGCGGCCCTTGCCGTCCGCGGTCTTGATGAGCTGCTGCGCGACGATGCCCGCGAGGCTCTCGGCGAGCATGCCTCGCACCTGCCCCTGCTCGTCGGCGGGGAAGGCGTTGATGATGCGGTCGATGGTGGCGGGCGCGCTGTTGGTGTGCACCGTGGCGAACACGAGCACGCCGAAGCTCGCGAGCTGGAGCGCCAGCTTCATCGTCTCATTGGTGCGCAACTCGCCGATGAGGATGACGTTGGGGTCCTCGCGGCCCGCGGAGCGGATGGCCGTGGCGAAGCTCGAGGCGTGGGGCCCGACCTCGCGGTGGGTGACCTGAGCCTTCAGCGGCTCGTGCACGAACTCCACCGGGTCCTCGATGGTGAGCACGTGCGCGGGACGCGTCTGGTTGATGTGGTTGATCATCCCGGCCAGGGTGGTGGACTTGCCGCTGCCCGTGGGGCCCGTCACCAGCACGAGCCCGCTGCGGCGGTCGGCCAGCTTGCGCACCACCTCGGGCGTCTTGAGGTCCTCGAGGGTCAGCACCTTGCTCGGGATGGTGCGGAAGACGGCCGCCAGGCCCGTCATCTTGTAGAAGTAGTTGGCGCGGAAGCGGGCCTTGGTCTCGTAGCCATAGGCGAAGTCGAGGTCCAACTCCTCGACGATCTGCCGCCTCTGCTCGGGCGAGACGATCTCGAACAGCAGGCCCTCCAGCTCGGCCTCCGTGAGGGCCTCCTCGCGCAGGGGCGTCAGCTCGCCTCGGATGCGGCCCATGGGCGGATAGCCGACGCTCAGGTGCAGGTCGCTGCCCTTCTTCTCCAGGAGCTGGTCGAACCAGGAGGCGATTCGCGGCGTGGCGCTCATGTCACGCCCCCTTCTTTCCGAGCAGCGAGCCCATCTTCGACAGCATCCGCGCACCTTCCTGCGGTGTCTGGGGCGGCGCCACGCTGACGCCGCCTCGCTTGCCGGTCACCACGGCCTCCAACTCCTCGGGGTTCTCGGCGAAGCCCTTCGCCGTCTCCAGCGAGACCTTGCCCGCGCGCACGATGTCCGCCAGCGAGTCCTCGAAGCGGATGATGCCGAGCGACTTGCCGCGCTGTTGGAGCGACGGAATCTGGTACGTCTTGTTGTCGCGGATGAGGTTGCCCAGCGCGACGGAGCCGGGGAGCACCTCGGACGCGGCGACCAGGGACTTGCCGTCCGCGCTCGCCATGAGGCGCTGGCTCGCGATGAGGCGCAGGCCGCTGGCGAGCGACAGCCGCACCTGCTGCTGATCCGCCGGAGGGAACAAGTCGATGAGCCGGTCGATGGTCTTCGCCGCGCTCGGCGTGTTCATGGTGCTGATGAGCAGGTGGCCCGTCTCGCTGGCCGCGAGCGCCATGCGCACCGTCTCGGTATCGCGCAGCTCGCCCACCACGATGACGTCGGGGTCCTCACGCAGCGAGCCCTTCAGCGCGCTGGCGAAGGTGCGCGTGGTGCTGCCCACCTCGCGCTGGCTGATGAGCGCGCGCTTGCGCGGGTGCAGGTACTCGACGGGGTCCT
This sequence comes from Citreicoccus inhibens, assembly GCF_019039035.1. GTDB lineage: Bacteria > Myxococcota > Myxococcia > Myxococcales > Myxococcaceae > Citreicoccus > Citreicoccus inhibens. The sequence continues at coordinate 723 of NZ_JAHNZT010000034.1, read as the reverse complement.
CCACGGTGAGCACGTGGTGCGTCGTCTCGCGGTTGATGATGTCGACGATGGCGGCCAGCGTGCTCGTCTTGCCGTGGCCGGAGGGACCGGTGATGACGATGAGGCCCTGGTGGTGGTGCGTGGCCTTCGCGATGTCCATCGGCAGGCCCAGCGACTCCAGCGTGGGCACCTCGCGGCTGATGACGCGGAAGACGCCCTTGAGGCCCGTGCGCTGGCGGCCCACGTTGACGCGGAAGCGTCCCGTCTCGGCCGAGTCGAGCGCGAAGTCGCAGCTGCCGTCCTTCTCCAGCACCGCGCGCAGTCGCTCGGGCACCACGGGGAGCAGCATGCGCTCCACGGTGGCGGCCTCCAGCACGGCGCCTTGTGGCCGCAGCTCGCCCACCAGTCGGAACAGCGCGGGTCGGCCCGCCACGACATGCAGGTCGCTCGCTCCCGAGCGCCGCGCCTCATCCAGCAACAGGGCCAGCTCACGGCCCGCGGTGGGGCCCGTGCGCGAGACGGGGATGGCGCGCGCGGCGGGCCGGGCCTCCGCGGTGGGCGCTGAAGCGGGAGCGCCCGTTCGGGCCTCCGCGCCCGGTACCGAGGCCGCCGGCATGGAGGGATGCGTGGTGCGCGCCGGCGTAACGCCGGGCCGAGCTCCCGCGGCGGGCGCGGGGGCTGCTGAGGCGGGCGCGGCGGGCCGGGCGCTGGGGGATGCGGCGGGAGGGGCCGGCGCGGCGGCGG
>NZ_JAHNZT010000033.1 GCF_019039035.1 Citreicoccus inhibens | reverse complement strand
GGCGCGCGGCGGCAGGCGCGGGAGCCTGCGCCGCACCCGCGCCGGGGACCGCGACCGCGCCACCCGCGCCGCGTCCCCCCGGCGAGGCGCTCGGGGCGCGCGCTGCACCGGGAGCGTCCGGCGCGACCGCCGACGAGGCGTCCTTCTGGGCGTGTCCATCTCCCGCGCGCCACCGCCACGCCGCCACGGCGCACACGAGAATGATGACTCCCAGGATGATGACCCCGCGCTGTCGCACCGGCATTCCTCCGTTTCCGCCGAGGCTCAGTAGTGGCGGATGGCGTGATACGTGGTGTTGGCGGTGCGCAGGTTGTGCACGCAGCCGTACGCGCAGCCCTTGCACTCGTAGGCCCACATGTTGCCCCAGCCATCTCCCGACTCGTAGAGGAAGATGTGGCCCGCGCCGTCGATGTTGTAGACGAGCGCGTCCGCCGTCAGCAGGCTCTCCCGCGCGATGGTGCTCCACTGCGTGGTGTCCGAGTTGAAGCTCACCGTGCTGTAGGGGTGCGAGTCCGTCGACATGGTGGAGTTCGTGCTGGGCACCACCCAGACCTTGGCGAGGAAGCCCGAGCAGTCCGCGCCATACGAGCCGGTGTGCGTACAGCTGGGGCAATCACCCGCGCACGAGCCCGCCGCCTGCCCCGGCTTCCACGCGCCGTGGCCCCACCAATACGAGAAGCCCATCGCGCCCGTCGCGCGCGCCACCGCCGCGTCGCGCACGGTGGAGGACCCGGACACCTGGTTGAGGTACGTGCCCGAGGCCCAGCCCGTCACGCCGCTGTAGGTCACCTTGTACCAACCGCTGGAGGGACAGCCGTCACCCGCCTCGGTCGCGATGGCCGCGTCCGGCATGGTCAGCAGGATGCCGTAGGTCGTCGCGGGGCCGCTGCGCAGGTTCAGGCCCGTCGTCGTCTGGAGATTCGAGCCCGGCGTGACGCACACCGTGAGCGCGCTCTGGGTCGTGCCCACGCTCTCGTCCGCGCCCTGCAGCTCCACGCTGTCCACGGACGACGACGCACCACCACAGCCCGCCATCCACGCCACCACGGCCATCCACTTCAATGCATGACGACTCTGGTTCCACCGGCTCATCGAGACCTCCACATGCGACAGGGGGGCGAGCAGCCTACGGCGCCTGACACACAGCGCATAGCCCGCAAAACAAGTAGACGATGTTTTTCTGTTTCACACCGCCGAGCCCGATGTAGCAGAACCCGTCACGAACCCGATGCGCGGAGTAGCCCGGCGCGCCACGCCGCCCGCCGGAGGCCCCGCGCGCCCCGGCGGGCGCGGTACTCAATCCCAGCCACTCAGCCGCGCGCGCATGCCCAGGACCCAACGCTCCCACTCCTGGCGCCGCACCGTGGCCAGCACGCGCCCACCGACGATGGTGAGCCCCGCGAGCGTCATCACCAGGAAGCCCACGCGGTGGTCTCTCAGGCCCGCGTCCAGCACGTTCACCGCCACGTCGAGCGTGAGGAAGAGCGTGCCCATCGCCAGATAGGCGCGGATCCGCAGGGCCATCCCCGCCACCACGCCCAGCAAACACACGCCCCCGAAGACGAGCGCGGCGGTGCCATCCGGCGAGGCGCCCACGCTGAGCGACAGCCGCGCCGCGGCGGGGACATAGAGCAGCAACCCTCCGAGCACTCGCACCGCGTTGCGCGCGGCCTGCGGCAAGCTGGACGCGAAGAGCTGCCCCAACATCAGGAGCAGCAGGCCGAGCGGCGCCAGGTAGATTTCCAGGCCCTCCAGTCCGAACGCGAGCGCGCCCACCAGCAGCGACAGGTTGGTCGCCGCCGCCGCGAACGCGCCGAACAGACGGCTGCGCTCCAGCGCGCCCAACGCCGCGTACAAGAGGCCCGAGCCCGCCGCGAGCAGCGCCGCGTGCGCCGTCGCATCGCCCGGCAACACCCACGCCATGCCCACGGGGAGGAGCGCCGCGAAGCGCCGCGTCGCCTCCGCCACGGGCCGAACGCCCGCGCGGCGCGCCAGCACCGTCACGCCCACCAGCACGAAGCCGAGCAGGAGCGCGAAGAGCGCATCCGATTCCGGGCTCAGTCCGGGCGCGTACAGGTGGCGCACGAGCGCGTAGATGCCCACCACGGCGGTCTGCACGAAGTAGACATGGCGTCCGGTGTGCTCACGCCACGCGCAGTGCAGCGCCACGCCCACCGCGAGCCCGATGGCGCCCATGGACAGCGGCAGCGAATCCACCGACGCCCTGCCGCTCGCCGCGCCGCCCGCCAGCAAGAAGCCCATGAGGAGGAGGCCCGCATCGCGGCCCCAGCCCAGTCCCGTCGACAGGTCCTCGCGCCGCGTGCGCAGCAGCCGGTGCGCGACGTGGAGCGCGAGGACGCCCACCGTGGCCGCCAACGACAGCGCCGCGCCGCGCTGGGCCACCCACTCCAGGTAGCTCGATGGCGCAAGCGCCGCGAGCCGCGCGGTGAGGAACGTCGTGACCGCGGCGACCCCGGCGCTCCCCGCCACCATCGCCGCCACCGCCGCCATCCCCGTGGCGAAGGCCCCACGCCACGGCCGCGCCGCGACGAACACCGTCACCGCGAGCAGCGCCAGGGACGCAGGCAGCGCGATGAAAGGGAACCACCTCCCGAGCAGGACGCTGAGCACCGCCTCCCACAACAGCTGCGGCACCGCGAACGTCGGCGACGGCGTGCCTCCCGCCGCCAGCGCGTAGACACCGGCCACGCCGAGGAACGGGAGGACGGAGAGCTGGATGCGCACGCGCGTCGCGCTCTCGGACAGTCCTCGCCGGCGCACCCGCCACGGCGCACCCGCCACCACCGCGAGCGCCATCAGCACGAGCACCGGGCCCGGCCAGGACGCGAAGAACTCCGCGCGATGCGCCTGCGCGTGCACCAGCAGGATGAAGCCCACGCCCAGCACGGTGCGGCCCGCCCGGGGCGCTTGTCCCCACAGGAGCATGGCGCCCGTGAGGAACACCACGCCGGCCGAGCCCAGGCCGGGCTGGAAGAACGCCGCGAGGGCCACGAGCACCACCGCGAGGAGCGAGGCCTCGCGCAGGACCTCCAGGATGGGCCCGGGTAGCACCACCATCCGGGGCGCCAGCAGACGCGCGAGCGCGTGGCGCCAGGAGTTCACGTGCGCCACGACGACCGCCGCGACCGCGTAGGCCCCCCCCGCGAGCGACACGCCGAGGAGCGCGCGCAACCACAGGCCCGCGGGCGTAGCCCCCGGAGCCAGCCACGCTCGCGGCTCGAGCCAGCCCAGCGCCCCATCCGACGCGGCCACCGCCAGCGCGGAGGCCCACTGCCCCCCGGGAGGGTCGAGCGCCATCAAAGGCACGCCCCCCACTCCCCCCTGCGCGCACCAGAGCGCGGCACCGGGCAGGCCCAGCCACAGCGAGACCCGCGCGAGCCCCGCCGCGCGGAACGACACCGCGAGCAGCATCGCGAGCACCGCCGGCCCCAGCAGCAGGAGCGGCGGCACCAGCGCGAGCGCGCGCGTTGGCTCCGGATAGGACAGACGCGCTGCCGTCTGCAGCAGAACGAGCGCCAGCACCGCCACGCCCGCATGGGGTACGCCGTGATACAGCGGACCGTGCGTGGGGCTCTCCAGTCGACGCGCCAGCGCGGGTCCCCATCGCCGCGTCGCCAGCGCCACGCCCCACAGCCCCAGCCCCACCAGGGTCTGCCTCCACGCGACGACATCCGGCGGCAACGGCCGTCCCGCACGAAGCACGAGCGCCGTGAGCGCCATGAAGCCCGCGACCACCGCGAGCGTCGCCACCGAACCGCGCATCGCATACGAGACGAAGCCTCGCGACACGAACGCCACGAGCGCGGCCACCGTGAGCAAGCCACCCGTCAGCAGGAACGTGGAACGCTCGGCGGCGACCGGCGCGAGCAGCCACGGCAGCAGGGCCAGCGCGGCGAGCCCCGCTTGGATGAACGCCGCGGCGGCGAAACCATCCGTGAGCAGCATCCGTCCCCGGGCGCCCCAGGGCAGCGGCAGCGCGCCCAACACCTGACGCCCCTTGCTCGCGGGGGTCCCCGGCGCATGCGCCTCACGACCGCGCCCGGCCGCGACGAGCGCGAACGCCAGGGCCATCGCCGCGGCGATGAGCGCCGACAGCGCGCCAGGGCCCACGACGCCATCGTCCCCCGCCAGACCTTCGCCCACGCCACGTGAAGCGGCCAGCGCCGCGCCCGCGCCCCGCGACACCGCCAACGCGAGCGCCGAGGCCGCGGCGAAGGACACCAGTCGGCTCGCGTCGCGGCGCAGTCGGAGGAAGAGGACGAGCGCCGCGAAGCCGGGGACCGCGCACGCGACGAGCGCGTCCCAGGACGGCAGGAGATGTGCGGCGACGACAGGGAGCCCCGAGCCGCGCCCCCACACCGCGCCCACCACCGCGGCGAGGGTGAAGCCCAGCGACACATCCTCCAGCGGAACCAGCGCATGCCCGCTCCCCACGGCGCGGCGGGCCCACGCGGCTTGCACCAGCCCCACGAGCCCATACCCCGCGCCCAGCAGCACCAGCACGCCCGGCCCCGCGGCCTCCCCCGACAGCGCGGCCAGCACGCCCAGCCACAACGCCACCGCGCCCACGACATGGAGCCCACGCCAACGCCACCCCCCCGCGGCGTGCGCGGCGCCGGCGATGGCCAGCCCCGTCACCCACCGAGGCGCGAACCACACGGCATCCCAGCCCGAGGCCAGCACCGCGAACGCGGGCACCATCGCGACCGACACGACGAGGCTCCACGTCAACAGCCGGACGCGCGGGCCCTGCGCCGACGTGGCACGGGCCACGAGCATCAGCCCCGCCGCCGCCACGCCCACGCCCGCCAGCCACCCATCCACCGCCCAGGGCGTCACCAGCCGCGCCGCGAGTCCCCCCGTGAGCAGCACGGCCAACACGCCCGCGTGGATGAGCGCGCGGCGACGAATCTCACACAGGAAGTACACCGCCGCGGCCAGCGCCGGCGCCATCACCGAGGCGACATCCACGCGCAGGTCCGCGCCCGCCGCACACGAGAACGCGCCCAGTGCGCCCGCCAGCGCCCCACTGGCCAGCCCCGCATGCGCCAGCGTCTCGAACACCGGCCCGGCGCGAGGATGCGCGGCGCGCACCGACTCCAGGCTCGCGGCCACGGCCACGACGGCGGCGAGCAGCATCGCCCACAGCGTCATGTTCGCGAACAGGAGCCCTCCTGGAGCCAGCGCCTGGAAGCCCGAGGGCGCGCTCGCCACGACGAAGAGGCCCAGACACACCGCCCCATAGAGCGCGGCCCCCACGCTGACCCACGAGGCCCGCTCGAGGCCTCGACGTCGTTCCCGCCACACCGTGACGGCGAGCGCCCCCACGCCCACGCACGCACAGAGCGCTCGCGCCACGGGCGCCTCACCCCAGCGCATCAACGGCAGCCCCGCGAGCAGCGACGGCACGAGCGCGATCGCCAACGACGCGGTGGACACCCCGTGCAGCAAGCGCCCCGCGGTCCGCATCGGGACGAGCGCCAACCCCGCGCACCCGAGCGCCACGGCCACCCCCAGCCCGGGAGACAGCTCCACCAGCGCCGCGAGCGCGACGAACACGACGGGCAACAACGCCAATCCAATGCCCGCGAGGATGCGCGCGGCGGACAGCGAGCGCCGGCCCAGGAACCGCCCCAACCCGATGAAGGCCGCGTGGTAGCCGAGCAGCGCGCCCGTCACCAAGAGCTGGCGCGGAGCCCCGCCCAACGCGCGCCACGCCTCGCGCACGCCCATGAGCGAACCGCCCAGCACCAGCACCGCGCCCAGGAACCACCAGATGTATTCGTGAAGCCGAGGCGCACCCTCTTCGCGCCCGCCTCGCCCCACCGGCAAGTCGTCGAGCGCCACCACCGCTTCGAGCCCACCCCCCAACGCGCCCGAGTCCCCGCTCGCGTAGAGCGCCGAGCCCGCGCCCAGCGCCAGCCCCAGGTCCCCCTCGCTCCCGTCCTCTTCTTCGCCAGCGGTCCGAGCCGCCGCCTTGCGCGCCGCCTGCTCCCGCTCCTCGCGCGCCGCCTCTTCCAGCGTCCGGGCGAGCGCCGCGCCCCACCCCAACCCCCAGCCCTCCGACCGCTTCAACGAGGCCGCCACGCCCTCCGCCCAGGCCTCCACTTGTTGGGCCGCATCCGGCTCAGGAGGGGGCGGGACCTCCACGGAAACAACCGACACAGTCGGCACATGGGGAGCGCGAACCGCCGTCTCCAGGCGGTCCGCGAGGCCCGGAGACAGCAACCCCTCGGCCTGCCACTGGCCAATGTGGCGAAGGAGCCGCCCCTGCACGACGTGGTCGAGGTGCGGTTCGGAGAGGGGCACGAGGACAGCGCCACACTCGAGGCAGGCCCCCCCAGGCCCCTCCTCACGAACGCGCGCACAAACAAGGCAAATCATGTCCCGGCGAGCATACCGCCTCTCCGCTCACCCAAACGACACCCCCACCGGATGTTTCTTTCCAAGTCGCCAGCGAGGAGAAATGCTCGGGGACATGAGCGTACGGCAGTTCGACGTGGTCATCCTCGGCTCGGGCCCTGGTGGTGAAGGCGCCTCGATGAAGGCGGTGAAGTCGGGCCGCAAGGTCTGCACCGTGGAGCAGCGCCCCCTGGTGGGCGGGGCCTGCACTCACACCGCGACCATTCCCTCCAAGGCGCTGCGCCATGCCATCCAGCGCCTGATGGATGTGCAGCAGGACCATCCGCACCTGCGCACCGAGCTGGCGCGCCACACCCCGTTCAAGGACCTGCTGCGCGCGGCCACGTCCGTGGTGTCTCGCCAGGTGCAGCTGCGCACCACCTTCTACGAGCGCAACCGCGTGGACCTCGTCGTGGGCCGCGCCCGCTTCAAGGACGCGCACACGGTGGAGGTCTCGGATCCGCGCGGCTCCAGCGAGCTGCTCGCCGCCAGGTCCTTCGTCATCGCCACGGGCTCGCAGCCTTACCGGCCCCCTGGCGTGGACTTCAATCACCCGCGCGTCTTCGACTCGGACACCATCCTCGCGCTGCGCGACGCGCCGCTGACGATGATCATCTACGGCGCGGGAGTCATCGGCTGCGAATACGCCTCCATGTTCCGGATGCTCGGCGTGAAGGTGGACCTGGTGAACACGCGCGACCGGTTGCTGTCGTTCCTGGATGACGAAATCTCGGACGCGCTCTCGTACCACCTGCGTGAGCAGGGCGTGCTCATCCGACACCAGGAGGAGATGGCCCAGGTGGAGCCGCGCGATGACGGCGTGGTGCTGCACCTGAAGAGCGGCAAGCGCCTGCGCGCGGACATCTTCCTGTGGGCCAACGGACGCTCGGGCAACAGCCGAGACCTGGGCTTGGAGTCGCTGGGCATCGCCACCGACTCGCGCGGGTGCATCCAGGTGAACGACGCCTACCAGACCGCCGTGCCGCACATCTACGCGGTGGGTGACGTGGTGGGCGCGCCGTCGCTCGCGAGCGCCTCGTACGACCAGGGCCGCTTCGCCGCCACGCACATCGTCGAGGGCCGGCTGGAGCACAAGCTCGTCAAGGACATCCCCACGGGCATCTTCACCAGCCCGGAGATCAGCAGCCTGGGCCGCACCGAGCGCGAGCTGACCCAAGCGGGCGTGCCGTACGAAGTGGGCCACGCGTTCTTCAAGAGCCTGGCGCGCGCGCAAATCACCGGCCGCACGGTGGGCATGTTGAAGATTCTCTTCCACCGTCAGACGCGGGAGATCCTCGGCCTGCACTGCTTCGGCGACAACGCCTCGGAGATCATCCACATCGGCCAGGCCATCATGTCGCAGGAGGGGCCGGGCAACTGCATCGACTACTTCATCAACACGACGTTCAACTACCCCACCATGGCCGAGGCCTATCGCGTGGCCGCCCTCAATGGCGTGAACCGTCTGTTTTGATGAGCCCTCGCGGCGAGGCGCCCCATCGCCTCGCCTCGCCGCGCTCGCGCCGAGCGAGAATCACTCCCCCTCGGGTGGCGCTCGAAGGACGACGCGGCCCTCGGCGGCGGCCTGCGTCGCGAGCCCGAGATAGGGCCTGGACTCGGACAGGAACTCCGGGAGCAGCGCCTCCTCGAGTTTCTGCTCCTGGGTCGCGGGCAACTCGGCGAAGGTCGCATGGACTCGCGCCTCGACCTGCCCGGCCCAACTGCTCGCATGGCCTTCCTCGAAGATGACCTGCGAGCGCACGTCCCCCAGCACCAGGAGCATGTTGTTGCTGCCGCTCCCCTCGATGAACGGCACGTCCACGTCCCCGAGCAACTGCATGTCTCCCGAGGTGAAGAGCCCCGGGGCGGACAAGGCCCCCACGACCGTGACGCAGGAGTCCGGGCCCCTGTCCAAGAGCGGGTGCGCGGCGCGCACCGAGCCCAGGAAGACGACGGGAGCGATCCACTGCGTCGGCTGGGTGAGGATGACGTTCGCGGCGACAATCCGCGGCTCGCGCCACTCGCGCTGCTCCACCGTGACGGTGGGCAACTCCGCGGGCAGCAGTTCGCGGAGCGCCAACGACCACATGGCCTGAAGCGAGGGATTGCCACCTTCGCTCAGCCACTGCGCCGGCCCTTCCTGTGACACCTCCGCGAACTCCTCCGGCGTCGGCAAGGTCCAGGTGGCGGCCAGCACCTCGCGCTGCGCTTCGGTGAGGCGGGCCAATACCCGAGCCCAGGCCACGCTCCACTCCGTGGCGGAGAAATCCGGTCGATAGTCGAGGGGTGTGCTCATCGGGCCGGCATGAAGGCGTGCCGCGGACACCGCGTCAACCCACTTCGCCCAACAGCCACAGCGTTCGAGCGGGCGCGGCGGAGCCTTCAATCGCGCAAGTAATGGCAGGTGTAGCCCCCTGGATGTTTCACCAGGTAGTCCTGGTGGTACTCCTCGGCCGGCGTGAACTCGCCCGCGGGAGCAATCTGGGTCACGACCGGCCGCGACCACTTGCCAGAGGCCTCCACGCGCGCTCGAACCTTCTCGGCCACGCGCCGCTGCTCATCGGACAAGGTGAAGATGGCCGAGCGGTACTGCGTGCCCACGTCATTGCCCTGACGATTGAGCGTGGTGGGGTCGTGCATCCGGAAGTACCACTTCTCCAGGAGCCCCTCGTAGGTGAGCAGCCGTGGATCGAACACCACGCGCACCGACTCCGCATGGCCGGTGCGGCCCGTGCTCACGTCCGCGTAGGTCGGTGCCGCGCCCGTGGGTGCGCCGCCCGTGTACCCCACCTCCGTGGAGATGACGCCCGGCACCTTGCGCAAGAGGTCCTCCATCCCCCAGAAGCAGCCCCCCGCGAGCAGCGCAGTCTCGCGCGCCGCCATCGCTGGCGCCGCGCGACCGAACAACGGCAACAGCGCGCCATAGCCTTCCTTCGCGAGCGCACTCACGGGCACGAAGCGCAGGGCCGCCGAGTTGATGCAGTAGCGCAGGCCCAGTGGCTTCGGCCCGTCCTCGAACACGTGGCCCAGGTGCGAGCCCGCTTCCTTCGAGCGCACCTCCACCCGCGCCATCCCCAGGCTCTCGTCCCGGGACTCCACGACATGGGACGCCTCCACCGGGCGCGTGAAGCTGGGCCAGCCCGTCCCCGAGTCGAACTTGTCGCGCGAGGAGAAGAGCGGCTCGCCGCTCACCACGTCCACGTAGAGCCCCTCCTCGTGGTTGTTCCAATACGCGTTGCGGAAGGGCGGCTCCGTCGCGCCCTGCTGGGTCACCGCATAGGACTCGGAGGAGAGCGTTCGCCGCAGCTCCGCGTCCGAGGGATGCGCCCCCGGCGCCGCGCCGCGGGCCTCGGTGCAAGCCGCCAGGGCGAGGACCCACCCCAAGGCCACCAGCCCCACGGCGCTCCAGCGGAACAACGGCCCACGCCGCTCACGGCGAGGCGCGGTGGGAACAACCAGGACATCCGACGACATGGGCTCGGCCTCCGGGCACGCCGTCCCGTGGGGACGGCCTCTCTCCCGGATACGCGCGAGGCCAATATCTGGTTTCAGCCCAACGCGAGGACACTCGCCCGACGAGCGGGCAGGAAGCGCCGCACCCACTCCCACCCGAAGGCGGAGAAGGTCAGCACGCCCATCATTCCGCTGAACAACCACAGCCCCATGAGGACGGCGATGCCCAGGTGCATCCCCAGCGTCAGCAGCACCCACGATGGCCGAGTCCGCGCTGGCCAGATGAGCACCGGATAGCCCACCTCGATGACCAGCGTGCCCCAGCTCGCCAGCTTCACCAGCCAGGGCACCTGCGCCAGCCAGGCGAAGTCGAACTGCCCATACTGCGGCTGCATCAAGACCTCCCAGAGCGCCGTCCCGTCCCGCCAGGTGGGCCCCACGAGCTTCTCCGCCCCGGTGGCGAAGTAGATGACACACAGATGCAACTGCAATACGCGCAGCGACAGCGTGGCCTCCGGCGACGGCGCCCCCGAGGCCCGGCCCGCGCGGCGGTCCCACGAGAACGCTTCACCCACCGGCATCACCGCGCAATAGAACAAGCTGATGTGCGCGAAGGTCTCCACGCCGTAGGCGAAGAAGTTGCCGCTGTTGAGCAGGACCGAGTGGGCCAGCCACGCGACGAGCGCGCACACCCGCGTCCGCCATCCAAGCAGCAACCCCACCAGCGCCAGGGCATAGGTGAACACCACCGCGCGGACCCCCTGATCGGGTGAGAGTCCCCACTGGCCCAGGAACGCAGTCACCCGGTCCAGCCGAGGCATCCCCGGCGCGGCCAGGGCCTCGGAGACACTCCAGGGCACCAATCCCCGGCTGCCGAGCAGCTCGGGCAACGTGTCCGCCAGGCTCCCCACCTGGAAGAGCAAGAGCAACGCGACGCCCACGCGAAAGACCGCGAGCGGCTCGGGGGAGCCGGGGCTGGAGAAGAAGGCCACCCAGCGCGGGGCGGCGGCGGGCCTCGACGAAGCGAGCGTGCTCATGGGGCACCCACTCCTGTCTGCGGCTCCGAGACCGGAGCGCGGTGTTCAAACACGGCGCGGTAGGCGTCCATCCACTCCGGCCGGTCCCCCGCGCGGTACGCCTCCATGGAGGGGAGCCGGAGCGCCTCCACCCGCACCGTCACCGAGCGCGCGTCCGGATGGCGGCCGAACATCGCCGCGGCCCAAGAACGTGCGAGAGGGTCCTGCACGTCCTTGAGGCCGAAGCGCAGCAGCATGGAGTGGATGCGCAGGTTCATCGCCGCGCTGTCGAAGCGGAAGTCATCGCGAATCTCTCCGCCTGACTCCCGCTCCGCGCGGAACGACACCCGCACCGCCGGACTCACGCCCGGCGCGAAGAAGCTGAACTGGCTGCTGGCTCCGGACCAGGCGGCATAGACCTGGCCTATCGAGCCCAACGACCCCAGGACCTGGAGGGGCCGCAGGCCGAGCGCGCTGGAGAGCACAAGCAAGAGATGGACTGCCGCCAGCGACATCAGAAGCGCGTGGCGCGCCGTCAAGGTGGTGAAGGGCAGGCGCATGGGGGTCCTCGAAGCACCGGAGGCAAACCTCCGGTGCGCGCAAGGTCAGGTCCATCGAGACGGCGCCCCGCTCACCGGGGATTGGGGCGGGGCCGAGGGCTCAGTTGCCGCAACCGCCGGTGCCACCGAGGATGCCGCCCAACAGGGCGCCCCCGTTGCCGGTGCCGAGCAGGTTGCCCAGCAGACCGCCCCCCCCCAGCAGGCTGCCCAGCAGACCGCCACAGCCGCAGGTGCTGCCGTCGCCGTTGCCGAGCGCGTTCACCTTCTCGGCGGCGGGGTTCGAGTCCTTGGAGACGAGAACGACCTCTTGGAGCGGAACGGCCTCGCGGGGGTTGTTGACCTTGAAGTCCGGGCCCTTGGCGACGGCCGCCGTGGTCCCGAGCGCGACGACGCACAGCACCGCAGCCCGACCCGCCATCAGATGAAGCTTCTTCCAGTTTGCACGCATTGGCCGCTCTCCTTTGTCAGTACAGCTGGGCCAATCTCGGCTCGTGACATGAAAGAGCAACCATCCCCCGAATCGCGGCCATGTGTCTGACGGAGGGCGAAGTGCGTCGCCAAGGCCAGCAAGCGGGCGATACAGCGCGAATGTATCGCCCGCGGGTCAACACGCCGCGCTCTCTGAATCCAGGAGCGCTGGAACGCGGCGCGCCCCAGCCCGCCGCTGCGGTGCCCTTCAGCGGCGGCGTGGAGCGGCTCGTCACGCGCGGGCTTCGGGAAGATGCGCCGCGCGCGACGTTCCTTCGGAAGAACTCGGAGGTCTCATGCAACGTGGTGCGCTTCTTCTGGCCCTCGCGGGCTTCCTGCCCTGGAAGGCCTGGGCGGCTCCTCACACGACTCAACTGACACCCCAGAACGCCGCCACCCAATGCACCGCGCGCGCGCCGTGCACCCAGCCCACGGTGGATGGCTGGGTGCCTCCGCTCGAGTACGCGGACGGCAAGAAGTTCCCCATGCAGGACTACGTGAACGGCGGCCCCAACGGCGAGCTGTACCTGCTCGTCAGCGACGACGCCTCCTACGGCACCAGCGTCTGCAACACGGGCACCGCGCGCGCGGCAGGCATCCCCGCGACGGTGGCCAACCCTTGCGTCAACCAAACCCTGTTCATCGGCCTGCGCCTGCCGCGCCCCAAGGACGCCAATGGCAATCTCCTGAATCCCTCGGGCCTCGTCACGGTCTGGCTGGACGCCAACCGCGATGACACCCTCAACGCCGTGGCGGGCGCGGACCTCCCTCGCGCCGAGGACCGACGCATCGTGCTCCGCTACAGCACGGGCCCCTCGGGCATCAGCAGCGTCACGCAGAGCCAGGGAGATGGCACGGGAGCCTGGGTCGCCAGCACGTCCGGGGCGGCCTGGGCGACCACGGCCTCGGTCACGCTGCCCGCCGCGGAGCCGGGGTTCGTGCACATCGAGCTGTCCGTGAAGCTGCGGCCCACCAAGTCGCTCACGCTCGTCAGCGAGCCGCTCACCGCAAGCGTGCGCAAGATGGGCCTCGCCATCCAGAGCTCGCCGTTCGCCATCGCGGGCGCCACCCAGAAGATGGGCGGCGGCATCTTCTACAACAACAAGAACCGGCTCCCCGCGGACAACCTGCCCGGCACCTGGGAGACTCTCGAGTTCAAGGCGCCCACGCCCATCCCCTTGAGCCTCAGCATGTGGAACGTGGGGCAGATGCCCGACGTGACGTTCTGGGTTCCGGATGGGGGCTCGGGAGAAATCGACACGGTCGCGCAGCAGCTCTTCAAGAAGGAGGTCGCCTGCGTCTCGGAGATCTGGATGTCCCACGAGCGAGGCGAGCTCCTCGAGAAGGTCAACGCCCTGCGCGCCGCCGAACTCCTGCCGCCCATGCAGGCCATCACCGAGCAGAACGACGAGCTTCTCCGGCCCTCCACCGAGAGCACGGGCCTGGTGCTCTTGTCCTCGCGCCAGATTCTCGAAGGCGGCGTGCACCACTTCCCGTCGAACTTCTGCACCGGCATGGACTGCCTCCAGGACAAGGGGGTGCTCTGGGCGCGCATCGCCACCCCCGCGGCCACCACGCCCGTGCTCGCCAATGACGACTCCGGTGCGCCCCACATCGCCTCGGGGACGGACTACGGCGAGTTCGTCGACGTCTTCTGCACCCACGTCAACGCGGGCGACAACACCCCAGGCAACGACACCGACGCGCGCGAGAAGCAATTCACCGACATGGCGGCGTATGTCCATCAGGTCCGCCAGGGTGGCCCGCTCACGGCCAACAGCGGCGCCTATCAGCTCGGGGACAACGACGTGTTCCCCTCCGGGACGTGGCCGAGCGGGCTCGACCGTCCGGCCTTCCTCATGGGCGACCTCAACACCGTCGGCCCCAAGGCCACCCAGGCTGACAGCGGCTTCGCGGGCTACCAGCGGATGATGGGCTCCGGCCAACTCAACCTCTCCGCTCGCACGGAGTTCGAGAAGGCCAACTCCACCTTCTCCAAGGCCCGGGACCTGGCCCGCACGGCCTCCGGCGCGGACCCCATGGCCACGGGCACCTGGGTGTCCAGCCAGTGCACGTCCGACGTGGCGACCCAACTGAGCACCCGGGACCGCATCGACTATGTCCTCGTGTTCCCGCCCGAGGACGGGCCGGAGTTCCCCAGCTTCGCGCTGCTCAAGGAGCCCACGGCCAGCGTGGACCCACACTTCGACCCGGACTCCGTCTTCTACTTCCCGGAGCTCGGCCAGACCTTCTCCCAATGCCTGTCGGACCACGCCATGGTGGATGTGAATGTCACCCTGGCCCGCGTGCGTGATGTCTTGAAATACAACCCCGCGCGTCCCCACCGCGTCGAGTACGCGGTGAAGCAGGTCACGGACTTGGAGACGGCGAGCGGCTGCTGCGCGGACTGGTACACGCCCCGGGTGCGCATGCAAACCAATGGCTTCTGGCGAGAGAATGCCTATCTGAACATCATGGAGGACCAGATCATCTACCCCAACTGGTTCGTGCACACCGGGCCAGACAATCCCACGCAGTTCCCGGACCTGCCCTCGCTGTTCCTGGGCACCGCGTCCATGACCTCCGCCATCTGGGAGGAGGACGTGGGCCCCTCGGACCACTACGACTCCATCCCCGAGGGCGGCGCGGGCACGGCGGTGGACGAGCGGGACGCGCACTTCACGTTCTTCGCCAGCAGCGGCTTGTTCCGGCGCGTGAAGGGCGAGGCGCAAGCCAATGACTGGCTCACCCCCATCGAGACGGTGGCCAACTTCCAGAGCGGATACGAGCACGGCGTCACTCTGGAAACGGCAGGCCAGGACCATGCCACCGAGAACAACGCGCGCGTGCGGCACTACTTCAACGTGAAGGAGTTGGAAGCGCCATGAGAGCCAAGAACCTGGGGTACGCACTGCTCACCCTCGCGCTGGGCGGCACGGCCCACGCACTCGAACCCATGGTGCCGTATGACAACTTCAACCCCATGCGTCCGAGCACGGGGCGCACCGTGAAGATTCGCGGGCTCGACCCCGCGCGCTGGGCCAACGAGCAGACGGGCACGCGCGTCGAGTCGGTCCGGGAGCTGGCCTTCACCCGCCTGCACTTGAAGAGCCGCGCCACGGCGGGCGCGGGGCGCTACGGGTTGGCGTTCACGAATCCCGCTCGGGTGACGGCCATCGAGGCCAAGGTGCGTCTGAACAACGCCCGCAGCCTGGGATGCCTGGCCCCCCAGGCCGGCACGGCGACGAGCATGGCGGAGCTGAGTGGCACCTTCTTCAACGCGGGCACCGTCACCGCGGGCAGCGCGAAGGATGACGTCACCGCCGCCATTCACGTCGTCTCGCGCTCAACGGACATTCCAGGCTCCCAGGAGCTGCGGGTGGAAGCGACGGTCGCCCAGTGCCTGGACGCGGCGTGCGCCACGCGGAGCGCGCTCTTCACCCAGGACCTGGGCATGGTGCACCAGGGTGAACAGACGCGGCTGCGGATGCAGTGGGATGCGGCGAATCATCGCTTCATCTTCCAGCGCGACGAGCAGGCAGAGGTCTACGGCGCCTATGCCGTCGCGGACGTCCAGACGCCCAGCCAGCAAGGCAAGGGTTTGCGGGTGACACACGAGCTGCCCACCTGCCCCGCCAGCGACCCCGCGCCCTTGGGCTACGCGAACGCCTACTTCCACGACGTGCTCGTCAACAAGTCCGCCGCGCCCTGAGTCAGGACAAGGACCGCGGGGTCGCACGAAGCGGCCCCGCGCCACCACGCCCCAGGAGCCATGCCAGGGAGCGGAGCGTCATTCATTGACGTGGGGCGACGGAACAGGGGTCGCCGCCACCCCACGGTAATTCATCTGGGTGAGCGGGCACACCCCTTATCACTCACACCATCTCCCAAATCGATACCAACCATCTCCAGTTTGCCAATTGTGAGGCCATCGCGAGCGGGCGAGAGTGCTGCCATTCCACGGAAGGGGCACTCCCATGGCGACGGCGACCGCGACTCCTGGCAAGACGCTTCTCACCCCCAGCGACCACACGCTGATCCTCATCGACTACCAGCCGCAGATGGCGTTCGCGACCCACTCCATCCACGCGAACCAACTGCGCACCCACGTGCAACTCATTGCCGGCGCGGCGCGGGTGTTCAACGTGTCGAGGATCCTCACGACCGTCGCGGAGAAGTCCTTCTCCGGCCCGATGTTCACTGAGCTCAAGGATGCGTTTCCGGAAGATGAGGCCATCGACCGGACCTCGATGAACACCTGGGAGGATCCTCGCATCGCCGAGCGGGTCAACGCCCTTGGCAAGTCTCGCATTGTCCTGGCGGGCCTCTGGACATCGGTGTGCATCGTCGGCCCCGCGCTCTCGGCGCTGGACCAGGGTTTCGAGGTCTACGTCATCGCCGATGCCTGCGGTGACGTCTCCACCGAGGCCCATGACCGGGCCATGGAGCGCATGGTCCAGGCGGGCGCGCGCCCCATGACGTCGCTCCAGTACCTGCTCGAGCTGCAACGCGACTGGGCCCGGACCAAGACGTACGACGCCGTCGTCAACGTCGCGAAGAAGTCAGGAGGTGCCTATGGCATCGGGCTTCTCTACGCGAAGACGATGTTCGGTGGTGGCGAGGGCGGACACTGACCTCTCCCCCGGTGTCTCCATCGACGGGAGGCCGCTCATGAAAATCTATCTCGTGTCGATCGCCGCCGGGGTGCTCATCGGCCTCCTCTATGGCTTGCTCGGAGTTCGCTCTCCGGCGCCGCCACTCGTCGCGCTGGCGGGGCTGTTGGGCATCCTGCTCGGAGAGCAGTTGGTGCCAGTCGGGCGCCGGCTGCTCCGCCGCGAGCCGCTCACGGCGGCGTGGATCTCCGAGGAGTGTGTTCCTAAGGTCACCGGGGTGTCCTCGTCTCCTCCAGCAGACTCGCCGCCGCCGAGCCCCAACCCCTGAACGGACTTGCCCATGCCCCCCGATCTGATCCTCCACCACGGCCGATTCACCACCCTGCATCCGGGCGCCTCCGAGGTCGAGGCCGTCGCCATCACGGACGGACGGTTCTCCGCGGTGGGCACGGCGAGCGACCTCCTCAAGACCCGGGGGGCGGGCACCCAGGTCATCGACGTGGGGGGCCGGCGCGTCGTGCCAGGGCTCATCGACAGCCATACCCACGTCATTCGCGGCGGACTCAACTACAACCTGGAGCTGCGCTGGGACGGCGTCCGTTCGCTCGCGGAGGCGATGCGGATGCTGCGTCAGCAGGTGGCCATCACTCCCGCCCCCCAGTGGGTGCGGGTGGTGGGGGGCTTCACCGAGCTCCAGTTCGCCGAGCGGCGCCTGCCGACGCTCGAGGAGCTGAACGCCGTCGCGCCCGAGACGCCTGTCTTCATCCTCCACCTCTACGATCGCGCGCTGCTCAATGGCGCGGCGCTCCGTGCGTGTGGTTACACCCGGGACACCCGGAATCCGCCTGGTGGTGAAATCCAGCGCGACCGGCACGGGAACCCCACGGGGCTCCTGCTCGCGAAGCCCAACGCGCAGTTGCTCTACGCCACCCTCGCGAAGGGCCCGAAGCTGCCTCGGGAGTATCAGGAGAACTCGACCCGCCACTTCATGCGGGAGTTGAACCGCCTGGGCATCACGGGCGTCATTGACGCGGGCGGCGGCTTCCAGAACTACCCCGATGACTACGCCGTCGTTCAGCAGCTCGCCGATGCGGGCGAGCTCACGCTGCGCATCGCCTACAACCTGTTCACGCAGAACAAGGGCGAGGAGGTCGCCGACTTCCGCGCCTGGACGAAGCAGGTCCGGCCCGGCCAGGGCAGCGCGCACTTCCGCCACAATGGCGCTGGCGAGATGCTTGTCTTCTCCGCCGCGGACTTCGAGGACTTCCGCGAGCCGCGCCCGGAGCTGCCGGCCGACATGGAGGGACAGCTGGAGGAGGTCGTCCGGTTGCTGGTCGAGCACCGGTGGCCCTGGCGCCTGCACGCGACCTACGACGAGAGCATCTCGCGCGCCTTGAATGTCTTTGAGCGCGTCCATCGCGACATGCCCTTTCAGGGGCTGCACTGGTTCTTTGACCACGCGGAGACCATCTCCGAGCGCAACATCGATCGCATCGCGGCGCTCGGCGGGGGCATCGCGGTGCAGCACCGCATGGCCTACCAGGGCGAGTACTTCGTGGAGCGCTATGGCGCGGCGGCCGCGGCCCACACGCCCCCCATCGCGCGCATGCTCGCCGCTGGAGTCCCCGTGGGAGCTGGCACGGATGCCACGCGGGTCGCGTCCTACAACCCCTGGGTCTCGCTGTCGTGGCTGGTCACCGGGAAGACCGTCGCGGGGACACCGCTCTACGGGGAGGGCGCGCTGCTGGACCGGGAGACCGCGTTGCGCCTCTGGACCGAGCGCAACACCTGGTTCTCCTCGGAGTCCGGCAAGAAGGGGCAACTGGCCGTGGGGCAGTTCGCGGACCTCGCCGTGCTGTCCGCGGACTACTTCAGCGTTCCCGCGGATGCGATTGCCGAACTGGAGTCCGTGCTCACCGTCCTCGGGGGCAAGGTCGTGCACGGCTCCGGAGGCTTCGCGGACCTCGCGCCACCGCTGCCACGGGCGATGCCGGATTGGTCGCCGGTGCGGAGCTTCGGTGGGTCCGCGCAGGCCGCCGCCAAGGTCGAGGTGGCGTCGCCCCACGCGGCGTGTGGCGTGCACGCCCATGGCGCCGCGCCCCGGCGACGGCCCGTGCCCGTCGCGGAGGAGCCGATGTTCTGGGGGCTCCTGGGTTGTTCCTGCTGGGCGTTTTGAGCGAAAGGACGCGGGAAGGCCTCATGCTGCGTCGTTCGCGGGGCGCGTCGCTGTTTCTTGTCTTTGGACTGCTCAACCTGTCGCGCGATGCCCGGGCGGAGGACGCCCCCGAACCGCGCGTGGCGCCGCGGTACGCGGGGATCCGCTATCTGGAGGATTGGTCAGACCCCGCCCGTCGGCCCGGCGAGGACCCGTTCGATCGCGTCAAATACCTCCCACTCGGAGAGCAGGTGTATCTCTCCCTCGGCGGCCAACACCGGCTGCGTTACGAGTTGACCTCGGGGCTGAGTGGCCCACTGCCCGAGAGCGTCCTGTTCTCGCGCAACCTGTTGCACGCCGATGTCCACGTGGGGGGCCTTCGAACGTTCGTCCAGTTCGGTGGGCAGTACGCGCTGGGCGCGCCAGCCCGCGATGAGCCCCCTGGGAGTGACCTGTTCGACGTGCAGCAGGCCTTCATCGAGTGGACCACCGCGCCGCGCGAGGTCCGCGTCACCGCTCGGGTGGGGCGCCAAGAGCTGGCGCTGGGGTCCACGCGGTGGGTGAGCACGCGGGACGGGACCAACGTGCGTCAGGCGTTTGATCTCGTGCGTCTCACGGTCACTGGCGCGACCTGGAACGTGGAGGGCTTCGGCGGGTTCGTGCCCCGGCTCGAACGCGGCGGCTTCGACGATGCGCCGTCCACGCGCAACCGATTCTGGGGCGTCTACGCGACCCTGGCCATCCTGCCGCGAAGCCGGCTCTCGCTCGATGCCTTCTACCTGGGGCGCGATCGTCCCTCGGTGACCTACGCAGAGGTCTCCGGGCGCGAGGTGCGCCATACCTTCGGTGTGCGCGCGTTTGGCCAGACCGACGGGGGTCTCGAATACATCGGGCACGCGCTCGCGCAGTTCGGAACGGTGGGCGACACCCCCATCCTGGCGTGGGGACTGGCGGGTGGGCTGTGGCAGCGGCTGCCTCTCGCGCCGCTGAGGCTGGGCGTGCGGGCAGACGCGCTGAGTGGAGATGCACGCGCCGACGACGGCCGGGTTTCTACCTTCCATGCCTACTTCCCGAACCAGACCTTCTTCAGTGCCCTTCCGTTGATCTACCCCTCGAACCTCTACGAAGTGCATCCGCTCGTGCAGTGGGAGCTTGACGCCGTCACCCTGGAGGCGGGCTGCGTCTTCTTCTTCCGGCAGTCGGTCCGCGACGCCGTCTACACTCCGCCCGGAGGCGTCCTCGTGCCTCCCGTGGATTCGGATGCGCGGTACACCGGCGCGCAACTCTCGCTGTCACTGGGATATCGCATCACCCGCCACGTCATGTTCAACGCCGAGTACTCGCACGTCGTCGCCGGTCCCGCGCTGCGAGCCGTCACCGGACGCGATGTGGACTTCCTGGGCACCTGGACGACCTTCACCTACTGACCGACCGCACCGCCCCTCTCGATGACCTCGACTGCCTCGCCTCCACCGCTGCTGGTTCCCACCGCCCTGGCGTTCATCGCCGGCTACGCGGACGCCGTCACGTTCGTCGGCGCGAGAGGGATCTTCTGCGCGCACGTCACCGGCAACTTCGTCGTGCTCGCGGCGGACCTCGCGCGCCACGCCAATGCCGACGAGTGGCTCAAGCTGGCGACCTTTCCCATCTTCGTCCTGGCCGTCTTCCTCTCCACACACCTGCACCGCCGGGTGGGCCAGTCCGCGCGGCTGCTCCTGCTCCTTCAGGCCATGGCCTTTGGAGCAGCGGCGGCGGTCCCCTGGGCGCTGACGGGGAACACGGCGCATTGGGTCGTCGTGGTCCTCGCGGTCGTCGCCATGGGGATGCAGAACGCGATGCACCGGGTGGCGCCCGCGCTGGGGCCGATGACGACCGTGATGACCGGCAACGTCACGCAGTGGTTCGTCGAAAAGGTCCTCCCCGGCGCCCCCGAGAACGTCACCAAGCACCGCTCCCTGGGGCTCATCATCCTGGCGTTCGCGCTGGGGTGCCTGGGTGGGGCGTTCGGAGTCCAGCACTTCGGGTTCGCGGCCTTCCTCGCCCCCATGGGGCTCTCGCTGCTGGTGCGCAGCCGGCTGTGACGGCCCTCGTGTCGGGCGACGGGCCGTCGTCGCGCGCGAGGGCTGGCTACTTTCGGAGGCGCGCTTCCTTCGCGCACAGCACCGTGAGTTGCTTCAGCAGCCAGCGATGCGCCGGTCCGAACACGGTGTCACTCCGGTAGATGGCCAGGAGGTTGAGCGAGTTCGCGTGGGCCCCCCAGGCCGCGGGCAGGATGACGCTCAGCCTGCCCTCGCGCAGGTCTTCGCGAATCAGATGCTCCGGGAGGTTGCCCCAGCCGAGGCCCGCGCGAAGCATTTCATGCTTGGTGTAGAGGTCTCCAACGCGCCAGGTGCGCGGCGACAGTCCGATCTGCTCAGCGACGCCGTCATCATCGCATTCAGAGAGCACGATCTGGATCGCATCGACGAAGTGCCGAGACGCGATGCGGCCCCTGATGGCAGCGAGCGGGTGGCTCGGGCTCACGACGGGGAACACCCGAATGGGTGACAAGGCCTGCACCTCGAGCCCCCGTGCCAACCCCGCTGGAGTCACGACCCCGAGGGTGGCCGTGCCGTCGAGCACGCGAGCGGAGACGGCGGCCCTCACCTGGGTATTGAGGCGGAGGTCGACCGCGGGGAACGCCTGGGTGAACGTGGCGCACAGTTGGATGAGTGCCTTCTGGGGAAAGAAGGCATCCAGACACAAGGACACCGAGGCCTCGACCCCTTTCGACATGCCGGTGGTGAGCCGCCGCAGGTCGTCCACTTCGCCGAGCACGCGCCGCGTGGACGCCAGCACCGCCTGCCCTTGTCCGGTCAGCGTGGGGACCTTGGTGGAGCGATCCCAAAGCGGCACGCCCAACTGCGATTCCAGGTTGGCCATCGCGGTGCTGATGGCGGACTGCACGCGGCGAAGTTTGCGCGCCGCCGCCGAGAAACTTCCCTCCTCGACGACGGCAACGAAGGCGCGAAGCTGATCGAGCGTGATGGGGTCGAACATCCCTGCCCCATCTCACGAGTCGAGAGTGGGGAGAAAAGGAATCGACGCGTCTCGGGATGAGCAGACGCGCCGCCGGCCCTCACGTACACAGCCCCGCCCTACGGCGACTCGGCGGGGTCCGCGAAGCGCGGGTCCGTGAGGAACGCTGTGTCCGTGAGGGACTCCAGGAACGCGATGAGGTCCGCCTTCTCCTGCGCGGTCAGCGTGAAGCCCATCACGAAGCCACTCTGATAGCGATTGGGCGCGCCCTGGTTGTCTTTCCGGGCCCGCCCTCCCGCCGCGTAATGGTCCAGGGCCTCGGACAGCGTCGCCACGCTGCCGTCGTGCATGTATGGCGCGGTGACGGCCACGTTGCGCAGGGAGGGTGCCTTGAAGCGCCCCATGTCGTCCGAGCGCCCCGTCAACTCGATGAGCCCTCGGTCCGTCGCGGGATAGGCCCCCGTCCCGTCCTCGTTGTAGAGCCCCGTGTTGTGGAACGGCAGCAGCGGCTCCGTCGTGGCCTCGTGGCGCGTGGCGTCCTGGAAGTTGAAGCCCGAGTGGCAGTGGTCGCACTCCAGCCGCTCGGAGAGGAACAACTCCAGGCCCCGTTTGGCCGAGGCACTCAACGCATCCACCGCGCCGCCCTGGAGATAACGATCGTAGGGTGACGTGCCGGAGATGAGCGTGCGCTCGAAGGACGCCAACGCGCGCGTCAGCGTCGCGAGCGACACCGGCGTCGCCTCTCCAGGGAACGCCTGGGCGAAGCGCGCCGTCAGCGCCGAGTCCTCGCGCAGCCGCGTGAGCAGCACCTCCTCCTTGTCCGCGAAGCCCAGCTCCACCGGCTCCGTGCCGAGCAGCGGCGTCAGGGCCTGCGCCTCCAGCGTGGTGATCGCGGGGTTGGCCCACGTGAGGCTCGTGGCATAGGCCACGTTGACCAGCGCTTGGGCATTGCGGCGGTGAGCCTGCCCCGTGCTCCCCACCGCGTGGATGCGTCCGTCGGAGAAGGCGCGAGCCTGCTCATGGCAAGAGGCACAAGACTGGGTGCCATTGAGGGACAGGCGCTTGTCGTAGAACAGGCGACGCCCCAGCTCCACCTTCGCGTCCGTCATCGGGTTGTCCGCGGGGACGCTCGGCGTAGGGAAGCCCGCGGGCAGCCTCCAGGCATATCCTGGCGTGGGCTCGGGGCCCGTGGGAGGGGACGTGGACTCTCCACACGCGCCCAGGAGCGCCGCCAGCGGCAGCCAATACAACCATCGTCGTGACATGGGCAGACGCTCCTTCGCTACTCGGCGCGGATGAAGCGCTGGCCCGCGGGGTTGGCCGCCAGGTCTCCAAACGCGAGCCCCAGCCGCGCGAACACCGGCGCGCAATCCGGATCCTCCTGCTGAGACATGCAGCCCCCCGCCGTGTTCGGCACCGCGGCGTTCGTGTCCAGGTTCGAGTCCGCGAAGAGCGCCGCCAGGTCCATCACCACCTTGCTCGACCCGAGCGTGAAGCCCTCCAGCCGGACCTCGACGCGGTTCTCATGGGCGCAGCCCGCCGTGCCCGAGGTCTGCCCCGCGGGAGGCGGCGCGCAGTCCGTGCTGCCCAGGTGCATGTAGTAGCCCGTGGGCACCCCACCCGTCCGGCCGTCGATGCGCGCGAACACGTAGCCCCCGCGCCAGTTCCAGAACAGGGTGGAGTCGCCCAGGGGCGCGGCCGAAGTGGTGGCGTCGCCGTGGTTCAGCGACTCGGGCACGCCGAGCGTGAAGCGCAGGCCGGTGTAGTGTCCCTCGGGGACAGTGCCCTTCAGCGTGGCGTTCATGCCGGCCGTGCCGTTGGCGCACAACCCGTCCTTGTTCGCGAAGTCGAGCAGCGCCACGCCGTCACGCTGCCAGGTCCCATCGTTCGTCAGCGCGACGGGGACCTCTTGTCCGCTGTCAGACACCAACCGCACGGCGTGGACGTACACACGGAAGTCCATGGGCTCATAGCTGGCCCCGGACGTTCCGACCTTCGAATAGGTGCGGCCACACGCGAACAACTCGCTGCCCACGCGAGCCTCCACCGGGATGGTCACCGCGCGGGTCGCCGGCGGGGGCGGCGCCTCATCGCCACACCCCGAGACACCGAGGAGAGCCAGGGAGAGGGCAAGACCAGAGGATGATGCGAAGCGCATTCGATACTCCTTGAGGGTGGACGTCCTCTAGCGCGGCTCGCTCACGGGGGGGCCATGGCATATTGCCGCACCCAGGCGCTGGGTTCATCCCCCGCCGCGCGCCCGGAGCGAACGCACCCGGACCACCGCGCCCAGCGGGAGTCGGCGCACGAGCCGGCGGTCCCGAGACACGGGGCCCCCGGCGTCACTGTCGGGCACTGACAGCTCTGGCACCCGATGCGGCCAGGCGCATGGCACACCACCGAACAGCCGTGCCATCGTCGTCTCGCCATGACGACGACCTCACCGCCCACGACGCCCTCCGCGGTGCTCGCGCGCTTGTGCGAGCAAATGACTCAGGCAGGCCATGCCCCGCCCGAGCCCGCGCCCATCGTCGAGACCCTCGACGCCCTCGCCGATGCCCTCTTCTCGCTCGCGGCGCGCACGGGCGCGGCCCAGCTCACGGCTTGGGGCACGACCACCGGCAGTGAGTCTCCTGGCGCGGGCCTCACCCTCGCCTATGGCGCGGAGGGGGCGCTCAAGCGCGTCGCGGTGCGACAGCCCATGGCGCACGCGCTCTACGCTTCGTTGAGCGCCGCCATGCAGGCGCGGGCGCGACTCGGCGACACGGACTTCTCACCGGGGGCTCCGAGCCCCACGGGCGGGCGCGACGCGAGCACGGAGTCCGTGACCTTCACGCGCGTGGCCCAACCCCGAGGCATCGAGTTCATGCGACAGGCGCTCACGGTGGCGCGCGAGAACATCCGGCAGGGAGGACGCCCCTTCGGCGCTGTGCTCGTCCGTGAAGGGCAGGTCATCTCCACCGCGGCCAATGAAATCCTCGCCACGAACGACCCCACCGCGCACGCGGAGATGCTGGCGCTGCGCCGAGCCAGCCAGCTTCTGCGCAGCCCGCGGCTGGACGGCTGCATCGTCTACGCGAGCGGCCACCCCTGCCCCATGTGCCTGGCCGCCATGACGATGTGTGGCATCTCCGCGGCGTACTACGGCTACTCCAACGAGGAGGGCGCGCCGTTCGGCCTGTCCACCGCGGCCGTCTACGACGAGCTGAGCCGGCCCATGGAGGCGCGCAAGCTCAAGCTGACCCCGCTCCGGCCCGAGGGCGAAGCAGGGCTGTATGAACTGTGGAAGGGCAGTCAGCCCTGAGACGCGGCGCTACTCGCCCGCCACCACCACGCCGTAGCCGTCCGGATCGCGCAGCCACACCTCGCGGTGCCCCGCGTTGGGGTTGAAGTGCGGGGCCTCCAGGACCGTGGCCTTGAGCGACATGGCGCGCGTGACCGCCGCGTCGAAGTCCTCGACCTTGAACCAGAGCAGCACGCCGTTGCCGCGCGACTTCAAGGAGGCCCGCCCCAGGTGCGCGTGGTCATCGGCGTCCCACGCGTGAATCTGGAGGATCATCTCCTCACCCGACATGAGCATCTCGTAGGCAGCGCCGCCATGGCCGCTGCGGCAGCCGAGCAAGGCCTGGTACCACTCGCTGCTGCGGCGCACATCCTCGACGGCAATCAGCGGCTGCGCGCGGACTGACTGCACGGCGGTCCTCCTGACCATGTGAACGACCCTCTCCGGCTGGGCTGCGGGGAAGGCCCGCATCCTCGCACCCAGGCGCGGCTCGAGCACCTCTTGTCGAGCGCGCGGAGCGCTGTCGCGCGGCAGACACACGCATGCGCACGCACGGAGCACGGCTGGCGAGCACCGAAGCGGACGGCTAATCAGCAGCCCATGTCCAACCTGATTCTGGAAGTCACTGACGACGCGCTCCGGGCGGACGTGATGCAAAGCAAGACACCCGTCCTCCTGGACTTCTACGCGGACTGGTGCGGCCCCTGCACGCCCCTGGCCGCGACCCTCGAGGAGATTGCCCACGAGAATCCCGACACGGTCCGCATCGTCCGCATCAACATCGAGCAGAACCGGGCCCTGGCCACCTCATTCGAAATCACGAAGCTCCCCTGCCTCGTCTTCATGAGAGAGGGACAGAAGGTCGCGGAGCTGCTGGGCAACCAGCCCAAGCCGAAGATTCTCCGCCAGCTCGAAGCACTCGCTTCGCGTGAGTGAGGAGCTGGCGCGGGGACCCGAGCCGCGTCCCCTGCTGGAATCCAATACACAACAGTGAGGGCAACCCAACACCCTCGCGTTGGGATGGTTGAACCAGACATCCCGCAAACACTACACAGGGGCTCCCCACCCAAGGAGTCCCGTCATGGCAAGTCCCGCCCGCTTCGCCTTCACGCAGCCCTCCTCCCGTGGTCAGGAGTTCATCATCGAGTTGACCGATGAGAACACCATTGCCCACGCACGCCGGATCCTCTCCGGAGAAGAGAAGAACGAAATCCACGTGCATGGCCGCATCATCAAGCGGACACAGCCCTACAACCCGAAGTTCTCCTTCCACCTCGACCCGGCGACCATCCGGTTCTTCCAGATGGCCATCGAGGTCTGCGACGCGGACATGGTCTACGTCGAGGACCACCTGGACGAGGCCGGCGGCGCGTTCCTCCCGGGAGGCCACTGGTGCCCGTGGAGCTCCACGCTGGCTCGCGAGGTGAAGTAGCGCCGGCCCCGTCGATTCGAACAGCGCGAGTCACCGCCGGGATGTCGCCACCGCCATGGCGACATCCTCGGCGCGAATGAAGTCTCGAACGACCCGAGCGCAGGTCTCACGGAATTCTCGGCGGCTCTCCTCGGAATGACCATGTTGGGCAGCGGTCGCGACCTCTGCGTAGGAGAACGAATTACCGAGGTGGTTGGAGCACTCGCCCACGTCCTCCACACCCACAGCGTCCAGCAAGAACGCCACGGCAAACGTCGCATGGACCGCGCCCGGCGGATAGGGGGTTCGCCCGTAGCTTTCCATGCAATCCACCAGGCTGGCGGCATCATGCGCCTCGACCGACATCGCTCTCACCGCATCAAGCTCGACCCCGGGCGCCCCCCGTGCCCAGGCTTCGGCGAGTTCCAATGCGATTGGCACACAGGGCGTGTCGAGCGGCTCATATTGCGGCCCCTCCACCTGGGTGTACTTCAGCGTCAGTCGCACACAGGCACAGAGCGCGCCGAGCACCCGGCGTCTCTCCACCCCCGCTTCAAGGGCCAGTTTAAGCAGCAGCTTGCCTGACGGGCTTGCGTGCCAGATCTCGTTGAGAGTCCGACCTCGCCCCCACTCCACGGCATCCTTGATCCCCACGCGCTGCAAGAGGACTTCGGTCTCCACCGCATCCATAAATGCTCCGCGAAAGCGTGCTGCCACGCCCGGTCTGACTCAGCCCGCCCGAGAAGTCGCCGCCGCTGCGACGTCTTCCGCGCGGATGAAGTCTCGGATGCTACGGGCAACCGTCGCATCGAACTCGAGACGACCCGCATCCGAATAGTCTGACTGAGCCGCTCCCGCACTGACAGCGGAGAGGACCGACTTCGCGACCTTCCGGGCGTACTCCGCCTCGCTCTCCTCGACCGCAGCCGCTGCCGCGTTCGCGACCGCGAAGGCCACGTCCACGGCCCCCGGAGGAAAAGGGACCTGTAGATAGCCCGCGGCGCAGTCCACTCCATACGCAGCCTGCTCCACAGGGCCCGCCACGGCTTTCACCGCGTCCAGTTCGACTCCTGGCACGCAGTTCGCCCACGCCTCGGTGACATCCAGCGCGAGGGGCACACTCGGCTGGTCGAGCGGGTCATATTGCGGATCCATCACCAGGGCATACTTCAACGTGAGTCGCGCACAGGCGCAGACCGCGCGCAATACGCGCCGTCGGTCCACGCCCGCCGCCGCGGCGAGCCGAATCAACAGATAGCCAGACTGACTCGCACGCCACGCTTCCGCGAGCGTCCGGCCCTGGCACCACGCCCGATCGTCGTCTGCGGCATCGAAACGACTCAGGAGTTCTTCCAGCACTGCCGCGTCCACACGCACCTCTCGCTGTCGTCGCCCCGCCCGGGCGCGAGAGGCGAGACACATTCCGCTACAGAATGACTATTCCCATGTTTTGGACAAATCCAAAACTGGGACTTAACTGAACACAGGTTGCGTTGCCGCGCAATGCTTGGAGATGCCGGTTCCCGGCATGCACTTCGTCTTTCGGCGCGGAACGAAGGAGTTGGTGCAGACATGGCGTCCCGTTCCAATTCGATGCGCGCGCGGGTGGCTGAGCTGCTGCGTGAGAAGACCCGTCTGTGGGAGCTGGCCGAGCTGTATCAAGCCTTCGCGTCGGGCACGACCATCGCGCTGGCGCCACTGCCCATGCAGTACCCGGACTACACCGCGTGGCAGCGCCAATGGCTGCAGGGTGACGGGCTCCAATCACAGCTCGCCTACTGGCGTCAGCGCCTCGATCCCGAGGCCATCCTCGGATTCACCTGCCGCCCACACTCACGCAGTCACTGAAGGAGCTGGGGCCTCGCGAGGGCAAGCCCCTCTTCTCCGTCCTCCGCTCCGGCTTCTTCTCTCTCCTCCACCTTCGTCCTCGACGACTCGCTCTGCCCTTGCTCGATTGGCGTCCCGGGCGAGCTCTTCGTCGGCGGTCTCTGCCTCGCTTGGGGGTACCTCTCCTCACCGCTGAGCGCTTCCTCCCCAATCCCTTCTCCTCCTCTCCGGGCCAGCGCCTCGACAGAACCGGCAACAGGGCTCGCTGGCTCCTCGACGGCTCCCTCCAATTCCGCGCCTCCTCCGCTCGCGCGACTGGTGGCCTTCGGGCAGCTGGCGGGGCTGTCCATTCAGGACGTGCCCGCCGAAGCGATGGAGCGCATCAGCGATGCCTCGGACGAGGCGTTGCTACCGCGGATGATCGAAGTCCTGCGAGGACTCCCAGCCGCGGGCGGACTGGACGCAAGCCACATCGAGCGCCTCTTCTCCGCCCATGAGCGGCTCGGCGAGGCCTACCGCAACGACGTCCCCGCGAAGCGCTACGAAGGAACAGCCGAGATGTTCCGCGCCGTGCAGCGACAGAGCGCTCGCGCGGAGGACGAAGGGTGGTCCGCGTGGCTCACCGAAAGCGTGAGAGTCAGTCCCGTGCCAGGACCCCACACCCGCCTGCTGAAGGAGCCCCACGTCCGAGTGCTCGCGGAACTCCTCCGCGAACAACTCCGCAGGCTGGAGTCAGCCGAGCCCGAGGCGACAAAGCAAGACTGACGCACTCACTCCTGAACGACGCCCGTGTAATAGGCCTTCTTGATGAGCCGTCCACACAGGACGGCCTTTCCTGAAGCCGTCTCTTCCGCGGGCGTCGTACGCGACTGGCCCAGCACACCCAGCAGGTGCTCTCCCGCGACAATCAAGTACGTCCCCTTGTCCTTGGCGATCCACGGATAGAAGCCGAAGAGGCCCGCGCTGCTGAAACCACCGCTCCACGGGGTCCCTTCATCCGGCTCCACCCAGTGGGCGAGTGAGTAATGCGCGGGCTCCGTGGCAAACCAAGGACTGTAACCGGTGTTGCCGCAGGCCGCCGTCGCGCACGTGCTGTGCGTTCCGAGCAGGGGCCCCAGCTTCAACTCATCGCGCATGAGGGCGCGCAGGAACTTCGCGTACTCGCTGGCGCTCGTCTTGGCGCCGCCCGCGAGGTTGACGCTCACGAAGCTGAGGCTCAACGGCAGGCGGCCTTGAAAGGCGAGCGCGAGCGATGCGCCGTCAAAGAAACCCATGCCCATCGCGAAGTCCGCGTGTGCCTCGAAGTGTCCCGGGTGGTAATAGAAGCGCGTCGGCGGCTCCGGGACGTATTGGATCAACGGCTCCTCGATGCCCGCTGTCTTGCCACACGCGCGCACCGTGGACAAAGCCGACTTGCAAGCAGATGAGGCGCTCGCATCGAGCACTGGCGTCGTGCTCGTCAGGTTGAGGAACGGGACATCCACGCCTGGGCGAAGCTGCCCCTGGAGCACCTCCAAGACATAGGCGCCGTAAAGCCACTTCGACGCGGAGGCGATGTTCATCTCGGTCCCGGCCCCCGGGGCCACCAAGCCCACGGATCCACCCACGTCCTTTCCGACAGCAGTCCCGAGTTCCCAGTAGAACGGCCGCGCGGAAGCGCAAACATTCCGAAGGGACCGCGCGGTGTCAGTGGCAGCCTGCCGCGCCTGAGTGGGAGGAATCATCGGATGGGGCGAAGCGCCGAGCACCCCCCACAGCAGACCCACGGCTGAATCAAGCAGGGCCACAGCCAGCCTCCATCTTCGGGGCCTGAGCGCCTCTTGCCCCGCCAAGCCCCATCCTCGGCGAATCGCAGGCAGCACGGAGCACCGACAGGCGTCCCAAGGCCCTCGCTTGGCAGGCGCCATGGCCCGGCATCAAGGCAAACACAACCAAGACAACGGGGGTGCGCCCGTAAGCTGAGCAGGTGCCCACGGTCGGCGCAGCGCAGGACACCAAACATCGCAAGCCCCCGGCTGTCCGGGGGTGAACACGCCAGACACGACGGCACCACAGGGCTCGGCACGCCCCTGCGGCTCGCCGCACCAGCCCGAGCGATCTCCACGAGCCACTCAGACTGGTGATTATCCACCGGAGGCCAACACCCGCGCGGTGGTCACCCTGACCCCAGGTGGATGGCTCTCGCGCTGAGCATGAATGGCGTTGCCCCGCAACTGCGCGCGCCTCGGAGTTCGCCCGATTGAACTTTCGCACGGTGGCCCTGAACTCTTGTTCGGAGGTCAGGGGATATCCCTGGTCGTTCATGCTGCGCGGCTGCGACGCCGGATGAGCATGCGGCTGCTAGGGTTGCAGCGCATCCCTCTGAAAGAGGAGTCATCATGAAGCTGGTGTCAGGCAGTGCCATTGTGACGGGGGCGGGACAGGGCATCGGATTGGGAATCGCCTCACGGCTCATGCGAGACGGAGCCAACGTGCTGCTCTTCGGGCGGACGCCGGAGAAGGTGGAGGCGGCCGCGGCGGAGCTCAACAAGGCAGCGGAGGGGCGGACGCGGGCCGTGCCCTTCGCGGGCGACGTGGTCCGAGTGGAGGACATCACTCGCGCCATCGCACTCGCGACGCGAGAGTTTGGCCTCCCGGGCATCCTCGTGAACAACGCGGGCACGGCCACCTTGCGCCCCGTCCTCGAGATGCCCGTGGAGGAGTTCGACCAGGTCCTGGCCATCAATCTCAAAGGCCCCTTCCTCTTCACCCAGCAGCTGGCGAAGGCGCTGGTCGCCGCCAGGCAGCCAGGGTCCATCGTCAACATCTCCTCGCTGAACCAACTCTCCGTGACGGACGGGCTTGCGCACTATTGTGCGTCCAAGGCGGCGCTCGCGAACTTCTCGAAGGTCACGGCTTCGGAGTTGGGGCGCTACAACATCCGCGTGAATGTCGTGGCGCCTGGGGCCATTCGCACACCGCTTGCGGAAGGCGCCGGACTCCTCACCGGAGCCATGGGGCGCGAGTTCTTCGCCCACACTCCGCTCGGCAAGCCGTGTGGCGAGCCGGAGGACGTGGCCAAGGTGGTGTCATTCCTTTGCAGTGACCTGGCCTCGTGGGTGACAGGGGATACCCTCTCCGTCGACGGCGGCAATCACATTCGCGGACTGCACAGCTACGCGGACACCCTGGGCATCACCCGCGCCGTCGACCCCTCCGTCTGAGTCTGGCTTTCGCCCACCTCAAGTGATGGACCGGCCTGCCATGGGGCGACGAGCAGTGGGGTACTCACGCCTCATGGCAATTCTTGCTCAAGCGAGCCGGGGTGACTCGCATTCCCGCGGCGCGGCCCTCACGCCGCGGGAGATGCGCGCTCAGGCCGCCTGCAACTGCTTGATGTCTCCGAGCAGCACGCGCTCGTGCCCTTCCGGATTCACCTTCAAGTAGACCTTGCGCAGCACACCGCTCGGGTCGATGACGAAGGAGGTGCGGTCCCAGTACATCGTCCCCTTCCACTCGGACTGCCCCACGCCAGCCGCGCGCAGCAGTTCGTGCTTGGGGTCGGCCAGCAGGTCGATGGTGAACGCGAACTTGTTGCAGAAGCTCTTGTGAGACGCCACGTCGTCTTCGCTGACCCCCAAGACCTTGATGTTGGCCTTCTCGAAATCATCCTTCGTTGCGGTGAAGGACTTGCCCTGGATGGTGCAGCCCGGCGTGTCGTCCTTGGGGTAGACGTACACCACGAGCCACTTGCCGGCGAAGTCCTCCAGTTTCCGAGGACGACCGTCCTGATCGAGCAGCGAGAATTTCGGAAACGGCTTTCCAATCTCCGCGGACATGGCTGAGGCCCCGTTCAAGCTGCGAGTGGATTCTCGCGGGCGCAGGCTATCGCACTGCCTCGTCCTGTCACGGAGGAACGATCCGCATCGTCGAACTCTCGACCAGGGCCCTCTCCTCAGACGTCTCGAGGGATGACTTGCCCAAGGACTCTCGGTCAAGATTGGGTGCCGCGAGGCCGCGGTTCCGGATCCGCCGTCCCAGCCAGCTCGATGCCTCCACGCCAGCCCGCGAGTGCCGCAGCCCCCCCCGCCCCAGGTCCGAGCCACCGGCCCCATGCGCGTGGAATCACCCTCGTCACGAGGTCCGTCCTTCGAACGCTCATCGTGCTGCTCGTGGGCGTCTCTTCCTCCGCTCGCGCGGAGACGTTCCGCATCGCCGTGGTGGTAGGCCACAACACCGGCGCTGGGAGTCAGCCGCCGCTGCGCTACGCGGAAGCCGATGCCGTCAAGGTCGCGGGCGTCCTGAAGGAACTGGGCGGCGTCAAACCCGAAGACCTCCGCTTGCTGCGCAGCCCGGGGCTCCAGGCCCTGCACGACGCGCTGGAGCAGACCACCGCGAAGGTGCGGCAATGGCATCAAGACCCCTCCGCGCGGGTCATCCTCACGTTCTATTACTCGGGCCACTCGGACGGCGACGCGCTGGAGTTGGGACGCGAGCGGCTGCGCTACGCGGACCTGCGCCGCTGGCTCGAAGGCACCGGCGCCAACGTGCGCATCGCGCTGGTAGACAGTTGTCGCAGCGGCGCCTTGCTCGCGCTCAAGGGCGGCACGCCGGGGCCCACGTTCGACATTCGCCTGACGGATGAGCTGGACTCCTCGGGGCAAGCCTTGCTCACGTCCAGCGCGGCGGACGAACTGGCGCTGGAGTCCCGAGAGCTGGGCGGCGCGTTCTTCACACATCACCTCGTCTCCGGGCTGCGCGGCGCGGCGGACCTCTCTGGCGATGGCCGAGTCACGCTCGCGGAGGCCTATCGCTACGCCTTCGAGCGCACCGTGCGAGATACATCCGACACGCTCATCGCCACGCAGCACCCGGCCTATGACTATCGCCTCTCCGGCCGAGGGGAGCTGGTGCTCACCGAGCTGACGCGCCCCAGCGCCGTGCTGGAAGTGCCCGGCGACTTCCAACGCGCGCTCGTGGTGGCCCTTCCTCGCGAGCAGGTCCTGGCCGAGCTGGTGCCCGGCTCGGCACGACGGATCGCCTTGCCCCCTGGCGCCTACGCGGTGCGACTCGCCAGTGAGAAAGGTGAACGCACCGTCGCGCAGGTGTCCCTGGAGGCGGGGCAAACCCACGTCCTGCCCCGCGATGCATTCCGAGCCACGCCCGTGCGCGTCGAGGCCACGCCCAAGGGCACGCCCCTCTCCGCGCCTTCGCGATGGAGCGCCGTGGTGGCCGCGGGAGCGCAGGCGCGGGTCGGCTCGGGCTTGGGCGGAGTGCTGGGGCTTCGCGCGGCAGTGCGCAGCGGGGAGCCCTCGGGAGTCTCGGGCGCGGTGACGCTCTCCACCGGGAGCCAGGACACCTTGCACGAGACGAGCGCCTTCGGTTGGTTCGGGCTTCACCACACCTGGCACAGCGAACCCGCGACCCTCTCGGTGGGATTGGAGCTGGGGCTCGGCGCCATTCTCCAGACCCGGCAGGGCGAGGCGGGCACCGCCTGGAGTGGCGCGGGTGGCGTGGCGCCCTGGGTGGGATTCCAGGTGCCGCTGGCAGGTCCCGTGTCCCTGGCATTCGAGGCCCAGCTGCCGGTGACCGCCTTTCGCCGGGACCAGGACTTGACCGTGACGCTCCTGCCCGCGGCCTGGGGCGGACTGGCCTTCGCGCTCTGAGCCACGAACCTCGCGTCGATTTTTTGCGCAGCCCGCGGGACTCGCGGGTTCAGTCCCATGACGCGCGGCCTGGATGCGCCGCCGGATCCGAGGGCATGACATGAAGCGAGTCGTGGTGTGGGGGCTGTTGGGGATGTTGTGGAGCGCCTGTGGTCCCGGGGTCGATCACCCGCCAGGCGGTGGCGAGGAGCCGCTCCCCACGAAGGACTCCACACCGCCGCGGATCACCTCCGTGGTCCCCGAGAATGGCGCCCTCCAGGTGGAGAACACCGCGGCCCTCACCGTGACGTTCTCCGAGCCCATGAACGTGGAGTCGGTCATGCAGGCCTTCAGCGTCGAGGAGACCGCGACCCTCACGATGATGGTCGTGATGAACCCCGCCGCCACGGTGCTGACCGCCACCTCGACGGCGCCCTTTCCCCCGGGGCAGCAGATTCACTGGCACGTAGGAAGCGGCGCGAAGGACCGCGCGGGCAACGCCCTCCAAGAGCCCATGTCTGGCCAGTTCACGGTGAAGGGAGCCGCGAAGCCCGAAGTGAGGCTCATGACTCCGGATGACGGCGAGCAGAACGTCGCGCCTCGCGAGCCCCTCCGCATCACCTTCAGCCAGCCCATGAATCGCGCCGCGACCGAGGCGGCGTTCTTCATCACCGGTGCATCCGGCCAGCCAGGAAGCTTCGCGTGGGATGCGGAGGGCACGAGCCTCGTCTTCACGCCCGATGCGCCGTGGGCCTGGGACCAGCAGGTGGAGTGGGGAGTTCGAGCCGCCGCCATGGACTCAACCGGCGGCTCGCTGGGAGGTACGAGGACGTCTCGGTTCAAGGTGATGGCGCTCGACGTGACTCGCCCCACCGTGGTCGGCCCCACGCCCGGCGCGAAGGGAATCCCTCAGGACTTCGACCTCGGCCTCACCTTCTCCGAGCCCATGGATCGGCTCTCGACGAGCGGCGCCCTGCTCGTCACCGCGAAGCAAGGCACGCAGGCGCTCACCGTGGTCGGAACCCTGTCCTGGTCGGCCGACAGCCGCGTGCTCACCTTCCACGGACACGCCAACTCCGGGAGCTTCATCGATTGGAGCCTCACCAGCTCCGCGACGGACCGCGCGGGCAATGCCCTGGTGGCGGCGAGCGGCAAGGACGTCATGCGCATCATCCGTTCCGAGCAGGCGGTGCTGAAGTTGGACACCACCACGGCAGGAAGGGTGACGAAGTCCCTGACCTCCGACTATCGCTACGCGTATCACAACACCAATGTCGAGGTAGGCGATGTCACCGTCGCCGGCGGCTCCGGGCTCCATCGCTCCCGTGCCTTCGCCAGCTATGACATGACGCCCATCGATCCCAACGCCACGCGCATCACCGCGGCCACCCTCTCCATCTACCAGGACACCCTCGTCGGCGATAACCCCTACACCCAATGGGGGACGCTCTCCTGGACGGCGGTGGACTACGGGAAGCTCGACACCACGGACTATGACCTGGCGGGCGGCGCCACGGGCACGCTCAGCACCAGCGCCACTCCGGACTGGCTTCGCGTGGACATCACGGCCCTGGCGGACTCGCGCTGGAAGAATCGGCAGAGCGAGGGCAGCCGGCTGTCGTTCCGCATGGCCTTCGACGGCGCCATGGACAACGTCTATCCGCGCTACACGCGGTTGCTCCTGGACGGGGTCAGCGTGGCCTCGACCATCGCCGTGACCTACGAAGTGCCGTAGCCACGGTTCGCGGCGCGCGGCGCTCAGCCCGCCGCGCGCTGGAGGGCCGCGACGTCGAGCTTCTTCATCTTCAACATCGCCTCCATCACCCGCCGCGCCTTCTCTGGGTCCGAGCCCGCCAGGAGCTGGGGCAGCGCGGCGGGGACGACCTGCCACGACACGCCGAAGCGGTCCTTGAGCCAGCCGCACTGCTGCGCCTTCTCGTCACCGCCCTCCGAGAGCCGGTTCCAGAAGTGGTCCAGCTCGGCCTGCGTCTCACAGCTCACGGAGAAAGACACCGCCTCGGTGAATCGGAAGTGCGGCCCGCCATTGAGCGCGACGAAGTCCTGGCCCGCGAGCTGGAACGCGATGGTCATCACCGCACCCTCGGGCTGGCCGCTCGCGCGAGCGCTCTGCGCGTTGTAGGCGGTCCGCGCCACGATGCGCGAGTCCTCGAAGACCGTCGTGTAGAGCGCGACGGCGGCCTCCGTCACCTCCGCGGTCGGAAACCAGAGGAACGGCGTGATGCGCTGGAATCGGGTGGCCATGCGGCACCTCCATCGAGAAAGCGGGGGAACGCCTCAAAGGTAGCCACGCGACAGGCTCACGCGAAGCGATTGCTCTTCACCGGTGAGTCCGTGAACTGACGGCGCCGACGTCCGTGCTCGCGGAAGAGTCCCGCCACGCCCGGGCCCTCCTGCATCGCCAAGGCAGACGCCAGCTCCCCCAGCACGGACAGGTCCGCGAGCGCCTCGTCCGAGAGCGTCCGCGAGGCGAGGCGCGCAGCGAGGGACTCCTCGCTCCCCTCCTCGGCCGGCGCGCGCTCGGGCTGCTGGCCATCGGGAGAGAGGACCAGCCGCTGGGCCCAGGGCGACACATTCATCTGGTAGAGCAGCGTGACGAGGTCGGGCGCGAAGGGTGGCGACTCCGTCCACGGGCACGCGTGACTCCACAACACCTGTCCCGGGTGATGCCGATGGAGCTGCTCCCGCAGCGAGCCCTCCAGATGGCTGACGTCATACGCCACCACCAACCCCGGCGCATCCGTGCCCTCTTCTGGCCAGGGAACGGCGCGAAGCCCCAGCACCTGCGCGGTGGCGAGCCCGAGGATGGCGCTGTCGCGCTCAGGAAGGATGAAGACACACGGCACGGCGCGTTCGATGCGAGCCAGCACCGCCGCCACGCGATGAATGCCCTCCAGACAGTTCTGCTCGGAGTCCTGCACGAAGGCATACCGACCATTCATGCCCTCATCGCGCCCATAGGGAGACAGGTGCAGCAACAACCCGCCCGTAATGACCGCGTGCCAGCCCCGCAGGTCTCGCGTGTCGAGCGGCGTGACGGCCCGAATGGCATCCGCGCGCGCGAGGCCCCCCTTCAATCGCTCGACGAGCTCCGAGAGCGGCAAGGGCGGCTCCTCGGCGTCATCCAGGGGAGCGGCCATCCGCGCCTCCAACTGGGCCACCCACGTGCGGGGCTCCAGCAGGTCTCCGGTCATCAGCGCGTTGAACGCGAGCAGGTACATGAGAAAGGGGTTGGCCGTCACGAGCGCAGGCGCCGCATGAAGGACGCGGACTGCCTCCGCCGAAGCGCCCATCCCCTCCAGCGCGGCCACCCACTCCTGGAGCATCTCCACCGAGTCGGGCGCCTCGCGATGTCCGCGGGACAGGACCGTCGCGGCGACGTCGTTGAGTCCCTGGTCCACCAACGCGAAGCCCAGCGCATACAGACCCTCCGCGTCCGTGGGCTGCTTCACCGCCTGCCGAGCGGCGTCCTCCAGCGTGGTGGCGCTCAGCGCTCCCGCGATGCGCGCGAAGAGCTCCCAGGTTTCCGCCCACCGAGAGGGCACCGCCAGCTCTGGCGCACCGGGATAGGACAACACAGGCCGCAGATGGCCGAACGCGTCTTGCGGCGACTCCTCGGACAGGGCCGTGCGAGCCTCTTCGAGCCGAGCGGCAAAGGTGTCGTCCACGGTGTGCTCCTGTCGATGCGGTCCGCATCGCGCGATGAGGTGTCTCGCGACGCTAGCAGCAACCGCGCCGCACCCAATGAACCCGTCGCCGCGCGGTGAAGCACGCGCCCGCGCGCGGCCTGTGCAGGGGGCTCGGCGTGACGCAGAGAGCCCTCGCGCGCTCACTGGCCGAAGGCTGTAATTCCCTCGCGAGAGTGTTTGCGGCCCCACAGCACGCCCTGCGGGACATTGCGTGTTCTCCCCTTCCGCGGGCACGCTCGCGGTCGCCTTACGAACCTTCACTTCAACCCATTCACTGGCATAGGGCTGGCCCCAGGAAGGACCCCGTCCCCATGAAATGCTGGTTGGCTGTTTGCCTCATCTGTGTCTCCCTCGCTCCGAGCGCCTTCGCCACGGAGAAGACTCCCCCGGAGTCCCCTCCCTCCACCGCGAGGCCACCGTCGCCGGCCGAGGCTCAAGAGGCCAGGTCCCCCACACCCAAGAAGCTGAAGGTCCAGGACGACGCCGCCGCCAAGAAGGAGCCGAAGAACAAGGAGACGGGCACCAAAGCCGAGCACTCGGAACAGCAGCCCGACCTGTAGCTGGCCCTGCGGTTCAGGAGGACAAATCCATGATGAAGAAACTCGTGGCGGGAATCTGTCTGCTCTGGCTGTGCCTGTCTCAAGGAACAGCCCAGGGTGCCGAGGACTGTATCAAGACGATAAACCAGGGGGCGGCCACCGTCCCCCTGGGGGCGTTCACTCAGCAATGTGCCACCATCTCGTGGACCGCCGGGATGATCACCAGCGATGTCACCTACAACTGTTGTGGCGCGAGTCCCACCATCCGCGTCAACGCCAGTGATTGGGAGCAGCTGCGCAAGGCCGGGAAGCTGGACGGTTTCCGCTATCAGGTCATCACCAGCAGCGACAACGGCTACACCCTGACGTTCCGGAAGATGCAGGGGACCAATCCCACGACCATCGCCGGCGAGGACTTCTTCAAGTAGCGGCCCGCCCGAGGAACCGTGCCCTCCTCCATGTTCCACGGATTCAATCCCACTCTCATCCAACTCTCCGAAACGCTGACCCTGCGTTGGTCGGGAGCTGCGGCGCTCGCGGGGTTTCTCATCGCGTTCGTCTGGCTCAAGCGCCAGGCGGAGCGAGGAGTCGGCCCCTTCACCCCGGCCGACGTGTCTGGGTTCGTCCTCTTCACCGGCCTGCTGGGGGTGCTGGTGGGCGGGCATCTGGGCGCCGTCGTCCTCCACCAGTGGGACGACTTCGCGAGCGATGGCACCCTCGCCTTCCTGTTTCGCCAGAGCGGGACCTCCGTGGTCGGCGTGTTCGCGGGTGTTCTCGCGTGCGCGGCCTACCATGCCCGCAAGCACCAGCGGCCGTGGCTCCAGGTGACGGACGCGCTCGTGCTCCTGGCCCCCCTGGGCCTGCTGTTATGGCACCTGGCTGCATTCACGGACGGCGAGCCCTTGGGACGCGTCACGGACATGCCCTGGGGTGTGCGCTTTCCCGCCGAGCTGAACCGCGACGGCTTCCAGCCCGTCGCGCCGCCAACGCTCGATCTCGCGTCCCTGGCCCAGGCACCGGGACACGAGCTGGCGCGGCTGGCACGGGAGAATCCGCGCTTCGAGGAGGAGCTGCTGCGCATCCTTCCCCCCCGTCATCCCGTCGTGCTCTACGAGGCGGCACTGGAGGGGTGCGTGCTCCTCGCGCTGCTCTGGGCCGTGCGCGCGCGCTGGCCATCCTTGCCGACAGGCGTGATGACCGGACTCTTCTTCGTGCTGTACGGTGGACTGACGTGGGCCAGCGCGCCGCTGCTCGAGCCCAATCCCAACCTGCCCTTGTCGTACCAGTTCGAGCAGGGGGTGCTGCTGTCCCTCCTCTTGCTGGCGGTGGGCGCGGCGTTCCTGCTCGAAGTCCTGGGACAGCACCGCGTCACGGCGCCCACGCCACAAGCCTGACGGGCCTCACACGTGGGCATCGCCCTTGTTCGGAACCGGCGGCGCGGACTTGCTTCTGCGTCGGCGCCGCCGCTTCTTCTGGGCGGCGCTCACAGGCCCCCCCAGTTCACGCAAGACACGCGCGCGCGCCGCGCCATCCAATCGCAGCTCCTGAAAGAGTCGCTGTACCTGCGCCCCTCCGTGCGGGTGACGCAGCGCCTCGGTGAGCCGCTCGACGATGTCGATTCTCAGGGCCACGGCCCCGAGGACCTCGTAGCCGAACGCGCGCGCATCCCAACCGCCCAGCGTCGCAACCTCCAGGAGAGGCTCACGCGGAATCCCCGGAGGGACCGCGCGTTGGTGGAACAGCGCCATCAACA
Organism: Citreicoccus inhibens; assembly: GCF_019039035.1. GTDB lineage: Bacteria > Myxococcota > Myxococcia > Myxococcales > Myxococcaceae > Citreicoccus > Citreicoccus inhibens. The sequence goes on along the minus strand of NZ_JAHNZT010000033.1, from coordinate 57,039 downwards.
TGCTCCGGCGCTCCAGGGCGGGAGGTGCCAAGGCCTCACTGACGTAGAAGAAACGCTGCCCCTCGCGGACGCCCAAGGCCCGCAGCCGCTCGCGTGACTCGGTGTCGAGTTGCTCCCACTGCTCTCGCGCTTCATGGAGAGACACCACCCCCAATCCCGCGGCCAGCCGGTACGCCAGCCCCCGCGTCGCGGGCGAGCGACCCGCGCCCGTGAGGGACTCCGCGGGGAAGCCGCCCATCGCCTCGGAGACCAGGTCTCTGGCCAATGCCAGCATGCGCCGTTCGAGCCGCTGCCGCGCGCCGCCCGTCCACACCTCGGGCTCCGCGAGCGCGAGCTGGGGTGAGCGCCGGTCCGCGCCCCGCACCAGTCGCGCCAGCGGCAGCTCCTCGAACGAGATGTTCCCCACCACGTCCACCTGGAAGCTCTCGTGCGTCGCGTCCACCACGCGTTGGACGAACTGCTCTTCGGTCAGCGTCGTGCCATCCGCGCCAGCGGTGTCACCCAACAGGAGCCCCAGCTTCGCGAAGGGGCTGTCCGACGCAGGCGCCGGTCGCGAGGCGGCGCGCACGAATCGGCGAGCGCTGCGGCGCGCGGCCCGCTGAACGAAGCGCTCCACGAGCCGTTCATGGAGCGCATCCCCCAGCGCATCCTCGATGTGGCGGGTGCGCTCCTGCCAGTGCTCGGCGTCATGCAGCCAGCTCGACCGATGACTGATGTACGTCCAGATGCGGATGGCGGCCAGCCGGTCCATCAGCGTGTGGAGGTCTCCCGAGACGTCATCGAGCGGGGCGACCTGCTTCGCCAGCCACGAGGTCTCCAGCGTGCCGTCACCCTCGGAGAGTTGAAGGAACGTCTCGCGAAGCAGCGCCACGTGCTGGCCGAAGAGCCCCTTGCGGAAGTCAGGAATCTGGCAGACCTGCCACAGCAACTCGACCGAGGCGGACTCGGTGATGAGGTCGCGGATGGCGGGCACCTGCGACAAGTCTCTCAGCGCGTCGAAGTCATCCGCGCGCTCCACGCGAACGAAGGCCGAGTGCTGGGGCGCGCGAGACAGCGAGTCGAGCAAGGCCTCTGGGGTGGAGAAGTCGAGCTGCGCGTTGCGCCAGATGAGGCTGCGCACCGCCGGGAACTGGTGGGTCTCCACGGCGGACACGATGCGCGGTGACAGCTCGGGCAGCGTGTTGAGGGTCCCGAAGGTGCCGTCGTTCAGGTGGCGGCCCGCGCGCCCGGCGATCTGCGCCAGTTCGTCGGGGAAGAGGTCGCGCTGCTCGGCGCCGTCGTATTTGGAGAGCGACGCGAACGCCACGTGATGCAGGTCCAGGTTGAGCCCCATGCCAATGGCATCCGTGGCCACCAGGTATTGGACTTCGCCCGACTGGTACATCGCCACCTGCGCGTTGCGAGTCCGGGGCGACAGCGCACCCAGCACCACCGCGACGCCACCTCGGAGTCGGCGCAGCGACTCGGCCAGCTCGTACACCCGGTCCGCGGAGAACGCGACCACCGCCGAGCGCGGCGGCAGGCTCTTCAGGGAGCGGCGCCCGGAGTAGCGGAGCTGGGACAAGCGGGTCGCGCGCTTCACGGAGACGTGAGGGATGAGCGACTGCACCATGGGGCGCAGGGTCTCCGCGCCCAGGAACCACGTCTCCTTGCGACCGCGCGCGTGCAGCAGGCGGTCCGTGAAGACATGCCCGCGCTCCCGGTGCGCCGCGAGCTGGATTTCATCCACGGCGAGGAAGTCCACGGGCCGGTCCATCGGCATCGCCTCGACTGTGCAGATCCAATAGTCCGGCCGGGGAGGCAGGCGCTTCTCCTCTCCCGTCATCAGCGCCACGCGGCCCTCGCCCACCCGAGCGGACACCCGGTCGTAGACCTCGCGAGCCAGCAACCGGAGCGGCAGCCCCATCATCCCCGAGTCATGCTCCAGCATGCGCTCGATGGCGCGATGGGTCTTCCCGGTATTGGTGGGCCCCAGCTCCGCCACGACGACGGACGCACGGCCGGAAGGGCTGGAGTTCATGGGCGCGAGTGTAACCGCGAGCAAGGGCCCGGGCATTCATCACGACCGGCCACGCCCCGCGTTCCGCTCGCGCCGACGACACGTCGGCATCCACCCGGGCAATGCTCGACGGCCGAAGCCCCGGGGGAAGCGCACAGCTCGCCCGTCCACCCACCAACCACCCGGGTGAAATAGGGACGCGTGCGACGAGTTCACGGGCGCTGACTGAACTCGATGCGCCTGGCGGATCTCCATGCGCGAGGATGCCGCGCCGTCAAAGCGGGCTGGCGCAGGGATTCGTCACCGAACAATCGGCCGCCGCGCACGCCACCGCCCGACACTGGCCACACGAGGAGGCTGCGAGCCGCGCCCCTCCCTGAAGCAAGGCCCTGGACGGCGGCGCCCCGACAGATTCGGAGAGCTGGAGGACGCCCGAGCACCGCGCGTCACTCCGCCGAGCACACCTGATTTGATTCAGAGCTCCAGGAACACGGTGTTGGGTCCCGTGGGGCCCCCCGGGATCTGCGCGATGGAGATGTCATTGAGCTGCTGCCATGCGTTGAATGGCACATAGGGCGCGTGGCTGTAGCAGGCCATGGTCTGGTTATCGCAGGTCGCCATGTTGCCCGCGTCCTCGCCCGCCCAGAGGCTTCGCACGGCGGCGGTCCAGAAGAGGAGGATGGGAAACGGCTGCGGGGAGTAGTACCGAATCACCCGCCCCAGGTCGATGAAGGCATAGTCCTCAGCGGGGTTCTTGTAGAGACACAGTTGGCGCCCCGTCCGGTTGGGCTGGTCGAACAGCCAGAGGCTGGAGCCCGCGCAGCCGCTGTCGATGGTGAGGCCCGCCATGAGCTGGCGCGGAGCCCCACTCTGAATCTGGCGGACATACTCCTCGCGCGCGGCGATCTGCGCGAGCTGCTCGGCGCGGGTGATGTACGTCGTCTCCTGGGTCAGCTCGCCGCCGGGGAGCTGGCGCAGGATGGTCTGAGAGATGCGCTCCTCTTGAGGGGCCGGAGCCTCCGCGGGTGGCCCCTCCTCCGGTGGGCCGCCACATCCCACCCCCAGCGCCGTCATCCCCACCCACATCCACATCGCAGAGCGCTTCATGGTTGGACTCCTGTCGATTGGTTGACTGGCACTGCTTCGATGAATCACAAATCACTCTCTTTCAAAGCAGGATAATTTGCAAATCACGCACAAGTGCGTCGCATCTCATCACGACAGGATTCACTCCTGACGGGGCCACCAGGAGCAGCCCACGGGAGTGACCTGGCAGAACCCATCCACCTCACCGCAGGCCCCACCCGTCGGTTCGCGCGCCGAGCCGGGTGCTACTGTTCGCGCGGTCTCCTTCGGAGGGAAGACATGCGGCATGCCATGAAGCGCGGAGCCTGGAGTCCGTTGCTCGTCCTCTTCGGAGGAACGCGCGAGCGCTCCTTCGTCGACGTGACGCCGGACGTCGTGACCTTCCGCTTCGGCTTCTTCGAGGCCCGCATCCCGCGCACCGACATCCTCGACGCGGCGCGCGCTCAGTGGCCCCTGCTCGGAGGCATTGGCTGGCGTGTCGGGGTGGGCACCGTGGGGTTGGTTGGCGCGCGTCAGAACATCGTCGCGGTGAGCCTGCGCGAGCCCCAGCGCGTGAGCGTCCTGGGAATTCCCGTGCGGGCCCGCCTCATCTTCGTCTCGCTGGAGGAGCCCGAGGCCTTCATCGCCGACCTTCAGTCAGCGACGTAGCGCCCCTCACTTCCCACTGGGGAGGCGCTCGTACATCACCGTGGGCGAGCCCTTGTAGCTGCCTCGCGCGCACTCGCGGAACCCGACCTTGAGCGCGACCTTGCGGGAAGGCTCGTTGGCCGGGTCGATGATGCAGACCACGCGCTCCGGCCCGAAGCGCCCCTCCACCCACTTCAGCGCCGCGGTGATCGCCTCCGTGGCGAAGCCCTTGCCGTGGAACGCCGAGGACAGCACCCAGCCCATCTCCTTCGCCCCGTCGAAGGACAGCTCGATGTCGCGGCGGAAGTCCGCCAGCCCCACCTCGCCCGCGAACCTCCCGGTGCTCTTCTCACGCACCACCCAGAACCCGTAGCCCATCAGCTCCCAGTGGCCCACGTAGCGCAAGAGCCGGCTCCACATCTCCTCTCGGGTGGCCGCCTTGCCCGTGATGTAGCGGGTCACCTCCGGATCCCCCCACATCGCGAGCGCCTCCTCGAAGTCCTCCAGGCGAGGCCGACGCAGCGTGAGGCGCTCGGTGTCGATGGACGAGGGGTCGAGAGGGGTGGACATGCGCGCGCTCCAGGAGAAAGAGGTCCGGAGCTTATCCCTCGCCACGGGTCATGAAGCCACGGGCGCTTGGACCGTTGCGCGCGCACTCACCGAGGACCTTTCGAACGGCAACGACCTCCTCGATGGCCGCACAGCGCGCACCGCCCGAGGGACGGTGCACGCCCCGACGCGGCACGCGCAAGGGTCCACACACCACGGGACATCGGAGTACCCCTGGGGAGCACCTTGCCCACGGAGTGCCACGGGCCATTCTTCTCGGAGACTCTTGGAGAGGGATACAGTCATGAAGAGAAGTTCGTGGGCGGCGTGGAGCGTTCTCCTGGCGTGTCTGACATTGACCGCCTGCAGCGACCGGAACACCGACCCCGCCAGTTACCCGCCGCCCACCACCACGCCGCCCCCCACCACGGACGGTGACGCGGGCGTCATTGGCACCACCATCACCATCCAGAACTTCGCCTTCAGCCCGGCCAACCTCATCGTCCCCGCGGGCGCGACCATCACGGTCATCAACATGGACCCCGTCCCGCACACGGTGACGAGCCAGACCGTCGCGGACACCTTCGTCCCAGGGCCGGTCGGCACCATCGTCTTCGACACGGGGCCCTTCATGGGGCAGACCACGTTCACGATTCCCGCGGACGCCGTGAGCGGGACCTTCGTCCCCTACTTCTGTGCCATCCACACGAGCATGATGCTCAACCGGGCCAACCTCACCATCCAGTGAACTGAACCCGAGCGACTCGACGGGCCCTCGCGCGCCCTTGCCTCCCACCCGCCAATCCCTGCCATTGGCGGCCAGTGACCAGCGCTCGGGCCATTGGGGCGCATTGCCGTGTCCCGAGTCTGGAACCCACATTCACCTCCCAGCGGTGCACGCGAGCTGCGCGCCCGTGATTCCGAAGGGAGGAACACATGATTTCCGCACGGTCTCCACGCCAGCGACAGCGGTACTGGATTCCCCTCGGCCTCATCCTTGGAACGACGTCGGGACTCGCGCTCGCGGCGGGGCTCGGGGCTCAGCCCAACGCCTACGAGCAACACGACCTCACCTCCGACGGCGCACAAGCGGCGGAGCACGTTGACAAGAGCCTGGTGAACCCATGGGGCGTCGCGTTCAACCCCTTCGGCTTCGCCTGGGTCGCGGACAACGGAACAGGGCGCGCAACGCCGCTCGACGGCAATGGGAAGCCCCAGTCGCCCGTCGTGACCATTCCCACGCCCCCCGGCGACACGGGCGACGCCAGCCCCACGGGCGTCGTCTTCAACGGCTCCGAGGACTTCGTCATCCATCACGGCTCCGCCGAGGGCCCCAGTCGCTTCATCTTCGCGACGGAGCAAGGAACGCTGGGCGCCTGGTCTCCCGACGTGGACCGCACGAACGCGCTCCTCGTGGTGGATAACTCCGGCTCGGACGCCGTCTACAAGGGACTGGCGATGGCCGGGAACGGCGAGGGCCTGCACCTGTACGCCACCGACTTCCACCACGGTCGCATCGACGTCTTCGATCGCCACTTCTCCCCTGTCCACCTGGAGGGCTCGTTCGTGGATCCGTCGCTGCCGGATGGCTTCGCGCCCTTCGGCATCCACAACATCCAGGGCAGCCTCTATGTGACGTACGCCCGCCAAGACGAGCAACGCCATGACGACGTCAAGGGCAAGGGGCTGGGCTTCGTGAGTGTGTTCGATGCGAACGGCCACTTCCTGCGGCGGCTCATCTCGCAAGGCAAGCTCAACGCGCCATGGGGCGTCGCGCTGGCGCCCGCCGACTTCGGGAGCTTCAGCAACCGACTGTTGGTCGCCAACTTTGGCGATGGGACCATCAACGCCTATGACCTGGCGACCGGTCACGCCGAGGGCTCACTCGAAAGCCCGGATGGCACCGCGGTCCACATCGACGGCCTGTGGGGGATTGCGTTCGGCAATGGCGTGCATGGCCAGCCCAGCAACGCGCTCTTCTTCGCCGCGGGTCCGGAGAAGGAGGCCCACGGTGTCTTCGGGCGGCTGGACGCGGTGCCCACCAGCGAGCCCACGCCCACCCCGGATCGCCTGGCCCCTGCGCCCGCCGCGCAGTAGTGCACTGGCGCACGCATCGGCCTCAGCGCCCCCCCACCGCCTCCGGGGACCCGATGCACGGGCCCCCGGAGCGGAGCGGCCCCGCGACGCAGCCCCTGCCCTGCCCAGGAGCATCGACGTGGCCTCCCGGATGGATGCCATCACACGCACGCCCCCTCCACCGAACCGAGCGCGTCCCCACGCCTGCTCGAGCCCCTTCGAGGCATGGACGCCTCACCGTCGCGTCAGCACGATTCACCGACGCGTTCGGTCCATTGACCGATTCCCTCGGGCCCGTCCCTCGCGCGCGGCCCAGACTTCCGCCCCGTCACCCGACGAGGCGACGTCCCCGTCTCCCCTGCGAGGAAGCCCCCGATGAAGACCTGGATGCTGTGCTTGAGCCTGCTGCTCTGGGGCGTGACGCTCGCGCCCCGCGACGCGCGGGCAACCCCCAGCGACGATGCGGCCGTGCGCAAACCCTTGGAGGCGTTCCTCCAGGGACACTCCACTGGCAAGGTCGAATTCCTCCAGCAAGCGTACTGGCCCGACGCGCGGCTGACGTTCGTGCGCGACGGCGCGGTGCAAGTCATGGGCATCAGCGAGCACTTCCAGCGCTTCGCGGACCACTACCGCTCGCTCGCGGGCAAGCCCAGACCGGACGAGCACGCGTGGCATCGCGACGTCCGTGCGCTCGAAGTCATGGGGACCATCGCCGTCGCCACGGTGGTCGAGGACGGGCCCGAGAGCCGCTACACCTCGTACCTGACGCTGCTCCAGGTGAAAGGCGAGTGGCGCATCATCAACAAGTCCTTCCATGAGGAGCGCAAGGCCGCGGTGCTAAAAGCGGCCCCATGACCGTCCGCATCGTTCGTCTGGGGGCTCCTCGCGTCGCCGGTGAGGGCCTGCGCATCGGCACGGTGCGCAGGCCTCCGCGCGGAGTCCCCGCGGCCCGCTTCGCCTCGGATGATTGGTATGACGTCTGGTATCCGGAGCTGGCGCCCAGTCCAGAGGTGGTGAAGCTCGGTCAGCAAGCCCAGACGGACAAGGACTGGGAGGCGTTCAAGAAACGCTATCGCGCCGAGATGGCCGAGCCCGCCGCGAGCCGTACCCTCGACCTGCTCGCCGCGCTGTCCCACACCGCGGACTTCTCGGTCGGGTGCTACTGCGAGGACGAAGCGCGCTGCCATCGCGCCCTCCTGCGAGCGCTGTTCGAGGCGCGCGGCGCGCGATTGGAGTAAGGGAGTGAGGCCATGCGCCTATCTCCGCTCGTCCTCCTCGCCCTCGCCGCACTCCCAGCTTCGGCGCAGTCCGCCGCATCCCCGCTGGGGCCGATCTCCCCCACCACAGGACTCGTGCTGCGTGACGACGTCGTCCGCGCGCTCATCCAGGAGAGTTCGGGAGACCGCATCCATGACAGCGTGCAGCGCCTGTCGCTCATCGCCAGGGATTTGCACGGCGGCTACACCGAGGCCGCCGAGTGGACGAAGACCACCGCCGAGGCCGCTGGACTCCAAGCGGTCCATCTGGAGGCGATGAAGGACGGACCGCAGTGGCGTGCGACGCGGGGCGAGCTGTGGGTCTCCGGTCCGCAGGGCTACAAGGTCACGTCGTTCGCGGACCTCCCCATGTCGCTGGCGGCGGGCAGCGGCACCTTCGAGGGCTCGGGCATCGAGTTGGTCGACGTGGGCCTGGGCACCCAGGACGCGGACTTCGCCGGCAAGGACCTCACGGGCAAGGTGGTGCTCACGCGGAGCCATCCCGGCGCGGTCTTTCGCAAGGCCCTCGAGCGTGGCGCGGTCGGAATGGTGTCGTCGTACTCGACGCCGCCCTGGAACGCGCCCAACCGCATGGATGGAGACTTCCCGGATCAGGTCGGCTGGGCCCTGGTTCCGCGCACGCTGAAGACCCCCACGGGCCGCGCGCCCTTCTTGTTCATGGTGTCGGATCGCCAGGGACGCGAGCTGCGCATCCAGACGCAAGCGGGCCCGGTGAAGGTGGACGTCCACATCGAGGCCGAGACGTTCGACGGACACTTCAGCATCGTCAGCGGCGTGATTCCGGGCACGCGCGCTGGCGAGGAGGTCGTGCTCACCGCGCACCTGGACCACTACAAGCCAGGCGCCGATGACAACGCCTCGGGCTCGGCCACGCTGCTGGAGTTGGTGCGGACGTACTCCACGCTGATCCGCCGCGGGGTGCTCCCGCCTCCCGTGCGGAGCCTGCGTGTCTTGTGGCTGCCCGAGTTCCTGGGCACGCGCGAATGGTTCGCCCACCATGGGACCGAGCCCGTGCGGCGCGTGGCGCAGTTCAACTTCGACATGCTCGGAGCGAGCCTGACGCGGGCGCACTCGCGCTTCCAGATCTCCTACACGCCAGACTGGAATGCCAGCTTCGTGAACGCCGTGTCGGAGTCCACGGTGGACTTCATGAACCGATTCAACGGCGTGGCCTACCCCACGCAGAAAGCCTTCCGCATCACCTCGGTGAACGGGTCGAGGGATGTCCTGGACGCGCACATGGAGCGGTACGGCCGAGGCTCCGACCACCAGCTCTTCAACGACCACGGCATCCCTGGGGTCGCGTTCGCCACGTGGCCCGATGACGGCTATCACACGAGCGGAGATCGCCCCGAGTTCGTGGACCCCACGCAGCTTCACCGCGCCGCGTTCGCCGGCCTCGCGTCCATCACGGTCGCCGCGTGGGCAGAGGGCCCCGGGGCGCTGGAGCTGGCCCGGCTGGTGGCGGTGCACGGAGCGCGGCGCGTGGGGGAGGATGAGTTCACCGCGCGCCGCAACCTGGCCTCGGCCACTCCCGAGCAACTCGCCACCACGTATGCCCTGGCGCGAGCATCGGTGCGCGTGGGTTATCAGCGCGAGCGTGAGGCGCTCCGCACGTGTCTGCCCTTGGGCGCCACGTCCGCGCCCATCCAGCGCATGGTCAAGACCCTGGAGACCGCGGAGGCCCAGGCCCTGAGCCGCGTGGACGCGGACGGACGCGAGCGCGGAGTCACCCGCGAGCCCGCCCCCACCGAAGCGGAGCGCCGCGCCCGGGCCTTCATTCCGCGGCGGGTGCCGGGACAGGAGCTGACCTCCTTCGACGAGATCGCGGGCAAAGCCAACCCCGAGGCCAAAGCCCAGGTCACCGCCGTCCAGGACGCGATGACGACCGCGACGCAGACCCTGCGGGAGCGAGGCCAAAGCGAGCTGCGCTTCTACGAGCTGGCCGACGCCATCGCGAGCTACGCCAACGGCCACCGCTCAGTCGCGGACATCCGAGACGCGGCCTATGCCGAGTACGGCCACGCCTTCCCGGTGGACGCGCTCCTCGCCCTCTTCGAAGTACTGGAACAAGGCGGCGTCATGACGAACGCCGCGGGACAGCGCTCCAACAAGAACTGAACCCATGGGGAACAGCCCCGTGCGCGCAGGTCGACGCGCACGGGGACTTCGCAATCAGCTATCGAAGCATCCGGTGCAGCGTTCACGGGGAGGTGCGCGGAGGTCTCCCTCCGCGGACCTCAATCACGGTGCATACGTCACGGTGAGCTTCGGGTGCTTCGCCGCATCCGGCGACTCTCGCGAGTAATAGGACGTCTGATAGCCGGGGCTACCCGTGTTGGTGAGCCGGAAGGAGATGCGCCGATCCGCGCCGCGCGAGGCGTTCTGGATGGCGGGGATGAGCGCCGGGTCGCTCATGCTGCCGACCTGGTCGAAGTAGGGTGACTCCTGGGGATACCAGAGGAACCACGAGCCCAGGGGCTCGCCTTGGACGGCGGGCTGGTTGTTGTACGTCAGCGTCAGCTCTCCCCACGTGTTGTCCGGCACCAGGTACGTGTACACGTTGCCGTCCCCGCCCCCGGCCATGCCGTAGAACGCGGTGGAGGAGAGCGTCGCGGACTTGATGGTCGCGCTCGCGGGGATGCTTCCCAAGTTGAACCGCAGGAAGACCCTCCGGTCGAAGTAGGGATGGATCAACAGCTCGGTCGAGCTGCCGTAGTTCCAATCCCGCTCTCCCCAGAAGTCGCCATTGGCGTACGTGTCCGCCTCGGGCTCGAGCACCGTGGTGACTTCCGGCAAATCATACGTGATGACGAGCTTCGGGCGCTGCGTGGCATCGGCGTACTCACGCGAGCGATAGCGCGTCTTGTAGCCCGTGGAGTTCAATCGGAAGCTCACCCGCTTGTCGCCCGCCAGCTCTTGCTGCACCACGGGGATGAGCAGCGGACTCGAGTTGACGCCCAGCTTGTCGACCGGCGTGTAGTCATACCAGAGGAACCATTCTCCCAGCGTGTTTCCCGAGGTCGCGGGCTTGTTGTTCCAGGTGATACCTGTCTCGCTCCAGGTGTCATCCGGAACGAAGGTCGTGTAGACATTGCCATCCCCGCCGTAGGCATAACCATCATAGGCCTGGGCGCTCAGCGTGACGGCGGTGACATGCGCATTCGTCGGAATGCCACTGAGGTCGAAGCGCAGATAGCTCATCCCGGTCTGTCGATTCACGAGCCAGGTCGTGCTGGTGCCGTAGTTCGTGGTGGGGGTATCCGATGAGACCTGCGCATCGGCGACGGGCGTGAGCGACACCGTCGTGCTCCCCAGTGCCGCGGTGCGTGTCTGTATCGCAGGCGCGGCTTCGTTTCCGGGAGCCTCGCCGGAAGGAGCCGGGCCGCACGCCACTGCGGCCAACAATCCCAGCGAGGAGAGTGAGAGGGAATTCCATCGTGACACAGCCAGCTTTCTCGAAAGACTCATCATGGAGACCTTTCATCTGGGGCGATATCGCGCCCATCGACTCAGACACGTCAGCCGCGGCGTCTATTCAGAACGCCGCGCGTGGGCCAAGCCCTGACTTGATTCACCGCGGCGCCGTGAAACACGAGCACCCCACGGGTCCCTCCTGCCCCGCCCGTCCCTGGTCACGGCGGTCGCGGTCCCCGCCGACCTCCGCGCACGCGCACGTTCATGCGTCACGGGCACTCGCGCACGCGTCCGAGGAGAAAGGCGGAGGGCGTGAATATTCCTCAACCTGCTCCCACGGCTTGATGGAGGATCCTCCTCGACTCAGGCGTGGACAGGAGACACGAACATGGTGACAGCGAGCATCTGGCTGGCGATGGGACTCGCGCTGGGGAGCGCGGAGCTGAAGTGGGAGCCCCAGAGCAGCGGAACGACCGTGCGGCTGCGCGGGGTCAGCGCGGTGGATGCGCGGGTCGCATGGGCGAGCGGAGACAAGGGCACGGTGCTGCGCACGACGGATGGGGGAAAGACCTGGTCCGCTGCGCCCGTGCCGGGTGCGGACGCGCTCGACTTCCGCGACGTGGATGCGTTCAGTGAGCGCACCGCGTACGTGCTGTCCATCGGGCCCGGCGACAAGTCCCGCATCTACAAGACCACCGACGGCGGTGCGCACTGGTCGCTCCAGTTCACCAATCCGCAGCCCGGTGCGTTCTTCGACGGCATGGCCTTCTGGGATGAACGCCACGGCGTGGCCTTCAGTGACCCGGTGGATGGCCGCTTCGTCGTCATCACCACCGAGGATGGGGGAACGACCTGGAAGCCCGTGCGCCCCGAGGCGCTCCCGCCCGCGACCGCGGGAGAGGCGGGCTTCGCGGCCAGCGGCACGAGCATCGCCGTGCAGGGCACGGAGAACGCGTGGTTCGGTCTGGGAGGCTCGGTGGCGCGCGTGCTTCGCTCCATGGACCGAGGCCACTCGTGGACTGTCGCGACGACACCGCTCGCCACGGGCGAGGGCGCGGGGGTCTTCTCGCTCTTCTTCTGGACCTCGAAGGCGGGCATCGCGCTGGGCGGCAACTACAAGCAGCCGGACGAGCGCGGCGGCACCGCGGCCCTCACGCTCGATGGGGGAAAGACCTGGAGCGCCCCCACGGATGCGCCCCCAGGAGGCTATCGCTCCTGCGTCGCGGCCCTCACGCGGAATCGGCAGATGTGGCTCATCGCCGTGGGCCCCACGGGCTCCGATGTCTCACACAACGGCGGACGCACCTGGGAGGCGCTGGACACCACGGGCTTCCACGCGGTGTCCTCGCCGCGCTCGCGAGACACCGCGTTCGCCGTCGGTGAGGAGGGCCGCATCGCGAAGCTGGTCTCCGCCGCGCCCACGAAACCGTAGCCCTCCGCGCGGCGCGCGGGCTTGCGACCCAGCGCGCGGAATGCGAAGCCTGCCGCGAGCCACCGCACCTGGGAGGACGACAATGGAACCGCTCGCCTGTGGACATGCCGCGCCCATCGCGGGTCATGCGTGCGCGCACCTGGTTGAAGCACCGGGCGCGCCCTACACGGTCCGGTTCACGGGACAAGGTCAGGACCACGACCTCCTGTGCGATGACTGCGACAGTCCCACCGCCCCGGCTCGTGCGGAGCTCCGGCCCATCTGCGCGGCCTGCCAGCAAGCGCACCTCGAACGACTGGATGACCTCATCCACGCGCTCGGAAGGCCCGAGGTGCGCACCCGTGCGTCGGCCCTGCGCTTCGAGCACCGAGAGCACTCCCTGCCCGAGTTGGAGAGCGCCACCCTGCTCGCGCTCGAACCGCTCGGAAGCGCGCCGCGCTCCCAGTGGCTCGCGGTGACCTCCACCGGCGACCTGCTGCGACTGGAGCTCGAGAAGCCCACCACCACCCGCCTCGGCGCGGTGCCCGCGGAGTCCCTCGCGCTCTCGGAGCCGCTGGCCGTGCACGTCTCGGATTGTGGCCACTACGCGGCGGTGGCGAATGCGACGGGCTCACACGGCGTCGTCATCGCACTGGACTCCGGCGCGGTGACGATGAAGCTGGACCGCGGCACGTACCATGTGACGCATTGCCAGTTCCCCCTGGCGTTCTTCCGCGACGGCGACCGCACCCTGCTCGTGCATGGAACGGATTGGAACCAGCTCGACATCTCCGATCCCTCCACGGGCGAGCGGCTGACCCCACGGCCAGCCGAGGCGGCGGCGGCGGCGACCGAGGACTCCGAAGCACACGGGCTCGACTACTTCCACTGTGGCCTGAGCGTCTCCCCGGATGGGCAGTGGCTCGTGGACGACGGCTGGGTCTGGCACCCGGTGGGCATCCTGACCCGCCTCTCCCTGCGCCGGTGGCTCCACGAGAACGTGTGGGAGTCCGAGGACGGCCCCTCGCGCAAGTCGCTCCGGCAGGTGGAGTACTTCTGGGATGGGCCTCGGTGCTTCGTCGGCCCGCGCCTCCTCGCGGTCTGGGGATTCGGCGGCACCGACAGAACCCTCTTCGCCGCGGCGCTCATCATCGACCTCGAGACCGGCGCGCTGCGCCGATGGTTCCCGGGGCCACAGGGAGACTTCCACTGCGACGGGCAATTCCTGCTCACCAGCGCCGGGGATGAGGGAACGGCCGTCTGGGATTGGGAGACCGGAGAGCGCCTCCACGTCGACTCCACACTGAAGCCCACGGCCTGGCATCCCGCGGCGCGGTGTTTCGTGTCGGTGATTGCCCCCGGACAGCTTCGCGAGAGCCGACTCGCCGGCACGCCGTGACGTGACGTGACGACGAGCGGTCAGGTGCCCGTGAAGATGTGATTCCAGACGGCCTCGCGCTGAAGCTCGACGAGCATCGCGTCTCGGCCGCCCGGACGCGTCCCCCAGCCGCCCTTCTCTCGGAAGAGCTCGCCCTCGAGCCACGTGCCCACCTCGGGATGCAGGAGGCAGACCGCGGCCGTGGGGTCATGGAACATCTTCTCCAGCGAGCGGGCGAGGTACATCGCCATGGCCTCCAGGAACAGCTCCATGGCGCGAGAGCGCGGCGGATGCTCCCGATGCCGCCGCAGGATGTCCCGGTCGTAGACCATGGTGTGGCAGACGTTCTTCCCCACGAAGCGCCGAGGGATGTCGTGGGCCAGGAAGCGCTGGGCGCTCTTCACGTCCCCGTTCAGATTGAAGGTCGCCACGGACTCGCGCCCCTCGAACTTCTCGAGCCGCACCGACGGGGCGTGCAGGTGGTAGCCCACGAAGCCTCCCTGCATCGTGGCGCGCCGTGGAAGCCGAGGCGCATCCCCCGCGAGGTAGCCGCCGACATTCTGGAGCGGCCCGATGATGAACCACTCGGCCTCGGGGTAGCGCGCCATGGTCTCACGCAAGACGTCCTGGCCCAGTCCATCGGTCGGTAGGCGACTCGGCCACTGATACTTCTTGAGCAGGTCCACGTGGACACTGCCCACGCTGGACTTCTCTCGCTCCGGCCCCGCGCTGCCAATGGGGATGTCCAGCCCCAGCTCACGACAGAGGAAGCGCGCGACCGCCACCTGGTCCTTGTCACCCGGGGACAGGGTGATGGCGCGAATGCGGACTCCCGCCGCGACCAGGTAAAGCAAGGCGAAGAAGTCATCGGGGTCACGTCCAAGGTCGGTCTCGACAATCAAATCCATAGCGTCTCCCGTGGACGGACCCGCGACGTGTGACGCGCCAGTCCCCCACGGAACTCCCACTGGCAAGAGTACGGCGCGCGCGGACGGCCCCCTCCCGGATGGGCTGACACGCGGCGCGCGCTTCCCTGCGACACGCAGTCCGTTAGCCCAAGAACTCGCTGCGAGCAGCCGCCCTTTCCCGCGCGAATTGACGCCTCGCCCAAAACGATGCATTCAGTATGCATCTTTATGCGCCCGGTTTCGGGCGAGGGAGCGCGGACATGTCGAGTGTGTACGAGCAGTTGGGCGGAGAACCGGCGATGGCGGCGGCCGTGGAGCTCTTCTACCGGAAGGTCCTGGCGGACGACCGCATCAGCCACTACTTCGAAGACGTGGACATGGACCGGCAGGCCGCGAAGCAGAAGGCGTTCCTGACGATGGTGTGCGGCGGCCCCTCGCACTACTCGGGCAAGGACATGCGCGAGGGCCACCGGCACCTGGTGAAGCGGGGCCTCAATGACATCCACTTCAACGCGGTGGCGGAGCACCTCCAGGGGACGCTGGAGGAGCTGGGTGTCTCCGCGGACCTCGTGAGGCAGGTGATGGCGGTCGCCGAGGGCGCCCGCGCGGATGTGTTGAACCGCTGAAGCACCCGGGCCCACGCCATGGCGAGAGTGAAAGTCGAGTCCACGTGGTACCCGCTGGAGCCCGAGGAGTCGGTCCTCGACGGCCTCTTGCGGCAAGGGGTGGCGGTTCCCCATTCATGCCGAGCGGGGGCCTGCCAGTCCTGCATGATGCGAGGCGTGGCGGGCAACGTGCCGCCCACGGCGCAGAGCGGACTCAAGGACACGCTCAAGGCCCGAAGCTACTTTCTCGCCTGCATGTGCAAGCTGCCCGAGGGCACGGGCCTGGAGGTCGCGGGGGCGCAAGACCTGCGCGTCCCCGCGCGCATCACCGCCGTGGAGCAGCTCACGGCGGATGTGCTGCGCGTCAGCCTGGAGCCCGAGGCGCCGCTCGACTATCGCGCGGGCCAGTACATCACCCTGCTGCGCGCGGACGGACTCGCGCGCAGCTACTCGCTGGCGAGCCTGCCTCGGGAGAAACACCTGGAGCTGCACGTGCGCCAGGTCCCGGGCGGCACCATGAGCGGCTGGTTGGCCCGCGAGGCCCGCCCCGGCGAGCAGGTCGCGCTGCAGGGCCCCGCGGGAGATTGCTTCTACGTACCGGGGGCCTCCGAGGCGCCGCTGCTCCTGGCGGGCACGGGAACCGGACTCGCGCCGCTGTATGGCATTGCCCGGGACGCGCTGGAGCAAGGGCACACGGGGCCGCTCTTCCTCTTTCACGGCGCACGGGAGCCGGGCGGGCTGTATCTCGTGGAGACGCTGCGCGAGCTGGCGGCGCGGCACGCGAACTTCCACTACCGCCCGAACGTGCTGTGCGGCGGCGGCGATGGCGTGGAGGAAGGGAGCATCGAGGCGCTCGTCCGCACCATTCTGCCCAAGCGTCCACTGGGGTGGCGGGCCTACCTCTGCGGCAACGTCGAAGGGGTGCTATCCCTGCGCAAGAAGCTCTTCTTGGCGGGGTTCTCCCTGAAGGACATCCACGCGGATGCCTTCCTCCCGAGCACACCACCAGGGGGGCCCCTCGCTGGAGCCGCCTGACCTTGCATCTCACCCTTCACGCCGACTACGCGCTGCGCGTCCTCATGTACCTCGCGGCACACCCCGACCGTCCGACGTCCACACAGGAGATGGCGGACGCCTACGGCATCTCCAAGCACCACCTGGTCCGCGTCGTCCAGACGCTGGGGAGCCTGGGCCACGTCGAGATCCGGCCTGGGCGCGCGGGAGGTGTCCTCCTCGCCAGTCCCCCCGGGGACATCCGGCTGGGCGCGGTCGTGCGCGCGGCCGAGCCGGACTTCAACCTGGTGGAGTGCTTCGACCGCGAGCGGAACACCTGCCCCATCGCGGCGGCCTGTGGACTCAAGGGCGTGCTCGCGGAGGCCCAGAGTGCCTTCCTGGAGACGCTGGACCGCTACACCTTGGAGGACCTGCTGCGCCGCTCCAAGCCGGGAATGGCCAGCCTCTTCCGCGTCTCCCCAACCAACGATCCGCAGGTCTGACGTCCATCCAGGGCTTGAGCCCTGCCCGTCATCCCCTGAGGAGCGCGAGCCCTCGCAGGAAGTCCTCGGGCAGCGCCGACTCCACGTGGACGACCTTGCCCGTCGCGGACGAGGGCACCTCCAGGCGCCACGCGTGCAGCGCCTGCCGCCCCACCGCGAGCGCGGCGGGGTGCTGACGCGCGGCCTCCGAGCCATAGAGGGAATCCCCCAGCACCGGGAAGCCCGCCTCGGAGAGTTGCACGCGAATCTGGTGCGTGCGGCCCGTGTCCAGGTCAATGTCGAGCAGCGCGCCTTCCGCGAAGCGCTCCCGCACCGAGAAGGTCAGCGCCGCCCGCCGCGCCGAGGGCACGCGGGTCGTGAAGCGACGCGGATCCTTCGGGTCCCTGGCATACGGCCCTTCCAACCGCCCCGTGTCCGGCGGGCGCCCCAGCACCAACGTCTGGTAGCGCTTGTCCACGCGCTTCGCCTGGAACGCCTGGAGCAACGCCGCCGTCGCCAGGTCCGTGCGCGTGAGCGCCAGACAGCCACTCGTCTCGCGATCCAACCGGTGCACCACCCCGGGCTGCGCGAGCCCCTCCACATCGAACGGAGGACAGCGCGCCGCGAGCAGCCCCACCACGGAAGGCGCCCGCCCCTCGGGCTCGACCACCAGCCCTGGCGGCTTGTCCACCACCACGAGCGCCGCGTCGTCATACAAGACCGGGAGCGGAGGCCCTTCGCTCGACAGATGCGGCGACAGGCGAGGCTCCAGCGTTTCGATCTCCAGCTCCTCCCCACCCCAGAGCTTGCGCGTGGCCTGCGCCTTCTTGCCCCGGATGCGCACGCGGCCCGAGTCCAAGAGCGCACGGGCCCGCTCCGGGGTCAGCCCGGGGACATGCTTCGTGAGGAACCGGTCGAGTCGGTCGCCAGCAATCTCACGGGGTACCAGGACCTTGCGCAGTGCCATGCCTCCCCGTCCCCCATCACCCGCACGGAGTCAACGCTTCATCCGCGCGATGCCCCTCCAGGGTGCCCAATCCACAAGCCACGCCGGGCCAAAGGTGCCCCGCGAAGCGGGACACCGCGCCCCGGGTGCGCGTTCATTCCTGGGGAACGCACGTCACGGAATCGAACACGGCGAGCCAGTGTACCGCACCTGATTGTTGAGACACCAGATTGGTAGCAATCAGGCTGCTTGCCGTTGCATGAGTTCTCGCCGGGCCTGTTCGTGCGAAGCTTCCTCGCGCTGCAACACATCGACCCTGGGTTCACCGCCGAAGGCGTCCTCGCGGGCTGGGTCTCGGTGCCGCAGGAGAGCTACCCGGACGCCCCGCGACAAGAAGCCTTTCAGCGCGCCTGGCTGGAACGAATCCAGGCACTGCTCGAGGTTGAGTCCGCCGGGCTCGCCAACCTCCTTCCGCTCTCCGGGCAGCAACACAACTGCTTCGACATCGAAGGGCGCACGCTCGACCCCAGCGAGCAACTGCCCGCGGTGCAGTACCGCGCTGTGTCCGCCCACTACCTGCGGACGCTGCGAGCGCGCCTGCTCCAAGGCCGCATGCTCCAGGAGTCGGACGACCGGCAGGCGCCTTGGGCGCTCGTCATCAACCAGACCTTCGCTCGGCTCTACTGGCCGCACGGCAATGCCCTGGGGAAGCGGCTGCGGGTCCACGCAAAGGAGGCCCAGTGGGCGACGATCGTAGGCATCCTCGACGACCTGCACGAGACCGGAATCCCCACCGCCGCCCAGCCGACCGCGTACTGGGCGCTGACGCAGCGGCCCGCGCTGCACCTGGGGCTGGTGGTGCGCCCCACGACGGTCCCCCTGGAATCCCTGCGCCCGAGCATCGAGGCGGCGCGCGCGGTGGACAAGGACATCCCGCTCCATGACGTGGCGCCGCTCACGCGCGTGGTGAACGACTCGCTCGGCGCGAGGCGGCTCTCCGCATTGCGCATGGGGCTGTTCGCCGGCGCGGCGTTGCTGCTGGCGGCGCTCGGCATCGCCGGGGTCAAGCCCCGAGCCCGTGCCGCGTGCTCCATTGACACACACCTGACGCGTCACCTCGCGGCATTGCGTGCAGCGTGACGTGTCAAGCGAGCCCCGAGTTCCCCATCGCGCGGCCAGCCCTCCTCGACAGCATCCGCGCCCGAGCGTGGCACATGCCTTGCGAAGGGCCGGGCAACTCGAAACAGGAGGGCGCTTTGCGCTTCGTCAGTGGCTGGATTGTCGCGGTGGGTCTGCTGGGCTGTGGTGGAACGGGGCTGGAGCAGGAGCCGGTCGCCGAGGTGGCGTCGCAAGGACAGCCGATTGTGGGGGGCGTCGAGGCTCGCCCGAACTCCTTCCCGTGGATGATCAGCCTCCAGTCCAATGGCATCCACTTCTGTGGCGGCTCGTTGCTCCGCGTCGGCGCCAAGGAGCAGAGCGACATCGTCGTGACGGCGGCGCACTGCATCGCGGATGGAAGCACCGGACTCGTCGCGGTCGCGGGTGCGCACGACTTGGAGAAGCCCTCGTCCACGCAAATCAGTGTCCGCGTCACCCGCGCCATTCCGCATCCGCAGTACAACCCGGACACGACGCTGAACGACATCGCCATCCTCAAGCTCGAGAAGCCCATCAAGTTCGTCGGGCTCCCCACGGGGACCAGCGCCTGTGGCCTGTCCTCCGGCATCCGCCCCGCGCCCGCCACCACGCCCGGGCTCGTGGTGGGCCCCATCTGCCTGCCGGCTTCAGGGGAGATCGTCCCGGAGGGCACGCTCATGACCACCGCGGGCTGGGGGCTGGTGCGAGAAGGGGGCTTCTCGACCTCGCCCATCCTGATGCAGGTGGAGGTCCCAGTGGTCAACGACGCGACCCTCCGAGCCAACTACAGCAATCAAGGCATCTCCATCGACAAGGCAGCCATGTTCGGGGCCGGCTACGCACGGGGCGGACAGGATTCCTGCCAGGGTGACAGCGGAGGTCCCCTGATTGTGAAGGCTGGGAGCAAGTACGTCCTGCAAGGCATCACCAGCTTCGGCGTGGGCTGCGCACGAGCAGGACTCCCTGGCGTCTACGCGCGCGTCTCCCATTACATCCCCTGGCTCAAGCAGCAGATTCCGCTCTACAGCACCTCGCTGTAGCCAGTCGCCGCGCCGGCCCCCGCCGCGCTCGCATTTGCCATGCGTTCCGGCCTCGGGTCAGACTGCCCTCCGCATGACGACCCGATTCGGCAGGTTTGAACTCCTGGAGCGGCTCAACTTCGAATTGCATGGCGTGCGCTACCGGGCACTCGACACCACGGCGCCCGAGGGAGCTCGGACCCTCGAGCTCCTGCGGCTCCCCCTCGAGTCGAACACTGAGGAATCATGGCTGGAGAGGTATCGTCAGGGCGCACAGCTCGCGATGCAGCTCCGGCACAACAACATCGTCCAAGTGCTCGAGTTCGGAGTCATCGACGGAGAGTACTTCCTGGGCACCGCCGCACTGGACGGGAAGGAGTTGGTCGGCGTCCTGCACAACGTCAGACGAACGCAAGGACACCGAGGCATTCCCGCGCCCATTGCCGTGAGCATCTTCATCGACGTGTGCCGCGCGCTGCACTTCGCGCACACCCTGCGTGGCGAGCATGGCGAGTCCCTGGGAATGACCCACGACGCACTGTGTCTCACCCACATCCATGTCCTCTCCACGGGCGAGGTGAAGCTCGGCGGGTTCGGCACGGGCCGGCTTCCGCCTCCTCGCACGGAGGGCGTGATGGGCCCCAAGGTCATGTTCTTCTCGCCCGAGATGATTCGGGGAGGCGCCCTGGATGCTCGCTCGGATGTGTACGTCGCAGGCGTGGTGCTGTACCGCCTGCTGTGCGACCAGCTCCCCTTCATGGGTGAGCATGAGTCCGCGTGGTTCGACTCCGCGCGGAACGACCAGTTGATCCCGCTGACCACGCGCGTGCCCACGATGGACGCCCGGCTCTCGGAGATTCTCCAACGCGCGATGCGGGCCGACCCGACGGCCCGCTACGAGAGCGCCGAGGCCCTGGGCCAGGCCCTGTCCGCATGGCTTCAAGCCCAGACGCCCTCGATGTCAGCAGCAGAGATCCAAGAAGCGCGCCGCCAGCTCCTCGTCCCCCAGCCCAATCCTCCGCAGAAGGCCGAGGCGGATACCCCAGCGCGCGCGTTCGAGAAGTTCCAGCAAGCCCTGGCGCGGCTGCCGCCCCGCCGTTGATTCATGACGGCTCGCCCCGGAGCGTAGCGGGGTGATTCGCACCCGCCACGGAGACCCCGCTCTGCCCAAGGGACTTCGTAGGCCCTCCAACCAATGGAGGAGCCGGCGTTGCGCGCGCCCAGCACCGTGCGTGTGCTCCAAAGGGGGTGAGCGGCCCACAGGAACCGCTCATTCCAGGGAGCGGACCCCACAGCTTCACCTCCGGGCCCCCCAGGCTGCCGGTCATCCGGCCCGCATCTGTCGAGAAGGCTCCCAGATGGCTCGGAAATCCCGTATAGGCCATGCGCGCACACTGTGCGGCGTACGAGCGCCCCAGAGGGGGAGGTCGGGCCCCGGGATTGCTCTGGAGGATTGGATGGAGTTGTCGAGTCTCGAATCGAATTTCTGGGCAGTCGCACCGGGCGTCATCGGCGCCGTGGGGTTGCTGTTCGCTGCGTTCTTCTACTTCCGCGTCAAGGCGCTCCCGGACGGCGACGCGACGATGAACCGCATCGCGGGCTACATCCGCGAGGGCGCGATGGCGTTCCTCGTCCGAGAGTACAAGGTGCTCGCGGCGTACTGCGCGGTCGTCGCGGTGATCATCGGCCTGGCGCTGGGGTGGATCGCGAGCGCGAGCTTCGTGGTCGGCGCGTGCTTGTCGCTCCTCGCGGGCTACATCGGCATGAAGGCCGCCACGTACGCGAACGTCCGCACCGCGCAGGCGGCGCGCTTGGGTTCGAAGCCGAACGCCCTGCTGGTCGCCCTCGACGGCGGCGCCGTGATGGGCCTGGCGGTCGCGGGCCTCGGCCTCATCGGCATGGGCGGCGTCTACTACTTCTTCCGCGGCCATGAGCAGCTCTCGCCCATCCTCCACTCGTTCGCCGTGGGCGCCAGCTCCATCGCGCTCTTCGCGCGCGTGGGTGGCGGCATCTACACCAAGGCGGCCGACGTCGGCTCCGACATCGCCGGCAAGGTCATCGAGAACATCCCCGAGGACGACCCCCGCAACCCGGGCGTCATCGCCGACAACGTGGGCGACAACGTGGGCGACGTCGCGGGCATGGGCGCCGACATCTACGAGTCCATGGTCGCCGCCATCGTCGCCGCCATGGCCATGGCGCTGACCGCGAGCTCGGCGGACCTGTCCCGTCTGGTCGCGGACGCGTCGGCCACGGGCACCGCGAAGCTGGCGGGCGTGGTGCTGCCGCTGGTGCTCTCCGCGGTGGGTCTGGTGGTCAGCGTGCTGAGCATCTTCATCGCGCGCGCCCTCAAGCACATGAACCCGGCGCAGGTGCTGCGCAGCGCGCTCATCATGCCCCCGGTCATCCTGGTGGGTCTGGCCTACGTGATGATGCAGGTGTTCGGCCTGTCGCAGGCCATCACCGTGGCGCTGGCCGCGGGCGCGTTTGGCGGTGCCATCATCGGCCTCGTCACGGACTACTACACGTCGGCCAAGCCGGTGCAGCGCATCGCCGAGGCCTCCATCACGGGCGCGGGCACCAACCTCATCCGCGGCCTCGCCGTGGGCATGGAGAGCGTGGGCATCTCGATGGCCACCATCGCGCTGGTGGCGTACATCGCGGACCGCGCGCTCGGCCTGTACGGCATCGCGATGTCCGCGGTGGGCATGCTGGGCGGCACGGCCGTCGTGATGACGGTGGACGCCTACGGCCCCATCTCCGACAACGCGGGCGGCATCTCCGAGATGTCCGGCCTGGGTCCCGAGGTTCGTGCCATCACCGACGAGTTGGACGCGGTGGGTAACACCACGGCGGCCATCGGCAAGGGCTTCGCCATCGGCTCCGCGACGCTCACCGTCATCGCGCTCTTCTCCGCGTTCAACCTCGAGGTCAACCACACGCGCATCGCGGCGGGTCTCCCCGAGATGAGCCTGATGCTGACCAACCCGAACGTCATCGTGGGCCTGCTGCTCGGCTCCATCCTGCCGTTCCTGGTGGGCGCCTCCACCATGCTCGCCGTGGGTCGCGCGGCTGGCGCCATCGTCGAGGAGATTGGCCGTCAGTTCCGCGAGATTCCCGGCCTGATGGAGCTGAAGGCGGATCCGGATCCGAAGAAGATCGTCGACATCTCCACCAAGAGCGCCCTGCGCGAGATGATCTTCCCGGGCCTCGTGGCCGTCGTGGCTCCGCCGCTCGTGGGCTACCTGCTGGGCCCGGGTGCGCTGGCGGGTCTGCTGGCCGGTGCGCTCGTCGTCGGTGCCACCATGGCCCTCTACATGGCCAACGCCGGCGGCGCGTGGGACAACGCCAAGAAGTTCATCGAGAAGGGCAAGCTGCCGGGCCACGCGAAGGGCTCGCAGGTCCACAAGGCCGCCGTCGTCGGCGACATGGTGGGCGACCCGTTCAAGGACACCTCCGGTCCGGGCGTGGCCATCCTCATCAAGGTCATGAGCGTCGTGTCGCTGCTCGTGGCCTCGCTCATCGCGCTGCGGTAGTCGTCGCGCGAGGTGCGGCGCCTCTTCACCGAGGTGCCGCATCGCGCGCCCCCGCGCCCCATCGCGCTCGGAGTCTCCGAGCAGGCGGGGCGCGGTTCGTCGCGAACCGGGACGAAGCTCGCCATCGAGTCGTGCGCCAGAGCGGCGCGGACTCTGGCCAGCGCCTCGGGGTGCGAGTGTCCAGCATCCAACACCTCTCAGGGATTCACCCGGTGGGTCGCCGGGGTGGCCGTCACGCACGCGCTACGCTCGCCCCCCTCTTCCCGGTGTGGGGGGGAGGAGTGCCACCGCCGTTTCGCTGACCGAGAGGTGTCCCATGGTTCTGGAGCTCTCCCAGCAGCAGATCCACCTCCTCCATTCGTGTCTGGGGGAATGCATCGAGGACTTGCACGACGAGGTCCTCCACACCGACGAGCGCGACATGCGCATCAAGCTGCGGGAGAAGCTCACCCAGCTCCAGGCCCTCCAACGACAGGTGGAGCCGTTGATGCTGCGCGAACAGCCCGCGCTCTGACGCCCCCCTTCCACCAGGAGCCACGGCGCTGAAGGGCACGCAAGCCGTGCCCTGCCGCTGGCCCGTCTCGACTGCTCCGCGGACTCACGGGCTCCCATCCACCGCCCTGCAATCGTCTCCCGTCTTCTTCGTGAAGAGGGGGCGTCCGCGGGGCGCGGACCGGGAGACCGGAATGACTCGAGCGAGCGTCGTGGCGTTCAGCGTGTGCGTGGTGCTGGGGGTGGGACTGCCCACGGCGGCCAAGGAAGCGCCCCCCGCGCCGAGTCCCCTCTGGGGAGACCTGCGCCCGGGTCCCCATGCCGTCGGCTACCAGGTCCTCTACCGGTTCGACACGAGCCGCGCCTGGGCCACGACGCGGCCCTACGGAAAGGGCTTCACGGCGGATACCCAGGGCCGGCCGATGCGAATCAGCGTCTGGTATCCGGCCGCGCGAAGTTTAGGCCACCCGCTCCGCTTCGAGGACTACTTCCGAGGCGGGAGTGGGAGCGCACCGAAGTCGTTCGCGAACATCGAGGCCCTCCTCGCCGAGCGAGACGGCGGGGTCTACCGACAAAGCCAGGCCGAGTCCTATCCGGCCCTGGCCGCCACACCCGTGAACGCCTCCGCCAACGCGCCTGTCGCCGCCGGGCGCTTTCCCCTCGTCCTCACCACGGGAGGACAGGGAGCCATGCTCACGACGAACGCCACGCTGGCCGAGTACCTCGCCAGCCATGGCTACGTCGTCGCCACGGTCCTCACCCTGGGGCCGAGCAGCGATGAGCCCATCCTGGGCCTCACCCCCGCCGAGGTCGACATCACGGTGCGGGACTTCGAGTTCGCAACCTCCGTGGTGAGCGCCCTGCCCAACGTGGACCCGACTCGGCTCGCCATGGTCGGTCACAGCATGGGTGGCAGCGCGGCCGTCCTCTTCGCGATGCAGAACCCCAACGTCTCCGCGGTCGTGGGGCTGGACGGGACCTATGGGTTCCCCCATCCACCCGCCGACCCTGGAATCCTCTCGGTGACCCAGGGATATCGCCATGCGCCGCGAAGGATGCAGGCCGCCCTCCTGGACCTGCGACGACAGCAGCCGTGGATTGATTTGAGCGCGGTCCGCTCCTATCGACACTCCGACCGCTACCTGGTGACGCTGACCCAGATGTTCCACTCCAGCTTCATCAACGGCAATCTGCATCAGCGCTTCACGAAGGAGTTCCCCACGAACCCCGGGGGGACGACACCCACGTCGAGCGGCGAGGGCTTCACCTGGAGCTGCAGGCTCATCGAGGCGTTCCTGGATCTCCAACTCAAGGCGGACGCCACGGGGCTCACGCGGATGAACGAGTTCGTCGCCCACAACCCCAGGGCCACTCTCGCGCACGAGCCCGCCCTCCCCGCCCGGCCGCCTCCGACCGTCGTCCTCGACCAGGCAGAGGCCCGCGGGTTCGACGCGACCATCACCACCCTCGAGCAACTCGAGCGCGAGATTCCCGAGGAGCCCCTCGTCGATGAATCCGTCTTCGTCGCGATGGGCTACGAGTTGTTGGGCCAGGGAAAGTCCGAGCGCGCCGTCCTCGCCTTCCGACTCGCGGAGCACTTCCACCCCGCCTCGGCCAACGCGGCGGACAGTCTGGGAGATGGCTATCTGGCCGCGGGCCAGAAGGAAGCCGCGCGGCAAGCCTTCGCGCGAGCCCTTGAGAAAGCCCCCAAGGACCCGGCCCTCAACCCAGAGTCGCGAGACAATCTCCTCACGGAGAGCACGCGGAAGATGAAGGCATTGGCGCCCTGACGAAGCGCCTGTGCCCGAGTTCCACCGCGCGAAGACGCCGTGGAGAAGTCGTCGCGCGAGTCATGACCGGCAAGTTGCGCGGCACCGATAGCCATTGAGGGACAACGCCCCTCAGCCCGACGGGCGAACGGTTGGGCGCCATCCCTCCGTGTGAGGCGAGACCTCAGGTGCGGGAGTCGTGCATGGCCACCAGTTCGAGGGGCACAGGCATGGGCGCGGCCCCCACGGCAACCCTTGTCACGGTGGCCACCAGCGCCCTCGCTGCCTCAATGCCCAAGAGCGGATTCTCCACGCCCTCCTCCAGCTCCAGCACGCCCACGAACTCCGCGGTCCCCGGCTTCCGATAGTAGGTGAACCGAACCAGGCCCTTGGGTTTGCGCTGCTCCAAGGCCGCGAAGGTCGCCTCGACCGCGCTGATCACTTCGGGCACTGCCGCTTCTGTTGCCTTGTACTGCAACATCATGGTGGGCATATTCGTCTCCAGTGTCACTTGCGCTCGCTCGTCGCGTCACGCGTCCCAACGAGATGATGAAACGAGGCGAGAAAAGGTGACCGGTGCGAAATCAGAGTGAACTGGCCGAGCGGTTCGACCGCTCGCGAGAGCGGCTGCACGCCATGGCATCCCGGATGCTCGGCTCCGTCGATGACGCGGAGGACGCGGTCCAGGAGACGTGGCTGCGGGCCAGCCACGCCGACAGCAGCGGCATCCTCAACGTGACCGGCTGGCTGACGACCCTCCTCGCGCGGGTCTGCCTGGAGATGCTGCGCACACGTCAGCGCCGGGCCCACGCGCACGCGGAGCCTGCCGAGGACGAGCGAGCCGAGGTCGAATCAGGTGTCCCCCACCCCGAGGACCAGTTCGCGTGGGCCGAATCCGTGGGGCTCGCGCTCCTCGTGGTCCTCGACCGGCTGGGACCCGCCGAGCGCATCGCCTTCGTCCTGCACGACCTGTTCGGACTCCCCTTCGAGGAGATCGCCGCCGTCGTCGAGCGAACGCCCGTCGCGACCAAGAAGCTGGCGAGCCGCGCCCGTCATCGCGTGAGGGGCGCCCCGACGGCCTCGCGCGAAGAGCTGACACAGCGCTACGCCATCGTCGAGCGCTTCCTCGCCGCGACAAGGGCGGGCGATGCCGAAGCACTCCTCGCGGTGTTGTCCCCTGGAGTCGTGCGTCGCGCGGATCCCCTCGTTCTCCGAGCAGACGCCGCGACCGAAGTACACGGGGCCCACCGAGTCATCGAGGAGACGCGACTCCACACCGACCGAGCCCGGTTCGCCCGAGTGGCGCTCGTGGATGGAGTTCCCGGAGCCGTCATCGCGCCCGCGGGGAAGCTGCGGCTCGCCATCCGGCTCAAGTTCGACGGAGACCGCATCACCGAGATCGACGTCATCGCGGATCCACTCCGCCTGCGCGCCCTGCGACTCGCGGCAACTCCCTGACACGCGCGCTCCGGCGCCACAGCAAGAGGCGCCGGAGTGCGAAGCCAGTCACCACGAGAGGCGATGTCCCTCGAAGTCGAAGAAGCCACCCGTGTCTTCGCCGCCCAGGCGGGCAAGCACCGTGAGCAACCCCGTCACCGAGACCTCCACGGCCGTGGGCGCCTCACTGCCGCCCATGTCTGTTCGCACCCAACCGGGGCTCATGGCAAACGCGAGGATGCCATCTTCCTTCAGGTCATGCCCCAGCGAACGAGTGGCCATGTTCAACGCCGCCTTGGACATCCGATAGCCATAGGCGCCACCCCAGCTGTTGTCCGTGATGGAGCCAAGGTTCGAGCTGAGATTGGCCACCTTCGCGCCACCCGCCGCTCTCAACTGCGGAAGCAGTGCCACGGTCACGCGGAGCGCCGCCACGGCGTTCACCTGAAAGGTCCGAATCAAGTCCTCGCTGTCCAACCCCGCGAGCGCATCCGGACGGCTTCGAACACCGGCGTTGTTGATGAGCAAGTGCACGGGGCCAGGGAGCGCGCCTGCGAAGACTTGCACGCTCGCTTCGTCAGCCACATCGAGCATGTGGACATGAAGCCGTCCACTGGAGCCCCGAACGAGCGAGGCAAGCTCCGTGGCCCGCCTGGGCGCACGCACCCCGGCATGGACCACATCACCACGGGCGAGGCATTGCCGAACCAGCTCCAGGCCAATGCCTCGACTGGCCCCAGTGATGACCACGTTCATGGCGACCTCACTCCTTTCGAGCGACGGAACCCAGCACTTCGGGTACGTCGAGGACCCCTGCCCGAAACACGCGCGTCAACTCCACCGGGCTCCATTCATCGGAGCCGACCCAGGGGCCCTCCTCGAGCCCATCCTTGACCTCGCCACGTCCCCAGAGCCGCTTCTCCGAAGCATCCTCGGTATGGCTCGGCGGCAGATGGTACTGCCAGGGCCCCTGGCGAACTCCGTTCACGAAGTGACCGGAGGCCAGGGGTGCTCCCGTTTCGTAGAAGAAACGAAAGAACCCCTCGGGCTTGTCCTCGCGGAACGCTCCTTCTGACTGGGTCGTCCCATTGGTCCATCTGGCATCCGGAGTCACGGCCACGGCATACGCGGGCACGAACTCTTCGTACATGCGGAGATCGGCGGCAGGGTCGCTCGCCGGTCGAGCCTTGCGCTTCTGCGTGGGAGCATCCGTCACGGTTTTCTTGCTGGCCGCGCGTCGTACGGACTCGAGCTGCATCACGAACCACTCCTCGAAGGAGCCCTCGTCCTCCTGAGGAAACACGAGGCCGTCCTCGACGCGCCACACGCGCTCGCCAGTTCCGTCGTGCCGCAGACACCAACCGCCGACTTCAGAGAAGTCGGCGCCCGCGAAGAAGGCGCCATTGGCACGACGCACCGCTGATTGAAGGAGCGCTTTGTACAGGTTCCAGGTGAAGCCTGGCTCCGCGAGCCCGAGTGCTGGCTGCAAGCGCAACGGCACGAATGCGATGCGGACTCTCGGAGCCAGGAGCGACGGATACCCACAGCGCGCGACGAATGCGCGCAGCGAGGCGGGGATCAAATGCGCCCAGAGCGGACTCGGAGCGTCATCGGCTGGCGTCCCGCGCCGAACCCAATGGCCCTTGCCGTTCGCCTCCAGGAACGACGCCAGCTCTTCAAATGCATCCGCGGCGCGCGAAGAGGTCATCCCAGGGAGATTACGGTGAGGCCATCGGGAGGACGAGAGCAATCATCCACGAACAGAAATCCACCCCAACGAGATTTGACGGGAATCCCGACCTATCATCAGGGAAGATTCCAGCCCATGACGGCGCTCCTCACCCAGCAGTTCGCGACCCAGAAGGCACAGTTCCTCGCAGCGCACACCGTGTTGGGTAGCGACTTCGCCGGGTACGGCGTCACGAACGGCGCAGGGCAAGCGCTGGCCAGCGTGAATCACGCGCCCACTCCAGCCAACCTGGGGATCAACGCCAACCTTCACTGCTTCACCGTCCAACCGGACCACCCGCACGTCCCGGCCACCTGCTACTTCGACGTCAATGCGGGTGGTATTGCCCAGTACAAGATCAAGTTCGAGAAGAATGGCAGTCGTGGTTGGAAACCCGCGTTCTATCTCCCCTTCAAAGAGAACCTCATCGTGGGAATGGAGCTCAGCGATCGGGCGAACTTCTTCTTCACCGCCAATCTCTCGGGATGCAGCGTCTACGTCGAGCGCGACACGATCACGAACCGTCTTCGCGTCTATCATGCCAACGGCATGCGGCTCACCCAGCACGGTGGAGACCAAGGCGCGCAGGACTATATGGACCGGCTCTACATGGCCGCGCGTCCAGCGAACTCGCAACTCATCTCACGCTGCGACCCCGCGCTCTACAACCGGCAGGTCCTGGTCTACATGAATCGGAAGCGCGCCAAGGAGTACCAGAACGTCTCGACGCTTGGATTCACCACGGTCTACGGGTTTCGCACGGGTCCCGACCAGTGGAGCTTCTATTTCCAGACCTGCGCGCAATTCAATTACACGCAACCGGGTCTCACCCCGAGCTTTGGCGCCGCTGCATGGAATGCCCCGCTGAGCACGGTGGGTTCGCTGCTGACCTGGAACCCCTGGCCAGGCACCGTCGCCCCTGTCAACAAGAACAAGCCATTGGCATGCATGGAGGTCTCCCGGTTTCCCGAGACCTTGCACCTCGACCTATAGCAAGCCGGGTGAAGCGCCCCCGGACTGTCCGGAATCAGACAGTCAATTCGGCCCAGCCCGCTCACCTCCACAGGCAGCGCGCACAGCCGTGGCCCCTTGCAAGCCCCAGCAACTCGACAGGGTTTTCTTCCACTCAAGGGAATCTCCGCACTGGGGCAGCGCGTCCTTCAACGGGCCCTATCCCTCTCAGGCGTCTGCATCGTGTACACTGGCATCTCCCCGCAGGAGGTCACCACAATGCAGAAGGTGCTGCTAACGTTGTGCCTGTCGTTGGGCTTGGCGGCGTGCGGTCCCCAGACGCCCGAGGAAGCGCAGGCGCCCGAGACCGCCGGTGCCACGCAGTCTCTGACGCTCCCAACGGGCCCCACGACCTGTAACATGGATGGATGCCCCGCCGGAATGTGCGCCACGAGTGGGGCGGCTTCGTCCAGCTGCCCTGGCGGCTACATCTTCTACTGCTCGACCATCGTCCCAGGAAAGACTCGCTGTATCTGATTCGCCGCTCCAGGCGTGCTCGGGCGACACGATGGCGCCGTCCGAGCACGCCTGTGCCCCCATCAAGCACGCGCGCCCTCATAGCTAACGCGCAGCCCCTGGTGCGTCACAGTGATGACGGGTCGTCCCAGCCATCCACAGTGCTTGCAGACTCCGCTCGGCCCAGCGACCGAGACACGCACGGCGAGGTCCGCCGAGCAGCTGGGGCAACCCTCGGGGATCGTGTAGTCGCGAGTCGCGATGCGTGGCTCAATCATGCACTCGACGTAACGCAGGTTCGCCGCCACGCAAGCGTGAGCGGGGGGCCGAGCTGCCATCCAAGCCATCGCCCGTTCCTCTGCGAAGCGAGCATCAAGCAGACCGCGTGCGAGCTCCGCGTCAACCGGGACATGCGCTCCACGGACCACGAAGCGCAGGGCATCGAGGGCCTCGGGCAGCACGTCGCCAATGCGCTCAGGTCTTCGCGTGTGCCTGCACCGCATCCATCACCCGAGCCGAGTACACCAACGCGGCCCCGGCATTCACTGAGATCGCCACGCTCAGCGCATCCGCCATCTCCTCGTGTGTGGCGCCGTGCTTGAGCGCTTCGGCGGCATGAACGGTGATGCAGCCGTCGCAGCGGGCCGTCACGGCCACGGCCAGCGCAATCAACTCGCGCGTCTTGGCATCCAGGCTCCCGATCCTGGCGCCCGACAAGGTCTGATAGCCCTTGACGGTATCCGGCGAGATTCGGCCAATCTCGCCAATACGCCCCAGCAACTCCTTCCGATACTCGACCCAGTCCAACAAGGTGTGCTCCCAGTGTCACCGCGCCGGCCCTGATGCCGCGCTGTTGGATGCACTCTTGCGCACCGGTCCGAGCCGTTGAATGCTCGATTCAATCAACTTCTAGCGAGATCGTCTCAATGGACGCACTCAGCCAGTTCATCCAGCTCACCCGGCCCCAGGCCAGCCTCGACCTGAGGTGCCTGTTTCAAGGTCCCTTCTCGGTTCCGCACGACGCGGCACCAGAAGGACAGGTGCTGTTCCATCTCGTGCTCGCCGGAAGCTGTCTGATGGAATCAGGTGGCCGAACGTTCCCTCTTCGAGAAGGCGACTTCATCCTCTTCCCGCGCGGCCACGCACACACGCTCCAAGTTCCGGCGCGCACCGCGAACACCCCAGACCGTAAGGCACGTGGCGGACACAACGGCATGCTGCCGCTACGTCAGACAGGCCGAGGCGCCGCCGAAGTCGACCTGCTCTGCGGCCGCTTCGTCCACGGACCCGGTTCGACCACGCTGCTCGTGCGAACCCTGCCCGACCCACTGCATGTGTCCTTGCGTGAGAGCGCGGCGTTTCCAGCGCTGCAAGCAGTCATCGAGCTCATGCGCCAGGAAGCCGGCGCACGCGCCCCGGGGGCGCTGGCGATCGTCACGTCGCTCAGCCAGGCACTGTTGACACTGGCGCTGCGAGTCCATGGCCAGCGCCAGGACGCAGCGCCCGGCACGCTGACGCTCCTCTCGGATGCACGCCTCGGCCCCTCCGTGCAGGCCATGCTCACAACGCCCGAACGAGCCTGGACCCTCGACGCCCTGGCCGAGCTTGCCGCCATGTCACGCGCCACCTATGCGCGGCACTTCAAGGCACGCGCCGCCATGACGATGTGGGAATTCCTCACGCGCGTGAGGATGACGCTGGCCTGCAACCACTTACTCCACGGTCAGGACAACGTGGGCGAGATCGGCGAGCGTATCGGCTACCGGTCCGAAGCGGCCTTCGGCAAGGCGTTCAAACAGCACCTGGGGACAACCCCCGCGCGCTACCGCCGGTCGAACAGCACATCAGGTCCGCACCTCGATTCACGGTCCCGCTGAAGCCCAGGGGCAACCTCGCCATCACGAGACAACGCGACCCAAAGCAAGCGCAGGCGCACCGAGGAAACACCTCTTCCCAGCCAGGGCATGCGCCCCTCCTGCCCACCACGTGTTCGCGCACCGCGGCGCCCCTGGACGACTGTCCCTCCGAGCCGCGACGTCCAGGCTGACCCAGGGTCATGGTCGCGCGGCCCCCTCCAAGCAGTGCTTGGGAGTCCATGTGGCGCATCCACAATGCCCTCACGCTCCGAGACGCGGAAACGGAAGCCCCCTCCCATGCCGACCAGGGTGTGCATGGGCAAGCGCTGCATCAGCGGCGGTGAATGAAAGCGCGGTCAAGCAACGAGGACTCGAGCAGCGCCGGTGAGGTGATGACAGACGAATGAAGCTGTGAAAGAAGGCGGCCTGCTCGCGCGTGCCACGAGTTGCTCTCGGAGGAATCACGCGTCACTTCGGAGCCAGGACATGAGTGGCAGAGACAGGGGGGCTGAGGTGCTGCAGCACGGGCTGATGTTCGCAGTGCTGCTGTATGCCATGGCGGCCGGCGCGGCCGTGGAGGGCCCCGGCCGGAATCAGTTCATCCAAGCGACGCCCGTGACTGAGCGCATCCAGGTGGACGGGCAGTTGAATGAACCCGCCTGGGCGGAAGCGCCTGTCTTCGACGCCTTCGTTCAACGCTTCCCGAACGCGGGGGCGGCTCCCAGCGAGCGCACGGAGGTCCGTATTCTCTATGACTCGGACCACGTCTACTTCGGCGTCATCGCCCGAGACTCGCAGCCTGCGCTCATTGACCAGCGACTGGCGCGTCGAGATACCTTCCCCACCACGGACTCGGTGCAGCTCATCATTGACTCGACGCATGACCACCGTACCGCGTACTCGTTCTACTTGAGCGCGGGCGGCGTCCACGGCGATGGGCTGTTCTTCGACGACCGGAACTTCACCACCGATTGGGACGCCGTCTGGGACGGAGCGACGCGCACGGTGAACGACGGTTGGGTCGCCGAGTTCGCCATTCCCCTGTCCGTGTTGCGATTTCCCGAGGCCCCAATGCAGACCTGGGGCTTCTCGGTGCGCCGGGAGATTGCCCGACTCAACGAGGAGATTGAATCGGTCGACAACCCTCGCACGAGCAACGCGAACGTCTCGCGGCTCGGACATCTGACGGGCATGGAGGGATTGAGGCCCCAGCGTTCGCTGGAGATGGTGCCATACCTGGCGACCCGCAGCCTCTTGCGGCCCCAGTTCTCGGACGTCACCCGACCCGAACCTCGACGGTTGGATCCAACGCTTGACCTGGGGTTGGACCTGAAGGCGGCGCTCACCAGCAACCTGGCGCTCAACGCCACCCTCAACCCGGACTTCGGCCAAGTCGAAGCGGACCAACTCACCCTCAATCTGACCACCTTCGAAACGTTCTTCCCGGAGAAGCGCCCCTTCTTCACGCAAGGCCTGGAGCTCTTCCAGCCGGTGGGCAGCGAGTTGGGGCAGCCCGCCCAGTCGCTCTTCTACTCGCGGCGCATCGGGCTGGAGACGCCCATCTTCGGCGCGGCGAAGTTGACGGGCACGGCCAGCAAGGGCGTGGAGGTGGGCGTACTGGACGCGCTCGTCACGAGCCCCTGGCAGGCGCAAGATGATGAGGTTCCCGATCGACGGTGGCGTCTGCATGCCAGCCGCCCGTTGCACCTGGGAACCAATGACTCCCTGCCGAGCAGCCCCCAGGCTCCGACCAACTTCCTGGCCGCGGTGGTGCGCGGCTCGGTGGGCGAGAACTCTCGCATTGGCGCAAGTGTCGCCTCGGCCATCCCTGTGGTGGGGGAGTGCACGATCGAGAAAGCCGCGCTGGGCAAGCAGCGCCCCGCGGAGTGCCTGGCCCAAGGAGGAATGGGGGTCGCGGCCGACTTCGATCTGAAGACCGCCGACAGTGCATACGGACTGCTCGGACAGGTGAGCGCCAGCCGCGTCGTGGGAGGATTACCAGAGCGGACCCTCCGGGATGGAACCCTCCTGCACCCTGGGGATGGGGGCTACGGCGGCTACGTGCGCGCGGGAAAGTTCGGTGGAGAGGGTTTCCGATGGGACCTGGGCTATGACTTCTCCACGCCCACGCTGGAGCTGAACGCCACCGGTTATCAGCGCACTCAAAACGAGCAGGCGCCGCGTGTCGAACTGCGATACCAGCGCCCCAACGGCTTCGGCCCCCTGCGGGATTTCTCCGTCAATCTCATTGGCTCCACGGCCTGGACGACGGATGGACGACTCATCAATCGCGGCAGTCGAGTGACCCTGGATGTCACCGCGCAGTTGCCCAGCTCCGACACCCTGGGCATGCAGATGGGCATGAACGTGGGCGGCTACGACGTCCGCGAGCTGGCGGGCACGGGCATCCCCTTGCAGAAAGAGTTCAGCGACTTCCTGCTCTTGAACTGGAAGACCAATAGCAACCGGGTCGCCCAGCTACAGGGCTACTTGGCGGCGGCGTACCACGACCGCGGCCCCGCCCCGGGCGCGTGGGCGTGGGGGGCGGATCTCATTCTCACGCTGCGGCCCCACCCGGCGCTGGAGACGCGCTTCGAGATACTGGATGACCGCACCGAGTACGGCCCGCGATTCGTGGCGAATCAGGGGAACAACCTGTTCCTCCTCGGAAACCTGCAGTCCAACTATCTCTCCATGACCGTCCGCCAGCAGTGGGTCCTGCGTCCCAACCTGACCCTGCAGGGGTATGCCCAGCTCTTCACCGACTATGGCATCTACGGCCCCTTCTTCGAGGCGACCTCGGATGAGGAGCGCACGGCCATCCGCTTCGCCGCGCTGCGCCCCACCGAGGGACAGGCGGATGACTTCTATGACACGGCACTCAACCTGAGTCTGGTGCTCCGCTGGGAGTATCGATTGGGCTCGACGTTCTTCTTCGTCTATACGCGCTCGCAGCAGGGGCTGAAGGTCTTCGACGACGAGCGGATGCCCACCACCTTGTTGCCGCGGAACCTGGGCTCGGGCCCCGCCACGGATGCCGTGATGCTCAAGTGGAGCTACTACTGGGCGGTCTGAGTCAACGCGCGGCCCCCGCCGCGCTTCTCGCTACCGAGACAGGTGCCGGAAGCCCTCGGCCAGGTCGGCCTTCAGGTCGGCCATGTCTTCCAGGCCTACGTGAATGCGCAGCAGCGCCCCGCTGCGCTGCCACTGCCCAGGCAGGCGGTACGCGGACGGATCCCCAGGGACGATCAGACTCTCGAAGCCGCCCCAGCTATGCCCCAGGCCGAAGAGCCGCAAGGCATTGAGCATCGCATCCACCGATGCCTTGTCATGATGGGGCTGCAAGACGACACCCAAGAGCCCGGAGGCCCCCTTGAAATCCCGCTTCCAGAGCGCATGGCCGCGGTCTCCCGGCAGGGCCGGATAGAGCACCTCGGCGACCTCCCGGCGCTCGACCAACCAATGCGCCAAGGTCAGCGCCTGGTGCTGATGCTGACGCAGCCGGACCGTCAGCGTCCTGAGTCCACGCAGGCCGAGATAGACATCATCGGCCCCCGCGCATTGCCCCAAGCGGATGGAACTGGCGCGCACGAGCGGATAGATGGCCTCGTTGCAGACAATCGCGCCCAGAAGGCTGTCCGCGTGGCCCGTGATGTATTTGGTCGCGGAATGGATGACGACATCCACTCCCAGCGTCAAGGGATTGAGGAACAAGGGCGTCGCCCAGGTGTTGTCCACCAGGGTGACAATGCCCCGCGCCCGGCAGACCTCGCTGATCGCCGGGATGTCCTGCACCTCGAAGGTCATCGAGCCGGGCGACTCCAGGAACACCAGCCGGGTATTGGGCCGGAGCAGCGCCTCGATCGCCCCCCCGATACAAGGGTCATAATACTGAGCCTCGATACCGAACCGCCGCAGGGAGTCACAGAAGTTGCGGGTGGGCATGTAGGCTGAATCACTCACCAGGATATGGTCGCCAGTCTCCACGAAGGCCAGGATGGCCGTGGTGATGGCCGCCAGTCCCGAGACCGTGCACACGGAAGCATAGCCCCCCTCCAGCTCGGCCAGCGCCGACTCCAATGCCCGGCACGTCGGCGAGCCAAAGCGCCCGTAGGCTGGCAGCGTGCGCTTCAGCCGGTCTCTAGCGGTCTCCTCCATGGACTGGACGCTGCCATACAGGACGGTGGAGCCCCGATAGAGCGGAGGATTCACGAACCCGTGCTGTTGCGCGGGATTGCTTCCCACGTGAATGAGCGTGGTGTCCAACGCCGGGGACGCGGCACCGCCGCACTCGGCCCCGTCGTCCGCGTCGCGCTTCATGGGTTGCTCCAATGAGATGTCGGACCGAGCGGACCGCGAGACGCGGCCCGGCGTGGTTCAGCGTGACGGCTCCGCGAGCGCGGGCATGGCCGGAGCGGGCGCGCGAGCGAACGCCAGGCTCAGGAGCGCGGCCAGCGCGCACTGCGAAGCAACCGCCACCCAGAACATCCCCAACGTGTTGGCGGCCTTGTAGTGCGCGAAGAGCGACCCGCCCGCGATGCCGCTCAGCAAGCCGCCCACTCCCGCGGTCAATCGCTGGATGCCAAAAGCAATCGCCGGCTGTTCAGGCAGTTGCGCGACGAGCTCGAGGTCCCCCCGCAGGAACAGGAAGATCTCTCCGACGGTCATGAAGGCCGTGCCCAACAGCAGCCCCAGGAGGCTGCCCAGTGACATGATCAGCATGCCGAGGCTCATCATCGAGAACGCCCCCACCAGCAAGAGCCGATAGTTCGCCCGGGCGGTGAATCCGGCCAGCATCGGCTGCAGCACGAACATCATCACGAAGTTGAGGAGCATGACCCAGCCAAACACCTTCACCCCGGAGACGTTGGCCGCGTAGAGCCCCATGAAGTTCTGGAAGTAGAAGTAGGTGAAGAACGTCAGCGTGTTGAACACCACCGGACGCCAGACCCGCTTCAGAACGTCAGACAGGTTCCCCAGGGAGACGCGACGAGCCTGCGCGGGGGCCGGCGCGATGGGAGTCAACAACCCTTGATGGATGAGCGTGATGAAGGTGAACAAGATTGCGACCCCGAATAGCAGCAACCGGGGGTCATCGTTGATGAACACGGCCGCCACCAAGGGCCCCAGCGCCATGCCCGCGTTCAGCGCGGCGTTGCTGATGGAGAGGAACAAGGGCTTCATCTCCGAAGACACACTCGACAAGATGTAGGCTTTGTTGGCCGGCAGATACACCGCCGGCCCAGCAGCCACCAGCAGCACGGCGGGGATGGTCACCGCGGGGACGATCGTCGCAAAGGCAAGCATCACGAAGCCCACCGTGCGGAAGGCCAGCGCGAACACCATGGAGGGCTTGAGCCCAAACCTGTCGGCGACCACCCCACCCACGACTCCGCCGCCGAACTGGACGAATGTCGCCACCGCGACCAGCGTCCCAATGGCATGGAGCTCCATCCCCACGCCGCGCTCAAGGAAGATGGCGAGGAAGGGCGTGACCATGAAGCTTCCGAACGCCACCACGAACGAGCTGAGGATCAGCGACTTCAAACTCGTCGAGAGCGAGGCGAAGAACCGGTACTTCTGTGCGACGTAGCCCAGCATGAGGAGTTCCTTGCGCCGTCGAGGAGGGGAGCTAACCGGTCACCACCGGCCGCGACGAGGGAAGCCCCCACTCGCTCCAGGAGCCATCGTAGACGGCAAGCTCGCGGCGGCCCGCCTGCACGGCGGCCAACGCCAGAATGCAGGCAGTGACTCCGGAGCCACAGCTGAAAATCAGCTTCCGCTGCGGCGCCGCCTTGGCGTCGAAGAGGACGGCCAGTTCCTCGGCGTCGCGCATGCGTCCGTTGGCCAGAACCGCGTTGAACGGCAGATTCAGCGCACGCGGCATATGACCGGGGCGCAGGCCCGCTCGGGGCTCCGGCTCTCGGCCCAGGAAGCGCCCCTCCGAGCGCGCATCGAGCACCGCGTAGCCATTGTCCGACAACGCGGCGGCCACTTGCTCGGCATCACAGAACAGACCCGGTCGCGGCGCCGCGCTGAAATCGCCTGGCTCGACGGGCGTTGCGCTGCCCACTGGCGCACAGGGATGCTTCGCCTCGACCCAGGCCGGCAGGCCACCATCCAGCACCGCCACGTGCTCGTGCCCCATGGCCTTGAACATCCACCAGGCGCGAGGACTCGCGTAGACCCCGACCCGGTCATAAATGACGATCCTGCTGTCACGACGAATGCCCAGCGCACGGACCTCCCGCTCAAAGAGCTCCGGTGAGGGCATCATGTGGGGCAGCGAGGTCGTCTGATCACAGATTCGCTTGTCGAAATCGAAGAGCCGCGTGCCGGGCACATGCAAAGCGTTCCCAGTGCTGGCCCCCGCGCTGGCCGTTGCAGGCTTCAGACTGGCATCGAGCACCACCAACTGGGGATGCCCGAGGTGCTCGGCCAGCCACGAGACAGACACGAGGGGGCGCGGCAGCTCTAGCGGATTCATCAACATCCCTTTGGGTGGAGGTTCGAGCCCGGGAGACTAGATCAACGGGAACCAGGCTGGCGAGCAGCGTGGACAGGCCGGCACAAGGGCGCGAGGCCCTCTGGCTCCAGGTGAGGCTAGGTGGAGAGCTGCCACTTCGCGCTCTTCGCGAACCAGTCGGCCACGCCAAACATGTTCGTGGACACCTCCTCCTCGGAGTCACCCGCGATGACGTACCCAGCCAAGAAGAGGCCGGACTTGACCCCGCCATGGAAGCGCTGGCCTTCGCTGCTCGTGAACACCACTTCGCGGACATACTCCGGCTCATTGCCGCGAGGCAGGTGCTCCAAGACGCCGTTGAGCGGCGGGATGACGACTCCTCCACCGGGCCGATAAGCCCGAGGCCCCAGCGGTTGGGCCAGACCACACTCCGCGAGCAGCCACTCCTTGTCGATGTTCAAGTCGAAGCTGTAGACGATGTTCGAGCTGATCATCCCACCACCCGTACGGCTGGCGATCTCACAGAAGACGATCTCCCCCGTCTTCGTGTGCCACAGCTCGCAATGGAAGGCCATGTTGCTGGGTGACGGCAACGCGCCCAAGACCTTCCGAGCCGTATCAATCAGCGGCTGATAGAGCGGGTCCGTCGAGGACAGGGTGCGGGTCCCCGCGAACTCGTTCTTTCGATACGAGAGGCAGTCGTTGACGTACTTGAACGGATGAATGAAGGCGATCTTCCCTCCGATAATCAATCCGTCCACGTGGTACATCTGCCCATCGACGAATGTCTCGATCTCCAGATTGCCGCGCTGCGCGTTCGCCAGGTAGCTGTCGAGTTCGCGCTCATCATGGATGATGTGGGTTCCAAAGGAGCCCGACTCGGCCTGGGGCTTGATGACCACCGGGAAGCCGTGCGCCTCGACGAATTGAATGGCGGTGTAGGCGGAGTCGAGGGGCCGATAATCCGGAAGGAGGACACCGGAGCCACGGAGGTGATCCTTCATGATCACCTTGTTGCGGTAGGCCAGCGCGCTAGCGGTCCGCTGCCCCGGAAGGTCCAGCGCGTCGCGCAGCTGGCCGGCGCGGATGACGTCGGCTTCCGCCCGGGCGAAGACTCCAACCAGGGGGTATCGA
The DNA here is from genome assembly GCF_019039035.1 of Citreicoccus inhibens. GTDB lineage: Bacteria > Myxococcota > Myxococcia > Myxococcales > Myxococcaceae > Citreicoccus > Citreicoccus inhibens. Next base: position 17,243 of record NZ_JAHNZT010000033.1, on the reverse strand, counting down.
CGCCCCAGCCGCAGCGCGGTCTTTTCAACGAGCTGGTTGTGATCGTAGTTCGCGAAGGCATGCACCTGGGGGAGATGCCGGTAGCCCGAGGCGTACTCCTCGGGGGTCAGGATGATAGGCTCGATGCCGGTCCCGGCCAGCCACTGATCGTAGGGCGTCTTGGCGTAGGTCGTCTTGGCGAAGATCAGGATGTATTGCTTGCTCATGTGTCGCGGCCTCGTGTCAGTGCCCACTCCCTCCGCGCGGCGCGAGCGTGGGGGCCTGCCAAGCATGCGGCGCAGGGCGAACAGCTGCTCCGCGCCGCCGTGAAGCAATTATCACGCAAGCCGGCTCAGTCGACGGCCTCTTCGTTCGCGGCCGAGCGGTTGATGAGCGCATTGCGCGCCTGGGCGGTCAGCGCCGGCGGCATCTCCTGGATCAGCTCACGGGCGAAGCAACCATTCTTGTAGACCCCGCGCATGCGCTTCTCGGAGAACTCCGTGATGGACTGGTGATTGAACTCGAGCGCGTAGGTGGTGCCCTCCGCGCGGGTCTTGCGCACCAGCTCGCCCATGTGCGGCCCGAACATGTTGACGCAGGCGACCACATCTCCAATCTTCACCGTGCGCTCCCCGGCGGATTCGCGCAGGAGCGACTCGGGGGTCGGGACCACGGCGAACAGCTGCCGGCCAGCACGGCACCAGCCCACATGGCCCGGGAAGCCCATCACCTTGATGCCGAAGGTGCCAAAATCCTCGCTGACCGCGAGCTGGAAGTTGATCGGCTCGTTCTCGTGGAGCCACTTGATGTCGCGGTAGGCTTGCTCGATCTCCTCGCGCGACATCTGGAGGTCGGTATGCCGCCCGCCATGGTCCGAGAAGTTGTTGAAGCGGACCGTGTGCACGCCGAGCTTGTTGAAGTACTGCGCATATCGCACGAGCGATTCACGCGAGTTGTTGTGGCGTCCAACGGTGATGCCGATGTTGACGCGGAACATCTCGGCCCCGGCGTCGGCGTTGTACTTGAAGATACGCCGCACCACCTCCTCGCACTTCGAGCCGCCGAACACTCCCTTGATGGGGTAGTCCTTGCCGTCGCGCACGTTCAGGTCCGAGTCGATCAGACCGTGGAAGGTGATGGAGATGGTGCCGTAGCCGCTGTCTCGGGCGAGGTTCAGCAGTTCGACATAGTTGTCCCCCATCAAGGGGCGACCGCTGGTCCACGCATCGCCCTTGTGCATGGTCTCCGTGGGCTTGTGGTCGGACTCCTGCCGGAACTCTCGGTTGTGCGCCGGGCCATAGAGGCGCATGAAGTCACCGCTATAGGCGAAGCTGTCGACGTAGCGCGGGTAGATCTTGTAGCCCGCCTTCTCGAGCGACTCCTTGATCAGCACGCCCTCCTTCATGTCGAACGCTTTGTCGAAGGCCTGCTCGTAATTGACGAACCAACAGTGGCTACAGTTCTGGCCACAGGTCGTCTTGCCTACCTTGGTATCGAGGTCCAGGTAGATATGGATATCTTCCGGCTTGATCTGATCAAAGGGAACGTTGAACGCGACGTCACCGTGGAAGTCGTATGCAATGGGAAGATTGGTGTTGCTCATGGCGGGAACCCCTGTTCGGTGCTACGGGAATCCACTTCGGATAGAGCAAGACCCGACGTGCCCACTCGGCTGAGGGGGAATCGTGGCGCATCGGGAGCAACGGAGAGGAGAAGAGAAACCACGGGGCAAACGAACCGTCCGCCGCATCTGGCGCCCGCAACGGAACGAGTCCTGCCGCCCCAAGAATCACGAGATGCTCCCCCTCTGCCGACTGCTACGCCCGGGGCAGGCTGCCTTACGGCAATCCCCCGTCACTGCTCCACCCACCGCACATCAACAGGGCGCAAACGTCGCGCACCCGTGCCAATGCGCAGTCAATCTGCACACCATCCCGGCCGATTGGTGATGACGTGTCGCCTTCTAAACGTCCCGCAACTTCATGTCAAGGTACGCATAAGCTGAATTTTGCGCCTACCCGGAATGCCGGCATGAAGGGCATACGCGAGTCAGGACACTGCCAGGAATACCCATTGGGTGGATTCGGGAGCGAAGTGAGGGGTTAAGAATACCCCAGCGATGGGGCATTCTCAGCCCAGGTCCTCGGGACCATCCTTGACTTCGATGAGCGTCAAGGTCGTTGTCGCGTGAGAGGATTCAGCCGACACGCTTCAGCTCCTACATTGCCGGGGCGAGGTGAGGAGACTGGCCGAGGCGGACAGGGCCCACGACGGCCAGCGTCATCGCAGCCAACCGATGAAGTGGAAGCTCGAGGCTCCTGGCCACATCGTCGGGGGCTCCAAGGCGATGCTCCGCGCGAGAAGTTGCTCGGGGGGAAGCTCGCTCTCCAGCGCCTCCCTTGGGACGAGGTAGAGCTGCCGGAGCCAGCCGTCACCACAGAAGCCGGGGAGGGAGGCATCCCGTCCGACCAGAATGCTCACCAGTGCCTGCGTGTCATCAGGAGAGAAGGCCAGCGTCGAGAACGCCGTCGCGTCGTGGCGTACCAGTTGGAGGGCACGCGCATTGGCATCCCAACGATAGAGGCGCTGTGGCTGAGGTGTGACGCCCGTGCACTCCAGGGATTGACGCTCGGGCGTCACCGCCGTGAAGAGCCCCCCGGCGTGCGTCTGGTACCAATTGAACCGCCCCCAGGAGGGCGCTTCCAGCACGGGCTCCCGCGTGAAGCCATCGCCCTGTGAATCGAAGGTCAGCCACGCTGCCTTTCCGCTGGGAAGCACCGAGGCTGGCACGAAAGCGCGCACGCCATCAGGCGAGACGGAGGGCCTCTCGGCGGGGAGGGTCCACAGGGCTCCCGTGGACATCCGCAGGCCCCCCAGCCGCTGCTCCTCCGTCACACCGCAAAGACTCGCGAATGAGAGCACATCCCGAGAAGTGTCCCAGACGAGCAACTGGGTGTCCCCGAGGGGAACGTCAAGAGGAAGGGAGGTCCCCCTGGCGGAATCGACCTCCACCTGGTGAAGGCTCACGCGCGCACAGCCGCCCTCGAGGGTCTCAAGGACATAGGCCAGCCGCGCTCCGTCCGAGGACCAGATGAAGCTACCGGCCCGCACGGCGGCCGGCGAGAACGGAGGCTCGCGCAGGTCCACCAGCTTTCGCCGGCCCGTGCCGTCGGCGTTCACCACGAATAAGACATTCCACGCCTGCGCGGGAGCAGACGCCCCCTCCTTCACTGCGACGGGATGACGCTCCGCGTAGGCCACGCGCGCGCCATCCGGAGAGATCACCGCTCCGTTGATGGCGCCCTCGACCCGGGGGCGCTCCCAGGCGGCTACCAGGCCACTGTCCGTAAGCGCGACGCGACGCGCTCCATCCAGCGATTGGACCCAGAGGTCTCGAGGGGCCCCAGGGCGTTCTTGACGGAGGTACAACAACCCACGCCAGCCCGAGGCTTCGACAGACTTGATTCGAGCGGTATGGCCATCCCGGCCACAGGCGGCGGACACGAGCAGCGCCAACCAGCCCAGCACCCCACGCCGTCCCACCAACAAGGAGGGGACGTGTCGAACAACGAAATGGGGTCCGGTCATCGCAAAAGCATAGCGAGGAGAGCGAACGAAAGTCAGAGATGGGCGCATCGACGCCCCCAAAGGAAGCCAGCAGGACATGATGGACCCGATGCGGCCTCGCAGAAGGAGCGGACAACCCGAATGAATGCGCTCGGTGGGCCGCCGGACCGCCTGGAGCAGACTGCACAGGACGCGTTGGCAGTGGCCACTGCCGCTACGCACCGGCGCAACGCCGGATCAGGCGACCCGTGAGAACCACTCCCCCGTGGAGAACTGGGCCTCCAGCACCGCGGCCAGATGCGTGTCCTCCAGCAGTACGCCCACTTCGATGTTCCGTGTCTGTCCTCGGTTCGTGAAGTTCGCGGACGTCACGAAGACCCAACGTGCGTCCACCACGACACATTTCGCATGCAGGCTGGCGAAGACCTCCCTCCCGGGTGAGAAGCCGTGGCACTCCGGAAAGGGGGGACCGAAGGGCCAGTGCTCTCGCAGGAACGCCGTGGCCACCGAGGCGCTCGCATAGAGCCTGCCACTCACGCCTCGCTGGAGGGCTGTGTGCAGCGGCCCCAACACGTCCGCCGCGTGGTCGAACGTGAACCCGGCCACCAGCACCGTGCTCGTGGCCTTGTGGAACAGGTCCGCCAGCACCACCGCCGTGTCGCGAGCGCCGCTCCAGCGGGCCTCGGGTCCCGTCCAGACCAACTCTGGCCGCCGGGCACCCGCGCGCCGTTCCACGAGCACCGTGTCCAGCAGCACCAGCGTTCCCTCTCGTCCCAGCGCGTTCAACGCCGCGACCTCCCCCGCCAGCCACTCCAACCCCTCTCCCTGGAGCGCCAGTCGGGACAACGGAAACCCGAGCCGCCGCGTGCGCACCACGGCCATCAGCCGCTCCAGGTCCAACGTCGCCACGCCGCTCAGGTCCACGGCGTCTTCAGGAAGGCGACGTCCTCGTGGCCCAGCGTGGGCACGACGAGCGCGCGATCGAGGTACTGATTGAAGCGCTCGCAGGAGCACTCGGGGAGGAAGAGGCACCCGTGGCACGCGGCGCCCTCCAGGTCTCGGTCGTCACGGCCCGTGGGTTCGTGATGCGCGCAGACGGGGTCGTTGGAGCAGAGGCGCGCGTCTTCCAGCGCCCGGGCAAGGTGCTGCCCCAGTCGCCTCCCCTCCTCCACCAGTCCGCCCAGGGTGCCTTCCGCGCCCGTGGTGCCCGTCATCAACAGCATGCCCGCCATGGGGACCGCGTCGCTGTGCGGCGCGCAGTAGAGCCGCTCGCGGATGGAGCTCGCGGGATAGCCACACTCCAACGCCACCTCCGTCATCAACAGGTGCGCCAGCGAATGGAGCAGGTAGAGCCGCACGCCCGGGAAGAGGAGCTTCGAGCCGGAGCCCTGCTTCCAGCGTTCATACCCAGCCCTCAGAACCTCCTCGCGCCGCAGCACGGGCTCGGACATCTCCCACGCATGCACCTGCTGCTCGTCGAGCACCAGCAGCATGCCCTCGCCCTGCATCTCCGTGACGGGTATCCAGTCCCGGTGGAGCGACATCGGCGCGAGCGCCACGTCCAGGTCGTAGCGGCCCTGGAGGTCCTTCGACAGGGGCTCCAGCCGCGTGAAGCCGACCTGGGCCTGGACCTCCCGCAGCCGTCGCGCCAGCACCACGCGTTCGACCAGCGAGGGCAGCCCCTGGGGCCGAGCGATGCGCCGGGCCCAGAAGACCTCGGTGCGGTCCCGGGGCATCTCGCCAGGCTTCTCCTGTGGCTGGGAGAGGAACTGGAGCCACTCCGCGGTGCGGATCTCCGGGACGACTTCGGGCGTGTGCTCGCGCTCCGCGGTGATGGCCCCCAGCACCTCCGCGTTGGAGGCGGAGCCGAGCGCCGCCTGCACCTGGGCAATGGTCCGGAAGGCCGGCAGGGTCTCCGCGGTGGCGGATTGGAGGATGCTCCACGCGGACTGCACCTTGCGACGGAGCGACTCCGGTTCAGGGATGGTGATGGCGCTGGTGGTCTGCGCGAAGTAGCCGTTGCTGGCGGTGCGGACCAGCAGTCGCTGCTTCTCGTCGCAGCGCTCCCGCGCCTCCAATCCCAGCCAGGGCCGCTCCCCTTCGCAGCGGTCCTGCTGCTCCTTGTGGGTCATGTCGATGAGGCGCCTGCGCTTGCCGCACGTCGAGCACGCGACCTCGATGTCACTGAAGTCACCGCTCACGCCCTCCTCGAGCTTGAGCTGTGGGGCGTCGCAAGGTTTGCGCTCGTGCATCCACCAGCTCCAGTCGATGTCCGACAGGTGCCCCCGGGGACAGGCCGCGACGAAGCGCACTGGCACACAGCGCTCGGGCTTCGCGTCCACCCCCGCACAGCGATGGCGGTACTCCTGGTTCACGCGCTCCAAGCTGTTGGCCCGCACCAGCGTGCGGCAGTGGGGGTTCTGGCAGACAAACCAGCGCGGAAACTCATACACCTGGATGCCGCAGGACTCGGTCGGCTCTCGCTCATCCCCAGCAGGGGGCTTGCGGAAGGGGGCTTCCTTGCTGAGCGGCCACTTGTTGCGATGGTAGAGCGGTTCGACGATCTCCAGCAGCCGTGGCTCGTTGACCACCTCGCCCTGGCCCTTGAGCCGCCAGAAGTCCAGACCGCCCACGAGAACTGCGTCGTTCAGCAGGTCCAGCATGCTGCCCGGACCGAAGGTGGAGACCACTTGGCTCTGGCGCACGCGCCCATCCGGCGGCCGCGTCGAGCGGGCCTTGGTCCACTTCCTACGATTCGTCATGCGCTACCTCCTCCGTCGCGGCCTTCGGGGCGCGGTAGCCGCCCAGGGGTTGACGTGAAATCCACAGGTGTACCGAGGACTCCACGTCACGCATGGACGTCGGCGCCTCGAACTTGAGTTCGTCCTGGGTGAGGTTGTCAGTGGGGTCCAGGAAGCCGCGCAGCAGGGGCTTGAGCCCCTTTCCCTCCGGGTCGTAGGGCGAGTACGCGCGCTGCGCGGCGTCCTTCTTCGCCTGCTCGATGATGTTGCGCCACGAGTCGAGCAGGCTTCGCGCTCGCTGCATCACGATGCCGCTGGCCCGCTCGGACTCCGCCTTGGGCAGCCCGCGGCCAGCGCGCTTCGCCAGGGTTTCGAGCGCCTGCTCCAGCGCGTCGCGGTGTGCCTGAAGGGACTTCCACTCCAGGGGCGCGGTCATGGCGGTGTCCAGCAGCCGGCCCAGCGCCACCACCACGCCCGCGAGCCCCCGGTCGAGCGCCGGAGCCGAGAAGGGTGTCACCGAGGTGGCTTCGACGAAGCGATAGAACGACTCGTGATACGTCCCGAAGCGCTCGTAGTGGCTGCGGTCGCGGGGCTTGGCCGCGTTGAGGCACGTCACCACGAGGCCGGGCTTGTTCATCTTGCGGCCCACGCGGCTGGACGCCTGGATGTACTCGCTGGTCGTCTTGGGCTGTCCCGCCACGACCATGAGTCCCAACCTGTCGATGTCCACGCCGACGGAGATCATGTTGCTGGCGAGCACGACGTCGATGCTCTGGGGCTGGCCGTGCGTGAGCTCCAGGCGGCTCTTCGAGGCCTTGATGTCAGCGGTCTTCTCCCGGCTGGTCAGCTCGATGGGCTCGCCGCGGATGGTCCTGCCCCGATACCAGGGATGCTCGGCCTCTCTGCCGAAGTCCTCTGGACGACGGCGAACGCGGTCCATCACCAGTCGGCGAACCTCGTCCTCGACCAGCCGGCGCATGCCGCCCAGTTCGCGCAAGCTGTTGAAGTAGCCGACGAGCGTCAGGTACGGGTCCGCGCTCACGGCGCCGTGAAGCTGCTCGCCGCGCGAGGCGGCGGCGAGCAGGCTGACATAGACGCGCAGCAGGATGGCCTTCATGGGCCGCCCCGGTGCCGCCACGCCCACGTATTGGCGCGCGCCCTTCTTGCCCACGGAGGCGAAGAACGTCTCGGAGGCATCCACCCCTGGCGGAGGGAAGAGCGCGACGTCCCGCCCATAGAGGCGACTCACCTGTTGCCGGGAGCGGCGGACGGTGGCGGTGGAGGCCACCAACTTCGCCCGAGGCGCGAGCGTCAGGACGGCGCCTTCGTAGAGGCCCACCATGGAGCCCAATGGGCCGGAGATGAGGTGCAGTTCGTCCTGGACGATGAGCTCGGGAGGAGGCAGCCCCTTCGGGAGCGTCACGAGCGCCGCCTTCACGTCCGCGGCAGCGTTGCACGGGCCGACGAAGCGCTTTCCGGTGCGCCCCAAGACGCGACCGAAGAGCAATCCCGTCTCTCCACGCCACGGCAGCATGGCGAACTTGTCCACGGTGGCGACGAGGAAGCACGGCAGCTCGCGGTAGATCTGCTCGTCGACGAAGAGGACGGGGAGCCCTTCCGGGTTGCGGCCGAGGTTGAAGGCGCACGCGATGTTGGCGCAGCCGACGAGCACTTCCTCGGGTCTGGACTTGGACGGCCGGAGGATGAAGCACTCCCGTTCGAACGGTGTGGCGCACCAGGGGCAGGTGGCGAGCGGGAACGGCGATTGCGCGCGGGGGCTGTTGTCATTCTTGTACTCGGTAATCTGCGTGGATGCCTGCTCCAGCGTGTTGGCAGTCGCGGAGCGGCCGACCCACAGGCCGATGGAGAAGCGCACTGCGCCCAGGCGCTTCGGCTCTTGTTGGCGGAGCACTTCGAGCGCACAGATGAGTGTCGCGGCGCGCCCCAGTTGGTCGAGAGTGAGCAACCGCAGCGTGTAGCGCAGCAGCACGGCCACACCCAGGCCGCCGTGGAGGTAGGCCTGACCGCGGAGACGGCGCAGGAGCAAGGTGAAGGCAATCAGCCCCAGGTAGGCCTGCGTCTTTCCGCCTCCGGTGGGGAAGAAGATGAGCTCCACGAGCTCACGGTCCGCGTGGCCTTCGTGCTCAACGGAGGGGAGGTTGAGCAGGATGAAGGCGAGCTGGAAGAGACGCCATTGGGGCGCTTCTCCCTGCCGCACCTTTCGCTCCGCCTGGGCCATGACGCTGTTCATCCAGCGGAAGGCGTCGAAGGCGAGAGGCTCCCGAGTCAGGAGTTGGATACCCTCCTCGATGCGATCAGCCGCGCGTCGAGCCCTGCGGATGAGCTCATCCCGTGTCTCCTCGCGGCGTTCACTGCCGACAGCGAGAGTGGCCTGGGTGGCCACCCATTCACGGTAGGTCCGGACCAGAGGGAGCAGGGCCGCAACGGCCTCTGCGGGGGTTGCGAACGCGGCGAGCAGCTCCATGCCGACCGTGACTTCGTGAATCTGCCGCGCTTCGACAGGGAGCACCTCGACGCGTGGCAGCCAATCCGTTTCCACGCGGATGACGGGGACGGAGACTGATGGGATGCGCACGGAGATGCCATGACCCACGGCCCACCGCTGGCGGTCGCGGAACTGGAGGTCGTTGACGCGGTCGTCGTCGTCCTCGCTCATGGCGTCGCTGGAGTCCTGTCGGCTGACGAAGCCTTGCTCGCATTCCAGGGCGAGGTGGGTCTGGAAGGCATAGGCCTCGTCCCGGTCGGCGGCGGTGCTGGTGGGCGGACGCGCGTTGACGAGGAAGATGGCGACCGCGAGCTCGCCTTCGCGCGTCTTCTCCACGTGGCCTTCCAGGCGCAGGCCCCGACCGTCCTGGAGGTACATGCCTTCCCGCAGTGTCGCGTCGTTCAGTGACAGGGTGACGGTGCGTTGGTGGAAGGTGCGGCTCCAGTGCTTGCGACCCTCTGCTTCGATGCGCTGATAGTCCGCCCAACAGACATGGGCGGCGAGCTGGGATGCGCCCGCGGGGACGAAGACGGACAGGCCCATGGATGCGGGCAGGCGGCGCACCTTCTTGGCGGTCGGATCAGGTCGGGAGGCGTCCTCGTGGTCCTCGTCATTGCCCGCGGCCAGGTCGTCTTCCTCGTCGTCAGGGTCATCCTCGATGACACCCTGGTCGAGCGGAACGAGGAAGCCCGTCAGGTACCAGCGAGACGGTGGCGTGCGGAGCACTTCCGGGGTGTCCGAGACGGCAGCACCTGGAGGCTTGTGGAACGGACCGACGAGGTCCGCTTCGAGCGCATCGATGAGGTGGGAGCGGACCGCTCCCGTGTCAGCAGCATGCATGGGAAGCCTCACGCGGTCTGGGCGCGGGATTTCGAGGGATGGCGGGCGGTGGGATGGGCTTCCTCGTGTGCGCGCTGGGCGTTCAGGTCGAAGAGGCGGTCGAGCACTTCGTCTTCGAAGACTTCGAGCTGTTTGGGAGTGGCGCCGCAGTACAAAGGGACGTGGATGTCCTTCCATCCGTAGGCGTCCAGGACGGACTGGTCTACGGCCACGTGCAGGTCCCGCAGGCACTGCGTCGCGGTGTCGGTGACGGACTTGTCCTTGAGCCGGTTGTAAGTCGTCGTCAGACCGATGTTGTGGGCCTGCATGTACTGGCTGCGCTCAAAGTGGAGCCGCTCGCCGATGCGGTCGAGCGCCGATGCATTCCCGAAGTCAGGAAAGGGGAATGTCTCGAAGCAGTCGCTTGGTGCGTAACGAAGGCGGTCCTCGAGAGATGACGACAGAAGCCGGGCCCAGACCTCATGAACTCGCGATTGAAGCACCGTCTGCCAGCAGTCCTGCTCTACGGGGATGACAATGACTTGCTCGCTGAAGACAACGGACGACGGCTGCCATGAGAACATCAAGTGCTTCGAGACTCGAGAGGTCGTGAGGCAACGAGCGACGGGGCGAAGTGCTTCCTGTAGTTCAATGCGCTTCTCGCCAAACTGCCACCACCACTTGCGGTAGCTTTCCCTATTGTTCTTGTCTCGCTCAGGTTTCACCAACTCCCGTACGATACGAATGAGTTCCGACCAGTGCTCCGCCTTCTGTAATTCCATCTGCCCGAAGTTGATGACGTGCCTTTCGAGTTCGGGACTCGGGTCGGAGTTGATTTCTTCTCCGCCCACATAGCGAAAGATGCGTTCCACGTTCCTCGGTGATTTCGCGACGAGCGCTGATCGCTGCTCGGAGCTGAGAACGAACCCCATCCCAAGGACGATGCATCCCTGGAAGCTCTTCCCCGCATTGGCGGTGAGTATCTCTGGATCTGATCGCTCGGGTTTTCCTCTCAGTCGAGAGTTCAGGTGAGTTACGGGCAGATGGTCCAGCCGCGGCTCCAACTGCAGGTCGGAGACGTGGCCCTTCGCCAAATGCACCACGGACACCGAGACGTTGGCGCCAGCCACCGGCCATTTCATGGAGCGCACAGCGTCGTAGAGGTGGCCACCATGGTCCACCAAGTGCTTCAGCCCCGTGGCCCTCGTGTCCCCCTGCGCGATGGTGTTCGTTGCGATGAATCCGAAGCTACCGTGTTCGCCCAACAGATGAAACGCACGGCGGAAGAAGTGCGCGGAGAGATCCGCGTTGCCATGCGCCCCCTCATGAATCGCCTGGAGCCAAGGGAGATAGCTCGCTCCGCCCGCCTCAATGATGGCGTTCTTTCCCGCGAACGGAGGGTTCCCCACGAACCCATCCACCCATGCAGCCTTGTTGGGCTGCTCGTTGTCGAGCGGATCCGGCCGGCTCCCGTGGAAAACCTCCGGGAACTCCAGCGGCCAGTGGAACGTCCACGACGGCGCGGAGAACTCCGCGATGTCCGCAGGCATGGGCGGCGGAACACCATTCTTCGCCTTGGACAACCACACCCCAATCAGGTCCAACCGGCGGACGCGCTCCTTCTCCCGCTCCTTGTCCGAGCCATGCGCGAAGAACGCCCCGACGCACGCATTGGCGATCCGCTTGATGTCCTCCAACGCCACGTCCGCGTCGCGCAGAAGCCCCTCCTTCACCCGGCCGGGCTCCAAGTCCAGTTGCAGCGGCTTGCGCTCCGGTCCTTCCAGGTCGAGCGCGAGTTGGAGGATCTTCTCGCGCTTCTCCAGCGAGCTCTTCAGCGCCTTCGAGATGAACGCCCAGGACAGCTCCGACTGCTTCTTGCGGGTCGGGGCCCAGTGAAATGATTGAAGCTGATCCAGATCGAGCCCGACCAGTGAATCCCCACACTTGAGTGCATGGTCCAGGAAGGTGAAGGGCTCCGTCTTCGCCAACGTCACGAGCCACAGCGACAGCTTCGCGAGCTTCACGGCCCATGGATTCTTGTCCACGCCGTACAGGCATCGCTGAGCCACCAGCCTGCGTGCCCGCATCACCTCGTCCTCATGCTTGTCACGCTTCAGCACGCCCTCACGTGTCCAAGCGGCGACAACCTGGTCCGCGAGAAAACGGCAGGACTCCACCAGGAACGCACCCGACCCCATGGCCGGGTCGCAGATCTTCAGGTTGAGGAGTCTCTCTGAAGACGGCTGCGGCCCCATCGTCTTGAGCAAAGGCTCCAGAGCCCGACGGACGATGGGCGCTGACAGACTACGAGGCGTGTAGTGACTGCTGGTCCGTCGCCGCTCGTCGCCAGGCTGGAGTACCCACTGGTCTCGCCGTGTCTCGGTCCCCTTCACGCGGTACGGCTCCAGCGCGGCCAGGACCAACTGCTGCGTCGTAGCCTGCTCCAACGTCTTCGACAGGGCTTTCACCGCCTTCGCATCGAGGCCCACCTCCCCTTCCAGCCATGCCGCACGCCGCTTCGCGGGCTGGGCCAGCACCTCGGGCACCGAGACCCATACCCGTGAAGGCTTGAGGCAGATTCCAGCGCCACTCAGGCGCTTCACGTGGAAGCCCATCAGGCCCTCGTACACGGAGCCAATCTGCTCCACGTCGAGCGACTTGAAGCTCAGGCGCTGTCCCTTGAGAAAGATGAGCCGTTCCAGGACCTGGAGGACCGTCTCGTCATCAATGGGAGGCACCCGCACATCCGTGCCCACCTCGGCGGAACTCGCACCTCCCAGGAAGGGGAACGCGTCAGGGTCGAAGAGCTGTCCACGCCGTGCCGGCATTCGCAGCTTGTCATGCGAGGCGCCTAAGTAGATGCACCGGAAGAGCGCCAACAACCGTGGCCACGCACCGAACCGCCGGTTCATCGAATCGGGGTATTGGCTGGAGTCCTCGACGAGCTGCGCGTGAAGTGCCTTCACCGACAAATCATCGCGGTAGGGCTCCTGGTCGACGGGAAGCAGACCCTGGTCCTCCGCGTAGAGGATGAAGACGAGCCGCAAGAGCGTGGAGAGGAGCCCGCCATAAACGTGGTCCTCACCTCGCGAGAACGCCTCGGCCAAGGCCCGGGAGCCATCCCGTTCAGCGGCCGTCTCGAAACCCGTGAGAAGGATGCCGAGCGCCTCCAGGACCTGGTCGGCCAGTTCGTCGGTGACATCCGCCTGCCGGCGGCGTGACTGCTCCAGGAGCGCGGGAAGCTGATGCTCGGGCAGCACGCCGAAGAAGCGGCGCGCATGCAGGAGCATCACCATCGCGTCGAACAGCGGACGGCCGCTGGCGGTGACGAGGTCCTTGAACCGGAAGGTGATGTGCCCTGACGTCTCTCCGTGGGGCGCATAGACGAGGCGCACGGAGTCCCCGTTGAACAGCAGACCGATGGGGACACGGGCCGCGCGTAGCAGGCGCTCGAACTTGGCGGTGGGCTCGTAGAACCATGCGCCCGTGGTGTCCTCCTTCTTGTCCAGGTCCAACCCGACCGGCAACTCCCACGTCAGGAGCGCGAAGCCTTCCGCGGCGCGGCTGATGGGCGTGGAATCATCCGGCAGTCCTTCCGGCTTCGTGGGAGGAGGCCCTCGTCGCAACAGCCCCCGCGTGGGCGTGAGCGTCTGGTGCCCCTCCGCGATATCGAGCTGGAGGTCCTCCGGAAACCTCGTGGTGAAATCGTCCTCGGTGTAGCCCAGCACCTCCCGGAGGAAGCGCGGGACATCCGTCACGCGAGGCGACTCCCGGCCCGTCAGCAGGACAAACCGCGACTGCGCGGACACCGGCAGACGCTGCATGCACTGCGCGTCCTCGAGGACCGGAATGGAGACCACCAAGCCTTCGATGGGCTGAGCCATCCCCATCCAGGTCTGGTGATAGCGACGCTCGACGTCCCCGCCAAAGTTCTGCCCGTTCATCAGCGTGCCCCCGGCCACAGATAGACCATGCCCACGGGAACCAGTCGGGCGACCCGCACGGCGTAGGTGGCCTTCAAGGATTCAGGTTGTTCGACAAGCTCTCTTCCGAGCGCGGTCAATCGCTGTTCAAGATGGACCTTGTCCCTCCTCCATTGGTCCTGCTCCACTCGGGCGTCGAGCTTGAGCTCGAGCTGCGCGCCCAGTGCCTCCTGGATGGCCTCCTGCTGTGTCAGGAGAATTGCTGTCAGCGCCTTGGCTTCGGCCGCCCCTCGCGCCGCCAGCTTCTTGCGAGCCCCCTGCTCTCGCACCGACGCCTGTTCCTCGACGGCGGACCAGAGCTTCGAGAAGTCGGACTCGGCGCTGGCCAACAACCGCTTCTGGACGGCTTTGGGGATCGCGGAGAGCGCGGGAGCCTCTGCCAGCGTGGTCTCCAGTTGGTCGATCGCCTTGCGGTCCGCGTCGTCCGCGAAGGGCTTCAGGTGCCCGCGGCCGCCGCCATCCAGCCACCTTGCAGAAACAGAGACCACCTCGTCATGAAGCCGCGCGGCACCCTCGCCAAAGAGAGACAACCGGCCGAAGACAATGACGCGCGCCACTGCGTCGCGTTGGGTCTGGACCACCGTGACACGGCTCAGGTCGTTCGCGGAGAACCCCTGCGCCAGGAACCGCTGGAGCACCCGCTGGACGAGCGGATGGGACAGATGCAGGTGGACGAGCTTGCTGGAAACGCCCGGCGGCGCCTCGAAGACGACGGGAGACAGGGGGCGCTTGCGCCACTCCCACGCGGCCTCGTCGTGTTCCCGGCGCGGACGAATGGAATCCAGGGTCGTGCTCCACGAAGCGGGAAGGACGGGGACCTTCCAGGCCTCCAGCGTCCGGCCCTCTTCCGTGATGGCCTCCCGCTCCAACCGGCCCGCGCCGGCCAATTCGAACCCCACGTCCAGCGCATCGCGCAGCAGGACGGGATTGAAGTCCATGACCTTGCCGCTGCGCTCGCGGAGTTCTCCAATCGCATCCAGTTCCTTGCGCAGGGATTGGAGCGTGCGCTGGGACTCCAGTTCCCGCTTCGCCACCTCCGTACGAGTCGAGGTCGCGGCACGGGAGAGGCTCTCCAGTGTGCTCTTCGTGATGCCCGAGGCGAGGGCATCGTGCATCTGGTCCATCAGCACACAACCCAGGCTGCCCAACTCACGCGTGATGGTCTCGACCTTGCGAGCGAGGGTGTCGAGCACCGCATCCTCGGCGCGCTGGCCGTAGACGAAGTAGCCACAGCGCACGGTGGACTCGGGTTGCAGGGCACGGTCGATGCGACCGTTGCGCTGCTCCATGCGGGAGGGATTCCACGGAACGTCGATGTGGAAGAGGTCCGCGCAGTGACCTTGCAGATTGATGCCTTCGCGCGCGGCGTCGGTCGCGAGGAGGACCCGCACGGGGAACTCCTCCATCGAGCCGTTGAAGGCGGCCTGCACTTCCGCGCGCTTCACGTCATCGATGCCGCCCGTCAGCGTGAGGATGCGCTCATCCCCTCGTTGGGTCCCCTCGAAGGCGGAGGAGAGCTGCTCCTTGAGGTAGCGGAGCGTGTCGCCATACTCAGTGAAAAGGATGACCCGACGGGGCATCCACGCGGCGCCTCGGGTAAGCGGGCATTGATGCTCGCGAATCCAGTGAAGCAGGGCCCGCAGCTTCGCATCCCGGGCAGCGCGGTACCGGGCGCTCAACTGGAGCATGTCATCCAGGAGCTTGCGCGCCTGGACGCTGGCGGACAGATGCTCACTGTGCTCGCGGATGCTCTCCGCGAACGACAGCTCGAGCGCCTCGTCCGTTTCGCCATGCTCCTCGGACTCAGGAGCCATGTCGCCGGTGAGCGCTCCGCCATCGGGAGCAAGCGTCCCCGCGCCGAAGGCCGCCGCATGAATGGAGAGAGTGCGATGGAACGCCTCGATGCTCGAGAGGAGGCGCTTCTGGAGGTTGATGAAGACCAGACGCCCCTGCTTCGTGCCGGGCGCCATGAGCTCCGTGTAGCGAGCGAGCTTCTGGGACAGCTCCAGTTCCGGGGCGGCGGCCTCGCCCAGGTCGACACGCTGCTCGGCGGTCTGTCCATCCGGGGCGAGCCACTCGGCGTGCCAGCGTCCCAATTCATGCGTTAGCCGCACGCCCACCACGAGCCGCTCGGGGTAGCGCTGTGAACTGCCCAAGGCGCGAAGGTCGCCCTTGAGCCGGCGCACCATGACGGGAGCCAGCTGTGATTCGCGGACGCGGGTGCCCCGCGTGAAGCGCTGTGGGTCCAACATCTCCAACAGCGCGGAGAAACTGTTCGAGTGGCCGTTGTGCGGCGTAGCGGAGAGGAAGAGCCGGTGCTCGAAGCGCTCCGCCAGTGAGCGGATGCTGCGAGTGGTCTCCGTGTCGATGGCGTAGCGGCTGGCCGAGGCGGGCGCGACAACGTGCGCCTCGTCGAGCACCAACAAGGACTTGTGGTACCCCTTCTCCTCCAGGAGTGTCTTCAGCGGTTCGAAGTACTCGCTGCGCCGCAGCGTCTGGTACGACACGATGAAGCGTGAGTGCGTGGCCCAGACTGGGACCTGGAAGCCGCGCTCCTGACGGCGGCGGGAGACAAACTCGCTGTTGAAGATTTCGAAGCGCAGACCGAAGCGCTTCTCCATCTCATCGCGCCACTGGAGCGTCACTGACGCCGGGCAGACGATGAGGACACGGTCCACACGCTGGCGGAGGATGAGTTCCTGCAACACCAACCCCGCCTCGATGGTCTTTCCGAGACCTACGTCATCGGCGATAAAGAGATTCACCCGAGGCAGCTCAAGCGCCTTCTTGAGAGGCGTGAGCTGGTGATTCATCAAGTGGATGCCCGCGCGGAACGGCGCCTGGAAGAGCCGGGCGTCGGTGGCGGTGACGGAGCTCCACTTGAGCGCGTGCAGATACGCGGCGAAGTGACGGGGCTCGTCGAAACGCTCCGGCGTTCCCAGTCCACCCTGTTCAGGTCGGATGACCCGAGCGGCAAGCTCACGCTCCCACAAGACCGACAGGGGGCGCCCCTGTGAGTCATCATCGAGACACGTGAGACGAACGAGGG
Source organism: Citreicoccus inhibens (assembly GCF_019039035.1). Taxonomy (GTDB): domain Bacteria; phylum Myxococcota; class Myxococcia; order Myxococcales; family Myxococcaceae; genus Citreicoccus; species Citreicoccus inhibens. The sequence goes on along the minus strand of NZ_JAHNZT010000033.1, from coordinate 599 downwards.
TGTGCTGCTCCCGGACATCCGAAGGAGCAATGACCTCGTTGACCAGATACTGACGATGGCGGACCTGCGCGATATCACCCGCGCACGGAATGGGAGCGATGGGCACGGGAGCAACATCCCGCTACAGGATTGAGCCAAGCCATACCTCCTCGGAGTGATAGAACGGCGTCATCCCGCCCCATACACTGAGGGCGCCGATGCGCCTATCCGCTCAGTGCAGATGCCTTCGTAGCCAGTAAGACATTCATGCTGCCCAGCTTGGCGACATCATCGAACTGGAAGAGGAACCACCCAACCCCAAACGAATCTACCTGCAAGCCTTCCGTGGCAACCGGGACAGGGCTTATCTAGGTATGTTCGAATCAAAGTTGGAATTGAGCCGAAGCAATGAGAGCCCAGGTCCGACTGAACGGGAATGCCTCGTATACACCGGCCATGTCGGGATCTCTTTCGACGGCCCCAAGCCCATCTTGGTCGTGTCCCTATAAGTGTGTAGTCGGCGAACAGAGGTGAGCGGGAAAGAGGGAAGCTCCTCGGAGAAACCAACCGAGACGGTCTCCCCCTGGCAGGGGAGCCGAGGAGTTCCCGTCGTGGACGAT
>NZ_JAHNZT010000032.1 GCF_019039035.1 Citreicoccus inhibens | reverse complement strand
TGACCGTCGCTACCTCGACATGGCCTTGCTGACTTCAAACCCAGGCACCGCTGAATGATGCCGCCAAGGAGCTTTCCTCCCCCGTACCCCCTCCGAACCGACTACACACGATTCGGGACTTGACCCTGCAGTAGGGCGGGTCAGTGGACCAAGTTGACATCCGTCGACAAGACGAGGCTCCCCTGGATGCTGGTCTTGTCATCAACCCCTACGAGCTCTGACACCCTGAACCCGAGGAGGACGATGCCTGTGCGCTGAGCGCCTCCGGGGATGGCAATGGAGAAGACCTGGTCAAATCTCATAGTCGATGGGTTCGCGCGGTACGCCACTTCGTCCCGCACGAAGTCTCTGGGGTAATAATCATAGATGCCCCCAGTCAGCGTGAGTCCCAGAACAATGGTCCTCGGACTGTCCGAGAGGTCGTAAAAGGCACCTGCAGAGAGCGTCAATGCATTCTGGCCGACCAGCGACGGCTCTGTGTTGTGCAAGAAATGCACGCCGACCGCGTAGTCGAAGGTGTAGTGCCCCGCAGACCACACGGCGAACATATCATACGCGCCAATCCCGCCGCCCCCAATAAGTGGAACCCGGATGGCGGCGCCGACGTCGAGGGCTGGCTTCCGGAGGGCGGGCCGGACGATGCTCAGCCAGAACTCTCGTTCGCAATCTGCCTTCGTGGCGGTGTTTTGAAAGACTTTTACGTAGCAGTCCTTGATTCTAGGGAACTCACTATTCCAGTCCTTGTCGCTCGACTTGGGGCGTCGATCGTTCAGGAATCGCGCGGAGATACGGACGAATGGCGCATTGATAGAGCGTCCAACGTTGGCGAAGGAGCGCTCCTCTTCAGTGAGTGCTTCTTGCGGATAGATGTCGGCGAGGGGAGGGGTAAACCATTGGGCAGAGCCAATGGACACGTTGACCCTGTCGCCATTGTCCCGGATCCCCAGCTGCTCCAAGACTCCCAAGTTGAAGTTTAGGCTTGCGGAGAAGGCGTCATAGCCGAACTCATTACGCTCGTTGGTGGTGCCCAGAGAGCCCTGCACAGAGGCCCCGAAGCCGTGTGCGTTGCTTGAATCCCCCAGGCCTGGGGGAAGTGTAGTTCCAGCCGCAGTTCCCCAGTTGTCGTCTGCAGTTTGTCCCGACGCGGAGCTGCCGGCGAGCAATGCCGCCAAGAGAATTGAATGGCAGTAGCGAGGCAACATGGCTACTCCTTGAAAACGAAACTGACGGGGACGGCGTCTGGAGTCACCAGGACGGTGGTCGGCAGTCCTTGCCTGTCGCTGGTGGTGGAGAACTCCTGGCCCGCGGCATTGTTGACGCTTCCCTGGATGGTGATGGACCAGGGGCGCTCGAAGAACAAAATGGAGGCATCGACCGTCGTTGGGATTGAGCCCACGTCGACAAATGCGTCGTTGGTCATTGCGGCGGCGTTCGGTCCCTTGCCCTTGATGATGACGACACCTCCGGCTGGCTCGGCCTTGACGCGAACGGCGCAGTTGGCGCCTTGTGTGCCTGTGCTGGTGTAGATCATTGCTTCCCCTCATAGTGTCGTGTGTCGTTGCTGCCAGGAAAGGCGTATGTTACCCGCAGCGAACCAGACAAGCCAGATGGCAGGGCGGCTTGCACGGTCGTGTCCCTATAGCAGGCTCTAACAAATGTCAGGATAGATGCGGCGCAGGGACATGATACTGCAACCGAGGACGAGGAAGCCGAGGTGTGGACATCGTCCATACTGTCGCGGACTCGAGGTTGGCGGAACTGTCCCTTCCAGGCCAGGGTTCGCTCGACCACCCCGCGGTGGCGGCCGAGTCGGATCGTATGGCAAGGGTGAGCGCGTGCATGAACCCATCCAGCCCCAGGTTACTGTCCAGTTCCTCAATGGCTCCACGCTGGAGAAGGAGATCACGGTCACCGTAGCGCGGGGTGGTCTGGGACCCATCCGCAGTCAGATCGATCCCTCCTCCCTGGTGGCAGACACGGGTGACTCCATCACCATTCCCTTCCTGGCTGCTGACGCTGTACCAGACCGGATCCGCTACATGTACCGGCGCCCTCGCCTTGACAACGTGCGGAGCAGGGATGCCTTTACGTTCGGCAGTCAGACGATCCCACGAGGGGCGGTTGTGCCCCGCCAGGTGAAGCGCTCGGTTCTCCTGCTACTGGAATCCCCCCACACCGCCGAGACGACCAGAGCGTTGAAGCCGGTCTATCCCGCTGCCGGCGATACCGGCGGCGCCATCCACAGGCAGAAGGATAAGTTAGCCTTCTTGCTGGATCAGATTCCGGCGGAGCGTTTCGCCGGGAAGGCGCCATTCATCCTCGCCAACCCCGTTCCCCACCCCACGTCTTGCCGGTCCGCGCCGCTTAACGACCATCTGCGGAACCGCCTGATGGAGTTCGCCCTGACCGAGGTGCACTGGATCACGGAGGGGTTTCACCGTCGGCTGCGGGACTACCGCCCTGTGGTGATCATCAACGCTTGTACCGGAAAGGGCTCACGTAACGGTCTCCCCTCGCTCTCGAGGAGGAAGCTGGACCCCAAGGAACTAGTCCGCAGGGCGCTCTGGACCTTCTTTGACGGCAAGCCCGTCTACCGAATCTGCTGCAACCGGAAGAAGGTTCAGGTGGACGGACAGGTCCGCAACGTCTTGAAGATGCAGCATTTCCCGCTCGAAGGGAATGAGAAGCCAGCTTACTACGTCGTCGACTTCCCCCACCCAGGCAGTTGGCATGGGATCTGGAGCGAGGGCTGGTTTCAGGAGCCCTGACTGAACGGTGAAAATGGGAAACCCAAGCGGCCATACACGGCGAGAGTTGGTCGCTCCTCAAATCCACTTAGAACCTATTTCGGTAGGAGCGAGTGGAACCAAGTGATGATGCCAGCGCGAAGTGGAGCATCGCGACGTAGGTGTCCTCTCGCTTCTCCCAGCGCACCAGCAGACGTCGGAAGCGGTTGAGCCAGGAGTGGGTTCGCTCGATGACCCATCGCGGCGAAGGACGTCGACGCTGTGCGCACCGGGGCCTCACATGAGAGCGTCGCCTGAGGCCCGGAGCGTGAAACCATACTCCTGGGGCAGTTCACGCACGGACCTGAAGGCATACCCACAGGTCGCCGCACAGCGTCTGACGACGGCACCGACTTGGCAGGGGCCTTCGGATGGGAATCTATTCAAGCGCGGAGCGCTCTAGCTTGAAGTCGTTCGTGTTGGCTCCAGCGACCATGAGGCCGAGGGGGACGCCGCGCGAGTCTGTCAGCAGACTGCGCTTGGTGCCCCGCTTCGCCCTGTCGGTGGGATTGGGGCCGGTTTTCCCCCACCCAGCGCGCTTTGCCCTGGGGACCGTCCAGCGCCAGCCAGCGCCAATCAATCCGCGCCAGACCGTCGTAGACCATCAGCCCTTGGCGCCAGAACTCGCGGAAGACGCCTGCGGCCAACCATTCCCGGATGCGTCGATAGGCGGAGGACGGATGGCACAGGCCCGTGGCCTTCAACGCGCTCCACTGCATCCCCGTGCGCAGCACCAGGAGAATCCCATCCAGGGCCTGTCGGTCGGGCACTTATGGGTTGTGGCAGCCCAGCGGGTGTTCCGGCCGAGCACGCAATAGCGGTTCGATGCGTCGCCACAACTCGTCTGGCACCCGCCAGCCGTCGACCTTCTTCACTACCCCATGGCCGCGTCCTCCTGCCTCTTCAACCCGGCAGGAGGACGACCTTCTTCCCTACCGAAATAGGCTCTTAGTCAGTCTCTCGCTGCTCATGATTTATTTGCGCTTCGACTGATTGTTGGAAGGGTCATTTGGGGGTCGTCGCTTTTCATGGGATGTGTGGCGAGTGGCTCGTCGCCAATGGCAGTGGAGCCTCTTGAGGGGCTTTGTTCGGCTCCTGGGGAGAGTCTCTTGCTGCTGCTCTCTACAATGTCGCCAATGCGAGTCATAAATACTGACTTCAGTCTCTCGCTTGTTTCGGCCGGATAGCCTGCTGCTCTTGCAACATATGTGGCGATTCTCATTGCGACGTGTAGGAGGGTGCTGTCCGGTATTGTGTTCAGGAGTTCTCTCTGTTCAGAAAGAACTGCCAATGAGGCCACTCTCAGGACTTGAGGACATTGAAATGCACGCGTCGGTACTTCGAGAACCGAGCGAAGCAGTTCGAGGAAGCGGTCCCATTCGGGAAGACTGAGTGGTTCCTGTGATTTTGAGCCCTTTGCCTGGACGAGTTCGGAGCGCATTCTATTATAGAAATCGTACTGCTCACGACCACCCCAGATTATGATTCTGGCCGCCTCGTCGAGATCCTCTCGATCGGCCGGTTTGACGTGTCTTCTGAATATTGTTCCAACAAGAGTGGCGAAAGGGACAGCGAAAACGGCCGCGTTCTCCAGAATGATTGCCAAATGATCGTCACGCCTTGGGTCGATCTCACCGCGAACTTCTCTCGCGCGGCCCAATGCATTGCGCAGTAGTCCCGAATGGTCGGTGTTTGACCAGGCTCCAGACAGCAGCCAACGAAGATGCTCTCGGAGCCTCGGGAACGCCTCGGCCACGCTGTCTCTGAGGTACTCGATCAGATCGATCGTTTCTGGGAATTCTGAAGAGCCGCCCGGATAAACTATGGCCTTGTCGTATTCTGTGAATTCCTCTTCGGCAAGAAGGAGAATTCGTCGCTCATCTGCAAATAGCTTGTGATCTCGCTCTATTGGTGTGGTGTTTTCACGCCGAAGAATCACGATCCCGCTTGACGCACCAAATGCATCCATTAATCCCGAGGCCCACAGCACCCTGTTGACCGGGGATTCCTTTTTTTTCGTTTTGCAGTCGCCAATGACATAGCGCCAGCGCAGCTCTGGTGACGGGCGAATCCCTAGGACGTCGATGTCCGTGACTGGGAGGGCTTTGCGTGCTACGCCCCCTTCAGTTACAACAGGAACTTCAAGCTGGGCCATCCATCCTTGTGCCCTGAAATGGCGATACAGAGCCGCCTTCTGCATGCGATCCTTAAGCACAGCCCCTCCTTAGCAAGAAGTCATCAACGGCGTGCTTGGCTTCCTCGTCGGCGTTCACAATCTTGCATTCCGATAGGGACTTTCGAGCCAGCAGTGGCTCGACGTACTCTTCGCCTTTGCGCATCGCCAGAACCAGTTCTTCATCTGGAGTGGGCTTGTCCGTTGGCCCGGCCAGCAGGTCGACAGCCAGTTTTGCAGCGCGAATGTTGTCCGGCGTCTGAATGAGTTCGAGACGAGCCCTGTCCCCTGTTGTTGGTACGAGCCGCCCAATGCCATGTTGTGCCACAATTCGATACTGCTCTATTGCTTCACTGTTCGAGCCAAGATGCCCGTCGCGGAGCAGGGCTCGGACAAGCGCGGCGGGGTAGTTTATTTTGTATTCACGAGCCAGAAACTGCCCTTGTCGAACTGCGGCTGCAAGCGCCAGGGCGTTGTTGAAGATTTGGCCTTCATGTGGTGCCAGCCGTGTGTTTCCTGGACGTGGCCCAAACATGAAATGATTCTCGCCGGAGTGAGATGTTCGCACTGAGGGCGGGGGCACGAAGCCCTCTCCTGCTAGTGCCTTGATGAGTAAGATGTCCTTGTCATCAAGGTTCGTGCCTCCCAGGTCTCTCCGTTCCTCAATTATGCTGAGGGGGTATCCTTGGTTTTTCTTGATTAGAGATAGGATGCGGCCTAGTCGAGAGGAACCTGCGAGTGCTGCAAGGTCTGCGAGTGCCTGGGGGTCTTCCGCGAAATATGCCGGGGAAATATAGATGTCGTGCCCACGTGCTCTTTTGGGGAGAACAAAGCCGGCATCCGACCCGATCTGAAGTATTCGATTGAGTGCGCGATCCTCGGCCCCGAGCTTTGTTAGCTCATTGCGTGATGTCGGTCCTTGCCCAAGTCTGTGCATCACAGCAAGAGTAAGTTGCTCGTGTTCATTTAGTCCCTGCGTAGATGCGCCCGCCTCGCCTACTTTTCTATAGAGGTCCTCGAAGTATGGGATGTTGGGGAGGATCGTCTTTGTCGTCGAGTTGTCACCGGCAAGATCCACCATCTCTGCCTCAGCAAGAAGCTCAAGGGCAGGTCGAACCTCTCCTGGCTGAAGTCCTAGTCTGTGTACGGCTACCTCGCGTAGGAGGCCGTACTCGACTGGAGGCATTCCTCTTAGATTCAATGCTAGCCGTACTGCGGCGCCGATTGTCGTCAGTGTCTCGAACTCCGACGCGCGGGCAGTTCCCGATGACACCAGAATATCGTGTGAGCGAACTGCGACCTCGTCCTGCTCCATTCTCCCCCCTTGGTGGGCCATTGAAATGTAGCCTGGCGTGACCGAACTTGACTACTTAGGGATAGCTGCCCTCCAGAACAACAAGCATGATGCCGGAGAGAGTTTGGTGGGTGCATATAGCCCCCCCACCCTTGGTGGGGTGTGTCTGACCCTTTGACCTCCCTGGGGTGTCGAGGCGTTTGGGACTCACCTTTGAGCGGTATGGACGAAGAGGCTGCGCTCTATCTTCGGACGTGTCGCGCATGAAGGCGTGGACGAGCGGCTTCTGGTGAGTCTCTGTCGGCGAGCAGAGACAGCGACGCGCGGGCACGGAGCGATTCTTCGGGGCGGTCTTCGGCTCTCCGAGAGAGACCCACCAAGGCCAGGACTACCCGTTTGACGAGGGGAGTAGGCAAGGCGGCTTCATCCCGGCATGAGTCAGGCCTCTCCTCCTCAACCCTTGCCGTCCGCTCCTGCGCCCCGCAGTCGCCGCCGTCATTGGCGCAATTGCTTCCTTCATTGTTGTCTTCGGCGCTATCGGAAACCCCAGCCGCTTGCTACGCGGGAGGCCGCGCGAGAGAATGTGGGGAAACCACCAGCTGCCAGCTTGGCTATAGTTGCTTCGGAGCGAACCGATGAGCCAGTCCACGACCGCAAAGGATGTGGTGCGAAGGGTTATCAAGGATGTCGCCCCACACGAGGCGCGGGCACTCGATGCGATGTGGAAGGATTTCGAAATAGCACCGGGCGTTCCGTTGGCTGGCGCCGAGCGGACGGACCATAGCCACGGGATGGATGCTGCGCTGACCAACCTGCTCGTCTCCTCCATCGTCATCCCGGTGGTGGTGGACCTCTTGAAGGAGGCTGGGAAGCTATTGGTTAAGGATGTGGTCAACCGCATCCGCAAGAAGCGTGGCTCGGAAGACGCTAAAGATGAGGAGCTAGCGAAGAAGATCGTCGCCGCAATCCAAGACGATGAGTAGCATCGTGCGGCTCGCGCGAGCCTTCGCCATCGAGAGTAGGAGCGCCGCGACGCGATGCTTCGTCGCCACAATGTGGATTTTGGGTTGGCTCCTAGCGGCCGGCCCCGAATGCCGCGCGGGCCTGCACCGGTTTGAGACCGTTCTTGACTACGTCGCGGTACCCGCGAGCCTAGCAGTTTTCATCGCCATCGTCTTAGTCATCAGGCACTTGGTGCTGCATCGAGCAAGTCTCGTTGCCGTGGTAATCGGGGGGCAGCGCCGCGTCATCCGCCCCGTTCCTGCGGACGCGAGCACGACGGCCTGGGTCCTTAGTCGCGCAGCCCAGCTCGGGACGGTCGGCGAGATCGATGTGCGGCGCTTGCCAAATACCTGGAATGTCGTGGACGGCTTTGTTTGCCCCGAAGGGTCCAAGCACATCATCGTGCTAACAGGTGGCGCCGAGTCGCTGCTGCTCTGCGCTGATAGCGCGAAACTCGGCCAGTTCCGCGTGCTCATCGACCACGAACTCGCGCACGTCAAGCACGACGACACGCTTTTGCTCTACACTGCTCGGGCTATCGGGATTGCGGCTGCAATCGCATGCGCCCTGAAAGCCGCAATTGCCTCGTTTGCCGACACCGCGAATGTGGTCGAGCTGTACCAGGACATGTTCCCATACCGATATACTCGCGAGTGGGGCCAGCTCACGACCACTCATCAAGCCCCCGCCACAGTGTTGGCATTCCTTGTAGGCTACTCTGCGATCATGTTAGTCCTGCTGGGCATGTGCTATCGCGAGATTGTTCGCCGCAGGGAGTTCTGGGCCGACACGTTTGCGATCGCTCACTCAGACGATCGTGTGGCAGCCCATCGAGCCCTACAAGCACTGCTTGGCGAGGCCCCTTCGAGAGGAATGCCTGCGCATGCCATGCGCAGCGGAGGAGCTTGGCATCCGCAGCCGCATGCTCGTGTGAAAAGCTCCGCCGAAGGATCGGCTGTCCCGACGCGCGGGCGCTATGACGGCATTCTCGCGATGCTTGTTACCGTGACCCTGGTTTCCATTCGCTTTGTACTTGGAAAGAACGGACTCCTCGCGGACGTGCGGGCCCCTGACCGGTACTTGGGGCTCTTGTCCATAGGCTACGGCTTCACGTTCGTCTACATGGTCCAGTGCGCCATGGTTGCACACGACGACTCTGACGCCGGCTTATTTCAACTACTACGCGCAGCGATGAACTTGGTGCTCACCGCAACCATTGTTGCCGCACTCGTCGCGTGTATTGCGTGGGCAGACTGGAAGCAGTTTGTAGAGGTTGGGAATAACTCGCTTAGAGTGGAGGCGTTGGTCCATCTTCAACTTGTAGACCGGTTGCTGTATGCGGGGGCAATCGCCGTCGCGACGCTCTTTGTTGCTTTCGGATGTCTAATTGGCGGGCTCGCCTCGCAAACCATCGGTTGGCGAGAGGTGGCTTGGCGAACGGTTATTGTGCTTGCCTTCTTGTGGACTGCCTCCCGTTGGATGCAGAGCGCCGTAGATCACTACCGATACTCATTCATTGAAAAGGCGGAGAGTGCATCGCGTATCGATGTGCTGTTCGAGCCACGGTCCTCCCTCAGTAACGCACTCGACCGATTCCCAGAGTTCTTGTCGATGAGGCACGACTTGCACGAACGTCGGCTGACTGCTGCTGGGGTCTCGCCACTGATGCCGCCAGTTTGTCTGTTCATGCTGTGGAGGGAGCCCTTCCGGGCGGGACCGCTTGTGCATGAGCTGTGAGCGGGATTGGGCCAAGATGGTCGCCGCCGACATTGGGGTGCCCCAACCCACCGAGGTTATCGAGGACCAGAGGAACCGCCCAACGACTTCAGATCGTAGGAGGGGTTTTATATGCAGGTACGCCCCCTTTCGGCTCGGCATCTCGGCTGGTCTGCGGCTCAGGTTTTATGCTGGTTCCCAGGAAGTGACGGCGTGCGGATGGACGAGGACCTCGTTGCCGGGCCATCCGAGTAGTAGGCCAAACGGACCCACGGCGAGCAGCGGCAGGTGAAACACCATTCCATCAAGTAGCGCGAGGACGAGCGGCTTTCCGATGGAGGGAAGGAAAGAGCGTGGAGCCTCGGCGGGCCTGCGCGCAGGTGCGGCCTTCGTTCGCTGTCCTCCCATGGCGAGTTCAGGGAGATGGACATGCGCCATCCCCATGGTGCGCCTCACTTCCGTGGATCAGCGGGCCGCCATGTGGCGGTTGCGGCGGGTTTCTGCGAGGGCCCCTGGGCGGCTCAGCTGTGGGGGAAGGCGAACGCGAGCGCATACCCCAGCCCGTCCTGGCCCAGCGGGGCCGCTACGGCGCGTGGGCAAGAGCAGAGAGGTGCGGCGGGGCGACTGTGCCGAGGACTCGGTCAAGAGGTTCTGAGAATCGTCTCGGAGAGTCTGCGCCGCGCGGCGAAGTCGAGAATACCGAGTAGCGGAAAGCCCTTTTTCGCGCTCTCGGTTAACAAGTCGCTCGTTTAGGCATTCTGAAAGAGGGAAGAGGCGTAACCCTGGAAGGTACGACATCGAAAGCCAGGGATTGTCAGAATCGGGTGCCCGCGGTGGTTAACAGAACTGTTAAACGCTCTCGGCCTCTCTCTCCCCAGATTGGGCGAAAGGGGCCTCCAGCGAGGCCGCGTGGCGGCGGAGAATCGGGGGCGTCTTGCTCTCTGTTGGAGCGGGCTCAGAGCGCCGTTCTCAGCACTGCTGGGCAAAATCCCTTGGAATTCAGGGGCTTAAACACGAAGGCCCCGCGATATCATCGCGAGGCCCGTGTTAAACAAAAAAGGCCCTACCGATTGGTAGGGCCTTTCAAGTAGCTCCCCGACGTGGACTCGAACCACGGACATGGTGATTAACAGTCACCCGCTCTACCAGCTGAGCTATCGGGGAATATGTTCGCCCCGGCAGTGCGCCGCCGTGACGAAGCGGGTATTTAGAGAACGGAGCCCGCCCTGTCAACAGTCCCGTTTCGCCCGCTCGATCGTCTTCGCCTCCAACCCTGGGCCGCCCTCTCTGGCATCGCCCCCGTCGTCTCTGACGCCGTGGCCCTCGTCCTCGCGGGCTCTCCCGCCGAGCGCGTCGTGGACCGCTGCCTACGTGCCCACCGCGACCTCTCTCGGGACCAGCGCCAGGCTCTCAAGGAAGCTGTCTTCAATGTCGGCCTGTGGCGCCGTCGCCTTGGCTTCCTCCTCGGTCGAGAGGACGCTCCTCCTTCGCTCCTGGTCTTCGCGCTGCTCCATGGCCTCGCGGGTGTTTCTGACGCAGAGGCTGCCTCCTGGTCGGGATTGGGGGCTGCTCCTCCCCCCGTCCTTCAACTCGCGGAGCCTCCCTCGCTTGCGCTGCGGGCGTCGCTCCCGGACTGGCTGGCGGACCACTTTGCTCGGGAGCTTGGCCCTGAGGCCGAGGACTTCTGTGCCCACCTCAATGTCCCGGGACCCATTACCCTCCGGGTGAATTCGCTCCGGCTCTCTCGCGACGCCTTGGCCGAGCGCCTTCGCTCCGAGGGCGTTGCCACGCGCCCCGGCTCATGGAGCCCGCTTGCGCTCCACATCGACGGACCCCGCCCCAATCTCTACGGCCTCCAGTCCCTTCGCGATGGGCTGTTCGAGGTCCAGGATGAGGGGAGTCAGCTCCTGGGGCTCCTCGTAGGGGCCCTCCCGGGCGAGACCGTCGTCGACCTGTGCGCGGGGGCTGGTGGGAAGACCCTGATGCTCGGGGCCGCCATGGGGGACCATGGTCGTCTGCTGGCCTATGACCCCGATTTCGCTCGGCTGGAGCGGCTTCGGGAGCGGGCCTCCCGCGCGGGACTGGAGCATGTTCAGCTCCTTCGCTCGCCGCCGGAGGAGGGGCTTGGCGCCGACCGCGTGCTCGTGGACGTGCCCTGTTCGGAGCTGGGCGCCCTGCGCCGAGGGCCGGACCTGCGCTTCCTCCTGTCTCCCGAGGTGCTGACCCGCTGGGTCCCCATCCAGCGCGACCTCCTGGCTCGCGCCGCCGCTCTGGTTCGCCCCGGCGGCCGGCTCGTCTACGCCACGTGCACGCTCAATCACGCGGAGAACAGGGACCAGGTCCGAGACTTCCTCGCGTCCCAGTCGGACTTCTCCCTCGTCCGTCCGGGGGCGGGTTGGCTCGCGGAAGACTGCTTGCGCGATGGTTGCTTGTTCGTCGTGCCTCATCGCCACGGCACCGACGGCTTCTTCGCGGCGGTACTGGAGCGCTCAGCCTCGTAAAGCCGGAGGGGCCCCGGCGGTCGTCATGCCCCCTCCCGACAGAGAGCACTGCCTGAGCAACGTTCGGACGAGGGCCTTCCCTCGCCCGGCCTCGGGGCCATCGTCATTCGGGCACGGTGGTGATGCCCTGTGGGGGGCGACCATGTGCTCCACGCTGGGGGGCGGACTCGCGGCACTGGGCTCCTCGACGTCGGGCCGAGATGGCTTGCCCATGGGGTTCTGGGACTCCTTCACACGGGGGAGCCGGGGGGCAGTGGGGGAGGGGACGGGCGGTTGCTGTGTTCGGGGCTGGACCACCGGGGGACTCAACGCTTCGCGCCAGCCCTCCCGGATTCAGGGCTGGGTCCGTGCCCCCGGTGCTATGAAGCGCCCGTGCGCTGGCTCAAGCCCCTTCCGCTCCACCCCCGCGACACCGTTCACGTCGTCGCCCCGGCTGGCCCGTTCGACCGCCCTGCCTTCGAGGCGGGCCTCGCGGTCCTCTCCGAGCGCTACCACGCCGTCCATCGCTCCGACCTCGGCGCTTCCTACCGGTATCTGGCGGGCGAAGATTCTCGTCGCTCGGAAGAGTTGGCTCAGGCGTTGCGCGATCGCGATGCTCGCGCTGTCTTCTGCGCTCGGGGGGGCTACGGCAGTGCCCGCCTTCTGCCTGCGCTGCCGCTCGCGGATGCGGCCCCCTCTGCCTTCGTTGGCTTCTCCGACCTGACTTCTGTCCACTGCGCTCTGCAGGCGCAGGGACGTGTGTCCATCCACGGGCCCGTGCTGACCCAATTGGGGAAGCAGCCCTCCGAGGTTCGCTCGGCGCTCGTCCGGCTCCTCGAGTCTCCCGAGGCTCCGCCCCCGCTCTCCGGCGCCGACACGTATGTCTCGGGCTGCGCCGAGGGCACTCTCGTGGGGGGCAACCTCTCCGTGTTCTCGCGGTTGCTTGGCACTCCGTACCTGCCGCCACTCGATGGTTCCGTGCTGCTCCTGGAGGATGTCACCGAGCGCCCGTATCGCATCGACCGCATGTGGACCCACCTGCGGCTCGCGGGCGTCTTCTCTCGGGTTCGCGGCATCGTCCTGGGGAACTTCACGTCCTGCGAGGAGAAGGATGCCCCGTACTCCTGCGCGGATGTGCTGCGGGACCTGGCTCGCGAGGCGGGTCTGCCTTGTGCCGCGGGCTTCCCTATCGGGCACGGGGCCATCAACCATCCCGTGGCGCTCGGGACCCGTGTGCGGCTCGACGCGGACTCCGCTCGCCTCACGTTCCTCGAAGGCGCGGTGAGCCCCTCATGAGCACGCATCCCCTCGCGAACCTCCAGACGGTGCTCGATGAGGCCGTCGGGCTTGGCCTCTTCCCCTCGGCCCAGTGCGTGGTGCTCCTCCGGGGCGCCCAGGTCTTCGGAGGGGTCTCCGGGAAGACCACGGGCGAGACGCGCTTCGACCTCGCTTCGCTCACCAAGGTCATCTGCACGACCTCGCTCTTCTTGCGCCTGTGGACCGAGGGCAAGGTGGGGCCCGAGACGCTCGTGTCCCGGTACTTCCCTGGCTCACCCGCGGGCGACGCGGGCCTCACCGTCGCGGATCTGCTGTACCACCGCTCGGGACTGCCGGCCTTCGTGCCGTTCTTCGCGCGCGCCATCACCGCGCATCCGGAGTTGCTCGATGCGGCCTGTTCCGCGTCCGTCCGGGCGCGCGTCCGCGAGGAGGTCATCGCCGCCGCTGCCGCCACGCCGCTCGTCGCCGCGCCTCGCGCACAGACGGCTTACAGTGACGTGGGGTTCATCCTCCTGGGAGAGATCCTCGCGCGGGCCGGGGGCGCGCCGCTCGACACGCTCTTCTCTCGATATGTCGCGGAGCCGCTCGGCCTCTCCGCCCGCTTCCACCGCCTCACGGACCTCCCCGTGGACGGAGCCACCGCACCGACGGGGGCCACGCGGCCCCGCGAGCCGGCTCCGGGCCAGGAGGCGATGTGGAAGGACGTGCCGTCCGTGCTCACTCGCCCCGGCGAGGTCGATGATGACAACGCCTGGGTGATGGATGGCGTCGCAGGGCACGCGGGGCTGTTCGGCACCGCGGTGGACGTGGCTCGGTTCGGGCAGGCCATCCTCGAGGGATGCTCGGGCAACGCCGTGCTCGCTCCGGGGCCCTTGTGGCACCGACTGCTCGCGACGGATCCGCTGCTCCCGGGCAGCACTCGGTCCATGGGCTTTGATTCGCCCTCGGCGGGTATCTCCAGCGCGGGCACGTTCCTGGGGGACACGCCGCCGGGCGCGGTGGGCCACCTGGGCTTCACGGGCACCAGCCTCTGGGTGGACTTGCGCCGCTCGTTGGTGGTGGTGCTCCTCACCAACCGCGTGGCGAATGGTCGCCAGGACCAGCGCATCCGCGACTTCCGCCCCATCTTCCACGACCTCGTCGTGGACGCGCTCGGACTCTCCGACCTCCAGCAGGGAAAGCATGGCTGACGACAACGGCAACGTCCTCGATACCCTCGACCCCTCCAGCGTGCGCCGCGTCCACCTGGTGGGCGTGGCGGGCACCGGAATGGGCTCCTTCGGCGGCATGCTCAAGGCCGCCGGCTACGATGTCACGGGCAGCGACGAGAACGTCTACCCGCCCATGAGCGACATGCTCCAGGCGTGGGGCATCCCCGTCCTCACGCCGTACCGTCCTGAGAACCTCGACGCGGCGCGGCCGGACCTCGTCATCATCGGGAACGTCATCCGCCGGATGAACCCCGAGGCCACCGCCGTGCGCGAGCGCGGCCTGCGCCAGATGAGCTTCCCCGCCGCGCTGGGCTCGCTGTTCCTCGAGCGGCGACACTCCGTGGTCGTGGCCGGCACCCACGGCAAGACGACGACGTCCTCGCTCATGGCCCATGTGCTGGTGGAGGCAGGCAAGGACCCGTCCTTCCTCGTGGGCGGCGTCACGCAGAACTATGCGGGCAACTACCGCGTCGGCAACGGGCCGCACTTCGTCGTCGAGGGCGACGAGTACGACACGGCCTACTGGGACAAGGGCTCCAAGTTCCTCCACTACCGCCCGCGCACGGCCATCGTCACGAGCGTGGAGTTCGACCACGCGGACATCTTCCGCGACCTGCCCCATTACGAGGCCACCTTCGAGAAGTTCGTGCGGCTCGTCCCGCGCGACGGTCAGCTCGTGGTCTGCGCCGCGTACCCGAACGCGGTGCGCATCGCCCGGGGGGCCACCGCGCCGGTGGTGACGTACGTCGCGAAGGAGGGCGCCGACGCGGACTACACGCCGCGCGGTGTCTCGTTCGGTCCGGAGGGCGCGCGCTTCGAGGTGATGGAGCGCGGCCAGTCGCTCGGCGTGGCCACGCTGCCCATGGGCGGCCTGCACAACGTGGAGAACGCGCTCAGCGTCATCGCCGCCGCGCGTGGCCTGGGCCTGTCGTTCGACGAGATTCGCAAGGGGCTCGCCACCTTCGCGGGCGTCAAGCGCCGGCAGGAAGTGCGCGCCGAGGTGGAGGGCGTGCTCGTGGTGGATGACTTCGCCCACCATCCCACCGCCGTGCGAGAGACCCTCTTCGCCGTCCGCCACCGTTACCCAGAGCGGCGCCTGTGGGCCATCTTCGAGCCCCGCTCGAACACCAGCCGCCGCAACATCCACCAGGAGGACTACGCGCACGCCTTCACCGGCGCCGCGCGCGCCAGCCTCAAGGTGCCCGAGCGCCACGACAAGGTGCCCGTGGGCGAGGAACTGGATGTGCCTCGGCTCGTGCGCGCGTTGTCGGAGCAAGGCATCGCCGCGGACGGCGCCACGGACGTGCCCACGCTGGTGGAACGGGTGGCTCGCGAGGCGCGTCCAGGGGATGTCCTCCTCGTGATGAGCAATGGAGCCTTCGGTGGCTTCATCGACAAGCTGCTGGCCGCGCTGCGCGCTCGCGCCGGAAAGGAGTCCTGAGATGCGGCACGTCGTGTCCCTGATGGTGGGAGCCCTGCTGCTCGGAGGCTGCGCCAGGGCTCCGGCCATGCCTCCGCTGACGGACCGCACGCAGGAGGCGGGGCAAGGCAGCCAGTCCGGTGCAGGCGCGCCCCTGTCGTTCCGCGTGACGCGCTACCCCGGTGGCGAGCCCTATGACTTCGCCAGCGAGCGGGGGAACGTGGTGCTGCTCGACGTCTGGGCCACCTGGTGCGAGCCGTGTCGCGACGCGCTCCCTACCTACGAGGCGCTCGCCCGCGAGTACGGCCCCAAGGGGCTCAAGGTGTACGCGCTCAACGTGGACGAGGACCCGCGCGCCATCGCTCCGTTCCTCCAGGAGACGAAGGTGACGTTGCCCATCCTCCAGGACGCCAACGCGCAGGTGGCCGAGCGCACGTTGAAGGTCCGGGTCATGCCCACCAGCTTCCTGATTGATCGTCGGGGCGTGGTGCGCCACGTCCGGGAGGGCTTCGCGGAGGACTTCCTCCAGCTCTACCAGACGGAAATCGAAGAGCTGCTCGCCGAGCCCGCGAAGCGGTGAGCATCGGAGGCGTGATGGCTTCGGAGACACCCTCGGCCCTGCGGCGGACGGCCGAGGAGGGCGCCCGGCTCGCCGGCCGCGTCCTCGCGGAGCGCTTCCACGGGGAGCGCACCATCGAGTTCAAGGGCGGCATCGACCTGGTGACGGACGCGGACCGCGCCTCTGAGGAGGTGCTGCTGGCCTTCCTGCGCGAGCGTCATCCGCACCACGCCATCCTCGCGGAGGAGAGCGGGGCCACGCAGGGGACCACCGGGCTGCGCTGGTTGGTGGATCCGCTGGATGGCACCACGAACTACTCGCACCACGTGCCGCACTTCTGCGTGAGCGTGGCGGTGGAGGGCCCCGGGGGCGTCGTGGCGGGCGCCGTCTACGACCCCATGCGCGACGAGCTGTTCTCCGCGGCGCGGGGCGAGGGCGCCACGCTCAACGCACGTCCGCTCCGAGCCAGCGCCACCGCGACGCTGGAGCACGCGCTGCTGTGCACGGGCTTCCCGTATGATGTGCGCGAGCGCCCGGACGGGCCGGTGGGGCTGTTCGCGCGCTTCGTGATTCGCGCGCAGGGAATGCGGCGCACCGGCAGCGCGGCGCTGGACCTGGCGTACGTGGCGGCGGGGCGCTTCGACGGCTTCTTCGAGTTCGGCCTCAAGCCGTGGGACATCGCGGCGGGCTCGTTGTTGGTGCAGGAGGCGGGCGGCGTCATCACCCA
This sequence comes from Citreicoccus inhibens, assembly GCF_019039035.1. GTDB lineage: Bacteria > Myxococcota > Myxococcia > Myxococcales > Myxococcaceae > Citreicoccus > Citreicoccus inhibens. The sequence continues at coordinate 81,730 of NZ_JAHNZT010000032.1, read as the reverse complement.
CTTGAGCGGCGCGCCCTTCGACGTGCTCCGGGGGGACGTGATGGCCGGAGCGCCCCTCTTGGCGCCCACGCTTCAGGCGGAGGCGCGGCGCTTCCTCGATGAGGTCGGCTGGACGCCGCCCTAGAAGAAGCTCTCCGGCACCATGACGATGTCGTCCGGCTGGAGGAGGAAGTTCTTCTCCCGCCCGGCGCCAATGTCCTCCACCGGCACGCGGATCTTCCGCTCCTGCCCGTCCACCACCCGCGTCACCTGCGTGTTGTTCTTCGCCGCCATCTTCGTGAAGCCGCCGGCCAGGGTGATGGCCTGGATGATGGACATGCGCCCGTCCACGGGGAACGTGCCGGGCTTCTGCACCTCGCCGAAGACGAAGACCTTGCGCGAGTTGTACTCGCGGATGAGTACCGACACCTGCGGATGCCGCAGGTAGTGCGACAGGCACTCCTGGAGCGCGTCCGCGGCGCCGCTGGACGTGCGGCCCTCCAAGGGGACCTTGTTGCACAGCGGGTAGTCGATGGTGCCCTCGGGGGACACGCGCCACGTGCCGGAGTGGTCCGGCTCCTGGAAGACGCGCACCTCCACCACGTCACCCGGGCCGAGCGTTCCGCCGGCCTCGGCGGTGTGCGTGGCCTCGGACGGCGGCGGCGTGGGCGGGGCGGGCGGGCGCGCGGCGGTGTGGCACGCGGACGTGGTGCCCAGGACGGCGAGGGCCAGCAGGGAGCGAAGGGTTCTCATCGGGGACGGCACGGCCTCAATACAGCACGGACAGCCGAGCATATCCCTCGTGGCGCGTGTAGTTGATGCCGCCGCCCGTCTCCGAGGACGACCGGGCGCTGAGCATGTAGCCAGCCGCGCCGGTCAGCCACGGACGGAAGAGGTACTCGGGGCCCGCGTCCAGGGACACCAGCGTGTCGCTGCGCGTGCCCGCGAAGTGGAGGAAGTCCACCGAGGCGCCCGCGTGCAGTGTCAGGCGTCCGCCCATGAAGGCGCGCGCCTCCGCGTAGCCGCGATCATCCCGGAACAGGCCGTACGCGGCCACGGGCTCCAGGGTGCGCAGGTAGCCGCCCTTGAAGGTGAGCGTGGGGCTGAACAGGTAGTTGCCCTCGAGCTGCGTGACGAGCGCGCCGCCACCGCCGGCTGACAGGTTCTGCTTCCAGCCCACCTTGGCCGTCACGGTGATTTTGGGGGACACGAGGCCCGCCACGCCCACCAGCCCGTGCAGCAGCAGCGCCGAGGGGCTCTGGTCGTCGTGGAAGTAGCCGCGCGAGTCCAGGCCGGTGTCCACCACCACCGCTGTCTTGGGCAGGAAGCGCCAGCGCCCCTCCAGCCCGAAGCGCAGGTTGCTGTAGTCGAAGCGGTCCGCGGTGGCCGGGTCGCAGACGGTGTCCGTGCAGTCGGTGGGCGCCAGGGCCCCCAGCGGCTTGAAGAACTCCACCGCGTACGCCAGCGAGGGGGAGATCTCCAGCGCCCCTCCACCGGGCCGCCACGTCGCCTTGGCGCGCGCCTCGTTGAAGAGGCTCAGCACGCCGGCGCCCACCGCCACCGTGCGGGTGCGGTCCGAGCGCGCGAGCTGATCGCCCAGCTCGAAGGACAGGGGGCTCTCGGGGTTGAAGCGCGCCAGCAGGTCCGCCGCGCCTTCCAGGTGCGACGCGGCGCTGGAGCCGGCCGTCATCAGGCCGGTGTACAGCACGTAGTCCAGGTTGCCCGCGAGGTTGATGGGCATCGAGGGCGACGGCATCTCCAGCCGGAAGCCGGGCCGCAGGTGCAGGGCCACTTCGCTGGAGGGCTTGGGTGACAGCACATTGCCGTCCAGCACGTCCGCGCCAGCGGGGCGGAAGTACCCCATGCCGCTGTCCAGGCGGGACTCGAGGTCGAAGTACGGGTGCAGCCGGCCATCGCCGACCTTGAAGCCGTTGCCTCCGGTGGGAGGGGCTGACTGCTGCGCCAGGGCGGACGCGGGCAACAGCGCCGTCCAAAGCGCCAGCGCACCCATGCCTCCCCAGATTTTGCCAGGCAGCTTCATGGCTCCGGACAACTTCTCCGGCGGGAAGACGGCCAGCTCCCGCCCAGTGTGCTTCCGACCCATGGCGTCATAGCACGCACCCCCTCACGGGCCGAAAGAAGTGTTGGGGACACCCGGGGGACTCGCCCGGAGGGCCAGGGGCCACCCGAAGTGATTGAAAATCCTAGCGAACGGGGCTCGCGGGAGGAGGTCTGACGACGATGTCCTGGGGAGGCAGGGGGCGAGTGGGGTCGCCGCCGGGCAGGTTGTTGGGCTCCTCGACTTCCACGAAGAGGTTCTCGTCCGTGCGGAAGGCGAGCTGGCCGATGCACTCCTCCGCCTCGGCGCGCAGCTGGCCCACCTTCTGTTGGGCGATCATGACCTTGGTGTACTCGTGCTCGCTGGACGAGGCCTCTTGCCGGGAGATGGACTCCTGGAGGGACACGTCCGCCTGCTCGGAGATGCGCAGCAGGCCCTTGATTTGCGTGAGCTTCTCGTTCGCGCAGTTGAGCTTCACCACGTCCTTGCTGCGACGGGCCTCTTCCACCTTCTCGAGCACCTGCCGGAGCACCTCGCGCATGCCGCCCAGGGCCTGGTTGCTGCGCTGGAGCTTCTCCGGGTCCGGTACTTCGCTGGCCTTGTCGAGCACGGCGGCGGCCGTGGTGGGGCGCGGGACGGGGGCTGGCCCTGGGGGCGCGGGCGGGGCCTGCGCGATGGCCATGCTGCTGACCACGACGGCGGCGAACATTCCGAGGGTGTTCATGCGCCTCACGAGGGCAAAGGCCCGAAAATCCTTGCACTTCGAGCGTAGAAGCAAGGGTGGGGGGTGTCAACGGACGCCACGGCCGCGGGGGAGGGCGACGTCATTCCCGAGACACCAGGCGGGCGTTCGCCTCGCGCAGCCGGGCGGACAGCCTCCGGGCGATGTTCACGACGACATAGGTGAAGCCGTCTCCGTGCGCCCGGCGGAAGGCGCGCAGGTCCTGCGCGGTGAGCTGGAGCAGCTCCGCCGCGCTTCGCGCCCGCACGGTGGCGGAGCGGTGCTCCTGGTCGATGAGGCCCATCTCTCCGAAGAAGTCCGTGGGCCCCAGGACGCAGAGCGAGTGCACCGCCGCGTCCCGAGGTCCGCGCCGCACCACCTCCACTTCGCCGTGGATGATGACGAAGAGGCTGTCGCCCAGGGCGCCCTCCTCGAAGACGGTGTCGCCGGGGGCGTAGCGGTGCACCCGGGCCAGCTCGGCCAGGTGGGCCAGCTCGGTGGGCGCGAGCATCTCGAAGAGGGGTGAAGTGGCGATGACGGACAGCTTCTCCATGCGCCCCCCGCGGGGCCACGCGCCGGCAGGTGCCGGCCGCGCAGCGCATGGAGCCTAACCCGCCGGGCTGAAGACGAACGGATAGGCGACAGTCACGTCGTCAGCCGGTTTGAAAGGAAACACCCAGGTGCGGATGACGGCGCGGATGCAGCTGCCCACCGCGTCGTTGCTCAATGTGTTCTCCTCGACATCGATGTCGCCCGCGCGCCCGGAGGGCTTGATGCTGAAGCGCACCACCACCTTGCCCTTGAGGCTCGGGTTGCGCTTGAGCTCCTTCTCGTAGCAGTTCTGGATGGCCTTCAGGCGCTGCTTCACGTAGCGGGCCAGCGCGTCGCGGTCCACGCTGGAGCTGTCCACCTCGGGCGCCGAGTCCTTCACGCGGCCCTCGACCTTGGCCTCCTGCTTGGCGCCCAGGTCCACCTTGCCGCCGCCCTGCGTGCCCACCTCGCCGATGCTCGTCACCTTGCCGGAGCCGCCGCCGCGCTGCCCGACGCTGCCCACGCTGGCCTCGGTGGCCACGCCCACGCCGCCCGCTCCCGCCAGGGCCTGCGCCACGTCACCACCGCCCGCGCTGCCGCCCAGCACGTCCGCGAACGCGCCCGCGCCGCCGCTGCTCGCGGAGCCGAGAATCTTGAGCAGGCCCTTTCCGGCCACCTTCTGCTCCACCTGCTTGCGGTGCTCGGCGGCGTCCCCGGGCGAGCGCGTCTCCGCGGGCTTCTCCGCGGCGGCGTCCTTCTTGGGCTCGTCCTTGTGCGCGTCCTCCTTGGCCTCGGCCGGCCCGGTCTCCGCGGGCTTCTCCTGCTGCGGCGGCGCCGGGGGGATGATGGCGCGCACGAAGCGGTCCTCGAGCTGGTCCAACGCCAGCTCGCGCTCCTCGGGAGGCGGCGTCGCCAGGATGACCGCGGCGCCGGTGAAATGGATGAGGAGCGAGGCCGCCAGGATGCCGAAGAACAGGCGGTCCATCGTCTTCCAGGCGCTGCCCTTCACGTCCGGAGGGAGGGTGGGACGGGCCTCCTCGGGCGGCGGCGAGACGAACTGGAAGAAGACGGTGGCGTCGCCCAGCTCCACCTTGCCGCGCGCGCTCTCCTGGAGCGGCAGCACGTAGAGGTTGCCGCGGCGGGTGGCCAGGCCCTGGTTGCGCAGGGCGTGGAAGTCCACGTCCGAGGAACCCAGGTTGACGCGGCCGTCCATCGTCTCGTCGAAGACGAGCTGGTACTGCTGGTTCTGGTTCTCCAGCAGGGGGAAGCGCGAGGGACGGTCCTCCGCGGCGGGCAGGACGATGGTGTTGCGCGCATCGTTGCCGATGGTGACCGTGTCGCGCCGGACGTGGTGCTCCTCGACGATGCGGCCGTCCTGGATGACGCCGACGCGGAGCAGCTTGTTCTGCGGAGAGGAGGCCATGGACTAGAAGGGGTCCTGTTCCACGCTCTTGACGACCTTGGGCACGAAGCTCTCCGTGCGGTTCAGGTCGTCAAAGCTCAGGTTGGAACGCTGGAGGATGTAGAAGGCCTGCGGCTTCTGGATGCGGCCCTCGACGGCGATGGCCTCCAGGCGGATGACCTTGCGGGCCTTCTTGGCCGGGGCCGTGCTCGCGGGTGCGCCGGACGATGGCGCGGCCTTGTCCTGCGCCAGCACGGGCGCGGAGGCGAGCAGCATGAGCAGGGGCAGGGCGGTGCGCATGGGCGTCCTATTTTCCGTCAGTCGCCAGCTTACCCGAGGCCGGTGCCGCGGGGGCAGGGGACCGGGGGGCGGCGCTCGCCGCGGGTGAACGTTTCGAGCGGGGCGGCTTCGAGGGCTTCGCTTCGGGGGCGGGCGCGACCGGGGCCGCCTTGTCCGTCTGGCCCTGCTTGTCCGCCGCTGCCTGCTTGTCCGCCGCCGCCTGCTTGTCCGCCGCCGCCTTCTGGCGGTCCGCCTTCTCCTGGTCCGCGGCCTTGCGCAGCTGGTCCTTGCGCTCCCGCTCGCGGCGGCGCTCTTCCTTCTCGATGCCCTTGCGCGCGTCCTTCAGGTACTGCTCGACGCGGTCATCGCCGCCGCCCCGGGACTTGTACTGCTCGAAGTACGCGATGGACTTCTGGTATCGCTCCAGCGTGTCCAGTCCCTGCGGCTCCAGGTCCAGGTACAGGATGGCGAGGTTGAAGTACGGGTCCACCAGGCTCGGCTGGAGCTTGAGGACCTGCTCGTACTCGGCCTGTGCCCGAGCGAAGTCGCCCTGGCCCCGGTACGCGTTGCCCAGGTTGAGGCGCGCGGAGGCGAAGTCCGGCGCGGCGCGCACGGCGGCCTCCAGTTCGGTGACGGCGGCTGGGTAGTCCTGGGCCTCGTTGAGCATCGCCCCGTAGTTGTTGCGCGCCTCGGCGAAGTCGGGGCGCAGCTGGGCGGCCAGCTTGAAGCTCTCCAGGGCCTGGGGCCGTGCCTTGAGCACCAGGTGCACCAGCCCGAGCGCGTTGTGGGTCGCCGCGTCGTCCGCGTCGATGGCGCGCGCGTTCTCCAGCACCATGCGCGCCAGCTCGAACTTGCCCTCGCGGTAGTACACCTGGGCCAGCACCTGCATGGCGCGCACGTGGCGCTCGTCACCCTTGAGCGCGCGCTTGGCCTCGTTGGCGGCGGTCTCGTGCTTCTTCTCCTGGAGCAGCACGAAGGCGAGCGCGGTGTGCAGCGCCACCGAGTCCTCGCGGGCCTTCAGCGCGTCGCGCAGCTCGGCCTCCAGCTTCACCGCACGGTTCGTGCGGACATAGAGGCGCGCGAGGCAATCCCACGCCGCCTCCTGCTCGGGCATCAGGGCCAGGGCCTTGCGATAGGAGCGCTCGGCCTCATCCGCGCGGCCCTGCCGCTCCTGCACGATGCCCAGGTTGGTCCACGCGTAGTCGAGCTTCGGCTCGTGGTCGAGCAGGGCCTTGAGCGCGGTCTCCGCCGCGGTCAGCTCACCTCGGCGGGCGATCTCCACCGCGCGCAGGAAGTCCTTCTGGGCGCCGCTGGTGGGGGCTGGGGCCGGAGGGGGCGCGGCGGGCTTCTCCGAGACGCCCGCGTCCACCGAGACGCCGCCGTCGGCGCTCGCCGCCGCCGTCACGGGGGCTTCAGGGCGCGGCTTGGGACCGGAGGCGCACGCGCCCAACACAAGGCCCAGCGCCGCCGCGAGGACCACGCTCGCGCCCAGGGAGGTCGTCCGCACGGGGCTCACTTGTCGCCTCCGCCGCTCAGCTTCGGGCTCTCCGGCGCGGGGGCGCGCACGGCGGGCCCCGTCACGCTGCCCACCAGCCCGTCCGGATAGACGGCCTCGGCGGCGAGGGCCTGCTTGGGCTCCTTGAGCACCGGGTACTCCTTGGGGCGGAACCGGTTGAGCGCCTCCAGCGTGCGCCGCGTCCACTCGTTGGTGATGCGGCTCTTGCGTGCCTCCTGGAGCGTGGCGGCGTAGCTCTCCACGGCCGCGTCCTCCAGCGTCGCGGTCTGCTGCGCCAGCAGGTCCTGGTAGGCCACCACGGCCTCGTCGCCGAGCCGCTTCACGTCGGGGGGCACGGGCGTCTCGACGATGGTGTTGGCGAAGCGCTCCAGCGCGTTGCCGCGGCGATAGAGCGCGGCCAGCGTCCACTCCAGGCGCTTGTAGGGATAGACGCGCGCGTAGGCGTCATTCACGGACTTCACCGCGGCGCGCTTGCTGGTGAAGCTGCGCTCCAGCGCCTTGCCCTTGCCGCCGATGCGCAGCTTGTCGAACTTCTGGAACTCCACCTCGGCCTGTTGGAAGCGGCCGTAGGCCGCGGCGTCCGCGGCGAGCGGGTGCTCGTCCGGCTTGAGCTTGCGCCGGTCGAACTCGTCTGCCGCCGCGCCGTACTCCCGCTGCGCCTCGCGCTCGTTGCCGAGCTTCTTCCAGGCGTCGCCCATGCGTCGGCGCGCGTCCACCACCAGCTCCACCTGACCGGGCTTGCTGGCGAACTTGCGGACGAACTCCTCCAGCGCGCGCACCTCGCCGCGTGCGTCGCCCTGCTTCTCCAGGATGAGCGCCGCGCGGTACTGGTTCTTGGGCGCATCCTCGGTGGTGGGGAACAGGTCCGCGTAGCGCATGAAGGCCGCGGCGGCCTCGGGGTAGCGCTGCTGGCCTTCGAGCAGGCGCGCGGAGTTGAACAGCGCCGCCTCGCGGTCCTTGGAGGCCGGGTAGTCCTTCACCAGCTTCGTGTAGCTGGCCACGGCCTTGTCGAAGTCGTACGAGTTCTCCGCGTTGACGGCCACGCGGAAGAGGGCCGCATCGGCCAGCGTGGACTTCGGGTACTCGCGGTAGATGCGCTCGTACAGCTTCAGGGCCGAGTCGAAGCGGCGCGTGTTCTCGTAGGCGACCGCCGCGTTGTTGAGCGCCTTGTCGGCGAACTCGTGACGGGGCTCCTCGTTCACCAGCGCGATGTATTTCTGCGCGGCCTCGTCGTTCTTGCCCTCGGCCAGGAGTTGATCCGCCAGCTTGAAGCGGCCGGCGAGCTTGAACTTCACGAGGTCCTTGTAGAGTTCACTGGACGGGTCGATGACCTGCGTGTTGCTGGCCAGCCGCGCGCTGACCTCCTCCACGCTGCGCCAATCCTTGTCGATGAGGAACGTCTCGACGATGAGGTTGGTGGAGTACTTGGCCACCTCGTGCTTCGGGTACTGCTTCACGATGTCCTCGAAGCGCCGGCGGGCCTCGGGGAACTCGTTGTGCGAGTAGTACAGCTCGGCCGTCTTGTAGGCGATGCCCGGGGCCTTGTCCTCGCGGGGCAACAGGGCCACGTACTTGTCCGAGGCCTCCACCAGCTTGTGCTCGGTGGCGGAGAACGCCAGCGGCTTGACGGTCTCACCCGCGGGGCGCTCGGTGGAGCGCAGCGGCTTGAGGTCTGGCGTGGTGCCCGCCTTCACCTCTTGCGCGAGCTGCTGCTGCCACGCCAGCACCGTGCTGAGCGCCGCGTCCTTGCGGTACTTCTCGTCCATCCCCGAGTCGCGCACCTGCGCGTAGTTCTCCGCGGCCGGGGCGAACTGGAACGAGTAGTAGAGGCAGTCCGCGTAATAGAAGCGCATCTCGTACGCGCTCTTGCTGTGCCCGAAGCGCTCCAGGTAGGCGCCGTACGCGCGGGCCGCGACCTCGAAGCCCGCCTTGGCCTCGTCGAAGCGGCCCTCCTTCTTGAACACCAGTGCCTGCTGGTGGTGGTAGATGGCGGACGAGTAGAGGCTCTTCTCCGCCAGCGCGTTCGCGTTGGAGAGCGCCTCCGGGTCGCCCTTGTTCTTCGCGTACCACTCGCTGCCGGGCTGGTAGCGCGTGGCGAGCTGCTCCGAGGCCGCGAAGGACTCGTCGAGCTTCCGGTCCCGCTCATACGCCTGGACGATGCGCTGCTGGAGCTGCGGCGCATCCTTCGCCATCGGGTCCTTGCTCAGCACGAGCTGGTACGCCTCGATGGCCGCCGCGTGGTGCGTCTGGTCGAAGTAGACGTTGCCGAGGCGGCGGTAGATGTCCGCCTCGTAGGGCCGAGGGCCGCGCTGCGCGAACAGGGCCTGGGCCTTGGCGAGGCCCCCCCAGTTCTCGTCCGCCAGCGAGACGGCCACGTACTGGAGCGCCTCCTCGCGCAGGTCGCCGCCGCCCGCTTCGTCACCCTGGGCCTGCTTCTGGGCCTCGTAGAAGTCCGCGAGCGTGAGGAACGCATCCACCGCCTCGTCGAAGCGGTCCATGCGGTAGTACGTCCAGCCGAGCTTGTAGAGCGCCTTGTCGTAGAGCGGGTGGTCCTTGTCGCTCACCGCGGCCTTGTAGGCCTCCGCCGCCTTGGGAAGCGCGTCCGGGTCCACGTAGTTGTCGAACCAGTACTCGCCGATGCGCACGTGCGCCTCGGTCGCGAACCGGCTCTTCGGATAACGCGCGATGAGCTCCTGGTACGCGGAGCGGCTCTCCTCGAACTGGTTCTCCTTCTCCAGGCAGTAGCCCAGGAGGTACGAGGCGCCGTCGTTGAGCCGGTAGTCCGGGAAGCGCTTGAGCAGGTCACGGTAGAGCGCGATGGAGGGGCCGTAGTCCACGTCGGGCTCGGGCGGGGTCTCCACCTGCGAGTCCTCCGGCATGGCCTTCAGCCGCTCCTCGTAGTCCCGCATGGCGAGCAGCTGCGTGTCCGACGAGCGCTCGTAGTACAGCTCCGCGAGCCGGAACATCACGTCCGGCGTGTAGCGCGGCTCGTTCGGGTAGCGACGGAGGAACTCCTCGAAGCGCGCGATGGCGTCCAGCCGCTCGCGGCGCTCCTGTGACTCCAGGTCAGCCAGCGTCTTCTCGTACGTGGCCACCAGCGCGCCGCGCTTCTGCTCGTACTTGCGCTCCACCAGGAGCTGCACTTCGTGGTGGAACTGGCGCGACTCCTCCTCGTACGCGCGCATCGCACGGCTGACTTCCTGGAGCACCGCCTCTTGCTCGGCGGTGTGCCCGAGGCCCTCCAGGTACTGCTGGCCCTGCGGTGCCTCGGGGGCCTGGGCCTGGGCCAGACTGGCCCAAGGTGCCAGGCAGAGCAGGGCGGTGAGGACGGGGCGCCGCATGTCACTGGCCCCCTTCGGACAGCACGCCCTTGAACTCGGAGTCGAGCGCGCGCAGCGCCTCGTCCTTCTGCTGCGACACGTCCTGGATGCGCGTGGTGTTGTCCTGCTTGCGGTTGAAGGCCACGTCCACCACGCCCACGTCCGCCTTCAGCACCAGGTCATAGAACTGCTGACGCACGCGGCGGAAGCTGTCGTACGCGATGCGCCCCACCAGGTTGCGCGCGTCGCCGGACACGGTGGTGACCTCGGCCTCGTACTGTTGCAGCAGGGCCTGCTCGGCCAGCACCTTGTCGCGAATCTCGCGCCCGCGTCGCTGGAGCTGCGCGTGCAGCACTTCTTTGGCGGCCGCCACGCGCACGCGCAGGGCATTGGCGCGGTTGCGCACCTCGTGGGCGCGGAGGATGGCGCGGGCGCTGTCCTCGGGCAGCCGCCCCTCTCCGACGATGAGCAGGTCGTGCTCGCGCACGAGCGCTGCGGCGTAGCGGGTGCGGATGGTGGCCTCGCCAGCCAGGGACGTGTCCACCGAGTTGCGCTCATCCGCCAACTGGCGGCGAGTCTTGTCCAGGTCCGACTTCAGCTCGGACAGGGTCTCCGCCTCACCTTGGAGCTGGACGAGGAACTCGCGCTCCTCATCGGGGGACGTCTTGCGGTCGCGGCGCGTGTCGTCCACCCACTTGCGCACCGCCATGGCGATGGCGTTGAGGCTCTGCAGCTCGTAGCCGAGCCGGAAGGCCTCGCGGTCCACCTCGTCCACGCGGGACTGCATGCGCCGGCGCCGCTCCTCCAGCTCCTTCTGCGTGGTGGGCAGCGAGGCGAAGCGCACGCGCAGGGCCTCGCGCTCGGAGCGGGCGGCGGCGAGGCGCTGCTGCTCTTCGTGGGTCAACCGGCCCTCCACCAGCGAGGACTCCAACTGCACCAGCGACTGCTCGGCGTGCGTGAGCGCGGTCTCCACCGCGTCCGCGCGCGTGTAGCCTTCCTGAAGTTCGGGGAACGTCTCCAGGCCGCGGGAGTCGAGCGCCGAGAGGATGCGGTCCGCGATGGCCTGGGCCTCGCCCGCGCCCTTCCGGCCGCTGTCGATGTCGCTCACCATCCGGAGCGCGCCCGCCACTTCCTTCTGCGTGGAGGCGTACTTGAGCGCCAGCGGGGGCAAGAGCGCGTTCACATCCATCAAGCGGTCGCCGCGCGCGAGCAGGTTGTCGAAGTAGGAGACCGGGTCGTGGTTCACGCGCAGCAGCGCGTCCATCTGGTCGCGCACGGGGGCATAGGTGCTGACCACACCGTCATAGGTCTCCAGCGCCTGGCTGTACTTGTGCAGCTTCTGGAGCAGCGTGCCCTGGAGAATCTGCGCCTCGGGCGCGAGCTGCGAGTCGGGCGCCACCAGGAGCAGGATGTCCGTGGCGTCCTTCGCCTTCTGGAAGTCGCCCTTGCGCACGTGCGTCCAGGCGATCTCGTAGAGGGACTCCGGGAACGACTCGCTGTCGCGTGGCACCTGCCCGTAGCGATCCAACGCGTCGTCGTAGCGGCCGGACTCATAGAGCAGCCGCCCCAGCGACAAGAGGGCCAGGTCATGGATGCGCCGGGCGTCCGCGTCCGCCATGTTGGAGGATACCAGCGGCGCGGCGGGGGGCTCGGCGGGCTGTTTCCCCGGCGCGGCGGGCGGCGCGGGCAACAGCTGCTGGAACCACCCGATGGCGGCTGGGAAGTCTCCGGCCTGCACGGCCACCACGCCCAGGTGGTACACGGCCTGCGCGCGGAACGGTCCGGGTGTCTGGGCCAGGGGCGTGAACGCCTCGCGGGCGCGGGCGAAGCGCTCCGCGTCCGGCAGGTCCGAGCGCTTGAAGGTCCAGCGCGCGTAGATGTACGCGATGTCGGGCGTGAGCTGGCCACCGGACAGCTTGCGCGCCTGCTCCACGTAGCCGTCGATGCCGTCGTACTGATTCAGGCGCCCGGCCACCGCGAGGAAGCGCGAGAGGGCGTCCTTGAAGCGCGCGACGGAGAGCGAGGGCCGCGACAGCAGCTCGCGCAGGTACACGCGCGCGCCGATGTAGTTCTTCTGCTGGAACAGCGAGTCCGACAGGTAGAAGAGCGCGTCCTCGTAGTGGGGGCTCGCCTTGAAGCGCGGCTCGCTGATGAGGTCGTAGAAGAGGACGGACGCGGCGGCCCAGTCTCCGAGGAGGTACTGAATCTCTCCGTCGGAGAAGCGGCGCGTGCGCGAGTCTTCGTCGCTGGGTTCGGGGCGCAGCGTGAACTGCGTCTCCACGAAGCGAAGGTTCTCCTCGGCGCCTCGCAGCTGTCCTTCCACCTGCTCCAACTGCGTGGCCGAGGGGCCGGAGTAGGGCCGGTCCACGGCGGAAGCGGCAGCGGGACCCATGAGGGCGGCCGAGAGGGCGAGGGCGCGGAGCGACGCGGTCACGACGAGCGCCCCCTACTTCGGCTCGGAGGTGGTGGTCGCCGGCACCGGAGGGCTGGACGTATCCGGAGGCGGCGCCTTCTTCGCGGTATCGCGCGCGACCTGCAGGTCGTAGCGCACCGCCGGGCGATCCTTCATGTCCGTGGTGAGGCCGCCCTTCTCCAGCCCCACCACGCTCACGGTGGTCACCTTTCCCGCCTCCGCGTTGAAGGTGTAACTGGATTGCACCTTGAACTTGTAGCCTTCCAGGTAGTTGAACACGCCGTAGCCGTTGCCGCGGTACACCAGCCGCACGGCGATCTGATGCTGGCCCGGCACGATGCGGCCGTTGAAGACCTCCAGCTCCTTGCGCTTGTCGAGGTCTCCCTTGCTGTCCACCTGGGTGAAGATGGGCGCGCCGTCCAGCGCGTACGCGACGGACTCCAGGAAGAAGGAGTTGCCCATCTCGTTCTTGTGGATGACGACCGCGCGGGCGCCCATGGAGAGGTCGCCTCCCAGCACGGTCTCCTGGAGCAAGAGCAGGCGCGCCTTGGAGCGGTAGATCTTCTCCTTCAGGTCGACGACCTGCTCCTCCAGCGTCTTCACGCGGGTGTTGAAGGCCTCGTCCGCCGTCTGCGGCGCGGCCACCGCCGACGCGGGAGCCGCTGCTGCTGGCGCCGGAGCGGAGGTCGCGGGCGCTGCCGCCGGGGCCGCCGCGCCAGGGGGAGGCGAGGCGGCCGGCTCCTGCGCCAGCGCTGGCACGCACAGGGTGGCGCTCAGGAGCGCGAGGAGACGGAGGGAGGCGGAAGCGACACGCACGGTGCGACCTCTGAAAGCGGCCCAGCCTGGCGGCATGTGGTCATACCATCCTTTCCGGCGGGTCGCCCGGAGGGGAGGGCATGTCTCGTCCTCCCAGGAATCAGCCGCCCTTACGAAGTTCGGTAAGCACCAGCTTGGCCACCGCCTTGAGCGTGTCGAACACGCCGACCCCCGTGGGCGCCACCGCCTGGTATTCCGGAATCATGCGCGGGTTGAGCGCCTTGCGCATCTCCTCCACCGTCACCGCGTTGGGGAGGTCCCGCTTGTTGTACTGCATGACGTACGGAATCTTGTTCAGGTCGTAGCCCTGCTCGGCCAGGTTCACGCGGAGGTTCTCCAACGACTCCATGTTGGCCTCCATGCGCTCGATCTGGCTGTCGGCGACGAACACCACGCCGTCCACGCCCTTGAGGATGAGCTTGCGGCTGGCGTCGTAGAAGACCTGACCGGGCACCGTGTACAGGTGGAAGCGCGTCTTGAAGCCGCGAATCTCACCGAGCGACAGCGGCAGGAAGTCGAAGAAGAGCGTGCGATCCGTCTCCGTGGAGAGCGAGATGAGCTTGCCCTTCGTGTCCGCCGCGGTCTTGTTGTAGATGTACTGAAGGTTGGTCGTCTTCCCGCAGAGTCCCGGCCCGTAATAGACAATCTTGCAGTTGATTTCGCGGGATGAGTAATTGATGAAGGACATGGCTTCCCGGGTTACTCGCTGAAGAGGTTGTCGATATCGTCGTCGGAGATCTCGGCGAACGGCGAACCGGCTCCGGGGCTGTCCGTCTTCTTCACCAGGCTCTCGAAGATCTTGGTCAGCTCATCGCTGGCCTTCTTGATGCGCAGGCGAACCAGACCCAGGCTCGTCCGGTTGTCGAAGATGACAACCAACACGACCCTGCTGCCGACAATGGTCATGTAGAGCGAGTCCTTCGCTCCCTCATGGAACTGGTTGGGGAACTCGTTCTCCCCGATCAGCTTGGCGAGCCCCCCCATGGCCGCGACATTGCCTGCAGTCAGCGACGCCAGTGAGGTCGTGTCGATGTTCTGCGTCTGGCCCGCCGAGGAGATGAGCTGGCCGTTCTTGTCGACGAGGAAGACGACCTTCGCGTTCGCGTCCTTGGTAAGTCGGTCGCAAACCGCGTTGATCTTGGTGAACTCCTCTTCGTACATCACCAGTTGCGTGCCCATGGGCGTATGCGCTCCTCAGCGTTCGCTCGCCCCGCTCACGGCGGCGCTCCGATGTTTCTGGAGTGAATCCCGGAGGTTAGACGAGGCGCTACCGACCGTTGGCATGCTTAGCAAAGCAGTTCCACTCCAGCAAGAAGCCAGCCGTGATCCGTGCGGGTTCCTGGATCCGGGACCGGAGCGCCCGGACGGAGTCCAGGCCCCACACCCGGCCCGGTGGGTCCTGGCCAGGAACACGGGGTTACCTCGTGCCTCGGGTTTGGGTGCGTTCACGGCCTTCTCTATACTCCGCCGGGCCTTGCCTCGCCCGAGCCGCCCGTCCGCCATCGTCCCGCTCCTGCTCGCGCTCGTCGCGATCACCCCCGCTGCGTTCGCGCAGTCCTCGGGGGATGGGGAGCATGCCTCGCTCCGCCTCCGTTACGGGCTCTCGCTGCGCCAGGGCCAGCAGTCCGATGTAGGGCCGGGGCTCACCTATGACGGCATGACGCCGAATGATGTGTCGGCGCAGGCGACCGGGTGGGTCGGCTCCTGGTTGGGGGCGTGGGCGAGCGTGCAGCGGGAGGCGTTCGACTTGAAGGCGGAGGGGGCGCGCGTCACGGGGGGCAGCCTGTGGCGGGCGTCGGTGGGGCCTCGGGTGCGCGCGCTGCTCGGGCCGGTCCGGTTGGAGGTGGCGGCGGGCTATGGATACTCGCAGCTGCCGCTCTTCGCTGGGGCGGAGTCCCCCGAGTTGGCGCGAGGCATCCGGCACGCCGCGCTGGTGGGGGGGCGCGTGCTGGTGCCTCTGCCTGCGGGCCTGCGGCTGGAGGGGCGCGGCGAGGTGCCGCTGACGCTTTCCGCGAGCGATGCCTCGGGCGCGAAGGCCCAGGCCTCGGGCTATGCGGTGGGGGGCGCGCTGTTGGTGCCGCTGACGCGCGCGCGCGGCTGGGCGGGCACCCTGGTGCTGGACTTCCAGCAGGTTCACGACACCGTGACGCTCGGGGATGTGACGCGCTCCGAGCAGCGGCTGCGCCGGGTGGGCGCGGCGCTGGAGTTCACCTGGGAGGCGGAGGCCCCTGCGCGGGCCGCGCCCGAGGCGGTGCTCGATGCGCGCGGGGCGCTGGCGCTGCGGGTGGTGGACGCGGCGACGGGCGCGCCGCTCGCCGGCGCTCGGGTGACGCTCGTCGTGGACGGCGAGGCCCGGGCGCCGGTGGTGGCGGATGCCGACGGGCGGGTGGACGCGACCGAGCTTCCGGTGGGAGAGGTGCTGGCGCGCGTTCAGGTGGAGGGCCATGAGGAGGCCGAGGCGCGCGCGCAGGTGGTGGCGGGCGGCCGGGCGGAGTTGGAGGTCCGAGCGCAGAAGCCCGCTCCGGTGATGGGCAGTCTGCGGGTGACGGTGGTGGATGCGGCGACGGGGGCACCTCTGCCGGATGCGCGCGTGGCGGTGGGCTCCGTGAAGGCCCGCGCGGATGTGTCCGGCAAGGCGCGCATCGAGGGGCTCTCGCCGGGGCCGGTGTCGGTGGCCGTGGTGGTGCCCGGCTTCCGTCCCATGGAGGACGCGGCGGTCATCGTGGCGGGACAGCAGTCCGAGCTGGCCGTGGCGCTCTCGGTGGAGCGCAAGGCGGGCGAGCTGGCCACCCTCACGGGCCAGGTGCGCAGCACGCGGGGCGGCCGTCCGCTGGTCGCGACGCTCTCGATTCCTCAGGCGCGCGTGCGCACGCGGGCCGACAAGACGGGCGCCTTCGCTGTCCGAGTGCGCGGCGGGACCTACCGCATCGTCATCTCCGCGCCCGGGCATCGGCCCCAGAGCAAGAGCGTCACGCTGCGTGACGGCGAGCGGGCCATCTTCAACGTCGATCTCCTCCCGAGGGCCCGGTGAACTCCGCGCGCGTCCTGATGCTGTCCCTGGTGGTCGCCTCCGGCTGTGGCGATCCGCAGACGCCGCCTCCGCCCGCTCACGCGCCTGTGGCCGCCGCCGGACCCGTGGATGCGGGCTCGGCCGTGGTGCTGGCGCAGTTGGAGGGTGTGGCCGGGGATGTCCGGCTGTCTCGCGCGGGGAGCACGGGCCCGGTGGTCGCGGGGACCTTGTACGCGGGCGACGCGGTGGAGACCGGGGCGGATGGCAAGGCCACGGTGCGCTTCGCGGACGGGCACACGGTGGACGTGGGCTCGGAGGCGCGCTTCGCGCTGGGCTCGGACTCGCAGGGCATCGTGCTGACGGTGGCGCGCGGCGTGGTGCTGTCGCGCGTCCCGGCGTCGGCTGGCACGAGCGTGGGCTCCGGCTCGGGAAGCGCCGCTCCGACGCGGGTGGCGTTGAGCATCCTCACGCCCTTTGGCCTCACGCGGGTGGGCTCGGAGCCGAGCGAGGTGAGCGTGCGCGTGGCCGAGGACGCCGCGCACGTCGAGGTGAAGCTGGGCGCCATCGAGTTCGTCTCCAAGGACGGCCAGACGCTCCGCGCCGACGCGGGTGAGTCCGTGGAGGTCGCCTCGGGGCGCGCGCAGGTGGTGGGGCGGGCCGCGCGCGTCGTTGAGTTGGCGCCCATCTCCGTGACGCTGCGGACGGCGTCTGGACGCGCGGAGGTGAAGTCGAAGGGGTCGGCGCGGTGGCGTTGGGTGCGCAAGGACGGCGAGGAGCTGGCCGCGGGCGACGGTGTTCGCGTGCGCAGCGGCACGGCGGTGCTGACCCTGCGAGACAGCGCGTCGCTGCTGTCGCTCACCTCGGGCTCGGAGGCGGTGCTCGAGGGCGCGGGGCAGGGCGGTACTTCGGACGAGACTCGGTTGGACTTGCGCAAGGGCTCGCTCGGGTTGCAGTTGGCCGCGGGGCGCTCGAGCCGCGTGGTGCTGCCGACCCTGTCGCTGGAGGGCGCGGGGGCGGCGCGTCTCGCGGTGCAGCGGACGGCGTCGGGGCTGCTCGTGGAGGCGCAGGCGGGGGATGTCACCCTGGTGCGCGGCGAGGCTCGGCAGCCGCTGCGGGCGGGGGAGCGAGCCACGGTGGAGTCCTCGGGCACGGCGGCGCCTCGGGTCGAGCTGTTGGAGCGGGCCGCGATGGAGCTGGCTCCCGGCGACAACGGGGAGGTGTTCCACAAGGGCCTGGGCCAGGTGGCGCTCACCTGGGAGGGCGCGGGGGATGCGGTGGTGGACGTGGCGCAGGACTCGGCCTTCACGCGGCCAATCTTGACGGGCCTGGTGCATCAGCCCTTCGTCAACGTGGCGGCACCGGCGCGCGGCGCGCTGTATTGGCGCGTGCGCAAGCCGGACGGCACGCAGGTCTCGGCGGGCAGTGTGCGCTTTGCTCCCGAAGAGGCGCCCAAGGAGCTGGCGCGGCTGCGCAACGTGGTGCCCGAGGGCCCGGAGAAGACGACCATCTTCTACCAGGACAAGCCTCCCGCGGTGACCTTCACCTACGGCGCGGAGGCACGCGCGACGAGCTACCGCGTCGCGGTCTACCTCGTGGGCGAGCTGTCCTCTCCGGTCGCCGAGCGCACCGTCTCGGACACGCACGCCGCGCTGGACGCGGGCGCGCTGCGTGAGGGCAGCTACCTGTGGTCGGTGACGCCGCTGTCCTCGGCGGGGGCGGCGCTCCAGGGCGGACGGATGAACAAGCTGGAGCTCATCTATGACAACTCCGTGCAGGAGCTGGTCATCGAGTCCCCCCGCAACGGCCAGCCGGCGGCGGCGAAGATTCGCGCGACGGGGGTGGCTCCGGTGGACTCGCACCTGTCCATCAACGGACGTCCGGTGACGCTGGACGGCAAGCACCGGTTCGATATCTGGTCGGTCCCCGTGGGAACGCCGCCGATGCTGGTGTTTAAGATGAGTCGTCCCGGTGCCCCGGCGGTTCAGACGGTGCGCACCCTGAAACAGCGAGGGCCCTGAGGCGATGTCACCCCCCCAGCCCACCGTCCCCATTCCGGAGAACTCCGGCGCGTCCGACACGCCCCTGCTGCGGCCCTATGGCCAGTATGTGCTCGTGCGGAAGCTGGCCGAGGGCGGGATGGCGGAAATCTTCCTGGCCAAGCTGCTCGGCACCGACGGCTTCGAGCGCAACGTCGTCATCAAGCGCATGCTGCCGCACCTGTCCAACATCCCCGACTTCGTGGAGATGTTCCGAGACGAGGCGCGGCTCGCGGCCAAGCTCTCCCATCCGAACATCATCCAGATCCACGAGCTGGGGTTCACGGACGGCTGCTACTACATCTGCATGGAGTACCTCGCGGGCGAGGACTTCTCCACGACGCTGCGGCTGGCGGGGCGCCGCCGTCAGTACGTGCCGCTGCCCGTGGTGCTGCGGGTCCTCATCGATGCGGCGCACGGCCTGCACCACGCTCATGAGTTCACCAACGAGCAGGGCCAGCCGCTGCACGTGGTGCATCGGGACATCTCGCCCTCGAACCTGTACCTGACCTACCAGGGCCAGGTGAAGGTGCTGGACTTCGGCATCGCCAAGGCCGAGTCGCGCCTGGTGCACACGCGCACCGGCGTGGTGAAGGGCAAGTACATGTACATGGCCCCGGAGCAGGCCCAGGGGCTGGAGGTGGACCGCCGCGCGGACATCTTCGCGCTCGGCGTCAGTCTGTACGAGGCCGTCACCCATGTGCGGCCCTTCGCGAGGGACAATGATCTCGCCGTCCTCAACGCGCTGACGCGTGGCGAGTTCGAGGCGCCGAGGACGCTGCGCGCGGACCTTCCCGAGGTCTTGGAGGCCATCATCCTCAAGGCCATGGCGGGTCAGCGCGATGACCGCTACGCCACCGCCGAGGAGTTCGCGCAGGACCTGGAGATCTTCCTCGCGGAGCATCTGCGCGCCACGGGCGCATCGACGACCCTCGCGGCCTTCCTGCGCTCGCACTTTGGCGAGGAGCGCTTCACCGAGCGCACCCGGATCCCCACGCTGGCGACGTTGAATGTCTCGGCCGCGGTGGAGGGCGTGGCGCAGCCCGCGGCGCCCGTCGTCGCGCCGCCGCCCGTTTCAGCCGCTCCCGCGCCTGTGCGGACGGGGGCGGGAGATGGCGCCACCGTGCAGGGCCGGCCGTGGGTGCCACCGGTCTCGTCTGAGTCGGACAAGGCTCCGGGAACGCCCACGCGGTCCGGGCCCGTGGAGATGGCTCCCGCGCCTCGCCGGTGGCGCTCGTTGGCCGTGGGGCTGGTGGGAGGACTGGTGCTCGCGGGCGGTGCGTTCGTGGTGGCGCGAGCCTGGGCGCCGGGGGACGCGCAGCCTGCCGCCCCCGCGGTCGTGACGGCTGTTCCTGTCCCGCCTGCGGCCCCCACGGTGGAGCCCGCGCCGGCTCAGCCTCCGGAGGCAGCTCCCTCGCCAGGGGGCGACGCGACGCCATCGGACGTGACCGCGCATCCGGCCGCGGGTGCGGCTCCGGGCTCGGTGGCGACTCCGGAGGGGGCGACTCCGACCGAGCCGGACAAGGTGGCCGTTCCCGCCGTGGGCACGGGGACGCCGGGGCAGGACGCGGTCGCGTTCGCGGCGGACACGCGGCAGCCCGCGGCGAACCCCAATCCGAAGGGCGCGGCTCGGCCCGCGAAGCTGGTGACGCTGGGCATCGACGACATCCAGCGCGTGGTGTCGGGTGGGCGCTCGCGCATCACCTCGTGCTTCGAGCGCTTCAAGGCCGACCTGCCCGCCAGCCAGGGCGAGGTGCAGGTTCAGCTTCGCATCGTCTCGTCGGGGAAGGTGACCGCGGACACGAAGGGCCCGCTGGCTTCGACCGAGGTGGGGCGGTGCCTGGAGTCGCAGGCGCAGCGGCTGCGTTTCCCGGCTCACCGCGACCAGGAGGTCACGGTGATGATGCCGTTCTCCTGGCGGGTGACACAGTAGGCGGCGCCCGCTCTCGAGTCAGAGCGGGCACGAACCTCAGAGGTCGCGCCTCGCGGAGAGCGCCTTGGCCAAGGTGGCCTGGTCCGCGAACTCCAGGTCGCCGCCCATGGGCAGGCCCTGGGCGATGCGGGTGAGGCGCAGACCCATCGGCTTGAGCAGGCGCGTCAGGTAGAGCGCGGTGGCTTCCCCTTCCACGTCCGGGTTGGTGGCGAGGATGATCTCCTCCACCCGGCTGTCGTTGAGGCGCTCGAGCAGCTCCTTGATGCGAAGCTGCTCGGGGCCCACGCCTTCCAGCGGGGACAGCACGCCGTGCAGGACGTGGTAGCGCCCCTTGAACTCACGGGTGCGCTCCAGCGCCATCAGGTCCGCGAAGGTCTCCACCACGCACAGCGCGCGCTCCTCGCGGCGCGAGTCACGGCAGAAGCCGCACAGCTCCGAGTCGGTGAGGGAGAAGCAGCGGGTGCACAGGTGCACCTTCTCCTTCACCTCGCGGATGGCCTGCGACAGGTCGACGGCGAACTCGCCAGGCGCGCGCAGGATGTGGAACGCGAGGCGCTGGGCCGTCTTCTCGCCGATGCCCGGAAGCTTCGCGAGCTGCGCGACGAGTCGATTGAGCGGATCGGGCGTCATCCGGCCTTAGTTAATGCCGGGGATCTTGATGCCGCCGGAGATTTTGGCCAGCTCGCTCTGCATGTGCTGGCGGCTGCTTGCCAGGGCGGCGTTCACGGCGGCGGTGATGAGGTCCTCGAGCATCGACGGGTCGTTCGGGTCGATGGCGGACTTGTCGATCTTGATGCTGCGAATCTCCTGCACGCAGTTGGCGACCACCGTCACGCGGCCCTCACCGGCCTTGGCTTCGACGGTCTCGTCCGCCAGCTGCTTCTTCCGCTCTTCGATCTTCTCCGTCAGCTTGTTCGCCTGCCGGATGAAGTAGTTCAAATCGATGCCAGGCATGTGCTTCCTCGGTCCGCGGACGTGGGAGCGGGCGCCGGCATGGCCCCGCTCGGACATGGGACTGTGACGCGCACCCTACCGTTGCGCGCGGGGGTTGTCAGGGGCTCTCCTCGGGAGTGTCGCTCAACGGGGTGGCCGCCGGGCGCGCGGCTTCCAGCACCTGGATGTGTTCGATTTCGCCCCCCAGCATCCGGAGCACGGCGCGCACCGAGGGGTGATTCCGCACCTTTCCCTCCGTGCTCTTCTCGTGCGCCGCGCGGCTCTGGGCGTCCTGCTCGGCGATGCTCAGCGAGCCCCCGTTGGGCTCGGCGGCGATGTCCTGGATGGTGAGCTTGACGGGCCGGCCGAAGTGGTCGGCCAGGGCCGCGTCAACGGTGCTCTTGCCCGAGGCCGACGTGACGGCGTTCTTGTGGAACCCGGCCTGGGGCGCGAAGCCCAGGATGATCTCCCCGGCGCGCATGGAGAGCATGCGGCCATTGGCGAGCGCCGCGCCGTGACGCGGCGACGATGACTTCACGGTCTCCACCGCGGCACGCCAGCGCTCGGGCAGCGAGAGGTTGGGGTTGTCGCGGCCGTTCCCGACGCGAGGCGCGGGGGCAACGGGGTCGGGCTCCGGCTCGGGGGCTTCCGGCTCCGGGGCAGGGATGCACTCGCCTGAAGCACAGCCCTCAGCCGAGCCTTCCTCCGCGAACAGTCGCGCGTCCTCTTCCGCCGGGAACGGGGGCTCGGGTGGCCCCGAGGGCTCCGGGCGCCGCACGTTGGTCACGCGCACCGTGGGCACGGGCTCCGCCGGGCGGGAGACCGGAGTCGGCCCGATGGGGGGGCTGGTCGCAGGCTCAGTCGCGCGGGGAAGTGGCGCGGCCCCCAGGGGCGCAACGGGCGCAGGCCGAGCGTCCGTCGTGCCCGCGGCGCCATTGCGCAGGAAGGACAGCGGGCGCGAGCCAGGAGGTGGCGGGTCCGCCGGGTCCTGCGTCGATGCGGGTGGGAGGGGCTCGGGTGCGCCAGGAGTGGGAGCCCCGTTGCGAAGGAACGACAGCGGGCGCGCGGCCGACGGCGGCAGGTCGTCCATCGCGGGCCCCGGCGCGCGGGGAGGCGATGCTTCACCAGGGATGAGCGAAGGCGCCGGGGGTGGGGTGCCCGCTCCGCCATTCTTCAGGAAGGACAGGGGACGCGCAGCCGACGGGGGCAGGCCCTCCATGACCGAAGTCGGGAGCGGTGCGCCACGCGGATCCGAGAACGAGGAGGAATGGGGTTCGACACTGCCCGGCGCGGACTGAGGGGGCAGGGAGTTACCACCCGCGAACGAAGGGGCAGGGTGGCCAGCGTGCTGGGCTGCGCGAGTGTCGCTGCCCGCGAGTGAAGGTGCAGTGGGGTTCGAGTGTGAGGCTCCCCGTGTGTCGCTGCCCGCGGTGGATGCACGAGTTTCGCTCTGGGCTGATGGGGCCTGCGGCGAGGCATGCACATCTCCATTCGCGAACGGCGGCGCATGGGGACGTGGGTCGCTGTCACCCACCAGCCGCGAGCCTCGCGGCGCATCTGCCGTAATGGAGGCGCCTGGGGACTGTGTCGTGCCGCCACTTGTCGGGGACGGCATGGCTGCGCGCGTGTTTCCACTCCCCGCGCTGTGCTGCGGGGACGTGTGCGCAGCTCCGCCGTGGGCCAGAGGCCCAGCCGGTGCGCTGCTCTCGTGAAGAGGCGAAGTGGAGCGGGGCTCTGCGGGGCGCTCAGACGCGAAAGTTCGCGGGGCCGGAGCGACCTCCGGACGCTCCGGAATCGGCCTTGGCGGTCAGTCGGTCCACGCGGGCGAGCAGCTCCGGAATGGAGCCTGCTGGCGCAAGCTGGATGGCCTTGAGCAGCGCCATCTCCAGCGCGAGTCTCGGCTGGGCCGCGCGCGACACGTCCCAGATGCAGCCGTGCACCACGTCGAACAGCCGCGACAGCTGCGCGGTGTCTGCTTCCTTGGCGAGCCCTTGCAGCGACTTCTGCTCGGACTCGGACAGCTCCGCGGGGGCTTCGCCAATCGCCTTGGTGACGAAGAGGTGGCGCAATTGAAGCGCCAGTTCCTCCGCGAGCCGCTTGAGGTCCAGCCCGCGATTGAAGACCTCCTCCACGCGCTCCAGCACGCGCTTGGCGTCCTTGCGAACCATCGCCTCGGCGAAGTCCTGCACCACCGTGCGGTCGATGGCGCCCAGGGCCTCGGCCACGGCTTCGTCCGTGGGGTTGGGGCCGCACGAGGCGAGGATTTGATCCAGCAAGCTGAGGGCGTCACGCATGCCGCCCTCGGACTGGCGCACCACCATGGACAGCGATGCGTCCGAGATGCCCGCGCCCTCGGCCTGGCCAATCTCCTTGAGCCGCTGGAGCATCCGCGCCGCAGAGATGCGGCGGAAGTTGTGGCGCTGGCAGCGCGAGAGGATGGTGTCTGGGAGCTTGTGCGCCTCGGTGGTCGCGAAGATGAACTTCACGTGCCCGGGCGGCTCCTCCAGCGTCTTCAGGAGCGCGTTGAACGCCGCCCCCGAGAGCATGTGGACCTCGTCGATGATGTAGATCTTGTGCCGGTCTCGCTGCGGCAGGTACTTGGCGTTCTCGCGAATCTCGCGGACGTTCTCGACGCCGTTGTTCGAGGCGCCGTCGATCTCCGCCACGTCCACGCTGGTGCCCGCGGCGATCTCCGTGCACGCGCGGCAGGTGCCACACGGCGTGGCCGTGGGGCCCTGCTCGCAGTTGAGCGCCTTGGCGAGCAGTCGCGCCGCTGTCGTCTTCCCCACGCCACGAGGCCCGCAGAACAGGTACGCATGCGCGACCCGGTCCATCTTGATGGCGTTCCCGATGGTCCGGACCACGTGCTCCTGGCCGGTCATGTCATCGAACTTCTGCGGGCGCCATTTGCGCGCGAGGACGAGGTAGCTCATGGGGGCGGGCATCTAAACATGCTGGCGGAAATGATCCATGTGCATGCCGGGCCCGCCCCGTTCACTCACCGTCCGAGCGCCTGGAGGACGACGTTGGCGGCGTTGTGCCCCGCCGCCCCGATGACGCTGCCGGCCGGATGGCAGCCCGCACTGCAGAAGTACAGGCCCTGCACCGGCGTCTCGTAGGGCAGGCGGTCATTGAAGCCCCGCTTGTTGTCCACGTGGTGGATGTGGCCGTGGGTGATGCCGAAGTGCCGCTCGATTTTCGGCGGCGTGAGCGCGAAGTACTCCTGCACCAGGTCGCTCGTCCCCGGGGCGAACTGGTCGCAGATGGACAAGAGGTGCTGGACGTAGCGCGCCTCCTCCTTCTCCCACGTGGTGCCCGTCAGCGTGTGCGGCACCCACTCCACGAACAGCGCGGAGTTGTGGTGCCCCTCTTCGTCGCGCAGGGACGGGTCCACCGTGGTGTGCACGTACCACTCGATGGAGGGGAACTCGGAGAGCCGGCCCGCCTTCGTCTCGGCGTAGCCGCGAGCCAGCGCGCCCAGGACGTCGTCCTCCTGAGGGAGCAGGTGGATGGTGGGACCGAACTGGCCCCGGTCCTCGGGCAGGCACGTGAAGCGTGGCAGGCCCTTGAGGCACAGGTTCACCTTCATCGTGGTGCCGGGCGCGGCCATTGACTCGACCTGGGCGCGGTAGTCGGACGGCACCGCGCTGGTGGAGAGCAGCCGCAGGGTGCGGAACGGGTCGCCGTTGGACACGACGACCTTCGCGGACAGCTCCTCCCCGTTCTCCAGCACCACGCCCTTGGCCACGCCGTTGTCCACGCGCACCGAGGCCACCTTCGCGCCCGTGCGCAGCTCGGCGCCGTACTTGCGAGCCACCCGGGCAATCTGCTGGGTGACGGTGCCCATGCCCCCGCCGACAATCATCCACGTGCCACCGCTGCCCGGCAGCCGGCACATGTTGTGGACCAGCAGGTTCATGCCCGTGCCCGGCGTGTCGTATCCGCCGTCCAGGCCGGAGAACGCGTCCGTCACCGCGTACATCGCCTTGACGAAGTCCGACTTGAAGCCGAAGCGGTCCAGGTACTCGCGCGCCGAGCCGCGACACAGCCGCACGAACGCGTGCCGCAGGGCAGGGCGGATGTACTTCTCGGCCGTCTCCTCGATGGAGAGCGGCGGCAGGAGCCAGGCGGGGGCCACGTCCTCGCGCAGGGCGGACAACTCCGCGTTCATCGCCTGGTTGGCGAGCCAGTCCGCCTCGGAGAAGAACTCCCGGAACTGCCGCTCCAGCTCCCGCTCGTCCGAGCCGAAGAGCAGGTAGCGCCGGTCCATGGTGGGCAGGAAGTAATGCGGGTCGCGGCGCTTGAGCGGCAGGTCCAGCTCCAGCTCGCGCAGCAGCTCCGGCGGCATGAGTCCGAGCAGGTAGGCCCCGGTGGAAACCCCCAGCTTGGGCGCGCTGCGGAACGGGTACTCCGTCTTGCACGCCCCACCCAGGGTGTCTTTCTCCTCCAGGACAGTGACCGACAGGCCCCGTTTCGCCAGCATCGCCGCGGTGACAAGTCCGTTGTGTCCTGCGCCCACCACGATGACGTCTGGCATGTGCTTTCTCCGGGTTTTCCTCCAGTTCCTACATGACTGGAGGGCGGACGGACAAACACGGCGCGGCTTGCACCCGGACGGAGGGGCGGAGAGAGTCACCGCCGCCCGTGAACGCCACCGCACCCGAGTCCGCCTCCGCCGAGCCGCGAGCCCTTCCTCCCGCTTCCCCTGAAGCGCGTGAGGCGCCCTCGGCTCTTTCCGAGCTTCAGGGGTGGGTGCTCGCCGGAGTGGCCCTGCTTCCCGCGCTGCTGGCGGTGGCCCAGTTGGGGCGCATCCACCCGGATGAGGTGTACCAGGTGCTCGAGCCCGGCTGGTGGCGCGTGCACGGGTACGGCGTCATGGCGTGGGAGTGGCAACGGGGCTTGCGCAACTGGGCCGCGCCCCTCGTCGTGGCCGGCTGTCTGCGGCTCGCGGACATGCTGGGGCTCACCCATCCGGTGGCATACCGCGGGCTCATCGCGGTGCCGCAGTGGGCCCTTCATGCCTGGAGCCTATCTGCCGTGTATCGCTTCTCGGAGCGGCGCGCGGGAGCGGCGGGGGGCTGGCTCGCAACTCTGATGATTGGCCTTTATGGCCCGTTGCTCGTCTTCGCGGGCCGCACCATGGCGGAGTCCCTGTCCGCGTCCTTCCTGCTCGTCGCGATGGAGGCGCTCGACCGCCAAGACGCGCGTCCCGCCCGAGCGGGGCTCGTGGGGGGACTGGCGCTGGGGTTGGCCGTGGTGGCGCGCTACCCCTCGGGTGTCTTCGTGGTGGTGGCGCTGTTGTGGCTGGTGTTCGCGCGGCGGTGGCGGGTGTTGGCCTTCGCCTGCCTGGGCGGCGCGGGGGTTGCCGTCGCGCTGGGCGCCCTCGACGCGGTGACGTGGGGTTCGCCGTTCCACTCGTTCTTCGCGTACGCGCGCTTCAATGTCCTGTCGGATGGAGCGGCGGCGACCTTCGGGGCGGCCCCGCCCGACTTCTACCTGCAGCCCATCCTCAACTCCGTGCCGGTGTGGGGCTGGGCCGCGGTGCCGCTGGGGTTGCTCGGTCTGCGGCGCTCGCGAGCCCTCTCGCTCCCGTTGGTCTGCGCGCTCGCGTACGTGGCGATCCTCTTGTCCACGCCGCACAAGGAGGCGCGCTTCCTCTATCCGGGATTGGTGCTGGGCCTGATGGCCGCTGCGCCGCGGGTGGCGGAGTTCATCCTGGCGCGTCAGCGGCAGGTCCTGCGGTGGGGGCTCGGTGGGCTGGCCGTGGTCCTGGGCACGGTCCACGCGGAGGGCTTTCCTCCGGATGACCTGCGTGCGGACCAGTTCCGAGCCATCGTCTCGGCGACGCGAGACGGTGCGCGGGGGTTGCTCATCGTCAACGAGGGGCTGTGGGGCGCGGGCGGGTTCTTCTACATCGGGAAGAACATCCCTTGGCGCACCTGCGACTGGCCCCAGGACGCGGCGTTCCAGGCGTCCATTCGGGACCCGGACTTCAACCGCGCGGTGACGTTCGAGAAGCGCGCGCTGGCGGAGCTTCAGGCGGCGGGCTTCCACGTGGTGCGCGAAGTGGGGCGGGAGACGGTGCTGGCGCGCGACTGAGCGCGGCGCGGCACCGTGCCGTCGGAGCCCGCAAAAGCGAAAGGGCCGACTCCCAAGAGGGAATCAGCCCTTTCAGACAAGAACGGCCGGGACACACGCGGAAGTACGCTACCGTTGCTTCCTTCCGGACCTGGCGGGGTTCGCGCCCCCACGTTGTCCCGACCACAAAGCTTTCATTCAACAACAACAGAAACGGAGAGGGTGGGATTCGAACCCACGATACCCTTTCAGATATACACGCGTTCCAGGCGTGCGCCTTCAACCGCTCGGCCACCTCTCCAACACAACTGCAGCGGAGAGCGTAGGATTCGAACCTACGGTACCGTTGCCGGTACGCCTGATTTCGAGTCAGGTGCCTTCGACCACTCGGCCAGCTCTCCAATATTCAATTGTCACGTCGCTTCGCGCGCAAGCGCTCGAAGAACGCCTTGAGAAGCAGGCGGCTCTCGTCCGCCAGGATCCCGCTTGTCACGAGGAGCCGGTGATTGTGTCGGGGCTCCTCGGCCAGATTGTACAGCGAACCTACAGCGCCGGCTTTGGGGTCCTGCGTTCCAAAAACAAGCCGGGTGACTCGGGATTGAACCAACGCGCCGGCGCACATGGCACACGGCTCCAGAGTCACATACAACGTAATGCCCGTTAGCCGCCAGGCATTCACAGCCTTGGCGGCAGCCTCGAGAGCCAACATTTCCGCGTGTGCAAAAGGATTGCGGTCCATTTCGCGGCGATTGAAGCCAGTGCCCACGATGTTTCCATCGAGCACCGCAACCGCACCAACCGGGACCTCTCCGAGGGACGAGGCTTCTTGCGCGAGCAAAAGAGCCTGCTGCATGAACTTCACATCGTCACTCATGAGACACGCGCCGAGGAAAACAGCGCTCCCTGGAGGATTCGAACCTCCGGCCTTCGGATTCGTAGTCCGACGCTCTATCCAGCTGAGCTAAGGGAGCAATCTTTCTGGCGCTACAACGACAAGTGGCGGAGAGAGAGGGATTCGAACCCTCGATACCCTTTCGAGTATGCAGGTTTAGCAAACCTGTGCCTTCAGCCTCTCGGCCATCTCTCCATCTTTCTCTGTCAAAGAACCACCAAACTCAAGAACAAAATCTCGGAGGCGGTAGGATTCGAACCTACGGAGAGCTTGCACCCTCTGCGGTTTTCAAGACCGCTGCCTTCAGCCGCTCGGCCACGCCTCCACACCCACTGCGCCGGCGGTGCCCCGCGAACCGACGGCGTTCGTGGGGCCGCCCTTCTACCTCATTTCTTGCCCGTTGCAAGCAAGATGGATGATCGGCGTTTCGTTAAATGGGCCGCAGCTCGGTGAGTCCGCCCATGTACGGCACGAGGACCTCAGGGATGGCGACGCTGCCGTCCTCGCGCTGGTAGTTCTCCAGGATGGCGATGCTGGTGCGGCCCACGGCGAGTCCGCTGCCGTTGAGGGTGTGGACCAACTGGGGCTTGTCGCCCTTCTGGGCGCGGAAGCGGATTTTCGCGCGGCGCGCCTGGAAGTCGCCGCAGTCCGAGCAGGAGGAGATCTCGCGGTAGGCCCCCTGGCCGGGCAGCCAGACCTCGATGTCGTAGGTCTTCCGCGCGGAGAAGCCCATGTCTCCGGTGCACAGGAGCATCACGCGGTGGTGGAGGCCCAGGCGACGGAGGATGTCGCAGGCGTCGTCCGTCATCGCGTCCAACTCATCGAGGCTCTTCTCCGGCGGGGAGAACTTCACGAGCTCCACCTTGTGGAACTGGTGCTGGCGGATGAGGCCGCGCGTGTCCTTGCCCGCCGCGCCCGCCTCCGCGCGGAAGCAGGGGCTGAAGGCGCAGTAGCGGATGGGCAGCTGCTCGCCGTCGAGGATCTCGTCCGCGTGGTAGTTCGTGACGGGCACTTCGGCGGTGGGGATGAGGAAGCGCTCCGGGTCGCCCGCCGTCTTGAAGGCGTCGTCCTCGAACTTGGGGAGCTGGCCGGTGCCCATCATCGTCTCGCGCAGCACGAGATAGGGCGGCAAAAGCTCCGTGTAGCCCTTCTGCGTGTGCACATCGATCATGAAGGTCACGAGCGCCCGCTCGAGCCGGGCCAGCGCGCCCTTGTAGAAGGTGAAGCGGCTGCCGGACACCTTGGCGGCGCGCTCGAAGTCGAGCATGCCGAGCTTCTCGCCCAGCTCGAAGTGCTGGCGAGGCGTGAAGAGGAGGTTGGGCTTCTCGCCCCAGGCTCGCACCTGGACGTTGTCCTCGGCGCCGGCGCCCACGGGCACCGACTCATGGGGCACGTTGGGGATGAGGAGCAGGATGCGATGGAGCTCCTCCTCCACTTCCTTGAGGCGCGCCTCCTTCTCCTTGATTTCCTGCGACACGGCCCTCAGGTCACCGCGCAGCGCGTCCAGCGCGCCGGGGTCTTCCTTGGCCTTGCGCTTCATCTCCTCGTTGGCCGTGTTGCGGCGCGCCGACAACGCCTCCATGGAGACGTAGAGGTCGCGCCGCTCGGTGAAGAGGCGCTGGAAGGGGCCGAGGTCCAGGTTGCCGCTCCGCGTCTTCAGCCGGGCGACGACCGCATCGAAGTTCTGCGCAACGTACCGAAGGTCCAGCATAGGGGGTCGCCTTGTAGTCACCCCGGGTGGGGGCCGGCAAGGCTCCCCGTGTCCGGGCTGCTCAAGGCCGGACTCCCCGGGGGAGAGATTTCCGACGCCGTCCGTGCGCCAGGCGACGGACGGCGGCTCCGCGAGCGTCAGTGCTCGAGGTCGTAGATTTCGTCCTCGATGTCCTTGCGGTCCGTCGCTTCCGGCTTGCGCGACAGGTATTCCTTGAATGCCGCGATGGCGTCCCGGCGCTTGTTCTTCTCCTTATAGGCGAAGCCCAAGTAGTAGTACGGCATCGGGTTCTGGGGCTCGGCGGCGGTGGCCTTGCGGTACCAGTCGATGGCCTTGGCGTGCTGGGCCTGCTCGGTGAAGGCGCGGGCAATCTTGTAATAGACGTACGTGAGCTGCGGGTCCGCCTTGAGCGCGGCCTGGTAGCGCTTGATGGCCTCGTCCCAGCGCGCGGCGCTGAAGAGGGCATCGCCGATGGCGCCCATGACTCGGATGCGCTGCGCGTCCGCCTTGAGGCTCAACTCGAACGACTCGATGGCCGAGTCGAACTCGCCGCGCTCCAGGTAGGCGTGGCCGAGCGCCTCGTGGGCGTCCGCGTTCTTCGCATCGAGGTCCACGGCGATCTTCCACTGCTCGATGGCGTCCGGGAGGTTCTTCGCGTCGCGCAGGATGACGCCGTAGGCATAGCGGTAGTCCGGGCGCTTGGGCGCGCGCTCCACGGCGCTCTTCATGTTGTCGAGCGCCTGGGTGAACTCGCTGCGCTTGGCCTTCACGAGGCCCTGGTAATAGAGCGCCTCGTGGTTGGAGGGCTCGTTGCGCAAAGCGAGGCCCAGGTTGCTCTCCGCGCTGGCCAGGTCGCCCTTCTCCAAGAGCACCGCGCCCAGGGTGATGGGGATGTTGGTGGAGCGCGGATCCTCGGCCTTGGCCTTCTCCAACTCGGCGATGGCCTCGTCCAGCTTGTGCAGCCGCCAGAGGACCAGGCCGCGCTGCAGCCGTCCGTCCTTGAGCAGGTGCGGATCCAGCTCCAAGGCGCGGTTGGCCTCGGACTCGGCGCGGGGTAGGTCGCCGTTCAGCATGGCCACGCGCGACAGGCCCAGGTGCGCATCCGCGAGGTTGGGGTCCAGTTGGACGGCCCGGTCGAACTCCTGGCGGGCCAGCAGCGCGTTGTTCTCCGCGAGGGCCAGCTCGCCGAGACCCGCGTGCACGCCCGCGTGGTCCGCGGCCTGCGCGGCGGAGGCCTCCAGCAGGGTGCGCGCGTCCGCGTTGCGGTGCTGCCGCAGGTAGAGGCGGCCCAGGTAGAGGCTCGCGTCCACGAGCTTCGCGTCCGCGGCGGTGGCGCGCTTGAAGTGGCCCTCCGCCTCGGCGGGCTGGTCGAGCGCGTCCTCGATGCGGCCGTAGAGGTACGCGATGCGCGCCTCGTTCGGGAAGTTCTTGCTGGCCGCCTCCACCGCCGTGAGCGCGTCCTGCATCTTGCCCGTCATCACGAGCGAGGTGATGTGCCCGTCCACGTACTCCAGGTTGCCGGACTCATCTCCGGCGAGGTCCTGGTAGAGCGGGAGCGCGCCGTCGTAGTCGCGCTGGGCGCGCAGCACGCGCGCGAGCTGGGCCTTGATGAAGTCCGACGTCGGGTTCTCCTGGAGGGCGGCCTTCAGCTCGGTCTCGGCCTCCTTGGGCTTGAACTGCTGGAAGAGGGCCACGCCCTTGAGGCCACGGGCGCGCGCGCGCTCGGCGGGGCCCAGCTCGGCCTGGAGCGCCAGCGCGCTGTCCACGGCCTTGGCGCCCTTCTCCACGTCCGACTTGCGCACCAGCAGCTCCACCGCGGCCAACTCCACCGCGGACGCCGCGTGCTTGGAGTCCGCCGCGAGCGCCGCGTCGTAGGCCTTGGCCGCCTCGTCCGCGTCTCCTGATGCCTGGTACAGGTTGCCCAGGGCGTGCAGGGCCTTGGCGGACTTCGGGTCCTTCTCCAGCACCTTCTTCAGCGTCTCGATGGCGCTCTTGGCGTCCTTCTTGGTGGCGTGGGCCTCGGCCAGCAGGAAGGACAGCTCGAGGTCCGCCTGGTTGCCCTCGCGGCTGTAGGCGTCCCGCAGGCTCGGCAGCACCGCGTCCGGCTGGCGCGCGGTGAGCGCCATGCCCGCGGTCATCTTGATGAACTCGAGGTTCTTCTCCCCGAGCAGCTCCACGTGCTCCACCGCCTGCTGGCAGCGCTGCATCTCCGCGGGGTCTCCGGCGGCGTAGTGGCGCTGCAGGTAGTTGACGGCCTGGCACCACAAGGCCCGGACCTCCGGGTACTCCTTCGAGGCCAGCACCTTGGCGCTCTGGTCGTGCGCGAGCTTGTAGCTGGCGAAGGTGTCCTGGAGCAGCTCGGCGCGGGCCTCGTCCACGAGCTTCGCCTCGGCCGAGCCCTTCGAGACGCGCGCGGGCAGCAGCTTGTTGCGGCCGAAGGCGCCGTACCGGGTGAACTCGAAGCTCAGGCCCGTGCCGAGGACCAGCACGGCCACGCCGGCGCCCACCATCATGGGGATGCGCTTCTTCCACTGCTCCGTGGCGGCGCTGCGGTCCACCACGGACACCGCGGCCATGCGGCCCTCGTAGAGCTGCCGCAGGCGGTCCATGCTGGCCTGGGAGCCGCCGGGCTCGCCCGCCGGGGCGTCCGACGTCCCCGAGGCTGGACCCACGGCGGGCACCACGGCCTTGGATGGGCCGGCCATCAGCCGCTCGATGGCGCTGCCGAAGGTGGGGTTGGTGCCGATGGCGGACCAGGTCTCGGAGTCGAGCGAGACGTCCTCGTTGCCCAGGAGCTGCCCGTCCTCGAGCATCTTGACGATGACGCCCTCGTCGAACGGGCCGAACACCTTGCCCGAGCGGCGGCGGACGTGGAAGCGCGTCACCTTGGCGGCCGAGGCGCCCGCGTTCCGAGGGGCCGCGTCGTCGATGAAGCTGAGCATCTCCAGGCCGTCCGTGGGGCCCGCGGCGGGCGGCGGCGGCAGTGGCGCGGAGAGGTCCGCTTCAAGGTCATCCAGCGGCGCCGAGGCGGTGGGGTCGAACTCCAGCGAGTCCGATGCACCGGCGACAGGGGGGGGCTCGCCGAAGTCCACGTCGCCAAAGTCCGTGGTCGGGTTGACCGACGCGGGAGGCGGCGCCGAGAAGTCCATCGCGAAGGGATCCGCGGCGGGGGCGGGCGCGGCGGCGGGCGGCTCGGAGAAGTCGAGCTGGAAGTCAGGCGCCGGCGCGCTGGTGGGGGAATCGGCGAAGTCGAAGGAGACGGACGGAGGCGCCTCGACGGGCGACGGCAGGTCCGAGAAGTCCAGCGTGGACACGGCCGGAGCGGGCGCGACCGGCGAGGGCAGGTCCGAGAAGTCCATGCCCTGCGCGGCTGGTGGGGCATAGCCGCCGGGCTCCGCGGGCGCCGGGAGGTCCGCGAAGTCGAAGTCCGGCGTCGCGGCGGGAGGAGGGGGCAGGGCGAATGGATCCTCCTCCATGGCCGCGGGTGCATAGCCTTGCGGGGGCGGCGGGAGGGCGAACGGATCCTCCTCCAGGGCCGGGGGCGCATAGCCCTGCGGGGGCGGCGGGAGGGCGAACGGATCCTCCTCCAGGGCTGGCGCGGCGGAGTCCTGGGGCGGAGGCGGCAGGGCGAACGGATCGTCTACGGGCAGGGCCTCGGCGCTCGCATCCGGGGCGTTCTCCAGGTCGAGGGCGAAGGGATCCGGCCGGTCTGGCGCGGGAGGCGGGGGCAGCTGGGCGTCGGAGAAGTCGAACTCCTGCGGGGCCTCCGGCTCGGCGACGTCGACGTCGGACATCGCGCTGTCGGAGAAGTCGAAGTCGCGCGCCGTTCCCTGCGAGCCGTCCACGCCAAAGGGGGCCGAGGGGTCGCGGTAGGCGTCCGTGGGCATCGGGATGGCCACGACGCGGGTGGAGTCGCGGTCCTGGTACCCGTCCAACGGACCCTCGTCGTACGCGGCGTAGGGGTCCGCCGGGGCGGCACTGCCAGGAAGCGGGATGGCGTCCGCGCTCCCCGTCGAGGGGTCGAACGCGAAGGGATCATCCTGGGGCGGCGCGGCGGGAAGCGGGATGGCCGCCCGCGGCGCGGCGGTCCCCGGAAGCGGAATGGCCGCGGCCGCCGCGCCGGGCAGGGGGATGGCGGCCCCCGGGCCCGTGCCGAGCGAGATGGCCTGCGGGGCGGCGGAACCCGGGAGCGGGATGGCGGCCCCCGGACCCGCGCCCAGCGAGATGGCCTGGGGGGCGGCGCCGGGAAGGGGAATGGCCGCGCTCGGGCCCGCGCCCAGCGAGATGGCCTGCTGCGGAGCGGCGGCGCCCGGGAGCGGGATGGCGGCGCTGGCCTGCGGCGCGGCGGAACCCGGAAGCGGGATGGCGGCGCCCGGGCCCGCGCCGAGCGAGATGGCCTGCTGCGGAGCGGCGGCACCCGGGAGTGGGATGGCGGCGCTGGCCTGCGGGGCGGCGAAACCCGGAAGCGGGATGGCGGGCTCGTGGGACGGGGCCTGCGGCATCGACTCGGCCGCGCTCACCGCCTCGAGCTTGATGGGAAACGTGGTCTGGCACCGGGCGCATTTGAGCTTCGCGCCACCCGGCGGGATCCGCCTGTCATCGATGTTGTAGTTCGTCTGGCACGACGGGCAGGAGACTTTCATGGGGTTCCTTCGACGGGACCGGCTGGCGCGCGCACGTGAGGCGGGCTCGGTACGTTCCCGCGGGGCGGTGCGCAGGCTACCAGAGGCGTTTCGAGCCCGGAAAGAACGCGCTCGGTCCCGATTCGAGCCCCCCGAGCGGCCAGGGGAGCAGGTTCACCCGCAGTCAGCTGTCGCGCGTTCGTCTCCCCCGCGCGAGGGGGGAGATGGTAGACCCGCCCGAGCATGGACCCCATCGTCATCCTCGGCGCGGGCCTGGCGGGCCTGTCCACCGCCCACTTCCTTCAGCGCCCGTGGCGCCTCATCGAGCGGTCCGACCGCGTGGGTGGCCTCATCAAGACCGAGGTCATTGATGGGTGTTACTTCGACCCCACCGGCCACTGGCTCCACCTGCGCGACCCCGAGGTGCAGGAGCTGGTGAACACGCTGTGGCTGCCCGGCGAACTGGTCCGCATCCAGCGCAAGGCGGCGGTGTTCTCGCGCGGCGTCTTCACGCGCTTCCCCTACCAGGTGAACACGCACGGGTTGCCGGCCGAGGTCGTCGCCGAGAACCTCGTGGGCTACGTGGAGGCCATCTACGGCGAGAAGGGCCGGGAGCTGCGCGAGCGGGATCCGCGCAACTTCGAGGAGTTCATCCTCCGCTACATGGGTGAGGGCTTCGCCCGGAACTTCATGGTGCCGTACAACCAGAAGCTCTGGACCGTGCACCCGCGTGAGCTGTCCGCCGCGTGGGTGGGCCGCTTCGTCCCCAGGCCCACGCTCAAGGAAGTCGTGGACGGGGCGCTCGGCAGCGGCAGCGATGCGCTCGGCTACAACGCGTCGTTCCTGTATCCGCGCGAGGGCGGAATCGAGAGCCTGGCCCGCGCCATGCTCCGCCACCTGGAGGGTGGCGAGCTGAGTGTCCACACCGAGCCTGTCTCCATCGACTGGAAGGCGAAGACGGTGGCGCTGTCGGACGGGCGCTCGCTGCGCTACGCGAGTCTGGTGTCCTCCATCTCCCTGCCCGGGCTGGTGCAGCTGCTCGCGAAGGGCGGCGCCGGAGTGCCGGAGTCGGTGCAGGCCGCGGCGAAGCAGCTGCGCGCCACCACCGTGACCTATGTCTGCGTCGCCGCGCGCGGCGCCAACCGGCAGCCGTGGCATTGGATCTACCTGCCCGAGTCGGAGTTCCACAGCTACCGCATCGGTTCTCCCTCCGCCGTGTTCGCGCCGCTGGCGCCTCCGGACACCGCGACGTTCTCCGTCGAGTACAGCCACCACGGGAGCCTGTCGCTGGCGGACGCCGAGGCGAAGGCCGTGGAGGACCTGCTGCGCTCCCAGATGATCCACTCCGCGGACGACATCCTGTTTACGCGCGCCCGTGAGATTCCCAACGCCTACGTGCTCTACGACGACGCGTATGGCCCCGCGAAGAGTGAGGTGGTGCGCTTCCTCGACCAGGCGGGCATCCACACGGCGGGCCGCTACGGGCAGTGGGAGTATTCGTCCATGGAGGACGCCATCCTGGCCGGGCGCGCTGTCGCTCGGACGCTCAACCGCTGACGCTGGCGAACGCTCCTGGCGCGAGTCCTGTCGACGGGTGTCGCGGGCCGTGCTAGGTCCCGCCCCTTTCCGCCCGCCCCTGACACATGGCCCCGCACCTTTCCGTCGTCATCCCCGTCTACAACGAAGAGTCCATCATCACCCAGGCGGCGGAGGAGCTGCGCCAGGGGTTGGATGCGCGCGGGCTCGACTACGAAATCATCTTCGCGGAGAACGGCTCCCGCGACGCGACGCCGGCCATCCTGGAAGAGCTGTGCGCGAAGAACCCGCGGATGCGGTGGTTCCATTCGGAGCGGCCCAACTACGGCGTCGCGCTGAAGGCGGGCATCCTGATGGCCCGCGGCACCTATGTCGTCTGCGATGAGATCGACCTGTGCGACCTCTCGTTCTACGACGCGGCGCTGCCTCGCCTGGAGCGCGGTGAGGCGGACATGGTGGTGGGCTCGAAGGCGGCCAAGGGCGCCAGCGACCAGCGGCCCCTCATCCGTCGCGCGGCCACGCGGGTGCACAACAAGCTCTTGAAGGTGACGCTGGGCTTCCAGGGCACGGACACGCACGGCCTCAAGGCGTTCCGTCGCGAGGCGCTGCTGCCCGTCATCCAGAAGTGCGTCGTGGACATGGATGTGTTCGCCAGCGAGTTCGTGGTCCGCGCGTGGCGCGAGGGCCTGAACGTGGTGGAGATCCCCATCCAGCTCCACGAGAAGCGCCAGCCCTCCATCCACCTGTTCCGGCGCGTGCCCAACGTGCTCAAGAACGTGGGCAAGCTGGTCTACGTCATCCGCATCCGCGGGACCTGAGCAGGGGACGGCACATGGCGGCGCGGCTGGCGTCCATCTCCGTCGACCTGGACTCGCTGCCGCACTACTGCCGCATCCACGGGCTGCCCGAGTCGCTCCTGGATGCGCGCGCCCGGTCGCTCGTGCACGCGGTGGCGGTGCCGCGCTTCCGCGAGCTGCTGGCCACCGTGGGCGCCCCCGGGACGTTCTTCGTCATTGGCGAGGACCTGGAGTCGGACCCCACCGCCGCGGAAGGCATGCGGCAGGCGCACGCGGGCGGCATCGAGGTGGCCAGCCACAGCCACTCGCATGACTACGCGCTGAGCCGCCGGGGCGTGGAGGCCATCCACGAGGACCTTGCCCGCGCGGACGCGCTCATTGCACGCGCCACGGGCGAGCGGCCCTCGGGGTTTCGCGCACCGGGCTACACGCTCAGCCCGGACCTGTACGCGGCCACCGTCGCGCAGGGGTATCTGTATGGCTCGTCCGCCTTTCCGGCGGCGCCGTACTACGCGGCCAAGGCGACGGTGATGGGGGCGCTGGCCATCCTGGGGCGGCCGTCCCGGTCCGTGCTGGACACGCCTCGGGTGCTCCTGGCGCCGCGCGTGCCGTACCGTCCGGACCCGGCGCGGCCCTACCAGCGAGGCTCGGGCGCGGTGTTGGAGCTGCCCATGGCGGTGACCCCGGGCGTGCGCTTCCCGTTCATCGGCACGTTCGCCGCCACGCTCCCGCGCCCCGTCCTGCGCTCGACCTACCGGGCCCTCCAGCGCGAGGCGTTCTTCAACTTCGAGATGCACGGCGTGGACGTGCTGGACGCGGCGGACGGCATCCCGCCCGAGCTGACCCGGCAGCAGCGAGACCTGCGCGTGCCCGCGGCCCAGAAGCAGGAGCGGCTGCTCGAGGTCTTCCGCTGGCTCAAGGCGGACTTCGACGTCGTCACGTTGAAGGTCGTGGCGGAGCGGCTCGCGCCCACGCTCTAGCGCGCCCAGGAAACGTGGCGTGCCGGACAGGGCCTCTCCCGGTGCGCGGGCGGGTGGTGTTAAACAGCCGCCATGCTGGAGCGCTTCAGCGACAAGGTGAAGAAGGGGCTGCGCGGCTGGACCGAGCGCATGGCCGGGGCGGAGCAGCAGCAGCAGCTCCAGGCCCTGGCGCGCACGGAGAACGAGTACGGGGTGGACCCGTTCGGGTTCAACCTGGACTACAGCCTGGCCGCCATCGCTCCGTTCCTGTGGCTCTACCGCCACTACTTCCGCGTGGAGGCCTACGGGGCGGACCGGATTCCCAGCGGCCGCGTGCTGCTCGTGTCCAACCACTCGGGGCAGCTGCCGCTGGACGGCGCGATGATTGGCATCTCGCTCATGGTGGAGGCCCAGCCTCCCCGCGCCATCCGCAGCATGGTGGAGAAGTGGGTGCCCTCGCTCCCGTACGTCTCCACCTTCATGGCGCGTGTGGGGCAGATTGTCGGGACGCCGGAGAACTGCCGGCGGCTGTTGGAGGCCGGCGAGGCCATCCTCGTCTTCCCCGAGGGCGCGCGCGGCATCAACAAGCTGTGGCCCCAGCGCTACCAGCTCCAGGAGTTCGGCCTGGGGTTCATGCGGTTGGCGCTGGAGACGGACACGCCCATCGTCCCCATCGCCGTCGTCGGCGCCGAGGAGCAGGCCCCCGCGCTGATGGACCTCAAGCCCCTGGCGAAGCTCCTGGGGTTCCCCTCGTTCCCCATCACCCCGACGGGACTGCCCATCCCGCTGCCCACCAAGTACCGCATCTACTTCGGGGACCCGCTGCGCTTCACCGGCCGGGCGGACGACGAGGACAGCGAGCTGGACAAGAAGGTCCGCACCGTGAAGGCCGCCATCCAGGCCATGCTCCACCAGGGCCTCAAGGAGCGCCGAGGCGTGTTCTGGTGAGCGCCCGGACCGGCGGTGATGTTAAGACGGCGGGCACATGAGACCCGCCGTCGTCGTCACGGGCATCAGCGGAAACCTCGGCCGCACCCTCGCGAAGCTCCTCCACAAGCAGGAGCGCATCATCGGCATCGACCGGCGTCCCTTCCAGGGGCGGCCGAAGGACGTCGAGATGTACCAGCTCGACCTTCGCAAGAAGAAGGCCGAGGACGTCTTTCGCAAGAACGACGTCCGCGCCGTCATCCACATGGGCATCATGCATGACCCCCGGATGAGCGAGGAGGAGCACCACTCGTTCAACGTGGTGGGCACCACGCGGCTGCTCGAGTACTGCGCCAAGTACGGGGTGAAGAAGGTCGTGGTGCTGTCCTCGGCCAACGTCTACGGCCCCAGTCCGGACAACTCCAACTTCCTCACCGAGGACGCGCCGCTCATGGCGGCCAGCCGGTTCTCGGGGGTGCGCGACCTCATCGAAGTGGACATGCTCGCGCATGGCTTCTTCTGGAAGCACCCGGACATCGAGACGGTGATTCTCAGGCCCGTCCACATCGTCGGGCCCACCATCAAGAACGCGCCGTCCAACTACCTGCGGCTGCGCCACCCGTGGACGCTCGCGGGCTTCGACCCCATGGTGCAGCTCATCCATGTGGAGGACGTGGCGCGCGCCATGGTCGCCGCGCTCCGGCCCGAGCTGCGCGGCGTCTACAACGTCGTGGGACCGGGCGAGGTGCCCCTGTCCTCGGTGATGCGCGAGCTGGGCAATACCCCGCTGCCCGTGCCGCATCCGGTGGCGCGCCCGCTGTTGGGCCTGCTGTTCCGCTACCGGCTGGCCAGCTTCCCGCCGCCGGAGCTGGACCACATCCAGTTCCTGTGCGCCGTGGATGGCTCCCGGTGGGTGAAGGACATCCACTGGAAGCCGCGCCACTCGATGCGCGACACCATCCGCTCCGTCCTGGGCGAGTAACCCCCTCTCGCGCTTGAGAAGTCCGAGGGGGCCCTGACAGCCCTGTCAGTCCCGAGGGGATGACAGCGTTGGCGGGCTCTGACAGGCATGTCACGCGGGGCAGGGGGATGTCGGGGGGCGGACAGGCGCAAGTGCCCGATTTCCGGAACCAGTCCCTCCGCCTGGGCTGCGCGCGGGGCGTTGGCACCTGCATTGCTCTAGGAGCCAGGCAAGAAGGCACGACGACGCGGGCTGGCAGCACAGCGTCGCCGGGCCACCCTGGTAGAAGGTTCCATGGGGGAACCTTCGACGCCCACCGCCTCGGCCGGCCCCGAGACGGTGGGCGGTTTCTTTTCTAGGGCAGCTCGCCCTCGAAAGGGCCGGACTCCTGTCGCTCCAAGAGCCACGCGCCGTCGCGGAAGATGAACTCCGAGGTGACGGTGTCGGTGTGCGCGGAGGCCGAGGGCAGGCGCATCCATTGGATGGTGCTGCGCACGGTGGCGCGCTGGCCGTCGTCAGAGACCTTCACGTCCTCGATTTCGTAGTCGGTGATGGTGAGGTCCCGGTCGTCCTGGTGTTCGCGTCGGGAGCGCTCGAAGGCGTCGCGGCGCTCTGGGACGAGGATGCGGGAGACGTTCCGGAAGTTCCTCCAGCGGATGTTCTCGTGGAAGGCCTCCACGGTGGGCTTGAGGTTCTCCAGGTCGGTCTTCTTGGAGGTGTGGGCACAGGCCCCACCGAGGAGGAGCGCGAGGACGAGGACGGGCAGGCGATTCACGTGGCGAGGCTACACCCGGCCCTCGCATCGGACGAGGGGCTCGGTGCTATGGTCCGGCTCCCCCGCACGAGCACCGGAGTCGCGACCGAACATGGCCAAGTCGATGGTGGAGCGT
Source organism: Citreicoccus inhibens (assembly GCF_019039035.1). Classification (GTDB taxonomy): domain Bacteria; phylum Myxococcota; class Myxococcia; order Myxococcales; family Myxococcaceae; genus Citreicoccus; species Citreicoccus inhibens. The sequence goes on along the minus strand of NZ_JAHNZT010000032.1, from coordinate 41,409 downwards.
TACGAGCAGCTCCTCCGGCAGGATCCGACCTCTTCCGTCTTCGTCGAGCTCGCCAAGCTCCTGCTGGAAAAAGGGGAAGCCGCGCGAGCCATCGAGGTCTGCGCGCAAGGCGTCTCGCACCATGCGGGCTCCACGGTGGGCCGGGTGCTGTGGGGCAAGGCGCTCATCCAACTGGGGCGGCCCGCCGAGGCGATGGAGCAGTTCGACCAGGCCATCGCCATCGAGAAGGACAACCCCTACGCATACAACCTCATTGGCGAGGTGTTGTTGCAGCGCGGGCTGTATCGCTCGGCGCTGCCCATCTTGCGCAAGGCGGTGACGCTCCAGCCGAATGACGGGCGCGTGAAGCTGTGGCTGGAGCAGGCGCAGCAGGCGGTGTCTGGAGGGCCCGCGCCGATTTTCGCGGACCTCATGGGGCTGGAGAAGCCCGCCGAGCCCCCGCCCGACGCCGCGACGGCCGAGTCCGGTCCGCAGGCCCGGCCGGAAGCCGCGCATCCCTCCGCGTTCGAGGCGCGCTCCGCCGCAGCCGCGGGACGCGTTGGAGCGCGGGCCGCGCGGACGTCCGATGCCCAGGTTCGCGGAGCAGGTGCTGCGGATGGGGCGCGTGCTTCCGATTCGCCGGGGCGGGGCGCGGCTCGTGGTGACGGTGACTCGCCCGGGCGGGAGCGTGAGACGGGACGTCCCGCCACGGCTCAGTCGCTCGAGTCGCGGGCGCGCGGTGACGGTGCTGCTCCTGCGTCCGAGGCGCGCGGGCGCGCGGCGGACGACGGCGCTCACGGCGCGACGGGCTCCGGCGGGACGACCGAGCGCGATGCGGGCGCACCTGCGTCTGCTGACTCCAGCGGGGATTTGAATCCCGAGCGTGGTTCGGCTCCCGGACTCGAGCCGGGCAGCGACGCTCACGGTGGCTCGCCCTTCGGCGCCGAGGACTCCGAGTCGGGGACGTCTCGTGGAGGCGATTCCCACGCGGAGCCCGGAAGCTCCTCGGCGGACGATTCGCGAGATGCTGCCTCGTCGAACTCGGGTGACGAGCGCTCCGAGTCCGTGGACCTGGGCGGCCTGGATGACGCCCCGGGGCGCGATGGCGCTTCGGAGGCGGAGGCTCGCGCGTCCTCCTCGACGGCGCAGGGCGGACTCATTCCGGAGTTGGGGAGTGAGGAGGCTCCTGACCGCTCGGAGTCGCTCGCGGCGGCTGGGGAGAACTCTCCGGAGCGTGATTCCTCGGGCGACCGTCGCGGTGGGAGCGACGGTTTGCTGGCGGACCTCCCAGAGGCCTCGGGCGAGGGCGCCGCGGCTGGGGGCGGCGGACTGCTCGGAGAGCTGCCTCCTCCCGAGGAGACTGGCGCGCGGCGGACCGTGGCGGCTCGGGCTCCCGAGCCGGTTCGTTCGTCGGGGGGCAAGCGGTCGCTGCTCGATGACATCCCCGACGCGGCGGAGGTCCACGCTCCTTCCGGCGCCACGAAGGTCGCGGCCAGCGCGCAGGACACGGAGAAGCTCGCCGCGAAGTACGAGCAGGAGCTTCGCGAGAAGCTGGCGAAGGAGTCGGCCAAGCGGTCGTTCCTGGCTCGCAACGGCGTGAAGCTCGCGTCGGCCATCGTCGCGACGGTGTTCGTGCTCGTCAGCGTCGGGGCCTTCGTCACCTACCGGGCCCGGCAGGGGGGGCAGACTCTCAAGGAGACGCTGGACCGGACCAGCCGCCTGGTTTCTCAGGACACGCGCGCGTCGCTGGACGAGGCCCTCAAGCAACTCGACCGGGCCCACGAGATGGACGATGGCAGCAGTCAGGCCTGGGCGCTGACGGCCTACGTCCACGCGCTGCTCTTCGCGGACCATGGGATGGCTCCGGACGAGCGCCAGAAGGCGCTGGAGGCCCTGGAGAAGACGGGCGTCAAGGAGGGCTTCCCCGGCCTGATGCTGGCCACCAATGTGCTCGTGGCGGATGACCGGGGCCGTGAGCCGGCCCGGCGCGCGCTGCTCGCCTCGACGGATGAGTCCACCGAGCTGCATGCCCTCGCGGGTTCGCTGCTGCTCGCCGCGAAGGACGAGAAGAAGGCCCTGGAGCGCTTTGACCGGGCCCTGAAGGCGTCCCCCACCAACGTTCGTGCGCTCGTGGCCCTGGGGGGCTACTACCTCGCGTCGGAGGACCATCCGCAGGCGCTCGAGATGTTCCGTCGCGCGCGCGAGGTGTCCCCCGAGCATCCCGCCGCGCGCATTGGCATGGCGGAGAGCCGGCTCGCGCTGGAGCAGGAGCTGGACGAGGCGCTGGCCGACGTCGCGCCCCTGGCGACCGACACGCGGCTTCCCGCTGCACTCCAGTCGCGCCAGCAGTTGGTGCAGGGACAGCTCTTGTCCGCGCTCGGGCGGTATGACGAGGCGCGCGCGCTGTTGTCTCGCGGCGCGCAGGGGCCCAAGGCGTTCGACTTCCAGCAGGCGCTGGGGGCGGCGAGCCGCGCGGCCGGAAAGTTGGATGTCGCGCAGCAGGCGTATGAGGCCGCGCTCAAGCTCCAGCCCAAGAGCGAGGAGGCCCGCGAAGGACTCGGGCGCACGCTGTTGGATCGCGACCGCGAGCGCGAGGCCCTTCAGCGCCTGGAGCCGGACGGCGGCCGCAAGGTGTCACTGGTCCGAGGCGCGGCCTATGCCCGCCTGGGGGATTGGAAGCGCGCTCGCGCGGAGCTGGCCCGGACGCGCGTCAACGACCGCTACTCCCCCGAGGCCATCGCGTGGCTGGCCCTGGCGGACGCCGCCGAGGGCAACGGTGCGCAAGCGCGTGAGGTCCTGGAGAAGGCCCTGGCCGCGCTCAAGCGCCCGCGCAACGACATGCGCGTGGCCTTGGGACAGGTCTATTGGCGCGAGCGCGCGCTGGACAAGGCGCAGACCCAGTTCGAAGAGGCCATGAAGAACCCTCGCGAGTACGAGGCCGCGTGCTCGCTGGGGCGGCTGCTCTTGTCGCGCGGGCTGCCGGACATGGCGCTGGCGCCGCTGACGAAGGCCGTCGAGCGCAACGGCGCGCACGGCGAGGCCCGCGACGCGCTGGGCCGCACGCTGCTGGCCCTGGGGCGCGCGCCCGAGGCGCTCAAGCAGTTCGAGACCTGGCAGCTCGACAACCCAGGCAACGCCGCGGCCCACAAGGGCTTCGCGCTCGCGCTGTACCAGTTGGGGCGGCGCAAGGACGCGGAAGGCGCGGTGGGGCGCGCAGTGAAGCTGGCGCCCGATGACGCCGAGGGACAGCGGATCCGCGCCGCCATCCTCTTTGCAGCCGGGGATGGGGCAGGGGGCTTCGCCGCGCTGGAGCGCGCCAACAAGCTGGACCCGAAGGACCCGGAGACGTTCTGCGAGATTGCCCAGGCCTTCCTGCGGCAGGACAACGTGGACAACGCGGAGGCGGCCTTCGCGGCGGCGCGGCGTGAGGGGCCGGACGTCGCGTGCGGTCGCGTGGGCGAGCTCTACGCGCAGGTGCCCGCCGGAGGCCGCACGGCCGCTCGGACACTCCAGGACCTGGCGGACAAGGCCTCGTCGGTGGCGGACAAGGCCTTTGCCCAGGCGGCCATCGCGCGCGTGCAGCTCGGCGCCGGGGCGCTGAAGGAGGCGCGCACCGCGGCGGACGAGGCCGTGAAGCTGGCCCCATTCACGGGCCGCGGCTATCTGGCCCTCGGGCTGGTGGCCCTCAAGCAGCGCCAGGAGGCGCCGGCGAAGGAGGCCCTGCTCAAGGCCGTGGAGCTGGAACCGACGGACGGGCTTGCGCAGCTGGCGTTGGCCGACCTGCTGGTTCGCGAGCCGAGCGAGCTGACCCGGGCCGTGGACGCATATGAGGCCTTCCTCCGGCTGGCCGGCGGGTCGTCCGAGGCCTCGCGCGTGAAGAAGGCACTTCCGATCCTCAAGCGCAAGGCCGCGAAGTAGGGTGGACTCCGTGCACTCCCGCCGGCCAACGGACTCGCCCCTCCTGCGCATCATGTGGGGCAACGCGTTTCTGCTCTCCGTCCTCTACCTCTTGACGGGGATTGGCGTGGAGGTGGCGCGGCGGCTGTATCCGTCGCGTCTCCTGCAGCGTCTGTCGCTGTCGCTGGACTCGCTGCCCGCGCGCGCGCTGGAGCTGGTGGGGGCCATGGAGCCGTTGCGCACGGCCTACTTCACCGGACGGCTCACCGAGGCGCAGGTGCGCATCCTCTTCGGCATCACCACGGTGGGCGTCATCTTCATGCTGGCCCTCGTGGTGGGCAGCGTCATGGGCGGCGTGCGCTACCTGCTCCAGCGGCGCGCCGCGAGGCCCTGAGCGCTACTCGGACGTGGACGCGCGCCGGGCCCGCGCCTTTCTCACCTTGGGCGGCGTGAAGGGCACGGCCTGGGGCTCGTGTCCCGCCGCTCGGGCCATCAGGCAGATTTCCACCACCTTCGGGCCAAAGCGCTCCCAGCGACTTTCGCCCGTACCCTTCACCGCGAGGAAGGCCTCACGGTCCACGGGCAAGGCCGAGGACAGCCCCAGCAGCGTCGCGTCGTTGAAGATGATGAACGGCGCGATGCCCAGGTCCCTCGCCAGGTCCTTTCTCCAGCGGCGCAGCTCCGTGGAGGCCAGCTCGCTGTACTCCAGCACGGGAGTCCCCGCCGTCGAGGGCGCCGAGCGAGCGGAGGACGTGCGAGACAGCCGCGGCATCATGGTGCCCGCGCAGCGGTCGCATTTGCCGCAGACGGTGTCGGCGTCCAGCTCGCCGAAGTAGCGCAGGATGAAGGCCCGCCGGCAGCGCTGCGTATAGGCGTAGTCCGTCATCCGCTTGAGGCTCAGCAGGCTGCGGCGCTCCTGCTCGCGCACGCGACTCAGGTCCAGCTCCAGGTCGCGGAAGGCGCCTTGCTTGAGCGCGCGAAGGGTGCGACCCACGAAGGGCTTTCGCACCACCACCGCGCCAGACTTCTCCAGGAGCCCCAGCGCGTGGCGGACCTCCTCCGAGGACAGGCCGGTGCGCCGCGCGAGGATGGGCAGCTCCGTGGTGGACTGCCGCCCCAGGGGAAAGGTCTCCAGCAGGGACTTCAAGAGCCGGCGGGCGTCGTCCGCGTGCGGATGGGTGCCCGAGGCTTTCTCCGTCAGCGTCAGGTTGTACTCGCCCTCGCCTCGGCCGCCGCGCTCCAGCAGGCCCTCGCGCTCGAAGACCTTCAGCGCCGCGGAGACCTCGAACTCGCTCGAACCCACCCGAGCCGCCAACGCGTGCACGCCGCGCTCGAAGTCGCCCTCGGCCTGGAGGACGTTCCACACGTCCGCCATCACCGCCTCGGAGGGGTGGCTGCCCTCGATGAGGCGCTCCTGCGTGTACACGTCCGCGTGGTTGAACAGCAGCACCGCGGAGGCCGGCCCGCCGTCTCGGCCCGCGCGGCCAATCTCCTGGTAGTACGCCTCCACCGCCTTGGGGATGTTGGCGTGCGCCACGAATCGGATGTCCGGCTTGTCGATGCCCATGCCGAAGGCATTCGTCGCGACCGCCACTGCTTCCTTCGCGGACATGAAGTCGTCCTGCGCCCGCTTGCGCGCCTCCACGTCCATGCCCGCGTGGTACAGCACCGCGCGCACCTTCCGCGTCAGCAGCGCCGCGTGCACGCTCTCCGCGGCCTTGCGCGTGGAGCAGTAGACGATGCCGCTGCCCCCTCGCGCGGCGAGCTGGGCGCAGGCCTCGCGCCGCTCCTCGTCACCGCCGACGTTCATCACCTCCAGGAAGAGGTTGGGGCGATCGAACCCTTGCGTGAACACGCGCGGGTCCTTCATCAACAGCACCCGGACGATGTCCTCGCGAACTTCCGGTGTCGCCGTGGCGGTGAGCGCCACGGTGCGCGGGGGACGCAGCCGCTTGCGCACCTGGCCCAGCAAGGCGTAGTCCGGCCGGAAGTCGTGGCCCCACTGGGAGATGCAGTGCGCCTCGTCCACCGCGAACAGGTCCACGCCCAGCTCCGTCACCGCCTCCAGGAAGCGCGCGCTGCGGAAGCGCTCCGGCGCCACGTAGAGCAGCTTGTACTCGCGCATGCGGACCCGGCGCATGCGCTCGGCCCGCTCCAGGTCGGACAGCGACGAGTTGATGTACGTGGCGGGGATGCCGCGCGCGGTGAGCTGCTCGACCTGGTCCTTCATCAACGCGATGAGCGGTGACACCACCAGCGTCAGCCCCGGCAGCATCGTGGCCGGCAGCTGGTAGCACAGGCTCTTGCCCGCGCCCGTGGGCATCACCACCACGGTGTTGTTGCCGCTGAGCACCGAGTTGATGACGGGGGCCTGGCCGGGGCGGAACTCCGCGAGGCCGAAGTGCCGCACCAGCCCCCGCTGGGCTTCTTCGAGAAAGGGCAGGGACTCCGGCATCGCGCGCATGTTCACCATCCTGGGTCGGCCGTCAACGGCAATCCCCCGCCTCGTGCTTCCTCGGCCTCACAGCTCCAGCCCCGGCGGGACGGGAATCGCCCGCCGCGCCGTCGCGACCTCCTGGCGCAGCCGCTCCGTTCGCTCCGGGTCCACCCTGCCGTCCACCACCACGTCGCCCTCGCGTGCCCCCGGTGGCACGCGCCACCGCTCCACCGTGCAGGCCCGTCCGTTCGCCGCGTCCACCACCAGCGCCCGGTCGTCCTCCAACAGCTCCACCCGCACCGGTCCGCTCCCCAACCCCAACACGCCGCACACCATCACGAGCCCCTCCCAGCCACACCCCATCTGCGTCTCCCGTCCTCGTCATCGGGCAAGAGCCGCCGTTCCATCAGCGACACGTAGCCCGTGTCCCCCACCACCAGGTGGTCCAACAGCTTGATGCCCAGCAGGCACGCCGCCGCCGCGAGCTGGCGGGTCAGCGCGATGTCCTGCGCGCTGGGCTCCGGGTCACCCGAGGGATGGTTGTGCGCGAGCACGATGGCGGTGGCGCGCGAGGCGAGCGCCGCGCTGAAGACCTCGCGTGGGTCCACCGGGCACATGTTCATGGTGCCCTCCGCCACCCTCGCGTCGTGCACGAGCACGTTGCGCGCGTTGAAGCACAGCACGTGGAACACCTCGCGGCGCAGCGCGCCCAGCGTGGGTTCCAGATAGGCGTGAATCTGCCGGGCGTTGCACAGGCGCGGGCGCGGCTCCTCGCTGCGTCTGGCGCGGCGGGCCAGCTCCAGCGCCACCACCAACTGGATGGCGCGCGAGGGGCCGAGCCCTGGCCGCGCGCTCAGTGCCACCGCGTCTTCTCGTGCCAGGGACTTGAGGCCGCTGCCCTCCAACACCTGGGCCGCGCCTTCCTGCCGTCCTCCGTCGCGAGGCCCCGGCTCCCACAAGAGCCCCAGCAGCTCCGCGTCCGTGAGGGCCGCAGCGCCCAGCCGGAAGAGGCGTTCTCGCGCTGCCTCCGCGTCCGTCTCCCGTGCCCTCTCCGCGACCTCGCTCACGGAGGCTCGTTGTACCTCCGCCCTCGTCCCGCCTCTCGCCATCCCGCCTCCCGACACGCCGGGGTGTTGGCTGAGCAACCCACATGCCGGTCTCCGCCACTCGGGCGAGGCGGGCGTCCGCCGTCTCACCTCGTGGGCGGAGGCTCACCGCGGGGACGGGCGCGCATGCGCCAGTCTGGCTCTCGGCGCGCGAGACGCCCGCCCGCCGGGCAAGGGGCCTGTCACGCGCTAGAAGCGCGAGATGGCGAAGAAGCCTTTAATCTTCTCGTTCGTCTCGCGAAGTCGCTCGCTCAGCGTGCGGACGAACGTCCACAGCAGGACGTAGGCGAGGTCCTTGTCGGTGAACATGAGCTGGTCCAACCGCGACCGCTCGATGACCCAGACCGTGCAGGCGACATGGGCGATGGCGTCCGCCGAGCGGGCCGAGTCCTCGATTACCGCCATCTCGCCGAAATACTGCCCGGCCTCCAGGATGGCGAGCGCCTCCTCGCCGATGCCGGGCACCGACTTGGAGATGCGGACCTTGCCCTCGGCGATGACGAACATGTCCTGGCCTGCTTCGCCTTCGCGAAACAGGAAGGCGCCTGTCGGGTAGCTCCGGGGCTGAGCAATCTGGGCCACCTTGGCGAGCTGGCCCTGGGTCAAACCCTCGAAGAGCGCAACCTTCTTGAGGACCGCAGCATCCATAGGGCCCAGCTTCGTATCACGTGCCCGAGGGCCTCTGGTACCTTCGCGGCCTCGCATCGAACAGGAGGAGCCGTGTCGCAGGAGAAGATCAACAAGGTGACCATCATCGGGTCGGGCCCGGCGGGCTACACCGCCGCCATCTACGCCGCTCGCGCCAACCTGGAGCCCGTGGTGTTCGCCGGCGGTCCCACCCTGGACCACCCGCAACGAGTTCCCGGCGGCCAGCTCATGGTCACCACGGATGTGGAGAACTACCCCGGCTTCCCCGACGCCATCACCGGCCCGGAGTTGATGGAGCGGTTCCAGAAGCAGGCCGAGCGCTTCGGCACCACGATTCACATGGAGAACGTCACGAAGATCGACTTCTCCTCGCGCCCCTTCTTCATCCAGGGCGAGAGCGGCATCAGCTACCGCTCGGAGAGCGTCATCATCGCCACGGGCGCCACCGCGAAGTGGCTGGGCGTCAAGGGCGAGGACACCTACAAGAACCGCGGCGTGTCCGCGTGCGCCACCTGCGACGGTGCCTTCTTCAAGAAGCAGGACGTGCTGGTGGTGGGCGGCGGCGACACGGCCATGGAGGAGGCCACGTACCTGGCGAAGATCGTCCAGCACGTCACCCTCATCCACCGGCGTGACTCGCTGCGCGCGTCCAAGGTGATGCAGGAGCGCGTCCTCAACAACCCGAAGATCTCCATCCTGTGGAACTCGGCGGTCGAGGAAGTGGTGGGCGACGCCAAGGGCATGAACGGCGCGGTGGTGCGCAACCTCAAGTCCGGGGACAGCCAGCTGCTCAAGGCCACGGGCCTGTTCGTGGCCATTGGCCACACGCCGAACACGGAGCTGTTCCAGGGCATCCTGGAGACGCACCAGGGCGGCTACCTGAAGACGCACCCCGGCTCGACGCGCACCAACATCGAGGGTGTGTTCGCGTGCGGCGACGTGCAGGACAGCTACTACCGGCAGGCCATCACCGCGGCTGGCACGGGCTGCATGGCGGCCATCGACACCGAGCGCTGGCTCATCGAACAGGGCGAATAGCCCGAAGCCCACCGCCGCCGGCACGAGGAACGACACGCGCATGAGCAAGAAGCAGAAGACGCTGGCGGTGCACGCGGGCTCGCGGCTCACGGGCAGCAAGGCCGTGCCCGTGGCGCCGCCCGTCTTCCCGGCGGCGGTGAACTGGTTCGACAGCAGTGAGGACCTGTCGGACGCGTTGGATGGCAAGGACTTCGCCTACGCGCGGATCAGCGCTCCCAACGCTTCGTTGTTGGAGGAGGCGGTGGCGGCGTTGGAGGGCGCCGAGGCGTGCGTGGCGTACGCGAGCGGGATGGCCGCGCTGCGCTCCGTCTTCGACGCCCAGGCGTGGCGACCCGGAGACCGCCTGGTGATGCCGGCGGATGGCTATGGCGTCACGCGGCTGCTCTACAAGAACCTCTGCGCCCGCTTGGGCGTGGAGCTGCACGCGCTCCTGCTGACGGATGCGCAAGCTCCGGCGCGCATTCGAGAGCTGCGCCCGCGCATGGTGCTCGCCGAGAGCATCACCAACCCGCTCTTGCGCGTGCCGGACCTGCGCGCGTTGTCCCATGCGTGCGGGGACGCAGGCGCGGTGTTCGTCGTGGACGCCACGTTCCCGTCGCCGCATGGCCAGCGCGCGTTGTCGCTCGGCGCGGACTACGCCGTTCAGTCCACCAGCAAGTGGCTCAATGGGCACAGCGATGCCTTGGGCGGCACCGTCAGTGGTTCGCAGGCGCGCATGGCGCCGCTGCGCGCCGCGAGGATCCTCGCGGGCGATGTGCTCGGGCCTTTCGAGGCGTGGCTCACGCTGCGCGGCCTGCGCACGCTTCCGGTGCGCATGAAGGCCCATGCCGAGCATGCCGCGCACGTGGCGCGGCGGCTGGAGGGCTCGGCGCTGTTGGATCGCGTCATCTACCCCGGGCTGCCTTCGCACCCGGACCATGCCGTGGCGCGCGAGCTGTTGGAGGGTGGCTTCGGCCCCATGGTCGCGTTTGAAATCAAGGGCGGTGGACGCCCCGAGGGGGACCGCTTCCTGGAGGCGCTGCGCATCTGCAAGCCGGGCCCTTCGTTGGGAGACGTGGGCACGCTCGTGATGCACGCGGCCAGCGCCAGCGCGCGCCGCATGACGCCCGAGGAGCGCGAGGCCGCTGGCATTCGCGAGAGCCTCATCCGCGTGTCCGTGGGCCTGGAAGATCCAGACGACGTGGCGGACGACCTGCTCCAAGCCGTGGCGAAGGGGGCGCGCCCATGAAGATGATCGACGTGGGCGACAAGGAGAAGACGGAGCGCGTGGCGGTGGCCACCGCGCTGTTGCGGATGCTCCCCGCCACGCGCGAGCGCATCCTGGCCGGCAAGGTGGAGAAGGGGGATGTGCTCGCGGCGGCGCGGCTCGCGGGCATCATGGCGGCCAAGCGCACGCCGGACTTCGTGCCGCTCTGCCATCCCATCGCGCTCGCGGGGGTGGAGGTGCGGCTGTCTCCCGTGGAGGCCGGCCTGTCCGTCCAGGTGCGCGTGAAGACCGTGGACCGCACGGGCGTGGAGATGGAGGCGCTCACCGCGGCCTGCGCGGCGGCGCTCACCGTCTACGACATGTGCAAGAGCGTGGACCGGGGCATGGTCATCGAGGCTGTCCAACTGGAGCACAAGTCGGGCGGACGTTCGGGAACGTGGGAGCGGGCCGAGCCCACTCCTCCTCGTGCGAGAAAGAAGACAGCGCGCCGGGCCTGACATCCTCGGCCGGGCGCGTGGGCGCGAAGGCGCTCGCGCCGTCGAGGGCCCGACACTCGAAGGTCCGGAGTCCCGGGCGAGGTTCACTCCCGCACGCGGCGGCCGTGCGCCGCAGGACGATGCCGCCGGGTCATCCGTGCCGGGGGCTCCCGCCGCGCGGCCCACCCCGTCAGATTGGGCGCGTTGAAATCCCGGGACTCGTGACGCCAAGACGTCCGAGCCAGGAGGTAGCGGGGTGCTGCGGAGCATGTCGTTCGGGCTGGCGTGGCTCGCGGCCGCCGTGGTGCTGGGCAGCGTGGCTTGCGGCGAGACGGACGCCGCCGATGCCACCGCGGAGGGCGAGCGCAAGCGGTGCGCGGACCGCACGCCGGAGCTTCGCTACGTGTCGCGCGCGCAGCAGGACTGCCACGACCTCTACTTCGTCTGTCGCCCCGGGGAGACGGCCTTCCTGACCGCCTGCGGCTGCGGCTGCGCGCTGCCCGCGCTGTGAGCTAACGCGCGCCGCGCAGGTGCTCCAGGAAGAAGGCCACCACCACGAGCGAGTGGGTGATGTGCCCCTCCAGGATGAGCCGAGGCACGTCCGCGCGCGGGTGCAGCTCCACGAGGATGTCCTCGCCCTCGTCCTGCTTGCCCGCGTGGACCTTCACGCAGTCCAGCGCGAGGAAGCTGAAGCACCGGTTGGGCTGGAGCGCGGGGTTGGGGTGCACCGAGCCCAAGGACACCCAGCGGCCCGCGACATGGCCCGTCTCTTCCTCCAACTCGCGCGCCGCGGCGGCCTCCGGCGTCTCGCCGGGGTCGATGACGCCGCCGGGAATCTCCAGCGTCGCCGTCTCCGTGCCGAAGCGGTACTGCCGCACGAGCACCAGCTCGTCCCCTGGCGTCACCGCGATGACGTTGACCCAGTCCGCGCAGCCGATGCGCACGCGCGGGTGCTCCAGCGACGTGCGTGGATCCGCCACCACGTCCTGGCGCACCTGCACGACGCGGAAGTCATGCTCCAGGCCCTTGCGCAGTCGCGGCCAGGGCTTCACCGTCCGAGACACGGCGGACTCCTTCGTGAGGGGCTTCAAGGTCAGTTGAGCAGGGCGGCGCGCTCGCGCAGCTCGCGCGCGGTGAGCTCCAGCCGCTCGCGGTCCGGCGCATCCGGGGACAGCTCCAGGCAGCGCTCCACGTCCTTGAGCGCCGCGCGGTAGGCCCCCAGGCTGGCCAGCAGCGCCGCGCGCGTGCGCAGCTCACCCGGATGGTCCGGGGCGAGCAGCAAGAGCAGGTCCACCACCGCCAGACTGCGTTCACAGTCCTCGCGCCCCAGATAGACGCGGCGCAGGTTGGACAGCATGCGGTACGCGATGAGCTCCACGGGCGCGGGCGACAGCATGGCCCGGTCGAACTTGAGCTGCGGCGCCACGCGCTTGAGCAGCTCCTCGCAGCCGTGCTCGGTGAGGATGTCGCCCTCGTGGAACGGATCCATCACCAGCTTGTGGTCGCCCGCGTCGCACGCGACCAGGAAGTGGCCGGGAAACGGCACGCCGTAGAGCGAGATGCCCGCGCGCCGCGCGACCTCCAGGTAGAGCACCGAGAGCGTGATGGGCAGCCCCACCTTCCGCTCCAGCACGCGGTCCAAGAAGCTGTTCTCCGGCGAGTGGTAGTCCTGCGAGTTGCCGCGGAACCCCTCGATGTCCGCCAGCACATGGCGCAGCGCGCGCAGCGGGGCGATCGCCTCGCCGCGCTCCATGAGTCGCTCGGCCTCGATTTGCACCCGGCACGCCAGCGCGTCCAGCGTGTGCAGGCACGCGGGCGCGTCCAGGTCCGAGCGGTCAAGGGTGGCGATGGCCAGCGCCGCCAGGTCCAAGCGCGGCGGATCCGCTGCCAGCGCGGACACCAACCGCTCGCGGGCGAGTGGCGGCCCGAATCCAATGGGGATGCTCACGGGAGGAACCAGTAACGCACGGGCGCTCCAACGGCAAAGGCAGGCGGCCGAGCGTCAGCTCGCCGGAGGCCTCAGAGGCAGGCGCCCCTTGATTTCGGCCCGCAGGGCCACATGGGCGGAAATGAGCCCGGCCAGGATTCCGTCCTCGAACTCGAACGTCGGATGTTCCTTGAGTTCTGGGAAGTCGTGAGGGTTGCGCAGCTCCTCGGGCGTCATGTTCGGCACCGCCTCCCGGGCCAGGCGAAGCACCTTCGCCTGCTGCTGGGAAATCATCCGCTCGTAGAGCTGGGCACCCAGCTCGAGCATTTCGTGGGCTGTCTCTTCCGTCATGGTGCGCGTTTCTACTCCTCTGCGACTACTCCTGGGCGATGTCCCACTTCAGCCGGCGATACGAATAACGGAATGCCTCGGCGTTTGCCGCCACCGCGTCGCCCGAGCCCTCCCGACCGTCCAGGAACGCCACGAAGTCGAGCTGGTGCTCGGGCTGGCCAAACTCCCGGTCAAAGACGCGCACGATTTCATTGGCCGGCAAGGTGCGCCGACCGGCCACGTCCACCAGCGGAATGGCCAGGCCCTTCATGTCCTGGGCGGGGGCATAGGACTTCCACACCAGCTCGGTGCACACCAGCGTCTGGTCCGAGAAGAAGTCGAAGTTGAAGTCGTACGGGCGCCCCTGGAAGGTGAACGCCCGGAGGATGGCTAGGGCCTTGTCGCGCTTGGAGAGGCGAGGCCGCAGGACGCCCAGGTAGTCCACGTGCAGGCCGTGCTCGGGGCCGGTGAAGGACACGCCCTCGCTGATGGACTCGATGATGCGGATGGCGTCACCGTGCGCGTCCTGGCCCGAGTACTCGGCCCACTTGGCGGGGAAGGCGTGCGCCAGGTGCTCGCTGAACGTGGCGCCGCCTCCGGGCAGCGTGGCCACCCAGGCGCGCACGTCGGGATCCGCGTCGAACGCGGCGGACAGTTGCGCGGGCGTGCCGACATACAGCTCCGCGTGGGGCCAGAAGCCCGGCAGTCCGATGTTGGAGAGGAACCAGTTCTGCCGCGCCAGGACGATGTCGCCGGGCTCCATGCGCGCGAGCACGGCGTCGACCTGTTCGCGGGTGATGAGGGGCTTGCCCAGGCGGTGCACGCGGGTGTCGCCCATCCACTCGGCCACGGCCTTCTGCACGGGGAAGATGGCGCGCAGGGTGGAGTCCTGCGTCACGCCCGCCGCCGCTTGGACGAAGAGCGGGGCGCCTCGTCTGGCGAGCTTGCCGCGCGCCACGCGGCTGTTGTCCTTCATCTCCTGGAAGAGCCACGTCACGCGCGGCTGGCCCATCGCGCCCGAGTCCGCGAACACCGGCCGGAGCTGTTCCTTGTAGCCGTCTCCGGTGAAGAGCTGCGTGGCGGTGCCCACGTGGACGACCTTCTCGCGGAAGCGGGCGAAGGTGCGCGCGGGCAGGCCGTACTCGGGCGAGGGCTCGTCGAGGAGGACCTCCAACTGCGGCCGTCCTCCCGCGAGGTCCACGAAGGTGAGCCCGCGGGCCAGCTCGGTGGTGAGCGCGCCGTGCGTGAGCAGGAAGCCCCAGCCGTGTTTGATGGGTTGGGTGGGGGCGGGCGCCTTGAGGAACTCCCAGTAGCGCTGGCGGATGACCTCCACCGAGACGAAGTAGTCGAAGAACGCGGCCCACGTGCTGACCAGGCGCTGCTTCTGGTCCGGCGTGTACGGCACCGCGCGCGCCTGCGTGTAGAGGGCGCGCGCGCGGCCCATGTCCTCCTCCAGGCGCCGCATGCCCTCGGCATGTCGCTGGAGCGCCTCCAGGTCTCGCTGGGCCTGGGCCACGAACGCCGCGTCGTCGAGCGCGTACACGTCAGCGGCCGGGGCCGGGGCCGCTGCAGGGGCGGGGGCGGGCTCGGCGAGCGCGAGCCAGGCGAGCAGCAGGGTGGGGGAGGCAGGCACCGACGCGACTCCAGGGAGCAGGGGTGGGTGGGGCGTCACTCTATCCCGCCGGGCGATGGGCGGTTGGCCCCCTGGCCGGGCACCGGAGGGGTCTGGGGGGCCCCGGTGGTCCCGGGCGGGGATGGGCCCCACGTTTCCAGGGCAGGGCGCAGTGCCCGGGCGACGTGGCTCGGGCGGAAAGGTGGACGCACGATGGCATTCGGACAGGCGGAGGACCCAGGGCTCTCCATCTCGGCGCAGCTCGACGCGGTGGAGTACCCGGCGCAGCGCGAGGAGATGGTCCAGGCGGCCGAGGACAACGGCGCGCCCGTGGACATCATCAACGTCCTCAAGTCGCTGCCGCGCGAGGAGTACGCCTCGCGCGAGGATGCCATGCGCGACCTGGCCGAGGCCGCGCGGCGCTTCGCCAGCGGAGGTCTGCGCGATGACGACGGCGTGAATCGCGACCGGCGCAACATCGGGCGGGACGCGGTGGAGCATGCGCCCGAGGGCCACACGCGCCACCCCTGAGTCGTGTCGCCCGGCACACCCAAGGGGTATGAAGACGCTCGCGGGCGCTGGCGCTTTCTGCCAGCGTCCCCGGCCGCATGCGTTCCCTCCTCCTGGTGTCGTGCTGTGCGCTGCTGTCCCTGGCGCTGGGGTGTCACTCGCGGCCCCGGCTGGTGCCCGTGTCGAGCCCGCCGCCTCCGCTGCGCCTGGACTTCCGGCCCCCCGTGGACCGCGTCCTCACCGAGCTGTTGCAGACCTCGCGCACGGTGGAGCGCGGCGGGGCGCGCACGCGTGACGACGCGGAGCTGACCACGCAGTCGCGCTTCGCGCCGTCCGAGGGCGGCTGGCTGCTGACGCAGACGGTCGAGCACGCGCGCCGAGTCCATGACGGGCAGGAGGTGACCTCGGCGGTGGACGAGCTGCTGACGCGCTTCGCCCTCCAGCAGCGGCTGTCCGCGGATGGCTCCTTCATCCGGCTGGAGGGCGCGGACGCCGCGAGGCAGGCGGTGCGCCAGGCGCTCCCCGCGGGCCCGGAGATGGCCCTCCTGGAGCGCTTCTTCGCCCCCGAGGCCCTGGAGGCCCGCGCGCGTCGCGAGTGGGAGGTGAAGTACGGCGGCCTCTTCCAACGCAACCTCGTGGAGGGGCAGCGCACGTGGGCGGTGGATGCCTTCACGACCGGGGACTCGGAGGGCCACTTCCTCCTGGAGCGCACGGTGCAGGGCTCGCGGGCCACCGAGTATGGAGACGCGGTGGTGTTCACGCTGCGGTGCCTGGACAAGGTGCCCAAGGACGCCTCGCGCGAGTTGCTGGAGGCGTGGTCCGAGGCGGGCTCTCCAGCGCTCACCTCCGGCGTGACGTGCCAGGGGGAGCAGGTGGTGGCGCGCAGTCGCTTCGTGCCGGTGCACCGGCGGCTGACGGTGAGCGCGCCGGTGCGCGGTGAGACGTGGACGTGGACCACCGAGACCCACGCCCAGCAGCTTCAGGAGGAGGCGCAATGAGCGAGCAGGACAACCTGGTGACGAGCGAAGCCGGCGTGGAGAAGGTGGTGAAGGGCGCGCGTCGCGTGGCGGTGCTGGGCATCAAGACCGAGCAGCACGCGGACCAGCCCGCCTTCTACGTGCCGCGCTACCTGGCGGAAGCGGGCGTGGAGGTGGTGCCGGTGCCCGTCTACTACGCGGACGTGACGCACATCCTCGGCAAGCCGGTGTATCGGCGGCTGGTGGACATCCCCGGCGACCTCGACGTGGTGGATGTCTTCCGGCGCCCGCAGGACATCGACGGGCACCTGGATGACCTCATCGCGAAGAAGCCGAAGGCGGTGTGGTTCCAGTCCGGCATCCGCAACGACGCCGCGGCCGCGCGGCTGGCGAAGGCGGGCATCCAGGTGGTGCAGGACCGCTGCCTCATGGTCGACCACCGTCGCTACGGCGCGCGGTGAGCGCCGGCCAGGGCTAGCGGGCCTGCTCGAACGGCACGGGCGGGCGCGCCAGGGCGCGCTCCGCGGACAGGCGGGCTTGGTCCAACGCGTCGAAGCCGCGCTCCATGGTGGTGGGCGTGACGGGCGGCAGGTTGGAGACGACGACGTAGACGGGCACCTGGCGCTGGCCCAGCACGGTGAGCTGGAGGCGGAAGTGGTCGCGCCGCAGCGCCGCCGAGCCCGCCGCGATGCCCTGGGCGTAGGCCATGGGGCCGCCCACCACCTTGCGCGTGTGGCTGGGCAGGAAGTGCACCAGGATGGCATCCAGCTCCGGGCCGATGGCGCTCTCGTGCAGCGCCAGCGCCGGCGCCTTCTCCACGAGCCCGCCGTCCCAGTAGAGGTTGCCGTCCAGCGGCACCGCGCGGAACAGGCCCGGGTACGCGCACGTGGCGTGGACGCGCGGGGCCAGCTCGCCGGTGGTGAAGACGTCGTGCGTGCCGTGGGTGAGGTTGGCGGCCACGAGCAGCAGCGGGTGCGGCAGCTCCTCGAAGGTGCGCGCCGGGAGGGTGGACTCCAGCAGGCGGCGGAAGCGCTCGCCCTTGAGCAGCCCCGTGAGGCCGTGGCCCGCGGCCACCCCGTTCATCACCGCGCCCAGGGGGTCAGGGTCCCAGAAGTTCGCGCGCGTCTGGCTCAGCACCAGCTCCTCGATGCCCTGCACCGAGGTGCCCGCCGCCGCGTAGGCCGCCACCATGCCTCCGGCGGACGTGCCCGCGTACGCGTGCGGCTTCAGCCCCGCCCCCGCCAGCCCCTTGAGGAAGCCAGCGTGCCCGTAAAAGCCGAAATATCCGGCGGATAGCACGAGCCCGAAGCGCTTACCTTCGAGGAGGGAATGCAGGGTGGGAGGCGGCATGAGCGGATTTTTACGGAACTGTTGCCCTCCTGGCAACGCGTCGCGTTGAGGTACGACTGGCGCGGAGTCACGATATCGACATATGTTGATGCGGCGATATGGACGAGCTTTCCCAATCCTTCCGCGTGCTGGGTGACTCGACGCGGCTGCGAATCCTGCGGCTGGTGGCCGAGGCGCCGCTGAACGTGACGGAGCTGGTGTCGCTGGTGGGGGTGGCGCAGTCGTCGGTGTCGCACCACCTGGGCAAGCTGCGCGGGCTGGGGCTCATCCGCGAGGAGCGGCAGGCGGGGTTCAGCTACTACTCGCTGGCGCTGGAGTCCGCGGACTCGCGCTGGCCGCTCATCCGGTTGGCGCGCGAGGCGGAGGATGCGGCGGGGGACTCGGCACGGCTGAAGGACCTCTTGCGCGCGCGCGAGGACCGGCAGGCGCTCAACGAGCGGCTCTTGGAGCCGGGCCAGTCGTGGTTCCTGTGGGCGGGCGCGCTGGCGTCGCTGCTGCCGCCGCTGGACGTGGCGGACTTCGGCTGTGGCTCGGGGCCGCTGAGCGTGGCGACGGCGCGGTGGGCGCGGCACGTGTGGGCCATCGACCAGAACGCCGAGGCGCTCACGCAGGCGCGCGAGCGGGCCCAGCGCGAGGGCCGCGCCAACATCACCTTCTTGCTCGAGGACCTGCATCGCCTGTCGCTGTCGGACGGGAGCATGGACCTGGTGGTGATTTCGCAGAGCCTGCACCACGTGGAGTCGCCCGCCTCGGTGCTGTCGGAGGCGGCGCGCATCCTGAAGCCGGGGGGCAGGGTGGTGGTGTTGGAGCTGATGCCGCACGACGAGCGCTGGGTGCTCGAGCGGCTGGGCCACCGGCACCTGGGCTTCGCGCCCGAGTTCCTCGAGTCCGCGCTGTCCGAAGCGGGCTTCACGTCGTTTTCCCGCGAGACGCACGCCCGCGATGGGGCGAGCCCGTTTCGCGTCTTCTTGCTGACCGGAGTCAAGCCATGACGAGCCCGCATGCCACCCCCCTGCCGCCCCCGCCGGGAGAGAACGGCCGCCGCGTGGAGGCCCTGCGCGCGGCCATGCGCGAGCGCATCCTCGTGCTCGATGGCGCCATGGGCACGCTGCTCCAGGGGCACACCCTGAAGGCCGCGGACTTCGGCGGGCCGGACTACGAGGGCTGCAACGAGAACCTCGTGCTCACGCGCCCGGACATCATCGAGTCCATCCACGCCGAGTACTTCGCCGCGGGCGCGGACGTGACGGAGACGGACAGCTTCGGCGGCACGCCGCTGGTGCTGGCCGAGTTCGGGCTCGGCCACAAGGCGCTCGACATCAACATCGCGTCCGCGAAGCTGGCGCGTCAGGCCGCCGCCGCGGCCGAGGCGAGGGACGGGCGCATGCGCTGGGTGGCGGGCTCCATCGGCCCCACCACCAAGGCCATCAGCGTCACGGGCGGCGTCACGTTCGAGGAGTTGGTGGACAACTTCGCCGTGCAGGCGGAGGGGCTGGCGCTGGGCGGCGCGGACTACCTGCTGGTGGAGACGGCGCAGGACACGCGCAACGTCAAGGCGGCGCTCCAGGGCTGCGAGCGCGCGTTCCGGAAGCTGGGCTACGCGCTGCCCGTGGCGGTGTCCGGGACCATCGAGCCCATGGGCACCATGCTCGCGGGGCAGTCCGTGGAGAGCCTGGCCACGTCGCTGGAGCACTCGGAGCTGTTGTACCTGGGGCTCAACTGCGCCACGGGTCCGGACTTCATGACGGACCACCTGCGCTCGCTGTCGGGCATGAGCGCGTTCCCCGTGTCGTGCGTGCCCAACGCGGGCCTGCCGGACGAGAACGGCCAGTATCTGGAGACGCCGGAGATGATCTCCCGCTCGCTCCGGCGCTTCTGTGAGCAGGGCTGGCTCAACGTGGTGGGCGGCTGTTGCGGCACCCACGCGGGCCACGTGCGCGCCCTGGCTGACGCGGTGAAGGGCGTGAAGCCCCGGAACCATGCGGCCCCGCGACGCTCCACGCTGTCCGGCGTGGACTACCTGGAAGTGGTGGACGAGCAGCGCCCGCTCATCGTGGGCGAGCGCACCAACGTCATCGGCAGCAAGAAGTTCAAGGAACTCATCGTCGCGGGCGCGCTGGATGACGCGTCCGAGATTGCCCGCGCGCAGGTGAAGCGGGGCGCGCAGGTCATCGACATCTGCCTGGCGAACCCGGACCGCGACGAGTTGGAGGACATGCGCCGCTTCCTGGAGGTGGTCGTCAAGAAGGTGCGCGTGCCCTTGATGATCGACTCGACGGACGAGCGCGTCATCGAGATGGCGCTCACGTACAGCCAGGGCAAGGCCATCATCAACTCGGTCAACCTGGAGGACGGCGAGGAGCGCTTCGAGAAGGTCGTGCCCCTGGCGCGGCGCTTCGGCGCGGCCTTGGTGGTGGGCTGCATCGACGAGGTGGGCATGGCCGTCACGCGCGAGCGCAAGCTGGCGGTGGCCGAGCGCTCCATGGAGCTGCTGACGAAGAAGTACGGCATGCGCGAGGAGGACCTGTACTTCGACCCGCTCGTCTTCCCGTGCGCCTCGGGCGACGCGCAGTACACGGGCAGCGGCGTGGAGACCATCGAGGGGGTGCGCCTCATCAAGCAGCGCTTCCCGCGCAGCCGCACCGTGCTGGGCATCAGCAACGTGTCCTTCGGTCTGCCCACCGCGGGCCGCGAGGTGCTCAACTCCGTGTTCCTGTACCACTGCGTGCAGGCGGGCCTGGACATGGCGCTCGTCAACTCGGAGAAGCTGGAGCGCTACGCGTCGCTGCCCGAGGAGGAGCGCCGGCTGGCCGAGGACCTCCTGTACAACCGGGGCACGGACCCCGTGACGCCCTTCGCGGCGCACTTCCGCGAGCGCAAGCCCGCGCGCGCGCAGGTGAGCAGCCTGCCGCTGGAGGAGCGGCTCCAGCGCTACATCATCGAGGGCACGCGTGACGGCCTCCTCGCGGACCTGGACCTGGCGATGCAGAAGTACGCGCCGCTGGAGATCATCAACGGCCCGCTGATGAAGGGCATGGATGAGGTGGGGCGCCTGTTCGCGGCGAACGAGCTCATCGTCGCGGAGGTGCTCCAGAGCGCCGAGTCGATGAAGGCCGCGGTGAGCCACCTGGAGCCGCACATGAGCAAGGCCCAGGCGGCGCTGCGCGGGAAGATCGTGCTCGCCACGGTGAAGGGCGACGTGCACGACATCGGGAAGAACCTGGTGGAGATCATCCTCGCCAACAACGGCTTCCACGTCGTGAACCTGGGCATCAAGGTCCCGCCCGAGCAGCTCGTGCAGGCGGTGCGCGAGCATCGGCCGGACATCGTCGGACTGTCGGGCTTGTTGGTGAAGAGCGCGCACCAGATGGTGTCCACGGCCGAGGACCTCAAGCGCGCGGGCGTGGAGGTCCCCATCCTGGTGGGCGGCGCGGCGCTGAGCCGCAACTTCGTGGACCGCAACATCGCTCCGGCTTACGGCGCGGGCACGGTGGCCTATGCGCAAGACGCGATGAACGGACTGGAGCTGGCCAAGCAGATTGTCGACCCGGGCTCGCACGCGAAGCTGCGCGGAGAGCTGGCCGAGCGCCGCGCGCGGCTCGCGCAGGAGGTGAAGGAGCGCCCGGCGCCCACCGCCACCGCGCGCCGAGGCCGCAGCGCGGAGGTGCCTGTCCTGGAGACGGTGCCCGCGCCGCCGGACCACGAGCGGCACGTGCTGACGAACACGCCGTTGGATCACATCTGGAAGTTCATCAACCCCGTCATGCTGTACGGGCGCCACCTGGGCCTGCGCACGTCGTCTCGCGCGCTGGGCACGCCGCAGGAGGCGGAGCTGGCGAAGACGGAGGAGGGCCGCAAGGCGCTCGCGCTGAAGGAGGCGGTGGAGGAACTCAAGGCGATGCTGCGCGGCGGCGTCATGCAGGCGCGCTCGGTGTTCCAGTTCTTCAAGGCGGGCAGCGAGGGGGACCGCGTGCACCTGTTCGACGGGCGCACCGGCGAGCCCGTGGTGTCCTTCGACTTCCCTCGCCAGGACAAGGAGAACGGCCTGTGTCTGGCGGACTACGTGAAGCCGCTGGAGCGCGGCGCGCCGGTGGACCACCTGGGCATGTTCGTCACCACGGCGGGCTCGGGCATCCGCGAGCTGTCCGAGGAGCTGAAGGCGAAGGGTGAGTTCCTCAAGATGCACGCCGTGCAGGCGCTCGCGCTGGAGACGGCCGAGGGCTACGCCGAACTCCTGCACACGCAGCTGCGCAGCATGTGGGGCTTCCCGGACCGCGCGGACATGACGATGGTGGAGCGCTTCCGCGCGGAGTACACGGGCAAGCGCTATTCGTTCGGATACCCGGCGTGTCCGCGGCTGGAGGACCAGTCCAAGCTGTTCCAGGCGCTGCGGCCGGAGGAGATCGGCGTGCGGCTCACCGACGGCTGCATGATGGAGCCGGAGGCGTCGGTGTCCGCGCTCGTCTTCCATCATCCCGGGGCCTCGTACTTCTCCGTGGGCTAGATAGAGTCCGGGCCATGAGCGCGCCGACCATCCGCCGTGCTGTCCAGTTGCTGCCCGCCTGCGCCACCACGGGCATCGGCAGCCTCCCGCATACCCAGGTGGAGCTGGGGCTCCAGGCCGCGTTGGCCCTGGACATCCCCTTCCTGCCGCAGCTCCCGGTGGGCCATCCCTCGGAGCTGATGATTCCCGCGGCCCTGGAGGGACTGCCGGGCCTTCGCTTCGACGATGAGGGCCTGTGCACGGTGGACCTCTCCGCCTGGGAGGCCGGGCGCGAGGCGTTCGAGGCGCGGCTGGACGCGGCGCTCGCGGCGGGCGCGCTGGAGTCCTACGAGCCGTCCCCGGACGCGTGCCGCGCGTGGCGCCCCTTCCTGTGGGAGGTGGAGCACCGGAAGCTGGCCTTCGCGAAGGCCCAGCTCGCGGGCCCGTTCACGGTGCGCTCGGTGGCGCGTGCCAGCACGGGCACCTCGACGCTGGATGTTCCGGGGTTGGACGCGGCGATGTTCCGGCTGGTGATGGCGCGGGCGCTCGCGATGGTGAAGGCGCTCCGGCGCACCAACACCACGCCCCTGTTCTTCCTGGACGAGCCGGGCCTGTACGCCCTGGAGCGCACGAACCCGCGGCACCTGCTGGCGTTGCAGGAGCTGAAGCTCCTGGTGGTGGCGTTGCAGCGCGAGGGCGCGTTGGTGGGGCTGCACTGCTGCGGCAACACGGACTGGGCCGCGCTCCTGGATGTGCAGCCGGACCTCTTGTCCTTGGATGTGCGCCTGTCGTTGGACGCGATGGTGGAGGAGCAGGCCGCGCTGGAGCGCTTCCTCGCGGCGGGGGCCACGCTGAGCCTGGGCATCGTGCCCACGGACCTGGCGTCGTCGTATGCCGTGCCGGAGTTGGTGGACTCGGTGGAGGCGTCGCTCAAGGCGGCGCTGCCTCGGGGGCACGCGTTCTCGCAGGTGCTCTCCACGGTGTTGCTGACGCCCGCGTGCGGCCTGGCCATGCGCTCGGTGGGCGATGCGGAGCGCATCCTCTCCGAGCTACGGGATGCCCAGCGGCGACTCAAGGGCGCGCTGGAGGCCGAGCGCCCCGCGCTCCGCGCCGTGCCCCATCCTCACTGAGTCGCTTGCGTCAGTGGCGGCCGAGGCGCAGCTCGCGCTCGGCCTGGAACCAGTCTTGTTCCGGGCAACCGGGGGCGCTGCCGCGCGCGAGGAAGATTTCATAGGCGCGGCGGGCGATGCGCTCGTGAGTGGGCTGCTCGCGTGAGCCCGCCGCGGTGTTCTCCTGGGGCCGCTCGTGCGGTGTCGGGGGCGGGGGGCTGGTCGGCTTCTGGGCGCTGTGGCGGGCCATGGTCGCTCTCCTGCATTGAGGGCGCGGGGAGCTTTCGTCGAGCGCGCGTCCTGACAAAGCGCCCCCATGTCCCGGGGGTTGTCGGCGCGACAAGAGCCGTCGTGTCGTGTCGAGCGGTGGACACCCGAGCGCGCGGACTCAGGGACTCGCGCGGGGGCGGCGCTTCCGTGTCTGTGCTGGGGCGGTGGGGGTGGCCGCTGCGAGCACGTCTTGAGCGATGACGGACTCCAGGGCGCGCTGCATGGCGGTGCTCATGCCGAGCGCTTCTGCCTCCTGCGGCGTGCACCAGCGCAGCTCTTGGAAGGACTTCGCCTGGCGGGGCAGCACAGGGCCCGCCACGCGCAACAGTCGCAGCGTGAGCGCGCGGTGCGTGAGCTGGCGTCGCACGTTCCCCAGCGCGCCCACGAGCTTCAGGTCCGGTGTGCCCAGCGCGGAGGCGAGCTGCCCAAGGGCCACTGCGTCGGTCGTGTCCTCGGCCACTTCGGTGGTGGGCAGCTCCCACAGGCCGCCGAAGAGGCCTTCCTCCGCGCGGCGCGCGAAGAGGAGCTTGCCCTCGCGTGGCCAGACCGCCAGGGCCAGCTCCAGCTTCTTGGGCGCGGCGCGCACCTTGGCGGGAGGCAGCTCGTCCACGCGCCCCTTGGCGTACGCGAGGCACCCCGCGCGCACCGGGCACAGCAGACACAGCGGAGACTCCGGGCGACACACCGTGGCTCCGTGCTCCATGAGCGCTTGATTGAAGTCCCCGGGGCGCTCGCCCTTCACCAGTGCCCCAGCCAGAGCCCAGAGCGTGGCCTCGCGCGCGCGGTCTCCAGGGAGTCCTTCCACCTCGAAGAGGCGCGAGAGCACGCGGGCCACGTTGCCGTCCACCAGCGGCGCCTCCTCACCGAAGGCAATGGAGGCCACCGCGCCGGCGGTGTAGCGCCCGAAGCCGGGCAGCGTGAGCAACTCGGCGGCCGTGGCGGGCAGTCGCCCTTGGAAGCGCGAGACGACCTCCTGCGCGGCGCGGTGCAGGTTGCGCGCGCGCGAGTAGTACCCGAGCCCCTTCCAGCCCGAGAGCACGTCATCCAGTGGCGCCGAGGCCAGCGCGCCCACCGTGGGGAACCTCGCGAGGAAGCGCTCCCAGTAGGGAATCACCGTGGAGACCTGCGTCTGTTGGAGCATCACCTCGCTCAGCCAGATGGCGTACGGATCCCGCGTGCGGCGCCACGGCAGGTCTCGCTTGCCGTGGTCGTACCAGTTCAGGAGCGGGCCGCGCAGCGCGGCGTGTCGCTCGGGGCTGACGGTGGGGAGGACGGGGGAGGTGCGCGGGCGCGGACTCATGACGACTTCTTCCGAGGGTTGGCGGTGCGGCGGGCGACGAGGTCGAACAGGCCGGGCACGAAGCGATTCGCGAGCACCATCGCGCGGCCGGGGAGGGTGAGCACGGTGTCCCGGCGTCCGCGCAGGGCGGCGCGCAGCATGGCCTGCGCCACGGCCTCGGCGGGCATGGCTCGAAGCGGAATGGCGTCCTGGGCCCAGCCCTCGGCGTTCCGGCGATGCTCGCGGAACTCGCTCTCGGTGAGGCCCGGGGAGACGAGCAGCACGCGGATGCCCTCGGAGGCCAGCTCCGTGCGCAAGGACTCGGTCATCGCGTTCACCGCGGCCTTGGACGCGCAGTAGCCGCCCAGGAGCGGCAGACCCCGGTGCCCCAGCACCGAGCTGACGTTCATCACCTGCGCGCCCTTCCTGCGGCGCAGCAGCGGCAGGGCGGCGCGCGTCACCCGCCACAGGGCGAAGACGTTCACCTCGAACACCTCGCGGAGCTGCGCCTCGGAGATGGCCTCCAACGGCCCGTACAACCCGATGCCCGCGTTGTTGACGAGCAGGTCCAGCCCACCGAACGCCGCGTCCGTCTCACGCAGGAGTCGCTCCACGTCCTCGGCGCGCGTGACGTCGCAGGGCACGGGCAGGGCGCGCACGCCGAGCGCCTCCACTTCACGGGCCGCGTCCTGGAGCGCGGACTCACGGCGCGCGGCGAGCACCACGTTCGCGCCGGCCGCCGCGAAGGCCCGCGCCGCCGCGCGACCGATGCCGCTGGAGGCGCCCGTGACGAGGACGGTCCGTTCCCTGAAGGGTGGGATTTTCATCGGCGCGCACCATACCCGTGTGGTTCCCTACGCTCGGCGTCTTTCCTCGGCCTCCGAGGAGGCGGCGTCCCGCTCGTTCCGCTTCTGGTGGAGCGAGCGACCGCCTAGGATGCGCCGCTTCCATGCGGCGTCCCCCTCTCAGCAACGACTTCTCCTGGTCCAAGAGCCGCCACGAGAAGTTCTCCGAGTGCCTCCGGGCCTACTACCTCTACTACTACCGCTCCTGGGGTGGGTGGGAACCGGACGCCGCGAAGGACGTGCGGGAGCTGTACGTCTTGAAGAAGCTCGCCAACCGCTTCACGTGGGCGGGCAGCGTGGTGCACGAGACCCTCAAGGACGTGCTGCTGGACTGGCGGGCCGGGCGCGCGGTGGACCCGGCGGCGGTGGAGGCTCGGGCACGCAAGCTCATGCAGGACGACTTCCGCCACTCGCGCGGCAAGGCGTACTGGACGCAGAAGTACCGCAAGCAGTTCACCGGTCTGGTGGAGCACGAGTACGCCGAGCCCGTCACGGACGAGACGTGGAAGCAGAACTTCGAGACGGTGCGCTCGGCGCTGTCCTGGTTCTTCGCGTCGCGGTGGCCGCGCATCTCGCAGGCGCTCAAGCCCGCGCAGTGGTTGGAGGTGGATGCGGGCTACGACTTCGCCCACTTCTCGTTGGATGGGCTGAAGGTCTTCGCCATCCCGGACTTCGCCTACGTGGACGACGATGGCGCGCCCGTGGTGGTGGATTGGAAGACGGGCAAGTACCGCGACGGCTACGAGGAGCAGGTGCTGGGCTACGCGCTCTACGTGGCGCAGCGCTACCGCTTCCCCGTGGAGAAGGTGCGCGCGTCGCTCGTGTACTTGAACGAGGGTGTGGAGAAGGACGTGACGGTGGATCCGGCCGCGCTGGACTCCTTCCGCGAACACTTCGCCACCAGCGTGGCGAGCATGCGCGCGCTGCTGAAGGACCCCGCGACGAACACCCCGAAGGACGCGGAGGCGTTCGTGCCCACCGAGGACTTGAACGCCTGCGCGCGCTGCGTGTTCCGCCGCCCGTGTGGTCGCGAGGCGGCGGTGGCGCGCGCTCGGGCCGAGGTGGCCTGAGCGCAAAGTGGCCTACCGCGCCGACGCCAGCCGCCGCACCACCACGCCCGCGGCGTTCATGCCGAACGCGGAGGTGACGAAGGCCACGCTGCCGTCAATCTGGGTGCGGTGGTCGCACGTGTGGAACTCGTTGTCCTGCGGGCACACGCACAGGAAGCCATCCGAGGCGTCGTCGTACTGAAGGGCCACGGGCTGGCGGCGCGCCTCGATGGAGTACACGGCGGTGATGCCGGTGTGACGCTCCGTCTCCACGCCGTACTTGCGCTTGAGCAGCTTGCGGATGTCCTTGGCGAACGGATCCATGTGCGTCTCGGACAGGTCCTCCACGCGGATGGCCGTGGGGTCCAGGCGTCCCGCGGCGCCCATGGAGCTGACCACCGGAATGCCGAGCGTGACGCACCGATGCAGCAGGTGGAGCTTCGCCTTCACGTTGTCGATGGCATCCACCACGAAGTCATAGCGGCCGGGGGGCAGCAGCGTCTCCGCCAGCTCGTCGCGGTAGAACTCGCGCAGGGCCTCCACCTTCGCCTCGGGATTGATCTCCCGGCAGCGCTGCGCCATCAGCTCGGCCTTGGACTTGCCCACCGCCCTCACGGTCGCGTGGAGCTGGCGGTTGGTGTTGGTGACGCAGACGTCGTCATGGTCCACGAGGGTCAGCCGGCCCACGCCGCTGCGCACCAGCCCCTCGGCGGTGAAGCTGCCCACGCCGCCCAGGCCGAAGACGACCACGTGCGCGTTGGCCAGCCGCTCCATGGCGCCGTCGCCGAGCAACCGCGCCGTGCGGTCGAAGCGGCGCGAGAGCTTGAACGGCTTCGCGAGGGAGGGCTCCACCGGGGCCGGAGCGGAAGGGTGCGACGAGGCGTCGGACGGGGGGAGCGGAGCGGGCTGCGAATTCATGGCGGTCCTCTATAACGCGACCGCTCGCCTACCGCGAAGCCGGGGGGAAAGCTTCCCGGAACAATCGGCGCGCGTTCTCGGTCGTTCGCTGGGCGAGCACGTCGGCGGGCACTCCCAGGGCCTGGGCCATGCCCTCGATGATGCGAGGCAGGTAGGCGGGCTCCGAGCGCGCCCCCCGATGTGGCGTGGGCGCCTGGTCCGGCGCGTCCGTCTCCGCCATCAACCGCTCGGGGGGAATCACGCGCAGGGCGTCCAGCGGCTTGCGCGCCTCGGCCCAGGTGACGGGGCCGGCGAAGGAGAAGTGGCAGCCCTTCTGGATGTAGAAGCGCGCCAGCTCCGCGCCGCCGCTGTAGCTGTGCATCAGGATGCCGGCTTCGGGCAAGGGCTCGCTCTTGAACAGGTCGATGAGCGCGGGGTGCAGGCGGTGACAGTGCATTAGCACCGGCAGGTGGTGCTTTCGCGCCAGCGCGAGGTGTCCTCGGAGCACCGCCAGCTGTCGCTCCAGCGGCGCGCCTGCCTGCGAAGGACCATCGAGTCCGCACTCGCCCACCGCCGCCGCGCCCCCTTGTCCGAGCAGCGCGTCGAGCCGCTCCAGGTGCGCGCCGTCCTCTTCCGCGGGCAGGTCCGGGAGGAGCTGGGGATGGATGCCCAAGCCCACCTGGATGCGCGCGTCTTTCCGCGGCAGCTCGAGCAGGGGCTCCCACGTGCTCGGGCCCACCGCGGGGATGAGGAGTCCCTCGAGCCCCGCGGCCCACGCCCGACGCACGACGTCGGCTCGGTCCGCATCGAAGCGGGCGGCATCCAGGTGGCAGTGGGTGTCTATCATTGAGCACCGTTTCAGAGGGGCCCGTTCAATCAGGAACAGGTGGCGAGGGCGGGTCATCCAAACCCGATACGTCGCATGGATGGAACGCTATACGCGCGCCCTTGGATTGCGGAGGGCCTTATGACCAAACGAGTCGTGGTCGGCGCGTTGTGCGGTGCGCTGTGGGTGGTGGCTGCGGGGTGTGACAGCAAGGAGTGTCGTGACGAGTTCGACTGTCGGGACAAGGGGGCCGCGCCCACGGGCCAGACGTGGGAGTGCAACCTGGATAACCACAAGTGCGAACTGCGCAATCTCCCCGCGCCCGCCCAGTTCGATGCGGGCACGAACCCGGGGGATGGAGGGGACACCGACGCGGGCGAGGACTCGGGGACCCCAGACGCGGGCAACGAGGACTCGGGGACTCCCGACGCGGGGCCGGTGTCGGACGGCGGCATGACCGTGGGCAAGGGCGGCGTGTGCGGCGTCTCCGATGACTGCAAGCCCGGGCTGCGCTGCGAGGGAACGCCCTCCACCTGTCAGGCGCTCTACCTGGCCGTCACGGTGGCGACCGGTGGCGGTGGCCAGACGCACGCCGTCGCCGTGCGCAGCGACGACGCCCAGGCTCCGGTGGTCGAACTGAGCGAGTCCTCCTCCGCGCCCAGCCGCTACCCGCGCTGGAGCAAGAGCGGCGCGTCGGTCGCGTTCGCCGAGGGCAGCGAGGGCGTCAGCAGCGTGAAGCTCATGACGCGCCCTGTGTCGCCCTCGCTGGGCGGCTCCAAGGAAGTGACGGACGGCACCACGGCGGGCACGGCGGACTTCGTCTACATGGAGTGGGAGCCGTCCCGGTACATCGGCTGGTCCCAGAAGTCGGGCAACACCATCTCGGGCATCAAGCTGCTGCCGCCGGATGGCGGCACGCTCGTGAGCGCGAGCCCCAACGGCGTGCTGCTGGCCTGGGCCCCCAACGGCGTGGACTACGCATACAGCACGGGCGCGGATGGGATTGTCGCGTCGTCCATCGGCGGCGCCGCGGCGCCCGTCAGTGGAGGCGCGGGTGGCACGGAGCCGTACTACAACCGCACCAACACGGAGCTGCTGTTCCTCAAGGCGAAGACGGGCTCACCCGCGCTCTTCAACGAGGAGCTGTACACGCTGCCCGCCGCCGGCGGCACCGCGACGCTCATCGCCGCGATGACCAGCGAGGCCGTCACGGGGGGCTCGGTGGACTCCTTCGTCGCGTATCCCACGTGGTCGCCAGATGGCACCTGGGCCGCGTATGTGCGCGCCTACTTCGCCAACCCCACCGGCGGCTCGCCGCTCTTGTGCGGCAACTCGGGCGCCACGCTGTGCGGCACGCGCGAGGCCAACATCATCTTCGTGCGGCGCATCGACGCGTCGGGCGCGCCCGTGGGGGATGAGAAGGCCCTGGTCCCCGGCGGCACGCTGCCCGCGTTCTCACCGGACGGCCGGTTCCTCGCGTACGTCGCGGGCGGGAAGCTCTACGTCCAGCAACTCAATCCCGCGGACGCCAGCCCCGTGGGGACGGCCATCATCCACGCGCAGCCCACCGGCATCCAAACGGCCAAGGGCGACGACCACCGGCCGCGCTGGCAGCCCCGCTAGCCCAAGCGCGCGGGGCCCCTGTGCCCCAGACAGGGCGAAGCCCGCGCTCCCTTGGGGGAACGCGGGCTTTCGTCTCGCGGAGCGGACCGTGTGACACGGATGTCGGACGGTCTCAGCTCTCCAGCACGATGCGCCGGCCCAGGGCCCGCGTCATCTGCGGCGAGGTGACGAGCGCCAGCACCTCGCCGAGTTCACCGGCGGACGTTTCAAATGCCGCCGCGATGACTTCTCCCAACGTCAGCGGGCCGCGCTCCGCCTTCGCCCGGGCGCGGCGCGCGCCTCGCCGGAGCGCGGGCATCACCCGCCGCCCCTGCCTGCGCACCTTCCGGCCCTTGTCCGTCGCTTGCTTCGCCATGGTTCCTCCCACCACGCCGTGCCACGCGGGTGAGTACACCTGGGGTCTGACATATGCAGGCGAGGTGCCAGAAATGACGGGTCCGTGACTTCTGGAGAGCCGTGGGTTCCCGGCCGAGAGTGATGGAATTGTCGGAGGCGGTCCGCGCCGGCTTCTCCGGTGCTGTCGTGGGCTTCCTCGTTCCGTGGCGTTCTTTCGTTCAGGGCGTGAAGCGACTTCCACGCTTCGTTCAACTCGCGCGTCGCGGGCCGGGGCCGCACTGACCCCGGGCAGGCGGGTCTTGTGTCACCTCGACTGCGGTCGCGCGGCCGCGCTGCGGTATACGCGTGGGTGACATGGCCAAGACCCTCTGCCCCAACTGCGGTCACAGTCCCATCCCTCGTGGCGCCGACGCGTGTCCGGAGTGTGGCGAGCCGTTCGGACATCTCGCCGCCTACAAGAAGGTGGGCCGCGCGCGGCTGGAGGACCTGCGGGCCGACGAGGACTCGGACCAGACGGTGTTTGGCGGGGACCTCGTGACGAGCGCGGTGTCCGCGCATCCCTGGCCCGCGGCGGCGATGCTCGGCCTGCTGGCGTGCGCGTGGTTCCTCCGCGCGGGTGGCGTGCTGGGGGCGCTGGGAGATCCCGCGTGGACGTTCGGGCTGGTGGGCCTGGACGTGGTGCTGGCCGCGGTGCTGGTGGTGAACCGAGGGCCCGCGAAGCTGCTCACGCAGCTCGGCCTGCTCGTGCAACTGCTGGCCACGGCGTGGCTGGCACGCGATGAGCCGCTGGCACACGTGCACATGGCCTACGT
Source organism: Citreicoccus inhibens (assembly GCF_019039035.1). Taxonomy (GTDB): domain Bacteria; phylum Myxococcota; class Myxococcia; order Myxococcales; family Myxococcaceae; genus Citreicoccus; species Citreicoccus inhibens. Next base: position 10,386 of record NZ_JAHNZT010000032.1, on the reverse strand, counting down.
GCTCCTGGGGCTGGTGCCGCTGGGGATGATCGCCGGCGAGCCCGGGCCCATCCGCCGGCACATGGGCCTGGGGGTGGGCGGCGGGCTCACGCTGGTGGCCATCGTGCTGCTGCGCGCGCAAGGGGAGGCCTCGCTGCGCCGCGAGGCCCCGCGCCGCATCGTGGGGAGCGAGCTGGGCTATTCGCTGGAGCTGCCGCTCGGCTGGAACATGCTCGCGTGGGAGCGGCTGGGCGGCGGGCTTCAGATTCCGCAGGCCGCGCTCGACGCGGGCGGCGTGGCCTTTGGCGACCAGACGATGAGCCGCTACGGCGTGCTGTGGGTGCAGCGCACGCCGGGCAATGCGTTGGCTCCGGCATGCCAGGCGCTGCTCAAGTCGCTGGGCGGCCAGGGCGAGCCGCGCGCCGCCTCCCGGAGCGCGCCCGGAGCGCTGGGGGGCAAGTCCGTGGTGTACGCCCTGCGGACGGCCTCTGGCGCGCGCGGCGCGCTGGGCTGCGGACTGTTGGCGGATGGACGGTTGGTGGGGCTCGCGGTGGTGGCGACGTCGGAGGAGGAAGGCAAGGGCGAGTCGGCCTTCGCGGTGGTGGGCGAGGGGCTCGCGTTGCAGTAAAGGGCGCCCACCCCCATGAACGTTCAGGTCCTGTTCCACGACAACTGCTTCGACGGCGCCGCCAGCGCCGCGGTCTTCACCCGCTTCTACCGGGAGCGTGTCCGCGCGGACGCGTCCTTCACGTACCAGGGCCTGAACCACAAGCCGGGCGCCGAGGGCATCGACCCGTCGGTCTTCACCGGTGACGTGAACGCCATCGTCGACTTCCGCTACAGCCAGGACGCGCGGCTCACGTGGTGGTTCGACCACCACGCCTCCGCCTTCCAGCAGCCGGGGGACGAGGCGCACTTCCGCGCGGATGTGAGCGGCCACAAGTTCCACGACGCGCACCGCAAGAGCTGCACGAAGTACCTGGCGGACGTGGCGCGCGAGCGCTTCGGGTGGGACGGCTCGGCGCTCTCGGGCCTCATCCACTGGGCGGAGGTCATCGACGGCGCGCAGTTCCCCTCGCCGCGCATGGCGGTGGCGCTGGAGGAGCCCGCGCTGCGCATCATGACGGTGCTCGAGTCCAACAAGGACCCGACCCTCATCCCCGAGGTCATCCGCCGCATGCAGTCCGAGTCGCTCGCGGAGCTGGCCGCCGCGCCGCTCATCGCCGCGCCGCTCGCGCCGCTGCTGGAGCGCCACCGCAGGCAGATGGACCTGGTGCGCGCCAAGGCCCGCTACGAGCGCGGCGTCGTCTTCTTCGATTTGGTGGACGAGGGCGTGGACAGCCTCAACAAGTTCATCGCGTATGACCTCTACCCGGACGCGCGCTACACGCTGTGGGTGGGGCGGGGCGCGTCGCGGGCCAAGGTGTCGCTCGGCTCGAACCCGTGGAAGCCCGAGCTGCGCCAGCACGACCTGTCGGCCATCGCGGGGCGGTATGGCGGCGGCGGCCACCCGGTGGTCTCCGCGGTCAGCTTCAAGGCGGACCAGCAGGACAAGGCCCGCGCGGCCTACCAGGAGATTCTCGCGGAGCTGTCGTCGGTGGGCTGAGCCTGTCAGCGGGGCTCGAAGAAGGTGAAGCCCGCCTGACGCAGCAGCCGCACCACGGACATCATGGGCAGGCCCTGCACGTTGGTGCGGTCCCCTTCCAGGCTCGCGAGCAGCGCCTGCCCCGCGCCTTCGACCCGGTAGCTGCCAGCGCAGCCCTCCCACTCGCCCGTGTCGAGGTAGCGCTCCAACTCCTCGGGCGCCACGGCGAAGAACGTGAGGCGAGCCACCTCCACCGCTTCGGTGAGGTGGCCGCTCGGGCCCACCAGGCACACGCCGGTGTAGAGCGCGTGCGTGCGGCCGTTGAGCGCGAGCAGTTGCTGGCGCGCCGCCTCGCGATGGGCTGGCTTGGACAGCACCTGCCCGTCCACCACGACGAATTGATCCGAGCCCAGCACCCAGGCGCTCGGGTGGCGGGCCTGCACCGCGCGAGCCTTTCGGGCGGAGAGCTGGCGCACCGCCTCGTCCGGGGACCAGTGGGCGGCGACCGCCTCGTCCACGCCGGGCGGCTCGGCGCGATAGGGCACGCCCAGCCCGTCCAGGAGGGCCTTTCGAGAGGGGGACGTCGACGCCAGGAGGAACTCACGCATGGCGGCCCAGGGTAGACCACCCGGCGCGGTCGAGGGGCCCGGTGTGCAGGCGGGCATGGATGTCCGTGCTTCCGGCGGGCGGGGGGATTGCCGTACCCTGCCGGCCCATGTCGCGGCGCGGGCTGCTTGCCCTCTTCCTTCTCCTCGCCTCCTGTAAGCGCACCGAGCCGGCCGCCTCCGCCGTGCCCGACGCTGGCGCGGGTGAGGTGCGGCCCGCCGCGTCCTCGGTGCGCGACGCGGGCAGCGCGGCGCAGGCGGTGGGCTCCGCGCCGGACGCCTCGGTGGCGGAGGTGCACCCGCTGGCCGTCTGCGATGCGCGCGGTGGCTCGCCCTTGAACGCGGCGCGGAACTACTACGACGGAGGCCAGTACGAGGAGGCCCTGTCTTGCGCGGCGCAGGCCGCCGCGTTGGACCCGGACCTCGCCGCGGCCCACGCGGAGCGCGGCGTGGCGCTGGCGGCATTGGGGCGCGAGTCCGAGGCCCAGCTCGCCTTCGCCCGCGCGCTGGCGATCGACCCAGGAGACGCGGAGTCGCTCCTGGGCGCGGCGCGCTTGTATGCGGTGCAGATGGAGTCCACCCGCGAGCGGGATGAACTGGGCGTCCTCTACGCGGAGCGAGGCCTGTCGCAGCCCTCCACCCCGCCGGAGCTGATCCCCGAGCTGGCCCTGGTGGCCGCCATGGCCTTCAACGACCTGGGGCAGGCGGACGAGGCGCTCGCGCGCGCGGCCATCGTGCTGGCCCGCGAGCCCGGCAACCACGAAGCGCAGTACGAGCGCGCCCTGGCCCTCTTCGAGCTGTGCCGCTTCGCCGAGGCGCGCAAGGCCTTCGGGGCGCTGCTCGACGACCCGGAGCGCGCCGCGCACGTGCACCAGCATCTGGGCCTGCTGCTGGAGCGCGAGGGCAAGTGGAAGCTCGCGCAGGGACACTTCGACAAGGCCCGCGAGCTGTCCCCCGAGGACTTCCCCGAGCCGCCGTTGCCCTCGCAGGAGGACTTCCGCGCGGCGGTGGCGCAGGCCGTGGCGGGCCTGTCGAGCGACATGCGGCGCGACCTGAAGGGCGTGCCGGTAGACACCGAGGAGCTGCCCTCGGACGCGGACCTGCTGGCGAACCAGCCGCCCCTGTCCCCCACGATTCTTGGCCTCTTCCGAGGCCCCTCCCTCAGCGAACCCTGCGACGGCAAGGAGACCCCGTGCCGCTCGGTGGTGCTGTACCGCCGCAATCTGGCGCGGGCGGTGCGCACGTCAGACGAGCTGCGCGAGCAGATTCGCGTGACTTTGCTGCACGAGGTGGGGCATCTGCGCGGCGAGGACGACGAGGAACTGGCCGCGCGCGGCCTGGAGTGAACACGCACATGCCATCCCTTCCCACCGCCCGAGTCAGTCTCAAGGGCGCCAAGTCCCTGCGTCGTGGCAACCCGTGGCTCTACCGCACGGAGCTGACCGAGCCGCCCGCGGTGGACTCCGCCGGCGCGGTGGTGGCCGTGGTGGACCCCCAGGGCAATCCCATCGGTCAGGCCCTCTACGCGCGGCGCTCCCCGCTGGCGCTGAGGCTGCTGACCCGCAAGAGCCCCGCCGAGGAGGCGGTGGATGATGCCTTCTTCCGGCGTCGCTTGGAGGCCGCGCTCGCGCGCCGCGCGGTGATGCCAGGGCGAGACGGCCTGCGCCTGGTGCACGGCGAGGCGGATGTGCTGCCGGGCCTCTTCGTGGACCGGTACGGCGATGGCCTCACGCTTCAGACGCTCTCCGAGGGGATGGATGCGCGCAAGGAGAAGCTGGCGCGGATGCTGGTGGAGCTGACGGGCGTGAGCCACGTGGTGTGCCGCGATGACGCCTCGGGCCGGGACTTCGAGAGCCTGCCCCGCGAAGTCCGGCTGCTCCACGGCACCGGCGACGCGCGCTTCACGTACCACGAGGGGCCGCACCGCTTCTCGGTGGACCTGCTGGGCGACATGAAGACGGGCGCCTTCTTGGACCAGGTGGACAACCACCTGCGCGCTGGCGAACTGGCGCGTGGAGAGGGCCTGGACTGCTTCAGCTACCACGGCGGGTTCGCGCTCGCGCTGTCGCGCCACTGCAGCTCGGTCATCGCGGTGGAGCAGGACGCCAAGGCCGCCGCGCGCGCGCAGGCCAACGCCGAGGCCAACGGCCGCGCCAACGTGAAGGTGGAGAACGCGAACGCGTTCGACGTGCTGCGCCGCTTCGACCAGGAGGGCCGCCGCTTCGACACCATCGTGTTGGATCCGCCCGGACTGGCGAAGCGACGCGAGGGGCTGGCCACCGCGCTGCGCGCCTACCACGAGCTGAACCTGCGCGCGCTCCGGTGCCTGCGGCCAGACGGGCTGCTCGTCACGTGCTCGTGCTCGGGCAAGCTCGACCGCGCGGGCTTCGAGGAGATGGTGCTGTCGGCCGCCTCGGATGCGAAGCGGCCGGTGCAGATTCTGGAGCGCCGGGGCGCGGGGTTGGACCACCCCGTGCTCGCGGGGCTGCCGGACACCGAGTACCTCAAGGCCCTCTACGTGCGCGCCCTGTAGCCGCGGCGCGCGGCGGGCCTCACGGCATCCCCATCTCCTTGCGCAGCCGGGCCACGACCTTGAAGTACTCGGTACGGGGGAAGGGGACGTTGAGGATGTGGAAGTCCTTCTTGGACAGCCCCACGCAGCCGAAGCAGTAGTTGCTGTCCTGCATGTTGCGGCACAGCACCAGGTAGGCGCTGTGCGTGCAGTTCTCGCTCTGCTGGCAGTAGGCGCTCGCGTGGCAGCTCTTGCAGTCCACGCAGTGCGAGCAGTTGTTGCACAGCTCGCAGCGCGTGCAGTGCGTGCACTGGTGGCAGCTGTCGCAGTCCTTGCAGAACATGCAGTTGGCGCAGCGCTGACACCCTTCACAGGCGTAGGAGCCCGGGTTGCCCGGGTCCTGGGCGTACTGCTTGGACAGCTTCTGGAACTGGTCCAGGAACTCGCGCTTGTTGAGCGCCGCCACGCCCTCGCGCGTCGCCGCCTCCTCGGCCAGCAGGTCCGGGGTCGTCATGGGCCGAGTGCCTCTGTCCTTCACCGCCACGGATGCTCCTTGCGCTCTCATTGCAGCCGGGCGAGCCCGGCCAGGTCGATTCCTCGTGCCACCCGCCGCACCTCCACGGTGCTCGGGAACCCCCGACTGGTGACCGCCACCACATAGCGGTCGCCCACCACCAGGTTCGCCTCCGCCAACGCCTCGTCCGCGTCATAGCGCACGAAGCCCACCGCCTCCTCCCAATGAATGGGGGCCGTGGGGTCGCTGGTCGGGCGGTCCTTCGCCTTCTCCGCCGCGTCGCGGATGGCCTGGGCAATCTTCTCGCCCATGGTGGTGTCCACGATGCGCACCTTCACTTCGCGGCCCTCACCTCGCGTGTAGGTCCGCTCCGCCTCGGACACGGACACCTCGCCGTATTTGCCGGTGGAGCCGGACAGGCGGCCCGTGGCGAAGCCCTCCAGTGACTCGGGGAGGAATGGGGTCAACTGCTTGAAGTAGACGCAGGGCGCGGCGCTCACCGCGGCGGGGGGCAGCTCGGCCGGCGGCGTGCGGGGGGAGTCCAGGCAGCTCGCGTTCGCGACGAGCACCAAAAAGGCGATGGCCGGGCCCAAGAAGTTGTCGCGCACGGCCGAATCAAAGGGTATCCCCGGCCCGCGCGCAATGGACCTCTCGAAGCTCAACCCTCCGCAGCGCGAGGCGGTGGTGACCACCGATGGCCCGCTCTTGGTTCTGGCGGGCGCCGGCAGCGGGAAGACTCGCGTCATCACCCATCGCATCGTCCACCTCCTCAACGAGCGGCCGGGCAACCTGCTGGCCCGCAACATCCTCGCGGTCACCTTCACCAACAAGGCCGCCACGGAGATGAAGGAGCGGCTGATTCACATGGCCGGCCCGCGCGCCCAGGGCGTGCTGGTGTGCACCTTCCACGCGTTCGGCGCGGAGATGCTCCGCGAGGACATCCACCGCCTGGGCTGGCCCCGCAAGTTCGCCATCGCGGACATGGGGGACCAACTCGCCATCATCCGCCGCGCCATGCGCGAGCACCGCATCGATGACCGCGCCTTCGACGCGCGCAAGGTGCTGGGCCTCATCTCCAAGGCGAAGAACTCGGGCGTGGCGCCCCAGCCCAAACCCGAGGGGTTGGGCGATGACTACGACCTCATCACCCACCTGGTCTTCGCGGACTACCAGCTGGCGCTCAAGGCCCAGGGCTCGGTGGACTTCGATGACCTCCTGGTGCTGCCCACGCGCCTGTTGCGCGAGCACCCGGACCTGCATCGCAAGTACACGCAGCGCTTCCGCTACCTGCTGGTGGACGAGTTCCAGGACACCAACCACGCCCAGTTAGAGCTGCTCAAGGAGCTGGCGGGCGAGACGCGCAACGTGTGCGCGGTGGGTGACGACGACCAGTGCATCTACTCGTGGCGCGGCGCCGAGGTGCGCAACATCCTCGACTTCGATCGCCTGCACTTCAACGGCGCGAAGGAGGTGCGCCTGGAGCAGAACTATCGCTCGTCGGCGATGATTCTGGACGCGGCCAACGCGGTCATCTCGAAGAACCCCGAGCGCAAGGACAAGCGCATGTGGACCGACCGCCGGGGCGGGGCGAAGGTGAAGCTGGTGGCGTGCCCGAACGACGAGGAGGAGGCCCGCTTCGTCGCGTACGAAATCCAGAAGCACATGTCGCTGGGCTACCGGGCGGAGGACATCGCGGTGCTCTACCGGACCAACGGCCAGTCGCGGCCGGTGGAGGAGATGCTCCGCGAGAAGAACATCTCCTACGAAGTCGTGGGCGGCAGCGAGTTCTTCGACCGGCGCGAGGTGAAGGACGTCATCGCGTACTTCAAGGTCATCGCGAACAAGATGGATGAGATCTCCCTCATGCGCATCGTCAACGTGCCGGCGCGCGGCATTGGCGACGTGACGATGGAGCGGCTGCACGGGCACGCGCAGAAGGAGGCCGTGACGTTGTGGTCGGTGATGCGGCGGGCCACCCAGTACGAAGACCTGCCCCCCGGCGCGGGCGACAAGGTGATTGAGTTCGTGCGCCTCATCGAGCGCTACCGCGAGTCCTTCGAGCACGGCAACCTCGCGCAGATGACGCGCAAGCTCTTGGAGGAGACGGGCTTCCGCGACGCCACGCGCGCGCACGCGACCTCCGCCACCGCCGCGGACAAGAAGCTCAAGAGCGTGGACCAGGTGCTCACCTCGCTGGAGAACTTCGAGAAGCGCGAGGGCCCCAAGGCCAGCCTGCTCACCTACCTGAACCGGCTGAGCCTGGACACGCGCCAGGAGGACGACGACGAGGACGTGCCCGGGGGCAACCGCCGCGTCACCCTCATGACGGTCCATGCCTCCAAGGGGCTGGAGTACCGGCTCGTCTTCTTCATCGGGCTGGAGGAGGACCTCATGCCCCACGGCGGCATGCAGGGCGAGGCGCAGAACCTCGAGGAGGAGCGCCGCCTGTGCTACGTGGGCATCACCCGCGCCAAGGAACTGCTCTACCTCACCCGCGCCACCACCCGCGTGAAGCGCGGCAAGGAGGTGCCTCGCACGCCCTCGCGCTTCCTGGAGGACCTGCCCCCGGACGCCGTGGAGACCATGGACATGGACGCGCCGCGGCAAGGCCCCCCGGACGAGAAGGAGAAGAACTTCTTCGCCAACCTCAAGGAGCGCTTCAAGGCGCGCCCGGCACCGCCCGGCTCGGGCACGCCGGGCACCGGGTCCTAGGCACCCCGGCCAGGGCAGGGGAGGCACCGAGCGGGCGCCTGTTTCCGCGACCTCCCGGGTTTCAAGGCAGGGAGGCTCGAAATTCGGGGCGGGGAGGTCGGCTCGACCTTGACTTGATCCCGGCCGACCGCTAGGAGGTTCGGCCTTTCCGGGCTTCTACCGAGGGATGGGTGGATGACCCGCGGTTGGTTTGTGGAGTGCAAGAAATGTCGCAGAAGACCTACAGCGCTAGGGCGGCGGACATCAAGCGCCAGTGGCACGTGATTGACGTGTCCGACAAGGTGCTTGGCCGCGCGGCCAGCCAGATCGCCACGCTGCTCAAGGGCAAGCACAAGCCCACGTACACCCCGTCCATCGACACGGGTGATCACGTCATCGTCATCAACGCCGACAAGGTGAAGGTGACGGGTACGAAGGAGACGGACAAGCACTACTACCGGCACCCGCACGCGGGTTTCCCCGGCGCCCTCAAGATCACGACGCTGGAGAAGCTCCGTCAGCGTCATCCCGAGGACATCATCCTGAACGCGGTTCGCCGCATGCTCCCGCGCAACGCGCTGGGGCGCCAGATGATGACGAAGCTGAAGGTCTATGCCGGTGACACCCACCCGCACGCTGCCCAGAAGCCGGTCGCGCGCGAGGTTGAGGCGTAAGGGAGCCCACGTCCATGCCTGTCAATCCTGAGCTCGGTTTCTATGCTACCGGCCGCCGCAAGGAGGCCACGGCCCGCGTGTGGCTCCGCCCCGGTAACGGCGTCGTCACCATCAACGGTCGCGACATCAACGACTACTTCGGTCGCGAGACCTCCAAGATGGTGCTCAACCAGCCCATCGAGGTCCTCGAGCAGAAGGGCAAGCTCGACGTCACGGTGAACGTGCGCGGCGGCGGTCTCTCCGGTCAGGCCGGAGCCATCCGTCACGGCATCGCGCGCGCCCTGTGCGCCTTCAACCCGGAGTTCCGTCCGGCGCTGAAGAAGGCCGGCTTCCTCACCCGCGATGCTCGCGCGGTCGAGCGTAAGAAGTACGGCCAGCCGGGCGCCCGTCGCCGGTTCCAGTTCTCCAAGCGCTAAGCCGCTTCGGTCCTCTTCGGAGGCCGTACCTCGGCGGAGATTCCCACTCGGGAATCTCCGCCGTTGTGCTTTTTGGGGTGCGTCACGCCCCGTCGCGAGGGCGGAGGGCGTTCTGCTACCATCCGCCCCGCTCATGGAACTCAACGAAATCCTCCAGATCGCCCTGCGCGGCGGTGCCTCCGACATCCACCTGAAGGCGGGCCTGCCGCCCATGTTCCGCGTGGATGGCTCGCTGGTGCCGCTCAAGGACGGACGCCGTCTGCCGCCGGAAGAAGTGGCCCGGATGGCGTTCGGCATCATGAACGAGTTCCAGAAGGAGAAGTTCAAGGTCAGCAATGACCTGGACCTCGCCTATGGCGTGCCGGGGCTGGGGCGCTTCCGCGTCAACGTCTTCCAGCAGCGCGGCACGGTGGGCGTGGTGCTCCGAGTCATCCCGTTCAAGGTGATGACCATCAAGGACCTGCTGCTGCCTTCAGTGCTGGAGAAGATCTGCGGCGAGGAGCGCGGTCTGGTGCTGGTGACGGGCACCACGGGCTCGGGCAAGTCCACCACGCTGGCGGCGATGATCGATCACATCAACGCCAACGAGACCAGCCACATCATGACCATCGAGGACCCCATCGAGTTCCTCATCCGGGACAAGCGCTCGCTGGTGAACCAGCGCGAGGTCGGGGTGGACACGATGAGCTTCTCGCAGGCGCTGAAGAGCGCGCTGCGCCAGGACCCGGACGTCATCCTCGTGGGCGAAATGCGAGACCACGAGACCATCGAGACGGCGCTCCACGCGGCGGAGACGGGCCACCTGGTGATGTCCACCCTGCACACGCTGGACGCCACGGAGACCATCAACCGCATCGTCTCCGCCTTCCCGCCGCACCAGCAGAAGCAGGTGCGCCTGCAACTCTCCAGCGTGCTCCGCGGCGTGGTCAGTCAGCGCCTCGTGCCGCGCGCGGACGGCAAGGGCCGCGTGGCGTCCGTGGAGGTGCTGCGCGTCACGGCGCGCGTGCGCGAGCTGATTGAGGACAAGGACCGCACGAAGGAGATCCACGACGCCATCGCGCAGGGCACGGACACCTACGGGATGCAGACGTTCGACCAGTCCCTGATGGGCCTGGTGCGCCAGGGCCTCGTGACCTACGAGGAGGCCCACCGGCAGGCGAGCAACCCGGACGACTTCGCGCTGCGCTTCTCTGGCATCAGCGGCACGTCCGACTCCAAGTGGGACAACTTCGACGCGAAGCCCGGCGAGGCGCGGCCCATCCCGGGCTCCGCCGCCTTCGCTCAGAAGGGCGCGCCCACCGCGGGTGCTCCGGTGCCGACCCCGGTCCCCACGGCGCCCGCGGCGCAGGCCCCGCGCCCAGGAGCGCCGCCGGCGGCCCGTCCGCCCGTGGCCGCGCCAGGCGCCCCCGT
>NZ_JAHNZT010000031.1 GCF_019039035.1 Citreicoccus inhibens | reverse complement strand
CTCATGGCCCGGGTGCATGCCTACCTCGCCGCTCGCTCCGCCCAGTGCTTCGCCAGTCCATTCCTGCGCCGCACCGACCTCAGGCGCACCGCCTGAGGCCGGACGAGAATTACGATCCTTGGTTTAGCTCATGGCCCCCGCGCGGCGAGCAACCGCTCGACCTCGGCGGGCGGACACGCGCGACCGCTGCCGAGACGGCGCGATTGATGGCGTCCTTCTTCGAGATGGGGCCTACGGCCCTGCGCTTGGACTATGCAGCGAACCTGCTTGACCTCCAGGAAACGGCGCATGAGCTGGGCGATGACGAGTGGAGCCGCATTGAGGCCGTCCTGAGTCCCAGGACCGGCCCGCGCTCGAAGCGAGGGAATCGCGACTTCATCTCGCGCGGCTGGTTCCGACCTGGGGGGTGTGCGAGACTGATCGTCCCCCTCTGGATGATGCGTCTGATGAACAAACTCTCTGTAGCCATTGCTGGAATGATGTTGGTGCTGGCCGCTTGCAAGACGACTGGCTCCGTGGCTGACCGCGATATTCCCGCGGCAATGAACCAAGCCGCGACGATCCTGCTTCAGTCAAGACTGCTGCACGCAACCTCGATCGCGGTGGTCTATCGCGGCGAGGAGTTCATCCTGCATCGGGGCGAGCTGGAGACCGGCAAGTCCAATCCGCCCGATGATACGACCCTCTATGAGATCGGGTCGGTCAGCAAGACCTTCGCCGGTCTGCTGTTGGCGAACGCCGTCCGCGAAGGCAAGGCGACCCTCGACGACCCGATACAAAAGTATCTGCCGTCCGCCTATCCGAACCTGCAGTCAGACGGCGAGCCCATCCGGCTGCGCCATCTGGTCACCCACACCAGCGGCATGCCGGGGATGTTGCCACTGCAAGTGAATGAGGTGTTGAGGGACTTCACGGCGCATGACACTCCGGCAAAGCTCAATGCCGCCTACGCGGACTACGGGCAGCCGCGATTCTGGGAGGACCTGCACACCGTCAGCATCAAGGGCCCGCTCGGCAAGGACTATGCTTACTCGAGCGCCGGCACCGAGTTGGTCGCGCACGCCCTCGAGAAGATCCACGGGGCCCCCTACGAATCGTTGCTCGCGGAGTTCCTGGCGAGGGAAGCCGGTATGCACGATACGTGGCTGCACCTTCGTGCCCAGGACACCAGCCGCCTGGCGCCTGGCTACCACAGCGACAACCCGGTCGGCACCACGCCGATGCCACTGTTGCCCTGGGGTGCTGCAGGAGCCGTAAAGACGACAATGCCGGAGATAGTCAAGTACTTGCGCTTGCAGTTGAGTAACCATCCCACGGTGACAGAGTCACACAAGCCGCTGGTGCGCTTCGCGGAAGACTTCAGCATTGGCTATTTCTGGAACATCGGCCAGAGCAGCCAGTTGGGCACCCACTACGTGCATCACGGCGGCGTACCTCGCGCGCAATGCTATCTCTACATCGTGCCGAAGTATCAGCTGGGGGTGTTCATCATCACCAACCAGAGCGGCGATGCGACGGCCAACGCAATGGAAGACGCGCTGGCGCCCCTCTTCGACCGGGTTGAATCCATGCAGGGTCGCTAGCTCAGCGACGGGCGGACTCCCCGATGCGCCAAGGAGTTCGCTCGGACCTCACCGCTGCACCTGACTCGGAATGTCCTCGCCAAGGCTCCCTGGCGGCTGCGTGGACGGCTCGGCAAGGAGACCTCGTCCATCTTCGAGGCTCCTTCTCTCCAAGACGCCAGGAGGCGCCTGGAGGCGCTCCAGTCAGGCCTGGGCCGTCAGGTCCCCGAAGCCATGGAGTGCCTGCGCGAGGGCTTTGCCTCCGCCACCTGCTTCTTCTCCTTCCTCAAGGCCCATTGGAAGCGGCTTCGCAGCACCAACGGACTGGAGCGACTCCACGGCGAAGTGAAGCGCCGCATCTGCTCCGTGCGTGCCTTCCCGGACCGCGCCAGCGCCCTGCGCCTCATCACCGCCGTCGCCCTCGAAGTCACCGGCATCTGGGACGACCGCCGATACCTCGACATGTCCTTGCTCAACTCAACCCCAGACTCTGCCGCTACTTGACGCCGCCAATGAGCCTTCCTCCCCCCCTTCCAACCAACTACACACGATTCGGGACTTGACCCTGAAGCGCCCTCGCCCCTGTCTGCCCCAGGAGGAGTTCCCTTCCTCACGCAGAGACGAGGTCGCGTGCATGTCTCGTCCGCCCCTGGGACGCGCCCAGACTGCCCCCATTGCCGCCCAGGGCTGTCTCCGAAGCTCCGCGACCGACAAGCTCCAGGGCATACACTGCACAGCGAAAAGCGCGGTCACGGTACGCATTCTCTTGGGGCCCTCCTGCTCCGGGCTCCACCACCTTCATTCGCCTGCTTGCCAAGAATGCGAGAATTTCCCGCGAACCATGCTCGCGCAGCGCCGGGTGCTGGTGTCGAGCCTTGGTTCGAACGGGGAGATGGGGTAGTCAGTCACCCAGATCCCCATGAAAAACCCGATCATGGCAACACGAGAGCTCGTTCGAGGTGCAGCACGGTTTCATGACCTCGCCTATGTCATCAGCAAGAGCAAGACGCTGATCAAAGACGAGATTCCACATACCAGTGTAGTGGCCATCGACGGAGGGGATTGGGCTGACGCTGTGGACACGACCTGGAACTCGACGGCCATCGCGGTAGCCCGGCGGCCAACGGAGAAGATGGTTGTCATTGGGGAGGACGGCGAGGTCGTCACCTATGCCAGCGGCGAGAGCAAGAAGGAAACGCTGAAGCCCGCGCCCGTGATGATTCGCAATGCGCGCGAGATCGCGGGCTGGGTCTATGCCTGTGGGATGAAGCGGCAGGTCTACAAGCGCGTCGGCGATGCGAAGTGGGTGGCGATGCATGCGCCACTCGCGGCGGCTACGGAGGCGGCCGGCTTCGAGGCCATCGATGGCTCCTCTGAAAATGACCTCTACGCTGCGGGCTGGGGCGGAGAAGTGTGGCGCTACGACGGGAAGAGCTGGTCGCCTTGCGAGAGCCCCACGCGCGTCATCCTCAGTGCCGTCTGCTGCGCGCCGGACGGCACCGTCTATGTGGCGGGGCGGCAGGGCGTGTTGCTCAAGGGGCGTGGAACCTCCTTCGCCGCGGTTCCCTGGGCGGAAGAAGTGACGAGTGACTTGTGGGATCTGTGCTGGTTCCGCGACAAGCTCTACGTCGCCACCCTGTCCGCGCTGTATACGCTCGATGGCAACAGGCTCGTCAAGGTGGACTTCGGCGCGGCGGGAACGCCCTCGTGCTATGGGCTGGCCACGGCGGAGGACATCCTGTGGTCCATTGGCCGCGACGACTTGGCCTCGTTCGACGGCGCCGAGTGGAAGAACTACGAGTGACGCGGTCCCTCGGGCCCAACCGCTCCCAGGTCCCATCCCGGCACCAGCGCACACAGCGATCATGGGCGGGCTGCCGTGAGACCTGAACGGCGGCCCCTGGTGACAACCCCACGGGAAGTCAGCGCGACCAGGAGTCGCCCCAGCCCGCCTACTTCGAAGGGCCTCCCCCTGACGAGAGTGGCGCCTGGGGTCTCGTCGGGGTCGCATCCAGCACCTGGATCCGGCCCTCGGCGGCGGCGATTTCTCTCTCCATGCGCTTGAGTTGGCGCAGGTAGTTCTTCTCCGTGACATGCCTGCTCGCCAGAGCCACGGGATCCGGCTCCCGCGCGACCTGGGACCGGGTGGATGCCAACGCGGGCCTCGGCACTCGTGTGGAGCGCGCGACAGAATGGGTCACACACGCTGCAGCGATCCCTTCGCTTGTTTTGTGGCGGCGGCGTCCTGCGCATCGGAGGCCACGGCTTCGATCCGCGCCAGGAATGAGCCTGCCCGGGTTGAGTAGACAGGCGGGTTCAGCAGCCGGCAGCACCTGTGAGGCAGCCTTCTCGTACTCGCACGTCGGGAAGTCCCGCTCATGCACCAGCTCTGTGGCTACAGAACCCGGCAAGCTCACCAAGAAGCAGCGATACCCACTCCATCCGGAGCGGTGCCTTTCTCGAAATCAGCGGCCCGAAGCCTCCAGGCAGGCCACAGAGCGCGATTCGAGTTTGAGAGCAAGCTTCGGAGTGAACAGGGCGCAGGCCACCGCTAGGTTCTGTCCCATGGCAGGAAACGAGCGAGCGTCGACGGAGAGAACGACGCGGCCCCTCTCTACCGCTCCCACGGGGTCCTGGCTCGTCACGGCTTCGGAGGAGCCACGATGATGACGCTCCCACTATTCGACGAGAGCACCGCGGCACGCACCGTCGTGCCCCTGGGGGAACAGGCGTTCGTGCTCCGCGGATTCGCGCTCGATGACGCACGGGCGCTCCTCGACGCGATCACACGGGTCGAGCAACGGTCGCCGTTTCGGCACATGCAGACGCCCGGCGGCTTTACGATGTCGGTCGCGCTCACGAACTGCGGACGATTTGGATGGACCACGGACCGTCACGGCTACCAGTACACCGAGCTCGACCCCCTGACAGGCGCGGCCTGGCCAGCGATGCCGGAGGTCCTATGGCGGCTCGCGCGCTCGGCGGCTGCGGAGACGGGGTTCCCGGACTTTACGCCTGACGCGTGCCTGGTGAATCGCTATGCGCCCGGCTCGCGGCTCACGCTGCATCAAGACAAGAACGAACGCGCGTTTGATGCGCCGATCATCTCGGTCTCACTCGGCATCCCCGCGACGTTCTTGTTCGGCGGACACAAGCGGACTGACCCTGCGGCGCGCATTCCCCTGCGCCACGGTGATGTCGCCGTGTGGGGTGGAGTAGACCGCCTCCGCTTCCACGGTGTCCAGCCGTTGGATGAGGCGGTCCATCCAGTGGTCGGCGCTCATCGCTTCAACCTCACCCTCCGTCGAACTGGCTAAGCCGGCCCCGCCGAACGCGCCGACGAGTTCGACCGCAAGGACCGGAGTGCGGCATCGGCCGCCTCTACGCAAGTTGTTCTCGGAGGCGCGAGAGGCGACTCCAGCGAAGGAGAACGTCATGACCCCACTGTCTTTGAGCCAGCTCACGTCGCCGCTCGGCGACCTGCTGCTCGCCACCGACGAGCACCACGTCCTGCATGCGCTCGGGTTCGCCGACCAGCGCTGGCGCCTGCGCCGCGCTCTGCGCGAGCGATACGGCGACAGCGCACTTCAAGAGGTCTCCGGGCCCGCATCGCTCACCCGCGCGCTCGAACGGTACTTCGCGGGTGAGTTGACGGCGCTGGAGTCGCTCCCGACGGCGACGGCGGGGACCCCCTTGCAGGAGCGCATCTGGGACGCCCTGCGGCGCATCCCGCCCGGGACGACCACCAGCTACGGCAAGCTCGCGAAGGCGCTCGGCTTTCAAGATCCGCGCGCGGCCATCGATGTCGGAGCGGCGATTGGCGCCAATCCCATCGCGCTCGTCGTTCCGTGTCATCGCGTGATTGCGAGCAACGGTGACCTCAAGGGCTTCGCCTGGGGGCTTCCGCGCAAGCAATGGCTCCTCGAGCATGAGCGAACCCTCCCGACGAAACGCGTCGCGCCTCGAACCGAGATGTTCCCTGGGTTCTGACTCGAACTCGCCGATGACCACGATGAATGCAGACCTCTCTCCAGAGACGTTGCGCCATGCCACTCAGTTCCTCTCCTGCGTGGACGAGGACTGGTCCCGCCATGTCGCGACGGTCGGGCCCTGTCGATTTGAAGCAAAGCCGACTCGCGAACCCTATGAGGCACTCGTCCGGGCCATCGCGTACCAACAGCTCCACAGGAAGGCAGGGGACGCCATCCTCGGCCGATGGCTCGCGCTCTATTCCGGCGCGACGTTCCCTTCGGCGGAGCAGATCCTCGCGACGAGGGACGAGGAGCATCGCGCCTGCGGCTTCTCCGCGGCCAAGCTCGCGACCATCCGCGGGATTGCCCAGGCGACTCTCGATGAGACCGTGCCTGCCCTGGCAGAAGCGCGGAGCATGAGCGACGAGGCACTGATCGAGCGCCTCACGCCGCTGCGCGGGGTCGGGCGATGGACCGTCGAGATGCTCCTCATCTACAGCCTGGAGCGCTCCGATATCCTGCCGATCAACGATCTGGGGGTTCGTGAGGGATATCGACGCCTCAAGCGGCTCGACGAGACCCCGACGCCGCGCCGCATGCGCGAGTTCGGTGCCGCTTGGAGCCCCTACCGCACCGTGGCTGCCTGGTACCTCTGGCGCTTGCCTGCTTCAGGAGTGGGGGCGTGACCGTCCAATGGCACGCAGAAGGATGGAGGGCTCGAATTCAATCGCAACAAGCGAAGTGCTCGCAGCTACACCTTGGAGAATGACGGCGCCGACCTCGAACAAGCTGGTCGTGACCGCTGAGTCTCCAAGGGGGCCGTTCTGTTCGCCGTGATGATGGGTGTCTATTTCCGCCCGAGTTCGTCCGGCCTCCCCTCGTCGCAGGAGCGTTGAGTTTCTCGACTCAAGGCAGGCGCCCGAGGCCGGGGCCTCGTCGTGTGAAGGAGCGGTGCATGTGGACATTGATTGGCAGGGACGGAAAGCCGCATCTGAGCGCTGAGCCCGGGACGATTGGTGGCCATCGAGGAGGCCGACTGTACGGTCGTCTCGACTGTCGCACTGCGCTGCAAGCCCTCGCGCGCGGAGGCTACGTGAAGAGCCGGGTCTTCTTCCGGGACGAGCCGACCGCGATCGCCGCGGGTTATCGGCCCTGTGCGGTCTGCATGCCTTTGGAGTACGCGAAGTGGAAAACGGCAATTGCTCGATAGGAAATCAGAATGACGACATTATTGGTGACGCATCCTGCCTATGCCCGCCACGAGCCGCCCGCGAGGCATCCCGAACGAGTCGACCGGATTCTGGCAGTGGAGAATGCACTGGCCGATCCGCTCTTCGCCCCCCTGATGCGGATTCAGGCGCCGGAGGCTTCGATCAAAATGATCACGGAGTGCCATCCGCTCGCCTATGCCGAGACCCTGCGTCGCTTGAGCCCGCGCGACGGCGAGAAACCGGTGCAGATCGACGGCGACACCTCGATGTCGTCAGGAAGTTTCGAGGCAGCACTGCGGGGAGTCGGTGGCGCGGCGCTGGCGGTCGACTACGTCATGACGGGGAAGACTCGCAACGCATTCAGCGCCTCGCGGCCGCCTGGGCATCACGCCGAACCGAAACGGGCGATGGGCTTTTGCTTGTTCAACAATGTTGCCATTGCGGCCCGGCATGCACAGAGGGCACATGGTGCCGAGCGGGTGGCGATTCTCGACTTCGACGTGCACCACGGTAACGGCACCCAGGCGATCTTCTGGAACGACCCCACGGTGCTCTATGCCTCGACCCACCAGATGCCGCTCTATCCCGGCACCGGGGCTGTCAGCGAAACCGGTGAGGCCGGCACGATTGTCAATGCACCACTCCGGCCTGGGCAGGGAGGCCGCGAGTTCCGCGAGGCAATGCAGAGCGTGATCCTGCCGCGCATGTTGAATTTCGCCCCGGACCTGATCCTGATTTCGGCTGGGTTCGATGCCCATGAGCGGGATCCGCTCGGCAGCCTCCATTTCGTCGAGGATGATTACGCCTGGGCAACTTCCAGACTGCTTGAACTGGCGGACAAGACGGCGGGGGGACGCATCGTCTCCGTGCTCGAGGGCGGCTACGATCTCACGGCGCTCGCGCGCTCCGCCGCCGTGCATGTCGCCACATTGATGCAGGCCTGAACCCGCACTCCTGATTCGCGAACGACCTCGGGCGGTGCGCCATAGGTCACCTCAGCCGTGACCAGCGCTCCAGTCGTGCGAGTTTGAAAGCAGGAATCGGAGTTTAGATGGCGCGCGCCTCGGCTACTCCTCCATCCAGCTCATCGAACGATTCGATGACAGCTCAGCGTCAATGAAAGGACAGTCACATATGGGCAAGGAACAGGACAACAAGGCCGTCGTCGGTCGCTGGTTCACCGAGTTCTGGGGCAAGAATGTCAATCTCAAGGTCGTGGATGAGATTGCCGCACCCGAGATGTTGCTCCAGTACTCGCTTCACGAGCCTCGTCGCGGACGTGCGGACATCAAGGCGTTCATGACCGACTTCCGCGCGGCCTTCCCCGACCTCAACTTCTGGGGCACCGCCGAGCTGATTGCCGAAGGCGACTACGTCGTCGGTCGGTGGGAGGGGGGCGGCACGCACACGGGGCCGGCCTTCAATGACTTCCTCACGGGGAGTCTTCCCGCCGCGACTGGCCGCAAGATGCAGTTCACCGGCACGACCGTGCTGAAGGTGGTCAACGGGAAGATCGTCGAGGAGGTCGGGCTCGATGATGGCCTCACGGCGATGATGCAGCTCGGGCTCATCAAGAAGGCCATCTGATTGGAACCGCACGCCGACGGTCGACCTGGCCATCGGCTGCAATGAAGGTGAGGCCCGCACGCCCCCGTGCGGGCCTCATCTGTTTCTCAACACGCAGAGGCGGCGAGGCCCGAAGTGACGAAGGCGACCCTCGCGTTCGAGGTTTCTCGACCGCTCAGGTTGGAAACAAGAATTGGAGTGCCGCGGGTGCCACTCGGAGCAGTGGTGAGCGGGGCCATTCGAGGAAGTACATGACCATGAGCAAACAAGAGTTCGCGCCGAACCGGTGCGCGAAGCCCATGTCAATCGAGGACGACCCTCGATGGGCACGCGTCGTCGTCCGCGACAAAACAGCGGACGGCCACTTCTGGTACTCGGTGCTGACCACGGGAGTCTACTGTCGCCCATCCTGTCCGTCGCGCACCGCCCATCCCAAGAACGTCACACTCCACGACACGATCGAGAGCGCGCGAGCGACCGGGTTCCGACCTTGCAAGCGATGCAATCCGGATGGCCCCTCGCTGGAGAGCGAGAACGCGGCGCTCGTCGCCAAGGCTTGCCGGCTCATCGATGAGAGCGAGGAGGAGCCATCGTTGGAGTCGCTCGCCGGAGCTGTGGGGCGAAGCTCCGGCTACTTCCATCGCGTATTCAAGGCAGCGACGGGACTGACACCCAAGGAATACGCCGAAGCGGCTCGAGCGGAGAAGGTCCGCGAAAGTCTTGAGTTGGGAAACAGCGTCACCGAGGCCATCTACGACGCTGGGTTCAACTCCAGCGGCCGGTTCTACGAAAAGTCGACAGGGATACTGGGCATGACGCCGAAGCAATACCGCGCCGGGGGCGCGAATGAAGAGCTGAAGTTCGCGGTTGGGCAGACAACGCTGGGTGCGATCCTCGTCGCGTCGAGCACGAAGGGCGTCGCATCGATCTTGCTGGGCGACGACCCCGACGTACTGGTGCGAAGCCTTCAGGACCGGTTCCCCAAGGCGCGACTCATCGGGGCGGATCGCGACTATGAGACCCTGATCTCTCGCGTAGTCGGCTTCGTCGAGAACCCCTCTATCGGCCTTGACCTCCCGCTCGACGTCCGAGGCACGGCGTTCCAGCGCCGCGTCTGGCGAGCGCTGCAGGCGATTCCCGCGGGAGAGACGGCAACCTACGCCGACGTCGCGCGACGCATCGGTACCCCTGAATCCGTTCGAGCGGTCGCCGGCGCCTGCGCCGCAAACAACCTCGCGGTCGCCATCCCCTGTCACCGCGTCATTCGCCACAACGGTGAGCTCTCCGGCTACGCGTGGGGGGTTGGTCGGAAGCGCGCGCTCCTCGACCGGGAGGCGCCAGAGTCGTCGAAGTCCTCCTGAGACCATCGCGCGGAAGCGTTGGCTGCGTATCGAGTGACCACGCTCCGCGAGTGCTCGCGACCAGGGTGAACACCATGAAGGTCAAAAGCTCCTGTCAGACAGGCCGCGAGGCCCAGCATCCAGCACCTGCCACGACACTCGTGTGCGACGGCGAAGTCGAAGCGCCGCGAAGACAAGGCTTCGACGGTGTGAGGGCCATGGTCGCGATGCTCACCGCGCGCGCAATGGGGGATCCAGACAAGGCGGCGGTCATCGCCTGTATCGGTCAGCTCGTGCTTGATGGCGCGGCCGTCTGGGACCTGCTCGAAGACGGTGACGTCGAGGTGCACCTTGCCTCTGGTGAGGTGTATTTGCTCCAGGAGCGGGCGGCCCTCCGTATCGCATGAAGTGAACCTGTCCACCGAATCGGGCCACCCCACACGGGGAATCCTGCACCTATGGATGAGGGCTCTCGGTGGTCACCTTCCACAACTGCCCCGAGTCATTGCAAGTGGTCTTGCCGAGGATGGGGAGGTTGTTGGCCCCACTGTCATTGACGATGTCCAGTGACAGCGTGTCGCCCTGTGCCTGGGTCGTCAGCCGGAAGATGCCGTTGGGCTCCGGATTCAACTTCCATCGCTGCTCCGGAACAGGCGCCGAGGCCATGAGGAGGAGACGATTGCCGTCGGTGCTGGCCAGGGACAGGCTGGCCCCACGCCATTCGGTCGTCAGGCGATAGAAGCCGTTGGCCTCCGGCGTCAGCTTCCACATCTGCCCCGAGTAGTTGCCCGTCTTGGCGAGGATGGGCACGTTGTTGGCCTTACCATCGTTGAGAATGTCCAGCGACATGCCCTCGCCCTGCCACAGCGTCGTCAGCCGATAGGAACAGCGGGCATCGAAGGTGGCGGACGCTGGCGGCGGTGTCGCTGTCGTGAGCGGGACGGATGTCGTGGACGGGGTCAGCTGCCATACCTGCTGGAGCAGCGCGAGCATGCCCGGGTCGTGCCTGGCCAGATCGTCCCGCGTGAAGGGATAGAAGTCGTTGCGGCCGAAGAGCGCCTCCGAGGTCTCCGCGAAGAACTCCCAATCGTCGGTCATGGCGTAGGCACGCTCGAAGGTGTTGGGCTGGTCGGGCCCATGCCAGCGCTCCACACAATCGTAGCTCTTGTTTGCCATCGCGCGCGCATAGGCAGCCGTGATGCCCGCGTGCTCGCCGAGCACCTTGTCGTGATAGGCATGGCTGAGTTCGTGGAGCACGAAGATGGGCATCCGCTTGGTTTCCTGCTCGAAGATCAAGACGTTCGAGAACTCGATGCCCTTCAGCATCGCCGGATTGCGACCACTCCGGAGCAGCCAGGGTTCGGCCGCATGGTACTGCCCCACCTGCGGTGCGTTGGGATACGGCGGCGAAAGCCACAGCGTCACCTTGCGGAGCTGAGCCACAGGACCTGCAGGAACAATTCGGACGACCTCCTTGAGCTGCGCCGCCAGGAGCACCAAGGCTTTGTCCGTCCTGGACTTGTTCGCCGCTGCCAGCAGGCGGTCATCAATGCGAACTGTCCATCCCTCGATGATCTGGGTCTGGTAGGTGGGAACAGGACCGGCCGCGGAGGCGACACAAGCGGACACCAGGGCCGCCAGCAAAAGCCATCTGGGAGAGTGCATGGACTCATCATACGCCCCGCGTGTCTAGAGAAGCTGCGCGGCGACCTCCGCCGCCTCGTCACCGGTGACACCGCTGAGGAGGAGCATGGCCATGAAGCGGCTGCTCGTGGACGGAGGAGGGCCGAGTTATCATCCGCGCCGCGCGCCTGGCCCGAGCGAGGGCGCCGCGCGGAGGCGGGATGTCGTTTCAGGAGAAGCTGAAGCTGGAGCTGACGCTGACCCTCGGGGAGAGGGCCTTCACCATTCCCGGCGGACAGGTGGAGCACTTCTCCCTTCGCCTCTCGCCCTACGGCTTCACGGGCACGGTGCGCTTCTGGACCGCCCTGGAGAAGGCCGACGCCCCCCTCTTCCTCGCATTCAGCAAGCCAGACCTGCTCCGCGTTCGCTTCTCCGTCGCCGGGGTGTATGACCCGCCCCCCACGCCGCTCGTCGTCCAGGGGATTGCTCGGGCCCGCGGGCTCACCGGCGTGGAGCACGGCACCGCACAAGGCGAGGCCCGCGCCTTCCGTCGCTACGACATCGAGTTCGCCGACAGCGCGCAGGTGTTATGGCGCCAGCACCGACCCATCGAGCTGCACACCGACAAGAAGGTCTCCGAGTTGCTCGACCTCCACAAGGTCGGAGGCATGACGCTGGACCTCGACTGGGATCTGCTCGAAGCGAAGCAGGCGCTCATCTGCCTGGGGATTGGCGAGGACGACCCGGCCGCGAACTTCTACGACTTCGCCATCTGGTTCGTGGACACGCGCGGCGGCGTCCTCGCCTACGACTGCGCCAAGGATCGCTACGCGTTCCTCGAGAAGAAGGCGGCCACGGGCAAGGCCACGCTCGTCAGCCGCCGCCACGTCGAGCATGCGCAGGTGGAGCTGCCTCCAGTCATCCGCCATGCGACCCGCGTCCTCAATGGCTTCTCGACGCGCCCCACCACGGTGACGCTCGAACAAGCCCAGACCGAACCTGGCATCCAGCACGACATGCTGGTGCGCACCCCCATTGCCGCGGAGACCGAGCAGCGACAGTCCCTGGAGAAGGGCCGCCTGCGCTTGCGACAGCGACAGGTGCGCGTGTCATTCAAGGACTTCCCTCCCCTGCCCCTGCAACCCGGCGTGCTGCTCCGCCTGGAGGGAGGACTCTGGAGTCCCGACCTCGTCGGTGAGGGCGAGGACCTTCGCGTGCGCGAGCTGCGACTCGAAGGGCGGCGCATCGAGAAGGGCCAGCATGAGGGCCAGCAGGAGCTGCTCGAGGGTTACGACGTCACGCTCTCCACCCTGCTGGAGCAGAAGGCGGACCCAACCCCGAGCCTCCCCGCGTACCGCCCGCCCCGCTATCCCATCTATGTCGAGGGGAAGATTCACAGCCCGGGCGGAGAAGCCACGGATCGCATCTATCTCCAGGTGGATGATCCCAAGACCTCCGTCACGAACTACCGCATCACCATTCCGCTGTGGAACAAGACCGTGAGCGTCCCGGCCGAGCCCGGCGCATTCTCGGGTCACTTCTACTTCCCGCCCTACAAGAACGAGCGCGCGCTCGTCGCCCTGCACTTCGAGCACGCCGAGTTGCACCGCTTCCTCGACTGGGCCGAGGGTTCCCGCGTGCCGCAGGACAGCCAGGGAGACCAACTCCTCCTCGGCAAGCGCGGCACCAACCAGACCGCCATCACCCACGACTACCAGGATGGCAACCCCGTCTGGAACATGGGCCGGGTGAACGCCAACGACACGGAGATCATCCGCATCTCCGAGGGGCGTCTGCTCATCCAGACGAAGGAAGAGCCGGGAGGTGCCCCCACCACGCCCACGTATGACGTCACCCCGCAGGTGGAGACAGCGAAGGGAGACCTGAGCGCGGGAGTGAGTGGCGCGGTCGGAGATGCCACGGCCGCATACCGTGGCGCCTCTTCCGCGGTGAACGCCAAGCTGAACGCGGCCACATCGGAGACCTCCGCCGTCCTCGCCACCGCCGAATCCGAGGTGAAGGCCAAGGCCGCCGAATCCAAGGCGCAGCTCGAGGGCGCACTCCAGCAGGTGTCCAGTCAGACGGGGGCGCTGGCCGGCGCCGCCGCCGACGCGAAGGCCGCGCTCGCGGGGCTGCGATGAGTGCGCTCCTCCGTCGAAGCAGGAGAACCGCATGAATGACCTGCGTGCCGCGGTCGCGAAACTCAGGGCGGATGTCGAGGCCTTCGGCTCGGGGCTCACCCCGCGCTTCACGGCGTCTCGGGGCGAGGTGGAAGCCCTCGCGGGCGGCGTCGCGGCGCTCATCGCCGCGCTCAAGCCCGAGGTGGACGCGAAGCTCGCCGCGCTCACCGCGAAGGTCGACGCCGCGGACCTCACGCTGGCCGACCCCTCCTCGCGATTCTCCCAGTTCGCGGGACAGCTGGATTCCCATGACCAGGCGCTGAAAGCGGCGGGTGCGCGCGCCCGGGCGCCTCTCGACGCGCTCCAGGCCGAAGCGACCTCGCGCGGTCAGGCCTTGGAGCAGTCGGCCCGGACGTCCAGCCAGGGCCCACAGGCGCAGCTCGCCGCACTCCAGCAGCAGGTGGCGCAGCGCTGCACGGCCTATGACGCGGAGCTGGAGTCACGGCTGAAAGCGAAGGGCGGCCCGTCATCAGAGGTCGCCGCGCGCCGGGCCCGAGGCAAGGCCCTCATCGAGCAGACACGCACCCAGCTCGACGGCGAGCTGAAGCAGGCGGGGACGCAGGTGGACTCCGCGGTCGCGGCGGTCCTCGCGCGCATCGGCGGGACTCGCGACGCGGCGAAGACCCAGGCAACCCAGCTCACCTCCACGCTCGACACCACGGTGGCCGAGCCCACGGGCGTCCTGGAGGCGCTGCGCAAGGAAGTCCTCGCCGCGGGCAAGTCCATCCAGGCCACGCATCAGCAAACGTCCAAGCAGCTCGACACCCAACGCAAGTCGCTGCGCGAGCAAGTGGCCAGCGCATCACGGGCCGCCAGCGGGCTCATCACGCCCTTGGACACCACGGTGGGCGGCGCGCTCGCCACGGCGAAGAAGCAGGCGCAGGGCGCGCTGGACACGCTCCATCAGACGCTGGGCGGACAGGTCGGCACCGTGCGCGCCCAGCTCGAAGCGGTGGAGAAGCTCATCGAGCAGGCGCAGGTGCGCATCGAAGCGGTCATCACGCAGGTGGGGACACTCATCGACGGGCTGGTGAAGGGCACGCTCGACGCGGTCGCCACGGTGCGCGCGCCGCTCCAGCAAGCCATTGATGCCGCGTCCGCGACACTCGACTCGCTGACGGCGCAGATCTCCGCGCTCAAGGAGCAGGTGCTCGCGCTCTTCGAGGTGCTGCCGCAGCAGTTGGAGAAGCTCCAGGCCCTCTTCCAGCAGATCACCGGCTCGCTGGAGGCGCTGCTCGCGCGCGCCATCTCGCTGTTGGAAGCCGTCCCCGCTGAGAACCTGCCCAAGCCCCTGGTGACTCCGGCCGTGACGTCCATCGGGCAGGTGGTGAAGCAGATCACCACCCAGCTCGGCACGGTGACCTCGCAGATGGGTCAGCAGATGCAGTCCGTGCAAACGCAGCTCATCACCCAGGTAGACACGGTCCAGACGCAGGCCCAGCAACAAGTCACCGCCGCGCAGCAGCAGGTGGTGGCGCAGATGGGCACGCTCACCCAGTCCGTCATCCAGACGCTCCAGCAGGCCTCCACCCAGATTGCGCAGGTGGTCGCGACCGGCGTCACCCAGATTGGCGCGGCGAAGGACCAGGGCGTGCAACAGATTCAGACCCTCAAGCAGCAAGTGGCCGCGCGGGTGGAGCCGCTGAAGACCCAGGTGCAGCAGCGGCTGTCCGCGCTGGATGCGCAGGTGTCCTCGGGCCTTCAGGCCGCGGTGACGCCCATGAAGGCGGCGCGGACCTCGGCCGACGGCCAGGTGTCCGCGACGCGCGCCCAGCTCTCCACCGGCGTGGCCTCCACCCAGACCGCCATTACGCAGGGGCTGAACGCGCTGACCCAAGCGCGCACCCGCGCGGAGGCGGCGATGACAGCGCCCATCGAGCAGTCCCTGGCCGCGTTTCAGCAGCGCGCGGACGCGATCCGGGACGGCGCTGTCGCGCAGGTGAACGCCGTGTCGAGCCGAGCCACCGCATCCAAGCCGCAGCTCTTCTCGCCCTTCGACGCCATCGCGGCGCAACTGCAATCCGGCACGCTGCTCGCCCAGCCCGTGAACGCCGCCCAGGCGAGCGCGACCGCGGCGCTGAACGCGCTCGGCACGCAGCTCGCGGCCCTGGTGCGCTGAAGGGGGTCGGCTACTTCGGCGCTGCGAGCTTGGGCGCGGCCGGAGGCGCGGGGGCCGCCGGTGCGGCGGGCGCCGCGGGGAGGGCCGGCGCGGCAGGCATGTCCGGGACGGACAACGGCAGCGGGATGTCGGTCCGGATGCGGCTCTCTTGCAGCTCGATGTCGATGGAGTCCGGCACCGGGGTGTCCAGCAGCGCCTGCCACGCACCGTTGGGCGTAGTGAAGAGGAAGCTGACCGCCACGGCCTTCTCGGGCGGCAGCTTCACGCGCACCCGGGTCAAGCGGCTCGGATAGACCACCGCCGTCTGAAGCACCGACTCGTCTGGCGTGATGACCTTGGCGGCCACGTCGCCGTAGCCCTCCGACAGGTACGTCTTGGTGACGACCGAGCGGATGACCATGTAGAGCGGTCGCCCTTGGTTGGTGCCCGGCGGTGCCTTGACGTTGACGGTCAGGTGCGGCGTCGCGCAGCCCGCGCTCCCCAACATCAGCAGGAGCCCCGCCGCGATTCCCAGGTGCTTCATGGCGCCATCCCCCGGAACGGCGCCCAGGGC
This sequence comes from Citreicoccus inhibens, assembly GCF_019039035.1. Classification (GTDB taxonomy): domain Bacteria; phylum Myxococcota; class Myxococcia; order Myxococcales; family Myxococcaceae; genus Citreicoccus; species Citreicoccus inhibens. Next base: position 85,858 of record NZ_JAHNZT010000031.1, on the reverse strand, counting down.
TCGCCCCGGAGTCCGAAGCTGAGCTCCAGAACCTTCTCGGCCAGCGCGGAGCCACGGCCCGGCAACACCCACACCACGTTCTGCTGCTCCGTGAGGGTGGCGGACTCCAGCAACCGGAAGCAGTTCCATGACGAGTGAGACATCTCCATCGAGCGATACCGCTTCCCGTCACGCACGGGCGTGCGCAGCTCGACGCCAATCGAGGCCGGCTGAGGGCTCACCCAGCTCAAGGGAAAGTCCGCCCAGGTGGGGCGCTGATTGAAGCCAAACGCGGCCGCCCCACCGCACTTCAGGAAGGACATGGTGACGAAGTTGTCCGGCGCCGGCGAGGGCGGCAGCGGCAACGGACGCACCTGCATCGTGATGGGCTTCGCGTTGCCCTCGTCATCCCACAAGAGCCGCGACAGGTGGCCCACCTGGCTGAGCGTGGTCAGCATCCGCGCCGGAAGCTGCAACCGCGCCTTGAGCGGGAAGCGCAGCGTCCAGTCCGAGCCGCGCTCCTCCAAGAGCGGTGACATCACCTGGGTGACGAACTGCCAGAAGGTCCCGTCCTTGCGCCGAAGGATCTCCAGCTCCGCCGGATCCACTTCCTGCTGCGCGTTGGGGTTGAACGGGTAGCGCTTCACCAGCGGCTCCAGCACCCGGCGCCCCTGCCACGCCCACTGCTCGGCGATGACGCGCTCCAGCTCCGCGCGGCCTCGGCTGCGCACCACGAGGAATGGCTGACGGAACGGCTGGCGGAACTCGCCCACCAGGCCGTGCTGATCCAACCAGGCGTCCACCCGGCGCAGGTACGAGTCGTCCTCCTCCAGCAACATCGCCAGCGCGACGCGCCCGGTGGGCGACAGCAGCTCGCTCAACTGCACGCCCGTGGGGCTCGGCGCGGGCGCCGCGGCGTCCTTGGCGGGAGCGGGCCTGGCGGTGGCGGCCTTCACCCCGTTGAGCTCCATCTGGAGCTGCGAGATGAGCGTCGTGTACGCGGCCAGCTCCGCCAGGTTGCCGTTCTTGTCCGGCGTCATGAGCTGGACGATGGGCTTGAACGGCGCCACCGCGTCGCGCATCGCCGCGTAATAGTCCCCCTCCAACGGCCCGATGCTGGCGCGCCCCGACACATCCCGCAGCATGGCCTCCAGGTTCGAGGACGGCTGGAGCAACACGGCGAGGTCCGCGGACAGGGTCGCGCGCGAGGTGTGGAAGCGGTAGCCGCGATAGCTCGCGAACAAGTCCTGCCCGTAGCGACGGGCGAAGTCCTCCACCTTCCCGCGCACGAAGCTGGCGCGCTCCACCGCCTCCTCACGCGACAGCTTGGACTTGGCGAGCCGCTCGGTGAACTCATCCACCAAGGGGCTGATCTGCGCTTCGAAGTCGGAGCGGCCGAGCACGCGCCCCACCACCGGCGCCTGCCCGCTGGCGAACTCCACGTCGTCGTCACCCTCGCCCTCGCTCGCCACGGCGGACACGGTGCTCCCCGTGCGCGGGGTGGGGCCGCTGGTGTCAAAGGGCGAGCGCCCCGTCTCCTTCAGCTTGCGGATGAGCTTGTCGAGCAGCTGCCGCGACACGTCCATCGGACTGAACTCGAAGTCGCGCTGGAGCACCTCCACGCGGTACAGCGCATCCCCATCGGCGGGAGCGAAGAGGCCATCCGCGCGCGTGAGCAACTGCGCCGGCGTCATCTGCTCCGCGGCGCGCAGGGCCACGTCCGCCTCGTCCTCCATGCGGAGCACGGCCTCCAGCACCGCCTGGTTCGAGCGCATCCAATCCAGCGCGCCCAGCATGCTCTCCACGCCCTTGAGGCGCCGCGGGTCCAGCTTGACCGACGAGGCGTTCAACAGGTCGAGCACGCGCCGCGCGGAGCCGAAGGGGGCGCTCTGCGCGAGCTGCTCCCGCAGCACCACCCGCTCGTCGCGCAGCTCCTTCCAGGCCGCCAGGTCGAAGTCGCGCGCCTCCAAGAGGGTGCGCAGCTGCTGGAAGTGCTCGCGCCACGGCCCAAGCAGCCCCTCGCTGCTCAGCCAGGAGAAAGGCCACGTCGCCCACGGGACGTCTTGATCGAACGGCGTGTCGCTGGCGATGACGTAGTCGGCGATCATCGGGCCGGCCAGCCCCACCGCGTCCACCCAGTTCTTCTCGGTGTTGCCCACGGTGCCGCTGGTCAGGTGCAGCCCGAGCGCCTCGGACGTCCAGCCGAGCTGCCGCTTCTGCGGATCGCGCAAGCCCTCGAGCACGAAGTGCCCCAGGTCATCGTTGCGTGAGGCATACAGCACGCCGAGCGTGTAGAGGACCTCCTCGGGCCGACAGAAGTCCTCGCGGTGGCATGTCTCATCATCACCGGGGGCCGGGCGCGCCGGAGCGAGCGGCTGCGCACGTGTCGCGCGGCCCGTCACCGGCACGGGGTGACAGCCGGGGATGCGCGCGCCACAGCGGCGACACTGCTCCTGGCACCACTCGAGCTGCGGCTTCAGGTACGACAGCCGGATGCTCTGGGCGAGCTGCGCGCGAAGGTCCGCCCACTCGTCGGTGAAGCTGCTCGCCAGCGGAGGCCAGTAGCGCGTCGCGCCCCAGAGGTCCTCCATCGCCTTCATCGCGTCCTGCGTCTGGCCCTCCACCACGGAGCCGGACACGCTCTGGTGCCTGTCCTCCAGCCGCTGCACCGTGGCCTGGAACGTCGCCAGTCGCTGCTGGGCCTGGAGCAGGAGCCGATAGAAGTGCCCGTAGGCCGCCAGCACCGGCAGGCAGCACACCGCGAGGATGAGCGCGCAGCGCCGCAGGTGCATCCACCGATAGCGCGCGAAGAGCTGCTGCGGCTTCTGCTCCATGCGCACGGACAACGCCCCGGGAGCCCGGTCCTCGGCCGCCAGCGAGGAGAGGTGCACGCGCGACAGCTTCAGCGGATACGCCAGCGAGCCACCCTCCACCAGCGTGGCGACGAAGCGCCCCAGCACCGCGAAGCTCTCGCTGCCCCGACTGAAGAACGAGGCGAGCCGCTCGAACGCGTCCGGCGCGAGCGACGTCAGGCCCAGCGCCAGGTACTTCTCCAGGGGCCGGAGGCTGTTGCCGAGCTGCTCCTCCTGGCCCGCGGGCGGAACCTCCAGCTCCAGCGGCACGCCGTTCTGCCGCAGCAGCCTGGCGAAGTCCGAGAAGCCCTCCAGCGAGTCCATGTGCGTCAGGCACAGCCGCGTGTCCACGGGCGCCTGACACACCTCGGCCAGCAGGTTGATCTTCCCGCGCAGCAGCTGCGTGACGCGGCGGACCTCGTCCGGCGACGTGTCCGCGAGCCACCGCACGTCGAGGACCACGACCACGCGGCCCAGGTGCTGGCGACCGAAGCTGGCCTTCCACAGCTTGCGCAGCGCGCGGCGGGCGTTGCGCGAGCCGTCTTCCAGGACCGGAGCGGAGACCTCATGCACCACCAGGTCCGGCCCCAGGTACATCTGGAGCAGCGGGTCCTCGGTGAGGCTGGGCAGGAACTGGTTGGCCTGCCGCTTCCAGTCCACCTCGACGTCGATGAGCCGGGACTTGCCGCTGCCCGCCGGGCCGAGCACCACCACCGTGGGGAAGTCCCGCACGGACGCCCGATAGCGCCACGGCAGCGCCCTCAAGAAGCGCGCGCGCAGGCGCATCAACTGGCCACTCGCCAGCGGGCGCTGACCGCCGCTGGGGGACACGCCGGCGCTCGAGCGCTTGCGCCACCAGAGGAACACGCCCGCGCCCGCGGCCAGCAGGACGCCGAGCCCCGCCAGCACGAGCGCCAGGTGCGGCTTGAGCACCGCCCAGAAACTCTGGAGCGACGCGCCCATCAGCCCGCCCCTCGCGCGGAGTCACGCGTGGCGAGTTGGAGCGCCTCCAGGACATCCTCGGCCTCGTCGAGCGACGCCCCGATTCGAGCGCGCAGCGCCTCCTGCTCCTGGGGCGGCGGCATCGCCTCCCCCTCGGCCGGCTCCAGCGCCGAGATGTCCCGGCGGATGTCCGCGAGCAGCGGCGCGAGGCCCTCGGACAGCGTGCCCAGCTCGGTGGTCAGGCCGCGCGTGAGCGTGTCCAGCACCTCCAAGAGCTTCGGCCGCGGTCCATCGCTCGGAGACGCCCCCCCCATTCTCGACCCGAGCTTCAATTGGAGCTCCACCACAGCAGCACGGGGAGCCCGACGACGATGGCCGCCGTCACCAGGTAGTAGTGCGACGGGAAGTCGTAGATGGTCGGGGGTGCCCCTTCGGGCACGACCGGCGGCGCCGCGGGGGCGCCGAAGGGCTGGGGAATCCGCTCGGACAGCCGGTCCTTGAAGGCGCGAATCCGCTCGGGCTGGCCCACGAGGCGCCCGGTGAATCCTGCGGCGAGACAGAAGCGGAGCATCTCGAACACGATGGGCGGCGTGTCCTGCCGGCGCAACTTCTCTTCCACGAAGTCGTAGAAGAGGTCTCCGCCCGCATCCACCTGGAAGAGGTTCTGCTGGAGCAGCGGCCACATCGGCTGCTCCGCGTCCGCCAGCCGGCGAAGAACCTGCTCGTCGATGAAGTAGGCGAAGGGCCGGATGACGTCCTCGACTTCATCGGGACGCAGCGACTCACCGAAGGCGGCGCGGAGCAGCTCCAGCTCCACCAGGAGCTGCTGCTCCAGGTGGCTCAGCGCTTCCATCCCCACCCGCACCTGCGCCCGTCGTGCCCCTGGCGCGGGCTCAGCGGGCAGGATCCGGTCGAACAGCGCGCGCACGCGTCGCTGTGTCGCCAGGATGGAATGCCAGAGCTCCAGTTTCATGAATGACCTACGGCAGAGGAAGCGGGCCCAGCCCCGCCACCGAGGCCCTCAGCTCGACCGTTGCCTCGTTGTTCCAAGCATCCAGCAGGTCCCTGACCTGCTCAAGAAAGCAGACAACAACGGGCTCATAGCCGGCGTCGAACGGCTCCATCACCACCTCGTAGACATGCCGGAGGCCGGTGCCCTTCAACGCGCTGTCCGGGACAACACTACACCGCAGGTCCTTCAACCACGGCAGGACCCGGCGGAACGGGCTCTCGGCGGGCGTGCCCAAGTGCCCCAGGAGCGCCACCACTTCGTCGCGCCCCAGGGTCGCCTTCGCCTTCCACGCCAGGAACTGCGTGAGCGCCTCCACGTCGTTGCGCAGCGCACTGTCCCGGTGCGGTTGGAGGCTCCCCACCGTCTGCCAGCGCAGCCCCTCGATGTGACGCCCCGGCACCGTCACCTCCACGCGTCCCGCCGCCTGCGGCGAGAACTGGGGCTGGTGCCAGAGGGCCTCCAGGACAATCTTCCGAGGCGCGGTGAAGGCCTCGGGCATGCGCACGATGAGGCTCTGCCGCGACGACAGGTCATCGTCGAAGGTCTCATCCACCTCGTAGCTGGGGCCCCGGCCCGGCAGGAAGGCGGGCCGCAGCGGGGACAGGCCCGACTTGGTCATCTCGAAGACGCCCGTCACCGAGTGCAGGCTGAACTCGCGCCCGGCGCTCATGCTCAAGATGGGGTGCTCGGCGCGCGTCCCGTCCGCGACGATGACCTGCGCGGGCTCGGCCTTGAGGTTGACCAGCGGCACGGTGAAGAGCTGGAAGAAGTCCGGATGCAGCGACCGGCCCACCGTCCAGTCCTTGTCCAGGTCCAGGCACAGGCTGAAGCGCTGCCACGAGTTGTTGCGCGGCGGCGGCACCTTCACGTGCAGGAAGAGCTGGCGCTCGGGGAACTGGAAGAAGGCGCGCAGGCGCTGGAAGGGGTGCGCGTAGAGCGCGCTGTCGTCCGGCGCGGGCGGGTCGCGGTTGAACGACACCTCGCACGGGCTCCCCGCGGAGTGCTCATCCGCCTCTTCGTCATAGACGACGCTCACCTGCTGCACGTGGCGGCGCAGGGCATGAAACACCGCGAGCGACGAGCGGTAGTCGTCCAGGTGGCGCACGTGCAGGCTGAGCACGTCGATGGCGTCCTTGCGCGCGAACCGCGACTCGAAGCGCAGGATGAGCCGATGGCCGCTCCTCACCTGCGGCACGACGTCCGTCTGCTTGAGGAAGATGGGCAGCACGCGCAGGTCGCGCTGGAGTCGGAAGGAGCCCGACACACCCTCCGCCGGCGTCAGCCGCAGCTCCGTGCCGCGCGTGAGCACCACCGGCTCCACCATCTTCTCGGTGGGCACCGCCTGGGCCATGGCCGCCGCGGGCACGGGCTCCAAGAGGAAGTCGAAGAAGCCGGCGAACAGGCGCCGCCACGTGGAGCGCAGGTTCATCAGCGTGGCGTGCCGCGTCTGCACGGAGAAGAACGCCATCGCCTCGATGAGGCGCCGCACGTCCGGGTCCTCGCGATCCAACGGAGCCGCGGGATGCCGCTCCTGGAATCGCTGCCGGAAGCGCTCCAGGCCATCCAGCTCCTGGAGGAAGTCGAGGTAGATACGCTCCGAGAAGTCCTTCACCGCCCGCTCCCGCCTCGCGCTCGGCTCAGCCGAGCTTCACCAACGAGCCGCCGACGCTGGTGATGGAGCCCTTCAAGTTGGCCAGGCCACTGGCCTCCAGGTCGAGCTTCCCCGTCGCCGACACCTTCGTCATCGCGCCTGACAACTCCGACTGCGCCTGTCCCGCCAGCTTCAGCGTGACGCCCTGCACCTTCGCCTCGCCGCCCGACGTCACCATCGATGCGGCCATGTTGCCCTTCATCGCCAGGTTGGACGTCGCCTCGATGTTCACGTTCGCGCTGGACGACAGCTTCGCGTCGCTCGTGGCGGTCTGCGTGAGCTTGGCGTTCGTGGTGAGCGACATGTCCTTCGTGCTCTTCACCGACAACGTGTCCTGGCTCGTCCACGCGGACGTGCTCTTGGACTTCATGGTGATGGTGTCGGTGTCCAGCGTGAAGTCCTTGCAGGTGACGACGATGCTGTCCGCCTTCTGCACGATGGTGCTGGTCTCCGACGGCCCCTTCACCTTGATGGTGATGCTCGTGCCGTCCAGGTGCATCGTCTGGGTGATCTGATCGTCCGCATTGTCGATCTGCACCGTGATGCCCTTCTCTTTGTCCAGCTCGATCTTGCAAACCAGGGTACCCATCTGACCTCGCCTTCCGAGCTGGACCCAACTTCTGGCCCTTACGCCGACTCTTCCTTCACCTGGATCAGCAGCGCGCCTTCTTTGATTTCAATCTTCTCCGTGTCCTGGTCGTGCGTGCGCTGCAGCAGGAGCACGGGCTTGTTGTCATCGTAGAAGTGGCGCATGGACGTGCCGCTCTTCGTCGTCTTGCCCACCAGGAGGTGCACGCCCTGCCCGTCCGAGGGCAGCCGCGCCCCCGCGCGCCAGTCCAGGAAGCGCTTGAGCCACGCGCGCTGGAAGTCGAGCGCGACCAGCACGCGCGCGCCCTTGTAGGCCGGGAAGTAGAAGTGGCCCGGCTGGAGGTTCGCGTTGAACGGCACCGCGACAATCTGGTTGGCGAACAGCGGCAGCTTCACCTTGTAGCTGTCCAGCGACGTCGTGCTGTCCGTGTACGCCTGCCAGGTCTCGTCCTTCGCCTCGCCCACCTCGCTGACGATGGTGCCCTCGACGAAGCGCGGATAGTGCGGCGTGACGAACGGCGGCAGCTCCTGGTTCGGCTCGTCCTTGCGCTCCAGCCGCGTGCTCAACCGCAGGGCATAGCCGCCATCCGGATTCGCGTGCTCCGCGTCGGGGCCCGCCTCGAGCGCCTCGGCGCGCAGGTGCACGCGCCGCACGCGGAACGTCTCCGAGCCCGGGACGCCCGCCGCCGCGAAGCCCGCCGTCGTCGGCAGCTTCACCAGCGTGCCCGGGGCGAACGCCACCGTGGGCAGCCGGTTCCACGTCAACTCCAGCTCCAGGCCCCGCGCCTTGAGTCGCGCCGTCTCCAGCGTCACCCGCTTCTGGACGTCGTTGTCGATGTCCGTGCGCAAGAGCACATCGTGGCGCACGCCGCTGACGGCCTGGTCCTGGGTGATGGCCTGGTTCTTCGGATGCTCCGCCGCGGCGTTGAGCACCGCCACGTCATGGCGGATGACCTCGGGGAAGACGACCTGCACGGATGACACATCCTCCGCGCGCAGCGTCAGGGGCGTGCCGGCGCTGTCCTTGGCGGCGCGGAACACGTAGCCCTGGCTGGCGTAGTCGTACGCGAGGATGCCGTTGCGCGTGTGCACGTACCAGAGCACGAAGTCGTAGAAGCTCGCCCCGCTCTCCGGCGCGAGCCCCAGGAAGATGAGCGGACAGGTGCTCCCCAGCCCCGCGCTCCAGTCATACGTCAGCGCGATGCGGTCGCCCTTGTGCGCATCCAGCACGTCCTCCAGCGTCTTCTCCGTGTAGAGAACGCAAGGGTGGTGCTGCCCCCACAAGAGGCGCGCGGCGTCGACGAAGCGCACGCCGTAGCGGCGCGTGGTGATGGGCGCGCCCTTGGCGGGCACCACGGTCTGCTCGGACAGCGTCTTGTCCACCCCGAGGCCCTTCACCTTCACCGAGGTGAACGCGGGCCGCGTCGCCGTGTCCGAGTACACGGCCTTGAGCTCGAGGGAGACCTCCACGAGGTCCGCCTTGAGGAAGTCCGCGAGCAGCGCGTCCTTCTCCTGGCCGCCATGCCCCTTCGTGTCCGCGACGTTGAACTCGACGCGGCCCGAGTGCCCCCAATCGTGGAGCTCCCACTCCAGGAGCTTCACGTCCCCGGGCGCCACCTCGTGGGCCGTGCCCCCGATGGTGAGCGTGAGCGCAATCGCCAGGCGGTCCGTGGTGACCGGCGCCATCAGACGTCCTCCTGGACTCGCACCTGGCCCGTGACGGTGTGGAAGACGATGCGCAGCCGACAGCGCTCCTCGTTGAAGACGCCGTCACAGTCGAAGTGCAGCCACAGGCCGCTGTCACGGCCGCGCAGCTTCACCTCCACATTGCCCAGCCGAGGCTCGTGCATGGCCACCTCCGAGCGGATCTCCTCCGTGAGCGCCTCCACCAGTTCGCGCGTGCCCAGCTTCTCGGTGTACCCGCCGAGCCCGAAGTCGTGCATGAAGAAGCCATAGCCGCGCTTCGTGTTCAGCACCGCTTCGATGTTCTGGATGACGTGGGCCAGGCTGTCCCGCACGGTGTGCCGGTGACCATGACCCGCGAACTTGTCCAGGAACGGTGCGCGGGCCATCGCTAGGACCTGCGCCAGAAGAGGGAGGTCTGCGCGCCCTTGAGCGCGGGCGTGACGTAGAAGGCCACCCCGTCCTCGCGCAGCGCGTGCTGCCACTCCTCACCCGAGCCGAGCACGTACCAATCAATCTCCGGCCCCAGCGCGTGCGGGAAGGACGGGAACGGCACGTGCGTGAAGGTGACGCCCTTGAGGGCCTGCCGGCGCACCAGGGGCAATCGCGAGGGGCTCGCCAGCTTCACGCCATCCAGCGGCGTGCGCGCCCCGGGCTGCGTGCGCTGCACGAGCAGGTACATCTCCGTGGCGGTGCGCACCTCGGGCGGCAGCGGCGAGCAGAGGAACTGTCCGTCCTTCACCGCGAAGGCCTTGTGCGTGGAGCGCGTGGCCTCGGGCTGGAAGCTGCGCGTGAGCAGGCGCATCCATCCGCCCAGGCTCTGCGACAGGTCCTCGTGCTGGTACACCGGCATCTGCTCGTCCGGGAGCATCTCCAGGTAGCAGCACGACTCGAAGTACACGCGGCGCAGCGAATCAAACAGGTGATACGGATGCGGATACACCTGCCGCATCATGTCCTTGCGCAGGGCTTGCAGCCGGTGCACCTCGAACAGCGCGCGCCGGGCGTTGGTGAGCCGGTCGCTGCGCAGGTACGTGTCCGAGATGTGCGTGAGCAACTGCTGCCGGACTTGATCCAACAACTCATCCAGCCCCGCCAGCAGCTTCTCCAGGAAGGGGTTCGTCCCCACCAGCATCAGGGGCGGCACCCAGTCCGCGGACGCTGTCCACGCGCCCTCCTCGTCCTGGGACACGGCCGCCAGCCCCATGGAGGCCACGGCGCCGTCGAGCACGGGCTCGGACGAGAGCTGGAGTCGGTGCAGGACACGCTGGAGCACCGGCGGATCATCCGCGTACAGGCGCACGCCCTCCGCGCTGGTCGTCTCGCGGAGCACGTGCAGGTAGACGATGAACTCGGAGCGTCCGGAGGCGTCCAACGACAACGGCGGCAGCACCGCGTTGCCAGGCACGTCCACCACCGCGCCGTTCTTCATCACCACCGTGAGGGATGAAATCGAGAGGCTGCCGGCGCTCAGCAGCGACTCATTCCACGCCAGCGCGGCCACGCCATAGGAAGGCAGGCCCGACAAGGAAGCATGGAGCCGGACCTCGGCATCCAGCGCCTCCTCCTGGGCAGTGAAGTGTTCCGGGAGGAGGGTCTGGCCTACGTGCCAGCGGACCCGTGCGAGCTTGTACCGCTGCATGACGCGATCATCCCTTTGCCAGGAGCCGGGGCGGTATGCGCGACCCGCTCCCGGCTTGGTGTATCAGGATTTCAATCGCCTAGCCGGCCGTCTCAGTGACGCCCCACTTCTTCGCCAGCTTCTTGGTCGAAGAGGTGGCCAGGTTCAGCGACTGCTCCAGGGTCTGCGGCTTGATGCCGATCTGGAACGTGTAGTTCTTGGGCGACTGGACCTCGGAGGACGGGTTGTCCGCCACGGCCATGTTCAGGTCGTCGCCGTTCTTCTCCAGCAGGCCCTTGAGCTCCGCGTCGAGGAAGTTCGACTTGAAGTACTTCTTGCCGAGCGGATCGTACTCGTACACGACGTACTTGAAGACGACCTCGATGTTGGAGAACTTGCCCAGCAGCATCTCGGCGATCTTCTGCTTGTTCGCCGTGGACACCTGGCCGGAGAAGTACATCGCGTCCGTGATGCCCGTCTCCCACAGGTAGTGGTTGAGCACCGCCACGACCTTGTCGGCAATGGCCTGCTCCGGGTTCTCCGGATCCTTGATGGTCTCCTGGTCCGCCGTCAGCGCCACGCCACCAATGGTGACGGCGGTGATGTAGCCAACCGGGGTCTGCTTGTCCTTCTTGAAGTTGAAGCCCTGATACACATCCAGATTACGGGAGAATTGAGGCATCCCTCACTCCTTGAGATGAAGGCAGGCGTACCTGCCGGAAGATCAACCGAGCCGCGACTCGAGCATCAGCTCCACATTGAGGCCTTCGAACTGGATGTGGGGCAGCACTGCCAGCTTGCAATCGTACCAGCCAAGCTCCCCGGGCCGGGGGAACACCTCGACGCTGCTCGCCTTGAACGGGAAGCGCCGCACGGTCAGGTCGTCCGGATTCGTCACCGTCGTCACGTAGCCAGACAGCCACGAGTCGAGCTGGCGCTGGATGTAATCCGCGTCCGCCGTATTACCGATGTTATCACGCATGATGCACTTCACGTAGTGCGCCAGCCGCGTGATGGAGAACGTGTACGCCAGGTTGGTGACGAGCTGCGAGTTCTCGGAGTCCTTCGGGTCCTTGAACTGCTTGGCCACCTTGGACGCCTGGGTGCTGAAGAACGTCGCGTCGCTGGAGCCCTTGCGGTACACGAGCGGGATGAAGCCGCTGCGCGCGAACTCGTACTCGCGGTAGTCCGGGATGGCGATCTCGACCGGCGCCTTGATCTCGTCCTGGCCGCGCAGGCTGAAGGTGTCCACCGGGAGGCCGGTGATGAGCCCCCCGCCCTTGGGGCCGCGGATGGACTGGCACCAACCGGAGATCTCGAACGCCTTCACCAGGTTGCGCGCCAGGAGGATGGCGGAGTTGCCCCAGAGGTACTTCTCCGAGTCACCGCGCGCCTCCTCCGTGAAGTTGAGGACGTCGCAGGGGTTCTTGTCCGGGTGCCAGGGCAGGCGCAGCACGTAGCGCGGGAAGGTCAGACCGATGTACGCGGCCTCCTCCGTGTCGCGCAGCGCGTTCCAGCGGCCGAACCGGGGATGGGCCAGCACGCCCTCCAGGTTCTTGATGGCCTCCATCTCCTCGATGGTCTCGCAGCCGAAGAACTTGTGGCTGACCGCGGAGATGAACGGACAGTGGGCGGCGTTGGCCAGCTTCGCCATGCGCTGCAGCCACGTCAGGTCCGCCGGCGTGGAGGAGAACTCATACAGGCCGACCATCGCGCCGAACGGGCGACCGCCGTACTGATCGTACTCCTGGATGTAGACCTTGTCGAAGAGCGCGCCCGCGAAGAGGTTGCTCGAGTTGTTCTCGAAGTCCTCGGCGAGCTCGTCCTTGGCCACATCGAGGATGTCGATGCCGATGTTGGCCTTGAAGTTGGTGTGCTCGACGAGGTCTTCCAGACCGCGCCACGCGGACTCCATCTTCTGGAAGGTCTCGTTGTGGAGGATCTCGTTCATCTGCGCGTCGATCATGCGATCGATGCGGCTGATGACATCCAACACCTGCCCCTTGTCGAAGCGGAGGCTGTTGTCGGGACCTCCCACCGGCTGGACGTTCTGCATCAGCGCCGCGACGCTGGAGAGGAACCGGCTCTCCAGGGTCACCGCCTGCTCGTCCACCACGGTGGAGAAGTTATTGACAATCATCGGCTCGGAGGACTGGGGCGCTTCGAGCCTGACACTGCTGAAGAGGCGATTCAGATAAGTGGTTTCGGCCATGGCTGGCTCCTCAGAAGGATGTCGGCGCTACTTAGGCGGGCGGCTTGGTGGAGGCAGCCGCGGTGGCGGTGGCCGTGGCGGCGACAGTCGCGGCCTTGGGGGTGCCGGCCGGAACGTCCTTCTTGGCGTCAGGCTTGGCATCGGCCTTCGCGTCCGCCTTGCCCTCGCCAGACGGCAGCCGCATGCTCTCGTAGCCCTTGAGCTCGCCGAGCAGCGCCTTGAGCGCGTCAGGCTTGGAGAACAGCTCATACAGCTCGCGGCGCAAGTCCTTGCGGTTGTCGATGTTGGACTGCATCTCCACGAGCAGTGTCTTCAGGAGGAGCAGTGCCTTGAGCTTCGGGACGTGTTTCACAATCTCATCCGGATGAAAGGACTTCATCCGGTCGATGGGAAGCGACACGTCCAGGTCAGACTCGACGTCCGGGTTGATGCGATTGGGCACCTGGAACTTGACGGACATTTTCATGTCCTTCATCAGCTCATCCAGGTTGCGTCCATCAATGGAACGCAGCCGGCGCGCCTCGAGGTCGTTCTTGCGATCCTCGGAAGAGCCGAGCGAGAAGTCTCCCAACACCAGCAAGCGGAGCGGCAGATTCACCGTCTCCTGTTCGCCATTGATGGTGGTGCGATACGTCAGGGTGATGCGTGATTTGGGAAGCTGGTCCTGAATGGCCACGTTGACTCCCTCACGGTGGCGGTATGCGGCCCCCCGATGCGCTTCAACCATCCCGGGAACGCACCCTGCCAATGAACTTTTCCAAAGTTAGGCGTGATCCGCAGAGGCGTCAATAAGCGGATACTCGCCATCACCGAGCATCCGCGCTACGTACCTGTGCCGTGTCTCCCGAGAACAAGAGGACTTCTTGGGTATGCTCGGGCCCCCCGACAAGCGGATCATAGCCAAGGTAGCTGGCCGCATGGAGCCGCGCGTGGCTGCTCTGATCCCTCAGCGCCATGATGATTTTGAGCGCCAACGGAGTCTCCGCGAGGCTGGGGAAGATGCGGGTGGTGAGGCGACGACGCGCCTCGACCGCCCACGGGATTCCGGTGCCAGAAGTCGACTCGTCGAGGTGGATCCGCACCTCCACGCCGCCGGTGGGAACGGTGGCGAATCCGCCCACGGCGCTGCCGTCCCCCAGCGCCACGGCGCCCAAACGGATCCCCTTGGACTCGATGCGCTGCTTGCGCGTCTCGCGCCGCACCGTCACCTCGGCCTCGGGGAACACCTTGGCGAACAGCCAGTGGAGGCTGCTGGGGCACGCGAGCCGTAACAAGCGCAGGCGATGCGCCGTGGAGCGCTCCCAGCCGGGCAAGAGCGTCTCGTCGCGGTCCGGGAACTGCCCCGCGAAGCGCGTGCGCAGCAGCAGGTGATCGAAGTAGCCGATGAAGTCGACCATCGCGTCGTGCTCCAGGCGATCCATGGCCTGAAACAAGAATGAGGGCAGCGGCGTCTGCACGCTGAGCAACCCCATGTTCACGGTGATGACGGCGCGCTTGCGCGGCTGCCGCGTGAACTCGATGGCGTGCACCAGGTGCTGCTGTCGCAGCGTGCTGCGGTGGCTGCGGAACTCGATGTCCGACTCGCCGTAGCCTTCCTTCGCGAGCAGGTCCAACAGCGCCGGGATGTCGAAGCTGCGAATTCGCTCGCTGATGCGCTCCTCGACGGTGAGCGCCCTGCCCTGCTCGCCCCGCTCCACCTCCATGGCGCTAATCCTCGTCTCCGAAGCCACCGCCGCCGCCCTGCCGCGCCTGCGCTACGAGGAAGGCGTCCAGGTCCACGCGGTAGAGCTGATCCAACGCCCGGAACGCGAGGGACTCGGTGTTGTGCAACAAGGGCTCGATGGAGTCCGCGTTCTGGCTCAGCCCGGTGAAGAAGCCGGAGAAGAGCAGCGGCAAGTACACCCGCGGATCAAACCGCTCGATGACAGCCAGCACGTCCACCGCGACGACGCTGGCCTTCACGAAGTCCTGGCTCGCGATCAACGCCTCGAAGGCGGACAGCTTGCGGATCAACTGAGCGAGCGGCGGAGAGATGGGCAGCACCGGTCCGGACGGCGCCTTGGGCTCCGCGCGCGCCGTCGCGCCCTTCGCCTCGCTCGCGGACGGCGCCTCTGCCTCTTCCTCCTCTTCGTCTTCCTCCACCGGCGGGACGACCGAGACCGGCTCGGGCAGCGCCTGGAGGTGCGCGCGCAAACCATTGAGGAGCGTGCGGAACGACTCCATGGCCCCGCTGCGCGGCATGGCGCCGAAGGCGGACATCACCGGCTCCGCCAGCCCCAGGGCCTCTTGCAGCGGGGGCCGGTTGTCGCCGGAGGTCCACGCCTGCCACTGCGCGTCCTTCAGGCGCGCATGGTGCTCCATGAGCTTGCTCATCAGCCTGAACATCCAGCGCAGGCCGTTGTCCATGAACAGCGCCTTCTTGGCCGTGGGGCCGAAGGCCTCCCAGTTCTCCGTCAACGTCAGGGAGAGGGAGCGGAAGAGCACGGGCAGCGCGTGCATGCCGCGCGCGACGAAGCCTCCGAAGAGGTACGGGCAGACGAGCCGGACATCGCGGAGGTCCTGGCGCAGCAGCGCCTCGGCGGACCGCGCGGCGTCCAGGTACGCGCCCTTGGCCACCCAGGTGGTGATGGCCTCCAGGCGAGGATCCGCGCCCTCCTCCGTGGAGAGGTCCACCGGGGCACCGGTGATGGGGCGATCCAACAGGGTGATGTCCAGCACCTCCAGGACCGCGGCCGCGTCACCCATCCATCACCACGAACTGCCCAGGGGTGACCACCTGGATGACGCCCCCGTAGCTGCACATGAGCTTCGAGTTGCTCTCGAGCGCCGGCATGTTGCCGATGAGCGCCTTGGGACAACCGGGCGCCCAGGGGGCCGCGGTGGCGGGGATGCACGGCATGGGGGTCAGCACGCCCAGCGCCGCGGCGGTGGCCGCGGCCACCATCGGGTTCGCCATGGATGAGCACATGCCGAAGGGCAGGATGTTCATCATCGGCTTGCTGTCCATGATGTTCGCCGCCGGGGTGGGCGCCATCACCCGATTCACCGGCAGCACCATCAGCGACGAGGGCGCGACCCCGAAACTGCATTGGAGCATCGCGCCCATCACGACCTGGACACCCATGGTCCCGTCCTTTTCATTTCACTGCGGGGCCCGCATCTTCACCCGGACGGCTCGCGCTTTCCAACAAGCGTCCACGGATGGTCACCAACGCCTGGAACGACGGATCCGACGCCTTGCGGTGGAGCGCCCCCGTGAAGAACTGGGACGCGCACCAGGCGTCATCCACCACGCCCTTCTTCCGGCGAGGAAACAGCGGATACAACACGACGCGATCCGGCAGGAACTCCACCCCCAGTTGGTGCTCGATGCGCCGGCGGATCTCCTGCTCCGCGCTCGCGGAGGGCGCCAGGGCGCCCGTGAAGCCCAGCAGCACGAAGCGCGGCTGACTGGCGACGCCGCTCGTCGGCACGGCCACGATGGACGTCCCCACCAGCGAGGGCAGCCCTTCGAGCGCGGCGGTGACCTCCGCCGTCGGATAGACGCGGCCATCCCGGCGCGGCCCCAGCGTCCCACCGTAGTGGTAGCGCTCGCGGATCCGCGCGAGGACGACGTGGCTGGGCGGGCGCTTCTTGTCCGGCAGCGGCGTGTAGAGGCCCACGTCCGACGCCGACGCCTGTCCGCTCTGGTTCGCGTCGCGCAGCGCCCACCGCCGGCCCGGCGCGGGGAGCACGTCCGTTTGCGGCTCCCCGGCCCACCGTGGGGACAGGAGCACCGCGCCGCCCAGGGTCGGATCCATCAGGGCACTGGCGCACGGCGTGGAGCCGAGGGCCGCCTGTTTGAGCCACGCGCGCCAGGACTGGGCGTCGAGGGGCTCCTCGGGATTGCGGAACCAGTGCGACACGTTTCGCAGCGCTCCGACCCGCGTGCGGGTGAGCAGCTCGCGGAGCGCGTTGGAGACGCCCAGCGCGCGCAGGGGCTGCTCCAACAGGGGGGCGGCGTTGCGCTCCAGCTCGGCCAGTTCAATGTGGACGAAGGTCGCGCCGCGCAGGAGCGTGGCGAAGAGCATCGCCGGCAGTCCCTGGAGCAGCGAGAAGCCCGGCGCCGCCAGTTGATCTCCCGGCCCGAGGCCGAAGGTGATCATCCCGTCCACCAGCGCGCCTCGCCACGCGTCGTCCGCGGACAGCGGCACTGGCACATGCGACGGCTCCGCCAGGGGTGAGAACACGAGCCCCACCGGATCCGCTGGTTTGTAGCTGTGCGACGAGAAGCCCGGCGAGGCGCCAGTCCGGACGCGCAGCAGCGCCTTCTCGAAGCCCTTGAGCAACGGCAACTGGTGCGGCTCGGCGGCCACGTGCTCGGGCGCGAGCGCCTCCAGGCGGCGCGACACGAAGCGCGGCCCCAGCGGTGGCAGCAGTGAAACACAGACGCCCAGCCGCACGCCCGCCATCAAGGAGATGAGCAGCTCGGAGCCCATCCCATAGAGGAGGCACACCTTCGCGCCCGCCTTGACGCCCTGCTCCGCCCACTCTCCCGCGCGGCGCGCCGCCTGATCATGCAGCGCGCGGTAGCTCAGCGTCTGCCACCCCTGGAGTCGCTCGAAGCATCGAAGCGCGGGGCGCTCCTGGGCCACGTGGCGCACCACCAGGTCGTGGAAGAAGTCGTACTGCTGACCCGGGCGACTCTTCGGGGGAGGGGCGCCGCGTCCCGCGTGCGCGTCGGCGAGGGCGGTGGCGAAGCCGTCGGGATCCGTCCAGCTGTCGCGCCACCACTCGGGGATTCCCGCGTCGGGCGCGGTCCCCGCCTCCACCTGCTTGAGGATGTCCTTCACGTCGAAAGGCATGGCGCGACGGGACTCTAGCGCGACGGAAAGTCGAAGCCGACTCGAACCATGAAGCGGACCTTGGAGCGCTCCATCGCGGTCGAGGAATCGGGCCCTGCCACCGGGGCGGGGCGACCCTCCGTGCGGCGCTGCGCCGCCTGCACGGCGGTCCCTCGCAACGAGGGGCCCTGCCCGGCCTGACGCACCAGCGCGGGCCGCGATTGGAGCGGCGGAACGCGCTCCTCCACGTCTCGGCCATACAGCCACGCGCCACACCGCCACAGCACGTCGTGCCGCCGGGTAAGCAGCGTCCAGAACCTGTCGCGGATCCGCGTGGCCTCGATGAGCAAGGGCGTGGCCTCGCGGTCGCGCGGATCCGCCGGGGCCGCCAGCAGCGCGCCGAGCTGCTCCGCCACCAGCTCCGCCTCCCCTACGTCCGCGGGTGTCACCGGCGAGCGCCCCGCGAACCTCTCCTCGTTGCGGCGCATCAAGCGGGCCAGCGTGGCGCAGTCTCGCACCACGTCGCGGCGCCCCTCGTCTTGGGCCGCCTCCAGCTCCGCGCGAGCCAGGAGCCCCGCCTCCGCGAGGGCATCCGCCGCCTTGAGCAGCTGGCGACGCAGCTGCACCGCCCGCTCGTAGAGCGGCCCGAACGCACCGGCGGGAAGATCGCGCTGGGCCTGGAGCACCGCGAAGGCGAGCCCCTTCGCAAGCTCGGGCAGCTCGCGGAGCAGCTCCACTTGGACGCCAGGGAGGGTTGCCACCTCGGCCTCGCGAAGGAGCACCGCGTCCACGCCCTGTTTCGCGTTCTGGTAGGCGAGCGCGATGTTGGCGCGGCACTCCTCGACGACGCCGTCCTCCAGCGCGCGTGCGGGTGCCAGGAAGCGCTCGTAGGCGGCCTGGGAGCTGATGACTTCCAGCTCGGCCACAGCCTCGCGAGCGAGTCCCGCTGTCACTGGTGACGGGCCGCCCGGGTACCCAGCCATTCCGCCAGCCTAGCGGGCGAGCCCGGCGCCCACAACTTGCCGGCCCCCACCCGGCCGCGATTCTTCCTCGTTGAAGGCCGCCGCGGCCTCTGAAAGAGAGGGGCCATGAAGCAGCCTCAGACGATCGCGACCGCGCTCACCATCGCTGGCTCGGACAGCGGAGGCGGCGCCGGAATCCAGGCCGACCTCAGCACCTTCGCCTTCCATCGCGTGCACGGGACCTGCGCCCTCACCGCCGTCACCGCGCAGAACACACTCGGGGTCACCCGCGTGGACGTACTCCCCGCCGCGTCGGTCTCCGCGCAGCTCGACGCCGTGACCTCCGATGTCGGGGCGGGCGCCGTGAAGACAGGCATGCTCGTCAACCGGGAGATCATCACCGGGGTCGCCGAGCGCTTGCGCGCCTGGGGACTCGGAACGGTGGTGGTGGATCCGGTCATGGTCTCCCGCGCGGGGTCACGCCTCATCGATGACGAGGCGGTCGGCGCGCTGAAGGAACTGCTCCTGCCCCTGGCCGCCGTCGTCACGCCCAACCGCCACGAAGCCCAGCTCCTCGCGGGCATGGAACTCCACACGCTGGAGGACATGCAGGAGGCGGCCCGGCGCATCCATCGACTCGGCTCGCGGGCGGTGCTCGTCAAGGGCGGAGGCATGACGGGCCCGCTGCGCGGCACCGATGTCTGGTTTGACGGCGCGAGAATGGAGACGCTGCACCTGCGCTCGGTGGAGACACGCAACACGCACGGCACGGGCTGCACCCTGTCCGCCGCGCTGGCCGCGAACCTCGCGCTGGGACACGAGCTGCTGGAGGCCACGCGTCGCGCCAAGGCGTATGTCACGACGGCCCTGGAGCACCCGCTCGCCCTGGGACGGGGCCCCGGCCCATTCAGTCACTTCTTCGCCCTGGATGACTGAGCCAGCTCAGGTCCCTCGGTACGTCGAGTAACCGAAGGGGCTCAGCAGCAGCGGCACGTGGTAGTGCTCGTCCGCCGCGGTGACCTCGAACACCACC
Organism: Citreicoccus inhibens; assembly: GCF_019039035.1. GTDB lineage: Bacteria > Myxococcota > Myxococcia > Myxococcales > Myxococcaceae > Citreicoccus > Citreicoccus inhibens. The sequence goes on along the minus strand of NZ_JAHNZT010000031.1, from coordinate 66,500 downwards.
GTCACCGAGGGATAGAAGCCTCGGATGCCTTGCGCACGAAAGTACGTGCCGGTGTCGAACGTGAGCCGGTACGTGCCCGGCTCCAAGCGCCCGCCCGAGGGAAGCAATTCCCGCACGCGTCCATCGGAATCGGTGACGCCGCGCGACAACGAGGCCCAAGTGCCCGCCTGGCCCTGGGCCTCCAATGACAATGGGAGGCCCGAGGCCGCGCGTCCCCGCTGCGTATCCAGAACGTGGGTGGACAGAGTGCTCATGGGTTCAGGAGCTTCTCCAAACGAAGGCGGGTGATCTTCGCCTGCTCCGCCGCCGCGATGCGCAGCTCGTCATCCGGCGCGTGGTCCAATCGCTCGCGCAGCGTCGCCAGCATCTCCTCGGCGCCCTTCCCCGAGGCGCACACGAGGAAGATGAAGCCAAAGCGGCGCTCGTATTCGCGGTTGCCCTCGGCCAGTCCCGCCAACACAACCTCGGACGCGCCGCCTACGCCAGCCTGCTCGCGCGAGGTCCAGGTCGCGGTGGACGCGAAGCGCTGGCGCAGCGCGGCGCCGTCCCCGATGCGAGGGTGATGCTGGAAGGCTTCGTGCCAGTCATCGGGGCCCGTCTGCTCCCAGAGCCACTGGGCCTCGCCGTAGAGATGGCTCGCATCCCGAAACGGTCGGGCGCGCACCATCGCGTCCGCCCAGCGCGAGGAGCCGCAGCAGCGCAGCATCTCGGCGCGGGCCTCGGCCACGGGCAACGTGTTGAGCCGGTGGAGCGGACTCATGCGGGCCGCCCGTGCACGCGCAGACGGCTGATGCCTCCGTCCGGAAAGATGTTGAGTCGCACGTGGGTGAAGGGACCCTTCGCCTGGAGCTCGGACGCGAAGAAGTGTCGATGGTCTGCCTGGAGCTTCGTGCGCGCCAGCAGCTCGGTCCAAACGATGTCTCGCGCGTTGGCGAAGTCCACCACCGGCTCGCGCAGGTAGCAGCCCTCCAGCGAGCACATGTCTGGGAAGTTGCCCTTGTAGTGCGCCGTGTCCACCTCGACGCGCTCCACCGTGCCCGGGGTCGTCAGCTTCACGATGATCCAATCGAAGCCCGGCACGCGCTTGCGCCGCGTCTCCCAGCCCTCGCCCATGTGAGCCGCGCGCCCCGGGAGGATGAGATTGTCCCGCGGCCCGAAGAACGCGTCGTTGCACGCCACCACCACGCCCCCGTTCTCCAGCGCGGCCAGGTCCACGGGCTCCCCTCCCTGAGTCAGCCGAGAGAGCTCCGGTCGCACCTCACCGTGCACGCGCAAGCGCGCCACCCCGCCATCCGGAAAGATGTTGAGCCGCAGGTGCGTCCAGCGCTGCTCGCTCGCGATGAAGAAGAGGTTGCGCGACCCGCCTTGAAGCCGGAGCTGCGGCATGAGCGGCGTCCATCGCGCGGACGTGAGCGCGTCGGGTTCGGGCGAGCCCATCACCTCCACGCCCTCCAGCGACGCGTACTCGGGGAAGTTGCCCAGGAAATGGTTCGTGTCGATGTCCACGCCGCGCACGACACCGGGCAACCCGAGCTGAACGATGCACCAATCATGGCCGGGCGAGCGCCGACGGCGCGTCTCCCAGCCATCCATCCACTTGCCCCGCTCCGTGTAGCGGTCCGCGATGAAGACGCCCCGACCGGGCCGGAGCAGGTTCTCCTTGGGCGCGAAGAACTCGTCGTTGGCGATGACCGCGCGGCCTCCTACCTTCTCCGCGGCCAGGTCCGGCCAGTCCGTGAAGGCAACGCGCAGCTTCCCATCCTCGTCGGCGTGCATGGTGTGTCCTCTCCGGTGACTCAAGCAGCGACGCGCGACGCCACGGGGCGCCGCACCCAACGTCCGAGCGGTGCGGCCAACGGGCGGCCGTGCTCGTAGATCTTCATCCCGCGCAGGAAGGTCAGCTCCACCACGCCCGTCAGCGCGTGCCCCGCGTAAGGCGTGAGGGGATGGCGATGGAGCAGCTTCGCGGGCTCCACCGTGAAGGGGGCGTCGGGATCGAACACGACGAAGTCCGCGTCCGCGCCCACCCGCAGCGCTCCCTTCACGCCCGCCAGCCCCACGAGACGCGCGGGCGTCTCGCACATCCAGCGCGCCACGTCCTCCAGGGTAAACCCTCGCCGACGCGCCTCGGTCCACACCACCGGCAGGCTCAGCTGCAACGACGCAATCCCTCCCCACGCCGCGCCAAAGTCGCCATGCTCCAGGTGCTTGAGGCCCGGAGTACAGGGCGAGTGGTCCGAGACGACCTGATCAATGTCACCCTGGCGGAGCGCCTCCCACAACCGCTCGCGGTTGCGCGCCTCACGGATGGGCGGCGCGCACTTGAGGAACGTGGCGCCATCCGGAATCGTCTCCGCCGCGAACGACAGATAGTGCGGACACGTCTCCACCGTCACCGGCACCCCCGCGTCACGCGCCTCACGCAGCAGCGGCAGCGCGCTCGCGGACGACAGGTGGACGATGTGGACACGACAGCCATGTTGGCGCGCCAACGCCACCATCCACTGGATGGCATCGTCCTCCCAGCGCGCGGGCCGCGACGCCAGATAGCGCGAGTAGGCGCGGACATCGCCCCCCACGGCTTCGACTGGGGACTCCAGCTCCGCGTGGACGAGCAGCGGAATCCCCCTCCGAGCCAGCACCGGCATGGCCTCCGCGAGCACTTCGCGGGTCGCGGCGGGGAACTCCTCCACTCCCGAGGGACACAGGAAACACTTGAACCCGGGAACCCCCGCCGCGATGAGCCCTTCCAGTTCGGCGGCGTTGCCTGGGATGACTCCGCCCCAGAAGCCGTGGTCCACGTGGCAGCGCCCCTCGGCCGCGCGAGCCTTGAGCAGGAGCGCATCCAACGTGGTGGTGGGCGGCAATGAGTTGAGCGGCATGTCCACCAGCGTGGTGATGCCTCCGGCCGCCGCCGCGCGCGTGGCCGTCTCGAATCCCTCCCACTCCGTGCGCCCCGGCTCGTTGATGTGTGCATGGCAGTCCACCACGCCAGGCATCACCACCAACTCCCCCACATCCGTGACAGGCAAACCCGTGGGCACGTCTGAGTACGCGCTCACCGCGGCCACCCTCCCCGCCTGGACCACCACCGCCGCCGCGCGCAGTCCGCCGTCCACGAGGACGCGTTGGCTGCGCAGCACGAAATCTCCCGCGCTCATGGCTCGAATTCCCTCTCCGCGTAGCACTCCAGGGACCGAAAGAAGACATCCCTGTCATCCAGATAGAGCTGTCGCGTCACCCCCGCGACGAGCCGAGGAAGGCTGTACTTCATGCCCGAAATGCTCGCCCCGCCCAGCCCCAGGGAGAGCAGACAGCCAAAGGTATAATTGAAAACCGCGGCGACGTGCGGCGCCCGGCCCGGCACCTTCTCCTGAAACTCGAAGTGGGCGCTCAGGTAGGGATGCCGCGACAGGTCCGCATGGGCCAGCTCGGGCGGCGGCTGGAAGCGATCTCTCCACAGCGCGATGTCTGGGTGAAGCAAGGCCAGCTCGGGGCGCAGCGAGAGGTCCGTCACCGTGCCACTGCCGAGGATGAGCCGATCGAAAAGATAGACACCCTGCGGCGTGGTGACCCGCGCCCTCCCCTCCACGGCCTCCACCGAGAGCCAGGGCGAACCCGGGTGCAGATGGAATTGAGGGAACCCGACCGCGCGTCGGTAGGTGTCCGCGGGGGGCAGCTGCCCCATCTCCAGGATGCGACGAATGAAGCGCCAGCGGTCCACGTCCGGCAGCTCCGCATGGTGTTTGAGAAAGCCGACGAACTCCGCCCAACGATAGGCATTGACGGTAGGCAGCTCACGGCGACGGAAGAACAGCCGCACCTCCGCAGCGCCGTGCTCCAGCGCCAGTGAGGCATTGTCGAACGCCGAGGCCCCCGCCCCCAGCACCCCCACGCTCCGGCCCCGCATGGACTCGAAGTCGATGGGCTCGCAGGTGTGCACGTAGAGGGCCCGAGGCACGCACGCCAGCTCTGCGGGCACCTCCCACCGCCCGGACCCATCGATGCCTGTGGCCAGCACCACCTTGCGCGCATGGATCACGCCCGCGGAGGCGCCCCCCGCTTCCTCCAGGGGGACGCGGAAGCAGCCCTCGTCCGCGCACCACTCCACCGGGCCCGCGCGCGTCTGGCTGCGCACGGGGATGCCCAGCACGCGGCGGTACCAGCCGAGGTAATCCGCCCACTGCTCCTTGGGGATTCGCCCCAGGGAAGTCCAGGCCCCCGCGCCGTGCTGGGCCTCGAACCACGACTGGAACAAGAGGTGCGGCAGACCATGGTCCGGGCCCGTGAGGTGCTTGGGTGTACGCAAGGTCCGCATGCGGGCGAAGGTCTTCCACGGCCCCGCCAGGTCCGGCGCCCCGTCATCCACCACGAGCAGGTTCGTCACCCGCTCCCGCATCAGCCCGAACGCAGCGGTGAGTCCGCTCTGTCCCCCGCCAATGATTAGCACATCCAGTACCGGCAACCCCGCGCGCGTCTGGCGCGGAGGAACCCACGAGCGCCCGGGATAAGCCAGGCGCTCCAGGTCCGCCTTGAGCGCCAACTCCAGCGCCGCCAACCCAATGGCCGGAGTCTCCTCGGGGCTCGGTGACAGGACGCGCATTCCCCATCGTCACGGCGCGTCGCCCACCCGGGGCATCCGACCGGAGTCGGGCCTTCATGTCAGGCAATGAACATACACACACCTGCACGCATGTCATTCCTACACCAACACCACACTCATGCAATACGGCTCTAACTTGGTATTCTCTATTTCCTAGAACATCATTGGGATATGGTGTTGACGAGTGGGTGGGGGAATCGTCCGACAATCTGAGTCCTGATTCCCGCTCCGCTCGAGCCTGCGGACCTCAAGCACGGGAGCTGTGATGCGAAACCATTCCATCGAGGCGGCGCTAGCGAAGAACTCCAGTCGGGAGCAGTTGATCAAGCATCGCTTCTTCGAAGTGGTCGACGAGAAGACCTTCTCCGTGGAGCAGGCGGAGCTGGTGTTGGGCCAGTGGTGGCATCCCCTGCACTACTTCCCCACGTTCCTCGGCCGCCTCATCGCCGTCTGTCCCAACCTCGAAATGAAGACGGCGGTCACTCACATCCTGAACCAGGAGGTGGGCGAGGGAGATGTCGAGCGAGCGCACGAGCGCTTCTTCATCCAGACGATGACGGACGCGGGCATGGCGCGCGCGGCGGTGTCGGAGGCGAACATGACGCCGGCGACCCAGCGCCTGCTGGACGGCTACGCCCGCTCCACGGACAACTACCTCACGGGCCTGGGCTTCCTGTACGGCACCGAGGTGGCGGACCTCACCATGGTGGCCAAGCTGGGCAAGCTGGTGCGCCGCACCACGGGCCTCAAGTCCCTGCCGTGGGTGGACATCCACGTGAAGCAGGAGCCGGACCACGTGCAGACGGCCGGGCAGACGGTGGGTCTGACCTACACGGACGCGGAGATGGCCACCATCGTCAAGGGCGCCGAGGAGATGTGGCAGCTCTGGGTGGGCTTCTTCGAGGAGTTGCGCAACCGCGTCGTGTGAACATCGCAAGCCCGCGAAATTCGAGGGGGATTTCACGGAACGCTGGCGATTCTCCCCCAGTAGGGTAGTCACGGGCGCGCCACGGAAAGGTCACGGCCAGGACACGGCCACCGTGGCGTTCCATGCCTGTGCGCGCAGGCCCCCCTGGGAGAGACGATGCTCGAGAAGCTGATGCCCAAGTCGGACGAGTTCTTCGACGACTTCGATGCTCAGTGTGCGGTCACCGTAGAAGGCGCGCGGACCCTCCACGCGCTGCTGAGCGACTACCGCGACGTGGCGGAGCGCGTGCAGAAGCTCAAGGCCATTGAGCACCGCGGTGACGAGGTGACGCACCAGGCCTTCAACCGCCTGCACAAGCAGTTCATCACCCCGTTCGACCGGACGCAGATTCACGCCCTGCTGTCGCGCATCGACGACGTGCTGGACTTCACCAACGCGGCGGCGGCGCGGCTGCACTACTACGAGATTGCCGAGAGCCTCCCGGACGCCACGGAGCTGGCGCGCGTGCTGGTGCTCTGCACGGAGAAGGTCCAGGAGGTCGTCGCGGCGCTTCGCCTCATCAAGAAGCCGGCGCAAATCCTCGCGGGCTGCAAGGAGATCAAGCGGCTGGAGACGCAGGCGGACGAGGCCCTTCGCTCAGGGATGGGCCGGCTCTTCAAGAGCGGCATGGACACGCTCACCATCATCAAGTGGAAGGAAATCTACGACCTCATCGAGACCGCGACGGACAAGTGCAACGACGTCGCGAACGTCATCGAGGGCGTGGTCCTGGAGCACTCCTGAGATGCTGCTCGCCGCTGTCATCACCATCGTCGCGGTCGCGCTCATCTTCGATTTCATCAATGGATTCCACGACGCGGCGAACTCCATCGCCACCGTGGTGTCCACGCGCGTCCTGTCCCCCAACCTGGCCGTCGCCTGGGCGGCCTTCTTCAACTTCATCGCCGCGTTCAGCGGGGGCGTCCATGTGGCCAACACCATGGGCAAGGGCATCATCAACTTCGAGATGCTCCGAGCCCAGGGCCCCTCGGCCGTCTTGATGGTCATCTTCTCGGCGTTGATGGGCGCCATCACCTGGAACCTGCTGACGTGGTGGTGGGGCCTGCCCTCGTCGTCGTCTCACGCGCTGGCGGGCGGGATGATTGGCGCCACGCTGCCGGTGCTCGGGCTGAAGGGACTGGTGGGCGCGGGCATCGCGAAGATCGCCGCCTTCATCGTGCTGTCGCCGCTCATCGGCATGATTCTCGGCACGACGATGATGCTCCTCAGCACCTGGGTGGTGCACAAGCAGACGCCCCTGAAGGTGGACTCGTGGTTCCGGCGCCTGCAGCTCGTCTCGTCGGGCATCTTCTCCTACAGCCACGGCACCAATGACGCGCAGAAGGTCATGGGCATCATCGCCGTGGTGCTGTTCGGCACCATCTGGAAGGACCGGCCGTTCCACATCGACTGGTGGATGATCATCTCCTGCCACGCGGCCATCGCGATGGGCACGTTCTTCGGAGGCTGGCGGATCGTGCGCACCATGGGGCACAGCCTCACCAAGCTGGCGCCCATTGGCGGCTTCTGCGCGGAGACGGGCGGCGGCGTCACCATCATCGCCCTCGCGGAGCTGGGCATCCCCGTCTCCACCACCCACACCATCACCGGCGCCATCGTCGGCGTGGGCTCCACCAAGGGCTGGCGCGCCGTGAAGTGGGGCGTCGCCGGCCGCATCATCTGGGCCTGGGTCTTCACCATCCCCGCCGCCGCGCTCACCGCGGTCTGCGTCTATGGGCTGACGTGGGGCGTGATGCGGCTGTTGGGCTGAAGCGCGCCCTCCACCGCATCCCCGTCGTCCCCACCGGGCGGCCCGCTCCAGCGATGGAGCCGGCCGCCCGCGTGTTCTTCAGCGCCGCTTCGCCGCGGACGGCATCGCCGCGGGTGCGCGCAGGAAGTCTCGCACGCTCTGCTGATGGACGTGCTGGGACTCGATGCACAGGTGGATGGACTCCAGGGCTCGCGACAGCTCGCGGGCGCCCCCCTCCACCTTGGCGACGCGCGGGGTGAGGAAGGCCTCGACCTCCGAGCGGGTGGCGTCATCGCACAGGTTGCCGAGCAGCTTGAGCACCCCGCCCGCGTCATCCGAGCGCTTGGGCCCCATGATGGCGTCGTAGTGGTCGCGCAGGTACGTCCAGGCCTCCTGCATCATCTCCGTGTCCTGGAGGTGGCTCACCAGGATGATGTGCGTATCGCGCGCGTCGAAGTCCGACGACAGCAGCAGCTCCAGCGCCCGATGTGACAGCGCGGGCTCGCGGAAGCGCCCCAGCGCGCCGAGCAGGCGCAGCCGCGCGTTGCGGTCCGTCTCCCGCTTCGCCTCGGCGAGCAGCGCGTCGAAGAACGCCGCGTCTCCGTGCCGCGCCGCCGTCATCAGGGCGGACTGCACGATGTCCGGATCCACCGAGTCATGGCGCGCCAGCCACGCCTTCGCGAGCCGCATCGCCTCCTGGTTGAGCGCCGGGTCATCGCCCAGGTTCGCCGCCTGCCACAAGAGCGACGTGCGCGCCTCGCGCGTCTCGTCTTCCTCTTGGGCCTTGGGCACCCAGCCCAGCGCCCGGGCCTGCGGGCCGTAGAGCGACCGCACCCACCCCTGGTAGCTCGTGCGCTCCGCGGGCGTGAGGTGATCCATGCGCACGCGATCCAGCAACTCCGCGCCGCGCTCGCGCACGAGCCGGCTGGGGTTGAGGGCCGTCGCGGGCACCGCCTTCAAGGCCTCGCCCAGCGGGATGTCGCCCCGCCCCACCGCGGCGTCCAGGTCCGCCATCAGCGCGCCCTGCTCCGTCACGGAGAACGTGCCGCTCGGCACCGCGAGCAGCCGAGCCAGTTGCTCACGCGTGTAGCCGGAGCGGTAGTAGCCCGTGCCGCCCGCGTTGAGCAGCACCCACTTGGGGCAGCCCTTGCCGGGCAGCTCCATCTCGCCGGTGGCCGCGGTCAGCAGCTTGCAGGTGCGCGTGGCCTTGGCCCCGGTTCCGGCGCGCACGCACACCGGCACGTCCCAGGTGCGCGAGCGATCCGCCGACGAGCCCGCCGGCAGGTAGCGCTCCTGAGACAGCTTCAGCTTCGCGGGCGCGCCCGCCTTGCACTCCAGCTCCGCGGCGATGCGCGGCGCGCCGGGCTGCTCGACGAAGCCTCTCCACGCGAGCGCGGCCTCGGGCCCCGCGGCCTCGGACAGCGAAGCGAGGAAGTCTCCGGCCTCCACCACGCCCCACGCGTGCTTGCGGGTGTACGCGCGCAGCACGTCGCGCATGCGGTCCGGGCCCAACCACGCCTCGAACATGCCGATGATGGCCGAGCCCTTGGCATACGTGGTGCCGTTGTCGAACGAGCCGATGATGTCACCGGTGGAGTTCACCGACTTGCGCACGGTGGGCACCGCGTCCAGCGCGTCCGACTCCAACGCGAACGACAAGGAGCCCAGCGTCCGCTCCTGCGAGGAGTTCCACTTCGGCTCCACCCCATCCATCGTGTGGCGGTCCAACCACGAGGTGAACGACTCGTTGAGCCAGATGTCGTCCCACCACTTGCACGTGACGATGTCGCCGAACCAGTAATGGCCCAGCTCATGGCCCGCGATGTTCACGTAGAACTTGCGCCGGCGCAGCGTCTCCTCGTCCGGGCGGATGAGCGTAATCGGCTGCCCGAGCGCGACGATGCCCGGGTGCTCCATGGTGCCCCAGTAGCGAGGCACCACGGCCACATCGAGCTTCTCGTAGGGGTACGGCTGATCGAAGAAGTCCTCCAGCGTCTTCACGATGCGCGGCGTGACGCTGGCCGCGTAGCGCGTCTCCGGGCCTCGGCCCTTGGGGACGATGAAGCGCAGCGGCACGGGCTGGCGTCCCACCGTGCCCGCCTCCACCACGTCGAAGGGGCCCACCATGAAGGCCACCAGGTAGCTCGGCATGGGCCGGCTCTCCGCGAAGGTGACGCGCTCCAGCCCGTCCGCCAGCGGCTCGCGCGAGACGACCGGGTGGTTGGCCAACGCCACGTGGCCCTGCTTCACCGTGAAGCGCAGTCGCCAGGGCACCTTGAAGGTCGGCTCGTCGAAACACGGGAAGGCGCGCCGCGCGTCGATGGGCTCGAAGAACGTGTACAGGTACGACTCGCCGCCCTCCTCCACCGCGTAGAGGCCCTGGCTGCGCTCACGGTCCACGTGGCCGGAGAACGTCAGCGTCAGGCGCGCGTGGCCCGCGGGAAGCTCCTCGGGCAGGAGCACGCCCAGGCGGCCCTCCGTCTGCGTGACGGTCTTCGCCTCGAGGGTGCGCTCGCCCACCTGCACCTGGGCCTGCCCGATGCTCAGGTCCTGCGCGTGCAGCCAGAACTGGCGCACCGGCTCGCGGACCTCCAGGTCCACCGTCACGCTGCCCGAGTAGGTCGGGTCGGACGGGATGAGCTTCAGGTCCAGCTCATAGTGCAGCGGGCGGACCGAGTCGGCCAGCCGCAGGTCGGGCGGGTGGGGCTCGGGCCATTGCACTGCGGCGGTGACAGGCGCGGGAGTCGGTGCCGCTGGCTCCGGCGCGTGGGCACAGCCAATCGATACGACGGACAAGAGAAGAGGGAGGTGCCAGCGCATGGGGCCGAGCGTAACCCGGTCCGGGACGCCCGTCCGCCCGCATGCGCCAGAATGCCTCCCGAGCTGCCGGACTCAGCCGCGAGCGGAGCGCGCGTCTCGCCCGCGCGCACGCGAAGCCTTGGCGAGCGCGTCCGCGCCCTTCTCCTCGCCGCGCATCCACTCCTTCATCGCGGGCACCACCTGCTTGCTCCACGTCTTGCCCGCGCGCACCACCAGGAAGGACTGGACCAGTGCGTCCACGATGGCGGAGAGCTGCTCGCTCAGGTCGAGGCGCTCGGACAGCTGATCGTCCTCCTCCTCGGTCATCAGCGCGGGCAGCTTCGCGGCGCGGATGTCGAGGAACTCGGCGTCCAGCGTCACCTCGTACTCGCGCTCGCCGTGAGCCAGGCGCAGGCGGCCCTGCGCGATGAGCAGCCCGCGGTCCAGCGAGTGGCGCACCTGCTCCGAGTACGGCGCCAGCGTGCCGCGCGCGCTCAGCTCGGTGACGTCGCCCGCCACGCCGCGCAGCACCACCTTGCCCAGGAACAGGACGACCACGCCCGTGCCGTCGTGCTCCACCAGCGCGTCGCCCGTCTCCGAGCGCCACAGGAGCCACGTGAGGAACTCCCGGCCCAGGTAGGCCCGGCCGCGCAGGAGTTGCTCGCGGGCTTTGCCCTTCTCGACTTCGGCTTCGTCCTTCTCCTCCTCGGTGGCCGCGCCGTCCACGCCGACATCACCGCGGTTGAACGCCGCCTCTTCCCGAGCCTGCTCACGCCGCGCCATGCGCCACCTCCTCCACCGCCGCCGTCAGGGCGGGCAAGTCCACGCCCAGCAGCTCCGGGGTGGGCCCCAGGGACTTCTCGTCGATGCCCGCCTTGAGCGCCAGCTCCGCCGGCGTCAGGCTGGTCAGCTTCACCGGCAACGCGTTCTCCAGCGCGACGAGGATCTCCTCCACCGTCTTGCGCGACGCGGCCCAGATTTGAAGCTGCTGGGTCTTCAGGTTCCAGCTCACGTCCAGCACGGAGGTGCGAGGCACGGCGCGCTGGCGCAGGAGCTGCTTCAGCTCGGCGCGCTGGCGGTTCTTCTCCGCGCGCGCTGGGGGACGGTCGTTCTCTTTCGTGAACGCCGCGGTCCACTTGTCCAGCTCCGCCTTCATCAGCGAGGCCGGGACCTTGAGCGTGTCGATGCGGAACGCGAACAGCGCGTACTCGCCATGGAAGAGATTGGAGACGGAGAAGTCGGAGGCCTCGGTGTTCTCCAGCTCGACGAAGCCCGCCGCGCGCTCGTCTTCGGAGCGGCGATCGATGGCCTCGAAGGCATGGGACTTCAGGCCCTTGGACAGCCAGCGCTTGGCTTCAGCCGAGGCATCTTTGGACGGCTCCGCCCGGAAGCGCGAGAAGGTGACAGCACCACGAAGGACAGGCATGGGGCGCGGCAGGATGGTGGTCCTACGCCACGGCGTCAAGGCACTCGTGGTGTCGACAGGCCGAGCCCTGGCTCGCGGGAGCGTGGCAGCCGTGCCCACGGGGCATTAGCGTGTCGGCCCTCCATGCGCCGCGCCCTCTTCGTCGCTTCCTTGTTGACTGCCGTCCTCTCCTCTCCGGGGTGTGTCCACGAGCGCAAGCCGGACCAGCCCGACCACGCGACGCTGCCCGCGGTGGCCGACGCCGTGTTCACCACCTTGGAGGACGAGGGCGCCATCGCGTCCGCGTATGTGGTGGACGCGCGCACCGGTCAGCCCCTGTACACGCACCGGGAGCAGGTCCGGCTGTTGCCCGCCTCCACGATGAAGGTGGTCTCCACCTCGGCGGCCCTGTCCGCGCTGGGCTCGGACTTCCGCTTCCGCACCCCGGTGACGCTGGAGGGCACGCAGCTGGGAGGCCTCTTCCTCGGCGACGTGGTGGCGCAGGCCTCGGGCGATCCCTCGCTGGGCTCGTGGCGCTTCCCGGAGACCGCGGCCGCGTGCGACCGCATCGCGCAAGCCATGCGCGACCGGGGCATCCAGCAGTGGCGCGGCGCCGTGCGCGTGCGAGGCACGGACGACGGCGAGCTGCCCCTGGGGCCGGGCTGGGCCTGGGATGATGCCGCGTATGCCTACAGCGCCGCGCCCACGGCCTTTGTGTTTCGCGAGAACGTGGTGGACCTCGCGCTCGCGCGGGCGCCGGGCGCCACCTGCACGGACGCGCCCAGCGCGCAGCTCACGCCCGCCTTCGCCACCTTCCCCACCCGGGTGAACGTGGACGCGAACGCGGACCGCGCCAGCCTCGCGTGCACGCGACAGCGGGGCGGCCCGGGCGTGCACTGCATCTGGCGCTCACCGGCGGGAGGACCGTGCCCGCGCGCCGCGACGGTGCGGCTGGCGGTGGATGAGCCACAGGCGCTGTTCGCCGCGTGCGTCGATGCCTCGTTGACCAGGCTCGGCGTCGCGCGGCTGCCCCTCACGCTGGAAGCGCCCACGGGCCCCATTCCGCCCGTCCCCGTGCCGCTCGTCGAGCTGGAGAGCCCGCCCCTGGCGGACCTGGTGCGGGTGACCAACAAGGAGTCGCTCAACCTCTACGCGGAGCGGCTGGGCATGCGCTTCACGCGCGAGCGCACGGGACAGGAGGGCTATGGCCCTCTGCGCACGGCGCTGATGCAGGAGCTGACGCGACGGGGCATCGCCGCAAGAGACCTGCGCCCCGTGGATGGCAGCGGCCTGTCCCGCTACAACCTCGCGACCGCGCGGGGACTCGCGCGCGTGGTGCTCACCAGCCTGAACGAGCCGTACGCGAACGCCTTCCTCGACAGCCTCCCGGTGTCCGGCGTGGATGGGACCCTGGCGGGCCGCCCCACCACCGCTCGCACGGCCGGCCGCATTCGCGCGAAGACGGGCACGCTGTCCGGACAGAAGTGCTTCGTGGGCGTGGCCGAGCGGCCGGCGGACCCCGAACATCCCCGCGTCGTGTTCGCGCTGATGCTCGGCAACATGGACGAGGGCACCGCGCTGCCCGCGACGGAGGCGTTCGATCGCTTCTCCGCCGCGCTGGTCGAGCTGCCGTTGCGCTGAGCGCGAGCGCGCGCCCAACACCCGGACAGCTCAGGCATTCCTCAACGCATTGCGGGTACGCAAGGGCGCCGGGGGATGGCAGGCTTCGCCATCCATTCCCCCCCGCCCTCCTCACCGAGGTGTCCCGTGACCGTGAAGACCGCTGTCCTGTCCGCCCTGCTGCTGCCGCTGGCCTCCAGCGCCGCGAGCAAGGCCCCCATCAAGCCTCCCGTGGCGGAGAAAGTGCCCGTCCAGGACAGGTACCACGACACCACCGTGGCGGACCCGTATCGCTGGATGGAGCCGTCAGCGGACCCCAAGGTGCAGCAGTGGAACGACGGGCAGAACGCGTTCACCCGCTCGGTGCTGGACAAGCTGCCCGGGCGCGAGCCGCTGCGCCGCCGCATCACGGAGCTCCTCGAGTGGAAGTCCGCGGCCTACTTCGGACTGGAAGAGGCGGGCGGCACGCTGTTCGCGCTGAAGTCCGAGCCGCCCAAGCAGCAGCCGGTGCTCGTCGTGCTCCCCTCGCTCGATGACACCTCCAAGGAGCGCGTGCTGCTGGACCCCACGGTGGTGGATCCCACCGGGCACACCACCATCGACTTCGTGCGCCCCACGATGGACGGCAAGAAGGTCGCCGTGTCGCTGTCGAAGGGTGGCACCGAGAGCGGCGACGTCAGCGTCTATGACGTGGCGAGCGGGCAGGCAGTGGCCAACGAGGTGGTGCCACGCGTCAATGGCGGCACGGCGGGTGGTGACCTCGCGTGGAACGGGGACGGCACGGGCTTCTTCTACACGCGCTATCCGCGCGGCGAGGAGCGCCCGGTGGCCGATCGCAACTTCTTCCAGCAGGTGTACTTCCACAAGCTGGGCACGCCCACCGAGCAGGACGCGTACGCGCTCGGCAAGGACTTCCCGCGCATCGCGATGACCAAGCTGGACGTGTCGCCGGATGGAACGTTCACCTCCGCGCTCGCGGCCAATGGCGACGGCGGCCAGTTCGCGCTGTACCTGCGCGGCCCCGCCGGCACGTGGACGCAGGTGTCGAAGTACGAGGACAAGGTGGTGGGGGTCGGCTTCGGCAATGACGGCGCCGCGTACCTGCTCAGCCGCAAGGACGCGCCGCGCGGACAGGTGCTGCGCCTGCCCTTGGCCACGCCCACGCTCGACAAGGCCACGGTGCTCGTGCCGGAGAGCGCGGCCAACCTCCAGGGCTTCATCCCCACCGCCAGCCGGCTGTACCTCCTGGAGCAGCTCGGCGGGCCGTCGCAGCTGCGCGCGGTGGACCTGAAGGGCCAGTCGCTCGGGCTGGTGCCCACGCCAGCCGTGTCGAGCGTCAACGCGGTGGTGCGCCAGTCCGGTGATGACGTGCTCGTCGCGGTCAGCAGCTTCGTGACGCCGCCAGCGTGGTACCGCTACTCCGCCAAGGACGGCGCGATGGCCAAGACAGCCATGGCGAGAACGGCGCCCATCGACATCAGCGACGTGGAGGTCGTCCGCACCACCGCCACGTCCAAGGACGGCACGGCCGTTCCCCTCACCATCCTGCGCAAGAAGGGCACGAAGCTCGACGGCAAGAACCCCACGCTCATCACGGGCTACGGCGGCTTCAACATCGCCAGCACCCCGGGCTACAGCCCGCTGGTGGCCCTGTGGCTGGAGCAGGGCGGCGTCTTCGTGCAGACCAACCTGCGCGGCGGCTCCGAGTTCGGTGAAGCCTGGCACGCGGGCGGCTCCCTCACCCACAAGCAGAACGTCTTCGATGACTTCTATGCCTGCGCCAGGCTGATGGTGGACCAGAAGTACACGTCCCCCAAGCGGCTGGCCATCCAGGGCGGCAGCAACGGCGGCCTGCTCATGGGCGCGGCTGTCACCCAGCACCCGGAGCTGTACCGCGTCGTCGTCGCCCAGGTGGGCCTCTACGACATGCTGCGCTCCGAGCAGACGTCCAACGGCCAGTTCAACGTGACGGAGTACGGCTCGGTGAAGGACCCCGAGCAGTTCAAGGCCCTGTACGGATACTCGCCCTATCACCACGTCGTGGACGGAACGAAGTACCCCTCCATCCTCTTCACCACGGGCGCGAATGATCCGCGCGTGGATCCGTTCCACTCGCGCAAGATGGTGGCGCGGATGCAGGCGGCCACCAGCGCCAGGTACCCCATCCTCCTGCGCGCCAACGCGGAGACGGGCCACGGTGCCGGAACGCCGCTGTCCGCCCGCGTCGAGCAGCAGGTGGACGTCTACTCCTTCCTCTTCAACGAGTTGGGCATGACGTACCTGCCCAACGCGTCGAAGAAGCTGGCGGCGCCCGCGCCGAAGTAGCATGAAGCACCGCCCGCCCTGGAGACCCGGGGCGGGCCTCGCGCCCGGGACACCTCCATGAGCCCCTTGATTCCGTTCTTCGTCCTCTCGCCCATCGTCGCGGGAGGGACCTGCTGGTGGGTGCTGAATCGCATCGGCACGAAGCGCGAGCAGCGCGCCCGGGCCGCGTTGGACGGAATGGTGAAGGGGCTGCGCGGCCACAAGCCACCGGGCACCGTCGACCTCCAGGTCCGCGAGGTGAGCTGGTCGGGAGACACCGAGCTGTCACCGCACCACTGCCGCGTGCGCGTGGTGATGAGCGGCGTGGACGCGCGCTCGATTCCTCCGCGCTTCGTGGTGGAGAGCGCGCCGGGAGCGCCCCGCCCGCCGCCCGCGGTGCTCGCCGCGCTGCGCACGCTCGACGCGGAGGTGATGGCGAGCCTCGTGCGGGGCGGGTGGCGGTGGCAGCGCCCGAACATCGACTTCGAGCCAGAGTCCGCCACGCTCGACGCCTGAGCCCTGGAGCCCTCCGAGCGAGGGTGCCAACATGACGGGATGCCCACGCCCTCGCTCGCCGAGCTCGACACGCCCGCCGCCGTGGTGGACCTGGACCTGGTGAAGGCCAACCTCCGGCGCGTGGCCGCCTATACACGCGAGCACGGGTTGCGCTGGCGGCCCCATACGAAGACCCACAAGACGCCCCAGTTCACCGCGCTCCAGCTCCAGGCCGGAGCCGACGGCATCACCGTGGCCACCGTGCGCGAGGCCGAGGTGATGTCCACCGTCGCCCGGGATGTGCTGCTGGCCTATCCCCCGGTGGGGGAGGCCTCCCTCGCGCGGCTCATGGCCCTGCCGCCCGAGGTCCACCTGTCCGTGGCGCTCGACTCGCGCGAGGTGTTGGCGGGGCTGTCTCGCGCGGCGCGCTCCGCGGGCCGTCCGGTGGGCGTGCTGGTGGAGCTGGACATGGGCATGCGTCGCGTCGGCGTGGCCTCCCCCGAGGAGGCCGTCGCGCTGGCCCAGGCCGTTCGTGAGTCCCCGGGCCTCACGCTGCGCGGCCTCATCTTCTACCCCGGACACCTCCGCGCGCCGCAGGACGAGCTGCGCCCCTTGCTGCGCGAGCAGTCCGTCCGCTTGAGCGCCTTCATCGAGGCCCTGCGCACCCAAGGCCTTGCACCCGAGGTGGTGAGCGGCGGCTCGACCCCCACGCTGTGGCGCTCCCACGAGGTCGCGGGGCTCACGGAGATCCGCCCCGGCATCAACATCTTCAACGACCGTAACAGCGTGGCCGTGGGCGCGTGCGACCTGTCCGAGTGTGCCTACTCCGTCCTGGCCACGGTGGTGAGCACGGCGGTGCCAGGACAAGCCGTCATCGACGCGGGCTCGAAGGCGCTCGCCAAGGAGGAAGGCCCCGCGCCCGGCTACGGTGTGGT
Source organism: Citreicoccus inhibens (assembly GCF_019039035.1). Classification (GTDB taxonomy): domain Bacteria; phylum Myxococcota; class Myxococcia; order Myxococcales; family Myxococcaceae; genus Citreicoccus; species Citreicoccus inhibens. The sequence goes on along the minus strand of NZ_JAHNZT010000031.1, from coordinate 49,622 downwards.
GCGCGAACACCCCGAGGTGGTGGTCCGCGGCCTGTCCGAGGAGCACGGCCTGCTCGACCTGACGACCACCCCGTGGCGTCCCCGGGTGGGCGAGCGCGTGCGGGTGATTCCCAACCACGTGTGCGCCTCGGTGAACCTGCACGCGCGCCTGCACGTGCTGGAAGGCGGTCAGCCCGTGGCGACGTGGGACGTGGCCGCGCGCGGCTGGTGAGACCTCACCCGAGCCGTTGCAGCTCGCGCGTCAGCAATTCCTCCAGGTTCCGGATGCTTCGATATTCCAGACACCGATAGCTGGCGACGTCGAAGCGCAGCTCACGCAAGTCTCGCACGAGCAGGAGCGTGGGCTTGCCGCGCCCCCAGGCGTACCCCACTTCCAGATAGACATTGGGATTCGCCAGCGACAGGTCCGCGATGACGACCTTCGCCGTATCGATGCGGTCGCGGATCCGCTGGATGATGGGCCCATCGAACACGGCCTGGTCCACGCGCTCGCACAGCAGGCCGGCCGCCTTCACCGGCCCCTGGATGCCGTAGTGAAACGTGTCTTCCAATTCGGGGGCGAAGGGCATCGCGACGAAGGCGTGCGGCTTCTCCTGGGCCGGCGCGCCCGCGCTCGCCATGGGCGGAGGTGCGATGAACCGGCGCATGCGCTGGATGCGAAAGCCCACGCCCCCGGGCAGCGGCTCCACTCCGGGCGCCCCCGTGAGGCCCCCTTCCAAGGCCCTGCGCATCCGCGCCACGCGCTTGGGTTGGATCTCCACCACGGTGATGCGCGCCAGCTCCCGTGGGCCCACGCCTTGCTGAAAGGCATCCACCATGCCGCCCACGAACGCGAGCACGGCCTCATCCTCGTCGAGTCCGTAGTTGGGTCCATGCACGGGCCCCGCGAGGTGTTTCACCTCGGGCCGCGACTCCAGCAACTGGAGCGCCTGCCCGGCGAACTCGCGGATGCGGTGATAGTCGAACTCCCGCAGCCGCGCCGTGCCGAGGAACAGCGCGAGCGGTGCGCCCAACCCTCCTTGCGTGTCGATGAAGCGGTGCTCGCCGGGCTTCAGCTGCAACAGGGTGGGCGAAATACCCACCGCCGACAAGCGACGTGACACGGCGCCATCCGCGCCGTGGAAGCCCTGCGCGAACTTGAGCAGGACCGCGTCGGCGCGGATGTCCGTCACATCTCCCACTTCAACCACCACATCAAGGAATCCACTCATGCCGGCCGCACTGTAGGCGGCGGACATCCATCCACGCCAGACAACCCAGGCGCCACCCGGGCCGTGGGGTTCACCTGTCTGCCTTTGGCGCCCGCGTCGGGCCACGCCGGGGCCCGGCGACAGCACGCCCCCCGCGGCCTCGCCACACGGAGTAGCGATTCCAGTTACTCCGTCACGCGATTCGTAACCTCGCGCGCTACGCCCTCGAGGGCCGCGCCTTCAGGCGTTCGAGGAGCGGTGCCGGTGGCTCGGTTCATGCTCACAGGGCGCGCTCCACCCATCGCCCCGGTTCGGGGCAGAGGTCTCGGACACGTGAGCTTCCTCCGTCGCTTCGGCGCCAAGCGCGCTCTCCTCCTGGCCGCAGCTGCAGTCGCCACCACCGGCGTCAGCGCCTCCGCATTCAGCAGCTACATCCCGAACTGGCCGCCGCCCCCCATGCCTCCCGAGTCCACCGAGTGCAATGCGTACTGCTACAACGTGGACATCACCAACAACACGCCGAACGCCGCCAACGATCTGCACGTCACGCTGGTGGGGCCGACGAAGATCTGCACCCACTACCTGGGCAGCCTGAACCCGTTCGGTACGCCGCGCGAGGTGCGCTCGGGCAACGTGACGCAGCTGACCTACTGGTCGAATACCGCGTATGTGCAGCCGGGGCAGATCGCCCACATCGGATTCTGCACCAACTCCCCCGTGACGGGAATGGTCAAGGGACACAACGCGGGCGACCTGCCCCCGTTCTACTGGACCAAGGAGCGCTTCCACATCGGTGATGTGATCGCCGTGGGGCACGAGTGGGCCAACTACCGGGCTGACGTCCTCGCCGTCGATCCCGGCGTGGTGCTCAGCAACACCACGGGCACCGTCATCCACGTGCGCCAGGTGGACTTCGCCCTCATCGACAAGGCCATCCCCCTGGACAAGCTGATGTGGACGACCCTGGAGAAGGAGCTGAACTGGGAGCCGGTGGCCGAAGGCGGCATCCTGCCCCCTGGCTCCGAGGACGCGCCGAGCTTCTTCCAGGCGCCCTTCCCCATTGAGCTCAAGCCGGATGACCCGCGCACCGTCGTCTTCCGCTTCTGGGCCGAGGACCCCAAGGACCCGAGCAACATGAACCGCGGCCTTGGCCAGGCCTCCGTCGCGTCCCTCGCGAAGCTGGCGCGTCAGGAGAAGAAGTAGGCATCCCCTCGCGGATCACCGCCGCGCTCTCACATACGCGCGCGGCGGCCCCGCCCAGGCCCGAGCCCTCAGCCCGTCCTTCCAGGGCCCACGCCCTCGGTGAAGTCGGGGCACCAGGTGACGTCATCCCACCTGCCACGGCCTTGACCGATTTTCCCGGGATGTGCGACGAAGGTGCTCCTTCCAGGAGTCAGCCATGTCGGACGAGCGCGAAGACACCACGGTGTACAAGGTTGTCGTGAACCACGAGGAGCAGTACTCCATCTGGCCGGCGGATCGCGAGAACGCCCTGGGCTGGAAGGACGCGGGCAAGCAGGGCCTGAAGGCCGAGTGCCTCGCATACATCAAGGAGGTCTGGACGGACATGCGTCCGCTGAGCCTCCGCAAGAAGATGGAAGAGATGGCCAGCAAGAAGAACTGAGCCCCACGCGCGTGCGTGTCCATCCGCCACCCCACAACCGGGTGGCGGTGTGTCGCGCCGCGCTGGACGGTCAGCGCGCGCGAGCGTGGACCCGCGCGCGCGGACTCAGAGGTCCGGGGGCGGCCGGACGCCCAGGTGGCACGCGCGCAAGGCCAGCTGCGTGCGGTTCTCGGCGCCCAACTTCCGGTAGAGCTGCGTGACGTGGGACTTCACCGTGCGCTCGGCGATCTGAAGGTGCGCGGCGATCTTCAAGTTGTCCGCGCCTCCCGCCACGTACGCCAGCACCTCGCGCTCGCGCTGCGTGAGCGCCAACAGCACGCTCGCGGTGGGTGACGTGACGGGCGGGTGCTCGAAGTCATTGCGCAAGAGCTGCACCGGGAACAGGCGCTCGCCGCGCACCAGGGACTGGATCGCCGACGACACGGCGTTCACCCCCAGCCCCGCGCGGAAGAGATAGCCGGAAGCCCCTTCGTCGAAGCACTGCGAGATGATCTCCGGGGTGCTCACCGCCGACAGCAGCAGCATGCGCACCTCCAGCCGGCGCTTGCGTGCCTCGCGCAGCAGGTTGATGCCCTCGGTCACCGAGCAGCCAATGGCGGCTTCGCCATCGCCCTCGACATCAAGGATGGCCACCTGCGGCGGATCCGTGCCGAGCCCGTCCAGGAAGAGGCGCACGTCCCTCGTCAACGAGGTGATGTGCAGTCCTTCCCCACGGAGCCCGTCAGCCAGTCCCTGCCACGCGGCCCACGGTCCTTCGAGAATGGATACACGGAGTGATGCTTGATTCGTTGCCATGCGAAGGCCCCCCAGCCGCCATGGCGAAAACAACAGTGACTGCTTGTTAACAACTGCCAGCCCTGGAGTCCCCCGACGCGCGGCAGACTCCAACTGCAGACCACATTCTTTTGGGCCACACCTCCTCTGCGACTCCTGCAATTCCTGCCAGGCAAGACCCTAACACCTGCTCATCGCCCGTGCGAACCAGCGCTCGCGGGAGTGTCAATTGTGCATGAATCGGATCGGTTTCCAGACTTTCGTCCGTCGGTTCGTGAGCGCTGTCCTTTGACGAACATGCCGTTGCGTCGAGTGGGTGATGCTTTCACGCCGTCGGGCGCCAGCGAGGGTCCCGCAGTCGCCTCCGGCCAGCCCTCGCGCGGTGGCCCTGAAGGAGGACGCACGCACCAGGGCACGGCGCCCGGCTCGTCCATCCGCGGGGGATGTCTCGCGCCCTACGCTAGACGCGACAGGTCGCGATGAACGCGGCCTCGCGACACCCGGCAACGGAGGGACATCGTCATGGCAGACCTTCCTGTAAGGCGCGGAGGGGGCGAGCGGATGACTGCTCGGCGGGAGTGGGATCCCTTCCACCGCATGCGTGAGCTGATCAGCGCGGACCCGGTGGAGGAGCTCAGTCGCCTGCTCACCGGGCGCGCGGACACGGGCGGCTTCACCCCCGCGTTCGACGTGAAGGAGACGAAGGACGCCTACATCTTCAAGGCGGACCTTCCCGGCGTGGATGAGAAAGACGTGGACGTGACGCTCACCGGGGATCGCCTCACGGTGAGTGGCAAGCGCGAGGTGGAGCAGCAGGACAGCTCGGACCGCTTCTACACGTACGAGCGCAGCTTCGGGTCCTTCAGCCGCTCGTTCACCCTGCCAGAAGGTGTGGACGCGGAGCAGGTGGACGCGCAGCTCAGGGACGGCGTGCTGCGGCTCACCCTGCCCAAGCGCCCGGAGGTCCAGCCCAAGAAGATCAAGCTGGGCGGCGGCCCGGACACAGGCAAGGCCAAGGCCTGAGCCCCCCGACTCGCCAGGAGGGGACGGGGGCGGCATATGCTGCGGGCCCGACCGCGCATGAGCACCTCCGCCCCTGCCCCCCATCTCGACGTCGCCACGCCTGAGCGCGTGGCGCTCACCCTGCCCGTGGCGGGCATCGGCTATCGCTGCCTCGCGTGGCTGGTGGATGCGAGCCTCCTGTTCGCCGTCTGGGTGGCGCTCTACTTCATCGTCACGCTGTTGCTCGCGGATGTGCTGGGCGCGCTCCAGGCACTGTCCGGCGTGGGACAGACGCTGCTGGCCTTGGGCCTCTTCGCCACCCAGTGGCTGTACTGGACCCTGGCCGAGGTCTTCTTCCACGGGCAGACCGTCGGCAAGCGCGTGCTCGGCATCCGCGTGGTGCGCGTGGACGGCTCACCCGTGGGCGTCTTCGAGAGCGCCGTGCGCAACATCTGCCGCGTGCTCGACTTCCTGCCCGTGCTCTACGCCACGGGCTGCATCACCATGCTCCTCACCCGTCAGCACCGCCGGCTGGGAGATCTGCTGGCCGGCACCGTGCTCGTGCGCGAGGAGGCCATCAACCTGGACGCGTACACCACGCCCGCCGCCGAGCGCCCTGCCCCCAACGCCGCCGAGCGCCCGCTCAGCACCGAGGAGGTCGAGCTGGTGTTGGCCTTCCTCTCGCGCGCCCGCAACCTGGAGCCCGAGGTGCGCAAGCGGCTGGGGACGCGGCTGGTGGACCGCGTGGGCGCGCACCTGAGTGACGCCGAGCGCGCCGCAGTGCTCCGCTCCGCCGATGCCACCGAGACCTTCCTGCGCGTGCGCGCGCGGGCGGGCCACTGACCATGGCCCCCAGCCTCCCCGGCTTCGTCTCGCGGCGCCGACCGGACTGGGAGGCGCTGTCCGGACTCCTCGCCCGTCAGCGCTCCGGCACGCTGCGACTGGAAGAACTGCGCACGCTGGACGCGCTGTACCGCCGCGCGGCCGCGGACCTCGCGCATGCCCAGACGTTCTTCCCCGGCACGGACGCCCACCGCTTCCTCAACCAGCTCTGCGGCCAGGCGTACGCCGCCATCTATCAGCCTCCGCGAGAGCGCTGGGCCGCCGTGCGCGACTTCTACCGGCGGGACTTCCCCGCCACGCTGCGACGCGAGCTGCGCTTCGTGGGGGTGAGCGCGGCGCTGCTCTGCCTGGGCATCCTGCTGGGCGCGCTCGTGGTGCTCCTGGAGCCGCGCGGCGCGGAGCTGCTCGTGCCCGAGCGCGTGCGCGCCTCCATCGCGGCGGGCCGCATGTGGACAGATGACCTGCTCTCCGTCACGCCGCCCCACACCGTGGCGTCGCGCATCGCCACCAACAACCTGTCCGTCACGCTCTTCGCCTTCGCCTCGGGGCTGCTGCTCGGCCTGGGCACGCTGTACACGCTCATCAACAACGGCGTGCAGCTTGGCGCCATCGGCGCGCTGTGCCTCCGCGAGGGGCTGGCCCACGGCTTCTTCGACTTCATCAGCGCGCACGGCCCCGTCGAGCTGTCCATCATCGTCATCGCGGGAGGCGCGGGCTTGATGGTGGGCCAGGCGCTCGTCGACCCAGGGGAGCTTCCCCGGGGACAAGCGCTGGCGCGGCGAGGGCGCGAGGCCGTCAAGCTGGTGCTGGGCTGCGCGCCCTTCCTCGCCTTCATCGGCTGCGTGGAGGGCTTCGTGTCGCCGGGCTCGCTCTTCCCCACCTGGGCCAAGGCCGCGCTGGGCCTGGCCCTGGGGGCGCTGCTCTGGAGCTACCTGCTGCGCACCGGCAGGACCGCGGCGGTGGCCACCACGGCCGTGCCCGCGGACAGCGCCTCGTGACGCTTGCGCTGGCGGTGCTTCAGGATGCGCTCATAGGCGGCGTTCAGCTCGCGCATCTTCTCGGCCGAGCCGCCCCGGTCCGGGTGCCGCTCCATCGCCAGCTCGCGGTAGCGCGCGCGGACCACGTCCGGCGAGTCCAACGGCGACACGCCGAGCACATGGTACGGGTCCTGGTCCTCCAGCGCCGTCAGCCAGCGGTCCAGACGCCCCTTCACTTCCATGAAGCGCGCATCCGCCTCCGCCGTGTCCTTCACGGGGTGCGTGCGAATCTTCGCGTCCGCGCGCAGCACATCCGTGTAGGTGCTGGACACCCAGCGGTGGCAGGAGGAGCACCGGAAGTACTTCACGCGGTGGCCCGCCTGGAGCGTCATGCGGACGCTGCAGTGGGTGCACTCCACCTCGACGTTGTCCAACGTCTGCCAGTTCCAGCTCGCGACCGCGGCGCTCATCGTGCCTTCGCTCTCCCGTTCGCAACACGCCTGTAGCACCGACACCCTCCCACGTTTGCCGATCGCGTCAAGAAAATGTCCACGGCGACCCGTGGGGGGGTGCCCCTTCGCCCTGGGTTTTCGGGGTACAACGAGGCCCATGCGTCCGCTCGTCGCCGCCGCGTTGCTCGTCGCCACCATCGCCCGCGCGCAGCAGGCGCCCCAGGCCCCCGCTTCGGCTCCCGCCACCAAGGCCGCCCCGCGCCCCGCGCCCGCCAGGCCTGTCCCGGCCCCGGCCGCGCCCGCCACGCCCCCCACCGCCTCGCCGGAGCTGCCCGCGACGCCCGCCGAGGGGGCGCTCCTGCGCGGCCTGCTCGCGGCGGCCGAGCCCGCGCCCGAGGAGATTCGCGCCATCGCCATCGAGGACCTGGCCTTGCTGGGCGACGCCCGCGCCCTGGACCCGCTGGCCGCGCTCATCTGGGACCCCAACCCGCGCATCCAGCAGGCGGCGCTGCGCGCGGTGGCGCTGTTCCAGCATCGGCGGGCGGAGGAGATCCTCGGCAACGTGGTGCGCCACACCAAGCTGCCCGACGCGCTCAAGATTCAGGCCCTCAGCGGGCTCGTCTTCCAGCGCACCGCCACCGCGCGCCGCACCGTCCAGGACGTGGCGGCCGACAGCCGCATGGGCTGGGCCGTGCAGAACGCCGCGCGCACCGTCGCGGCCCAGTGGGACGCCGCGCCGGCCCCCGCGCACTAGCGCTCGCCCGCTCGCTTGCGGGCCCCAGCGAAGCGATGGACGCAGGACGCGGGGCCTGCCCTCCCGGGCCGTTTCCTGGAGAAGTCATGCCCCTGCGCTAGACTTCGGGGCCATGAAAATCACCCCGCTCGACATCCGGCAGAAGCGCTTCGAGACGGCCCTGCGTGGCTTCTCGCGCCGAGAGGTGGAGGCCTACCTGGAGCTCATCGCCGGCGAGTTCGAGGAGGTGGTGAAGGAGAACATCGCCCAGAAGGAGGAGCTGAAGCGCACGCAGCTCAAGCTCGAGCAGCACCAGGAGCGCGAGCGCACCCTCCAGGAGACGATGGTCACCGCGCAGCGCATCAGCGAGGACCTCAAGGACGCCGCCAAGAAGGAGGCGGAGATCATCATCGCGGACGCCGAGCACCAGGCGGAGAAGATCGTCCACGGCGCGCACCAGCGGCTCGTCCAGGTGGTCGAGGACATCAACGAGCTGAAGCGCCAGCGCACCCAGTTCGAGTCCCAGGTCCGCTCGGTGGTGGAGGCGCACCGCAAGCTCCTGGAGACCTTCGCGGGCCCCTCGTTCGCGGACCGGGACCACGCCCGCGTCGAGGACAACGTCGCCTTCCTGACCCAGAAGAAGGCCCACGGCGCCGAGTAGCCCGTGGCGCCCCCCTGGCTCAGAGTCGTTCCGGACGGCATCGAGCTCACCGTGCTCGTCCAGCCTCGCGCCTCGCGCACCCGGGTGGTGGGCGAGCACGACGGCCAGCTGAAGATTCAGCTCGCGGCGCCTCCCGTGGACGGCGAGGCCAACGCCGCCCTGGTCGAGTTCCTCGCCAAGCAGCTGGGCGTCCCCCGCCGGCAGGTCACCCTGACCGCTGGCGACGCATCGCGCCGCAAGCGCGTCGTCGTGCAAGGGATTGATGCGGCGCGGGCCGAGGCTGTTATCTCTGGGGGACCGTGAGGCCCTTCATTCGCTCCCTGCTCGTCCTGCTCCTGCTCTGGCTCGTCCCGCCCCGGGCGATGGCCCAGGAGGACGTGGGGGGGCCTCACGGAATCCACGAGCAAGAAGCCGTGGTCCGAGACACCGCCCTCGTGCCCCACACGCGGCCGGCGCTGGTGACCGGAGAGTTGGGAACCCGGCGCTTTCGCATCCTGCACACCACGCGCGCCACGGGGGCGGCCCGCCGACTGGCGGCGCAGATCGAGGACATTCGCGACGCCTTCGGGCAGATGCTCGGGCGCGACTGGCCGGGCACCACCGAGATTCGCATTGGCGTGGGCCGCGAGGAGTTCGATGCCCTCGCGCTGCCAGGTGGCAAGCCGCCGGGCTGGGCCGTGGCGCTCGCCTACCCGGCCCACCAGATAATCCTGCTGGACGCGCTGAGCCTGAACGCCCCGGATGGCCCGACCACCCTGCGACATGAGCTGGCGCACGTGGCCCTGGGTCAGCTCGCGCCCTCGTGGCCGCACTGGTTCCAGGAGGGCGTGGCGCAGAACCTCACCGAGGAGCGCTACTCCGTCACCCACTATGCCGCGCTCTTCCGCGCCGTGACGCAGGAACGCGTCTTCCACTTCGAGGACCTGTCCAACCACTGGCCGGACGTCCCCTCGGACGTGGAGATCGCCTACGCCCAGAGCGCCGCGTTCGTGGGCTTCCTCATCAGCCGCCACGGCCCGGAGGCCATGGGCCAGTTGGTGGACGGCGTCCGGGCGCAAGAGCCCTTCGAACTCGCCTTCGGCAAGGCCTTCCACAGCTCGCTGGAGGTGGAGGAGAAGGACTGGCGCCACGGCCTCTCGGCCCGCTACGGCTGGCTGCCGCTCACCACCAGCTCGGCGCTGTTGTGGCTGGTGGCCTCGGGCCTGTGCGTGGCGGCCTTCCTGCGCCGGCGCCACCAGAAGGCCGCGAAGATGGCGGAGCTGGCGGCCGAGGACGCCGCCGAGGACGCCGCGCTGCGCCTCCTGGCCGCCGCCCAGGCCGCGCCCGAAGCCGCCCCCCCGTCGGACGCGCAACACCCGTGGCCCGAGTGGCACTCGGCCAACACCCCGCCCACCGCCCAACCCGAGGCCCGCGACGACGGCGCCGAGGCCCGGGAGGGCAGCATGGACCGGGACGCCTCCAGCGACCTGGACTCGGGCAACGCGGACGCCGGCGGAGGGGACGACGACACGCCGTCCCGCCCGTCCAAGCCCACCCTGCATTGACGCTCCGGGCCGCGCCTTTCAGGGCGATGCCCGTAGGTTTTACGCCTCCGCTCCCCCTCGGCTGTCCGGGAAGCGCTCCCAAGCGCCTGATTTTCCAGTGAATGCTGGGCTCGGTCCGCTGGCAGGGCGTTTGCTCTGGGGCTGGGCACGATGAGGAAGACACCGGACATGACGGAGCGAGGACGCAAGGCCGCGGGTGTGGCCCGGGTGTTCTCGCGCCAGCCCGATCGCATCGCGGCCCTGTGGCGCCGCGCTCGGCTGGCCTCCGTGGAGGGCCCTGGGTCCCTGGAGCCGAGCCTGCTGGACGGCCTGGTGGAAACCTTCATCCGGGAGCTGGGGCGAACGCTGGAAGGCGAGGACACGAGCCCCTGGAGCCGCACGCGCGCCGTGCTGAGGCTGTCCTCCACGCGGGGCGCCCGCGCGCTCTACGACGAGTTCGCGGCGCTGCGCCGCTGCCTGGTGGACACCGTGGACGTGCTGGGCGGCGGTGACTCGGAGCGCCGCGCCATCAACCGCGCGCTCGACGAAGCGGTGGACTCGGCGGTGGCGCTGTTGCAGCGGCTGACGGACGCCAAGGCGGAGGGCCCTCGAGTGCCCTTCGGCGGCCTGGTGGTCGAATACTTCGAGCGACCGACGCGTGGGAAGCGGACGCCGCCCACCGCGCGCGACACACGCTCGGCGGTGCACTGAGGGGTGGGTTGGGATTGCCGACCCGTCCGGCTTGACACTCCTCCTTGGAGGGGCGTCCGAGGGCTGGCGGGAGGGTGTGTGCCATGGGTGGGGGCCCGTGGCACGCCTTGGGGGGCGTGCTCCCGCTCGGGGGAGCGGTGAGCGCGCACACATGTGAACCGCCGGGACGCGTGGATGGGGGTCCGCGCGCCTCGCCGGTCGGACGGGTCGGCGTGTTTTTCAGGCAGAGGGCACGAGCGCGAGGGCAGTCACGCCTCGCGCTCAGTGCGCATCTGCCCAGCTTCGCCCCGCGCCCACGTCCACCTTCAGCGGCACCTTGAGCTGGGCCACCGAGGACATGCACCGGGCCGCGAGCGCCTTCACCGCTTCCACTTCCGCATCCGGCGCCTCGAACAACAGTTCGTCGTGCACCTGGAGCAGCAGCGTGGTGCGCAGGCCTTCCTGGCGGAGCGCGTCCTCCACCGCGAGCATGGCCATCTTCATCAAGTCCGCGGCCGTGCCCTGAATGGGCATGTTGATGGCGGCGCGCTCGGCGGCCTGGGCCACGCCCCGGTTCTTCGAGTGCAGGTCCCCCATGAGCCGGCGGCGTCCGTAGAGCGTCTCCACGTAGCCCACCTTGCGGGCCTTCTCCACGGTCTCCAGCAGGTAACGCCGGATGCCCGCGTAGCGCGTGAAGTAGCGCTCGATGACGTCGCGCGCGGACTCCTGGGAGATGCCCAGCCGCGTGGACAGGCCGTGCGGAGACAGCCCGTACGCGATGCCGAAGTTCACCATCTTCGCCACGCGCCGCTGCTCGCGGTCCACCTGCGCGGGCGTCACGCCGAAGACCTCGGCCGCCGTGCGACTGTGGATGTCCTCGTCGTGGAGGAACGCGTCGATGAGGACCGGGTCCTCCGCGATGTGCGCCAACAGCCGAAGCTCCACCTGGCTGTAGTCCGCGCTGACGAGCTGATGCCCTGGCTCGGCCACGAAGGCGCGGCGAATCTCCCGGCCCACCTCCGTGCGCACGGGGATGTTCTGCAGGTTGGGATCCGACGACGACAGGCGCCCGGTGGCCGTCGCCGCCTGGTGATAGGTCGTATGGATGCGCCCGTCACGCGCCACCAGGGACGGCAGCGTGTCCAGGTAGGTGCTCTTGAGCTTGGACAGGGAGCGGTACTCGATGATGGCGCGCGCCAGCTCGCTGCCGTGCTCGTCCGCCAGCTTCTCCAACACCTCCTGATCCGTGGACGGGCCCGTCTTGCCGCGCTTGAGGATGGGGAGCTTCTTCTCCTCGTACAGCACCTGGGCGAGCTGCGGATTGGAGCCCACGTTGAACTCGTGGCCCGCCGCTGCGTGGCAGGCCTTCTCGCGCGCCGTCACCTCGGAATCCACGCGCGCGGAGATGAGGGCCAGCTCGGGGACATCCAGCTTCACGCCCCGGCGCTCCATCTTCGCGAGGATGGGCAGCAGCGGCAGCTCCATCGATCGGGCCAACGACGCGAGGTTCGCCGCCTCCAGCTCACGCCAGAGTTCAGGCGCCATCCGCCGCGCCGCATCCGCGCGCACCGCATAGGCCGCGCCCACCTCGTCCGGGGCGTGGTCCGCCAGCGCCCTGCCCTTGCGCCCCTCCGTCACCGCGGGCAGCGCGGGCAGCTCCGCGCGCAGGCGCTCGCGAGCCAGGTCCGGCAGCGCGTGCTCACGCCGCGAGGGATTGAGCAGGTAGCTGAGCAGCTCCACATCGTCCTGGCCCCCGCGCAGCGCGATGCCCTCGGTGGCGAGCAACAGGGTCAAGGCCTTCAGGTCGTGCCCCCCCTTCTTGATGGCCGCGTCCTCCAGCACGGGCTTCATCGCGGACACGAAGGCCTCGGGCCGGACCTGGGCCACGCCGAGCTGCTGGTGACGCAGCGGCACATACCGGGTCGCGCCCTCTGGCAGCGACACGCCCATGCCTACCAGCGCGGCGGCGAAGGGCATGCCTTCAAATGCCGGAATCAACGTGACGTCCCCCGCCACGCGGACCGCGTCCGCGAGCGCCTTCACCTCGTCCTCCGTGGTGACGAAGGTCGTCGTCGTGACGAGCGGCGCCACCTGCGGGGCCTCTTCTTGCGGCAGGTCGCGCAGCAGCGCGAAGAACTCCAGCTCGGTGAACAAGTCCCTCGCGCGCCTGGCATCCGGCTCACGCCAGACCAGGTCATCCAGCGCCACGTCCAGCGGCAGCTCCGTGTTGAACGTGACGAGCTGCCGGGCCCGCAACAGGCTCTCGCGGTGCGCGCCGAGGGCCTCGCGAATCTTCGGCTTCTTCACCTCGTCCAGCCGGGAGAGCAGCGTCTCCACGTCACCGAATTGCGTCAACAACTCCGTTGCCGTCTTCGGCCCAATCCCTGGCACCTTGGCCACGTTGTCCACCGCGTCGCCAATGAGGGCCAGGTAGTCGCGCATCTGGCGCGGCTCGATGCCCAGGCGCTCCTTCACGGCGGCGGTGTCGGTGATTCGATCGTTCATCGGATCGAACAGGCGGACACCGTCCTGGACAATCTGGACGAAGTCCTTGTCGCCGGTGACGACCTTGATGTCGAAGCCCGCCTCGCGCCCCCGGCGTGCGAGCGTCCCGATGACGTCGTCCGCCTCCCAGCCGGAAGCCTCCACCACGCGCAGGTTGAGCACGTCCACCACGCGGCGGATGTGCTCGAACTGGGGCAGCAGGTCCGGCGGCGTGGCCTCGCGGTTGGCCTTGTACGTCGGGTCTATCTTCTGGCGCTCGACGCGGCTGTCCTTGTCGAACGCGATGGCCACGTGCGAGTGCGGCAGCTCGCGCAGCGCCTTGAGCAGCATGCGCGTGAAGCCGAGCACCGCGTTGGTGGGCACCCCCTTGCTCGTCGAGAGCGGGGGGATCGCGTGGTACGCGCGGAAGATGAAGCCGGAGGCATCGATGAGGACCAGGGTGCGCGCGGGGCGCTGGGGGCTGGTGTCGGCCATGCCCCCGTGCCTAGCGCGCCTGTCAGGCCCTGTCCATGTTGCCCGCTAGCGGCACTTCCACTCCGTCTTCTTCGCCGCCAGCTGCTCCGCGACGCCGTCTCCCGGCACCGCGTAGTCCTCCACCACCGTGAGATCCGAGCAGCCCCCCGCCCCCGAGAGCGCCTGCGACGCCTGACCCGAGCAGAAGGCCACCGCCTTGTTGAGGTCGGTGCTGCCTCGGTAGAACTCGAAGCCGAGCTTCCAGATGCGGCACGCCTTGCGCTTGTCCTCGCGATCCGCCCAGTGCTTGCCGCGGGAGTACGCCTTGGTGGCCATGTCCTGGAGGATGTTCTTCCGATAGAACGACGGGTGGCTCTCCGCCATGTTGGCCATGAGGCGCGTGTCCGTCTCCAGCGCCTCGCGGAAGAAGCCCGCGGCCTTCTCAGGGTCCTCGGCGGTCAACGCGCTCTCGCCCACCTTGAAGAGCTGGTCCACGTTGCCCATGTCCTTGACCAGCAGGTCCGTCTCCGCGTGGAACTGAGAAGCCTCGAAGTTGGACCGCAGCTTCTGGAGGGTGGCGAGCGCCTCGCTCCCACGGCCGAACCAGTAGTCCACCATCGCGGCCTGCATGAACTTGTTGACGTACTTCTTGTTGATCCACTGCCGCACCTCCGCGGCGGGATCCGGCGCGCGGTCGTCATCCGTGAAGATGATCTCCCGGTTGCACTTCCAGGGCTCCGCCTTCGGATTCACCTTGGCGCGCGCCACCAGGAAGCGCACGAGGAGCGCATCCTTCGGCCGCCACTCGTTGCGGCGCAGCTTGCCCTCCAGCCGCAACGAGAAGCCCAGCGGCGGAGTGAGTTCCTCCTGGTTCTGCGACGAGCACCAGACCTGGAGGAACTCGTCACACCGGGACACGGCCACTTCCCACTGGGAGTTGTTGAGGTAGCGCTTGCAGTCGTCCAAGGAGCGCTTGGAGAACTGCTCCGAGGCGTCCTTGGCCTTGGCCTTGGCGCGACGGAAGTACTCACTCTCCTTCGGAATCTTCTTGAAGGCTTCGAGCGCGTCCTTCTCCTTGAGGCGCTCCAGCGCCTTGACACCCGCCGCGAAGTTATCCGAGGCCTCGCGCTCCAGCTTGATGCGGCGGATGAGCGTGTTGCCTTCGGGGTTGATCGGGTCCAGGTCGAGCGCCTTGGTGCACGTCTCCTCGGCGCGCACCCAGTTCGGAGCGCCCTGCTCGTTGGACGCGAACGAGCGGCACTCGCTGAGCAAGTCCTGCAGCTGTGCGGCGGGATCCGTCGGCGCCGAGGGGCCCTTGCGCTCGATGGGCGTCTCGCCATTCGAGGCGCTGAGGGCCGCCTTGGCCACCGCGCCCACCACGAGCAGCCCCACCACGCCCAGCACGGCCATGATGAGCTTGCCCCGCCCTGGGGAAGCCTCCTCGGGGGCGCCGCGGCCCGAGCGCGAGGGCGTGGCCCCCCCACGACGCACCGGCGCGTCGAGCGCCTCCGGGGCCTCGAACGTCATCTCCACCACGCCAAACTGGAGGACGTCCCCAGCCTGAAGTTCGATGGGCTCGGGGCCCAGCACCTCGCCGTTGAGGAGCGTGCCGTTGGCACTGCCCAGGTCGCGCACCCGCACCACGGTGCCCGCGCGCTCCAGCTCCGCGTGGCGGCGGCTCACCGAGTCGTCCTCGAGGACGACGCCCGCAGGAGGCTGCCGCCCGACGAGGAGCTTGGCGCCGATGTTGAACGTCTTGCCCGCCCACGGGCCCGTCATGCCGCGCAGCATGGGGCCCGTGGCCGCGGTGGGTGCCCCGCCTGTGCTGCCCGCCACGGGCCGCGCGGGGCGCTTGGCGATCGCCGCGCCAGGCGCGGGCCCCGCAGCCTTCTTCTGCTGCAAGCTCGGCATGGCGCGCGTGGCGCGGGCCTCACCGGTCCCCAGCGGGACTCCGGGCGAAGACGCGGGCTTCACCGCCTTGCGCGCCCCCGACCCGCCGCGGGCCGAGGCCTTGAGCTGAAGCTCGTAATCGCCCAGCACCACCTTCGACTGTGGCGAGAGCGGCGCGGCCTCCTCGATGCGCTCCCCGTCGACGTAGGTGCCGTTGGCGCTCTTGAGGTCCTCGATGAAGACGCTGCCCCCCTCCTCGAAGACACGCGCGTGGTTGCGCGACACGCCGCCTTCGGTGAGGAGCAGGTCATTGCCTTCCTGGCGGCCAATCTTCAGCTCGCCAGTGAGGGCGTGTTCAGTCTCGCTGCCGTCAGGGTGACGGACGACCAGGGTAGCCATGGGCGCGTCAGTCCTCGCGGAAGATGCTCATGTTCACGGGAATGCCTTTGCGCTGAAGCTCGTCGTAGAACTTCGGCACGAAGCCCGACGCCACGAAGCGGCCACGCACCTTGTGGTCCTCCGTGAACCCGTCCTGCTTGAAGTAGAAGATGTCCTGGAGGGTCACGATGTCGACCTCCATGCCGGACACCTCGGTGACGTAGCAGATCTTCCGCGTGCCGTCGGAGAAGCGCGTCTGCTGCACGATCATGTGCACCGCGCTGGCGATCTGCTCACGGATGGCCTTCACCGGCAGCTCCATGCCGGACATGAGCACCATCGTCTCCAGTCGGGCGATGGCGTCGCGCGGCGTGTTCGCGTGCAGCGTGGTGAGCGAGCCGTCGTGGCCGGTGTTCATGGCCTGGAGCATGTCCAGCGTCTCACCGGAGCGGCACTCACCCACGACGATGCGATCCGGCCGCATGCGCAGGCAGTTCTTCACCAGGTCGCGGATGGTGATGGCGCCCTTGCCTTCCAGGTTGGGCGGGCGGCTCTCCAACTGCACCCAGTGGTCCTGCGGCAACTGCAGCTCGGCGGCGTCCTCCACCGTGACGATGCGCTCGCTGTCGGGGATGAACGAGCTGATGATGTTCAGCGTCGTCGTCTTCCCCGAGCCCGTGCCGCCCGAGATGACGATGTTGCGCCGGGCCTTCACGCACATCTCCAGGAACTCGGCCATCTGCGCGGTGAGCGTCTTGTACTTCACCAGGTCCTGGATCTTCAGCGAGTCCTTCTTGAACTTGCGGATGGTGATGCAGGGCCCCTTGAGCGCCAGCGGCGGGATGATGGCGTTCACGCGGCTGCCGTCCTTGAGGCGCGCGTCCACCAACGGGCTCGACTCATCGATGCGGCGGCCGATGGGCGCCACGATGCGTTCGATGACGCCGAGCACCGCCTGGTTCGACGAGAACGTCTTCTCGGAGAGCGTCAGCTTGCCCTTGCGCTCGATGTAGATCTGGTTGGCGTGGTTCACCATGATCTCGCTGATCTCATCCGACGCGAGGAACGCCTCGAGGGGCCCCAGGCCCAGCGCCTCGTTGATGACGTCGGTGAGCAGCTCTTCGCGGTCCACGTCCTCGGGCAACTCACCGTCCGCGTCCATCTGGTCGATGATGTCGCGGATGGCCTTCTCGGTCCGGCGCCAGAGTTCCTCGTCACCGAGCCGGTCCATGTCCATGCGACGCAGATCGAGGTACTCGATGAGCCGGTCGTGGATCTCCTTCTGCAAGCGCGAGTAGCGCTCCAGACGGGGGTCCACCTTCTTCTTGTTCTTCGCCATCGCCGCGGCGAGCGACGCGGGCATGTTCTTCGCGGGAGCCGCCGGAGCAGGAGCCTCCTCGGGGGCCTCGTCCTCGTAGGCCTCCTCTTCCTCCTCGTAGGCCTCCTCGCCGCCCTCGTCGTAGTACTCCTCCTCGGGAGCGGCGGTGCGCGTCATCGCGGGCGCCTCCTCATCGAGGATCTCCGCGTTGATGATGTAGTCGCCGATGTAGATCTGATCGGACGGCTTGAGCACCTGCGGCGCGCCGATCTTCTTGCCGTTCACGAAGGTGCCGTTCGTGGACTTCATGTCCACGATGATGCACTTGCCGTCCTTCGCGACGATGCGGGAATGGTATTTGGAGACGTTGCCCTTCGCGAGGACGATGTCGTTTCCTGCAAGACGGCCGATCGTGATCTCGTTCTTGTCGAACTCACGCTGCTCGGTTCCGCCGCCCTTTTCCGCGAGGGTGATCAGAAACATGGGGGCGGATCCTACCAAGCGCCCACGCCACCTCAAAGGGCGCTGCTCGTCTCCCGCGCACGACGCCGGAAAGAAACCGGGCCGGCACCCACCTCTGGAAGAGAGGCGAGCCCGGCCCGTCACCGCGAAGGTGGCCCCCAAGGGGCCCCTTGCTCAGTCGAAGATGTTGAAGTTCACCTCGGAGCGCGCCTGCTTGTAGCGGCTCTTCACGTCCTCGATGATGGTCCGGACCTTGTCGGAGTCCGGGTTCACGATGCGCGGCGTGACGAAGATGACCAGCTCGCGCTTGGTCGTGTCGAACGCGCGGTTCTTGAACAGCTCGCCCACGATGGGGATGTTGCCCAGGCCCGGAATCTTCGAGACGGCCTTCTGCTCGTCGTGGCTGAACACACCCGACAGCACGATGGTCTCGCCGTGGCGCACGGTGACGTTCGTCTTCACCTTGCGGGTCCGGAAGCCGGGGATGGCGGACGAACCACCGAAGGAGACAGCCACCGACGTGTCGATCTCCGACGCCTCGGCCTCGACCTCGGTCTGGATGTTGCCGTTGCGGTCCGCCGTGGGGCGGATGTTCAGGATGACGCCGTAGGGCTTGAACTCGACCGTGGCCTGGGTGTTGGTGATGAGGGGGATGGGGACCTCGCCGCCCGCCAGGAACTCCGCCTTCTCACCGCTGGCGCACACCAGCTTCGGCTGGGCGAGCAGACGGCCGTAGCCGTCGTTGCTCTGGAAGCCCACCGTGAACGCCGAGCCCGCGCCAATGCCAATCTGCGAGGCGCCCTGCCCGAACGTCCCCGGGAACAGCTCCTGGGTGATGTTGGCCGCGATGCTCGCCGTGCCCGTGATGTCCGTGGGGTACTTGATGCCGTACCGGTCGCGGCTGTCGCGGCGGATTTCAACGAACTGGACCTCGGTGAGGATCATCCGCTTGATGCCGACCACCAGCAGGTTCTCCACCTTCTCGCCGATGGCCTTGGTGATGAGCTCGGCCTTCTGCAGGTCCTGCTGGCTCTCCACGGAGCCCTCCAGGAAGATGGTGGCGCCCACCACGTTGGCCTGCACGTTGCGCAGCCCGGCCTTCTGGAAGGCCGCGTTGAGGTTCTGCGCCACCAGCTTCTTCGCGTTGGGGGCGATCTTCACGAACGACTTCACGTTCGGATAGAGGCTCACCACCTGCTCGATGCGGTCCGCGTCCTGGGTCGTGTAGGCCTGACCGTCCAGGTAGATGCGGTCACCCACCATGCGCACCGAGACACCCTCGATCTCTCCCAGGAGTCGCTTGATCTCCGAGATGACCTCGTTGGGGTCCTGCTTGCGGACGGTGACGTTGTAGCTGACGCGCTGGCCCGACGTCTTCCAGACGAGCAGCGTCGTCTTGCCTTCCTGCTTACCCGTGATGAGCAGCTGGCTGGTGCCCAGCGTGCTCACGTCGGCGACGGACGGGTCGCCGAGGGCGACACGGCTGAGGCCGGGGATGCTGACCACCTTCTGGGTGCCCACTCCCAGGCTGACGGTGCTGCCCTCCTGGGCCAGCGCCGGAGCACTGGCCACGAGAGCGACGAGAGCGCCAAGTGCCGCAGCGTGCGTGAAGCGTGTGTACATCGTACGAGACCCCTCTTCCGCGTTCCGAATCCGAGCTAACCCAAAGTCTTGTGCTGCCACCACATGGCCCAGAAGGTGCCAAGCGCGATGGCCACCCCGTAGGGAATGCTGTGCCGCGGCCCGATGTCCGCGTCCTCGCGCAACAACCGCGCCCGCACCGCCCACCGCCGCCCCACCGCCGCCAGCGTGTCCCACACGGCGCCATGCCACAGCAACGTCACCGTTGCCTGCAGCGCGCCCACCAGCGAGATGAAGGCCGCCGCCGCGAGCACCGCCGGAAAACCCAGCACCGCGCCCACGCCAGCCATCAGCTTCACGTCACCCCACCCCATCCGCCCCCGCAACGCGCCGGGAAGGAGCACCAACGACAGCCCCAGTCCCGACACCGCCCCGCTCACCAACCCCTGCTCCAGACCGCCCCACCCCTCGGTGGCCAGACGCGTGCCCAGCGCCACCACCAGCAGCGGGTAGGTGACGACATCCAGGATCCGGCGGCGCAGGACATCCGTCACCACCGAGATCACCAGTGCCACTCCGAGGATCGTCCACAGCGCGAGCTGAGCAGGTGTCATCCGGCACCTGTCCCCTTCGCGGACAGGCGTCCGGTATCAAACCAGGGACGCCTGGATCCCGTCAATTGGCGAACAGCGGGAAGCCCTCGGGTCGGAGCTGACGCTCACCGGACCAGGAGGCGAATCTTCTCGCTGCAGATGAAGTACTCGTCCCCGTCTTCAATCTTCCGGCGCTTGATGCGGTTCTTGTTGAACCACGTGCCGTTGGACGAACCCAGGTCCTCGATGAAGAACTCGCCGCCGTCGTGGGTGATGACGGCGTGCTCGCGCGACACCTTGCCCGAGTTGATGACGAAGTCGCAGTGCTTGCCGCGACCGATGACGAAGCGCTCCTTGACGATCTGCTCCTCGTCCCCGGACTCGGTCACCAGGTAGAGGGCCGCGCCCTCCTCGGCGAGTTCGTCGGCGCTCTCCTCTTCCTCCGGCTCGGGCTCGGCGGGCTCGTCGGGCATGTCCTCCATGCCCGGGTCCTCGCTGTCCGGCAGGGGCTCCTCGTCCTCGACCATGTCGTCGTTGGGAGGAGGCGGCTCGTTCTTCCCCTTGATGAGCCGCTCCAACTCCGCGGCCGTCTCCAACACGCGCTCCGCGACCTCGCGACGCGCCGGGTCATTGTCGAGCCCGTTGTTGGCGGAGGCGCGCTCCTCGGCGAGGCGCGGCGGAGGGCGGGCAGCCGGAGCCGGCTGCGGGGTCGGCTCCAGGCGGGGGGCCGGCGCGGGCGCGAGCACCGGCGGAGACGCGGGCCGGGACGGCGGTGCGGCGGCAGCGGGACGGGCAGCAGCAGCTGGCGCGGGTGCCACGGCGGCGGAGGCCTCTGCCCGGCCTCTCGCCTCGATGAACCCATTCAGCCGGGCGAACATGAACAGCGCCTGATTGATGAGCGCGTCACGATCGGAGCCCATCTGCTGGGCCATGTCTTCGTACGTCTCCCACAGGTGGTCGGCGATGCCGACCTTGCGGGCAGGGCGGGAGTTCTGATCGATCATCGGTCTTGACTCGGCGAAACTGGACGCTTCGGACGATAGCAGACCACTCTCGGCCCGCCCAGTTTACTGGAACGAGCGCACCGCCCGGGCGTTGGCCTCGTTGTCCAACACGAGCTGGAGCGTGACCTGGAGGATGCCGTCGGCTGACGGGTAGGCGATATAGGCCTCGGTATTCGAGTTGACGTCGGCCGCGACCACGGGTCCCGGCAAGCGAAACGCGCTCAACCCCGACGTGCTCGAGTTGTCCACCGAGAACACGTACGGACGGTATCCCGACGACAGGGACACCACGTAGCGATCCCCCGCCTGCACCGTGGTGTAGTTGATGTACAGGAACACCGAGTACGGCGTGGTCGGGAAGTCGCCGGTGCCGAACGTGTCCGGGTGGTAGTAGTACGACGAGGGCTGCAGGACCTCGTAGTAGGTCGCGCCCGCGAGCCGGCGGACGTAGTTGTCGCTGGTCTCCGTCCCCGAGTAGAGGACGAACTTCTCGGCCCCGTCCGCGAGCACCGAGAACCGCCCATAGGTGGCGCAGTCGGTGGGCAGCGGCGTCACTGCGGTGTCGAGGATCTGCACCCGTCCATCGCTTAGCGCGACCTTCTTGACCCGCACATACGTGCCGCACGCGACCGTATCCGTCTGCAGCGAGATGAGGTCGTTGTCCTGGATGAGCGCGGCCTGGGTCGCGTCCACGGTCAGCAGGGGGCTGGTGACATCCCGGGCCACGGCTGAGATTCCCGGCAGGACTCCGTTGGCGACGATGCGCCAGACGATGCTCGGGAGCGAGCCGCCACACAGGCTGTTCGTGTCCTTGCACACGGGCTTGACGTTGAGCGGATCCATCGGATCCCGGTAGCCCTGGATGACCTGGACCGCTGGCTCGGGCGGCTTAGGAGACCGCGCCACTTCCAGCGCGTCCCGCAGCTCGACATTCACGGTCGGCACGGACGTCGACAGGTTGAGCGCGCGGCGCGTGTCGGCGCTGAACAGCGTGATGGTGCCATCCGAGGACGGCATGATCCCCAGCAGCGGCGGGTAGAGGGGTTTGTCGGTCCGGTTGTTGATGTTCAGGCCCCGGTGCAGAGTCAGCCCGGTGGGCAGGCCCGCGGGAGGCAGCAGCGTGAGCATGTCCGCGCCCGTGACGTCCTTGGCGAGGGTCCCCGTCACGGAATCGATCGCGATGACGCCCACGCAGCTGTCACCCGTGCAGGTCAGCTCATCGAGCACCGCGTAGATGAAGCGCCCGGCCCCCATCCCCGGGACGGGCTCGAAGACGATGTTGCCATTCGCGTCCGGATTGACTTTGCCATTCGCGTCCATGACCGCCGATTGGACGACGGGGTGCGTGGCCAGCAGTCGCGCGGCGATGGCCGTTCCCGTCCCCGCGCCCTGCTCGGGCCGCGTATAGGTGACCAGCGGCGTCTGCCTCGGCCCCGCGGCGGTGACCTCGCCGCGAATGCGGATGGTCCGGCTCAGGCTCGCGCCAGGAGTGGCCGCGGAACGATTCACGTTGCGCAGCGCCACCGCCAGCGGCTCGGGCTCCCCGGGGTCATCGACCTTGGGCTCCCCGGAGGCATCGCGCTTGGGCAACACCTCGGGCAACACCAGGAGCGACAGCGCGGACTCCTGCGGCTCCATGCAGAAGACCGGCGTGGGCGCGGGCAGCGAGGTGCTCCCGAGCGCCTCCGGCCCCGGCAGCTCCTGCCGCATGATGACGCCCACTCCCGCAGGGCACGCCGTCGCATCCATGCCGGTCGGCTGGGTCTGCAAGGCGTAGTAGAGCACGCTGGGCGCGCCAGCAGCCGCCGGAGCCCGCGCCGCGAACGCCGTCAGCAGCGCGCCCACGTCCAGGCGCTGGACCTCGACGAGATTCTTGCGATCCGCGGCCACCACGGAGATGCGCTGGCCGCCGGAGCTGCGGGCATACACATAAGGGCCTATGACATCGAAGCCCGCGTCGTCGTAGCCCGTGTCCTTCGTGAGCGCGTCCGGCCGCTCCAGGACAGGGATGGCCAGGGGCTGCAACGGGTTGGGCGCGGGGATGAACTGCCGCGGCGAGATGTTCAGGTCCAGCACGCGCAGCTCGTTCTGGTCCTGCGACGTCACGAAGACGAGCTGGTCCACGAGCGCCACGTCATAGGTGCCAGACAGGCCCGCGATGCCCGCGGTCGTCGTCGTATCGGAGCACGCCCCGGTCAGGCCGGCGGCGCCCAGCATCAGGGCGGCAAGGGTGCTGCGCTTCACGGGTTGTTCTCCTCACACACGCTGGTGCCTTGGCGCAGATCGCGCTCCTGGCGCGTGCCAATGCGCGCGACGAGGCGCGCATCTTGGGGGCGATTGAGATCCGGGATGTCCACCACGGTGACCTGGCCCGCTCCGAAGTTCGTCACGAAAACCCGGGCCGCGTTGATCCGTCCCGCGGCCCCCGCGGCCAACTCTCCGTCCGGATTGTCCACGGCCAGCCCGAAGGACTGCGTGGGGTTCGTGTTCTGGTTCAAGCCGGTGCCGAGCGCTACCTGCGCCACGACCTGCCCCAGCTTCTCGTCATAGAGAGACAGGGCGCCATCCGTCGTGCTCGTCACCGCGATGATGTTGTCGCCCACCGAGCCCTTCGAGCGGCGCACCAACCGCAGCTCGCTCGTTCCACCCGGCATCGGCACGGTCGAGACGATGCGGAACGAGGGAGTGCTCGGGCGCACCTCGCCCAAGGCCGGATCCGGCAGCTTGTACTCGAAGTCGAAGACGAGCAGCGTGTCTGGCCCTCGGGCCAGCATGTAGAGCCGCTCCTTGCGCACCAGCGGCGCGGCGGGGTCCACCGGAGCACGCACCACCTGCGCCCCACGCGCCTCGCTGATCCGGACCTGGGAGAAGACGTTCGGCTCGATGACGTGCGTGTGGTCGAACTTGTCGACCAGCCGCAGGATGAAGCTGGCGCCCACCGTGCCCGACGACCCCTGCACGTAGTTGCGACCGGTGACGTAGAGGTACCCATCCCCCACCGCCGTCGCGTCCGTGCCGCCGTACGTGAGGCCATCCCGCGACAGCAAGATGAACTCCAGGTTGTCCCGGACGGGATTGTCCGCCGGCACCGAGACCAGATAGTTCGCGAAGTTCTTACTCGTGCGCGCCGGAGAGTCCGCCGCCTCCGAGTGCGTCACGTAGACAGAACCCGAGGCCGGATCCACCGTGACGCCGATCGGCGAAGGCGCCCTCGGAAGGTCGGCTGCCGAGTGCGGGATGTCGCTCGTGAGCGACAGCGCATTCTGAGCACAGTCACGCCCGGCGCCGCTCTGCGCGCACGCCAGTGCGCCCGTGCCGCCATCCAGCTTGAAATCGATGGCGTGCAGGAAGTTGTTCTTCGCCCGAGACGGCACGAAGAGGCGCGGCAGCCCGCCGTTGCCGGGGTTGCTCCACGAGGCCATCTCCCCCGCGAAGCTGTCGATTTGAACGTACGCCTCGGAGGGCACGTTCAGCTCGGTGATCTCCAGCGGCGTGCCGCTGAAGGGCTGAGCGGGGTCCAGGGTGGGCAGCGGCTTGCCTTGCCCCTGTCCAATCGAATCCAGGTTGACCGCCATGACCGCGCCGCTGTCGAAGCAGCTGTCGAAGTTGGCGCTCGCGACGAAGAGGTAGCCGTTGGTGGACGGCGGAAGGCTGCCCGCGGGTCGCCAGAACTCAAGGCCGCTTGGGTACACGAAGCGGGTCGAGGGAGACGGGTGTGACTCGGTGGTGGCCGAGCACGACGCGAGCAGGAGCAGCGCGGAGGTCAGGAAGGAGGGGCGCATCAGAGGGGGGCGGAGTGTAGGAACGGGCCCCGTCGCGGGCAACTGCAAAGGGCTCGCCGTATTCCCGGACGCCCGCCACCCAACGCCTTGGGACACCCGGGGAGGCAAGCAGCCACCCCGGGAATCCCGGTGCCCGCCCCCTCCCCAGGGGGGCTCAGGCCGCGGACGCGGGCGCCTCGGCCTGGATCTTCGAGAAGTCGGCCACCTGATTGAACAGGGCACCAATCTCCGTGAGGAACCGGATGCGGTTCTCGCGGAGGTCCTTGTCCTCCGCCATCACCATCACCTTGTCGAAGAAGACGTCCACGGCGGGCTTCAGGCTGGTGATCTCCCGCAGCGCCCCCGCGAAGTCGTCCGTGCCCACCAGCGAGCCCACCTTGGCGCGCGCCTGGGTGAAGGCCGCGTGCAGGTTGCGCTCGGGCTCGTCGGTGAACTTCTGGGGATTCGTCTGCCCCTCCGCGACGTCCTTGCCCTGCTTCTCGACGATGTTCGCCACGCGCTTGAACGCCACCGCGAGCGGCTGGAAGTCCGCGCGCCCCACGAGCAGGCTCAGCGCCTCCACCCGCTTGTGCGCCGCCACCAGGTCATCGAACCCCGCGGACAGCACGGCCTCCACGACGTCCGTGCGGTGGTGCTCTCCCCACAGCGCCTTGAGACGGCCGCGGAAGAACTCCAGCACCTGCTCGCGCGGCGAGGCCTCGCCGGGCTTGCGCTTCACGTTGGCGATCTTCGGCGCAAGCAAGCGGAGCGCCTCATCCACCGCGCCGGAGAGGCTGAAGCGATAGCCACGCCCCAACACGATGCGGATGATGGACAGGCAGGCGCGACGCAGCGCGAACGGGTCCGCCGCGCCCGATGGCGCCTTGCCGATGGCGAAGATGCCGCACAGCGAATCGAGCCGGTCCGCGAGGCCAACGAAGGCGCCACCATCCTGCGACGGCAGCGCGTCTTCGGCGCCGCGCGGCAGGTAGTGCTCGAAGATGGCGACCGCCACCGCCTCCGGCTCGCCGCCGGCGCGCGCGTACTCGCGGCCCATCACCCCTTGAAGCTCGGGGAACTCGCCCACCATGCCCGTGACGAGGTCCGCCTTGGACAGCGTCGCGGCGCGCTCGATGGTGGCCGCCTCGCTCGCCTTGCCGGAGCGCTCTGCCAGCCAGACGGCCAGCGAGCGGAACCGCTCCACCTTGTCCAGATAGGTGCCGAGTTGATTCTGCCACACCACGCGGCCCAGCTTCTCCACGCGGTCCGCCAGCGGCGTCTTGCGGTCCTCATCGAAGAAGAACCGTCCGTCCGCCAGACGCGAGCGCAGCACGCGCTCATACCCCCGCAGGCTGAGCTGCGAGTCGCGCACGGGCGTGTTGGACACGGCGATGAACTTGGGCAGCAGCTTCCCCTGCCCGTCCACCAGCGAGAAGTAGCGCTGGTGACTCTTCATCTCCTGCACCAGCACCTCGGGCGGCAGGTCCAGGTGACGCGCCTCGAACGTGCCCACCACGGGATTCGGCAGCTCGATCAGGTTGGTGACCTGATCCATCAGCCCCTCATCCTCCAGCACCGCGCCGCCCGCGGACTGGGCGGCGGCGCGCACCCGCTCCACGAGGAGCGCGCGGCGCTTGGCGAGGTCCGGGATGACGTGCGCCCTCTCCAGCGCGGCCTCGTAGTCCTTCGGCCCCGCCACCTCGATGGCGCCCGGGGCCAGGAAGCGGTGGCCATAGGTGGTGCGCCCGCTCTTCACGTCGCCGAACACCACCGGCAACACCTCGCCGCCCAACAGCGCGATCATCCACTGCACCGGGCGCGCGAAGGACACGTCCACGTCGCCCCAGCGCATGGACTTGCGGAAGTTCACGCCGTGCACCGCCGCGTGCAGCGCGTCCTGGAGCACCGCGGCGGCCGGACGGCCCTTCTCCTCGACCCGCGCGGACACGTACTCGCCCTTGGGGGTCTGCGTCCGCCCGAGCGCGGACACGTCCAGCTTGAGGCTCTCGGCGAACTTCTCCGCGGCCTTGGTGGCCTTGCCCTGCGCGTCGAAGGCGGCCTTGGCGCTGGGCCCGAGGACATCCTTCACCACGTCGTCGCCCGCGTCGGCGATGTCGCGCACGATGACGGCCAGACGGCGCGGCGTGCCCAGCGTGCGCACTTCGCCGTGCTTCAGGCGCGCTTCCGCCATCCGCTCGGTGAGCACGCGCTTCAGGTCTTCCAGCGCGGGGGTGATGAACGACGCCGGAATCTCCTCGGCGCCCACCTCCAGGAGAAGATCACGCGCCACGGGCCACCTCCGCCTTGTCCTTCTTCTCCACCGGCTTGTTGAGCTGCACCGTCTTCCAGTAGTCGCTCGCGGGCTTGCCCTCGAGCACGGGCGGCTGCTCGCCCACGGTCCACGGCGTCTTGGTCAGCGGATAGCCCAGGCGCTCGCGCATCTGGAGGTAGCCCTCCGCGCACAGCCGCGCGTTGTCGCGCACGCGCTTGATAAAGTTGGCGCGCTCCGTGACGGAGATGGCGCCGCGCGCATCCAGCAGGTTGAACGTGTGCGAGCACTTCAGCGCGTAGTCGTAGGCCGGCAGCGGCAGCTTTCGCTCGATGAGGCGCTTGCACTCCTTCTCGTACGCGTCGAACAGCGCGAAGAGCATCTGCGGATCCGACTGGTGGAGCGCGTACTCGCTCATCTCCACTTCGTTCGGATGGAAGATCTCCCGGTACTTCACGCCCTTGACCCACTCGAGGTCGAAGACGTTCTCCACGCTCTGCAGATAGGTGCAGAGGCGCTCCAGTCCGTAGGTGATCTCCGCGGCGACCGGCCTGCAGTCAAAACCACCGCACTGCTGGAAGTAGGTGAACTGGGTGATCTCCTGCCCGTCACACCACACTTCCCAACCGAGGCCCCACGCGCCCAGCGTCGGAGACTCCCAGTCGTCCTCGACGAACCGGATGTCGTGCGCGAGCGGATCCACGCCAATCTTCCGGAGCGACTCCAGGTACAGCTCCTGGACGTTCTTCGGCGCGGGCTTGAGGATGACCTGGAACTGGTGGTGTTGGAACAGACGGTTCGGGTTCTCACCGAAGCGACCATCCGCGGGGCGACGCGACGGCTGCACGTACGCCACATTCCAGGGCTCGGGACCGAGCGCGCGAAGGAATGTATAGGGCGCCATGGTCCCTGCTCCCACCTCAGTGTCGTACGACTGGGTGATGATGCAGCCCTGGTTGGCCCAGTGATTCTGGAGCGTGAGGATCAGGTCCTGGAAGTACATAGCTGGCGAGTCCTTCTCGCAGTGCGTCGAAGGAAAGACGCGCGGACCCTAGTGAGGGGGTCCGGGAGCGTCAAGAACGGCCGTCAGTCCGCGTAGCTCGGGAGGTCGGCCAGTCGAATCTGGAGCTTCGTCACTTCACCTGGACGGATGGGAGCGGACAACAACTTGCTCGCGCCGTCGGAGCTGGTCGGGTCCACCACTCGCAAGCGATAGGTCCCCACGGGCAGCGGGAACTTCTGCAGCGGCGTGGTCCCCAACTGCGTGGAGCCATCGAACACCGCCGCGTGCAGCGGCAGCGTGGACAGGGTCAGCCAACCGAGGCCCGCCTTCGCCGCGCCCTTCGCCGTGCGCGTGTCGAGCACCTGCGCCATGCCATCCGGGCTCTGCGTCACGGTGGTGACGGGCTCAGCCGCGGGCGCTCGCGGAGCTGCGGGCGCCTCGGAAGTCGCCGGGCGTCCCCGTTTGCCCTTGGCCGCGACCGCCTCCTCCGTCGCACCCGAACGATGCGCGGAGTTGGCGCCATCCTTGGTTGCGCGCGTCCCCTTGTTCGCGGTGGCGGACCTGGTGTCCTTCTTCTCCTCGACGACGGGCTCCTCGACCTTGGCGGGAGCCTCGGGTTGGGCGGGAGGTGGCGTGGTCGGCTCGGCGGGGGCCTCGTGCTGAACGAACGTGGCGGGAGGGCCGCTGCGCGCGGGCGGCCACTTCGCATCGGCCGCGGGATCCTGGGGCGCGGGCGGATCCAGCTCGTCCTTCACCCACTTCTTCGCGGACTCATACGCGGGGACGAACAGCTTGCGCACGGGCTCGCGCGAGACGAGCACGCCCAAGCCCGCGATGACGCCCAGCCAGACAATCTTTCCGAGCCAACCCGAGCCCTGCTTTCCGCTCGCCGGCGTCTCACGTGGCGTGTCGCTGCGCGCGCCACCCGCACGTCCCGCCCGCGCCGGAGCCGCACCAGGACGCGGGGGCCGAGACCGGAAGCGCTGCGTCTGCAGGTCACTCGGCTCGTTGAGCGCCTCCTCCACTCCCGTCTGAGCGGAGGCCTCATCTGCCTCGGACTTCGCGACGAGCCGCGGGCGCGGCGTGCGTGACGGAGCGCCCTCGGGAGCACTGTCCACGCGAGGCGCGCGAGCGGGCGCGGCGGCTTCCGTACCTGCGGGCCGAGGCGTGCGCGTCCCCGGGGACGTATCGACCGTGCGGCCCGTGCGAGGCGTGTGGGCGGCCTCGGGGCGCCGCGCGGGGAGGCTGCGCGTCGGCGAGTTGGCGTCCGAAGGGACATCCGGCGTGAGTCGCGGACGCGGCGGGGATTTCGCCGCGCCAGCGCCCTCCGGACCCTCTTCCTGCTGGAGCGCGCCGGCGGCCTCGCTGACGCGGGCATCCTCGGCGCGGCTGGCCAACTCCAGGAGCGTGCGCGTCTTCTGGCGCTTCTCCTCGAAGAGTTCCCCCATGACGGCGGCCATGCCGTCTTCGTCGAACAGCTCCGAGCCCAGCGCGGCCTCGATGGCGCGCGCCATCTCGCGGCACGTGGCGAAGCGCTTCGAGGAGTCCCGCGCGAGCGCGCGCATCACCACCGCGTCCAGCGCCTCGGGGACCGCGGGATTGAGCGAGCGCGGCGAGGGAATCTCGTCGCTCACGATCTGCATCATCACCGCGGCTTCGTGAGGCCCGTTGAAGAGCCGCTGGCCCGTCAGCAGCTCATGCAACATCACGCCCGCGGAGAACAGGTCGCTGCGCCCGTCCAACGCCTGGTTGCGAACCTGCTCGGGGGACATGTAGCCGCTGGTCCCCTTCACCGTCCCCACCTGGGTGCGACCGAGCTTCCCGCGCGCCTTCGCGATGCCGAAGTCGATCACCTTCACGACCCCGTCGTAGGTGATCATCACGTTCTTCGGCGAGACGTCGCGGTGAACCACCGCCACGGGCTTGCCAGCGGGATCCGTGAAGTGATGCGCGTAGTGCAGCCCCAGGCAAGAGTCACGCAGCACGCGCGACGAGAACCCGACAGGGAGCGGCTGCCCCTTTCGGGAGGCCGCCTTCACCACCTGCTCGAGGTTCTGACCGGGCAGGAACTCCATGGCGAGGTACAGCTCGCCGTCCTCCTCGCCCAGATCGAAAACCTGCCCGATGTTGGCGTGGGAGAACGCCGCGGTGATGCGCGCCTCGTCCAGGAACATCTTGACGAACTGGTCGTCCTTCTTGATGTCCGGGAGGATCTGCTTCACCGCGACGAACTTGCGGAAGCCTCCAGGCCCCGAGGTGAAGGCCAGGAACAGCTCCGCCATCCCCCCCATCGAGAGGCGCGTGAGGATCTCGTATTTACCGATGCGCCGCCCCCGATCGGGATCAGCTCCGGCGCCTCCCTGCGTACTCATGTGCCGCAGCATGTTACCCGGCCGCGACCTCACCGTCGATTGACAACGCGTCGAAAAGACCCCAGGGCCGGATCTCCCCTCGGACGAGTCGCGGATCCGCGATGCGAAATCGGGCCCGCGAACGCTCCGGGGCCACGCCTTGACGCATCAGGCCGACGCGGGGCCGTGCCCCACCTCACCCAGCGGGAGGCGGGCGGCGCGGAAGCCACGCCTCCACGTCGCCAGCGCGAGGAAGCGCGGCCACTGCGCCCAGCCGGGTGACGACCTGCGCGCCCACCGCGCAGGCGAACGTGCAGAGCGACTCCAGCTCCGCGCGCGTCGCCGCCTCCAGGGCGCGAGGGGTTCCGTACCAGCGCACCAGCCCATGCAGGAGCCCCGAGACGAACCCGTCACCCGCCCCCGTGGTGTCCACCACCTCCACGCGCGGGGCCGGGACGTGCACCCGCTCCCCATTCCAGAGGAAGACGACGCCGCGCTCGCCCAGCGTCACGACGGGCAGTCGCACGCCCATCGAGGACAGCGCCACCAGCGCGCCCTCGGGCGTCTCCGCGCCCGTGCAGAAGGAGATCTCCTCCTCGGACAGCTTCACCACCGTGCACAACGGCAACAGCCTCGCGAGCAACGCCTTCAGCTCGCCAGGGTCTTCCCACGCGTGCAGGCGCAGGTTGGGATCGCAGCTCACGATGCGGCCCGCCGCCCGCGCCGTCTCGAGCATCGTGACCATGGCCTCGCGCGACTCGGGCAGCAGCAGCGAGTTGGAGCCGCAGTGCACCACGCTCGCACGCGAGAGGAGCGCCGGATCCACATCCGCGCGCCCGAGCAGAAACTCCGCCGAGCGCGTCCGGAAGAACGTGAAGGTGCGCTCCCCCTTCGCATCCAGGGAGATGAACACCAGGCCCGTGCGCGCCTCGGTCACCTGTCGCAGGTGGCTGATGTCCACGCCCTCCGCGGCCAGCCTGTCCCGAAGGAAGTGCCCGAACTCATCCGCGCCCACCACGCCCACCATCGCCGAGCGCAGCCCGAGCCTCGCGAGCCCCACCGCGACGTTGGCGGGCGAACCTCCAGAGCACGGATGCCAGGACTCCACCTCGCGCACCGCTCGGCCTGTCGCCGCGGGGAGGAAGTCCACCAAGGTCTCCCCCACGCACACCACGTCCAGCGGCCCCGCGTCGCTCATGTCGCTGTGTCCTAGTCCAGCCCCACCTGAGCCATGAAGTCCACGCTCTTCAAGCGCCGACCCAGGTGGTGAGAGATGAAGACGTTGAGCAGTCCTCGCGCTCGGGCCCGAAGGTCCGCGGGCAGCGGCGTGCGCTGACCCTCTTGCAGGGCACGAAGCCCGGACAGCAGCGCCACGGGAACGGCCACGGACTCACGGGCCCGGCCGCCACACGGCTCACAGATGGCGCCGCCGTGCTCCTGATCAAAGCGAGGGCGCTCGCCCGGAATCCCCCCGCAGAGCGAGCACGAATCGAATCGGGGCATCAGCCCCGCATGCGCAAGCACCGACAGCTCGAACGCCAACAGCGAAGTGGGGCCCGCTTCCTTCGCGTTCAGCCGGACCAGGTACTCCTCCAGCAGCGTGAAGAGCTCCGCCTGGGGCTCATGCTCGCGGGTCAGCTCGCGGCACAGCTCCACCGCATAGAGCGCTCGCGCGATGAGCGACAGGTCGTCTCGCGCGGCGTAGTACCCCGCGACGATGTCCGCCGCGTCCAGCCGGACCGTCGTCCCGCGCGTCTCCACGACGTGGATGCGCAGGCGCATGAACGGCTCGAGCGCGCCCGCGAACCTCCGCTTGCTCTTGCGCGCGCCCGCGGCGAACGCGGTCAACTTCCCGTGCTCGCGCGTCAGCACGGTCACCAGCCGATCCGAGTCTCCGTAGTCCGTCGTGGACAGGACGAGTGCGTCGTCGACGTAGCGCTCCATGGCCTCGTTCAACGCCTCAGCGGCGAGGGAAGCTTCCCGGTCAGCACGAGGAACAGGTACACGCCCGCGAGGACGAGCACCACGAGCGCGGACAGGCTCACGTAGGCCCGCTTGCGCCGCTCGCGTTCAAGCTGGGCCGGAGCCGGCGCGGGCACGGCCTTGTCCACCTCCTCGTAGCGCAGCACCGCCTCCTCGGGAGACAGCCCGATGACCTGCGCATACGCCCGGATGTAGTTCAGCACGAACACGCGCGCGGGCAGGCGCTCCACCTGCCCTGCTTCCAACGCCGCGACCAAGCTCGGGGGAATCTTCGTCGCACGCGAGACCTCCTCGCGCGACAACCCCCGCAGCTCCCGCTGCTGGCTCAGATACTTGCCAAAGTCGACGTGATCCACGAGCTCTCTGGGGAACGGACTAGAGGTGACCCAGCAGGCGTTGGCAATCGTCCTTCAGCCCCTGCTCGCTGGCCTTGGCCTTCGCCTCGCACTGGGAGAAGGCCTGCTTCGCGGCCTCCACCTGCCCCAACTTCGCCTGGCAGACGCCCTCACGCAGGTACGCGTCCGCGACCTCCGGGCAGTTCTCCCGGTACCGCCCAAACTGGCGGCAAGCGTCCTCGGTGCGCCCCGTCTCGTCGTAGATGAGCCCGAGGTTCTTGTAGCCCAGGCAGAAGTTCGGGTTGAGCGTCACGGCCGCCTTGATGCTCTGCAGCGCCTTGTCCGTCTCGCCCTTCTTGTACTGGGCCCACCCCAGGTTGCCCTGCGCGATGAACGGCGTCGCGTAGAGCATGTCGTTGAGGACCTCCTCGTAGAGCTTGATGGCCTGATCGTACCGGCCCTGATCCAGCTCCACGTTGGCCAGGTTCGTGCGAGCCTCCGAGAACGTCGGACGCAGCTTGAGCGCCTCCTCGTAGTGCCCCTTCGCCTCCGCAGGCCGCCGGAAGGCGAGGTGCAGGAGGATTCCCATCGCGTTGTGCGCCTCCGCGTTCTCGGGGTTGTATTCGAGCGCCTTCTGGAACTCGCGCAGCGCGTCCTGAACGTCGCCGTTCTGCTGCTGCTGCACGCCCAGATCGAAGTGGATCTGCGAGCTGTTGCGCTCCTTGTCGGTCGGGACGTGCACGCAACCAGCGAGCGCGACCACCACAGCAAGAGAACAGGCGAGGAAGATGCGAGGCATGTGCGGGAATCCGGGGTACGAGGTCAGAAGGCCGCCAGGAAACGGCCCAAGGTGGTGGCCACGTTGCGCTTCTCCTCGGCGCGCGCCTTGACCGCGGGCACGAGCTTCGGGTCCTTGAAGAACACCGGGAGCGTCCGCAGCAACTCGTCCTGCTGGGCCGTCGCCATCGCGCGCCAGTTGGCGTTGTCCATCATGAAGCCCAGCGACTCGAGGAACGCGAGCGCGTCGCTCTCGTCCTCGCGGAACTCATCCGCGTTCTGGATGCGCCGGCCCGACACGTAGACGGCGCAGTCCTCGGCATCCGCCAGGTACAGGTAGATGAACACCCCCGCGCCCTGCCCTCCGCGAAGCCCCACCACGAACGCCTGCGCGGCCCCGGCCTGCTTGCCAGGGATGGCCACATGCGGCGTGTTGAGCGGGGTGTGCAGGGCGAGGACCTGCTCGCGACTGGCAGGCAGTCCCCGGTAGCGCTCGTCGATGGTGAACACGTGGGTCTCCGTTCCCCTCACGGCGCCTCAGCGCGTGGTGAGGGTGAACTCCTTCGTGATGTCCTGGGTATCGGCCGCGGTCGCCTGGAAGCGAATGAGCGGGTTGTCGATCATCACGTTGCCGCCGCCCTCATTCCCCTCCCCCATGATGACCCGGAACACGTGCTGCGCAGACACGCTGCGCCGACTCCCCACCGCCGACTTGTGGGCGATGAGCGTCACCGTGTTGTCGCCGGGGAGCAGGTTCTTGGTGATGTCCATCACCACCTGCTCCTCGTTGTTGCGCAGCTTCCGCACCCAGCGCGAGTTCAAGTACAGGTCGATGTCGTACTCCGTCATCCCCGGCACGCTCTGCTCCGTCACCAGCCAGTAGCGCTGGGTGAGGCGCGCGGGCCCCGTCACGGCGGGGGGCGGTGTCGCCGGAGTGGGTGACGCGGCGGGAGGCGGTCCCGCGGCCGGGACTGCCTGAGGCGCGGGCTCCTTCGTCGCCGAGGCGGGCACCGCGACCGCGGCGGGAGGCGCAGGCGCCGGCGTGGGCGTCGTTGCGACGGGCGCGGCCGGAGCCGGTACGGACATCACCCGCGCCGCGTACCCCTGCGCCTCGATGTAGATGTTCCCCTGCTCATCGATGCGGACGGTGGCCTTCTCGAACCGCTGGTTCGTCACCCCGTCGATCTTGATGCCATTGAGGTAGACAGAGCCAGCGAGCGCCACGGCGGGGGCCGCGAGGACCGCGGCGGCGAGGACGGCGCGAGGAAACGTGCGGGGCATGGTCGAGCCTCCTGGGAATCTTCAACAGTCCCGGGGACTTGCAACGACTTATCGCACCCTGCGGGACGGGACAAGGCGCGCGTGTGCCTGCATGGAGCGCACGAACACCTCGGAGATTCATCTCCCCAAGGCTCAGGGAGCCGTCGAGGGCTCGGGCTCACCCGCCGTCGGCAGTTCTCGCTGCGCCAGCGCCCAGTCTCCGCCCAGGCCGTGGCCCTCCCGGAACCGCCGGAAGTCACGCCGGACGGCGCGCGGATAGCGCCGGAACCGATCCAGGTCCCCGGCCTTCATGGCGTCGCGGATTCGCGTGGGACCGGCGTTGTAGGCCATGAGCGCCAGGTCCAGGTCCCCGCCGAATCGGTCCTGCAACGTCCGCAGGTAGCGAATGCCCAACCGGAGGCACAACGCCGGGTCGGACATCACTTCCTCACGGGACAGCCGCAGCCCTTCCTTCTCCGCCAGGAAGTGCAGCGTGCTGGGCTTGATCTGCATCAGCCCCCGCGCGCCCTTCTCGGAGAGAGCCTCCTCCTCGAAGTCGGATTCCACGTCGATGAGCGCGAGCACCAGCAGCGGATCATACCCGGTGCGGCGGGACTCTTCGTCGATGGCCTGCCCCAGCCGACGGCGCAAGGTGAGGCCCAGGTCCGGCGCCCGCTTGGCCAGCACGACGTCGATGAGCGCTCCCTCGGGCGACACAGACTCGGCCACCACCGCCTCGGGGACCATCGGCTGCGCCGACGGGTCCTCCAGGAGCGGAACCACCCGCGCCGACACCACGAGCGCCACGCCCGCCAGCATGGGCAGCCGCGAGCAACCTGAACTCAGGGCATGGAGTCGCTCGAAAAACCGTGTCCCCAAGGACCTCCCGCCCGAGGCGGAAGAGGTCGTCACTTGCGGTGCTCCAGGTCCTGGATTCGCGCGGCCAGGCGCTCCAGCCGGCTGCCAAACGCCTGGAGTTCCTCGCGCCGGGGCAGCTTCAGCCGCGACAGGGCGGTGCGCACCCGGTCCTCCACGTTGTGCTCCAGGTCCTTGCGATGACCCGTCAGGCGCTCGGTCCATTCACGCGCCTGCCGCTTCACCTCGTCCTGGCTCCACCCCGCCACGGACGCCACCCGCTGCACGGCCCGCGAGGCCTCCTCTTCCGCGGTGTTCACCGCGAGGAGCGCCTGGCTCCAGATGCGCTCGAACGTCTCGGCAACGGGGTGCTTCTCTCGGGGGGCCTCGGGCTTGTTGTCCATGGGGTCGCTCCGGGAGGTACGCCTCGGACCCGCTCGGGCCCGGGGGGGGGTGGATCAATTGGGAGGGGGCGGAAATAAGCACACCCCCGCGGCGAAGGGAACGACGGCCCGCTACCTCGGACGCCAGTCGTCCACTCGTGGAAAACCAGCGCAGCCTGCGAGCCCAGATGTCCTACCGAGGACGGTCAGGCGCGCGGCGCGGACGCGGAGTTGCCGCTGACCTTGGCCCCATTCACGCGGCGCGACGGCTTGAGCAGCATGTCGAGCTTCTTCGAGAGCTTCGACAGCTCCTGGTTGAGGGACTGCACCTGGGACTGGCTCGCCACGCCCACCGCCTCGACGACGCGGGTCTGCAGCGTGTCCAGCCGCTTGCGCAGCTCCGAGCCCGCCGCGTCCACCTTCTTGCCCAGTTCCTGCACGCGCGGGTCCGTGAGCAGCTCACCGGCCTGCAGCTTCGTCCACAGCTGCTGGACCTCCTTGGCGGCCTCCTGCCCGCGCGACTCCAGCGTCTTCATCACCTTGCTGGCCTCGCCCTCCAACCCCTCGAGTCGCTTCTGGGCCTGCGCCAGTTGCTCCTTCAGGAAGCCCTCCACGTTGTGGGCCACGCCATTCTTCTCGGCCTGCTCCACCGTCTTCTCGCTCGTCGTCATGTGGCTCTCCCCCCGTTCATCGCGGGCTCGGGTTAACAGTCCGCGTCAACGTAACGCGCTGCGCCATCACCGTCAAGGCGAGGACAAGGAAGCCCCGGACAAAATGAAAACCGCCGCCCGGCTCAAGGCCGGACGGCGGCTGGACAAGCTTGAGAGGCTCCGGCGAACCGGTGCGCGCTTAGGCGGCGCCGGTCGTCTGGGTGCCCTCGGGCCGCTGGGGCGGCGGCGACAGGGGGCCCGCGTCGCCATGCGTGGCGGCCAGGGCGGCCTCCATCTCGTTGACCTCGTCGGTGGGGCTCTCCACCGCGATGTCGAGGTGCTTGTAGTTCGGCAGGCCCGTGCCGGCGGGGATGAGCCGGCCCATGATGACGTTCTCCTTGAGGCCCCGGAGGTAGTCCACCTTGCCGTTGATGGCGGCCTCGGTGAGCACCTTGGTGGTCTCCTGGAAGGACGACGCCGAGATGAACGACTCGGTGGAGAGCGACGCCTTGGTGATGCCGAGCAGCAAGGGCTCGCCCACGGCCGGGCGCTTCCCCTCGGACATGACCTTCTCGTTCTCCTCCTCGAACACCCACTTCTCGACCTGCTCGTCGACCAGGAAGTTGGTGTCGCCCACATCCGTGACGCGCACCCGGCGCAGCATCTGCCGGACAATGGTCTCGATGTGCTTGTCGTTAATCTTCACGCCCTGGAGGCGGTAGACCTCCTGCACTTCGTCCACCAGGTAACGGGCCAGCTCCTTCTCGCCCAGGACCTTGAGGATGTCGTGCGGGTTGGCCGCGCCGTCCATCATCGCCTCGCCGGCCTTCACGCGGTCGCCGGAGTGGACGTTGATGCTCTTGCCCTTGGAGATCAGGTACTCCTTGGCCAGGTCGGAGCGCTGCTCGCCATTCACCTCGGGGGTGATGATGAGCTTGCGCTTGCCCTTCGTGTCCTTGCCGAAGGACACCACGCCGTCGATCTCCGCGATCGCCGCCGCGTCCTTGGGCTTGCGCGCCTCGAAGAGCTCGGCCACGCGCGGCAGACCGCCCGTGATGTCCTTGGTCTTCGTGGTCTCACGCGGCACCTTCGCGATGACTTCACCCGCCTGGATCTCATCGCCGTCGTTGACGGTGATGATGGCTCCCTGCGGCAGGAAGTAGCTCGCCTGGTTGCGCGAGGACGGCAGGTCCTTCACGTTGCCCTGCGCGTCGCGGATGGTGACGCGCGGGCGCGCCTCCGGGTCCTTCGACTCGATGACCGTCTTGCGCGACAGACCGGTGACCTCGTCGAGCGTCTCGGACATCGTGACGCCTTCGATGATGTCCTCGTAGCGCACGACACCGCCGACCTCGGTCAGCAGCGGGATGGCGAACGGGTCCCACTCCGCCAGCAGGATGCCCGCCTCCAGCTTCTGGCCTTCCTTCACGAGGATGCGCGCGCCGTAGATGATCTGGTAGCGCTCGCGCTCGCGGCCGGACTCGTCGACGATGACGAGCTCGCCGTTGCGGTTCATCGCCACCAGGGTGCCGTCCGCCTTCTGCACCGTGTTGAGGGCCGCGAACTTCACGGTACCCGCGAACCGGTTCTCGAGGCTGGACTGCTCCGCGCGCCGCGTCGCCGCACCACCGATGTGGAAGGTGCGCATCGTGAGCTGCGTACCCGGCTCACCGATGGACTGCGCCGCAATGACGCCCACGGCCTCGCCGATGGACACCTTGCGGCCGCGCGCCAGGTCACGGCCGTAGCACTCCACGCAGATGCCGCGCTTGGCCTGGCACGTGAGCACCGAGCGGATCTTCACCTTGTCCAGGCCGCTGTTCTCGATGCGCCGGACGCGGTCCTCGTCGATCTCCTCGTTGGCGCGCACGAGCACCTCGCCCGTCACCGGGTCGAGGATGTCATCCAGGGCCACGCGGCCGAGGATGCGCTCACCGAGCGGCTCGATGATCTCGCCGCCCTCGACCAGGGCGCCGATGAACAGACCGTCCATCGTGCCGCAGTCGTACTCGTTGATGATCGCGTCCTGCGCCACGTCCACCAGACGGCGGGTCAGGTAACCGGAGTTGGCCGTCTTGAGCGCCGTGTCCGCCAGACCCTTACGAGCGCCGTGGGTGGAGATGAAGTACTGGAGCACGGAGAGGCCTTCACGGAAGTTGGCCGTGATGGGCGTCTCGATGATTTCGCCGGACGGCTTCGCCATCAGGCCGCGCATACCCGCCAGCTGACGGATCTGCTGGGCGCTACCACGCGCGCCCGAGTCGGCCATGATGTAGATGGGGTTGAACGACGGCTGCTTGCGCGTCTCGCGCTTGCCGTCCTTGTCCCCCGTCGCCTCGTCCTGGGAGATCTGCGCCATCATCTCCTGGGCGACCTTCTCGGTGATCTCCGCCCAGATATCGATGACCTTGTTGTAGCGCTCACCGTCGGTGATGAGGCCCTCGAGGTACTGGTTCTCGATCTCCGCCACTTCCTTGCGCGCGAAGTCCAGGAACTCCTGCTTCTTCGCAGGGATGATCATGTCCTTGAGCGCGATGGAGATACCGGCGCGCGTGGCGTGGAAGTAGCCGAGGCTGCGCACGCGGTCCGCGAGCAGCACCGTCTCCTTCTCGCCCGTGAGGCGGTAGCAGAGGTCGATGAGGTTACCGAGCGACTTCTTGTCGAGCACCTTGTTGATGGCGTCGAAGCCCACCTGGCGCGGAACCACTTCCCACAGCAGCACGCGGCCGACCGTGGTCTCCTTGCGCTTGCCGTTGATGCGGCACACGACCTTGGCCTGCAGGTGCACCTCACCGTGGTCGTACGCGGCGCGCACTTCCATCGGGGAGCTGAACACGCGGCCCTCGCCGTTGGCGAACTCACGGGCGCGGGTCATGTAGTAGATGCCGAGCACCATGTCCTGCGTCGGGACGATGATGGGCTTGCCGTTCGCGGGGCTGAGGATGTTGTTCGTCGACATCATCAGCACGCGGGCCTCCATCTGAGCCTCGATGGAGAGCGGCACGTGGACGGCCATCTGGTCGCCGTCGAAGTCGGCGTTGAACGCCGCGCAGACCAGCGGGTGCAGCTGGATGGCCTTGCCCTCGATCAGCACAGGCTCGAAGGCCTGCATGCCCAGACGGTGCAGCGTGGGGGCGCGGTTGAGGAGCACCGGGTGCTCACGGATGACGTCCTCGAGGATGTCCCAGACCTCGGGACGCTCCTTCTCCACCATCTTCTTCGCGGACTTGATGGTGGTGACGTACCCCTTCTCTTCGAGCTTGTTGTAGATGAACGGCTTGAACAGCTCGAGCGCCATGATCTTCGGCAGGCCGCACTGGTGCAGGCGCAGCTCCGGACCCACGACGATGACCGAGCGGCCCGAGTAGTCCACGCGCTTGCCGAGCAGGTTCTGGCGGAACCGGCCCTGCTTGCCCTTGAGCATGTCGGACAGCGACTTCAGCGGCCGCTTGTTCGGGCCGGTGATGGTCTTGCCGCGGCGGCCGTTGTCGAACAGCGCGTCCACGGCCTCCTGCAGCATCCGCTTCTCGTTGCGGATGATGATGTCCGGCGCGTTCAGCTCCTGGAGCCGCTTGAGGCGGTTGTTCCGGTTGATGACGCGGCGGTACAGGTCGTTCAGGTCGGACGTCGCGAAGCGGCCGCCATCGAGGGGAACCAGCGGGCGCAGATCCGGCGGGATGACCGGAATCACGTCGAGCATCATCCACTCGGGCTCGTTGCCCGACGCGCGGAACGCCTCGGCCACCTTCAGGCGCTTGGCGTACTTCTTCCGCTTGGCCTCGCTGCTCGTCTCGCGCATGTCCTTGCGGAGCGCCTCGGACAGCTCGGCCACCTTGATGTCGGCCAGCAGCGAGCGCACGGCCTCGCCACCCATGCCCGCGGTGAACGAGTCCTCACCGTGCTCCTGGTAGAGCCGGTGCAGCTTCTCCTCGCTCACCAGTTCGCCCTGCTGCAGCGGCGTCGCCTTGGGATTGAGGATCATGTAGCTCTCGCAATAGAGCACCTTCTCCAAATCCTTCAGCGTGATGTCGAGCAGGTTGCCGATGCGGCTCGGCAACGACTTCAGGAACCAGATGTGGGCCACGGGCGTGGCCAGGGTGATGTGGCCCAGGCGCTCACGACGCACCTTGGACTGGATGACCTCCACGCCGCACTTCTCGCACACCACGCCCCGGTGCTTCATGCGCTTGTACTTGCCGCAGTTGCACTCGTAGTCCTTCACCGGCCCGAAGATGCGAGCGCAGAACAGGCCGTCCCGCTCGGGCTTGAAGGTGCGGTAGTTGATGGTTTCCGGCTTCTTCACCTCGCCGTGCGACCACTGGCGGATCTTGTCGGGCGACGCCAGCGCGATGCGAATGGCGTTGAACGACAGCGGGTCCTTCGGCTTCTCGAAGAAGTTGAAAATGTCCTTCACGTTGCCTCCGAAAACTTTCTGAGCGCCTCAGCGCCAAATGTTTCGGGCCCCCGCCCCAGAACGGGCCGCCCGCTCCCTCGACGAGGGAGCGGGAACGACCCGTCAGGCGGGCGCACCGGCTTCTTTAGGCCTCGGTCCCGGTCTTCCGGTCCTCGCCGTCGCCACCACCCAAGAAGTCGCCGCCGAAGCTGCGCTGCCGCTCGGGGGGCGCGCTCTCGAGCAACTCCACGTCCAGGGCCAGCGACTGGAGTTCCTTGAGCAGCACGTTGAACGACTCGGGCAGGCCGCTCTCCAGGACGTTGTCGCCCTTGACGATCGCCTCGTACATGCGCGTGCGGCCCACCACGTCGTCCGACTTGACGGTGAGGAACTCCTGCAGCGTGTACGCCGCGCCGTAGGCCTCCATCGCCCAGACTTCCATCTCTCCCAGACGCTGACCGCCGAACTGGGCCTTGCCGCCCAGCGGCTGCTGGGTGACGAGCGAGTAGGGCCCGATGGACCGGGCGTGGATCTTCTCGTCCACGAGGTGGTGCAGCTTGAGCATGTACATCACGCCCACGGTGACGTTCTGGTCGAACGGCTCTCCCGTGCGGCCGTCGAACAGCACCATCTGACCGGAGCGCGGCAGGCGGCCCTCGTCGAAGAGGTTGTGCAGCTCCGTCTCGCGGGCGCCGTCGAACACCGGCGTCGCGACGTGGATGCCCTTCTTCAGACGACGGCAGAGGTCCTGGACCTCCTCATCGGACAGCGTCTCCACGAAGTCGCCGAAGGCCTTGTCGTCGTAGATGGTCTTCAGCTGCTTCTTGAGCTGCTCGCCGCTGTACTTCTCCTCGATGTAGCGCTGGAGCTGCTCGCCCACGCCCTTGGCCGCCCAGCCCAGGTGCGTCTCGAGGATCTGCCCGATGTTCATGCGGCTGGGAACGCCGAGCGGGTTCAGGACGATGTCCACCGGACGCCCGTCCTCCAGGAACGGCATGTCCTCCTCGGGGAGGACGCGCGACACGACACCCTTGTTGCCGTGACGGCCGGCCATCTTGTCGCCCACGGCCAGCTTGCGCTTGATGGCGACGTACACCTTCACCATCTTGATGACGCCCGGAGGCAACTCGTCGCCCTTCTTGATGCGGGCGATCTTCTCGCCGAAGGCCAGCTTCACGGCCTCCTTCGTCTCTTCCAGGTTGCGCAGGATGTCGCGCAGGCGGGAGTCCAGCGGATCCCCGACGGAGATCTCGCCCCAGTACTTGTACGGCACCGTGGCCAGGAGCTCGTCGTTGAGGATGTCCCCCTTCTTCAGGAGGATGCGTCCCTTGTCATCCACGAGCTTGCCCTGGACCTCCTTGCCGCGGACCAGGCCGCGGAGGCGGCTGTAGGCGCTGTCCTGGAGGACCTTGATCTCGTCGTTCTGGTCCTTGAGGAGCTTCGCCTCCTCCATCGACTCGATCTGCTTGGCGCGCTCGTCCTTCTCCACGCCCTTGCGGCTGAACACCTTGGCGTTGATGACGGTGCCCACCACGCCCGGCGGCACGCGGAGGCTGCTGTCGCGCACGTCGCCGGCCTTCTCGCCGAAGATGGCGCGGAGCAGCTTCTCCTCGGGGGAGAGCTGGGTCTCACCCTTCGGGGTGATCTTGCCCACCAGCACGTCGCCGGGCTTCACCTCGGCGCCAATGCGGATGATGCCGCTCTCGTCCAGGTCCTTGAGGGCCTCCTCACCCACGTTCGGGATGTCGCGGGTGATCTCCTCCTTGCCCAGCTTGGTGTCGCGCGCGATGCACTCGAACTCCTCGATGTGGATGGACGTGAAGACGTCCTCCTTGAGGATGCGCTCGCTGAGGAGGATGGAGTCCTCGAAGTTGTAGCCCTGCCACGGCATGAACGCGACGACCACGTTCTGGCCGAGCGCCAGCTCACCCGTCTCCGTCGCGGGACCGTCCGCGATGACGTCGCCCTTCTTCACCCGGTCGCCCTTGCGAACGATGGGCTTCTGGTTGAGGCAGGTGTTCTGGTTCGAGCGCTGGTACTTGAGGAGGCTGTAGATATCCACCTCGCTCGACACGTCGCTCAGGGCCGCCGGCGTCTCCGCCTTGACCACGATGCGGCTGGCGTCCACCGACTCGACGATGCCGTCGCGGCGGGCCACGCACGTGACGCCCGAGTCGCGCGCCACGATGGCCTCGATGCCCGTACCCACGAGCGGGGCCGCCGTGCGCAGCAGGGGCACCGCCTGACGCTGCATGTTGGAGCCCATGAGCGCGCGGTTGGCGTCGTCGTTCTCGAGGAACGGGATGAGGGAGGCTGCCACCGACACCAACTGGTTCGGGGACACGTCCATCAAGTCCACGTCCTCGGCCTTGACCTGGATGAACTCACCGCCGCGGCGGCTCTGCACGAGCGCGTTGAGGAACTTGCCCTTCTTGTCCGTCTCGGCGTTCGCCTGGGCGATGGTGTGCTTCTCCTCCTCCAGCGCCGAGTAGAAGGCCACGTCCGCGGTGACCGTGCCCGCATCCACCTTGCGGTACGGCGTCTCCACGAAGCCGAACTCATTGACGCGCGCGTAGGTCGACAGCGACGCGATGAGGCCGATGTTCGGGCCTTCCGGCGTCTCGATGGGGCAGATGCGGCCGTAGTGCGTCGGGTGCACGTCGCGCACCTCGAAGCCCGCGCGCTCGCGCGTCAGACCGCCAGGCCCCAGGGCGGACAGGCGGCGCTTGTGCGTCACCTCGGACAGGGGGTTCGTCTGGTCCATGAACTGCGACAGCTGGCTGGACCCGAAGAACTCCTTGATGACCGCCGTGACCGGCTTGGCGTTGATGAGATCGTGCGGCATGAGCGTCTCGATCTCCTGGAGGCTCATGCGCTCCTTGATCGCTCGCTCCATGCGGACCAGACCGATGCGGTACTGGTTCTCGAGCAGCTCGCCCACCGCGCGCACGCGCCGGTTGCCGAGGTGGTCGATGTCGTCGATGGTCCCCTTGCCGTTCTTCAGGTCGATCAGGTAGCGGATGACCTCGAGGATGTCGCGCTTGGTGAGGATCTGTCCGTCGAGTGGCTCCTCGAGGCTGAACTTGAAGTTCAGCTTGAGGCGGCCGACCTTGGACAGGTCGTAGCGCTCCGAGTTGAAGAACAGGTTGCTGAACAGGTTCGTCGCCGTCTCCGGCGTCGGGGGATCACCCGGGCGCAGACGCCGGTAGATCTCCATGATGGCCTGCTCGGGCGACTCGATCTTGTCCAACATCAACGTCTCACGCAGGTACGGACCCACGTTGAGGTTGTCGATGAAGAGGACCTTGAACTCCTTGATGCCGCGCTTGAGGAGTTCGTCGACCTTCTCCTGGCTGACTTCCTCGTTGCACTCGAGGATGACCTCACCGGTGTTCTCGTCCACCACGTCGTAGGCGGACACCTTGGTGAAGAGCTCGTCCACGTCGATGGGGAGCTTGGT
The DNA here is from genome assembly GCF_019039035.1 of Citreicoccus inhibens. Lineage (GTDB taxonomy): Bacteria > Myxococcota > Myxococcia > Myxococcales > Myxococcaceae > Citreicoccus > Citreicoccus inhibens. Next base: position 5,489 of record NZ_JAHNZT010000031.1, on the reverse strand, counting down.
CATCTTCGCCGCTTCGAGCTTCTTGATCGCGGCGCGGGTGAACTTGCGGTTCTTCTTGACGATGAGCTCGCCGGTCTTGGTCTTGATGTCCCGCGTGGCGCGCTGACCCGGGAGCAGCTCCAGCTCGACGCTCTTCTCGAACTCCGTGCCGCTGAGCAGGTAGATGGTCTCGGTGGCGTAGTAGTAGTTCAGGATCTCCTCGGTGGAGCCCTTGAACTCGAGCGGGTTCTTCTTGGCCGTGTCACTCACAGCGCCCAGGGCGCGAATGAGCACGGTGGCCGGCAGCTTGCGGCGCCGGTCGATGCGGACGTAGAGCAGATCCTTGTGGTCGAACTCGAAGTCGATCCACGAGCCGCGGTACGGAATGATGCGGGCGTTGTAGAGCAGCTTGCCGGACGAGTGGCTCTTGCCCTTGTCGTGGTCGAAGAAGGCACCCGGGCTGCGGTGCAACTGGCTGACCACCACGCGCTCGGTCCCGTTGATGATGAAGGTGCCGTTCTGGGTCATCAGCGGGATTTCGCCGAAGTAGACCTCCTGCTCCTTCACGTCGCGGATGGACTGCGCGCCGGTCTCCTCGTCCTTGTCCCACACCACGAGACGGACGACGACCTTGATGGGCGCCGAATAGGTCATGCCACGCTGGTGGCACTCATCGACGTCGTACTTCGGCTTCTCCAGGTGATAGCTGACGAACTCCAGCGACGACGTCTCGTTGAAGTCGCGAATCGGGAAGACGGACTTGAAGACGCCCTGCAGACCGAGCTCTTCGCGCTTCTCAGGGGCGATGTCGGCCTGGAGGAACTTTTCGTAGGACTGCTTCTGGATATTGATGAGATTGGGAATGTCGATGATCTTCGCGATCTTCGCGAAGGTCTTCCGCGCGCGGAAATTGTTCTGGATCTGCGTCGGCATTCGGTCTCCGGGGACGGCTGCTCGGGCGGGGCAAACTTCAGTAACGCGCGGCGGCGCCGGGAAATTTGTCAACTGGCAAATGGGCAAAGCCGGCGCCCCAACATAGGGAGCGCCGGCCTGCTCATCCGGTCAGGAAGCTGCCTGGAATTTCCCGAGAATCAGGCAGCTCCTGCGGGGTACTACTTGACCTCGACGGTGGCGCCAGCAGCGACCAGCTGCTCCTTGATCTTCTTGGCGTCGTCCTTGTTGACGCCCTCCTTGACGGTCTTGGGCGCGCCCTCGACCAGGTCCTTGGCCTCCTTCAGGCCCAGGCCGGTGATCGCACGGATCTCCTTGATGACGTTGATCTTGTTGGCACCCGCGTTCGCGAGAACCACCGTGAACTCCGTCTTCTCCTCAACAGGCGCAGCGGCGGCGGCCGGGCCGGCGGCCACGGCAACAGCGGCGGCGGCGGAGACGCCCCACTTGGCCTCGAGCTGCTTCACCAGGTCAGCGGCCTCCAGGATGGTCAGGGAGGAGAGCTGCTCAACAATCGCGTTCAGATCTGCCATGGAACTGTGTCCTTCTCTGTTCGACTAACGGCCAGCCACCCCCAGGGGCAGAACCGGCCGGAAAGGTTGCGGTAGAATAACTTCTCGGAACGATTACTGTCCCTGCGCCTTGTCGGCATGGGCCTGGACGACCCGTGCCAGCTGAGACCCAGGAGCTGCGATGGTCCGCACCAGCTTGGAAGCCGGCTGGTTGAGCATGCCGAGCAGCTGTCCGCGGAGCTCCGTGAGACCCGGCAGCTTCGCCAGGGCCTTCACGCCGTTGACATCCACGCGGCGGCCATCAACGACCGCGCTCCGGATCTTGATCGTCTCCAAGTCCTTGATGAACTCGGTGAGAATCTTGGCCGGGGCCACCATGTCGTCGTAGCTGATGCACAGCGCCACGGGACCGGTGAAGTCAGCAGAAATCGCCGACACCGACGTGCCCTCAGCAGCCCGGCGCGCCAGCGTGTTCTTGATGACCTTGTACTCGACCTTGCCCTCGCGGAACTTCTTGCGCAGCTTGGTCACAGTCTCCACGTCCACCTTGGAGAACTCGGCCACCACGGCCGACTTCGTCTTGGCGAACTTCTCGTGGAGTTCCTTGATCAACTCTTCCTTCTCGCTCTTCTGCACCTTGACTCACCTCCTTTATGGCCCACCGTGGTCGGCGGGCGTGATGCCTGGGCCAAAGCGGCAGAGAGCGAGAGGAGCCTCCGAGAAGGCACCGCACCGCACCTCCAGTCTCGGCAGGGCTGACCTTACGGTCGTTTGAACCGGAGGAGGATGAGACGACCCGACCGGTTGCCCGGTTGCCAACGGGTGAGCCCCTACCGCCGTTCCGGTCCCTGCTGTCATGGACCAGGTCGGGACACCGTGTCTCTCGACATGGCGCCCCAATTGCAAAAGCCGGGGGCCTATACCCCCGGCTTCAGCAAAGATCCAGAACTTTCTGAGTGATGAATGTTGGGGAGTGAACCTGGGCACGCGCTGGACGTGGAGCGTGCGCTTCCCAGGCCCCCTACCCTGCCGGTGGACTACCGGTGACGGAGCAGGACCTCGGTGGTGTCGAGCTTGATGCCCGGGCCCATCGTGGTCGAGATCGCGATGCCCTTCAGGTAGACGCCCTTCGCCGTGGCCGGCTTGAGCTTCATCACGTGATCCAGCAGGGCGTTGAGGTTGGCCTCGAGCTTGTCCGCCGTGAAGGAGGACTTGCCCATCTTCGCGTGGACGATACCGGCCTTCTCGGCGCGGAAGTCAACCTTACCGCCCTTGGACTCGCGGATGGCCTTGGCGACGTCCATGGTCACCGTGCCGACCTTCGGGTTCGGCATGAGGCCGCGGGGACCGAGCACCTTACCGAGGCGACCGACGACACCCATCATGTCCGGGGTGGCGATGACGGTGTCGAAATCGAGGAAGCCCTCCTCGATGCGCTTCTGCAGATCCTCGGCGCCCACCACGTCCGCGCCCGCGTTGGCCGCCTCGGTGGCGCGCTCGCCCTTGGCGAACACGGCGACGCGCACGGTGGCACCCGTGCCGTGGGGGAGGACGACAGCGCCACGGACCATCTGGTCCGCGTGCTTCGGGTCCACACCCAGGTTGATGGCCACGTCGACCGTCTGGTCGTACTTCGTCGCGCGGGAGTCGACCGTCTTCTTCAGGAGCTGAAAGCCCTCGGCGATCGGATAGCGCTTGTTGCGGTCCACCAGTTCGGCAGCCGCGCGGAACTTCTTCCCATTCTGAGCCATGACAGGATTCCTCGTAGGTGGGGGCGGACTAGCCGACGACGTCGATGCCCATGGAGCGCGCGGTGCCAGCAATGGTGTTCATGCAGGCCTCGAGCGACGCGGCGGTGGTGTCCTGGATCTTCTTCTTGGCGATCTCCTGGAGCTGAGCCCGGGTGATCTGTCCCACCTTCTCCTTGCCCGGCTTCTTCGCGCCCGACCCCTTCTTCTTCTCCGTGTGGAGACCCGCGGCCTTCTTGATGAGGATGGCCGCCGGAGGCGTCTTCAGGATGAAGGTGAAGGAACGGTCCTGATACACGGTGATGATCACCGGGATGATCAGACCTTCCTTGGCCTCCGCCTGGGTCTTCGCGTTGAACTGCTTGCAGAACTCCATGATGTTCACGCCCTGCTGACCGAGCGCGGGGCCGATCGGCGGAGCGGGGTTCGCCTTACCGGCGGGAATCTGCAGCTTGACCTGTCCTGTGACCTTCTTCATCGGCTGACTGCTGCCTTTCGAGGGGGTGGTTCAGTCGGGTTGCCAGACGGGGCAACCCTCCCACCCGTGGGTCCACGCCCATGAGGAGGCGTGGAAGCTTCAACTAGCCGGTGGTCTTCTCCACCTGCATGAAATCCAGTTCGACGGGGGTCGCGCGACCGAAGATGCTCACGAGCACCTTCACGCGGCCCTTCTCCGCGTTGACCTCTTCCACCGTGCCGTTGAAGTTGGCGAACGGGCCGTCGATGACGCGCACCGTATCCCCATCCTCGAACTGCACCTTGGGCTTGGGCTTGAGGGTCCCCTCGGAGATCTGCGACGTCAGGCGCGTCACTTCCGCATCCGAGATGGGCGTGGGCTGCTGATTCTGAGCCGCGCCGGGGAAGCCGGTGATCTTCGGCGTGTTCTTCACCAGGTGCCAGGTGCGATCGTTCAGCTCCATCTGCACGAAGATGTAGCCCGGGAAGAACTTGCGGCGAGACGTCTTCTTCTCGCCCTTCACCATCTCGACGACCTGCTCCATCGGGATCAGGATCTCACCGAACTGATCCTGCAGGCCCTCGAGCCGGACCTTCTCCTCCAGGCTCTTCTTCGCCTGGTTCTCGAAGTTCGAGTAGGTGTGGACCACGTACCATTTCATCGCCATTACAGCTTCCCCCAGACAGCTGGCAGCCACTCCACCATCAAGTTGTAGGCGACGGTGTCGATGAAGAAGAGCAGCACCGCGGCCACAACCGAGGCCACGACCACGGCCAGCGTCGACGCCCGGGTCTCCGACCAGGAAGGCCAGGTGACCTTCATCAACTCGGTGGCGACGTCCACGGACAGGGCGTGGCTCTTCGGGTTGACGTACGCGCCCACGACCAGCGCCAGGGCGAGCAGATAGCCGACCAGGGACGAGACGCGCCAGCCCAACCCCTCGAAGAGCTCTCGGTCGTTCCAGCCAATCCGCGCCCACAGCAGCCCGAAGACATGCTCCAGGAACAGGGCGAGGACGATGCCGGCAATGAGATAGAAAATGACAACGAGCCGCTTCGGGTCCATGCCCGAGCGGTTAGCCTGCTGGCTGGCCTCTGATGCCGTCGCCATGGTGCCTCACGAGGACTGCGGATGCGGGACTGCGAAAAGGCAGGGACCCCCGGTACCTCTTGGCACCGGGGGCCCCGTACTGAAGCTGGCAGGCCAGGAGGGATTCGAACCCCCAACACGCGGATTTGGAGACCGCTGCTCTACCGTTGGAGCTACTGGCCTAAACCTTCGGTGAACTACCCGACCTAGACCTTACCTTCTTTGTGGTCCGTGTGCTTGCGGCAGCGAGGACAGAACTTGCTCAACTCGAGCTTGTCCTGACTCTTCCGCTTGTTCTTCGTGGTCGTGTAGTTGCGCTCTTTGCACGTCGTGCACTCGAGCGAGATGATGGAACGATTACCCTTCGGCATGGCTCATTTCACCAGATGCGAGAGGGGAAGGCCACATTGTAGCCCTCCCCTCGGCACTCAGTGCCCGTGGGGCCTGGTCGGCAAAGCCGACTAGGCGATGATCTCCGCAACAACGCCGGCGCCGACCGTGCGACCGCCCTCGCGGACGGCGAACCGCAGCTCCTTCTCCATCGCCACCGGGGTGATCAACTCCACCTCGATCGCGATGTTGTCGCCCGGCATCACCATTTCAACGTTGTCCGGCAGCTTCACCGTACCCGTCACGTCCGTGGTGCGGAAGTAGAACTGCGGACGGTAGCCCTTGAAGAACGGGGTGTGACGGCCACCCTCCTCCTTCGACAGCACGTAAATCTGGGCCTTGAACTTCGTGTGCGGCGTGATG